>JAUXGA010000003.1 GCA_030622545.1 bacterium | reverse complement strand
TTCAACGATAATCTTGTAGGGTCGGCGTCTGTGACCCGACCGCATAAATTTTCAGACGGGCAACAAACGGACAAGGCAGGCCTTGTCCCTACGACTCGCCGTGGCATGCGTCCCGCGTGCCCGGTCAAGCGGCAACAAAGGGCTGAAGCCACCTTGCCCCGCCACCGGGAAAGAGGTAATCGAAAAACATCATCGTAGCCAATACCAAGCGCGCAGATACATGGATTTACCACCTGTCTTGTGAATCACCCAAGATCTCAAGTAACTATTTTTTCAAGACAAACATTGAGACAGCTGTGATTCCTATCCTGACCCGCGGCAACGGCTGCCATGATGAAAATAAAAAATAGAATCCACTTCTGTAGAAACCGATGCTTCATTTGAGTCATAACGTGCTCCGGATGCAATTCTGTAGTTTTTTCTTCGCTTTTGGCGGCTAAAATTGGATAATCAGGGTATAAAAAGAGGGGGGCTCAAGTTCATGGCGGACTTCCCCATAATAACAAAACGCAATTATGGGGGGTTATATTGCAAAGCCTATCTATTTTTTGTTGTTTCCTTAAATAGTGAATGACGGTTTGGTAGTGCCGCACGGCGTGCGCTTGGGTCGGCTGCAAAGCAACGAGGCACCGCTTTGACGAATCTTTTCTCCAACACACAGGAGCTCTCCAACACGGCAAAAAAAATCAACCCCTTCAGCCGGAAATGGTTGAAGGGATTGGGGTAAGCGCCGTACAATATAAAGGAAAGAGCCACCACTTCACTTGTTCGATCAAACCACCTTTTCTTTTCAAAAAAGACGACAGACTTCCGGAGAGCCGCCATTTAGTTATTTGCGTTCTCCAGGAGCCTGTCGCCTTGTTCTTCGTATATCGCCAAGCCGCTGTTTTTACGGCAACGTGGCCGACGTGATGCGGTAGAATTTTAGCAAATCGCCGTTTATGGCATCCACATCCATAAATATCGTGTCCGTCGTTGAACCTTCGAGGGTTCCAAAAACGCCGAACGGTGTCGTATCGCTGTAAATCCGGTAGTACGGCGCTCCGGTCGAAGTCCAGTGCAATTCCGCATCGTTGCCCGCGCGATACACTACGACCTCCGGCGGACTCTGGACGTATCCCAACGCGCGAATCAGCCGGTTGCCTACCTTGCAATTCTCCCACGCATCATTCTCGTTGTACCACTGCTCCGTGCAGCCGTCATACAGGAAACTGCGGTCGCTGTTCGTGCTCGTCGTGTCACGTGAGAAGGCTTCATAGAGCAGTGTGTCCGGGTTGCCCACCGCAATAAAGAAATCGCCATAGAGCTCCAGCGGTTCACTGGAACCGTCACGCACCATCACATCCGCCCAGTGCGTTTGACCGGTCTGCAAACCGCCAACCAGATTGCCGATGGAACCCGTGGTATCGCTAAAAAGCAGCGCGCCCGGTAGTCCGCCGCTCTCACTATAGACTTCAACGTAGATGCGTGTGTGAACCGCGTCGGGTTTGTCAGGAGAAGCGCTGAAACGGGCACCGCAGAGAAGGAACGGCGTCGCCGGGGGTGTGAAGCGAACCGCCCAGCGGAATTCTTCTTCGCCTGCCCAATTGAAACGATCCGCCGAGCCGTTGTCATAAGAAATGGTCGTACCGCAGAAAGAGTAAAGCTGAAAATCATACACATCGGTTGTGCTTACTTGACTGCCGACATCAGTAGCTTCGATATAATATTCATACGTTCCTGTATCAACCAAACTCAATGTCGCAGAGTATTCATCCGGATTACCGGTTGACTCCATATCCGTTGTGTCATACGCTCCCGCTCCTAAAGAACGTGAGAATAAACGAACCGTCGATCCCGGCAATTCATCCGTGACATCTGCGACGAACAGAACGTAACCCGGTTCACCATCATCCTTGGGAGCATGCACAATCACAGGTGGATCATCCTGCATAATCGTGAAATCATTATCGGAAACATCAGAAACGCTGGGCTGCGATATGCTGGTAATTTGCACACGCGCCTGATTTGTCACCGGCGCGGTAATCGGCCAGGGTTCGATACCATCATCGGCTGTACTGGCGAATAATGTCTCCCAGCTTGACGGATACGCCCGGTCCAATTCAATGGTCACATTGCCGGATATTCCTCCCGAGAGCCATGTGATGTCTTCCGTTTCGCTCACAAACCAAACTTCACCTCCATTCGGAGTCGTCACGGTTATCATTCCCCCATCGGAGATTGTAAAGTTACCGTCTGAAGTGTCGCCAACACTCGGATAGGTGTCACTGATAATCCTGATGCGAGCGTTGCTTGTAGGCGGCAAGGCAACTTGCCACGGATGAACTCCATCATTGTCCGTACCTGCAACGATGTTTTGCCATCCCCCTCCGGGATAGCTGAAATTGATGGAAATGCTGATGGTACCGGAGAAATTACCGCTCTCCCATGTGATGTCTTCCGCATCGTCCACATACCAAGTCTCACCGCCGTTGGGTGCCGTCATCGTAATATAGCGGCTAAAGATGGTAAAGTCGGCATCCGATGAATCCCGGAGATGTGGAGTGTTGACACTGACCACACGGATGCGAACATTGGACGTCTGAGGGCCTGTGACGATCCACTGTTCAGCTCCATCGTTGAGGGTATTTGTGAAAAGTGGATCCCAGGCTCCGGCCGGGAAATCGCGATTGATGGAAATATCCATGTTGCCCAATACTCCACCGGATTGCCAGTAAATAATGTTGGATTCCAAATCGTACCAGATTTCCCCACCATTGGGAGACGTGACCAGAACATAGGGATCCGTAATCGTGAAGCCGGCATCGGATGTGTCGCCGTCTGTCGGTGAGGAATCGCTGATAATGCGAATGCGGGCATTCGCTGTTTCCGGCCCTGTTACAGGCCAGGATTCGATTCCATCATTGGCGGTGCCGGAGAAAAGCATTTCCCAAATGCCGGAAGGATAATTTCGATCCAGACTGATGGTTACCGTTCCGGATAGACCGCTGTTCCAGACAATATCTTCATTTCTGGTAGAGTACCAGATTTCGGAGCCGTTGGGTGTGTATAGTATAAGAGGCTTTTCAACGTTGATCTCGAACTCATAGGTTTGCACATCGTTAGTCGGACCCGACACAACCCGAGCGTAGAAGGTCCCCGCCGAAGGAAGTATGAAATTCACGATAGTTTCCGGACTACCAGCGGGCTGGGATGTGGAAGACGCCAACAGCGTTGAACCGTTTGTGTCATAGAGATACAGGTCGAGATTATTGATTGTCAGAGAGTTGATCCAATCTCCTGTATCGCAATTTCCTACCTCAGGGCCCGCCTGATATTCCAATCCAACCGGCGTCAGTGTGATGGACACCATTCGGTTGTCAACCACGGTAAACTTGTAATAGTCCGACTCGCCGTTATCATCCATGCAGACTTCCGTGACCATGTAGTTGCCTTCGACGGAACCAAGATTCTCTGCAGAGCCGGAACTGCCGTTATCCTCATACCGGTCGCCGTAGTGGCGTTGCCCCGCTCTCTGGTCATCATGTTGTGGTCCGTCATAGCTTGTGGTCAAGTAAGGCTCCATTAGTTTCGTACCGTTCGCCGGGCAAACGTGTGCGAGTCCTATGCCGTGGCCGTGTTCGTGTGCGACGACGTTGCGGAAGAATCGGAAGTCATTAGAAGAATTCGCCCAGTACTCCGAAGCATCCAGACACATATCGCCACCGTTGGGGTAGTAGTTATAGGCGAGAATCCCGTAACCGCCATCAATATCGTGAGAACAGAAGCGGACATCGCCGCGAACGCCGATGCTCCCAGAGGAATTGAAAAGAGAAGCGCCGTCGTCGTTTTCCTCTACATAAGTGATACCGGTCAGTTCCGACCAGCGAGCGAATACCTGAGCAATTTTCGATTGCCAGAGCGCTGTACTCCCGAATTGAGCGTCCAAAGTAGCGAAGAGAACATTAGGTGAACCGGGTTCCCCCGCGCCTCCCGGCACCCAGACGCCGTCCGGGACATAGCTGTAGGTCAGCGTAATCGGATCGCCCTGACCGCCTGTCCCTCCATGAGCCGTCCACGACCAGCGATTGCCCAACTCATAGTCTAATCGTCCGCTGTAAAGAAGTCTCTCAAGCTTTTCAACAACTTCATACGGCGTCCCCGGCGCCACGCAGACAGCTATAGGCGGTCGTTCCTCTACTGGGACCGACAACAGCCTTAATGCCATCTCCTGATAGATAGGGTCCAGACCACTAAGATCTATCTTCTGCCAATGTGCATACGGGACTCCGAAACGGCTCAGCGCCTCTTCTATGCTAACAACAGGCTGCGCCTCACGCGCCGCGGGCGCACTGCTCGCAAACTGCAGCGTCGTTGTTGTTAATGCAGAAATAATAACCAATACTTTCCAATTCATGACAACTTGCCTCAATTCTTGAATCTATATCGCATACTCAACTAAAAATCAAATTCAAATCTTTCAGGAAAAGGAGCTGCCTCCTTCAAGGGAAGGTCAAGCTCGCACAGTTTCCAGGTTGCAACTCGTTATAACTTCCTGTATATTTACAATTTCTCTTTCTTGTACCTGAAATGAAAATTTACAAAATTCTTATCAATGAATCAAGGACTGGATCCAAGAAAAAAAGATTTCTCCCGACTTCAGCCATTCCCCGCCCGGAACAGAGGCATGCAGGATTGCAGGACGCGGGAGTGCTCTGCGTAGTGCTGAATTCCTCTCAGATGAGCAAATTCAGAGTTTTCCTTGAGTTACACTAACTGCTTCAATTTCCAACACCAAAACGCAAAGGAGTGTAGAATATCTCGACATACAGTGCTGTGGAATCCAACACATATTTGGGAAAAATTTCTCGATGTATTTTTTATGTGTTTGTATTTAAAAGCTATACAAGACTGGCACGTGAATTGCGAATCCTTATAAACGAGTCAAGAACTGGTCACCTGAAAGAACCTTAGAATTTTTAAACGATAAGCCAAAGGAGAAAGAAATGTTTTACATCGACTTGCCATGGTACGCACTCATCATCTGGGCAGTGTTCGCAGCAGTACTTATTCTGCCGTGGGTTGCGCTTCCTGTTATCGGTATCAGTGCTCTTTTAAAAGGGAAATTCGGTTACAAGAAAGTTGACGCCCGTGCACCGGTTGGTTTTCAGGTTCCTTCGCGGGAACTGGGCCTGACGATGGCCGATGGTGGTGAAGAACTTAAGAAAGATTCGGAAGAAAAGACAGACAACTAAGCTCGCATTTGAGCTCACTATACTGAGAGGAACAACGCAACTATGATAGCACTTACAGTTATCGGCATTATTCTCGGCTTTCTGCTGTTGGATTTGGGAATTCAGTTTTTCGAGAATCGGAAAACCGCGCGAGCCACTGCTGCGATACCCCAAACAATTACATTGAATCCAAAGAAACTCCTGTCGGATTTCCTGATGCCTCTCGGATACTTTTTCCATCCGGGACATACATGGGCGCGTATTCAGGAAAAGGGGCTTGTAACGGTAGGCGCCGACGATTTCGCACACAAGGCCTTAGGCCGTATTGACCGAATTGCTCTTCCCAAAGTGGGACAGGAACTCAGGTCAAATTCACCCGCTTTCAAGATTGTTCAAGGTCAGAAGGAAGCCTCGTTCGCGGCTCCCATGAGTGGAACGGTCTTGGAAGTCAACGAGAAACTTATCCAAAATCCCGGGTTGCTCAAAGAGCAGCCGTATAAAACCGGTTGGGTTCTAAAAATGCGCCCCACATCGATCTCCGACGATTTGAAGCCTCTTTTTATCGCTGACAAAGCGGTGCAGTGGCTGAAAAGCGAGATTGGCGCGTTTCGTGATTTCCTTGTCAATATCGCTGGACAAGGAACGGCACTTGGAACCACGGTTGCAGACGGTGGTATTCCGGTGAGCGGAGTTCTCGAGGAATTCGATTCCGCGGAATGGAAAAAATTTGAAAAACGTTTCTTGAGCAACCATAGCTCTGGAGATGCGGCGTCATGACACAAAAGGGATTGTTATTAGATGTCACGACATGTATTGGTTGCGGTAAATGTGTATTAGCGTGCAAACAGAAGAATCATCTTCCTTCGGAGGGACTGAATGATGATAAGCTGAGCTATCGCAATTTTACGGTTTTGCAGAAGAAAGACGGGCAGTTTGTTCGCAAGCTTTGTATGCACTGCGAACATCCGAGTTGTGTGGCGGTATGTCTGGTGGGTGCGCTGACCAAACTGGAAAGCGGCGCGGTGGTTTACGATGCCGACAAGTGTATGGGATGCCGGTATTGCATCGTTGCGTGCCCATTCGAGGTTCCGACGTTTGAATGGAATGAGTGGAATCCATCCGTAAGGAAGTGCAACCTGTGCTATGACCTCATCGAAAAGGGACTCCCCACTGCCTGTTCGCAAGCCTGCCCGACCGGTGCTACCATCACGGGAAATCGGGAAGACCTCATCGCTATCGCAGAAGCTCGGATTCGGAAGAATGCGGAGAAATATCAGTCTAAAATCTTCGGGCTTTTTGAAGCCGGAGGAACCTCGGTGCTTTATCTTTCCGCCGTTTCACTTGATAAGCTGGGATTCTCGAAAGACATCCCGAAAACAGCGACGCCGGAAATCCCGTGGCGTATCCTGCAGCAGGTTCCCAACGTCCTCCTTCTCGGAGCGGTTTTTTTGGGAGGATCCTATTGGCTGTTCAAACGCCGGGAGGAAGTGGCTAAAATTGAGGCAGAGATGAAGGATTCCGCTGGAGGTGACAGCCATGATTAAGCAATTGAAGTCTCTCCTCAAACCATGGCCGATTATTGCAGCCATTTTGCTGATAACGTCATTTGTGGTTGCCATTCAGCGCTATACGTATGGTCTGGGCGCTGTGACGAATCTGACGGATCAATCCGCCTGGGGACTCTGGATTGCGATTGATATTCTTGGAGGCGTGGGGCTGGCGGCGGGTGGTTTTGTTATGGCCACCATGGTTTATGTTTTTCGCCTGAAGAAATTCAAACCCATCGTCCGCATGAGTATCCTCACGGCCTTCCTCGGGTATATGATTTTTGTTGCCGGATTGCTCATTGAGGTGGGCAAACCTTGGAATATGTGGCATTGCATCATCTATTGGAACATCCATTCCCCTCTCTTCGAGGTCGCGTGGTGTGTGATGCTTTACTCGACTGTCCTATTTCTCGAATTCAGTCAAGTCATTTTTGAGAAATTCGGTTGGACAAAACTGCAGAACATTTTCCATAAGGTCAGCGTCCCGTTGATTATTATCGGCGCGCTGCTGTCCACGCTTCATCAATCAACACTGGGAACTCTTTTTACGGTGATGCCCAGTAGAATGTATCCCTTGTGGTATTCTCCGATTCTGCCGATTCTGTTTTTCTTCTCCTGCATCGCGGCTGGATTGGCGATGGTTATCTTTGAATCATCACTGAGCAAACGTTTCCTGCAGCATGAGACACCACAACACTTGCTGCTGTCCGTTTCCAGAGGCCTCGTACTTTTCCTTGGAATCTTTGCTGTGATTCGTTTTGCTGATCTTTCGACACGCGGCGCTTTGGGACTGCTCTTCGCAAACGCCTATGAAACACCGTTCTTCTGGATCGAGATATTCCTGTTTATTTTCATCCCGATAGCCCTGCTGTTGAACAAGCGGATCCGTTCGACGCCGCGTGGATTGTTCATCGCGTCGCTGTGTGTCGTCTTAGGATTCCTGATGCACCGTGTGAATGTTGTAACGACCGCCTTTGCACGGGTCAACGGCGGGTATTTCCCAAGCTGGCAGGAGTTTCTCATTTCGATATCCTTTATCACAGCAGGTTTCATCATTGTCGGACTCATCGCACGCAACTTCCCAGTCTTCGAAAAGGTCGAGCCAGCAGCCGAAGGTGAAGAGGAAGAAGGATATGTTAAAATCGGCTGGAGTGTATAGCTTGCCCGGAAGGAAAAATCTCATGCAACCAAAACTGAAAGATAACGGACGGTTTTCCGTCATTCCTGAAGGTGAGAAACAGTGTGTCTGGATGGAAGCCGGCGTGGTGGCTTATAAAATTTGCGACCGCGATTTTCAGTGCGAAAATTGCCCGCTGGATATTGGACTCAGAGGTATGTCGCCTGAACCTGCCGCCGGTCAAACGGCCAGGAAGCAACCTTCGCTGCCCACACTGAAGCCGGATTTTAAGAGCCGGTCGAATGGAAGTTCGCTTCGTTTTTCAGTCTTGTCCGGTATGAATGATTTCCAAGGCGGAGATGACCGTTATTTCCATCCGAAGCATACGTGGATTCAGCCGGAAGCTTCCGATCGGATTTACGTCGGAATCGACAGTATAGTAGCGACGGTTTTGGGTTCGATTGATGCGATATCGCTGCCCTTGCCCGGACAGCGAATTCGTCGCGGAGAAAACTGCTGTCAGGTTATACAGGGATCTCGCGCGTTTTCGATTCTCTCGCCGATATCGGGACGCATTGTCGAAATCAACGAAGACTTGGAAAACTTTCCAGACAAAGTTATCCTCGATTCATTGGGAAAAGGATGGTTGTTTTGTGTGGAGCCGGATGATTTAGAAGAGGATTTGCAGTATTGCCGCGGCGGGGATTCGGTCTTTCCGTGGTATATGAAAGAGTTGCAGTGGCTGGATTCTGTTCTGGCCGACAATCTGCAGCGTCGCCAGAAACAACTCGGTCAGACGATGTACGATGGCGGAGAGCTTTCGCGAAACCTGCGGGATTTGCTATCTCCGGACGAGTACCGTCAGCTTGTCCTGAGTTTTATCGGCAAGCCGAACAATCACCAGGCGAGTTAACTGGGAGGATTTTTCAAACTTTGCCGCCCTCTTCGACGACTTGGCGGCAGGAGGAGCAAAACGTAACCAATTTCTCATCGACGTCTTCGATATAGGTGGAGCTGTTCATTACGCAGCCGGGATAGGTGCAATGAACCAGCCCATAGGTATGCCCTAATTCGTGCACCGCTTCCTTGAGCAAGCGTTCCTGAAAAAGTTGCGCGTCGTGCGGACGTTTGTAGAATTCGTTTCGCAATCGAAAAATGGAGATGAGCGCGCCCAATCCTTTGAACTGAGCTTCTCCGAAAAGATACGTCAGCACCGGAATATAAAGGTCAAAACCCATAACCCCCAGCAGGCGAAAAGCATCTGCTGGGGGATTTTCAATTATATCGGCAAGGATAACAGAAGAATAGAACTGATCCCGTTCTGCGTTATAGGCTTTAGCCAGGTCAAGCTCTTTGTGAAGGATTTCCGTTTTCAGGTGAAAGACATGCGTCAAATACATCAGCAAAGGATCAAGCACGGATTCATCGGAAAGCTGTATGGGAACGACATAGAGTTTGGGGGAGTTCAACTTTGCTTGCCCAGAGCGTACTTCTTGATTTTGCTGTATAACGTCGTCCTGTCGATTCCGAGGACGTTCGAAGCCTGACTGATATTCCACTCCGCTCGTTCCAGAATCCTTGCGATGTGCGCCTTTTCCACATCCTCCAGCGTATCTCCGCCGGATTGCTTCATGCGGTAGCGAAAAGGAAAGGAAAGATCGCGCGGCAAAATCTCTTCACCGGATGTCAACACAATCGCTCTCTCGATAACATTTCGCAATTCCCGCACATTCCCCGGCCAGTCGTAACCGAGCAGCATTTTCTCGGCTTCCGCTGAGATTTTCTTCACGCCCCGAGCCATCGAGCGTGCATACTTCTGGACGAAGTAATCGGCGAGGAGAAGGATGTCATCTGTACGTTCTTTTAACGGTGGAATATCAATGGTAAAAACATTCAATCGGAAGTATAAATCCTCCCGAAAAGCTCCCGTACTGACGGCCTCTTCAAGATTGCGATTCGTCGCGCAGATAATGCGGAAGTCCACCGTAATCGGTTTCTCCCCGCCCAGACGAGCGAATTGCTTCGTTTCAAGGACGCGGAGAAGATCCATTTGCATTTTCGAACCGATGTTTCCGATTTCATCGAAGAAAATCGTTCCTTTGTCGGCGCGCTCAAGTTTTCCTTTTCGCCGCGCGCTGGCGCCGGTAAAAGCTCCTTTTTCGTGGCCGAATAATTCGCTTTCCAGCAGCGTTTCCGTAAAGGCGCCGCAATTGATAGAGATAATCGGGGCATAGCGGCGGTTGCTGTTGCTGTGAATGGCACGTGCCACCAGTTCTTTCCCGGTCCCGCTCCCACCGAGAATCATCACGGTGGCATCTGTCTTGGCCACCGTCGCAATCATCTCCAGCACTCGCTTGATTTGCGGTGATGTTCCGACGATGTCATCCGGCATGCTCAAGTCTTCGATGTGCTGCTTGAGTTGGATATTTTCCTGTGTGAGTCGGCGTGTTTCGAGCGCATTGCGGATGATGTGAGTGAGATCATCGGGGTCTATCGGCTTGGATACGTAGTCAAACGCTCCATCTTTGAGCGCCTGAACGGCCGATTCCACCGAAGCATACGCCGTCATGATGATGACAATGATGTCCTTGTCGATGCTTTTAATGTGGCGGTTGAACTCGATACCATCCATACCCGGCATTTTCATATCCAGCAGGATGATATCCCAGGTTTGATCGCGGAGTTTCACCATTGCGGCATCGGCGCTCTCCGCTACGTCCGCTCGGAAGCCGTCCGATATGAACCATTTGCAGAGCGAGTCGCGCACCGAGAACTCGTCGTCAACAACCAGGATTCCGATACTTTCTTTATCCATTCTTTTGCCTCTTAGCTTTAAATGCGCATCCGGACTTACGATGTCACGTCTGGCGCATCGATGGGCAGTTCAATTGTGAAGGTTGTTCCTTCATTTACGGTGGAATCGACGGAAATCCGGCCGTGGTGATGGTCAACGACAATCCGATAAGCGACCGCGAGCCCCAATCCTGTGTTTTCCGCCGAATCCTTCGTCGTGTAGTAGGGTTCGAAAATATGAGGAAAATCCTCTTCGGATATTCCGTTTCCGTTGTCGCTGACTTCCATCAGAATTGTTCCGTCTTTTTCGCCGTCACGAAGCCGAATGGTCACTTCTCCACCTTCCGGCGGCATCGCTTCAATCGCGTTGATTAAAAGTACCAGCATCATTTGCTGAAGTGCCGCCGTATCGCAATAGAGAAGTGTGTTTTCGGTTTCGATTTCCTGTTTTAAAAACACCTTTTTCGTTTTGACGCTGTGCCGAGCCAGCTCAATGCTCCGTGCAATCATGGGTCGCACATCTTGTTTCGACACCTCGCCGTAGGATTTTCTTGAGAAAAGAAGCAGGTTCTTGACAATGTCGCCGCACCGCTTCGCCTCATCTCGAATCACCATCAGGTTGTCAATGGAATCTCCGATTTCTTTTTCTTGCGGCGCATCCGAGAGATTTCTTATGGAAAGCTTGGCATAGGTGAGAATTCCCGCCATCGGATTATTGATTTCATGAGCCACAACACCGGCCAGCTTCCCCAGCGAGGCCATCTTTTCCACGAGAATCAGGTGCGCCTGTGCGCGTTCCAATTCCTCGGTTTTCTCCTGAACCTTGTCCTCAAGGGTTTCAGACCATTCCCGGATGGATTCATTCGACCGTTTCAGCTCTTGCGTCATTTTGTTGAACGATTGAGAAAGGTATCCGAGTTCATCGCGCGAACCCACTGGAATCGAATAGTCAAGGTTCATCGCGGCGACTTGCTCAGTGCCGTGAATCAGCGCAGAAATCGGACGTTGAATCACCCGGTGGATAAAGCTCCGGAACAATAAAGCCGTTAAGAAGATGAGCGCTCCGGACATAAAAAGAACTGCCTTTCGCGTATTTCCTGCGCTGGCGTCCGCTTCTTTCAGAGACATCTGAATATCTAAAAGCCCCAGCAATTTCTTATCCGGACTGTGAGCGTGGCAGCTTGCTTCGGAACAGCTCTTTGAGTTCTCAATCGGATTGATTAGCCCGAGAATGCGCTCACCCGATTCGGATCTCAAGTGGCGGATGCGATTCTCTTGGGGAATCACGCCTTTCGTCTGCTCAGCCGTGTGGCAAAAGGAGCATTGTTCCGCATCTTTTTCAAGAGTTATCGCCAGCGCTGCCGAATCACTCGCAAAGCGAACTTCGCCGTATTTATCGTATATCCAGATTCCTTCGAGGCCTTCTTCCTTCCCGATATTTGAAATAATGTTCGCCAAATCCTCCCGATGGTTTTTCAGCATGGAGTAATGCGTCGAGCTCTTAATAAGATCGCTGACTTGAATGGCATGATTGCGCACAGTGTTTTCAATCTGCCGGGTGAAAAGATCCGTATTCAGGAATGTAATGACAAATACCAGCAGTAGCAGAAACATCAGCAGCACGAAGAGCTTTGATGTGATGCTGTTGGGGAAGGAAAAGGCGCGCTTCATTTATAATCCCACGGTTGCAACGGATGACTGATTGTCTTTTATCGTCGGATACCTGCGAGAAGGCATACAGTAAAAGCCTGAGAGAAATTTTTCACATCTATAAATATAAGAGAGAAATCAAACAAAGTCAATTGATTGCGCAAACTCAAGCATGAAATCTTTCAATCGCACATGAACCAGATATTCTTTTGCAATCGTGAAAGTAGAAAACGATTATTGAAAATTGGTAAAAGAAAAAGAGCTTGCAAGTATTTCACTTACAAGCCCTTACATCACCCGATAAAACGCGAACAATACGGAGCCATCAATGCCAAATACGCTGAAAGAAAACAAATCTGTCACGAGCGCATGAATCTCTGAAACTACAAGTTGCTCATTTGTCGTCTTTTTACTGGCTAACGAGCGGTATCAGCCGTTGTCCTTAGGGCGTCAGCCGAACGCCATGGTTAGGAGCCCGTTCCAAGAACCTTCTTGAGTTCGTCGAGCAGGGTCTGTGTTTCCTCGCGGTTAAGATAAGGAACCTTGAATTGTCCTGCACTTACTGCAAAGATAGAGGCAGGTTTATAAGTCATGCGAAGATCTTTGGCTTCCAAGACCTCATCGTAGCTGCGGAATTCCAAATGCACATCATACTCAAAGACTTCGTAGAGACTCCCGCCAAACCGCACTCGCGCCTGCTGAAGGTAGAACCGATTCTTTTGATGATTGTCATCCCCCGCGAAGTTGAAACGGTAATTATACGCCGCTCGAATACGACCCGAAATTTTCATATCACCATGGGGATGCTCCAAAACAAACTTAGGGAACGCCGGAATTGAACTAATGAGAAGAACAAACGATGCTGTCAGGATCTTTGCAGAAAGCTTCACGATAGTCTTGATTGGAATTAAGGGAGTGAAAATGTTATTTGCCCGAAGCGGTCTTTTTCTCTTCCTTCTCGCTCTTCGGCTTTGTTTCCTCCGCTTCGGCAAGGAGATTTCGAGCGATGCTCGTGGCATAGCTGTTGATTTGCTTCAGGTAATCCATGAGTTCCAGATGAATTTCTCCGCTGGCGATGGACTCCGGCACTTCCTTCGTGACCCGCTTAAAATGGCTCTGGCGGTATTCCGCTTCCATGTACAAGTATTTTCGCTCCTTGTATTTCATCCGCTCCGCCTTCTCGAGATTAACGTCACGGAAGACATCCATCGCACGACTGAGCTGCTTCATGACCTTAATATGGAACTCCTGAATTTCCGCCCGTCCCGCTTCCGAGAAATGACATCCGAGCACTCTCTTCTTCACGACCAGCGGACGCAGGTTCTTATCAACGACATCGCCGATATGTTCCAACTCCAAAACCGTGTGCAGCATCTGGAATGCCTCATCAATACGTTCCTTGGCGATACTCTGGCGACTGATCTTCGTCAGATACTTTATAATCTCTTCATAGAGAAAATCAACTTCTTCCTCCTGCTCATGTATCTTATCTATCGCAACTCCCCGTCCGTTGAGGAAAGGCTCGATAATATCTTTGACCATCTTCTGCACTTTCCCGCCCATACGAAGCACTTCCACTTTCGCCAGGCTCAAAGCCAGCGACGGTGTGGAAATCAGACTATATTCCAGATGCTTAATCTTGTAGGGAGACACAACCTCCGGTTCCGGTTTGTCCGGCAGCAATTTATAAACAATCGTTGCCATCCATCCCAAAAACGGAAGAAATAAAATCGTCATTCCCACATTGAAAACCGTATGAGCGTGCGCGATCTGCCGCGGGAGATTGCCGGTTAAACTGCTGATGAAATTCGCATAAGCTGGAATCCATCCGATAAAAAGGAGCACTCCAATGACTTTGAAAAGCGTATGAGCCAGCGCCACACGTTTCGCTTCACGCCCCGTGGTAATGCTCGCCAGAATCGCAGTGATGCACGTGCCGATGTTGGCTCCCAAGAGCAACGGGATACCGGCTTCAAGCGTAATCAAATTCTGCTGCGCCATCGCAATCACGATTCCCGTAAAAGCGCTGCTGCTCTGGATCAATGCGGTGAAAACCGTTCCGACCAGTACTCCAAACAGAGGCATTTGTAGCGACGTCATCATCTCGGTAACCGGCTCATAATTCTTCAGCGGCGACATTGCTTCCGACATCATGTACATGCCAAAGAAAAGCATTCCGAAACCTAAGAGAATATCTCCAATGCTTCGTATCCGGTCTACTTTGGAAGAGATTCTCATCAGGAAACCGACCGCCATGATAATCAGGGCGACATCGGTCAATTTAAAAGCGATGAGCTGCGCGGTGACGGTGGTGCCGATATCCGCTCCTAAAATCACTCCCAATGTCTGAACGAACGTCATGAGCTGTGCTTGAACGAACGAAACCAACATGACGGTTGTCGCCGAGCTGCTTTGAATCACCATCGTCACAAACGCACCCACCAGCACGCCAATGAACCGGTTCTTTGTCAACCTCTGTAAGATCGAACGCATCTTGTCGCCGGCGCTCTCCTTTAGGCCGTCGGACATTTTGTTCATTCCATACAGGAAAAGTGTCAAACCGCCCAAAAGCCCGACGACCAGCAGGAAGACCCAGTTGGATCTGCGTGCATGAGCATCGAAGAAGATTTCGTCACTCTCCCCGCTGACGCTGTGAATCCTGGCGGAGATAACATACACTCCTTGTTTCGACCCCAAACGGATGTTCGTGCGCGCAAATCCGTGGGCATCCGTCAGCACAACTCGATGTTCAATGCGTGTCCCCTCAGCTTTCAGAGGTTGAGAAATCAGCGAGAAATCGACCAGCCAACCTCTCACGGGAATCGTCGAGTTTTGAACCACGCGAACGACCAAAGGACGATCAAGGAAAGCTCCCGCGCGCGCAAATTGACCATCGCCGGAAGCATCCTGCCCTGCACGAGTCTGCGGTCTGATAAGGGTTACCGATGCCGAATCAATCGCAACTTGTTGCTGTGCCGCGCTCGCGCCGACCAATAAAACAAGACAGAGGAAAACTCCAATTATATTTTTTAGGTAAGATTTGCGCAAAATTCTCCTTTTTCGTTTATCCTTACAATATAATATATTTTAAAGCATTTCACAATAACCATCTTCCAAAGGGAAATCCCTTCTATTCGAATCTGTCCACTATTAAGCCGTGGCGGATTCCCCTGTCGCTAATCGTCGCCGAATTCACGCCGAACTTTTTCAAGATGGTGTAGATAATACCGACACCTGCCAGAATCACATCTGCCCTCTTGGGTTGAAGTCCAACGATGGCTTTCCTCTCTTCAATGGTCTTTGAGCGATAGAGTTCCAACTGGCGCTCGACTTCCGTGAGGGATAAGACAAACCCTTGAATGACATCCGGCTTATAGACGGCGAGTTGATGCATCACTGCTCCAATATTGGTCATCGTTCCTCCGACACCAATCAATGTATCCGGTTTCCCGTCAAATTCAAAATCCGCGAAAGTTGCTTGAACAACGTTCAGCATCGTCGCCAGTTCCTCCTTAATCACCGGATTCGAAATCAGGTACTTTTCCGTCAGTCCGGCGGCTCCGATGTTGATGCTGAACTTGCGCTCAATGTACTCTCCTTTCGCAAAGACGAATTCAGTGCTCCCACCCCCGACGTCGAAGATAACGAGTCTGCCTTCGGAAAGGCCGATACCGGATTTTACCGCCAGATAGGAAAGTCGCGCTTCTTCTTCTCCCGGAATGACTTCAATGGTCAAGCCGCATTCATCTTTGACCTTCTGCAGGAAATCTCCGGCATTTTTCGCCACACGCAGGCACATGGTTCCCACAACCGCAACTTGAGCGACGCCTTGCTCTTTTACCAGCGCCATGAAGCCTTTCAGTGCACGGGCGGTTCGGTCCATGGCTTCAGGCTTCAGTGACCCGGTCGCTTGAAGCTCTTCGCCCAGACGCGTCATTTCAACCTTATCCATAACAGGTTGCCAATGACCCCGCTCATCTTTCTCGGCAATATGAAGCAGGATCGAATTAGATCCGACATCAATCGTCGCATACTTGGTCATAATTCTCGCTGTTTATTTCAAGATCTATCCAAGAATGCTTCCCTGCTTAGTATTGGAAAATTCACAGGTTGGATTAATACAATTTAAAACGATTCGTTCATAAAAGCAATAGAGAAGAGTTGTACACCACTAAAAAAAACGCGACTGCATGTGTGTTTTCCGGAGAAACCGGCTCTTAGAAAATATTAAGACACCCATCTGGATTGAACCTCAAGATAATTCCCAAGACAAAGAATGATTTTTCAATAATATCAATGCATTGTGCGCAATTTGGCATGGTTCGTGCACCACTTATTGGCTCGAAGTTCATTATGTCTTTCAGCACGCTTTCACCGAATTTTCTCTGATTTCACCTCCTTCGAGGAATCGCAGAGAGCCGCGGCATGAGGAAACCTCTTTAAAATGGACTTGATTTCCATCGTCGTCGAAGAAATAATGTTAGTTTTAAGAGCTCTTCTCATTCTAAAACATTGTTTAAATAAAGTTTAAGAAATTGAGAAAGTAATTTTAAAGAATTTCGTTTTATTTTGTCACTCCTATTGACATTCTGAGATTTCGGATTATATTTATTATAATGTGAGGAAATCAGGTTTCGGGGTCTATAACTTCAAAGCTAAGGTTTGTGAAAATATCCGCTTGCAATCAAAAATTTGAGGTGAAGCATGAAAAAGGGGTTTTTGTTTACGGGCTTGTTCATAGCCATCATCTTGCTCGGCTGTTACGTGCTGCTGGCCGACAATGTGAAAGAAGATGTCGACAGCACGCTAATCCGGTTGGGGCTACGAACGGCACAACCTATCGCGCAGCCCGCGCAACCGGAAGAAGCCACTATCGTTAAGACAACTCCTGCAGAGAAAAAAGCTCTCGTGGAGAAGGAAGCACCTGCAGTAAAAGAAGCTCCTGTGGAGAAAAGAGCAGGCAAGTTTGAGGAGGAACCGGCCAAAATTCCGGAACCTGTCATCGACTGGCCCTCAACATCGGCCTTAGGCCCGGCCCGCGTTGCCAAGCCTGCTATACCTGCTATAAAAGAGGCGGCCAAGTTAGCCCAAAAAGAGAGCGAAAAGATACTGGCTGCTGCTGAACATGCGCGGACGATTGCCATAGAAGAACAACGTGCACATCAGCCCACTATGGAGGAAGAGCTTGCGCAGAAAATGGCTATAGATAATGAACTTGCACAGCGGATAGCCGCAGGAGATGAACATGCGAAGAGGGAGCGTATCGAAGCCATCGGTCCGAGAATTGATGAACTCAAGGAGCAGGGCTTGGACTACAGTGACCTCTGGAATGAATTGAACGCATTGCGCGGCGGCACGACACCGCGGACACGAGGTCACCTTGATGCGACCGGCGATGATTGTACGGATCCCATCGTGGTTACGCTGCCAGCGGCGTTACCTTACACCGACGCGGCTCAGACGAATTGCGGCCGACTCGACGATTATGAGGATACCTGCCTCGACTACTACGACAGTGGAGAAGACATTATTTATCAGTTGACTGTTACGGCAACGTGTACGGTAGAAATCGGGCTTGATCCGGGCACCACCACCTATACCGGTATCTGTATCGACGATGAGTGTCCGCCGGCTGATCCGTGCATGGCTTTTTCAACCCGCGGCTACAGCGGCGGCGCGCACGGATTGGACTGCATGATTCTTGATCCGGGCACCTACTACATCATGATTGATACCTGGTCGACTCCCGATTGCATTCCTGCGTTTGACCTGACCATTAACACATGCACATACGTCGATCCGTGTATTCCGGATGTATCGGTTACTTTGCCAGCGGCGCTGCCCTACACCGACGCAGCCCAGACGAATTGTGGGTTGGAGGACGACTTCAGCGCGACATGCCTTGGCACTTACGACGACGGTGAAGACATTCTTTATGAAGTCACTGTCACGGAGCAGTGTACCGTTGAGATCAACCTTGATCCGGGCACCACAACCTATACCGGTATCTTAATCGACGATGTTTGCCCTCCGGGGGATCCGTGCATGGCTTTTTCTACCAATTACAGTGCTGCCCCGCATGGGCTGGACTGTATGATCCTCGCGCCGGGTACCTATTATATCATGATCGATACCAATCCGACACCTGATTGTGTTCCTTCATTTGACCTGACCATCACCACGTGCACATTTGTCGATCCGTGTGTTCCGGATGTATCGGTTACTCTGCCTGCAGCGCTGCCCTACAGTGATATAGATCAAACGAACTGTGGCCTGGAGGATGACTTCGACATGACCTGTCTTGACGGCTATGATGGCGGCGAAGATATTCTCTATGAAGTCACCGTCACAGCACAGTGTACCGTTAACATCGACCTTGATCCGGGCACCACCACTTGGACGGGTATCTTAATCGACGATGTTTGTCCTCCGGGTGACCCGTGTATGGCTTTTTCCACCAATTCCGGTGCTTCCCCACATGGATTGGACTATGTGATCCTCGCACCGGGTACCTATTACATCATGATCGATACATACCCAACTCCCGATTGCATTCCTTCATTTGACCTGGCCATCAGCGCGTGGGTAAATCCGTGCATTCCACCAGATGTAACGGTCACGCTTCCGGCGGCATTGCCTTACAGTGATTTGAGCCAGACGAACTGCGGTTTGGGCAATGATTTCGACGCGACATGCCTTGGCACTTACGACGCCGGAGAAGATATTCTCTACGAAATCACCGTTACGCAGGATACGTGTGTCAATATTCTACTTGATCCGAAAACTACAACCTATTCAGGCATACTTATTGACAGTACATGTCCACCGAATCCAGGGACCTGTATTGCCACCTCCACCAATTATAATGCCGCACCGCACGGGATGAATAATGTTGTTCTCCCAGCGGGCACGTACTACATCATCATAGATTCCTATACAACAACTCCCTGCATTCCGGATTTCGATTTAACTATAACCACCGGATGTATTCCCTGCCCGTACGAGAATCGTGACACTGAACCCAACGATGACTGTACGACGGCAGAGGGTGTCTTGTGTGGAGATACCCTATGCGGTGAGATCGAACCTGTGGGTGATAACGACTGGTATGAACTTGTTATACCCGATACAGCCGTCGCATGTACCATTGACGTCTTCGCTGATGATACACCCGGTATGTGGCCATACGGAACAGGTCTTGATCCGGAGGTTTGGCTGTATGCGAGCGACTGCGTAACCGAGCTTGGCAACGATGATGACGGCGGCGAAGGACTTGACAGCCGGCTTGGGATAGAATGTCTGGAACCGGGAACCTACTATATTATGGTTCAGCATTATAGCGATACCAACACCGGCCCGTATGTTTTAGCGATTACCTGTGGCGCATGTCCAGATATATGCGTGATTACGTGTCCGTGTGCAGGCACTCTCGATGCCTGTTTCTATGAAGGCGAACCGGATTGCGGCTTTAACTACGACGACCAGTACAACGGCGGATGTAATTCCACGCCTTATGTCTTCCAATCCATCGCCTGCGACGACACTGTCTGCGGTAAGAGCGGGACGTTCGAGTTTGTCGATGGAGTCGATACGTTGAATTACCGCGACACAGACTGGTACGAAATCACGCTTACAGATGATTGGACATGGCTCTATTGGTGCGCCGTTGCGGAATTCGATTTTACCCTTTGGATTGTTCAGGCCGGTACATCGCCGGATTCCTGTGATGACGCTGTAACGCTCGTGTCTAATTCCGGTAATAAGTGTGATACCGTTTGTATCTCCGACGTCGTTGCTGCAGGTACCTACTGGATCCTGATCGCGCCTGAGGAATTCGAAGGTGTTCTTTGTGGAGACACCTCGGAATATGTGGCTTGGCTGACCTGCGACGTGTTGCCAGATTGTCCATACGCTGACCGTGACATCGAGCCCAACGATGACTGTACGACGTCACAACCCGTCGCTTGCGGCGATACGCTGTGCGGCGAAATCGATATCGTAGGCGATAACGACTGGTATGAGCTTGTCATAGCCGATTCAGCGGTTACATGCACCATTGATGTCTTCGCCGATGATACGCCCTATATGTGGCCGTACGGACTTGGTCTTGATCCGGAAGTTTGGCTGTATGCAAGCGATTGCGCAACCGTAATCGCCAGCAATGATGACGGCGGTGAAGGCCTTGACAGCCGCATTGTGGAATGGTGTCTGGATCCGGGAACCTACTATATCATGGTCCAGCACTGTTACGATACCAACACCGGCCCTTATGTCTTGGCTGTTACTTGCAGTCAATGTGTCTGCCCGGTGGATTACGCTATTCAGGTGGATTGCCAGGGCTACAGCTTCGTTGCGCCAACTCTGGAAGGTGCAGGCGACGATTGCCCGAACACCGCTGGTGAGGATCATGTGTATGAGATAGCAATACTCGAAGATGCTCTTTATAACTTCTCGCTTTGCAGCACCGATGTGGATTCCTCGTTCGACAGCGAACTATATCTACAGACCTCGTGCTGTCGTGGAACTGAATTGGCTTACGATGACGACGGTTGCGGTGTATACTCTGGTCTTTCCGAGATTCGATGTGTCTCGCTTTCACAGGACGATACGGTATACCTAAGTGTTGAAGAGGCCTATTCATCAACCGTCAGTCATCAATACCAGCTTGATATCAGTTGCTGTCCGCCGTGTCCGTACCCGAGTCTTGACGTTGAGCCCAATGACACCTGCACGACGGCGCAAGCCGTAGCTTGCGAAGATACGCTCTGCGGTAGAATTGACATTGTTGGTGATCACGATTGGTATGAGCTTGCCATAACCGACTCGGCTCAAATGTGCACCGTTGATGTCTTCGCCGACGACACACCGGGTATGTGGCCGTATGAATTGGGTCTCAATCCGGAGGTTTATCTGTACGCGAGTGATTGTGTGAGTCAGATGGCCTTCAACGACAACAACTACGGACCTCCCGGACCTACCAGCTATGACAGCCGCATTGAGGTGTGTCTGGATCCGGGAACCTACTTTATCATGGTTCAAGAAGCCTATGACACCGGCACCGGTCCATATATATTGACTGTCGGTTGTGGTGCATGCCCGCCATGTCCCGTGGATTATGTGATTCAGATAGATAACATGGGCTATACTTTTAATGCACCAACTCTTGAAGGTGCGGGCGATGACTGCGCGAACGGCACTGGCGAGGATCACATGTATGAAATTGAGATCACCGAGGATGGTGAGTACACCTTCAGCCTTTGCGGTACTGATCCGGATTCCACATTCGACAGCAAGTTGTATCTGCAAACCGGCTGCTGTCGTGGGATTGAACTCGGTTACGATGACGACGGTTGTGAATCCCCCGTCAGTGCCCTCTCAGAGATTTTCTGTGTCGAGCTTTCACAGGGACAGATTGTATACTTGGATGTCGAAGAGTACAGCTCGTCCACAGTTGGTCACCCATACCAGCTTGACATCACGTGGTGCATACCGTGTTCGCTCTGGACAAATTGCTGTACGCCTGAAGAAACCGAACCCAATGATGTTTGTCCCACTGAAGTGGATCCGCACACGATTGCGTGCTTCGATACGGTTTGCGGTAAAATCTGTCCGGACACCACTCACGATGTTTATCCTATCGTAGTTCCGGCGATGACCATCATGCTTCTGACTGTCTACGATGGTGAGTTGTGTGATCAATCTCCGACGGCTTATGTCGCAAATAATCTCCTCGATGATACATGCGGTACCCTCGGCAGCGGCAACACAAGCGGCTGGATACTTACCAACGAAGGCGCGACGCCGTGGAATCTGTATATCGATATCTATCAAACCGATGTCGGCTACGCGACCTACACGATAGCGACCGAGTGCTGTGATATTGTCGATTACTGCGCTAATCCGATTGTCATCCCTCCGGGACTGAACTACACGCACTGGGAGAATTCATGCTGCGCGACGGATACAATACCGTGCGTGTACGCGGATTCTTGCGGTGATCCAACGTGCTTCACGTCGGGCAACGATGTTATCTACGAATTCACGCCGACGGAAGTTCGGAGCTGGACATTCATCGCTTCAGGTGACGGTGACAATCAGATCATTGTTACGACGGTTTGCGGTGACACATCCACCTGTGTGGGTTCGGCGGATAACACCTACAGCGGAGATGATGAAATCATCACGCTGGTTGATCTGCCACTGGGCACCTACTACATCTCGACGTCGCTCTACGGCACAGCCTGCGGCGCATGTTCTCTGCAGGTCATCAGTCCGGAGCCGGTTCTCGATCTGACGGCAATACGTTCCGGAGATGATGTCATTCTCCGCTGGGGTTCAACGGGAGCTCCGCAGTACAACGTCTACAGTTACACTGACACATTAACATTACACGACAGAACGTTTGAAACGTTCGAAGCAACTGTAGTGGCGCCAACCACAACTTGGACGGACGACGGCGTGGTCACTCTGGGCATTAAGAAATACTATCGGGTTTATTCAGCGACACCGTAGAACGACTTGCCATAACTTCTAACGCGTAAAACAAAAACCCTTCGAGACTAGCACGTCTCGAAGGGTTTTTTTATCGTTCTATATCAAGCGATTTCTTTAGAAGTCAACCTCTCCGTTGACATGCAATTCGGGCTGGAGAAACCGAATGGAATCGGGATAGTCGTAGTTTGAATTCGGATTTACATTCCCGTGGCAGACGTGACACTGAGCGCCCATCACCGGCGGCGCGGGAGGAGGAATGCTGTGGCAATCGCCGCAAGCCATTGGGTCGCCGTGCCAGCTTACCGGCCAATTCGGTGAGCCGCCGCGAGCATCGGAATGGCAATATAGTGAACCGCAGGAACCGTTGCCGTTTTCGGCGGGGCCGCTGCTCAGGTAAATCGGTTCATGAGGTGAAAGATCCGCGATAAGCGCTTCGGAGAAATCGACTTCAGCCGGCAAAGCATCCGCATGAGAAATATCAGTCACCTCAAGATGGCATTCGGTGCAGGCGTAGCCTATCGACATATGCGCCGAATGCGCTCCCGCCGCTCCGGAAGTCATCCCATAGGGCAGACCGGCATCGGTGACCGGCGGCAGCCAGTGACAGGTTGTGCAATCCTCGGGACCATTCGGCCCGATATGGCACTCTTTGCAGCTAACGCCTGTCCGTCCGCCGGTGTAATCGGCTCCATGACAGCCGCTGCATGCGCTCAGGTCCCAATCGTGAGAAGCTATTATCGCCTGATGAGCACTCGCTTGCCCGGCGGTAACAGATGGATGCGGATAGACATGGCAATCGTAACAGCTCTGTCCTTCTTCGCCGCCCTGATAATCCTCACCGTGACACGAAGCACACCCCTGCCCATGAGTGCTCAGCGCTCCCTGCCCGTGAAAAGCATCGCTGGACGGAGCCAGCCAGCCATCAGGATGAGCTTGATAACCATTGGGAGTCCGGTATTCACTGCACGATGTCAGCGCTATCGCCGCGATGAGTATCCCAAAGAGTAAAATTAGAAATCTATTCTTTTCAAACATGATGCTTATTCCCCGTGACATAGAGCGCAAACGGGTTCTTGCTCCGGAGCTTCATGACAGGACATGCAACTTTCCAGATCAAACTTGGCCTCTTCACTATGAACACCGCCCGAAGCGGTAACCCATCCCCCACGGAAGTGATCCGCGGGCAGAATATTCAGCGAACGGTGGCATTCATTACAATAATCCCGCTGGTCATGACAAACACCACAGGTCATATCGGAAAGGTGCGCGTCAAAACCATGCGTAGAAACATAGTTGTTGGGATGCGGCATGGAAACTTCGTCGCCGTTATGGCAAGCCTGACAATCTTCCGCTACGCTGTGACAAAGCGCACACTCATCCTGAGACGCCGAAGCGATGCTGCCGTGTAGGTTCATCCAATTCAGTTTATGATCAGCGGGCTCCAAATCATCCGTCGACAGGTGACATTCCGCGCAGGCGTTTGAAACATGGCTTTGTTCATGACAAGTCATGCACTGCGCCATATCCGGCAGATGCCCCACCTGCTCCGGCGGCAGAAAATCATCAAGCTCAGTGTGACAAGCGTTACAGGCGAGTTTTCCTTCCACCGAATGATATTCATGACTAAACTTCGGAGAGAACTTTTGTATTCTCGGACTGAGTTCTGGTTCGTCAGACAAGTGACAGCTCGAGCACTCATCCGGTTCATCCATTCCGTGGCAGTCGCTGCACTGGTCATGGCCGGGCAACAGGTCATCCCGGCCGGTCGTGCTCGCCTTGGCAGCATGACAGGCCGCACACTCAAGCTCGACGTCCACACGATGAAATTCATGTGGAAAGTTTAGACCGCGAGCGGCCGCCGATGTCGTCTCTTGGGAGCGTGACGCTTGGGCGAACATCCCGACCAGAAAGATTCCGGCGATGCAGATTCCCAGCGCGAGCCGGATGATTGGAGAAGTGTATTTTCGTCTCATCGTCCGCTCCCGTGCAGAGTCGAAAACCGCGCGGAGAGGGAAAACAATCCGCGGATATCTTCACTGCGCTCAAAATCTTCAATGTGTTCCACTCGACCTGAAACGTTAATGGCGTTCGTGATATTGTAGCGCGCTCCTAAATACGTCGCATGCGAGTTGACATCCTCGCGCACGTTGGAATTGGAACCTTCCGAAAAATCGAAACCGCCGAACACCTGTCCGCATCGTCCGATTCGATACTGCGCCTGACCATAAAAACCGTCCATCGCACCTTCGGAAACAGACAGCCAGTGTGTGAAACCAAACTCGACAATGGGGACACCGAAAGCTAACCGCACCTTATAGAGCAGTTCATCGTCAGCGAAGAGTACGGAAGCGCCGGGTTTCATGTAGAGAGTTTTGTAGAATGTCCATCGCATGGCAGCGCGTACGAAATCCGTCGAAGCATATTCGAGGAAGCGAATGAAATACGAATCCTCGAAAATTCGCGGTGTCTGGCGACGCAGTTCAGCCGTCACATCGACTTTCTGATGAGCCTTCCACGCGGCGACAAGTTGAGCCGTCTCAATCGTGCTTTGCTCCAGATTCATGTGGAGCCGGGCGCGCAGGTTCAGCTTCGAATGGAATTTACCGACACCATCCACCCCGATACCGTGATAAAGAATATCGCCCTCTTTGCCGGTATAGGTGTACGATAGTCCCAGACGATGGCGCCCAATTTTCGTTCGGGCGTGAACTCCGGCGGCAATCCCGTTATCTTCGTTTCCTGTCACCAGCGAAATCGAGCGCGACAATCGCGGCCCACCGTACGCTGTCAGGGATAGTTTAGAACTTGCTTTATAGCGAGCCCACAACCCGGCGATGCTTCCGCGACCGACACCCTCCGTAAGCCACTGCTGTCCCGCGCGAACTTCCCAGCGCGATTTTCGAGGAGCATAGATGAACACCGCTCTCTGAATGCGCACCTGTTCATCACTGGATTCACCGTCGCGAAAATCGTAAAATCCGCGGAGCGTCGTCTGGAAACTCAGGCCTTCCCTGCCAAGCTGATGGATCGTCGCCGAAAGCTGCGGAACCACCACGACATGATTGACCGTATCTTCACGCGCATAGCTCCAGACAGAAGCTCGCCCTGAAACAACGGCTGCCGAAGCGGAAGTACACAATCCAAACAGCAGAAAAAGGAGAAGCAACAAAGGGAATCGCCGAGTCGATTCTGTTTTCCAAGAGGCCGTAATCATAGGCAGGTCTCTCTTGAGATGTTTTTGAACAATAAGGGGGCTTGGGCAAGCGTTACCCAAGCCCCACGATTTCTAAAGGGTTAAAGGAATTGGAAATCGTTGCATACCTAAGGCTTACGCCGGGCCAGTAACGACAGGATAATCCGTGCCGGGAGGAGAATAGACGGATGTTCCGCACAGACTGGGATCAATCGAATTCATCCCGAACTTCAGCGAATACGCATCGTATCCGAGCATATTCAAGTAGGTGCAAACCTGAGCCGATGTCTGACCGGTGTAGCACCAGACAACAATATCCTGATCCGTGGGTAGATACTTCAGATTCTCATCCGGTCCGAGCGTGCCGCCGCCGAACAGATAGGAGCCTGGAACATGCCCAGCGTCGTAACTGGCCTGCGGCCAGCCATAATTTACAATATACGGATCATTGCCGGTATCGCCGTCATTAAGGTTGGCATAGAGATCAGCTGCCAAGATATATGTAACGCCTGCATCAAAGAAGTCATTGCAGCGATTATGAACTTCGTCTTCTGCGTCGGTGCCTTCAATCGTCGGCAAATCATACTCTGTCGTTAGAGTATGAGCATCTGTCTCAGTCGTCTGACCTCCGGGAACAAGTCCACCCCACTTGTTCAGGTTCACAGCCACATCGCTTGTCCAGCCGCACATACCCCACTTCAGATTGTAAGCGTCGTAGCCCATCATATTCAGATAACAGGATGCGAAGCTGGCCGTTTGACCGGTGTAGCAGACGCAGATGACTTTCGCACCCGCGGGAATCTGATCAGCATTATCCGGCAGACTTCCAATGCTCCAGTTCACAGCACCATCGATATGACCTAAATTCTCGAAGTCGGTGGCACTGCGGAAATCGATAAGAAAAAGATCGCCGGTTCCCAAATCAGGGAAAACATCAGCGGCTACGATATTCTTCGTCCCCGCTGTCAGATAGTCATCACCGATCTGAGCAACATCCGCAAAAATATTGGCTGTGGGGGTGATTGGATTATCGTCGTCATCACTCGAACAACCAATAAAGAAGGTTAAGCTTAAGACGAGGACAGCTAAAGCTGTTAAGCGAAAAAGTGATTTCATGGTTTTTCTCCTGTGTTAGATTATTTATGGAATTATTTCAATTTCGATAAATCTGTTTACCATGGAGGGGGTCCATCCGGCACAATCAGATGCTGATTCGCTTCCTGTTCTGCGACGGGAAGAAGATTTAAATCCACTTGCCGCAGGAAGAAGCCGGATGTATCTGCCGGAGTGTTATGGCAGACGGCTGAGCAGGATAATCCTCCACTGGTGTCCGTGCGGGCTGTCCAGCGCCTGATATTGTGCGGCGTCGCATATTTCCACGTCGGTTCCTCTGCATAGAGCGGAGTCATCGTTCCTTCCCAATCGCTGTAGGTATCCTCCACAATCGGAATATGCCTCAGAACTACAAAATCCGCAGGTCGGTTATCGGAAAGGGGATTGCGTCCGATTTTGAACGCTAGCCATGAAGGTTCCGCAAGTCCGTCGCCGCCGACATGGCAGGCATTGCAGTTCTTATACTCCTGCGAATGACAGACCTGACATTGATGGTTGTCACCATGCTGTTCATGGTAGACATTGTCCTGCGATCCGATGTCATGACAATCGCGGCAGGCGGGAGCATTCTCGACTTCATAGCGATGTTCGTAAAGATTTCCATCACCGTGCATTTCAGCGCCAGTGTGGCACTCCCGGCAGTTCATTGCATGAGGCACGTAATGAACATCTGCACTGTATCCTTCATTCGCTCCCGTATATTCATCTCCGACGCGACTGCCGTGGCACGCTGTACACTGATTCTTCAAATCCGGCGTACGTTTGATTCGATGGCTCTGAATAAATCCGCCACCCACAGCATCCGGACGGCTGATATGGCACGACCCACATGTCGCATGGCATTTATTGCATTCGTTGTCATATTCCTCGTGAATTTCAGGATGTGATTCAAGAGAAAAACCGGTCCTTTTCTCAAAGAGCGCATGTTCACCGCGGAGCGTCGCATGCAAACTGGTGGCAAAATGTTCCGCGATGTTGCCATGACATAAGGCGCACTGATTGTCATCGCCCCATGACGGATCAGCGACCAGACCGACGTGTGCATCTTCTTTGAGCAGAATACCTTCTTGTCCACTGTGGCAGGAGCGGCAATCAAACGCATGTGGGCCAGCCAAATACGCCTCCAAACCGCTGCCTGTCATTAAAACCTTTTCCCAACCCTCCAACGGAGGGACCGAACCACCTCAACCTTCGCCCGATGGATCCCCCGGGGGTTCTTCATCGGGAAGTGCGGTTTCTATCAAGAGGTCTTCATTCGTATGACAGCCAATACAGTCGGCTGCCAGATCATCAATCGGTTCAGTACCAACAGGTGTTGTATCTTCTTTCTCGGAGCAGCTCCATACAAGTAGTCCGACGACCAAAAAGATGAAAATGAATTTGATTTCTTTGCGCGACAACATCATATCAATTCTTCTTTCGTAATTTGAAGCTATTCCTTAAACGAGCACATCCTCTTTCTCCTGAGTACTGAGAAAAAGGGAGAACTACTCAAAGCAAATCCTGAAAGGCAAAATTACAATTTCCAAATATACAATATATGTAGTAGAAAATCAAGTGCTCTTCTATCTTTTTGCTGTATAATAAGAAGTTATAGGGTCTGTTTTGTCGACTATTCAGCTTGTTAATCACTCTGAATTCTTGCCATGCCAAATTTCAACCTTAACCAGCATTATTAATTGTTGCTTCATCTTTCTGACAACCCAATCAATACATGGATTTCGACTCCTTTATTCTTCAGCCCTCGTACGCTTCAATTGAACAACCGTCGCACCCCAACTGCCGGCGTCGGATGGTGTTCCGAACGAGATGACATCCGGATGTTTTTCCAAAATCGAGTGAACGGTTTTCCTGAGCGCACCTATTCCCTTCCCATGAATGATTCGGATTTGAAATATCCTGCGTTTTAGGCACGCGTCGATATACTCCGGCACAAGCTCTTTCACATCCTTGGGACGGAACGTGTGCAAATCCAGAATACCATCAATGGGAAATTCTATCGGCTCAGATTCATTCGTCAAATCATCATCCATAAAAAATCCAAACACCCCCACTGATTAGCATGAAGATAAGAATGCAGATGCTCATTCTTGATATCATATGAAACTCAGACTATAGATGCTTTGGGCATTGAAGCCCAATCAGATATCGAGTCTCTGAAAGTAACTATTAATCCCATGATGACACTCTGCTACACGCAATAAGCTCATTTCTGTTGAGGAAACTGTGTGTAAACACACTTGCGAAGAAGTATCGCGAAATCCGCTGCAGCTTGAAAGAGTATGGGAAAACGCTCAGAATGTAGTAACAGATCAGGATTGTCAGTATAAGCGCGACTAATGTCTTCGAGGCGATGGTCGGCGAATCTATTCCTGTGGATAATCGCATGACGAAGTTGCTCAAGCTCTACAAGTAGATCATGCAGTTCAGATGGACATTCGATGAGAAGGCCTGTGATACTGGCAAGTTTCACCAAGCGTTCACCTCCGTGCATCGATTTAAAGCGATAGGTGCTATTCATAGATTCGACTACAGTTACACAATCATCCTGATCTATGGGTGTCGGGAGGTTACGAATTGGAATTCTCCTGCCACGAAAACTGACCTTCATATTCTCATAAATTGGGAGCATCAAAATCTGTTGGTTGTGAAAGAGCCAATTTCCCACAAAACGGAGAACAAAATACTCTAGATCAGACCACAACTTCGACAGAAGCATCATTGTGACGAAACTCATTTGGCTTAACGCTTCGTTGAACACGAATCCTTTAATCGATTCGTCGACTATTAATTCAGAATACTCTGGATTGATGGCGAGTCGAAGATTGCCATCAACATTTTGATGGGTAACCGCTTTGCTCAGAATTTTGGTAAGAAGTCCGTTTAGAGCGGCCATATCCCTCATCTCATTTACAAATATCATATATGTTTCGCCGATCCAATCTTCTGGATGTGGCTGGCCGTGATTGGATTTATCTAGAATCATATTTTCCATCCGACGTGATTAATAGAAGCACCACGATTAGTATGAAGATAAGTATGTAGATTAGGAGCACAAATATTGGACATTGACTGCGGTTACAATATCGTCTGACAACTCAAGAATCATCCTGTTCCTTTTTCGAGGTATCAACTTTCAGACCGAGTGCTTTGGCGCGTTTCGTCCATTGTTGCCTCGCCAGCGCCTGCATATCTTCGACCTTGTCCATCTCGTCTATAATTTCCATACCCAACAGTGTCTCCACCACGTCTTCAAGTGTCACCAGCCCTGTCGTTCCTCCGTGCTCGTCAACGACCAGCGCGATTTGCTGACGTTTATCGAGCAGGAATTCCAACAGACTTGATAAGGGCATCTCCCATGCAACAGTCCTGATGTCCCGTTTCAATGTCTCGAGTTTGACGTCGCCTCGATTTTGCGCTTTTGACAGCAGCATGTCATCCTTCAAGACAAAGCCGGTTATATCGTCAAGATCAGTTCGGTACAGCGGCAGGCGCGAGAATGAAGAGTGTGACTTATCGTCGAGCGCTTCCGTCACTGTCATATCCTGTCGGAGCGCCACGATCACCGTGCGCGGCGTCATAATATCTTTGGCTTTTAGCGACCCGAACCGGAAGAGGTTGCGGACAATCCGGAATTCGTGCTCGTCGATTTGCCCGGCCTGTTTGCCGATGCCCGCCAGCGCGATGAACTCCTTGCGGCTGAATACGTGCGCGTTCTTTTGACGAGCGATTAGTCTTGTCAACCTTTCCGAAAGCCAGATCAATGGATAAAGAACCATTATTAGACTGCGCACAAAGATCGCCGTTACCTTCGCAAGCCGTCGCCAGAAGACAGCGCCCAGCGTTTTGGGAATGATTTCGGAAAGGAACAAAATCATCAACGTCATGACCGCCGAAAATAAACCAAACCAACTGCTGCCAAAGACGACCGTCGCCTTGGCACCAGCGCCGATTGCTCCGATCGTATGCGCGATGGTGTTCAACGTCAGGATAGCCGCAAGCGACCGGTCAATATTGTCCTGCTTTAACTGTTTCAACATGGACGCAAGCTTCGGCTGCTTCTCTCGCAGTCCTGCAATATACGAAGGCGTGATGCTCAAAATAACCGCTTCCGCTACGGAACAGAGAAAAGAAAAAACCAACGCCAACAGCACGTACGTCACCAACAGTACGACATCAGCATTCGTATATTCAGTGGTGGATGCCTTCGTACTCACCAAACCAACTGCGAATGCCGCGCAAGCCATCACAAAAAGCAAGACAAACACGACCGACCAACGGAGCGGTTTATCTGTCAATCTCAATACTGAAATCCTAATGTCTCCTATCAGCTTTTAGTCTCATCTACGGGAAAAGATACAAATTAGGGGCATTCGCTCACTCATGTTAGAGTATACCTCAAAAACATAAAGTTCCGGCCGGGTTACGCACGATAAGTTCGTCGTTAGATGTAAAGTAAACAGTGCTGAACCCGGCTCGGCGGAAGCTTGAACTGTTCACAGAAATACCGTCGTTGTCGTGCCATCGGATCCTCCAGTAAATTGCCCCGACATTAATGTACTAATTTTTTTCAATATCTGTCCAGTCCAAGGGGTGCACTTCAATGTCTCATGTTCGGATATCAAAGATGACTTCACTGAACATATGTTCACACCGTAAACACAAAAAGAGCCTGCAAACATCGTACTCGCAGACTCCTACAGAGTAATTCCCATCCTATTCGTAATGCAAAGCTTCGATAGGGTGCAGGCGGGATGCTTTCACAGCAGGCCAGATTCCGAAAACCAAACCCACGACGGAACAGAAAATCACCGACAACAGCACCGACCAGATCGGCACGGGCGTGGGAAAATTCAAAAAGTGATTGACCAGAATCGCCAGCAAGAAGCCCAAGATTATTCCAATCCCTCCACCCACTTCCGAAAGCATAATCGCCTCGATAACGAACTGCCACAGGATTCCTCTGCGCGTCCCTCCCAGCGCTTTCCTTACGCCGATTTCGCGCGTCCGTTCCGTCACCGAAACAAGCATGATATTCATGATGCCGATTCCGGCGACCAATAAACTGATCATGCAGATTCCGAAAGCGGCGAAGGTGGTGGCCTGCGAAAATCCGCGGAAAGATTCCTGCAAGGTCGCCGGAGTCCAGATAGCAAAATCATTCGGCTCGCCGGGTTTCAAACCTCGTTCCACGCGCATGACTTCAATCACTTCTTCCTGAGCCTGTTCAAAGTCGTTCAAAGACCAGGCCTGCACTGTCAGGTAGATGGATCTCTCTCCATAAATCCGAAAGAAGGCCTCCAGTGGAATGCAGCAGTATCTGTCAAGCGATTCGCCTAAGGCTTCGCCGCGCTTTTCAAACGTTCCGATAACTTCAAAGCGATGCGGGCCGATACGCACGTACTCTCCAATCGGATCCATCGCACTGAAAAGACTTCCCACGACATCGTCGCCAATGACAATCACGTTCCGACCTGACAGGACATCCTGATTCGTCAGAAAGCGTCCCCGAGCGACATAGAGTCCGTTATTTATCGCAAATTCCGGCGTTCCTCCCGCCACTTGAATTGTCGGATCACTTTCGAGCCCTCCGCGCCGTACCATCATTCCCCCTTTCCAGCATTCAACTCCCACCGCTCGAACCGATGGGCAACGCTCTCGAACGGCATCCGCCAATTCGGGTACCATTTTGGGTCGCCGCTGTCGTTTTCGGGGCCCGAATTGAAAACCGACATTGTCATAGCGCTGAACCTGAAAGACATTGGCGGAAAGCGCATTCTCCATCTGGTCATCGATGATAGACCGAATCCCGGCGATGACCGTCATCGAAGCGATAATCGTCGAGACACCGATGATAACGCCTAAAAGTGTCAGCGAAGCTCGCATCTTGTGCGCCCAAATCGCCTCGAGCGCCATTCGCAGAGCTTCAAACGTTGATGTCAGCGATGTCCACATAGGTTTACTCTTCTTCTGACTCAAGCACCGCCGGTGCCGTTTTTCCTTTCCACCACGGGAACACTTCACCCAAGAAAAGGAACGTGATAGCTGTCAGCGGCACAGCGACAACAATACCCAAAAATCCAAACAGGGTTCCCATCACCAGAATCCCGACAATCACCGCTAAAGGTGAAAGCTGAACATAGCGATGCATGATGAGCGGCGTAATGAGGTTTCCTTCTAACGCCTGCGCCCCCGCCCATATAACAAGAACCCAAATGATTTTCGACGGATCCAAAAAAATCGCCCAAACGAGCGGACCCAACATGGAAAGAAACGGCCCTAAATATGGCACGACGCTGAACAGAGCCGCCATACTTCCGAATATGAGAAAATAATCTATGCCCGCTATCCAGAACGCAACGGTCGTGAAGATACCAAGGAAAACCATCGCGGTCAATTGTCCAAGCATCCAACCTTGAAGTAACTGAAGGCCGCGCGCCGCCAGTTCGCGCATCTCTTCCGGTGTCCTATTGCGAAAGAGGTGACTGAACGCTCGAAAAGCCCGGCGCCGTTCGATAGCGAGAAAGGTTCCCATCACAATAACTGCCACGACATCGGTTAGCAGAGAAAAACCGCCGGAAAGGACTTTGATTATCCTTGCGGCAACATCTCCGGCATACTTCGCCGCTTCCTGTGCCAGTTTTTCCGGATTGATTTGCGGCGCCCAATCGCCGAGTTCCTGCAGCCAAATCGTGAGCTGCAACCGAACATTGTCAAAGATAGTCGGCAGTTTTTCGATCAGCGTCGCCATCTGATTGGCAAAGGGACTGATTAACAAAAATCCAATAATACCAAAAACAATGGCGAGCCCCACAAGAACCGTTATGACCGCCAGCCATCGGGGCAGACGCAGCTTCCGTTCCAAAGGCCCTGACAAATAGGTGAAGAAAATCGCGACGAGCAGTGCAAGAAATCCTAAGAAAATAATGTGCCGGAGATAATAGACAGCCGCCGCCGTTGCCAAAGCGGCAAGGATCACCAGCGTTCGGAAGTACAGAGTTTGAAAGTCTGTTGAAGATGATGCCAAATCAGTACCTTTATTATTTCTTCGCACTCAACGATTATTCGTAACGCAAGGCTTCGATGGGATGAAGGCGCGCCGCTTTCACCGCCGGATACATTCCAAAGAAAACGCCCACTACAGCCGCGAACACAACGCCAAAAACCACCACCCAGAGAGGCATCGTCGTCGGCAGGAAATTGTTGACGGCTTTCGAACCGAGATAGCCGAAGAAAACTCCGATAAGCCCGCCGACCGAACAAAGAACAGCGGATTCAGTCAGGAATTGCCAGCCAATCATCCAGCGTTTGGCTCCCAACGCTTTGCGCAGTCCGACCTCCTGAGTCCGTTCGGTCACGGAAACGAGCAGGATATTCATGATACCGATACCGCCGACGAGAAGAGAGATGGCCGCGATAAGAAATCCTCCAATGTAAACCCCGTTCATAATCTTCAAATAGGCATTCATAATCGACGACTGACGGTTCACACCGAAATCATCGGGGTCGAGTGGTCCCAGATGGCGTGCTTTGCGAAGGATGCCGCGAATTTCATATTCGAGCTCTTCGATATTGCGCGCATCATCGGCTTTGACGACAATGTTCATCCAGTGACGGGCGCCGAATTCTTTCATAAACGTTCCAATCGGAACCATGACATATTCATCCATAGATTGGCCGAAGAGCTTTCCGATCTTTTCCTGTACGCCGATAACCTGAAAGGGAATTCCTCCGATTTTTATGCGACGACCGATTGGACTCTGGTCCGGGAAAAGCTTCCGCGAGACTTCACTACCGAGAACGCAGACATGGCGGTTGCGCTGAACGTCAACTGCCGTGAAGAACCGCCCGATTTCAGGCCGAGTCGGATTCGTGTGAATGTAATTCTCATTCGTGCCGGCGACATCCAGGCGCTTCAACTTATGCTCGCGATAGCTGACCATACGCCGGGTTTCCGCATAAGGAGAAACAGCAATAGCCAGTTCGCTCTCTTCTTCTACCCGACGTACATGGTCGATGGTAATATCGGGACGGCGCATCATTTCACGCCAGTTGGAACCCCACCAATCGAATTTGCTCACATAAATCGTGTTGCTGCCCAAAAAAGCGAATTGCCCCGAGACGGACTTGTTTAACCCAAGAATGATGCAGGTGATTAAGATAACCGTCGTCACACCGATGACGATACCCAGCGTCGTGAGAACAGCGCGCACTTTATTCGCTCGCAACGCCGTCCCGGCAATACGCAGTCCTTCGAATATTTCAACCAAGCGACGTATCATGACAATTCCGCCGAGTCGGGTTCAGCGCAGATTCCCGTAGGCCAAACGACACAACCAACGCGCGTAACCCGACCGGAATCTAAGAACCATCCTCTCCTTTCATCCTTCCTGCAAGCAGTATGTTCTATTCTTGAGCGTGAAGAAACTGTTTACCGTCTTCTGTAACGAACTCATCGTTCGCAACCAGACCATCCAAGAGTCGGATAATACGTTTTGCTTTCCGAGCGATGTATTCCTCATGGGTGACAAGGATAATCGTGTTTCCCTGGCGGTGAATCTCGTCGAAGAGAGCCATGATTTCTTCACCGGTGGTACTGTCAAGATTCCCTGTTGGTTCATCGGCGAGAATAAGCGATGGATTGTTAACCAACGCCCGTGCGATGGCGACGCGCTGGCGCTCTCCGCCTGACAATTCATTCGGTCGGTGGTGACCACGGTCGCCGAGCCCCACCGCTGCTAACACTTCCCGCGCTTTCTGCCGCCGAACGCCCACAGGCTTGCCCGCATAGACGAGCGGCAATTCGACATTGTGCAGCCCTGTCGCGCGCGGAAGAAGATTAAAAGTCTGAAAGACGAAACCAATACGACGATTGCGAATCTCCGCCAACTGATTATCCGAGAGCCGGGAAACATCCTCCCCCGCTAACGTGTAAGACCCGCTTGTCGGCGTATCCAGACAGCCGATAAGATTCATCAAAGTCGATTTTCCGGAACCGGAAGGCCCCATAATCGCGACGTATTCATTTGGCTCTATCGTCAGGGAAATATTTCGGATAGCCGGCACTTCAATCGTGCCCACCTTGTAGATTTTCGAGATGTCGCTCAGCTCGATTAGGTGGCTGTTCTGCATTTTCAATTCTGACCTATTTCTTCTTTTTCTTATCTTCTTTGATGGTAATCTGTGTGCCGTGCGTCAGGTCTTTGGCAAGAGCTTTATAGGGACCGGTGACAATCTTCTCGCCACCTTCAAGACCGGAGAGAATTTCGATGTGCGTATTCGATGAAATTCCGGTTCGAACCGGCACCCAAATCGCCGAATCGTTACACATGACATAGACGCCCTCGACTAAATCTTCTCTACGAAGAATTTTTCCGGTGTCAACCGCTGTACCGCTGCGAACTTCTTCGGCGCGCTGGCGTGAGGATTTGCGTTGTGGTTTCTCTTTAATCTCGACGGGTTTCCCTTCTTTGCGGTCACGCAAAGCAACGGACTGCAGCGGTACCGCCAGCACGCTGTCGCGGCGATCAATTTCAATATCCACCGTAGCGGACATACCCGGCCGCAGCGCGGAAATGCTGTCGAGTATCATAACGTCCACGTCGAAATTCGTCGCTTCTTCCTGTGTTCCGTAGCCGCTGACTTCCGCAGATTGAGCAATTTCGGCGACCGTGCCAACGAAAACAGTATCGGGAAACGCGTCGATTTCACAGCGGGTCGTATCCCCCAACTTGACTCCCACGATATCGTTCTCGTCCACTTCCGCTTTGATTTGCATGCGGGAGAGGTCTGCGACAATCAGGATAACATCTTCCTGAAAAGTTGATCCGAGGGTCATTTCCCCTTCTTCTTTATTCAACCGGCTAACCGTCCCGGACATCGGAGCAGATAGAACCGTTTTCGACAGGTCATCGCGGACCTGCTTTTCACGGGCAATCATTTGATCAAGTTCAGCTTCCATCAACCGAGACTGAGCGCGAGCGGCGTCCAGCTCTGCTTCTGAAATCATACCCCGCGCTACGAGTTCTCCAGCCCGCCTGAAATCCGCCTGTGCTTTTTCAAGCTGAGCTTGTGCTGCACGCCTGCCTGATTGAGTTTGTTCGAGCACGGCTGAATATCTCTCTTTGTCCAGCTCTATTAGGAACTGCCCCTTAGTCACCCGTTCCCCCTCGCGTACGGCAAGTTTCGTGATGCGCGCCGGTATCTGGGATGAAACTTTCACCTGAACAACCGGTTCTACTTTGCCGGAAGCTGAAACCGTGGCAACGAGGGACTGTCGGGTCACTTCTTCAGTGGTTACCGGCAGTTTTTTCTCGCCTTGGCTCTGCTTGATAATGACTCCCACAACAATAATAATAATGATGATGAGAGTGGGAATCCAATAGCGTTTCTTGATTTTCATTGATTTTCCAGAAAAATACTTCTAATTGTTGATAAGAACGGCTTTGAAAAATAAGAGTGGTTAAGAAGGAAAGAAGTTGCACTCCTCGTAATAAAAATCACAAGAATGTCCGCTCCCGTTATTTCTTGTCGGCCAATGCTCTCAGGATACCCTTGCAGCGATGTTCCCATGTGTAGTCTGCGGCAACTTTCCGGTAGGCGGTCTGGGCCATTTCTCCGAGCGCTGACTCCTCGATTCCCTTTTTCAGCGCTGCAATCATGGCGTTCAGATTGTCCGGTTCAAAGAGAATCGCGTCGCGCCCATCTTCAAGCACTTCCACGACTGTCGGAAAAGCCGGGCCGACAATCGTGCGCTGTGCCGCCATATATTCGAACATCTTCATCGGCGAGCATGTGGCAATCGTGGGGACTTTCCATGTCCACAACATAAGTAGCACGTCGGCGGCATAGAGATAGGCGGGCACCTGAGGATGGGGAACGAACCCGAAGAAGTCAACATTCTTCACTTGCTGGTGATGCGCGGCTTCTTTGGAACGCGCGATGTCGTCTTCTCTTCCGCCTAAAATCCAGAAACGATAATCCGGAAAAGCCTTAGCGGCTCCCAATAACAGCTCAAGCCCTCTATCTTCGTACAGGGAACCCGCATAGAGAATCACCGGGTGCTCTTCTTGAATCCCTAAATGCGCGCGAGCTTCCTTGATACTCATAGCGGGCTCGAAAAGAGATAGATCAACCGCGTCATGCGCCACATGGATTTTTTCTTCCGGGACGCCGAATTTCATCCAGACATTTCCCAAAGCTTGGGAAATCGGCACGAAGAGACGCAATCCCGGCAGGTTCGCCGCCTTGACAATCCGATGTCGAAGAAGTCGGTCAATCGTTTTAAATTCATTATGCTGTTTAACGCTGTGAGCTTCAAAAATAATGGAGGGATACCGCCGCGCCAACGGCAGAACTTCCCACGCTCCCCGACAATAAACGAGGTCAGGTTCCTCATCCTTCATGGTCTGAAGTGCGCCCCGCAATCCGCCGAGCATTTGAAGACGATTAAAAACCGTGCGGCTGGGGAAAAAGCGAATAGGAAATGGAAGATCATCGCCATAGAGACGTTTGATAGCTTCAAAGCGCTCGTCATGTGACATTGTTTGCCCTGCAGGGCCGCAGAGTTCGACGCGATGCCCCAATCGAGCAAAAGCTCGGCACATTTGAACCATCTGCACACTGAAAGCCTCTTGCTGCGAAAGATCTTGAAGGGCAATATATCTGATGTACATGGATTTCTAATCGTGATGGGTAAAATGAAAGCTTGTTCAATTCCGGCCGGGTTACGCGCGCTAAGTTCATCGTTTGGCAGACGGAAACCTGCGCTGAACCCGGCTCGGCGTGTTATCCGCCGCGGTATGCGTCCCGTGTGCCCGGAATGCAGTAACGCCGGCTCGTTGAGAAGCAGCGCTACCGCCTATTAATATACGAAACTTCAAGGGGAATGCAAAGAATCAAAGCTTGAGTTCGAGGCGGACAAATGTTTCCGTCGAAAGGTCAACCATCTTCGGAGTAACTTTCCGACCCAGACTGTCTTTCAGAAGAACAACCACCGGGCGGTGATAGTCATTGGAGTTGGGACTCATAACGACAGCTTCATAGCCGCGGATTTTCGGAAGAGACGAATCCATGATTCGTACGACAGACCCGGTCGGGAAAACCAAAATAACATCCGCCAGCGCTTTGACGACTCGATGATTAAACGCAATACCAGCCTCGCTCACGACAGCCGATATCGCTTCTTCGGGAGATTTGGCCCCACCATTGTTTCGACCGGAAATGTGATTATCATAGGAATCGGCGACAGCAACGATTTCCGCCAAAGGATAAATGGTTTGCGTGGGATACACCGAACCAAAACGGTGTTTCCGGCCGCTTCCTTTAACGCCCAGAGGGTATCCCAATCCATCCTGCCGCTCATGATGATAGAGAACGGCGGTTTGCGCCATGAAAAAGCGATCCGTGCTGTTCCGCATGAGCAAGTTGCTGTAAACCGGATGTTCCCGCAGTTGAAGCGCCTCTTCTTCGCTGTAGGTTTCAGGCGAACGATCCATGAGATGAGGAAGCGCCAGCTTCCCGATATCGTGGAGGAAGGAACCGGTTGCAAGCTCCTGAAGCTCGCGGCGGCTGAGGAGCAAGCGCCTGCCGATTAGAATTGAAACCAGCGACGTATCAAGCGCATGTTCACGACTGTAGGATTTTTTGGATTTTATTTGAAGGGCGTTTGGCATTGTCGCGCTGGATTCAATGACTTCGTTTAACATTGATGACACTTGGTCAAAGACATCATCCATCTTTACGACATTGCGAAACTCCGCCCCTCGACTGATAATCACACGCAGTTCATCAGGCTTTACTTTTCGAAATTCGGTGGCTTTTTGAATTGTCTCAGCCGCTTCGTTAAATTTGCGCGTCGCCGCACAGCGAACTTTGTCGGAAATGATTTCTTCCGGTAAAATATCTTCCGTGCCTTTCTCGGAGATATACACCGCAACAAAACCATGCTCATTTATCAGAAGGAAAGGCAGGCAGACCAGCCTTTAGGATTTATAATTAATCCCCTACCTCACCTACGGGCTGGCTCTGTCTGCCCGAACTCGTGGAAACAATACTGTACCGGATACGCAAGGAACGGGCAAAAAAAATCCGCCTGCAACGGCGGATTGAAATTCAAACAGAAGAAGCGGCTCTATTGACCCGGCAGAACCGCCAAATCATCAAAGAAATAATCCAATGGATCAACAGAAGTCCCGGCGACTCGTACCTCATAGTGCAGATGTGAGCCGGTTGAACGACCTGTCGCCCCAACGGTGCCGATCTGCTGCCCTCGGTGGACATATTCACCGACTTTGACATCTATCGTATGCAAATGACCATACACGGTTTGGTAATCGTAGCCGTGGTCTATCATCACTAATTTGCCATAGCTGTAATACCGACCGGCATATGTTATTTGACCTTCCGCCGTGGAAATCACCGGCGTTCCCCGCTTCTGAGGGATGTCCACACCTGAATGCATGGTCGTCCGACGTGTGAAAGGATCCCGCCGATAACCAAATCCTGAGCTGATGTAGCCGCCCTCGACAGGCCGCAGACTGGGAGTGTGATCCAGAATATCCTGGTCCGCCGTGAATTTTGCGCTGATTTCTTCGAAGCTCTCGATTTGAAGCTGAATTTCCCGCTCGATTTTCTCCAAGGTCCATCGAGTGGATTGCACTTCCGGAGAAGAAGAGGTTATCGAGAAATCTTCGACTCCTCCACCAACGCCCACTCCGCGTACGTCCTGATCAATCGCAGGCAGATCCGCTAACAGGCGAAGAAAATCGTCGGTCTGAGCTAAACCTGCCAGATTACTTTCCACCTGATTCAGGTGTCCGTTCAGGTCTTCAAGCTGCCATTCCAGCTCCATTTTCTCAGACATCAAAGCCGATATCTTCCGGGCACTGATAACATGAGAAACCGAGAAGCTTATCGCCAGACTTACGAAAAAACATGAGAAAATAAGAAGCGCCCCAAAGACAGCTACTTTGGTGCGCGTCAGAGATAACTCAGTCTTTTTCGTGAGGTCTTCGGAGAGGTAGATGAGTTTGAAGTTTTTCGACAGCATTCAACGCCAAAAACGTGATTATACTAAATAAAACGATAAAACCGTGCAGGCGCCACCTGTTCAAGTGTCTTTCGTCACAAACCAGAACACAGGTGATTTATTCCCGCCACAACATCCGGTATATCTAAAAAGGACGTTCCAGATTTGGCGTAATTATACGGAAGTTTTGCGAGAAAGTCAAGCTCTAATTTCAAAAAATACGGCGATTTCGAGATGTCTTTTGTCTCTCATCCGAAAAGGCGTTTGATAACGCAGGGTATATAAAATCAAGGTGGGAATATGTCATAGATATGAGCTTTTCCGGCGATTTGCTGAGTATTTTGCCTGCTTCTCAGCTCATACCTCAAGCGATACAGACGATTTTAAATCTATCCAAGGTAGCTTCGAAGAGCCTTGGAACGGGAGGTGTGGCGCAAACGACGCAGGGCTTTTTCTTTAATCTGGCGGACTCGCTCGCGGGTAAGGGCGAAACGCTCGCCGATTTCTTCCAGTGTCAGGGGATGTTCGCGGTTCAATCCGAAATAAAGACGAACGACTTCCGCCTCGCGCCCAGATAACGTCGCCAGTGCGCGGTCAACTTCCTGGGAGAGTGACTCCTTTAAAAGCGTCTGGTCCGGAGGCGGCTGAGAGTTGTTGTGAATAATATCTAAGAGTCGGTTGTCTTCCCCTTGGCTGAACGGAGCATCCATCGAAAGATGGCGACCGGACATCTTCATCGTATCGGTCACTTCAAACGGGGAGATGTCCAGGACTTCCGCGATTTCCTCTGGGGTCGGTTCCCGTTCGAACTCCTGCTCGAGATTCGAGTACATCTTCCCGATTTTGTTCAAGGCTCCGACACGGTTGAGAGGAAGTCGCACCACGCGGGACTGCTCTGCTAACGCCTGCAGGATACTCTGGCGAATCCACCAGACCGCATAGCTGATGAATTTATAGCCGCGCGTCTCATCAAATCGTTTCGCGGCCTTAATCAGACCCAAGTTCCCTTCGTTAATCAAGTCGCCGAGTGAAAGTCCTTGATTTTGATATTGTTTCGCGACCGACACGACGAATCTGAGATTTGCTTTGGTCAGCTTCTCAAGGGACTTCTGGTCTCCACGGCGGATTTTCTTGGCCAACCGTACTTCCTCTTCAGGGATTAAAAGATCAACCTCGCCTATCTCCTGAAGATACTTCTCAAGGGACTGATTAGCCCGGATATTCACCTTTTTTGAAATCTTGGTCACGGGAACTCCAAAGATTGAATTCGACCTTCAATAACCTTTTTCAGCAAACTTATTTTACTCAATCTAATGTAAATAAGTTCCCGTTTTATGCGATTCCGTGCTTTCTTTCCTCCCTCGAAGGTTCTTGTCCGGGATTCATAGGGAATTCAAGCCACGGTGTGTTCTTTGTCTCGTGGACGGCCGTCCCGAACCTTGTCAGCAGATGGAATAAGCACGCGGAATGTCGAGCCTCTTCCCGGCTGAGATTGTACTTCTATTTTGCCATCATATCGAGCTAAAAGCTGCCGGCTGCCCGAAAGTCCCAGTCCTGTGCCGCTCCGCCCTTCCGACTCTTCGCTGTCCATCGAAGGCTTTGTCGTAAAGAAGGGTTCGAAAATTCGCTCTCTAACCTTTTCCGTCATACCGGTGCCGCTGTCTTCAATCTCAATCATGACACAGCCATCATCATGACGGGTGCGTATTTTCAGCACTTTCTGCGGCGTCTCGTACATGGCATCAATCGCGTTGTTGATAATATTCAGTAGCGCCTGAGAAAAATCGCCGTACACTCCCCAGATTTCCGGTAAATCGGAGTCAAAATCATAAACCTTCTCGATTTCATGTTTGAAAAAGAGATCCGCTTCCAGAAAAGCCAATTCAGTTCGCAGCAATTCGTTGACTTGAATATACCGAGCGTCCACTTCTTCCTGATGGCGCGCTCGAATCATCAGCGTTCGAATAATATCTTTAATTTTATTCGTCTGTTTGAGGATAACATCCAATTCGTTTAATTCAGGATGGGTTGCGCGGAGAAGCTCGGTGAACCCCTGAATTCCAGTCAAGGGGCCATTCAGATTGTGGGCGATGCCACTGGCAAGCAATCCAACCGATTCAAGCTTATGGGCTTGCTCAAGTTCTCGGTGTACTCGCTGCTGCTCTGTGACATCCACCGCCAGCGCCAGACGAGCCGGTTTGTTCATGAATTCAATATCCACAGCGGAAATGTTCACTTCAAGGACCACTCCATCTTTGGTTTGATGACGGACATTATCATAGTGTGTCGAATGCTCTTTAATTCCTTCCTGAACGCGATTCTCGGCATTCTCCCGATCTTCGAGTGGATGCAAATCGATAATGGTCATTTTAAGAAGTTCTTCGCGCGTATAGCCATAGCGGTGCACGGCGGATTCACTGATGTCCAGAATCTGGAACGTATCGCGGTTGTGAACGAAGATTGCTTCTCCGATACTGTTAAACAGTGTTCGATAATTGCGTTCGGAATTTGCCAGACGTTCGTAGAGTCGCGCACTATGAATTGCCGCAGCGGCCAAAGACGCCAGCCCTTTGATGAATTCAAAATCGGCCGGTGTAAATTCCCATTCCCCCAATCGATTCAGGGTCAGGACTCCGATGACCTCATCTTTATGTTTCAGAGGAGCACAAAGAAGTGATTCCGGTTCAATGGGCGTGCCCGGAATTTGAAAACCCCGGCCGGTTAAATCAACCCGGTTTACAAGCTCCGCTTCCCCTCGCAACGCCACTCCGCCGCTGATACCTTCTCCCAATTTCAACGGCGTGTCGAGAATTTCATCGGAGTATTCTTCGCGGGAGATAAATGGCTGCAGGATGTCGCCTTCCAGCAGGTAGAGAGTTACACCATCCGAACGCACCAAATCCTGAGCGCGGAAAGCCACCGCCTCCAAAAGGTCGTCGAGTTCGAGTTTGCCGGCGATTTCATGGGAAGTCTCCAACAGAGCGGCAAGTCGTGACCAGGACTCGGTTTCACCATTCGTTTTTATGCTTTGTTCAAGTTGAGACGTCATTTAAAATATGTTGTTTTTCAGGTAAATGTGCATTTTTTGCAACTTAGCACTTTATAGATTGCAAGACCTATGCCTCCACCTCTACCTTTTTGTTGGAATTCTAAAACGTGATACATAGAAAGTTATAAGGCCTTCTGTACAGTTACAGCACATTTCCGGAACGCGACCTTGGGTGAGCAAGAGGCGTCGCAGTTGCTGGTATTTTTTGCCGCGCCAGATTTCAGACAACGAAGCTTTATGAAGATTACCCATGACGAATTCTTCGTCCTTGTCAAAACAGCAGGGCACCACCGTGCCATCCCAATCAATCTGACATGAAAACCATAAACGTCTGCAATGCTGGTATCGGCGTCGAACCTCCCAACCTTTCTCCCGTCGTTGATAGCGCGACAGACGCGTGTCTTTAGGCAGAAATTTCTCCGCATCTTCTTCGGAGTAAATCTGTGTCGTTTTGATTTCGACAGCATCCGCTCCCCATTCGGCGGCTCGCGTTTCGACATCCGGCAGCTCCTGTTCATTATGCTTCATCGGCAGCCATTGCAGAATAATCCTCGGACTCCGTACTCCTTGTTCGTCACGCAAACGGCGCAACGTTTTCATGCCGGAGATGACTTGCGGCAGCTCTCCTCCCACGCGGTAAATCCGATAAGTCTCCGGTGTTAATCCATCAATGGAAATAATCAAATCATCAAGCCCGGCTTGAATCAGCGCACTGGAAATATTTTCCCTGTCGAGGAGAATTCCATTGGTGCTGGTCACCGTATAAATGCCGCGTTTATGTGCAAACCGAATCATCTCCGGCAGCGCTTTATTCAGAAGCGGTTCGCCCTGATTCCAGAGATAAAGCCGCCGAACTTGCGGTCCCAGTCGCTGAACGATTTTCTTGAAGTCAAACAACGTCATATCTCCGTGAGGGCGGGTCATTGTCCCAGCGCCTGAAGGACACAGCGGACATCGCAAATTGCACCGATTGGTCGGTTCAATCATGACATTTGTCGGCAGACCCCAGACGACCGGCCTGCGCATAAGAGTAGATAACCCAAGCGAGAGAGCTGACAAACTCAGGTGGGCAAGATGGCGGATGTTTATTTTAGGTGATGGTTTCATGTTGTTTCTATTCCGGGCACGCGGGACACATGCCGCGGCGAGTCGTAGGGACAAGGCCTGCCTTGTCCGTTTGTTGTTGTGTGGCTTTGGATACGCTCAAATTCAAAAGCCGTCAGGCCTTGAAAAAACTTGACGGCTTTTGATTCACGTTTTGAAATGCGACAAGGCTATTTTATGTCCCGATATCCCATGACGCGAGATATTTTTCCTGCTCCGGGGTCAGGGTATCGATTTGCACACCGAAGGTTTCGAGCTTCAGGCGTGAGATGTAATTCTCGACATGCACCGGAACCGGATGAACACGCACGTCGAGTTTCCCGGCGTTTTGAATCGCGTGTTCCGCGGTCAGCGCCTGCGTCGCGAAGGACATATCCATTACAGATGCCGGATGCCCGTGTGCGCAACTCAGATTCACCAGACGTCCTTCCGCCAGAATAAAGATGCGTCGCCCGTTCTCAAAATAATAAGCGTCCACCAGAGGCCGCACATCCCGTTTCACTTTCTTCGCCACTTTTGCCAAACCTTTCAGATCCAGCTCAACGTCAAAGTGTCCTGAATTACAGACGATAGCGCCGTCTTTCATTCGTTCGAAATGTTCGGGACGAATAACGTGCATATTCCCGGTCAGCGTGCAGAAAACATCCCCGATAGGAACGGCATCCGCCATTGGCATAACCTGCAATCCGTCCATGCGCGCTTCAATGGCTCGAATGGGATCGACTTCCGTGACAATGATATGGGCTCCCATGCCTCTTGCCCGCAGCGCGAAGCCTTTGCCGCACCAGCCGTAACCGGCCACAACGAACGTCCGCCCGGCGATCAGAATATCGGTTGCGCGGATAATGCCGTCCACGGTGGACTGACCGGTTCCATAGCGATTGTCGAAAAGGTGCTTCGTTTGAGCGTCGTTCACAGCGACAACGGGGAATTTCAGCTTTCCTTCCCTTTCCAGCGCCCGCAGACGAATCACGCCCGTGGTTGTCTCCTCCATCGAGGCGACGATTTCATTGGCGTAGTCGGTATAGTCCGCATGAAGTCCATGCACTAAATCCGCACCGTCATCCATGGTAACGGACGGGCGATGCTTAATCGCCGCTTCGAGATGCCGGTAGTAACTTGCGTTGTCCTCGCCCCTGATAGCATAGACGCGGATTCCAAAATCGCGCACGAGTGACGCCGCGACATCATCCTGAGTGGATAGCGGATTTGACGCGGTCAGCACCAAATCAGCACCACCGGCTTTAAGGGTGCGCATCAGATTCGCGGTTTCGGCGGTGACATGCAGGCAGGCCGACATTCGACGCCCGGCCAATGGCTTTTCTTTTTCAAACCGCTGGCGGATTTTGGTCAGTACCGGCATATCCATATCCGCCCACTGGATTCGCTTCAGTCCGGCATCCGCCAGAGACAAATCCCGCACATCGTGAGGAGGAAATTCCGCGGTTTTAGATTTATGTGCTTTCTGAGTCATCGTTTCATTTGTCATGTGAGTTGGTCCACCTTATCCAGTTTTTCCCAAGTAAAATTATCTCCGTCCCGACCGAAATGACCATAAGCGGCTGTGTCGAGATAAATCGGACGACGCAGATTAAGCGCGTCGATGATACCGGCCGGGGTTAAATCGAAGTGCTTCCGTACAAGGTCATGAAGTTCCTTTTCGCTCATCTTTCCGGTGTTGTCGGTGTTGATGAGCAGCGATACCGGTTCGGGAATACCGATGGCATAAGCAAGCTGAACGATGCAGGAATCGGCGAGTCCCGCTCCGACGATATTCTTCGCAACCCAGCGAGCGGCATAGGAAGCGGAACGGTCCACCTTCGTCGGGTCTTTACCGCTGTACGCGCCGCCGCCGTGGGGAACATACCCGCCGTAGGTATCCACGATAATTTTGCGTCCGGTCAACCCGGCATCCGCCCGGGGCCCGCCATCAACAAACCGGCCAGTCGTATTTATAAAATATTTGCAGTTCTCGGAGAGCATTTCCGGGGGAATGACAGGTTCTATTACCTCGCGTTTTATATCCTGCCGAAGCTGTTCCATGTCCACATCCGGATTATGCTGAGCAGCGAGGACAATCGCTTCGACCGAAACCGGTTTCCCCTCTTCATAACGAATCGTCACCTGAGATTTCCCGTCTGGGCGCAGATAGCTCAGTATTTTTTCATGGCGCACTTTCGCAAGCTGCCTGACCAACCGGTGCGCCAATGCAATCGGCATCGGCATAAATTCCGGCGTTTCACGGCACGCATAACCGAACATCATCCCTTGGTCACCGGCTCCGGCGCGGTTGACGCCCATCGCGATATCCGGGCTTTGCTGGTTAATCGATGTCAACACAGCGCAATTCTGATGATCAAATCCATATTCAGGATCCGTGTAACCGATTTTTTCCACGATTTCGCGGACGAGTTCGGGCACATCCACATAGGTATTCGTGGTGATTTCACCTCCCACGAGCACCATCCCGGTGGTCACAAACGTCTCACAGGCCACGCGACCAAAGGGATCCTCGCGAAAGACCGCATCCAGAACGCCGTCGGAAATCTGATCCGCGACCTTATCGGGATGTCCTTCTGTCACCGATTCACTGGTAAAAAGAAATTCACGCATTTTGTTTTCGTTCCTTCTTGAATTCTATATCGAGAAATTTATTTAAAACTTGAAGCTCTTCTAACGAACAATAAAAAACCATTACCAGCGATGGCGTCCACGGGCGTAGGCAAAGCCAATAGTAAACATGACGCTCTGTGTCTGGTCGTTTTCCAACCCTTTGAACGTATGCGCTACGTATTGGTAGCGCAAATCCGCCGTCAAACGGAAGTCATAGGTTCGGAAGAACATGATGCCGCCACCAGCGTTAAAAGCAAAACCGGTCGCATCGTCTTGAACTCTCTCGGGTCCCCAGTCACCCTGAACAGTCTCTTCGGCATGGACACTGTGAAATCCCAGTCCTCCGCCCAGATAAGGCGAGACATCCGTCGGCGAGAGGAAATAGTGAAAGCTGAAATCAAAGATCGTCCAATCAAAGGCGCTGTTGCCGTCGCCTTCATCTCCGCTAAAGCGAAATCCCAAAAACGGAATCACTTCCAGTTCCCATTTATTGGTTTCGTAGTGATAGACGAAATCAGTAACGACCATTTTCGACACACCGCCCCACGAACCTCCCATCGGCCACATATAGCCCGCTCGCATACCCATAGACGAAAACGATGCTCTCCGGCGTGGAGTGCGGGTTTCGGTTGCGGTAATATTTTCCACTGTCGCTGTCGCGCCTGCTTTCTGTCCGGTGGCAATACCTCTCGCCAACCGGCGAATCACAACATCCAAGTCTTCCGTCGTTTCCGAGCTTAGCCGGTCTGTAAAAGCGACTTCGGCGGTGGCGACTTTCACGACATTTACTTCAACGAGGAGCTTAGCGCCTAACCTCGACAACGTACCATAGACAGCGAATTCCGCACCGCTGCCCTGAAGGCGATTGGCGGCTTGCAGTGGTGATTCCGTCGCGCCCAGCTCTCGCTTGTCCATCACCGAAAGTCCCTGTGCGCGCATTTCAGAGAGCAGCAATCCGGAAGCAACACGCGCGGTCACAGAATCCACTCCGACCGGCGTCAAAGGCAACACAGCATAAGGCCCCGCTCCGAAACATGCCGAAACAAGCGTTAGAAGCGTGAGAAGAGAAATCGTAAGTCTCATGACTACCTCCAAACTCGTTGAAACCCTGAGACAATGGCTAAGGCGGCGAATTGCCTTGAGAAAATCAGGCTGAACTTGAAAGGATTTCGCTTGAATCACCCACATTAAATTGTTTGAACTGGCCGACGATTCCCGCGTTGTTTCCGACCAGCGATCCTTCGACGAGAGCCGCCCGAACCTCAGCGCCCTGACCGACAATGCTGTTGCGCACCATCGCATCGGTAACAACAGCGCCTTCAGCGATGGTTGCATAGGGTCCGATAACGGCGTTTTCAATCTTCGCACTTGGGTGAATATAAACCGGAGGTATCAGAACTGTCTTTTCCCGCGGAACCGGAGTGCGACAGTCGGGATCCTGATCCAAAAGAAAGCGATTCGTTTCCAAAAGCGTTTCCACTTTTCCGCAATCATGCCAACCATCAATCGGAAAAACGCCGATAGGCTCACCTTCTTCAAGCATCAATTGCAGCGCGTCCGTCAGTTGAAATTCACCTCGTGTGGTGAGGTTCCGGTCAAAAAGCATCTTGATAGCCCGCCGGAGTCCGGCCGCGTTGCGAATCAGGTAAACGCCGATAATGACCAGATTGGATTTTGGATTTTCGGGCTTCTCCACTAAGCGCGTGACACGACTGTCCTCCACTTCCACCACCCCAAATCGCCGAGGGTCTTCCACTTTCGCAACACCGATAGCGGACGTGGTGGATGTATTCAAAACAGATTTCAAGTCGAAATCGAAAAGCGTATCCCCCAAAACAATCAGGATATCTTCGTCATCTTCGGTCAAAGCCAGTGATACCGCATGTCCGAGTCCACGAGCCTCCAACTGTGTGATAAAGGTCGCCTCAAGCTCATAGTTATCGCGGACGTACTTCTCGATGAGGTCGCCCATCGGTCCGACCACTATCGTTACGGATTCAACCCCGGCTTCCTGCAGATGATCGAGGAGATGCCCTAAGATAGGCTTCCCGGCGACATTGAGCAGAACTTTCGGGACGGTGTAGGTATGGGGACGGAGCCGAGTGCCAGCGCCCGCTACAGGGATAATTGTTTTCAAAGTGGTTACTATGCCTTCCTAAACGGATTTCGAGTCAAGTTTACCATAATACCGATTATTTTTCTAAAATTCAAGTCTTTTCTTGCATACTCTTCAGTTTCGTAATCGTCGGTATGGCCGTTGGGTCTCGGGCAAGTATCAGCGCCAGATAAACGGATGCCGCGTCTAAAAGCAGCATTGTCCTCAATCCCGCCAAGACTCGCGACGTTGGAGATGTATTTGAAGCTCGGAACTCTATGTGTTCAAATTCAATCCGATACTCCGAAAGCAAAGCCTCTATTGGTGCGCAAGGGTTTGGAAAATCAGGAAATGGCCATTCCCCTAAAAAAAGAATATGCGGCGGCGGCAACAGACCAGCCAGCGCGGGGAACGCTTCCACTTCGTTATGAGCCAATTCCGGCAGCACGGCGCCGCGAGCCCATATCTTGGCGTTCTCGGCAAATTGAGCCGCTGCCTTGCTCACCAGAGAAGGCCCGAGAAAAGGGTCAACAGCATAAAGTATCGGCGTGCGATCCACCAGATTTTCGGCCAGATGGAGTGCTGGATTTTTCTGGGAATCAAGGATTTCATAGCGATTGGCGTCTTCCGTCAGAATATCGTTTTCTCGAGCAGACCAAGGCACCTTTTGGTGAAATAATTCCGCAAAAAGCGCCATAAAAGCTCCGATACCAAATCCCACCGCCGCTCGCGGTGGATAGCCTGTCGGCAACATTAAATGAGGAATATTCGCGTCTTTAGCTTTGGCGGCTAATTCCCCGCCGCTGCTTGCCGTCGCCCAAATTTTGTCCGCTTTTATTCCTTCATCAAAAGCCGAGAGCGCTTCCGCCGTGTTGCCTGAATAGCTGTAAACGACTCGCGGGCGCGAGAGCGTGCCGCTCGGTTGCCGTCGAACGTAAACCGGGTTTGGCGAAAGCTGCAGACCTTGAACCAAATCTCCGACAATCGCGGAGCCGCCGAGCCCGTACCAGTCGAGCTCTGGCGGCATCGACAGCTTTGCTTGCCGTGCAAAATCGCTTCCGAGCAAAAATCCGCGTTCGATTTGTTTCGGCAGTTCGAGGGTTTTGCCTAACATATCGCCCGGATCAAGCGATGCGATACGCGATGGTGATAATTGTGGTTTCATAGAGAATTCGTGTGTTTTATCGTTCTGAGGTGAACCAAATCGGCAGGTCTGCGAAGCGAACTTTCATTTCCTTTTCGAGCAGGCGACTCACATCGGCGGCAGTCGAAAGTTCAAGAGCCTTTTGAGCGACGGTTTTACAGTCTGCGGAACTGATGGAGCGAATAATTTTCTTAATCTCGGGAATTTCACCCGGTGAAACGGAGAGTTCATCCAAGCCCAACCCAATCAAAAGCACGGTCGATAGCGGGTCCGCCGCGATTTCTCCGCATATTCCGACCGGAATTCCGGCGTCATGACCGCGCTGAACCGTGTCTCGAATAAGCCGCAGCACTGCCGGATGATGAGCGCGATAGTAATCCGACACCATTTCGTTGCCCCGGTCCACCGCCAGAGTGTACATGATTAAATCATTCGTACCGATAGAAAAGAAGTCAACTTCCGGAGCAAGCACATCGGCTATAATTACCGCCGACGGAACCTCAATCATAATGCCAACCGGAATCTCTTCGTCGAACGGAATTCCTTCCCGCCGCAACTCTTTCATGACGTTTTTAAGAGCCTGCTTGACTTTTCGAACTTCCCAAAGACTCGCAATCAGCGGAAACATGATTCGCACATTCTTCTTCACAGACGCTCGAAGGATGGCGCGCAGCTGCGTGCGGAATAAATCCGGATGAGAAAGCGATACCCGAATCGCTCTCCAGCCCAAAAACGGATTACGCTCGGCTTGCGCGTGAAGCCCGGGGTGCAGCTTGTCTCCACCGAGGTCGAACGTGCGAATCGTGATGGGACGAGGCCAGAGAGCATCGGCAGCTTTCTTGTAGGCTTCGAACTGCTCCTCTTCGTCTGGTGATGTGCCGCGCGTCAGGAAAAGATACTCGCTACGAAAAAGACCCACACCGGACCCTCCATGCGACAGCACACTTTCGACTTCGTGCGGCAGCTCAATATTCCCATGCAGCTCGACGGCGTGTCCGTCTCTTGTCTCGGAAGGAAGTTCGCACAATCCAGCCAACTCGGACTGGAATTTCTGATAGCGTTTGCGTTTGGCGCGGTATTCTTTCAAAGAAGCTGTTGTCGGAGCTAACAGCACTTTGCCCGAATTTCCATTCAGGATAATTGTTTGTCCTTCTTTCGCTCTCGTGCTGAAGTTGCCTAAACCGACGACGGCGGGGATTTCCAGTGAACGCGCTAAAATGGCTGTGTGCGATGTCGCGCCGCCCAAATCGATGGCAATACCATGAATTCGTTCTTTATCAATATGCAGCGTGTTCGTTGGAGACAATCCGGGAGCGACTAACACAGACGGTTCATCCGGGCCTTTCGGAGCAGATTTTTCATTCCCTTGGAGAAATCGCAAAAGCTGCGCTCGCACATCGCGGACATCCGCCGCTCGTTCGCGGAACAACTCTCCTTTTTGTTTCTCCATGAGTTCAATGGTGCGTTCCATCGTGTCATAAACGATGAATTCTGTTCCGAACTGTTCCCGAAGAATTCGGCTACGAACTTCCTTTTGGAATTCCTCATCTTCAAGGATAAGCAGATGCGCGTCGAAAATCCTGCCGACTGTTTCTCCCGCCATCTCGATGGCGCGCTCGCGCGACTCGGTCATTGCCGCTCGCGTCTGTTTAATCGCTCGCTCCAAACGCTTGATTTCGGGCTCGACTTCGTAAGGAGCGATTTTACGGGGCATGACTTCGCTTGAATCCGCTCGCAGGAAGTGAACGCGCCCGATGGCGATTCCCGGAGACGCCGGAATTCCCCTGAACGTGGTCTCTTTCGCTTTGCGGCGCGCGGGAGTGCTTTTTTTCTCTGTTTTTTGTGTTGGCATATTATTTTGTTATGTCAATTCATCCGCGACCGGAGGTCGCGGGTAGTAAATCTACGCCGTTGTGGGTCTCCAGACCCGCAATGGCATACTTATTAAGCCGGGCACGCGAGACGCATGCCGCGGCATTTGTAGAATCACTTTTCAATTACTCTTCATAAAATTTATCCTCGACAAGCTGGACCAGCTTCGCCAAGAGTTCCTGCTCGTCTTCCCCTTCGCATTCGATGGTCAGGGTCGCGCCGTGTTCCGCCGCAAGCATCATCACACCCATAATACTCTTGGCATTGATGCGAACATCATCCTTAATGAGAAATACATTTGATTCAAATTGTGCCGCAAGACGAACAAAATGTGCCGCCGGCCTCGCGTGGAGCCCGAGTTTATTTTTCAACGTAACTTGTTGTGCAACCATGTAAGCTTCTTTTTAGAGACCTCCCGATATGAGAAGACGAATGAGCCAAGCGCTCAACGGGACCAAAGCCACAGTGATAACCAAAGAACTGATCAGCGGCCAATTCGCCCGAACAGACAGCCACAAAATCAAAAAACCGATTCCGAATTGCACGATGGAAACAAGCTGAAAATCACTTGCGAAAACAAAACCCACGATGACACAAAGACCCGCAAGCGACGCTCCAACGCGTTCCATCCATTTCCTTGATTGAATGAAAAAAGGAAGCTCAATAGCTCGCAGAATATCTTTGCCGCGCTGCCATCCTTGGCGCGCTCCCCAGAGGCGAAAGATAAAAAGCGGTCCATTGTAGAGCAGGAATATCACCAGAGATAAAAGCAGAATCGCTGCGGGCACGCCGACAAAAAACCATAGGGCGAAAGCCATCATAAAGACGAGTGGTTTCAGCCCGTCCCAGACCAGCGCATCTCCGGTGATTCCCAGAGGCCCGCAAAGGCTCTCCCGCCAGTTTTGCCATTCTTCCTGAGCAAACTCTTTTTCATCCGCCATCCGGCGCAGCATCGCTCCCATAGCAAAAGAGCTGAGAGCGGGATGTGTATTCATAAATCCGCTTGAGCGACGCACAAGCTGCGAGTGTTCGTCGGGATTATCGCTGATGCGGCGCAGGAACGGGAATACCGCAAAGAGAAATCCTGCTCCCTGCATGGTCTTGTAGTTCCATAAAACCTGCACAAAAAAACTGCGCCACACAAGCCGCAGGGCAGAAGTGATACTTAGATGTTTTAAAGCCACAGCAGCACTCCCATCGCAACCGCGAAACCGCCCACAGTCCATCCCATCATGCGGCGACGCGCAAATCTGGCAAACACTACTCCCACTCCGGCACCAATCAGCGCGGGGAAAAGACCATTCCAAAGAGCATCGGTTTGAGCCGCTAATCCGGAAGCCAGCGGCACCTGCGACGACACGTCCAAGAGACCGCTCATCGCTTTGAACGACAGAAAGTAAAGCGCGAGAGTGAACAGAGCTCCGGCAGTGACATTCACCGCAATTGCCGCCAGAAACACAAATCCTCCACGCGCGCGCTTGCCGTTCAGCAGAGCTTTCTCATAGGATTCAGCAAAGAATTTCAGCAGGTATCGCACGGTAGGCGTCAGGTGCCGACCGATTCCGGCGGTCAGCAGTCCGGCAAGAGCGGCCAACGTCAGAATCAGCCACGAAGCTTGTCCATCTAAGCCGGGCGGAATCGTCGCCGCCAAAGCTGTGGCTACGACAGCACCGAGATTACCTTCGGGGAAACGAGCTGCTCCGACCGGCAACGCTCGCAGCCAGAGCAATTGGAAGATCAGGCCGAAGAAGATTCCGATTTCCGGTCGCCCGACAATCATTCCGAAGATGGGGCACGCGATAAGCGGTTGGCAAAGCATGAACTGGAACGCCGCTGTGGTGTCAAGATAGACAATCGCTCCGAATAAAGCCACCCAGCCCGCCATCAGAATTCGCGCTCCGTCATTAGCTTGGCCCAATCCGCCAGTAAATCCCGATAAGAAGATTCGGGTATCTTTTTAAGATAATACAGTGCTTCCTTAAGATGAGCCTTCGCCCGCTGTTTCGCCATATCGACTCCCCCGAGGCTTACCAGCAACTCGGTGATTTCACGCACGTCTCCGGCGGCAGCTTTCTCATTACCCAACACGCGGTTAATCAGCTCGCGCTGCACAGGAGACGCTTTCCGATAAGCGCTGCGTACAATCAAAGTCCGTTTTCCCTCGCGGATGTCTGAACCGACGGGCTTGCCGAGGAGTTTTTCATCTCCTAAGATGCCTAAAATATCGTCCTGAAGTTGAAACGCTGTTCCGCAAGCGCTGGTGAATTTGGAGATAGCTTCGATAAAAGGATGGGAAAAGTCGGCGGTGTTCAAACCAATCGCCGCTCCCGCCCTGCCGCAAAATTCATAGAGCGCTCCCGTCTTTTTCCACTGCATTTCCTCGATGTCGGCTTCGGTGAGGTCTTCGATTTCCATCCGGGATTGCTGAATATCGAGCAGTTCTCCATCGACGAGAGTCGTCAGCACGAACGTATCAAGATTATCTATCAACGCCAGCGTGACGGTGGAGTCGATTTCGTAGCGTGTGGTGAGTTCCGTCATGAGGCTGATGCCCCAACCATGCTGAACATCTCCGGCTAAAACCGCCACCGAGACACCGTAATGGCGGGCGTCGGCGCTGTCGCCTCGAAATTGTTCCCACGCAAGCGCTTTCTGAGAGAAATATTCGTGGACGGTCGGCTGACCGCGGCGAAGAGCATCCCGGTCGATAATATCATCGTGAACCAGTGTCCATGTGTGAAAAATCTCCACCGCCGCCGCCGCGCAGAGAGCTTTCGATTCGTCTCCTCCCACGGCTCCGCAGGCGAAAAGAAGCACCGCGGGACGCAAACGCTTGCCGCCCGAACGAAAATAGGCGGTCACGGCATCGCGCATATCCTCCGGATTAAATCGGGTGACATATTCATCAGACAGAACATAATCCTGAATGAGTTTTGCGCGTTTTTCGATTTCTGCTAAAAGCCTTTTAGACACCGTGAAAACCCAAGTTGTTATCGAATTCTAAATATGGAAAACCCCGGCTGAAAAAACTCCTTAAGACGGCAATCGAGCCGGGATCAGGCTATCATAAAGTACACAAAATTCACTAAGGAGTCAAGGGAATCGGTTTTATTCATAATTGCTTTAACTCTCCTTGTTCTTCGCCCATGCTTGACCGATAGAACTTTCTTTTGTAAATTACTTATACAATGTTCTCTGTTCCGGGCACGCGGGACGCCCAAGCCGCGGCGAGGTGTAGTCGTAGGGACAAGGCCTGCCTTGTCCGTTTAAAACCTGCTTTTCCCTGCGGTGTTGGCTGCTTGCAGCCGACCCAAGCGGACTGCCGTCCGGCGCTACCAAATTATTTACAGGCAACCGATTTAACCATGAACCATAAAACGAACATCTCTCCGGCAATTGTTGACCTTCGTGCGGTCAGCTATCATTACACGAAAGACGCAGGGTTATCCGATATTGACCTCCGCGTTCTTAAGGGCGAACTTGTCGTCATCGAAGGGCCGTCCGGCGCCGGTAAAACAACACTGGTGCGACTGCTTTCCGGGGAACTGCCGGTGCAAACAGGTCGGGCTGTGATAGCGGGATTTTCACTGGGAAACTCGTCAGAATCTTCCCTTCCTGAGTTGCGGCGATATCTGGGCTTGGTTTTTCAAGAAGAATGTTTTCTTGCGAGAGAATCCGTCATCGGCAATGCCGCTGTGCCGCTGGCGATTGATAACTTCACGCGACGCGAGCGAAAGATGCGCGCGCTGAAGATGCTTGTGGAAGTCGGTCTGGCGCGGCAAGCGCGGCGAAAACCGGCGGAGCTTTCAGGGGGAGAGAAAGCGCGGCTGCAAATCGCGCGAGCGCTCATTCGGAATCCGCAACTGCTCATCGCTGACGAGCCGTTCGCTCATCTGGATACACAATCGGCATCCGGAATAACCGACCTGATTCTTCGCGCCCATCGCCGGGGAACGACCGTGCTTGTCATGACAAACCAACGTCACGCGTGGCCTTCGGAAGCTCGCCGGATTTCTATTCGCGGGGGACGACTCGCCCCATGAAACGACTGCGTTTTCATGTTTCTCAAGGATGGCAAACGCTGCGTTCCCGCCCCGGATTATCGGTACTCGCCATCGCGCTTCTGACCTTTTCACTCGGACTCTGCGCCGCCGTTTTCGGAACGCTTCTCACGCTGCAGGACGTTCGCCAAAACCTGCTTGAAAATCTCAACGCCACCGTGGAACTTCAGAATGATGTGACGGACAAGCGGCGGGCGCAAATAACAACCGTGATTAAGCGATGGCCGGGGGTTGCCGAAGTAACCTACATCTCACCGGACAGTCTGCTGCGTTACCACAGCTCCGAAGTCGGAGATGATTTGCAGGACATCTTCGGCGGAAATCCTTTTCCTCCGACACTACAGATTCAATTTGAAGATATCTCACACCCGAACATCGACAGCCTGATTGCCAAAGCAGCTCGCTGGGAAGGAGTCGCGGACATCATCTACCCGCGCGAACTCTGGGAGCGTCTGGATATATTTATCGCCCGGCTGCGCGGCGGTGCGTTAATCGGAGTTGTGATTATTCTGCTCGTGTCCCTCGTTTTAATCTGGCTCGTGCTCCGGGCGCAGTTCTCAGGGAGGCGAGAGGAATGGCGTCTATTGCTGCTTTTGGGAATGACGCCTGCAGGTTTGCGCACCATTGCCCTCGTCCAAGCTGTGACCGTCGGGACGATTGCGGGGGTCTTTAGTGTTTTCGGGGTGTGGGTGCTTCATTACGTTTATACTATTGTTTTTCTTGACCAAATAAGCCTTCCAACCGGATTTTATCCACTGCTTCTCCTCGCCGGAATCGTGTTGACGCTTTTCGTGGGCTATGCGGTTTCGAGCAAGGTCAAATTTACCCGAAACTAAAGAAATTATAACGCTTTATGAAAATAAGGACGACCGCGAAAATATCACGGTCGTCCTAGATTGAAACAGGTTTAAAGGTAAACCTTTAACCCGATTAGGTACATGTCGAAGTGTGCTAACCTACCCGCTTGTTGCAGATTGGCCGACACTCCAGAATCAAGGATTTCTCCAGTTCTGAGGGATCGTCCTTTGTTACTCCGTCAACGTAGTGAGTAGGTTGTGCTTTCGTGATACAGGGATTATCGCCGTTGTAATGTGCTAGCAACCGATCTCTTATGTCACCCTTGCCGATGTAAACACATGTATCGTTTTTGAAGAGACCATACACGCCAATTTGTCCGGGTGTGATGTTCTCAATGTTTGTCCTCGTGAATACACGAGGCGTTTGTTGAGGGAAAGGCATCGAATTCTCCTTTAAAGCTTGTTATCCATCGCGCAACATATGCGAGTAGGTCTTGGATAATTCCTATACGATTGGTGATTCCCACTAACATCGCGGGTATGACGCGCATTTCTTGACTTTTGATGTGGAGAGCCCTATATTGCATTTGAGCTTCGCGCGGGCTGCTCCGCGTGGGGTTAGCTCCGTCGGTAGTGACAGCTAGCGGCAGAGCTTTTTTATGTCTATAAATAATAATACATTGGTGGGCTTTTATTCCTCACAATGGCAGTAACTTCTTGATTTTCCTTAGTTTGCTGATTTTTCTTGACAAAGCCGATTTTTTTCATTATATTAAAACACCTCAAATTGTGGACCGGGCGGGATTTGAACCCGCTTGCTTCGGATTTTAAGTCCAAGCAGCACCCCGGCACCGGCCCACGATTAAGAGTGTTTTTGGGTGACTCACACGTTTGCGAGACGGAGTCACCCTTTCCTTTATATCAATCTGTAAATTGGATTTTCTTCTTTTCCACCAATACGCTGAATCTTACCAGTCTCTACAAGTCTCTTTAAGGCAGGTTCGGCGACCCAGCCCATATTACGAGCTTTGGATTTAAAAATCTTATCCTCTTGTTGCTTCTTCAGGTAATCTACGGCTTGCTTGAGTGTTAGATCTCTGGAATATGCAAAGTACTGGAGAAGAAAATCGTCAGCAGTAAATCCATTTGATTTCATAAGTTGGGCGGATGATTCGTCAGGAGAATCTTTGAACATGAGGTCACGCGTCTTTTTTAGAGCACTAATTGATTCTTCTAATTCCGCTATTTTACTGTTAATTTCTTCCAACGAAATAACTTTAACCATGATTTCCTCGCTTTCTCCAACGGCTAATATACAAAACATTTTCGCGAAATGCAAATGAAAATTGAAGAATCTGCTTTGGATTTCGTAGATAGATTAAAAAACAATGGTTTACAACATTTTCGTTATCTTCATTAAATACAGTAATGTGCAAAAACATAGTGTCAATTATTGACATAATACGAAAAAATGCCCCCTTAAAAAGGAGGCATTCCTCTTTGACTTTCAAATTAGCCCACTACCCGAAGGTATGTTTTCTTGACAATTTTCAATAAAATCATTATATTTCAAAGTTATGACCAGAACAATTTCCCTGACAGAACGTGAAGAACGAGTCCTGCGGCTGATTATCCAGCATTTCATCCTGAAAGCTACGCCAATCGGCTCGCGTCATCTGTCGCGCCACTACAAACTGAATCTCTCTCCGGCGACGATTCGCAACGTGATGGCAGACCTCGAAGAAATGGGTCTGCTGTCGCATCCGCACACGTCCGCCGGGCGCGTGCCGACGGATCTCGGTTACCGCCTCTATGTAAACGATTTAATGGAAAGCACGAGCCTGACAGAGCGCGAGAAAGAAAGCATCGAGCAGGAATTCGAAGAGACGTCCGGCGAAATCAACGATATTCTTATCGTGACGGCTCGCGTGCTTTCGCAGATATCCAAACTCCTGGGCGTGATTTTAGCGCCGTCTCTGGATGAAGGTATCCTCGAACGCATCGATATTGTCCGCGTGGCGGAAGGGCGCGCGTTTGTGATTATCACCGTTCGCATGGGGCTTGTCAAGACGATTATGGTCGAGATTTCGCAGCCGCTTGTTGAGGAACAGGTGCGCGAGATTTCCGGCGCGCTCAATGCGCGGTTGGCCGGATTGACGCTGGAACAAGTTAAAACAGAAATCGCCACGCGTGTGGGAGACTTGCCCGAGGGACATACCGAGTTAGTGCGTTTTTTTATCGATACCGCTGAAAAACTCTTCACCTTTTCCGGCCCGCAGGAAATCCGCATCGGCCCGACGGCGCAGGTGATTTCCCAGCCGGAATTCGCCGATGTGAAGAAATTGCGGAGTATTATTGAGCTGGTCGAAGACAAAGACATTATCGTCCATCTCCTGACGCCGTCGCCAAGCGAAGAAGACAAGGTGCGTGTGACGATTGGCGGTGAAAATCCAGACAAACGCGCCAAGACGCTTTCCGTTTTGACATCCGCGTATGAAGCATCCGGTGTCCACGGCACGTTGGGCGTCATCGGGCCGACGCGAATGAATTATCCGAGGCTGGTGTCGCTGGTGAACTACACCGCGAAAACGATTGCCAAACATCTGAAAAAAGATTCGTAAGAAATAAAAGAACTGAATTTATTGTATGAAGCCCAAACACCCTGAAGAAAATCTGCAAGATACCGAGCGCGAGAAAATGCCTTCCGGTATAGACGACCCGCAAGCCGAAGGCGGAGAAGCTCCTTCGGAAGAAGAAGCAACGGCGGAAGCCACTCTCGAAGAAACCCTGCGCAAGGAAGTGGACGAGTGGCGCGATAAATTTCTGCGCAAAGCCGCTGAATTGGAGAATTTCCGCAAGCGCACGCGTCAGGATATGGAGAATCTCACTCGCGCTATTCGGCAGTCCATGGTGTTGGATTTCCTGCCGATTTTAGATGATTTTGATCGTCTGCTTTCAACACAAGAATTGAACGACACAAAAAACCTGAGCGAAGGCGTGCGACTGATTCGTGATAAGTTGTCTGCGGTCTTTGCGTCGCTAACTGTCGAAAAAATCGATGCAGAAGGCCAGCCCTTCAACCATGACGAACATGATGCGGTACTGACAATCGAGACAGCGGATATTCCTCCCGACCATGTGGCTTCCGTCGTGCAGTCCGGCTACAAGATGAACGGCAGAATTATTCGCCATGCTCGAGTCGTGGTCAGCAAAGAACCGGAATCCGAAACGAATCCCGACGATGAAAAAGAGACCTCATGACAAAACACGATTACTATGAAGTATTAGGTGTGGAACGAAACGCCGGTGAGGATGACATCAAGAAAGCCTACCGCAAGCTGGCGATGCAGTATCATCCCGACCGCAACAAAGGCGACAAGAGCGCCGAAGAGAAGTTCAAGGAAATCGGCGAAGCTTATGCGGTTCTGAACAATCCGGATAAACGCGCCCGCTATGACCGGTTCGGCCATGCCGCCACATCGCCCGGCGCTTCGCAGGGAGGTTACGGGAACTTCGAGTTCGACCTTTCCGATGCGCTGCGCCAGTTCATGGAGGGCGGTGCCTTCGGCGATTTCTTCGGGGGGATGCGCGGCGAGTCCCGTGGCCCGACTCGCACACGCGGCGGTGACCTGCAGATTAATCTTAAACTGACGTTGGAAGAAATTTTCACCGGCGTAACCAAAAAAATCAAAGTACGCCATTACAAGCCGTGCGAAGAATGCAGCGGAAGCGGCGCCAAACGCGGCACGAGTCGCATGACGTGTTCAACCTGCCGGGGCAGCGGACAAGTGCGGCAAGTCAGTCGATCTATCTTGGGACAGTTCGTCAACATCACGACGTGCCCGCAATGCCGGGGACAGGGCACGGTCGTCAGCGAACCCTGTCCGGCGTGCCGCGGTGAAGGTCGCGTGCGCGGGGAATCGTTCGTGAGTGTTGACATCCCTGCGGGCGTTGCCGCGGGAAATTATATACAAATGCGCGGCAAGGGAAATGCCGGACCCTACAGCGGCCATCCCGGTGACCTTATCGTGGTCGTTGAAGAGAAAGAACATCCTCATTTCACGCGCCGGGGCGATGATATTCTCTACGTTCTGACCCTTTCGATTCCGCAAATCGTTTTGGGCGATGATGTCGAGGTGCCAACGCTTACCGGCAAAGCGCGCCTGCACATCGAGCCGGGCACACCTCACGGGCGTATCCTGCGTATGCGCGGTCGAGGATTGAAACACCTGAAGGGATACGGCACCGGAGATCAGCTCGTCGAAATACGACTCTACGTTCCCGAAAAGCTGACGCCGGAAGAACGTCGCCTTTTCGAGGAGCTTAAGCAAAGTGAAAATCTGAAGCCGAAAGCAAATCAAAAAAGTTTCTTTAGCAAAGTAAAGGACGCCTTTAGCGCATGATCTGGCGTCTGTCATTTTCCCAGCGAACAGCAATCCTGCTCCTCGCCGTCGCCTTTCTACTTGGCACGGCGATTCGATTTTTTCAGTCTCAGCGCGCGGTTCCGGAAGCGCTTCAAAGCCAACTCTTCCCCGACAGCGCAGCGGCGGCTGATTTCCGCGCGCGCGCGCATCAGGTCGCGGAACTCGCGGAAGAAATTTCCAATCGGCCGATTAATATCAACACCGCCACCCGCGCTGAATTGCAAAGCCTTTCGGGAATCGGGTCGGTACTCTCGCAACGCATCATCGACTATCGCGAAAAGCACGGGCCATACAAATCCGTTGAAGCATTGGATGATGTATACGGAATCGGGCCGAAGCGTCTTGAAGCAATGCGCGACCGCGTAACTGTTGATACAAGCTCCTCGATTGCGAAGAGTGATTCGACGCAACTCTATACGGTAAAATAAAATGGTTCAGCGCATATCATCGGGAACGGGACGCCGCAACAAAGGACAGGGATTTCGCCCGACGGCCGCCCGCGCGCTCGAATCGATTTTCGATATCCTGCACGGCGAGATTGAAGGCCGCACCGTACTCGACCTCTTCGCCGGAACCGGCGCATTCGGAGTTGTTGCGCTGAAACGAGGCGCAACGTTAGCAGTCTTTGCCGATACATCGCGCGAAGCCGAGCGCCGCATTCAAAAAGCGCTGACGCAGTATCACCTCGAAGAACGCGCGATTGTCTTTCGCGAAGATGTTTTCCATTTTTTGAATCGCGTCTCGAAAGAAGGCCGCACCTACGATATTATCTTCGCCGATCCACCCTACGATTTGTTCTCGATGAAGAAGGTGATCAGCGCGATTCTAAGCGCGGAGATTTTAGCGCCGGGCGGCGTGCTGGTCTTCGAGCATTCCAAGCGAGAAGCGCCGCCGGACATGGATGGTTTATCGCTGCGACGCTCCCGCGTCTTCGGCGAAACAACAATTTCAATTTTTGATCACAACTGACGAATTCACTGCATCGCATAGAATAATCGCCGTCGTCCTCTTCCGAAAGAGATTAGCATTGGGGTAGGATAGAGATGGAAGAAATCAAAGATAAAGAAAAGCCATTCATAACGCTACCAACTAGCGAGCCGGAGCACGTTGAAGATTTGCTTGGACGAGATGAACTCGTCACAAGTGTATCAAGAGTCTTGGAAGGAGCGCAGTTTCCCTGCACTATCGCAATAACGGGTGAATGGGGCGTTGGTAAAACAACTTTTCTCCGACTTTTAGAACAAAAACTAAGAGAAAATGGGCATATTCCCATATGGTTTGACCTATGGGAATACGAAGCGACGGGAAACGTTATTTATGCTCTCGCGCAAAAGATGCTTGAAGAATGTGGTGACGCAGCGGACAAGGAATTGAAAAAGAACTTTTTGAATGCAGCATCTCTTATAGGTAAATCAGCATTTTCGATTGCGGGCTTCTTATCTGGGATGCTACCACTGGCTAGCGTAGCAAATCAAGCAATCAACGTAGGTATTCAAGAACTATCGCCAAATGAGAATGTCGTTGCTTCAACTGAAAATGCATATAAAAGTGTCAAAGCTTTGAAAGACGGATTCAATGAAGCAATTGAGAGGATAATTGCAAAGAATAAAGAAACAAATCCAGGGTGTAGAATTGTAATCCTCATTGATGATATTGACCGCTGTTTTCCAGAGAATGTCACCGGCTTACTCACCGGAATTAAGAATTATCTAACATCAGACAACTGTGCTTTCGTCCTTGCCATAGATAAGAATAGAGCTGAAGCCGCTATCAATAGTATCAAACACTATGATAAAGCACCTGGCAATTGGTTAGAGAAGTTATTTACCTTTGAAATTAGTCTGCCAATTCCCGAAAATGAATATTGGTCAAAATACCTCTCAGCCAAAATCCTCGAAATCGCTAGGTCTATTGATTTCGGAAGTATATCTCACTTATCTATAAATGTGATTTACGAAATTCTCAGCAGTTTTCATCCAAATCCAAGGCGCTGGAATAGATTCATTTCTGATTTCACCTATTTCTGCCTTGATGTATTCCAGGAGAAAGACAAATATAAAGACAGGCTTTCATGGGAACGTAGTTATATACTCGTTGCAACACTGTTGGCATATAAGCATTTCGTCCCTGAGATATTCTCAGCAATACGCGAAAATCCAAATCTCATAGAAGTAATCAGAACGAGGATTAATCAGAATATGATGCTATCCAGTGATTCAGACCAAAACTTAATAGTGAATGATCTGGTAAAGAACTGCGAAAATATCAAAGGATTCCGAAGTCTTACAAAACAATTAGAGGAATTCTTAAAGCACACAGAGGACGTTCGTATAGCTATGGAGGTTCTTTCCGAAAAAGGTTTAGCATAGCACCACGAAGAATTTTAATAAGAAGAAATATCATGCCTAAGCACGTTATAGCCTGGCTGCCGGGAGACGGGGTCGGGGTGGAAGTTTTGGAAGCGGTCCGATATTGCCTGGACGCGCTGGAGTTTTCTGCGGAATACCGCGAAGGAGAAATCGGTTGGAAGTACTGGTGCACGGAAGGCAACGCGCTGCCCGACCGCACGCTGAAGCTTCTGAAAGATACGGAATGCGCTCTCTTCGGCGCGATTACATCCAAACCGAAACAGGAAGCCGACGCCGAGCTTGACCCGGATTTACGCGGCAAGGGTTTTGTCTATTTCTCGCCCATCGTGCGACTGCGGCAGGAGTTGAACCTGCACACGAACATGCGACCGTGCAAAGCATATCCGGGAAATCCGCTGAACTACAAGGAAGGTATTGACGTTGTCATCTTCCGCGAAAACACCGAAGGGCTTTATTCGGGTGTGGAATTCCATCCGGTGCCGCGCAATGTTTTTGACGCGCTCTGCACGCATCCGAAAGCCAAGAGGTTCGAGAAATTCGGTCTTGAAAATTTAGCCATCTCAACCCGCATTATGTCGCGGCAGGGATGCGCGAGTATTGTGCGTCAGGCGTTCATGTTCGCGAAGAAGCACCACCGAAAAAGCGTGACGATTTGCGATAAACCGAATGTCCTGCGCGAAACCGGCGGCCTGATGATTCGCACCGCGCGCGAAATTCACAAAAAAGAATTTTCCGATATTCCCATGTGGGAGACGAATATCGACGCGCAGTGCATGTGGCTGGTGAAAAATCCGTTCGATTATGACTGCATCGTCGCGGAAAACATGTTCGGGGATATTTTGTCGGATTTGTCAGCGCAGCTTGTGGGCGGCTTGGGATTTGCCAGCGCAGGAAATATCGGTGACAACTACGCCGTGTTCGAACCCACGCACGGCAGCGCGCCGAAATATACCGGCATGTACAAGGTGAATCCGATTGCAGCGATTTTGGCGACAAAGCTCATGCTCGAATGGCTCGGTGAGATGGACAAAGCGAACCGTCTGGAAAAAGCCGTCGCCGCTATCATCAAAGAGAGCAAAGTGCGCACCTACGACATGGGCGGCACCAACACGACGATTGAAATGGCGAAAGCGATTGCTGTTCAATGCAAGCAATAGAAATGATTTTCATAGAGTACTTGGAAGCTGAGATTCAGCAACAAAAGGAGAATTGACATGAAACGGCTGCGAATTTTCTTAGGGATAGTTTTCTTATTTTCCGCTGCGGCGATGGCGATGCCGCCACACCCAGACCTCCTGATGAAGGTACGGGCATATGACGTGACGATACCGTATGCGATGGCGAATCGAGCTGAGCTTTTAGCGCGCGGCGTCGATGCTCCGCAAGCGTTCAACCTTTCGGGCAAATTCGGCGCATCCGGGCGACTTGATGATACCGAGATGAGAGTGTTGATTTTACTGGCAACGTTCAGCGATCATAACTATCAAACAGATGCGTCTTATTTCGATTCGCTCATTTTCGGAAATCAGATGGGCGATATGCGACATTATTACCATGAAATTTCCTATGGGGAGTTCCACGTTATCTCAGGTCAGACTCCGTCCGAAATCGGCTGGACAGACATGCCGCAAACGTATGCCTATTATGTGGACGGACGAAACGGCTTCGGGGACTACCCCCGCAATGTCCGAAGGTTGGTGGAGGACCTTGTGGATCTTGTGGATCCGTATGTAGATTTTTCTGTGTACGACAACGATGGCGATCTATATGTCGATGGTTTGATGGTGGTTCATACCGGGCCGGGAGCCGAATTTACCGGTAGCGACCATGACATCTGGTCCCACGCCTGGGGGATTTCGCCAAGATTATTGGACGGAGTCTATGTATCGGGCTACTCCATGGAGCCGGAATACTGGCGTTCGCCCGGCGATATGACCTGCGGCGTCTATGCACACGAATTCGGTCACCAGATTGGATTGCCGGATCTATACGACACGGATTATTCGTCCGAAGGCGTTGGAGATTACAGCTTAATGGCGGGAGGCTCGTGGAACGGAACGCTGGGCAGCCGTCCGGCGCACATGGATGCGTGGTGTAAAACGGCCGTCGGTTTTGCCACAGCGACGGTGCTTTCGGAAGACGCAACCAACATCGAAATTCCCATCAGCGAAGTTTCGCCGGTGATTTACCGCGTGTGGCGTGGGGGAGTCGGCACGGGCAATGAGTATTTCTTGATTGAAAATCGTAGTTCGTACGGCTATAGCATCGGAATGCACGGCATCACAGGCCTGTTCATCTGGCATATTGACGACAACGTGAGCACCAATCGGCACGAATGGTATCCCGGTCATACAAGCACAGGGCATTTTAAAGTGGCGCTCGAACAAGCCGATGGAGAATGGGATTTAGAACGGGATTTTAATTCCGGCGACGGCGGCGATCCTTTCCCCGGCTACTGGGACAACCGCACGTTTTCCAGTACATCATTGCCTAATTCAATGGATTACACTTTTGCACCGACGGATGTCTTAGTGAATAACATTTCCGATGTAGATTCCATCATGACGTTCGATTTATCGCTGGCGCCGCAACCTTACGTCATTGTCCAGAATCCGAACGGTGGAGAAATCTGGCCGATTGATTTAACAGCGACGATTGAAATTGAGCGGTACGTGACCACCGAGCCTGCTGTGATTTCGCTGACGCGTGACGGCGGCGATACATGGACGGAGCTTTTTACTTTGACGGGCGCGGAGACGACATGGACTGTCACCGGTCCGACAACGACGCTGGCGCTGTTAAAAGCCGAGATTTTCGGAGAAGACACGTTAACGGATGTTAGCGATAACACCTTTGTTATCGGCGAAACGGTCTTAACACTCCTAAGCCCGAACGGCGGCGATTCCATCGCTCAAAACACGCCCTATCAAATCATGTGGGATTCGTACGGCTACACGGGTTTGATATCTCTCTATCTGAACAGAAGTTATCCCGACGGCGATTGGGAAATGCTTGATTCAAGTATTGCAAACACCGGCGCTCGCTATATCAGGATGCCCGGACCTCCATCGGATTCCTGCCGCGTGAAAATCGTTGCGGACGAAAATCCGGATGTCTTTGACGAAAGCGATGCGAATTTCTATCTGATAGAGCCGACGATTACATTGATTTCACCCAACGGTGGAGAAGAATGGACGGAAGGAGAAACCGATACCTTGAAATGGTCTTCGGAATTCTTGGATACGCATGTAAGCATTTATCTGTCAAGAAACGGTGAAAGCGGGCCATGGGAAACCGTCTTGACCATGACACAAAATGACGGTATGCACCCTTGGAATGTAACCGGTCCATGGTCGCACACCTGCCGCATCCGAATCCAGTCGCGCCTCGATTCGACCGTTGTGGATATGTCCGATGCTGATTTCATTATTCACCCCAGTGCAAGCGCTGATGGGCGAACGGGGATTCCTCACCAATTTGGACTCGTATCGGTCTATCCGAATCCGTTCAACTCGGTGGCGGAAATCCGCTTCGCTCTGGACCGTCCCGGCGCGACGGATGTGCGCATCTTCGATGTCTTGGGACGAGAAGTTGACCGGCTCGAAACCGAAGCAACGACACAGGGAGTTTATCAAGTATCATGGGTGCCAACAACAGGCTCCGGTTTGTATTTTGTGCAGCTCCGTCAGGGTGAGTGCCGGGATATGATGAAACTTGTTTATCTGAAGTAATCAGCGAGTTACCATAGATGAGTGTTCTGCCGCTGCTTACAGCGGGTCATTCGATAGAGATTATTCCTCCGAATCCCCTGTGGATACTGCCCTTTTTGGTCCTCCTCGGAGCGATTGCGCTGATGCCGCTCCTGGCCGAAAAATGGTGGCAGCGCTACTATTATGTAATTCCTTTTCCTCTGGCCGCGGCGGTTATCGGCTATTATTACTGGGGATTGGACAACCTGCCGCGGATGCTTCACACCGGCATCGAGTATCTTTCGTTTATTTGTCTCATCGGTTCGCTCTTTGTTGTCTCCGGCGGTATTCATATCACGTTCAAAGGTGAAGCGAACCCGCGCCAGAACACGATTCTGCTGGGCATCGGCGCTGTCATTGCCAATATCTTCGGTACGACGGGCGCGGCGATGCTGCTCATCCGCCCCTACATCCGAATGAACAAATGGCGTTTTACGCCTTACCATATCGTTTTCTTTATTTTCATTGTCGCGAATTGCGGGGGAGCGCTGACGCCAATTGGTGACCCGCCGCTGTTCTTAGGATACCTCAAGGGCGTTCCTTTCTTCTGGGTCTTCCAGCACCTATGGCTCAAATGGCTCGTCGGGATTGTTTTGCTGCTGACACTCTTCTATTTCATCGACCGGCACAATTACCTGAAAGCCTCGCCCGCCGCACGTGCTGAAGCCGAACGCGACGATGTCACACGCGTCGAAGGTTTGAAGAATCTCTTCTTTCTGGCCATGATTCTCGGCGCGGTTTTCATTCAAAAGCCGCCGTTTCTTCGGGAAGTGATTATGGTCGCGGCGGCGTGGGGTTCGTACATGTCAACCTCGAAAATCCTGCATGGAAAGAACTCCTTCACGTTTCATCCCATCATCGAAGTCGCCGTGCTTTTTATCGGGATTTTCGCGACGATGGTCCCCGCGTTGGACTGGTTGGAAGTCAACGCTTCGAAAATCGGATTGACTGACCCGGGAAGTTTTTATTGGGGATGCGGCATTTTATCCGGTGCTTTGGACAATGCTCCCACCTATCTGAATTTCCTGACCGCCGCCTTTGGAACGTTCCATCTGAGCGTTGATAATCCGGCGCACATGCAGATTTTCCTTTCTCAGCACGGACATTTCCTCGAGGCGATTTCTCTGGCCGCCGTCTTTTTCGGAGCGGCGACCTATATCGGCAACGGACCGAATTTCATGGTCAAATCCATCGCCGAACACGCGGGCGTCAAAGTTCCCAGCTTCTTGGGCTATGTGTTTAAATTTACCTTGCCGTTTCTGCTTCCGATCTTAGTATTGTTATGGCTGATTTTCTTTTCCATATGGTAGCGAACCCGCGACGTGCCATCTGGCGGTTTATGCTGACAGCGGTCGTTGTGTTCCTGCTAAGCGGTTGTGACCTCTTCTCGACACGCGAAGCGCAAGCTCCCGACGCCGGGCGTTCTTCGTGGGACATTCCCCGCGTTCCCCGCGATGTCCTGCGGAATATCACCCTCGCCCTCGCCGAGCGAAATGATGTGGACTATCTGCGGTCGATAAGTTCGGACAGCTTCTCGTTTATTGCCGACGCAGTCACCCTGAGTAACTATCCGGAACTCGCGGGTTGGAACCTCACCGAAGAAACTCGCCATATCACCCAATTGCTTTCCGGCGGCGTTCTGCCCAGCGATTCGATTTTAGCGGTCGTTTTCGAAAACATCGAACAAACCGAATGGCCGGACAGCGCATTTCTGCAGGAAAAATACACCCTCCTTGCTGGAGTAACCGTTCCGGGAGTGGCGCACCAGATGTCGGGAACCGTTGAATTTCATCTTGTGATCGAGTCGGAAGGATACTGGGTGATTCGGCGATGGGTGGATCGCCGCACAGAAGGAGAACCCACGTGGAGCGATCTGAAAGCACTGGTCAGATAAAACGACGCCTCTGCGTTTTGGGCATCATCGTGCTTCTCGCGGCAGGATGCATCAATCCTTTCGCACCGGAACTGCGCGGACCGACCGGGTCGCTCTGGAACGACGCTTCGACTATCGGCGGACTACTAGAAAATTTCAAAACCGCCTATGAACTCGGGGATTCACTGCAATACGCCGAATGTTTAGGCGAGAATTTTCAATTTCAGTATTTCGATTACGATTTGAATCGGACGGAAAGCTGGTACCGGGAAACCGACCTGCGCGCCACGGCGAGAATGTTCCGAAGCTTTCGCCATATCAATCTGATTTGGGGCGAAGCGCCTCCCGGCATTGAAGACATCGCCACACCCGATTCGCTTGTGGAATTTCACATCCGGTTTCAACTGCTGTTGGATGAACTGACGCCACTCATCGGCTTCGCGCATTTCATCGTGAACAAACCAACCGACGACCGATTCCAAATCGTTCTCTGGCAGGATGATTTTTAAATCAAAGACCGTCATCTATCCGCGAAGATAGATACACATAAATCAATCAGGACATTGCCCATGCCGACGTATGATTATCGCTGTGTGAGTTGCGGCCATCAATTTGAAGCTTTTCAGTCCATGCGGGATGAGCCGCTGAAGGTCTGTCCGGAATGCGGCGGTCGAATCGAACGGCTGATTTCAGGTGGAACCGGCCTTATTTTCAAAGGTTCCGGTTTCTATGAAACAGATTACAAACGCAAAAGCGAATCCTCGCATTCGCTCCGCCCGAAAGACGTGAAAAAACTTGAAACTCCAAAAAAAAGAACAAAAGACGGCTAAAAAAATGATACCTCTCTTTGATAAGTACGCGCGGCTGCGCAAAGCCATTGATCAAGGTTCCCTGCATACAAATCGCGACAAGATTCTGGAATTGTTGGAAGGACAGGTGACGCGAAAGCAGTTACCGGCATTGGTGGTGGAACCAGCGACCGTTTCCGGAGTTCAAGCATGCCTGCGTTACGCGTCAGAGAAAAAGATGCCCGTCGAAATTTGCTCGGGTTTGTCTCCAAGACGCGCCAATGATTTGGGCGGCAAAATGCTGCTCTCGACCGCGCAGCTTGTGTCGTCTCCGCGATTTCAGGACAACAACACTCGCCTGCAGGTTGCGGCGGGAACGTCTATCGAAGCGCTGCAGCCGGATTTTCTGAAGTATCATGTGCGCTGGTCGCCTCTCTTTCCATCTCCCAAAGCCACGAGCATCGGCGCTCTCATCGCATCCGGATGGGAAGGAATCCGAACATGGCATCATGGCGGAGTGTTGTCGCATCTGGCGGGCATCGAATGGGTTGACGGAACGGGAGAAATTCATCGCACCGGTTCCTTGTCATCCGGCGGTAATTCCGCTGACATGATGGCGTTTCTTTTCGGCTCCCGAGGCGAGTTGGGCGTGCTGACTAAAGTGGATTTACTGCTGGAACCGCTGCCGGACTATCGAGCGGCCAGTGTGATACTTTTGGGAAATGCCAAAGATGTCACGACGGTCTTATCTCAAGTGGGATTGATGTCGCCGGCGCCGGATATTGTTCTTCTATTGGATGAAGGTTCTCTGGAAATCCTGCGGCGAGGAACCGCGACTCTGGCGCCGGAAAAAGCAAAAGCAGCGGTGGTTTGTGAATGGAGCACGAAAGTTCCTGAAACACTGCCGTCGGATTTGGATGCTAACCTCTTTGAAGGTACCGCTGAAGTCGATGAACTCTGGAAAAAACTCTTCTCGCTCGAACCGTTGGCAACGCAGCTCTTCCCCGCGCGTCTGCACGGCCAGGTCGTTTTGCCCGCCCGCGCGTTTCCCGATTTCGAAGCCGATGCGCGAGCGTTATCCCATGAAGCCAACCTGCCGATTGCGCTGTGGGGAACTGTCGAAGTCGGACATCTGCATATCTGGCTTCTCCTGCCTGAAGATGAACCACGTCTGCGCAGGCGAGCCGGTGAAGTACTCGAAAAGCTGCAGGAATATTCTGCGCAGTTAGGCGGCGGCCCGGCGGGCAAAGCGGCAGAGGGGGTGCTGCGGCGAGTGGCTTTGCGCCGAGGCTCATCACCGACGGGATGGAAAGTCCGAGATAAACTGAAGGAACAGTTAGACCCCGACGCCATCTTCCCGGCTGAAAAAGCTCTAAGTTGAAACGGATAAACATAAGTAATAAAAAAAAGGAAATCTCTTTAGGTTTCCTTTTTTATTGAACTCTCTGAAGATGTCTTATTACTGACTCGCCAAGGTGATGCTCTTTGTCATCTTAATTTCTCCCCTCCAAAACCGCCGACCTCGATTATGTAGCTGCCCGTTTCACAGCCGACATCCTCGGCAATGACAGGACACTTCGCCTTGAATAGAAAAAAGACTTTCCTGTTTACTTGACTCAGTGTTTCATAATTCCCCTGTCCTTTGGTGATTATCATATCCGCCATCTTGAAACGCTGACGAAACTCCGCGCTGCAATCTTCAAGGATTGTTCCCGGCGCGTCCGAACCATTATCAATGACTTCAACAAGATCCGTCATTCCTGTCATTCTCGCATCTTCCATTGTCGCATCATTTATCACAGGGCTGCCCCTGACAACGAACGTAACTTTCTGTCGGCCTATCTGCTCAATCAGGAGCCGGTCGAAAACGATTTCGCCCGCGTTATCGCCCACGTATAAAATACTCTCGGACTGTGCGATGGCGGCCTGTAAACTTTTCAGCGCATCCCAATTCAGCGGAGCTTCGAGAGCACTGTGAATAGACTGCCTAACGACTTCCTCTTTGAGTCCGGGATTCACACCGAAATCGATAACATTGCCCGCAATAGCCAAACGAACCGCTGTCTCGAAAGGCTCTTGAGATGCGCGCACTTTCGATTGCATTTCCGGATAAGACGCAAGCGCGAGCCGATTAAACCGTTGCTTGACCTCCGCATAAGGATCAGGATTTCCACTAACTTCTCGGATTAACCTGTGAATCTTCTGCCCCATCTCAGGGGGAGACTGAGTCAAATCCATCGCGCTGACCAACCGAAGAACCTCACGCAGGACGCGTTCTTGAATTTCCTCGTCACTTGTCACCATGCGTACGGCGTTTAACGCTTGATAAAAAAAACACGGGATGCAATCTAAAAACGTTTTCATTTGCTTGACTCTTTATGCAATTGTCGATATATTCTGTAAATGGAAAAAGGCTTCATTCCTAAAAGGAGGCAGAAATGCCAGCCAAGAGATTCCACACCGATTCATCAACATGGAATAGGTTTTTTCACGGGGAATACGCTCGGAGGGAGTCTCTATATCTATTGCAATAGCTCGGATTCTCTGGCAAATGAAATAGTGGAACTTCCGAATCCCATGCAGAAATTCTATCGGTAGTGCCGCACGGCCGTGCGCTTTTATTGCCATTGCGGCTCTGGAGAGCCACAACGGCGAAGGAGTGCGGTATCATGGCTCTGAGAGGGTTGAATAATCGAGTTCGGAACCGAGCGTACTATGAGGAATCAAATAGATTGCGAACATCAAAAGTGACGCTCCCAATACCCACACTCGCGCCGGTGGATTACGGCGCGTCGCAATAAAAGCGATGCCCCAGCCTATCATAGCTATCAGCGTTTTGTTATCCGTCAAGTCCCATCCGAAAGGCACTCCCGTCCAAAAAGCTCCGAACGCATAATTCTGTACAATCGGTCCTAAAATCATCCCGCCAATGAGCGTCAATCCCGTCGCTCCCGCGACATAAAACCTCGTGTTGGCGCGCTTCGTCAGCGCTTCCAAACCAGCCCTTGCCGCAAAAAGCATCGCCGCAAACATCAGCAGGATATGAGGCACTAAAACACCTGCCGGAACCGCTCCTTTGTATCGCAACACCACCGCTCTATCCGGCGGCAGCATCAGCTTCGCATCTCCCTTCCTCAGATTCACGTAGTACTCCACTTTACCTGCCGGCGGCTGGTGAGGCAACTCGCTGACAAGCTGACCCGATTCGCGGCGCATCGGAATTTCAGTCCAGCGTTCATTCGTCGGATAGCGCCGCCAGACGAGCGTGCCTTCCACGTCTGCATCCTCCACACCTACCTCCACCAGAGCCCCTCCTTCTCCACCGTGAGTGCGCAGGAAAACATAGCTGACCGGCACGTCGCTTAGTTGCGCCTCTCCGCTGATGGGATAGGTCGGGCCGGTGGTTCGTTGATAGACTGCTATTGATAACGTAATCACCAGAGATAGTATCCACAGCGCCAAGGATTGAATCTTCTGCTTCCCCGTCGTTTTCTGTTTCGTATTCAAAATGTCTTCCTTAATCTTTATCAGAAGCGATTTGCAAATATAGAACTTGTACCGGCCAATGTCAACCGCAACTCTTCCGGATTCTCGAAGGTTTTCCGGATTTCTTTTTGTTATCGAACCAATTCAACTGCCCCACTGGATTCTCCATTTATCGAGAGGCATCCACCACTAAATACGGGGCACTTAAGCTCCTGACCCTAAGAAACTTGCCTTTTCTCTCGCCCAATTCTTTCATGTCGAATAGAAATCCTGCGGGTAAACCCGCACGGGAAGTTGGTTTATTTAAACCATCCTTCCTCACCCAGGAAATAGAGATGTTACATCATGCTAAAAATCACTTTAAGTTCATTATTTACTTGTGTTTACGAAGTAGATTTCTTATATTTATTATGGAAATTTTAAGAGCCCCCAAACTATATATGTGACAGGCTCATCTGTTTCCAGATCCGATAAGGAAGCATCTTAATCACAAATCTAAAAAATTAGTAGAGAAGGTATGTTTAACGTTTCGGAGGAATTTGAAAGATGAGAAAAACTTTATTACTCAGTGGCTTGATTATCGCCACGATGCTGTTGTGTTGCTATGCGTTGGCAGCCGCAGACACCATCGGGAAAAAAAATGTCAACCCCACGACAATCGAAAAGACGGCAGCCTCAGAAGGCGGCGTTACGATTCAAAGCACCATTGACCCTCAACCCCAACCCACACGCTGTCATGGAGCGTGCTGCCTCGCTGATGGCAGTTGCCTTGATGGGCTGACCCCAGCCGAATGTGATCTGGAGGGCGGCATTCATATGGGCGGAGGTAGTGTCTGTGCTTACGTCGATTGTCCGCAGCCGGAGCCATGTCCGTATGATGACCGTGATTTTGAAGATGGTAATGACGCCTGTCCGCCGGATCCCAACTGCACGGTTGCCTGTGATGATACCCTTTGTGGAGAAGTCATTCCTGAGGGCTGCCCTCCCCGTGACTGGGATTATTATGAGTTCATTATTCCTGAGGGAGTCTGTTACGAGCTGGTTATCAATGTATTCGGCAATGACACCCCCGGCTATTGGCCTTTCGGTCAGGGATTGGATCCGCAGGTGCGCGTACATAATGGTCAGTGCGAAGAGATTTACTTCGACGACGACGGTGGTGAAGGCCTTGACAGTCATCTCGAGACGGATTGCCTGTCCCCCGGCACCTATTACATCTCTGTCAAGGGTTGGTCAAGCTCCAGCGGTCCCTACATTCTGGCTCTTCACTGTGTCGAATGTGAAGACTGCTGCGAAGAAATCATTGATTACTGCGAGAATCCGATAATCGTTCCCGGCGTGCTTCGCTATACGAACACCGCCAACACATGCTGTGCGGAGAACACGGTTCCGTGCGTATGGGCGGCTTTCTGCGGCGGAGTTTTCTGCTTTTCTTCCGGTCCGAGTGTGATTTACCAGATTACGCTGGGTGAAGATGCCGTCCTTGACACACTGGGTATTATAGGCGATGATGATGTTCAGATGATGGTGTTCACGGATTGCGAAGACCCACTCGGAAGCTGTGTGGCGACGAGGGACTTCAATTTATCCAACCACGAATTGATCGAAGACCTGCCTCTTGGTGAGGGTACGTATTATATCTCAACTTCGTACTACGACTCACCCTGCGGCATGGACTGCGGTAACATCACGATTCTGATTGTCAGTGATAAGCATTTGCCGGTGGAACTCAGCTCGTTTGAAGCGATCGCCGGTGACCGCAGAGTGACCCTGAACTGGACGACCGCCAGCGAGCAGAACAACGATTACTTTGAACTCCAGCGCCGCACTCTAACGAATGACTGGACGACTATCGCACAAGTTGACGGCGCCGGCAACAGCCAAACCGCCATGAATTACTCGCACATTGATCGCGCTGTCATTAATGGTACAGCTTATACATATCGCCTGCTGTCGCGTGATGTCAATGGAACGGTCAATGAATATGGCGACACCGGTACAACGGAAGCATCTCCGGAAGCTCCGATGCCTATGGAATATGCGCTTGACCAGAACTTCCCGAATCCGTTCAATCCACAGACGAACATATCCTATTCGTTGATGGAAGCCGGCTTCGTGACGCTGAAGGTCTATAACATCATGGGTCAGGAAATCGCGACGCTTGTCGAGAAGGACATGCAAGCTGGCCATTACAGTATAGCATTTGTAGCGAATGGTTTGCCGTCAGGCGTGTACATGTATCGCCTGCAAGTGAATGATTTCAGCGCTAACCGGAAGATGCTCTTGCTGAAATAAGCATTTCCATAATCATGGTATCTCCCAAGGGGTCGGCAATCGCCGACCCCTTTTTTTATCCGCACAAAGGGCTGAATTTTTAGTTTGCAGAGGTTCTTTTTGTAAGTCTCGAATTATTTGCTATATTGAAATGAATGAACTCGCAAAACAATATCCTGCCAAATCTGTTCGTCTAATCATAAAACCATTCGTCAATCAATTGGATTTCACCTATGGAAAAACCTCTTGACCTGCTCAATCAAGCTGGCTTGAGCAAATCAGAAGCGAAAGTCTATGTGAAACTTCTTGAGCGAGGAACATCTCGAGCTTCCGAGCTGGCCATCGCTTCCGGTGTCCCCAGGCAGTAAGCGCAAACATGCTATCTTACAAAAGATACAAAAGGCCGGAGTGCAAGTTCGCTTCCTTGAACGACTTCCGTTGAAATTGCTTGTTTTTGATAGCGATACGGTTATGTTTAACTTTCCTGACCCGTTGAAAGATGGTTCCTTGACGACGATGATGATTTACCACGAAGATTTTGCCTCTATTATAAGGGAAACTTTCTGGCATTACTGGAATAATGCCTCTCCTTGACGTTTTCTAAGATTTCGATTCAACCTAACAGGCTGATAATCCGAGGCATACATGCTTTGGATTTTTTGTTTTTCATTAGGAAGAATATTGACAATCATGAGGATGCTTAGTATATTATATTTCCTATTGTCGCAATAGAGTACTACGACGATGGAATTTTACAGGCTTTTCTCTAAGCACTTGATATAAAATGGATTAACTACTAACGAGTGATGCTTTTTAGGTTTCAATGGAGGTATTATGTTTTTTCGGAATTTCTTTCGATTGGCAGGATTTACTGCGTGTTTGATTCTCATTGCTTTGTCACTACCGGCTTTTTCTCAGACCGTTCTTCTCAACGAGGGATTCGAGGGAAGCTTTCCGCCAACCGGCTGGCATATCAAAAACCTCGGAGACGAGACAGACGGCGAAACCTGGATGCAGAGTACATCAAACCCTCATACAGGCAGCAACTGCGCCTTTTCTCAGGATGGAGCAGGCGGTTTTGCGATGGAAGAATGGCTGGTCACCGGGCCGCTGGTAATTCCCGCCAACAGCAATTGCGTGTTGGATTTCTACCACCGGTTCCAGTGGGCCAGTTCCAATGATGGTCCGGAATACGTGCTGGTATCAAAGACGGACACTTCCCCAGCCAGTTTCACGGATACGATTTATACCTATGCCGGCGTTGGACCAACAGATTGGACAGCGGTGAATCTCAGTCCTCTGCCTGATTACTCCGGTTACACCATCTATCTGGCGTTTGTTCATACATCTGCCGATGGCTACGCGGACGCATGGGTGTTGGATGATATTGTCTTTTCTTACACGACAGCGGGGACAGCCGATGTTGGGGTTACGGAGATAATTGTTCCTCCGGAAACCAGTTGGATTGATTCCACCTACTTGCCCGAAGTAGCCATCTATAACTTCGGTACGACCGCTCAGAGTGGTTTCTGGGTGCGTTGCCGAGTTGATGATGGTGAAGCGCGAACGATTGTCTATAGTGATTGCACTTATTACGCCGAGACGATTGACCCCGGCCAAACGGATACCGTGCTCTTCAGCGCGTGGATACCGGGGGCAATCGGAGCCATGACTGTGGAAGCCCGGACTTTCTTAGATGGGGATGTTCAGCCGACAAACGACCAGTTAGACAAACCCATCACGGTGAACCGGCACTATCACACCGGCGGCCCGGATAACTTCGGTTATATCTGGATTGACAGCGACACAACCGGCGGTCCAGTGTATAACTGGATTGATATCAGCGGTACGGGAACGACCACAATATACGGCGACGATGTGGCCGAACGCTATCCGATGGGATTTGACTTTCCTTTCTATGGTATTAACCGCGACATCTTCGAATTGGGAACCAATGGGCAATTCCTCCTGAATCTGGACAACACCTGGTATCCCCAGAGCAATCCATTCAATAGTACCTACCACATCCCCGGCTATTCGAGTATGCCTGCGTTAGTTGCGGTCTATTGGGATGACATAGATGCGATACTTGGCGTCGGGAATATCTATTACCAGACCTTCGGAGTAACTCCCGACCGCTACACAGTTGTTCAGTGGTACAAATGTCAATTTGCCAGTGGAGGCGGAGATGCGTCGCTGGAGTTTGAGGTCATCTTCCATGAGAATGGAGACATGATATTCCAGTATAAGGATGTCTCCACCGGCAATGCCGGACACGACGCGGGACTCAGCGCGACAGTAGGTATCCAGAATGATGAGTATACTGTGGGGCTGGAGTATCTCTGGAATGGCACTCCCGTTGGTAATCTATTTCATGACGGTCTCGCCATTAAATTCTATATGGGAGAAGACCACCAATCTCCTGTGTTTACTCATACTCCAAATGTAAACACCTTTGAGCAGGCACCGGTAATCACCTCCCAGATTATGGATGCTTCGGGAATCGCTTCCGACAGTTTGTATTATAATGTGGGAAGTGGCTGGGTAGCCGTTTATCATGATAGCGTCATTGGTGATGACTACTACTATCATGTCCCCTCGCAGCCACGCGGCACACTGGTGGAGTATTACCTTGCGGCCACCGATGCATCGGCCAATTCAAACCGTGGAACCGAACCTGCGGACGCGCCCACTTCCGTTCATGCTTTCAAGATTCTGCCTTCTACAGGTGTGGATGTTCTCTTTGCCTATAGCGCCGGTCAGGATTGGCAGCATAAGGAATATCCTGTTTTCACTGCGGCGTTGGATGCCGCCGGAATAACCTACGACGTTTTCGACTGGTACCAGTGCGGCGGAATGTTTTCCCTTTATGATTATGTCTATTTCATTTCCAACAGCGCCAATGCCGGAGATCTGCAGGATGAGGCTTCCGATTCTCTGGTGGCTTTTTTAAATGCAGGTACTCCTGAAAGTAAAAGTAAACTGGTGGTCGCCAGCGATGACCTGGCCGACGTCGCCTATGGATGGCCGAATGATGATCCACAGGTTCAATTGGTGGAAGTGTATCTAAGAGCGATGTTTGTTCTCGGCGCCGATGGCGATGGCCTATGTAATGACCCCATCACCTATTGCTCCGGGGTTGTTCAAGGCGAGAGCATTGATTATCTGACATGGGGCGAGTCGGTGGATGTCTATGCGAACAGCCCGGATGTCCTCAGGCCCTACGCCGCCACCTGGGCGGGCATTGACCCGGCGGACACGTCGCACACCTTCATGAGATTTGGTCCGGGCGCTTACGCTGAAGGTTGGCCCTGCGGAGTGAAACTGGAAGAAGATAATTACAACTCGATTTTCTTCTCCTTTGATTTGAGTCAGATGGATTCCTTATGGCGACCGGGATTTCTTTCGCGGGCCAAGGAATGGTTGGATGATCCGACTGTGGATGGCCCGTGGGTGCCAAAGGCTATCGACGATATGGTGATTCGCCTTTCGGGCAACGACATCGTTCTGAACTGGTCACCGATTGAGGAAGATACCACCGGCCAATCCATCGAAATAGATCACTACGAAGTCTACCGATATGATACTCCTGAATTTCTGCCTCCGGGTGAAGGAATATGGCTGGGAGATACTCCTCAGACATCCTTTACTCACTATGGCGCAGCCGCGGATTTCGAAAAACACTTTTACATCGTGATTTCCGTGCGCTGACGAACGGAGTCTTCAGTAAAAAAACTGCCAGCATGATTGAAAGCGAAGCCCCGGTAATTCATCCGGGGCTTCACTCGTAGGGCGGTCTCTGGCAAATTTAGGATATTTTGTTATATTGATATCATATCCAAAATGGAGATCGGTCTTTGAACTATTTCATTCGGGAATTTCAATTTGAAACGTGATTCTTCATTCGCTGTTTACGCAGGTGTGGGGCTGTTAGCGCTTATCTGGGGTTCCACTTGGTTGGCGATTAAAATTGGATTGGAAGACGCCCCCCCGCTTCGGTCTGCAGCGCCGAGATTTCTGATAGCGGCAACGGGGCTCTACCTCCTTGCAAAAGCACGTGGCTATCGCTTCCCTCGCTCATGGGCCTATTGGAAAAGAACTTTTTTCTTGGCTCTCTTCATGTATATTATCCCCTATGCACTGGTTTACTGGGGTGAAGTGCATATCTCATCGGGATTGGCGGCCATCCTGTTTTCGACTCACTCGCTTTTTGTTGTAGCTTTCGCTCATTTCCTGTTGCAGGGAGAACGCGCTACGCTTAGGAAATGCGGCGGTCTCTTGCTTGGCCTATTGGGATTAGTCCTTGTGTTTCGAGGCCAGGTGGGACTTGTTGATCGTTTTGGTTGGGCGGGGATGGCTGGGCTTTTGATCGCGGCGGCCAGCGGGGGAGGTGCTCTGGTATGGCTGCGACGGTCACCACAAAAGGTTGAACCTGTGCCTGAAGTAGCCGCTCAACTCGGCATGACAGGTGTTGCTTTTGTCATCCTTGGTTGGCTGCTGGAAAGCGGTGGAGGAGATTGGAGTTCTCTTCAGCTTTGGGCAAGTATCGGCTATCTGGCAATTTTTGGAACAGCGCTGGCTTTCGTCATTTTTTATGCGCTTATTAAAAGGGCGTCCGCTTTGGCTGTCTCTTTCTCGATCTTTGCCGCCCCCATTTTCGCGGTTGTTTTAGGCTGGATTGTTTTAGGAGAAGCGCTGGGATTCCCGGCGCTGCTGGGAACCGTTTTCGTCATCGGGGGTATCATCATAACACAGACTTACAGAGAAAAACCGCCATTAGCGGGTACTCCCAAGGAGGACTTCCGGCAAGGGAATTGAGCTTATCTATAAAATAATGCTGGAGGAGTCGTTGGAAAATCCCAAGCAGATTACATCATTACAAGGAGGCTGCTCTATGAGAAATACAGGTATTGGAAATCGTTTGGCTGTTCTCGTTGCCATCGGGTCCGTTTGGGGACTCTGTGAAGCGGGACTCGGCATGTATCTGCGAGGCATGTGCGCCCGGACGATAACCGGCTCCGTGATGACGGCAGTGGCAATTCTCTTTATCGCGCTCAGTGCCACTTACAGTCGAAAGATACTGGGCCCGGTGATTGTATTGGGCGTGGCGATAGTATTTAAACTGTTCGATGCTTACCTGTTGCATCTGCCCATACTGCACGGAGCCGTCGCCAATCCGATTTTCGGTTTCATTATGGAAGCCGTGGCGTTCGTCTTTCTCTTCAGCGTATTGAACACTCATTTGAAGGAACGGCGCTATGGAAAAATGGTTTTGGGTGGACTCTCGGCCCTGGTCGCTGTGAATTTATTTCCCTTGGTCGGGCACTTTACCGGAATTGCGGCGTGCGTTTACCCCGGAACAGGTTATCCACTGTCTTTGTACTATGCTCCGATTGCGGTTCTGCTTTCCGCAGTAACCTGCCCGCTCGGAATGGAAGTCGGCGAAAAACTGGCTGTCATCTTGAAAGAACAAAAAGCACGCGAAAGAAAACCCATCCTCGCTCGCGCCGCCTTTCCAGCCGTGGCGGTGTTGTCGCTGCTCGTTATGGTTCTGATGAGAATTGTATAACGATTTGCGAGACTGAGATTGAAACCTGTCTATCTGGACTATAACGCAACGACGCCGATTCACCCTGAAGTCGTCGAAGCCATGATGCCGTATCTAACAGAGCATTTCGGCAATCCTTCCAGCTCGCATTCGTTTGGAATCGAGGCGAAAAAAGCGGTTGAAAAGGCGCGCAGACAGGTGGCGGACTTGCTGAGTTGCCAACCGGATGAAATCATATTCACCAGCGGCGGCACCGAATCCAACAATTACGCGATAAAAGGCTTTGCTTTTGCGAACCTGCAAAAGGGAAATCATATCATTACGTCAGCCATTGAGCACCCGGCTGTCACTCAGGTCTGCAACTATCTCGAGAAAAACGGATTTCGCGTTACCTATGTTCCGGTGGATGAATTCGGTATCGTGAGCGTGCGCAAGCTTGAACAGGCTGTCTCGCCCGAAACCATTCTCATCACCATTATGCATGCGAACAATGAGGTCGGGACAATCCAGCCTATTGAAGAAATCGTAAGAATCGCTGAAAGCAAGGGCATCGTTTTCCACACAGACGCCGCGCAATCCGTCGGGAAAATTCCCGCGACTGTTCCTGAACTCGGAGTCAATCTTCTCTCTATCGCCGGGCACAAGTTGTATGCTCCCAAGGGAATCGGCGCGCTTTTTATTCGTTACGGCACGAAGCTCCAAAAACTTATTCATGGCGCTGACCACGAACAGAACCGGCGTGCGGGCACGGAAAACGTGCTGGAAATCGTCGGACTCGGAAAAGCTTGCGAGATTTCGAAGCGCGATCTTGAAAAGAACATGAACCTCGTGAAAGACATGCGTGACCGACTGCATCGCGGCCTCGAAAAGCATTTCCCCGAGCTGAAATTGAACGGCCATCCGGAACAGCGATTGCCTAATACGCTGAGCGTGGGTTTTAAAAATATTGAAGCGAACATGCTTCTGCTGAACATGGAAAGTGTTGCGGCTTCAGCAGGCGCAGCGTGTCACACGGATTCAATAGACATTTCTTCTGTGCTCCAGGCGATGAAAGTCCCGGAAGAGTATGCCATGGGAACGATTCGCTTCTCGACCGGTCGCTCGACAACGGCGGAAGAAATCGACCGAGCGATTGAAATCACTTCCCAAGCGTTTCACCGTTTAAAACCATCATAGGTGAGTCCTCTCCTCTTCGGCTTCCCGATATTTGTGAATGCGAAGTAGAGGTTCTCCCTTTAAAATATCTTCTTTTCTATCAAAGCCCCCGGCCTATGCAGGTCGGGGGCTTTTTTTATGGAGAGATTATGGGAGAATTGTCATATTTACCAGACGCGAGAAAAAGTTATTTATTATGTTAAAACTATTGCTTTCATCAAAACAACTTGCTATATTAAGTAGGGTGCATTTCTTCTCGAATGCAGCCTTCTATCCTTATTATTATTAAGGTTTACTTTGCTGAAAAATAGGGGGTGGGTCAGTAATGTGAATGATTTCTCGTGAGAGGCATGGGAGATTTACATTTTTTCGAAATTGGGTCCATGTGAGAATCCTTTTTGTCTGTGTAAATTAATCGCGGTTTGAGTTTAAATTCTATAAATCATAGCAAACTACAAGAAATTGATTTGAAACATGTTTTGTTGCTAATTCCAAAATGGAGGAGAATGTCATGAAAAGGTTTTTACTTTTTGCCCTCTGCCTGACGATGGGTTTCGGAGTAGCCCAGAGCCAGACGATGATCGTACAGGAAAGTTTTGAAACCGGACCGGGATCGGGATATACGGTTATTCCAGATTTCTGCGACACGACTATTACTACGGCTAACAGCGATTACTGCAGTCTTTACACAGCAGGTACTTTGCACGACTCTTATGTACAAGTCGGGAGTATCGATGGCCTTCAATTTGTTGCAGCCGAAGACATGAATGGAGCGGGCGGCTGTCTGCCAAGCGATGCCATCTATAACATCTACCTTGATCCAGCAACAGTCACCACCTACACTGACCTGTATGTTACGATTGCGCTCAATTCACAAGACTACGGTGCCTATGATCAAGCCAGTCAATCCAATGGCGATTACTTGCAGGTCTGGGTAAGCATGGATGGTGGTGCCGAGGTTCTAATCGGTTCATTTACCGCACTTGGAACGGGATCCTCCCATAGGTTTGCTCAGGACACAGACTTGGATAGTATTGGCGATGTAGAAATCCAGGACTACGCCAACTTGTTGGACTACAGCTTCAATGTGGGTACGACAGGAGACGTCCTTGACGTCAGAGTCGTTTGGCGGATGGATTCCGGCAGCGAAGAGATCGTCTTTGATCATCTTCGTGTGCATGATGGCCCGCTCCCAGATAGTGATCCACCGGAGCTTTCGAGTGCTACGGTTGTTACGGCAACCCAAGTGGATGTGCTGTTCAATGAAGATGTTGACCAGACAACGGCTGAGACGATTGGCAATTATGCCATCGATGGCGGTATTGCCGTATCGGGCGCAGCTCGTGATGGCGTCAATAACGCTTTAGTACACCTGACTATCAGCTCGCTGACTCCTTATGTCAACTATACTCTGACAGTGAACAATGTCGAAGACTTGAACGACAACGTCATCGCTCCTAACAGCACAATAGGATTTTCCTATATTATCGAAATCGGTGACGTCATCATCACCGAGTTCATGTGCGATCCAAGCGCTGTTTATGATGATGATGGCGAGTGGTTCGAGGTTTACAATGCCTCGGCAGCCGTCATTAACCTAAATGGATGGATCCTCAAAGACAACTACGGCGCAGACACCGTCGAAGGTGACAACCTCATCGATATAGGCGAGTATTTCGTTTTCTGCATTAATGAGACCCTCGCAACCAATGGCGGTGTTCCGACGGATTATGAGTATGTCTACGGCTACCAGTGGGGTCTGCAGCTCGCCAACACTTCCGATGAGATTGTCATCGTTGACAATCTCGGTCAGATTCAGGACAGTGTGGTTTATACCAGTTCATGGCCTACACCCCCAGGCGCATCCCTTCAGCTCATGACCGCTTACTACGATGAAGACGATAACGATGATCCCGCGAACTGGTGCCTCGCCGATATTCCTTGGCCTGGCAGTGCGTATGATCGGGGAACCCCCGGCGAGGAGACCAACTGCGTACCATGCTTGTGGATAGACATTGGTACCTCGGTCTGTCTTGATTTCGCCGGTTCGGGTCCGGATAATGGCATTAACATCTGCTGGTGCTGTCCCTATGGTGTGGATTCTTGGATGACCGCCCTGTTTCACACGGATCCGGGATGCGATTACAACGGACCCGGATGCGAAGACCCCGAGTGTATCGAATATAACGGACCCGTCTTTGGGCTCGATGCCGCTTCCCAGAGCGTTATTCCAAATTCATATGAGTGCACTGGCGATCCGGGAGTCGGCTACTGGACGACGTTAGTCTGGATTGACGGCGAGGGCTGTATTTGCCTCTTCTTCGACGACCAGTTGCCGGTTGAACTGACCGCGGAACCGATTCTTCAAATTGGAGATCGCCAACTGACCTTAGACTTCTCCGTGGCCGATGAACATGATGTCACTATGTATGAAATCATGCGCGATGGCTCCAAGATTGCCGAACTGGAAGTCGGCGATGGTTTATACACCTATGTGGACCAGAACCTGATGAATGGTCGTCGGTATGAGTACAGCATTGTCGCCGTGGAACTCGGCCAGCGCGAAGAGCTGGAATTCGATGGCAACAGCGTTTGGGCCGCCACACCTTCATTCGCGGCAGCGGTCGTGACAGAGTATGCACTGCACCAGAATTACCCGAACCCGTTCAACCCGTCCACCGAGATTGTCTATGATGTTCTTGATTTGACGCATGTGACCTTGAAGGTTTACAATGTGATGGGTCAGGAAGTAACAACGCTGGTGAATCAGGAGTTGAACACCGGCCGTTATACGGCAACATTCGATGCGACTGGTTTGACGTCGGGTATTTACTTCTACACGGTAACGATGGGCGACTTCACCGCAACACGCAAGATGCTGCTCATTCAGTAATTTGTTCTTCTCGATAATCTAACCCTAGCCCCCGATCTGAATTCAGGTCGGGGGCTTGTTCTCTCAGCGAAGAATTTTTTTCTCCTTGACATCTTCCGAATATTTTTGTATAGTGTATTAGTTCTTTGTTACAACGCTTTGTTTGCTTCAGAGTGCTCGGGAATCCCGTGAGAATCGGGAATGGCCCCCGCCACTGTAAGTGTTGACGACCGCGGTAATAAGCCACTGGTCGGTGGGATTAATCCTTCGGGATTGGTTTGCCGGTTGGGAAGGCGCCGCGAGAGGATGAGACACAAGTCAGGAGACCGGCTCTGAATACTATGGTTGCCTCCTTCGGGGTTGAAGAGATGCTCATGATATAAAAACATGCCCGATCTTTCCCGATGAGAGATCGGGTTTTTTATGCAGCAAACTTTATGATTCCACCCAACAAAATAATCGCATTCCGCTTGATATTATGGCTGGCGATACTCTTCTGCTTCCTTGTACAGTCTGGTTTCGCGCAGGTACACGTGAATCTGTCCGGCATTATCCGCGATGCAGACACAGGAGAAATGCTCGCGCAGGCTCATGTTGCTATGATGGGGACCGGCAAAGGCACGCTGTCGGATGCGAATGGACGCTTCGAGATTCGAGGACTCACGGCCGGATTCTATGATGTGCAAGTCCGTCATATCGGCTACGAAACCTTCACCGAAACGGATGTACAAATCCGGGAAGGCGAAACGACTTTTCTTGGCTTTAGGTTGCAGCCAACGCCTATTGAACTCCCCTCTGTTACTGTCTCCACACTGCCGCCCGATATTTCCCGCGGACCGTCAGTGACGGTTCTTCAAAGCACGGAAATTATTCGTCAAGGCGCGGCAGATGCCGCGGATGCTTTGAAGCAAGTTCCCGGTGTGACGGTTTATGAGGAAGGAGGACGGGGGGGACGCAAAACGGTTTCCATTCGTGGCTGCCGTCCGGACCAGATTGCTGTCGAAGTGGATGATATCCCCATGAACGCGGCTTCCGGCGGCGCGGTTGACCTGTCCCAATTCCCTTCTGATCAAATCGAGCGGATTGAAATTATCCGCGGCGGCGCTTCGACGTTATCCGGGTCGGGAGCTTTAGGCGGTGTGATTCGAATTACAACCCGCATGCCTGCTCAAGCCGAGAAATCTCCTGCTTTCAAACTGACCACTTTGGGAGGAAGTTTTGGGTATGGTGAAGGGCGAGCGCAAATGCGAATTCCCACACCCGGACCGACATTCGAAATTTATGCTCGTCACAGTCGTTCAAAAGGAAATTTTTCTTACGAAGACAATGGCGAAGAAAAAGAACGCATAAACAATCACTCTCGGCGTTCGATGGGTCAGCTTTCAGCCACATGGCAGTTTGCCAATCAATGGCAATGGCAGTCGCAATTCAATATGGATTCCCGAGAGCGTGGTTCGCCCGGACTTATTTCGCAGGCTCCTACGCCAGAGGCAACCATCAAAGACGAGCCCTTGCGAGTCTCTTCGCAATTGAATTGGCGGCGTTCTCCTTTTCGCATGACGCTTTCGAATTATTATTCATTTCAAAACCGGGAGTATCACAGCCCGCGTTTGCAATATGACTCTCAAGAGGATGAAACTTACTATCACGCTCCCGTCTGGACGGAAGATATAAATCGCCAATGGGGCGGATTTCTCACGGGTTCTTTCACGAATGATAAATACCGTTTCCCGGTCAGTCAAGTCACAGCCGGTCTGCATTTTCGCCGCGACGAATACAGGGGAACGGATCGCCTGAATGACGGACAGCTTTCCTCTCGAAGCTTGGGATATGTCTGTCGTAACGCGCTCAGTGGTGTCGGCACCACTCATATTTTGCCGGGACAAAAGCAGTTTTTGCAATTAACTGCGCAGGGACGAATCGATGCTGTAGAACAGACAGAGCTTGAACACGAAACGCATACCACCGGGCGAATTCATTTCGCGATAACGCCTCTGAAGGAATCGCGATGGAATCTGATTTTTTCCGGCAGCTACGGTTCGTCCTATCAAATGCCTTCGTTTGTCAGTCTGTTTCTCGTCGAAAGCGAATTCGCTATGGGAAACCGGCATCTGAAACCCGAACGCGGTCGCGATGGTGATGTCGGATTTTTATTGAGGCATCATCACAAGCGCGGCGACCGATTACCCTCTTTCGAGTGTTCGGTCAGCGCGTTTTGGAATCGAATCGAGGATATGATTGTCTGGCGTCGCAATTTTCGAGGTCAATACTGGCCGGATAATCTGGCGATTGGAGAAATCAAGGGAGTCGAATTCTCCGGGAATATTTCTATCTTCGAAGACAGATTGCTTGTTCGAGGACATACTACACTGCAGCAGCCCCTCAACAAGACACCTGAGCCGCATTTTATGAACAAAGTTCTGCCGCTTCAACCTCAGGCGCAAGGAGGAGCTTCCGTTGAAGCGCGAGTACGGAATTTCGAATGGTCTTTTGGCGCACGCATGATGGGACGCAGATATACGACGGAAGACAACACAGATCCGCTCTCGACGGCGCAACGCGATTTGAAACCCTTCACCGTCTTCGATCTATCACTCGGATGGAACAAAAAACTGTCCCTCGCAAAATTCGCGATTCGCTGGCGAGTAAGCAACATACTGAACAAAGACTACATGATTATCGAGCGCTCCCCGATGCCCGGACGCAATTATGAATTGCAATTGTCTATCGAAAAATAATCTTTACTTGGAGACGATCATGCATCGTGCCTTATTACTTTCCCTTCTTGTTCTGATTTTCGCAATTGGATGTGATGAGAGCGAGGACAATTCTCCACCTATTCAAACCGGACCGACAAATCTTTTTGTGGCAAACATGACCACGCTGTCGGTTATCAATCTGGAGTCGGGAGATGTCAGCAATGATGTTTTCGGCCTTGGGAATTCCCCCAATGACATGACCATCGCTGGAGATTTACTCATTGTTGTCAACAGCCTGTCCAACGACTTGAACTTCTTTCACATTGCTGATGACGGAACACTTTCTCCAGACGGCGTGGTGGATGTTGGAGTTGCTCAGAATAATAATCCGTGGGCAGTCGCATCCGATGGACGTGGAAACCTGCTCATCACGAACTGCATACAAAACAGCATCAGCGTCTTGTCGCTGGAGTCGCGACAAATCGTGCGAACCCTTGAGGCGGGCACAGCGCCCGGGCCGATTGCTGTCGCGGGAGATTTTGCTTATGTTGCGAATACCGGTTATGATTTCGGTACCTATACGTTTCTTGAAGGCTCCGTTTGGAAATATGATTTGAACAGTTGGGACGTTGTGGACTCGCTGCAGGTGGGAATCAATCCACAGGATATTCTGATGGATCCTTTAGGCTGGCTGCATGTGGTATGTACCGGAGACTATTCCGGCGTTCCGGGCAAGGTATATATTGTGAATCCCCATTCGCTTTCCATTCACAGAATTATCGAAACGGGAGGAACTCCGAATCATGTTGCGTTTGCACCGGACACGACGGCTTATCTTTCGGCGGGAGGCTGGGCTTTCGCCGGCGCTCCTGCGGGCATTGTCTTGAAATATCGGTATGATACCGGCGAGATATTGCACGACTCAGAAAACCCCATCGCTACAGGCAATGGAGTAAACGATATCGCGATTCTCGAAGACGGACGCATTTTCGTTTCCTGCTTCGATGATAACCGCATCGATGAATTACGCGGCGACAGCGTTTATGCATCTTACATCGTCGGCACCAGTCCCTGCGTTATTCTCCCGGATTTATAAAATAGATTTGCGGGACACATGCCGCGGCGATGAAAAAGATTTGAAGGAGCAGGTATGAAACTTGCTCCTTTATTTATTGCTTGAGATTCTAATCTTGTTCTTGATTTTCCATAAAATTCTTCTTAGGTTAGTAAGAGGGTCATCTGCGGTTAAACCGCAATTCGTCTTTTGGCAACATAATTCGCTGTAATCAAACGATATAGAAACCTACTCTGTATTTTCAACCGAAAGAACAGAAGTCATGGTATCAGAAAAAACGGATAGACCTCCCTTTAAAGTCCAGGACTGTGCGATTATTACTCGCATGGGCGGAGTGAGTTCAGCGGTGAATCTGCGGGAGCTGCGGGAACGTATCGCCGTATGTCCCGCCGAAACTCTGTACCATCACTTCTGCGAAACACTCGTGCGTCCGACGTTTGATGATCCGGAATTTCGAAACGATTTTGCCGTGTGGGCATCGCGCCATCTCCGCGACCGCGTGCTCGCCGAGAGACTCGGAATTATCAACCCTTATATTTTCAAAAATATCGACTCTCTCCGCGAGAAAGTTCTTGATATATTAGACGAACGCTTGAGTGAAGTTCCGTATATCCCCTGGGTTCCCAAGGGAGAAGAGTTTCGCTTTATGCGGGGAGTAACAATTGTCTTTGACACACATGCAACATTGGAGACGGCTGAAGATTTGGTCAATCATCTGCCGGACATGAGCCTCAGCGCGATTTATTATCATTTCGTGGAAGCGCGAAGGCGCACGCCGGATGGAACGGATGATTTCACGACATGGCTGGCGGATTTGGAAGAAAAACCCGAGGAACTCCTTCGAGCATTTGCTCATATCGACTTTTATTTTTTAAGCCTTTCGGAATTAAAGGACGCTCTCGTGAAGGCTGCTCAGGCTGCCTTTCAGGGGGGAGTTGAAGTTCGATGAAGGGTTTGAAAGCATACGAAGATGTTGCCGGGCTTGTTGCCGTATCTCAGTTGCGTCAGTTGGCGGACGATTTGGAGGGAACGAAAGTCGTCCATGTCAATTCGACACGCGTGGGAGGCGGCGTTGCCGAAATTCTGGTTTGGCTCGTTCCTCTGATGCAGGATCTTGGATTAGATGCGTCTTGGGAAGTTGTGGAAGGCAAAGAAGATTATTACAAAACAACCAAAGCTTTTCACAACGGTCTGCAGGGCAAACCGGTCACGCTGCCTCCATCTAAGATTGAAGTCTATGAGGAAACCGCACGCCAGAACGCCGAACGGCTTCGGCCAATTTTAGAAGAAGCGGATTTTGTTTTTATCCACGACCCTCAACCGGCGCCTCTGTTGGAACTCTGCCCGAAGCGAAAAGGAAAATGGGTCTGGCGCTGCCATATCGATGTTAGTCATCCGGTGCGAAAAGTCTGGGGTTATCTAAAATCGAAAGTATCGGGTTATGATGCCAGCATTTACTCGATGCCCGATTTTGCTCAATCGCTGGAGCATCCGCAATTCATTATCGCTCCCAGTATCGATCCGCTCAGTGAAAAAAACTGCGATATTCCATCCCGCGAAATCGAAGAAACGTTGGAACGATACGGAATTCCGAATGATGTTCCGATTATCACACAAGTTTCTCGGTTTGATAGTTTCAAAGATCCCATCGGCGTCATTGAAGCGTTTCAAATGCTGACAGAGACAATGGAAGCGGAACTCATCCTCGCCGGAGGAGGAGCAACAGACGACCCGGAAGGCGCGGCTGTGCTTGAAGAAGTTCAGGAAGCCGCTCAGGGAAATCCGCATATCCACGTGCTCCTTCTCCCCAGTGATGCTCACCGAACCATCAATGCGCTTCAGCGCGCATCGACCATCGTCGTTCAAAAATCGCTTCAAGAAGGTTTCGGGCTTACTGTCACCGAGGCGATGTGGAAAGGCAAACCGGTAATTGGCGGGAACGCAGGAGGCATTCGTCTTCAGGTCTTCAATCATCACACCGGCTTCCTCGTGAATTCCCCCGAAGGCGCTGCGCTGAGAATGCGAGAACTCCTTCGACGACCGGAGCGTATGGATGTTATGGGAGAAACCGCCCGGCAATTCGTTAGAGAAAATTTCCTGCTCACCCGTCACCTGCGCGAATACCTGACGCTTATGTTAGGATTGCGTTTGGGTTTATCCGATCGCCTTATGGCGGATCAGTCCTATGAAAATCCTCAATGAGGATACCCACTTAAATACCTTTTTCAAAAAACTGCGCCGCGCCTCGAACCGCGCACTCCTGCTGGACTACGATGGGACGCTGGCTCCGTTCCGTGTTGAACGGGATGAAGCCACACTCTATCCGGGTGTCCGGGAGCTTTTAAGTGCTCTGATTGACGCGAAACAACTTCGAGTCGTTATCATCAGCGGTCGCGCAATCGACGACCTTGTCCCGTTGCTGCGTCTGAAACAACTGCCCGAAATCTGGGGCTCGCACGGATGGGAACGCCTTCTGCCGGACGGCAGACATGTGGCGCCTGATTTAAGTGAACCGATACGGCGAGTTCTCGCCCAAGTGCCCGATTGGATTGAAGCAGAAGGATTGCAGCCACGGTACGAACCAAAACCAGCGGGTTTCGCTCTGCACTGGCGAGGAACAAATGAAAGCATCGTGCGTGAAATTCGAGAGAAAGCGCTGCGGAAATGGTCATCACTTCCAGAGGATTCCGGCCTTATCGCGAAGGAATTTGATGGGGGAATTGAACTGAGAGCGGCGGGAAAAGATAAAGGCGTCGCGGTGCGCACAATAATTTCGGAGATGAGCGAAGGAGCGACTATGGCTTATCTGGGAGACGATTTAACCGACGAAGACGCCTTCCGCGAGCTGAAAGGAAAAGGACTCGCGGTTTTAGTGCGTCCGAAGTTTCGTTCGACAGCAGCAGACCTGTGGCTTCAGCCTCCGGATGATCTTATCGAGTTCCTAAAAAATTGGATAACTATTTGCAGAGGTAATTGATGAACTTCCTGTATTCGACATACTACGGCAATCCCTTGTGGGGCTGGCTACTCGCCGCCGTCATAACGATTGTTCTTCCATTTATTCTCCGAATCATCATAAGTTTTGTCAGCAGGCGACTTGCCGCCATTGCACAGCGTACCAAAACAGACATCGATGATGCGATTCTGGCGGTTTTTAGAGACACCAAATATCTTTCGCTTCTAATTCTATCGCTCTATATCGGCCTGCAGTTCGTCGTGTTGCCGGAAACCGTATCACGAATCGTTCAGATTGTTGTTTTGATCATTGTCTTTTTGCAGGTTGGTTTTTGGGGAAATGCGCTTATCTCTTTTTGGATCAGCCGGGAAGTTCAGAAGAAGAAAGCCGAAGATCCCGCGAGCGCTTCGGCTTACGGCGTTATCACATTCTTCGCTCGCTTGGTTTTGTGGCTGGTGGTTATCCTTCTGGCGTTGGACAATCTGAACATCGAAATCACCCCGCTAATTACCGGACTGGGAATTGGCGGCATTGCGATTGCCTTAGCGGTGCAGAATATTTTGAGTGACGTGTTCAACTCGGTGTCCATTGTCTTGGATAAACCCTTTGAAGTCGGTGATTTCATCATTGTGGGAGATTTTCTGGGGACGGTGGAGAGCATCGGTGTGAAAACAACCCGCCTTCGCAGCCTTTCGGGTGAACAACTTATTTTCGCGAATTCGGACTTAATCAACAGCCGCGTGAAGAATTACAAGCGCATGAAGGAACGGCGAATTGTTTTCTCTTTCGGCGTGGTTTATCAGACGCCGGCCGACAAAGCAGAAGCGATTCCTGCGATGGTAAAAGAAATTATCGAATCGATTGATAAGATTCGGTTCGACCGCGCACACTTTCAGAAGTTTGGCGACTCGGCTTTGATTTTCGAAGTCGTCTACTATGTAGCAAGCGGAGATTACAACTTGTATATGGATATTCAGCAGGAAATAAATTTGAAACTCTGCCGCAAATTCGAAACAGAAAAAATCGAATTCGCTTATCCCACACAGACTCTGTATATTCAAAAGTAAACGTTAGGAAAAGCTATGCGAATGAAATGGAAACGGCTTTTTATCATTTCAAACCGGCTGCCGGTTGTTGTCGAACAGGATGGCGAAAATCAGCACATCCGTCCCGGAGCCGGCGGCTTGATTACCGCGCTCACACCCGTCATGAAAAAAAGTCGGGGCTTGTGGGCTGGATGGCCTGGGCCTGGGGAAAAGGAAGCCATTGGTGATTTGCTGAACGACTTCAGCCAGAAGCAATCGTTCGATTTGGCTCCGGTTTTTCTCGCACAAGACGAAGTCGAAAAATATTACCATGGATTCTCTAACGAAGCCATCTGGCCTCTCTTTCATGATCTTTTAGGTTATTGCAAATTCGATTTGGAAGATTGGAACACTTACGTCGATGTCAACCGCAAATTTGCAGAGACGATTTCACAGCATATTCGCCCGAAGGATTTTCTATGGATTCATGATTATCAATTAATGCTTGTCGCTCATCATCTGAGAAAATTAAATGTGAAACGCCCTCTTGCCTTTTTCCTGCATATTCCTTTTCCATCGCTCGATCTCTTTCGCCGCCTGCCGTGGAAGCGGGAAATTATTCGCGCACTCATGGAATACGACCTGCTCGGATTTCAAACACTGCGCGACCGTCGCAATTTTACGCAATGCGTCAAAGCGCTCATCCCCGAAATCTGGGTTACCATCAAGCGGCGGCTTTCGTTTATCCAGTATGGCGAACGCACAGTGAAGGTGGCGCATTTTCCCATCAGTATCGACTTCAAAGAATTCGACGAAGGAGCACGCACAGAGGAAGCCGCGGAAGCCGCGTGGTATCTCCACGAAAATCTTCCCGGCAGACAACTTTTGCTGGGACTGGATCGCCTCGACTATACGAAAGGCATCCCGGAACGATTCCTGTCCTTTGAACGCGCGTTGGAAAAATATCCGGACTTGCGCGAAAATATCTCCCTCGTTCAGGTTCTTATTCCCAGCCGCGCCGATGTGCCCGGCTATCAGAAATTGAAGGAAACATTGGACGGTCTTGTCGGTCGCATCAACGCGAAATTTTCGCAGCACGGATGGATTCCGATTCACTATGTCTTCCAAAGTCTCGAACGGGCGCAGCTTTTAGGGCATTACAAAGCCTGCGAAATCGCGTTCGTCACTCCGCTTCGCGACGGGATGAACTTGGTCGCAAAGGAATATTGCGCCGCCAGTGTTGACAACAACGGCGTGCTTATTCTCAGCGAATTCGCGGGCACCGCCGACCAGCTTTCCAAAGGCGCGCTCATGGCGAATCCTTATGACATCGAAGGAATGGCCGATACGATTCATCGCGCCTATCACATGGATGCCGACGAACGCCGCCGCCGCATGCGAACCCTCCGCGCGGAAATTCGCCGCAATGATGTCTATCGCTGGGTAGGATGGTTCCTGACCGCTTTCGGCGAGCATGACTTCCCTTCATCGGATTCACCACCCGATGATGAAGACGAGCACAGCGAAGTCATGGACCTCGGCCTATGGATGGGTGAAGCCCGCCGCACGGAAAAAGTCCCCTGACATACTATTCAAATTCGATTTATTTACACAAAAAGGAGCAGCCAATCATGACTGCTCCTTTTATTCTGCGGTGTTGGCTGCTTGCAGCCGACCCTATCATCTCCCCCCGCTTGCGGGGGGGAGAGCAGCACTTTGTTCTGTGCTCCTTGCATTCTATGCCTTTTTGGCAATGACGGCAAATTCCGGACTTTCAGGATTGTATGGTGAACCAGCAACATTCGAATAAATTTTTTCAACGGTAAAGCCGCATTCCACAAGTTCTTTCTCCAATGTTTCAGGGGTGAAATACTGCAGCCAGTTATAGACGGTTCGTGTGTGTGCTGCTTCCACAATCGTAAATTTGTCGAGAATTACTTTCTCCTCCTCGTACTTGAACGTATTCAAGAATCCGTAGTATTTATCCGGAGACCAGAAACCATCGAGGAGATCGGCTTCATACTTTGCTGTCTCTTCTCGCTGCTCAAAGGCCGTCAGAGAATATACATCCAGTAGAACGGAACCATTCGGTTCCAGAAGAGCGTGGAACTTGCTCAGCATTTGTCTTCTTTGGTTAGGACTGAGAGCACAGAAATCACACATGATCAAAAGCATGATCTGAAATCGATCGTCACTCTCAAACTCAAGGTAGTTCTGATTTACATATTGAATGGACAATCCTTTTGACGATGCTACCTCCTGTGCATGTTGAATGGAGCGCTTTGAAAAATCGACTCCGGTAACATCTGCTCGTCTTTGGGACAATCGTGCGGCGTACAATCCGGGACCACATCCGAAGTCAGCGATTTTTGTCCCTGCGCCGACGTTGAAATGGGAAACGATCCATTCGACCGATCGGTCGATAAAAGCTGCACAACGGGATGAAACATCAATGTCCTCGTTCAGATGGAAAGAAAGCATCTTCTTCGAAGTATGATCATCCGTCCAAAGATCACTTGCCGTATAGAACTCAAATGGCTTAGGACGGGTGTTTATGCTTTCCAGTCCCTCAAACATGTCTTCACCTATTTGCATATCTCTCCCTACGCGATCCTCGCCGAGGCAGATCCCCCGATCTGCCCGGAATGCTTATTTAACCAACAACAACTTCCTCACCTGCGCAAATCCTTCCGTTTCCATCCGGCAAAGATAAATCCCGGATGGCATACCGGCAGCATTCCATGTAACCGAATAAGAACCGGCGGAATGTTCTTCATGGGTAAGTGTCGTCACCTCACGACCTAATAAATCGAAAACTTTTAGCGAAACAAGTCCGACTTCCTTCACATCATAACGAATCGTTGTCACCGGATTGAACGGATTCGGGTAGTTCTGATGAAGAGAGAACTCAGTGGGTACAATGTCACTGCCGGGTGTGGCGGAAACGATTTGCTCATAGAATGTTTCGCGTCCGGCGATATCTACATCAGAAATTTGATAGTCGTAGGCTATACCATTCTGCACCCACGAATCTACAAATTGATAGTCGTGCGGTTCGGAAGTTGTTCCATGACCGGGAATTTCGGTAAACGCATGAAAATCTTCTTCTCCGGCTTTGCGTTTGTATAAGATAAAATGATCGTTGTCGAGTTCACTTTCCGTCCGCCATTGCAGAGTCACCTGCCCATCGCCTGCGATAGCTTGGAACGTTGTCATTTCCACAGGCAACGGCCCATCCACACTTCCCGAACTGTCACCAACCGTCCAGTCAACAACATCGCTGCACCATGGATGCGAAAGCCAAAATGTGTCAATCGTGCCGGAGGTGAGTGGTGTTGAAGACATGAACACAATCGAGTCCGCGTAGTTTGTTGCTATCCACCCTGCGGCAGTAGCGGCTCCTCCCACAGAGCCCACTGTTCCATCGCAGAAATTTGTGAATGTAAAACGCGACAGGGAACCGCTGACCCAATTCAACTGATAGCCCCAATCCGGCGGCCCCGGCTGAATCAAAGTCACATACCCAACATTCGGATATTCCGGCCCCGTCTTCACCATCCAGAAATCGCCAGAGCTCGCTGTGCCATAAGAATTGGTGAGACCTCCCAGTATATAACCCTCATCCGAGGTTTGTCGAACCGAATTGCACATATCACTATGACTTCCTCCGAAGGTACGGCTCCATATACTGTCCCCGCTGGCATCAACCTTGACTAACCAAGCGTCAGATATTCCTACACCGAAAGAAAAAGTATATCCTGCCAAGATATAACCTCCGTCTGTACTTTGTCGAACGGAATAGCATACATCATCGCTATTACCTCCCAGAGTTCGAGTCCAGAGAGTGTCGCCAACAGAGTCAGTCTTCACAAGCCAGAAATCCTTATTTCCAGCTCCGAACGAATCGGTCCATCCTCCTAACACGTAGCCCCCATCGCTAGTCTGTTGAACAGAGGTCGCTCGATCCCAGTCGGCCCCTCCATAGGTTCGCGCCCATTGTGTATCACCAAGACTGTCTGTTTTCACCATGTAAAAATCCTGACCTCCTGTGTGCGACTGAGTGTACCCCGCGAGAATGTAACCGCTGTCTGTTGTCTGCTGAACGGAATAGCATATATCTGGATAGGCGCCCCCAAAGGTGTGGCTCCAAACACTATCACCATTCGAGTCCATTCTTACTAGCCAGAAATCCCAATCACCCGCACCGAATGAGGCCGTTTGCCCCGCTACGATATAGCCACCATCCAAGGTTTGCTGAATAGACTGGCCCTCATCATAAGAATTGCCACCAAGTATTCGGCTCCAGATGAGCGAACCACTTGTATCCGTCTTTATGACGCACAAATCATTATACCCGGGTACGCGAGGATATGTGTATCCTGTTAAGATGAAGCCGCCGTCGGAGGTTTGTTCAATGCAGCGACATTCGTCATCATGGTCTCCTCCAAAGGTGTGAGTCGACTGTGCTAATCCATCAGTATCCGTTTTCACCCACCAGAAATCACGTCCTCCTTGTCCGAAAGAATAGGTGTAACCTGCCAAGATATACCCCCCATCTGATGTTTGCTGGATTGAATTGCACTCGTCCGTAAAAGTTCCTCCGAAGTTGCGACTCCACAAGCTGTCCGGGGCTTGAGCGAATACTAAAACCGGCAGGATTAGAATGAATAAAACAATCGAAGCACTGCGCATGGTTCATCCTCTTATTAAAAAGCTGGTATGGATTTGATGAATCTGTGTAGATAAATATAAATCAACCTGCTCGGAATTGCAAGAGAATAGGTGATTTATTTCATCTTTCTAAGGTTGTGAATTCTTTGAAGAATATGGTCTTATAGATTGCCGGAGGGTTTGGTGTGGGTCAATAGTCGTTTATGCCTCTGTTGTTTAGGCATTCCGGGCAGATCAGGGGATCTGCCTCGGCGAGATTTGGGGTCAGGGTATCTGCCTCGGCGAAACGTTGCGTAACCGGGCTCGGCGAGGAAAAGCAACGGGCGGACATATCCGGTAGTGCCGCACGGCAGTGCGCTTACATCCGAACATCATGTATTTACGGACAGGCAGAGCCAGCCCGTAGGATGACGTGAGCAGGCGGGGGGAAGTCTCTTTAATACGGGCGGTTGTAGAAGGGGGTTTTGACAATCTTGGCGGGGAGGGTTCGACCGCGGGCGTCGATTTCGAGGGAGGTGCCGATGTCGCTGAGTTCAATCGGAACGTAGCCTAAACCGATGCCTTTATTTAGCATCGGCGAAACGGTTCCTGAGGTTACCTGACCGACTTGTTTGCCGTCCGAAAGAATCGGATAGTGCGGCCGCGGGAAACCAGCGCCTTCGATTTCGAAACCGATGAGCTTGCGTTTGATGCCATCTTCTTTTGCTCGAAGCAGCGCGTCACGACCGATAAAATCGCCTTTCTTGAGTTTCGTAATCCAGCCCAATCCGGCTTCAAGAGGATTTGTTGTTTTATCGATGTCGTTTCCGTAGAGACAATATTTCATTTCCAACCGCAGGCTGTCGCGCGCGCCCAGACCGATGGGTTCGATATCGAATTCTTTGCCCGCATCGAAGAGCGCATCCCAAAGCGCGGGTGCGTCGTCGTTCTTGACCATCAGCTCGAATCCTGCTTCCCCCGTGTAGCCCGTGCGGGAAATCAACGTGCGTAAACCGGCGACTTCATTATCAACGCACCAGTAGAATTGAATCGCGGCCAAATCCTCTGTGGTTAGTTTCCGTATGACCGCTTCGGCATCACGTCCCTGAACCGCTAAGAGAGAATAAGCGTCGGAAATGTTTTCCAGTTCGCAGTCGCCGCGCTTGTTCTCCATCAGCCACGCCCAGTCCTTGTCGAGGTTCGCCGCGTTCACCACGACCATATAATGATCCAGCAAACGGTACACGAGCAAATCATCGACAATGCCGCCGTCAGGATAACAAGCGCAAGTGTACTGAACCTGATGAACCTGCAATTTTCGGACATTGTTCACAGTCGTTCTATTCAAAAACGCTTCCGCATCCGGCCCGCGAACGACAAATTCTCCCATGTGCGAAACATCGAACACGCCCACGGTTGTCCGAACGCGGCGATGTTCGGCTCGTATCGATGTGTACTGGATGGGCATCAGGAAACCGCCGAAGTCCACCATCTTCGCCCCGAGCCTTTGATGAATCGGTGTCAGTGCTGTTTGTTTTGGAGTCATGGTAATAGAGCTGCCTAAAAATTGTTTGTGTCTATAAAAATATACAAAATCCGCGCGTTTTGAGCAAGTGCCTATGCGACTTGCAAATCAGATGTAATTTGTCTTTATTGTAGGCCACCTGAGAAGTTCAATCGAAAGGCGATTCTTGGATTTTATCCAATCTCATATCGGACATACGCTGGCTTTGGGAGCGGCAATTGCATGGGCGATTGCGGTTATCCTTTTCAAGAAAAGCGGAGAAACGGTTCATCCGATTGGGCTGAATCTGTATAAAAATACGTTGGCGTCTGTGCTGCTGCTGCCGACCATCTGGCTATTCGGCGGAACGTTGTTTCGTGATGTTCCCGCCAGCGAATATCTATTGCTCATGGCCAGCGGCGCACTCGGCATCGGCATCGCGGATACGCTCTTTTTCATGTGCCTGAACCGCTTAGGTGCAGGACTGACCGCTATCGTGGAATGCCTTTACAGCCCATCGATTATATCGCTTTCGGTTCTCTGGCTGGGGGAACGGATGACGCCGCTGCAGATTGTCGGCACGCTTCTGATTATCTCAGCCGTTTTTGTTGCCACGCGGGAGAAACCACAAGCCGGTCTTTCGCGCCGTGATTTGATTTTGGGAATTACCTTCGGTGTTTTAGGCTTGGCAGGTATGGCGGTGGGAATCGTCATGATTAAGCCGCTGCTCGAACGCTCCCCGCTGTTGTGGGTGTCCGAGGTTCGGCTTTTAGCATCTGTCGTGGTGATGGTGCTGATTCTGTTGCTGCATCCTGCGCGGCGCGCCATCATGGCTTCGGCGTTATCGTCGCGCGGCTGGGGATATACGCTTTCGGGTTCCTTTATGGGGGCTTACCTTTCGATGATTATCTGGCTGGGCGGGATGAAATACGCTCAAGCTTCCATCGCTGCGGCACTCAATCAAATGAGCAATATCTTTATCTTTGTCTTTGCCGCTTTTTTCTTGAAAGAACCCATCAACCTGCAACGGACAATAGCGATTCTGGTCGGCGTCGCCGGAGCGATTTTAGTAACGGTGGGGTGAACATTCGGTCATAACTCTAACACGAAAGCCCTTGTCGAAATTTGATGACAAGGGCTTTTTATTTTCCAAGCAGGTCAGGCAACCTGCCTCGGTGGGGTATTAGCTCGCCGCGGCCAACATAGTCTGGTAGTGCCGCACGGCGTGCGCTTAGATCAACCGCCAGCAACTAACACCACAGGCAACTGAGCGGAATTTTTCTCTTGACAAGTTAGCTCAAATTTTGCATATTTAAAATTTGGGCATTTCTGCGACGTGTCATCACCTCTCTCCAGATAACGCCTTTCTGTAACCCTTTAAGATTCAATCAAATGTACTTTTTCACTTATTGCCTCATCCTCTTATCTTGTGGCAACCGGCAAAGCTGCCAACGGCTCCAACATCGCCGGATTCATCAAAGTTGCCGATGCCATGATGGATCAAGGCGTTGTTTAGGTCTTGAGCCGCACATGGTTTCGTTTTTGGCGCGGAGTGAATTAGGTCTGCTCCGCGCCTTGTTTTCTGTTCCGTAAAAACATCTCATTACGGGCAGGCTCCTGCCTGTCCATTGCAGCGACGGGCGGGAGCCCGCCGATAGGGGGAATTTACGCCGTGGTAAATGCGACACCCATTCGGAACCTTGAAACTTTTCACGATTTTGCGTATCTTATAGAGTGTATGGTAAATTCTTTAAGACTCATAATTTTTCTATGGAGAATGCTATGAAACGCGCAGCACGCACAGCGGCAATCTGGTTTGGCTGTTTTGCTCTGCTTTTCGGGACAAGCCTGACGTCCCTTTCTGCGGAAAAAATCAAAATCGAGAAGCTGGACGATTTACCCCGGTACACGTACAAGATTGACGGAAACGCTGTTGATTGGCTCGACGATGACGCCGCGGTGATGAAACTCGCCGCCGAAATTAGAAAGGATCTGGAAAAAGATCTGGACACGTATGAGATCGACGATAGAACCACGCTGCAGGGATACTATGGCGACCTCGGCATCATCGCTATGCTGGAAGGCGATTACGACACGTACCTCGAACTTCTTGAGAAGCGGAAAAAGCTTGAAGATAAGCTGGCCACACGGCTCATGACCGGACTGTTCACACAAGCCTTTATCAAAGCCAAGCGTTCAGGCAGCGGCGATTTCACAGCGAATTTCCGCGCGGAAATGAAAAAAATGGTCGATGCGCTACCCTATGCAGATTGCGAAGCCGACATCAAGCAGAGGAAAGGCAGCTCAGAAATCCTCTCCCGGAATCTTATCGCGGGATTGATTGAATCCAGAATCCAGCCGATGCTGGACCAAAGCGGCGGCGAGATGAGTAAGGATATCGCGACCGGTCTTTTAAACAACGCCTTTATGGTTCGCACTTACCTGCCGCTTAAAGATGAAATGGCAGCCATATATGCAGAAACCATCGACGCGCACAAAGTCGAAAAACCAGACATCTGGGCGGAGCGCGACATCGCTTTGACACCAAAAGACGGTAAAGCCCCCGTTGTTTTGGCTGTCTGGGATTCGGGTGTGGATACAGATATTTTCACAAATCAAATGTGGCTCAATACTAAGGAAATACCGAACAATAAAAAAGACGATGATAATAACGGCTACGTCGATGATGTATTCGGTATCGCGTACACCTTGCATGCGGATAAAACACCCGATTTGCTTTATCCTATCGGAGATGTTGCCAAAGAACGCCCGCGTTTGCAAAAGCAGATGAAAGGGCTGACGGACATCACATCCGGCATCGACAGCCCGGAAGCACAAGACTTGAAAAAGCTCCTCAGCACTCTGGCGCAGGATTCGGTGAAACCGTTTATTGAAGGCATCTCGAAATACGGCAACTATTGCCACGGCACTCACGTCGCCGGTATTACCACGAAAGGAAATCCGTTTGCGCGGATTTTAGCAGCTCGCCTCACGTACGATCATCACCTGATTCCTGAGGAACCAACGATTGCGCAAGCCAAAAAAGATGCGAAAGCCATTGAAGAAGCCATCGAGTATTTCAAAACACAGGGAGTCCGCGCTGTAAATATGAGCTGGGGCGGTTCTCTCGCTGACGTGGAGTCGGCTCTGGAAGCCAACAACGCCGGTGGTACTCCGGAAGAACGCAAGGTTCTGGCGCGTCAGATTTTTGAAATCGTCAATAAGGCTCTCTATGCGGCGATCAAAAACGCGCCGGACATTCTCTTTATCACATCGGCAGGTAACGCGAACAATGATGTGGTCTTTGAGGAGTTTTATCCCAGTGCCTACGATTTGCCGAACATCATGTCTGTCGGAGCGGTGGATCAGGCCGGTGACGAGACTAACTTTACGAGCTTCGGTAAAGTGGATGTGTATTCAAACGGCTTTGAAGTGCTCAGCTATGTTCCCGGCGGCGATGAAATGAAACTGTCCGGCACCTCGATGTCCTCCCCAAATACCACAAACCTCGCCGGTAAACTGTTCGCGGTGAAGCCCGATTTAACTCCGGCGCAAATTCGCGATTTAATCATCCGCGGCTCTGATGTCACTTCCGCAGGTGACCGGGAAATCCGGCTGATGAATCCCAAGAAATCGATGGAACTTCTAAGTGCGATGGAATAGGAAACAACTCGACACTTAATGTCAAAGCGCGGGCATGGATTTTTCCTGCCCGCGTTTTTTTTGGAACTTAGAATTGCTTTTCGGAGTTAAAAGATTCGTATAGTCGTAAAATTTAATTTACATGTAGTTAGCCTCTGGATTCCCTTGAAACCACGACGGAAATGGACGCCATCTTGGAAGAATTTTTCATTTGGGTATAACCTATTCATTCAATCGTCTGTAAAAGGAGAAAAACGATGAGAAAAATGTCTGTAATATTTGCAGTTTGCTTGATGGCAATCACGCTGCAAGTTTCGTATGCTGAAGTCAGCATGACCGAAGGAAATGTATGGACAACCGCGAATGGACAGAAGCATTATACCTGCCCTGTCATGGGCGGTGAAGGCCTCGTCAGTACTGCGCCTTCTTATTCTGATATTAATGGCGTTCGCTACTATCACTGCTGCGCGGGCTGCGAAACCAAGTTTCAAGCGAATCCATCTAAATGGCTTGCAAATTTCGCTGTACCTGCAAACATTCTAAGTGTGGATGAATCCGGGAAGCATTTTTCGGATCCTGTCAGCGGCAAGAAAAGGGTTGTCACCGCTAAAACCAATTATCACGACCAAGACGGCAAGCGCTATTACTTCGCGTCGAAGAGGAGTATGAAGAAATTCTGCAAGACATCCAGCTCCTCTGCAAAATCCTGTGCGAAAACCTGCTCCCCATCCTGCAGAAAAATCTGCAAGTAGTGCTTCAGCGTTCAACGAAAATAAAAAAGGCCGGGCATGTCAGCTCGGCCTTTTTCTTTTTTTGTCAGAAAGTATTAAGCGCTTGTCGTTACTCCTTCACGTGGACAAATATCTTCGACTGGACACTCCAAGCATTTCGGCTTGCGGGCGTTGCAAATGCGGCGACCGTGCCAGATAATCACGTGGCTGTAATCGATCCAGATGTCTTGAGGCAACAGCTCCATTAGAGCGCGTTCGACTTTTTCCGGGTCAGTCTCTTTAGTAAGTCCCATGCGAAACGCCAGACGCTTCACATGCGTATCGACAACCACGCCGGTAACCAAACCAAACGCTGTGCCTAAAACAACATTCGCCGTCTTTCGCCCCACACCCGGAAGTTTGAGCATCTCTTCCATAGTTTCGGGAATTCTTCCACTGTAATCCCGAGAAAGTGCTTCACAAATCCCGCGAATGGATTTGGTTTTGGCGCGAAAGAAACCGGTCGAACGGATATCCTCTTCCAATTCTTCCGCAGGCACCGCTAAATAATCTTCGGGTTTGCGATATTTCTTGAAGAGAGATTTCGTGACCTCGTTCACGCGTACATCGGTACACTGCGCCGAAAGAATCGCCGCGATTAAAAGCTGAAGCGGAGTGCGATGATTCAGCGCTGTCGAATGCGGATAGAGTTCAACCAGACGCTGCCATATCTTCTGCGCTCGCGTCGTCTTGTCCTTTTGCGTCTCTCTTTTTTTCTTTTTTCTTGCGGCCAATCTTTCCTCGTTCGCAAAGATGATTTAGGGCGTCGCGCAGTTCCGGTTCGCCGAGGTTCCGTGCGGCGAATTTCCCATCGTGCGCCAGTGAAATCGTTCCGGTCTCTTCCGAAACAACCACCGTGACGCAGTCATATTCTTCCGTGACTCCCAGAGCGGCGCGATGACGTGTTCCGAGTTCCGAATCCAAATCGGGATTCTCACTTAAGGGCAGCAAACAACGGGCGGCTTCTAAGGTTGTTCCGGTAATAATGACTGCTCCATCATGCAGCGGCGTTCGCTGATGAAAAATGGAAAGCAGGAGTTCCGCTGTAACTTCGCCTTGAATGCGCACGCCGCTTTCCGCGATGGAATGAATGTTGGAATCGCGCTGAATAACGATCAGGCCGCCTATACGACGATTCGAGAGCTGCGCGGCGGCGCGAGCCACCGCATCGAGAGTACGCGCGCCTTCCGTTTTGAAAAGCACTCGCACCAGCCGGTTCTGCCCAAGCTGCATCAGAAATCGCCGCAGTTCCGGCTGAAAAAGAATCACGAACGCGACCACCCAGACTGTAACGACACTCTGTACGAGCCAGCTTGTGCCGCTCATGTTCAACACTCGAGAGAGGATGGCAAAGACAAAGAGAACGAGAAGCCCCGCGAACATCTGAGACGCTCGCGTCCCTCGCATAATCTGATAGAGTTTCCAGAAGATAAACGTGACGACCAGAACATCCAGAACATCAATCAGGGTAACGGGAATAAATCCGATTCGGAAAAGTTCCATGGGAAATCAGGTGGGGAAAGGTGATAATCTAAATAAAAGAGACAGATCGGGGAGCACAAAGAACTCCCCGGCGTCTGCTTTAGAAAAATATTTTAACGAACCAAAGCCACTTTTGCAATATCGAATTCGGAGCCTGCTTGCACGCGGATAAAGTATATTCCCGAACTCAAACTCGCGCCATTGAATGTCACCCGATGCACACCGGCAGGCATGGTTTCTTCCTTCAAGACGCTGACGCGCCTGCCCAATCGGTTAAAAACTTCGATTTTTACTTGCCGCAGTGATGGCAACTCGAAAGTAATAACTGTCTCAGGATTGAAGGGATTCGGCGCCGGCGGCAAAACGCGGAAAGCCGTCGGGATTGTCGCAAGTGACGGTGTTGACAGTGATTGAATTTCAAAATCATCTCCACTGATGACTTCGACTTCCGTCGCCATAATCGCTCTCACTCGCATCCGGCAATTCTCTGAAATAGGTTCGCTGACTGTCCAGTTTTGTTGGCCGTCGTTGGACGTGTTGGAATAAACATGCGTCCAATCGCCATCGGGATAGTCGCGATTAATGGAAATCTGTACGCGGCCTTCGATATCCGGAGCGCTCCATTCGATGCTGACGGTGCTGTCCACATACAGCAGCTCACCGCCATTGGGATAGAACAACGTCATCTCAGGAGTCACAAGTGAGAAATCAGCATCCGACGTATCCCCAATGCTCGGATTCGTCAGCGAAGTGATGCGCATGCGGGCATTATCGCTGGAAGCGCCGCGCACCAGCCAACGTATTTCCAAATCCGCAATCACGGCTTCATCGATGGATTCCCACTCGCCGGACGGATAATCACGATTCAATTCGATGACCAGAGTATCGTTCAGAAGGATTCTTTCGAAGGTGATATAGGTGTTCGCTGTCACGTAGATGGCTTCTCCGCCATTCGGCGAACTTAAGCGCAAACCGGGTTCGACGATGCGTGTATCCGCGTTCGTTGTATCGTTTTGATCCGGCAAAGTCAGATGCGTAATTCGGAAACGCGCATGATTCGTAAGAGGTTCGGTCACCGTCCAGTCTGCAGCGCCGTCATTCGGTGTGGAAGTATACAAGGGTTCCCATGTGTCGCCGGGGTATTCGCGATTGAGCTCAATGGAAACATCGCCGCTGAAATCCTCTCCCGCCCAGCGCATCTCAATCGGTGTGCCAACCGCTAACAATTCACTCCCATTCGGATAGAGAAAACTCACCGATGGATTGCCCGTAGGAATCTGCCACAAACCGCGTCCGTGAGTCGCTGCGCGCAGCATCCCTGTTCTGGCCTGCATCTCCATATCATCGACGACCACCACCGGAAAACCTGAACCAAAAATTTCCCAGTTCTGGCCGTGATTCGTCGTCTGATAAACTCCGAGGTCTGTGCCGACATAGAGCGTGGACGCGTCGTTCAAATTAATCGCAATATCCTGCACGGGAACATTAGGCAAATCTCCTGTAATATTTTCCCAATGTGCCCCGGCATCACTCGACCAGAACACATGACTGCCGCCAAAGCCTGAAATCGTCGCATAGACTCCATCCGGATTCCCCAGCGCAGCGACGACGCGAGTCACATAAGAACCCGGTAAGCCCGATGATGCCGACGTCCAGATGGTAGAACCGGGATCTTTCCGATAGACACCACCGCCGCGCGCGGCGTAGAGTCTCTCCGGCAATACGGGAGAAGCCGCAATCGATAGTACCTCTCCACCAATCGGACTGCCCAGCGAATCCCATTGGGTACCACGATTCGTCGTGATGTAGATTTGCCCGGCGCCGGCTGTCGTGTACAGCGTGAACGGTTCGAACGGATCCTGAATCACGGGCGTCACCCAAGGACCATTACCAACGATTCCGGTTTGAATAGGATAAAACGAGTTGCCGCCATTGAGTGACCGAACGTGGTGACCGAATTGCCATTCCGCATAAACAGTATTATCGTTGCTCCAATCCACAACACAGTAACCACCGTCTCCCCCATAAACCCAGTCCCAATCGCGAGCCCCGCGCCAGCGCGTCGTGCCGTTATCCTGCGCGCCACCGAAGGCTAAATTCGTATCGATGGTAGCGTTCCCGAAACCATAGTATTGATGCGTGACGTAGTCCGTGTTTCTTTCTTCCCATACATTACTTTCGCAGTTATAAGACATGAAGAGGCCGCCATCCGTTCCGACAAACACGATAGAGGAATTATTCGGATGGAATACGAATTCATGAAAATCCACGTGAACCGTTTGTCCGACCTGACTCCAGTGACTTCCGCTGTTCGTGGAACGGAACATGTAGCGACCGGCTGCAAAAACCAGCGCGGAATTCGTGGGGTGAACCGCCAGCATCATATCATACCAGCCCTGCTCGGAGAAAATCTCAGTGGTCGTATTCATGGCAGCCCAAATCTCTCCTCCATCGATACTCCGATAAATTCCAATCGTCATCCCTCCAGCACTGAACGTTTCCGAGATACCGCAGTAAACAACCGCAGAATTGCTTTCGTAATACGCAAGAATACTCCGTCCCATGGAATTGGTTGGAGGCAATCCGCTCGTTCGCCGAGACCATGTGGCTCCACCATCCGTGGATTTATAGATTCCATTCGTAGCTGCGCCCCAAGGATTTCCTGCTGACGCAAGAAGAGTGTCCGGATTCTGCGGATCACGCTGTACGTCTTTGAAATCACCGGTTACACCACCGAAAGGAGTCGAAAACGAAACTCCTCCATCGGTCGTGCGTCGCAAGCCCGTGCGTGTCGCAACAATGATATTCTCCGGATTGACCGGATCAACGCTGATTTTATTGACAGCTCCGTCGGATGAATAAGGCCATGAAAGAGCGGTCTGCTCCCAAGTAACGCCGCCATCGGTACTCTTAAGCAGACCTATGCCAAGCACGGCGTCAATATTGTAAGTTCCTTCACCCGTGCCAAGATACATCGTGTCCGGATGCAGTGGATCAAACTCGAAAGCGCCCACCGCAATATTCGGCAGGTAATCCGTGATGGGAAACCAGACATGACCCGCGTCAGTGCTCTTCCACAAACCACCTGAAACAGAACCGGCGAACATGATATCCGGATTGTTGGGATGGAAACGAATAACACGCGTGCGACCGCCGATATTTGCTGGGCCGAGTTCTTCCCACTGGTCGTCTACATGAGCGCGCGGCATTTTCAGCATCTGCTGATAAGCTTCCCAGCGTGCACCAGCCGGAATCACTCCGGACGGAAAAGCGCGTTGTCCCCAGAACCACTCGGCTCTCTTCCAGGGTTTGAAACCCGTCCCGCTTCCTAAGTTTTCTTTCTGAGAGAAGTACTGGCGGTAAAGTTCGTGAGTTTCTTCCACGTTTTGAGACGCGGGCGTCTGAGCCAGTACAAACCCTGGGATTAAGAATAAGAGAACCCATAATCGCGTACGCATTGCTGTTACCTCCTCCTAAATTCGCCTTTACAAAGCTGCTGCTTATTAAAAGGGAGGATTGCCGGTTTTCAAGAAGCCGGCGGATAGTCTCCATATCAATACAAGATACCAAATTTTATGCCAATAAGCAACCTTCTTAGCACGCGCATTTGATAGCGACTCCTATGAAAAAATCAAGCCTGTAAGAACTCTCTCAAACGCTCAATCTATTCGAGTATTCTGAGTTTATTAACTGATAATAATAAACTTCGAGAGGATATTTAAGACCTTGATTACTATTTCTGATTCATTTTGTCTTAGAGAATTCAAATTCAGCATAGAACAAACTCTCACCATTCCCCGCGCAAGAATTTTACGGGTTGCGCAATAATTGCATAATTATATTCATCCCACCGAGCAGAGTCCCTCGATAAAAACTCGCCGAGGCAGATCTCCTGATCTGCCCGGAATGTTCAATCCAACTTATCGCCGCGAGTGGGTGCCGTTTACCTCTCGCGCAGACTGCCCGGAATGTTGAAAGTCGGCTCCCCGCCGAGCCGGGTTACGCAACATCTCGCCGAGGCAGATCCCCTGATCTGCCCGGAATGCCGAGACAAAAGAGGCATCAACGACTATTGACCCACCACAAACCCTCCGGCAATCTGTAATATCCTATTCTTCAAAGAATTTAGAGCATTGGAAAAATGAAATAAAATCGCATATTCTCTTGCAATTCCGAGCAGGTTGATTTATATTTATTTACACAGATTCCTGAAGTTCATATCAGCCTTTTTTATACAGGGGTAAAACCATGCGAAACACTCTAATCAGTTTACTCGTTCTCGCCTGTGCGCAGGTGACTTTTGGGACGGATATTTCTGGCGCTCTAAACGGTATTTTGGGCCCCGGAACGTATCACGTTGTTGGAGATATTTCAATTGAATCGGGAGATAGCCTAACGCTTCAACCCGGGACGATCTTTCACTTTGATGGGCCATATCCATTCCGCATCTACGGAACGCTCTTGGCCGAAGGAACTGAAAGTGATTCGATTGTATTCACGACGGAACAATCAGGTTCGAACCGCTGGCAGGGACTACGCTTCTATTCGGGCAGTTCGGGTAGCCGACTGGCCTATTGCCTCATCGAGAAAGGCTTAGCGATTGATGGCTATCCGAATACATACGGCGGAGGAGTGTTTTGCAACAATTCTTCACCAAGCTTTGCGCATTGCACTATCAGCAACAACTCAGCATCCTTCGGCGCCGGGGTGTTTTGCGAATATTATTCTGCGCCGAGCTTCACGAATTGCTTAATCGCCAGCAACTCGGCGTCAAACTGCGGCGGCGGGGTGTTGTGCAACTGGTATTCTTCGCCGAGCTTCACGAATTGCGCTGTGAGCGGCAACTGGGCATCCTCATGCGCCGGTGGGGTATATTTCTCCAATTCCTCGCCGACCTTAATGTATTGCACGATAAGCGGCAACTCGGCAGGCGACACCGGCGGCGGGGCGTATTTCAGTTGGGATTCTTCGCCGACCTTCACCAATTGCACCCTCAGCGACAACTGGGCATTCAATGGTGGCGGGGTGTATTGCTATGGCTATTGTTCGCCGCTCTTTACGAATTGCACGCTCAGCAACAACGCGGCAAACACCGGCGGTGGTGTGTATTGCGGCTATTCTTCGCTGGTCTTCAACAGCACGATTATCGCCTTTTCTAATGGCTCGGGCATCTACTTTGAGTTTGAGGACGGCGCAGGCAGTCAGGTTTCCTATTGCGACTTCTTTGGCAACAGCGCCGGTAATTTCGCTTTTTACAACGATGACCCTTCGAATGGACCGACAAGCATCGGAGAGCTTGTAACAACCAATTCTAACGGAGATTCTTGTGATCAATACAACAACATCTTCCTTGATCCATTGCTTGCCGACACGGCAGCGAGCGATTTTCACCTCGACGACTATAGCCCTTGTATTGGTGCAGCAGATCCGACTGATCCACCGCCGTTTGATATGGATGGTAATCCACGACCAAATCCACCGGGTTCATTACCGGATATTGGAGCTTATGAGCATTGGCGTGATATTCCGTTACCTGTAGAAATGACGACGTTTCAAGCTGTCGCAGGTGATGGGCAAGTGACGCTCCACTGGCAGACGGCAAGCGAGCTCAACAACGACCACTTTGTCTTGTACAAACGCAAAACTGGAGAAGAAGATTTTCACAGGCTAACTGAAATCCCCGGTCATGGAACAACCGCCGAGCCGCATGATTATCAATTTGTAGATTCGTGGGTGCAGAATGGCACTACATATGAATATCAAATTTCTGATGTAGATATCGCCGGACGCGAAACGTTCTACGAACATATCGTTTCCACCACGCCCGGCAGGGACGCGATGCCGACTGAATTCGCCCTTCACCAAAACTATCCGAATCCGTTCAATCCGGTGACAACGATTCGCTATGATGTGAAGGAAGCCGGACTGGTTTCGCTGAAGATATTCGATTTATTAGGGCGTGAAGTGACAACGCTGACTCATGAAGAGCATTCCGCCGGTTCTTATTCGATGACATGGGATGCTGCCGGGATGCCGTCGGGAATTTATCTGTGCCGGATGGAAGCGGAGGGATTTGCGCAGGTGAGGAAGTTGTTGTTGGTTAAATAATGTGACCCCCTCTTTAGTTACGCCATTGCGGGTCAGGAGACCACACAACGGCGAGTTATTGGATATGCTTCAGCGCACTTGACTCAGGGCTGATTTCGTGTTATCTTATAATAGCGTCATCTGCATTCATGGGGACGATCTGGTTTCGACGGGATGAATGGGTGGCAGAAGGTGCAGGCGGAGGCTGGGGCATCCTCCATAATCACACCCCAAAAACACAAGTGCCAATAGCACTTATGCTCTTGCTGCCTAAGAATTAGGTGGCACGCTCCTCACCGATTTGCGGGTTGGTTGATGAGTCGAGCGCCATTTAAGACCCGCTGGCGTGCTTCAGTGTCGCGAGTAGCGCGCGAGATTTAGCGGCTGGCTCCTGATAGTTTTGTCGTTTGTGCGGCCTGGGAGTGAGATTTTAAACAAGCGAAGAAGCCTGTGGTACCGTCTGTGGTCCGCTTCTCGGACGCGGGTTCGATTCCCGCCGTCTCCACAAATTAGCCCTTGTTAAGTGCTTACTTAACAGGGGTTTTTCTTTTTATTATATTATACCCAAATCCAAATGTACTGTTTTTGTACTGTAATTTGGGCAATCAATACGAAATTCTGTCACACTCTAAACCACGCAAACAAGGAAAGACTGATGGCAAAAATCTATCGTCGTGAAATCACCGACCCAACCTCGGGCCAGAAGAAACCAGGTAAAGTCTGGTGGATTACTTATATGGAGAACGGCAGACAGCTTAAAAAATCTCTAAAAGTTACCGGCAAGAAGATGGCGGAGCTTGCCAAGGCCGATATTGAGAAGAATCTTGAACGCGGCATTACTGGCTTACCCCAACAGCGTATAAGTTCACCGAAAGTGATTGCGGAATTCTATTCTCGTGTGATCGATAAGACGTCTTCCTCTTGGTCGAAGCGGTTGAATCAGTTGTTCTCACCTTTTGTACGGTTTCTCAAAGACAATGGTTTGATTAACCTCGTCAGGGTTACAACACAAGATATAGAAGAACACTTGGACAATCGATCCGAAGTTCTCGCTGCTAAGACTTGGAACGAAGAACTTGGCACAATTAAACGATTTTTCCGATTTGCAGTAGGCAGAGAATACCTTGTGCGGAATCCTGCCGCTAATATTACCAAAAGATATGCTGAGAAACCACCTATTGAAATTCTAACGCCTGATGAGTTAGCACTGATTTTCAAGTATGCCCAAAAACATCTGATACCCTTCTATCAAACCCTGCTCTATACCGGTTTGCGAGACGGCGAAGCAAGGTATCTGAAATGGCAGGATATAGATCTTACTTCCGGACAGGAACATTTGAAAGTTCGCAGCACAACAACACACCGAACAAAGAATCGCAAGGATCGAATTATTCCTCTTCATTCAGAAGCTATTGAAGGATTCAAGAAACTTAGGCGTCAACGAGATGAGTCCACTCCATACGTATTCACAGGACGAAACGGCAATCCCAAGGGACATAATCGAAACACATGGGTTGCGTTGCTTGACCGCATAGAGAGAAACGAAGGCGTTCGCATCGACAAAGGGCGCCACATGACCGGCCTTCATCTCTTCCGCCATACCTTCGCCACCAATGCCCTCGCCTCTGGTGTGGACATCCGCACCGTACAGGAATGGCTCGGTCACTCCAGTATCGTCCAGACACAGCGGTACCTGAATCTACTGCCTGAACACAAACATCAACAGATCAAGAAGCTCAAAATTGCAATTGGATCTAAGCGTGAGAGTGATAAGAAATAGCTGAATTCAAGCATAAAGGTATCCATAATGAAGCCAAAAACTCTGTTGATGCTGGATGGAACCGAATATATCGACAAGGCAAAGAATGTTACGGTCAAGGACTTCTGGTCATGGGCGTATTCCGACTTGTTGGTGAATACCAATCGGTCTGTGCTTGCCGAATTCCTCGTAGCCACAGCATTAGAAGTCGCCAACGAACCACGGATAGAGTGGGATTACGTAGATCTTCGCTATCGCGGTCATATAATCGAGGTGAAGACATCTGCCTACGTACAATCATGGCCCCAGGTGAAGCTATCAAAGATCGTATTTGACATAGCCAAAAAACAAGGCTGGGATGCATCTACGAACACAGAGAAACCCACTAAGGGTCGATATTCAGATTGCTATGTTTTCTGTTTGTTCACCGAACAAGACAGCCAGCAAGCCAATATATTAGACCTGAACAAATGGGCATTCTATGTTGTGAATACTGAGATTATCAATAAAGAATTTAGGGAGCAAAAGAGTGTGACTTTGAATACTATCAAGAAACTTGTCGATCCAGTCACATATGGAAACCTAAAGCGAACGGTGGATGATGTTCTCCAGGTCAACTAAGCTCGGCATTAAGAATATGCCAAAGAACTAAGATAAATATTCCGCCCAATTTCGTTCCCCTCCCCAGTAAGAAGAAAGGCTCCCTTTAATTGGAGCCTTTCGATTAACTGATCTCTAGCCATCGGCAGATAGTGACTGCCGTCGAATTTGAGTTCTCCCTCTACTTACCTGCCTGTTTAACCACGCATCTATTTCATCGCGGTCAAACCGTACGGTGCGCCGCATTTTAATATGAGGGATAAACTTGTAGTGCGTCCATTTACGGATCGTGCTGATTTTAACGCCTAGTGCCGTTTCTCGAAAGGTTATCTCGATTTTCGGTGGTAGTTTAAGTAGGCACGGATCGCCGCATTCTGTTCGTCGTGATCTTTGAAATAGCGACCGCTCAGCGCGAACTTTTTGAGCGCGGTGAACTGGCATTCAATCCGGTTCAGCCATGAACTGTAAGTCGGCTGGAAGACCAGCCGCACGCGGTTGGCCGCGCACCACTGTCGCACCTCTTGCTTTTTGTGACTGCTTCGATTGTCGAGAACCACGTGTAACCACCTATCGTCAGGATAACGCCGACGCACCGCTTTCAGGAAGTCGAGCACCTCGTTCCACGTCTACCGTTGGTAGATAGAACCCCACAACGCCTGGGTCTGCACATCATACGCAGCCAATAAATACCGCGTGCCGTGTGGACGTTTGTAGGTCGCCGGTAATCGTCGCACCTGACCATGACGGGCCCAGTCCACACCGGGATGCGGACGAATTTCCAACGGCCCGAACTCATCGAAGCAGATTACCGTCCAGCGGCCCGCTTCCGCGGCTTTGTAACACTGCTCGACCGCTTTTTTTTAGCGGCGTAGTCAGGATCGGTGGACTGCTTCCAGGTCTTGGTGCGCTGTAAACTGACTCCTTCCTCGCGTAGCAGCCGCCGGAGCGTCTCGATGGCGATGGAGGACACCATCCGCTTCTGGATCAGATAGTCCCGCAACTTGGGCAGCGACCAGACGCTGAAAGGGAGCTTCAGTTGATACGGTGGAGTACAGACGGTATCGACAATCTTCCGGCGCGTGTGGTCATCAAACTTGCGCGGGCGACCTTTGCCATAGCGGTTGCCCAGTGAAGCCAGACCTTGGGCATTAAACGCATGCAGAATGCGCCGCACTAAGGTCTCATCAATCAACTGGTTACGCGCAATCTGCGGCACCTTCATCCCTGTGGCCGCCGCCAACACACAGGTGGCACGGCGTTGAGCAACCGGGTCTGGCGAGCGCCGAACGGTCCGCACTAATGCCTGACCTTCGGTATCGCTAATCGGTCGAAGCTTGACCGGAGTAGACATCCAACCTCCTTTTAGATTTGGAACCCTACTCCTTCTACGCACAACCTGCCCGTTCCGACTCAACGGGATTACCTTATCGGAAACGGCACTAGATGGGATGCGAAGGTGTATCGCAGGGACGGCAGCGTGATCGTTTCGGGTAGCCCAAACTTCATCTTTAGTATGCCAGCGCATTGGGGCTACGGTTAAACAGCATCTGTTGAATTGCACAGTTTTAGAAACATTTGCTAAAATGCATTTTCAGCATCCTGATCCACCATCCATGAGATTGCAATGCGTCGCTTCAGCAGGAGACTACCTGCCATGCAGGGAAGCACGAAAGATGCATCTGACCCATGGAAACATTTTCCCTGTGGATCCTGTCACAAGCGTTCCAAAGCGATTCTGACCCGCAGTCCGGGAATCCATCGCCAGAGTATTGGCGCCGAAACCGGTCACTCAGATCCTATCTAAGATCCACATTAATTCAACTTGCAAATCCGTATCACAACTGACCCCATGCACATTATTCCTGATATTCAATAATGAGTTCTAGTGGCATCCAGTTTGCTCGATAGCAACTCGGTATTTTCGTTTAAAATTATTGAGGTGCAGTGATGCACAGGACTCTTGCCACCCTTATGGTCGTGCTACTTGGTCTCACGCCAGTGTTCGCGACCAAACCCTTGCCCTTACTGAAGACAGGGGAACCTTTCTATGAATTTGTTCCCGGTCAGGTGCTCGTTAAATTCGCGCCGACCATTAAAACGGCGGATATCACTGCGATTGCCGCCCAAGTGGACGGCGAACTCTCCTACCACAGCGCGCTGCTCGACTTCTACCGCATTGACCTCTCTGGTACTGATGTTGAAGAAGCGATCAGTTTTCTCCGTGGACAGGATGGTGTTTTATGGGCCAACTTCAACTATATCGCACACGCCGCTTATACTCCCAATGACACCTATTACGGGTACCAGTGGCACTACCCGAGAATTAACATGCCCCAGGCCTGGGACATCACACTCGGCAGCGCAAGTGTCGTCGTAGCGGTAGCCGACATGGGTTTTTACTTTGACCATGAGGACTGGACGGGCGTCCAGACTGTTCATCCTTACGATTTCGTTGGCGGCGATACGGACCCTTCAACCACTGTCGATGACTCGCACGGCGCGCATGTGGCCGGAACCATCCTTGCGGCAACGAACAACTCTGTGGGTGTTGCCGGCGTTGCTCCTCTATGTACCTTCATGCCGATTCGCGTTCTCGACGATGAGGGGAGCGGAACCACACAAGCGATCGCCGACGGCATTGCCTGGTCGGGAACCCAAGGTGCTGAGGTTCTGAATCTCTCGCTTGGGTATCCGGTGAGCGGTCCACCACAAGATCCAGGGCCACCACTTTCCACCGCTGTGGCTAGAGCGTATCTTAAAAACATCGTAGGAGAATGATCATACATCCGAGGTGCAGGAAGCCGATGTAGTTTTCGACGAAGTGGTCGTAGCGCGTGGCAATGCGGCGGAACTGCCCCAACCAGGCAAACAACCGTTCAACCTTCCAACGCCTTCGATAGCGTCGCAGGGGGCGACCATCCTGGGTCTTTCGCGTGCGTGAGGCGCGATTGGGGGAGATCATTTCGATGCCGTAGTCGTGCAGGAGATGAGCATCCAGCGGATCGCTGTCATAAGCCTTGTCCCCGATCATCCGACAGGGTAACTCCTCGATGAAGCGGGCCTGCAAGGTCTGATCGACCAGCGTCACTTCATTCGGGGAAGCACTCGCTGTGCACACGGCGAGAGGAAAACCAGCGCCGTCTGCCACGGCCATGATCTTCGTGCCTTTACCCCGACGGGTGGGACCCACCTGCCGCCCCCTTTTTTCGCCGGTACGAACGTACCGTCGATGAAGGATTCGGACAAGTCTAACTCACCCCGTTCCCATAGATCCTGGGCCAAGGCGCGCAACACGCTTTCAAAAGTGCCATCGCGCGACCACTGTTGAAAGCGGCGGTGACAGGTTTGGTAAGACGGGTAGCGGTCGGGTAAGTCATGCCAAGGAGCCCCTGTCCTTAGGATCCATAAGATCCCGTTCAAGATCGGGCGCGCCGGAACGCGGGGCCGTCCCCGCCTATCCACCTTGCGTCGCTTAATTCGAGGCCGATCAGCCACTAACGAGGCAATCAACGCCCACTGTTCTTCAGTTAAATCCATCTTGATAACCTCCAAAAAGAGAGAGGCCGTCAAGATACGACACCCTAAGTTAACAAGCAAATGTTTTTGAGATATGCTCTAGTCTCCTGAAATAGGTGCATGTGATTGTTTTCCGTCAGCGCCTTTGTTACAAAAAGATCTCCCAGCGATCAAACTAGCAGGAGTGAACAATTCTCCTCTTCATCCTCATCTTCATGCTAATCGCAGGTGATGGACAGGTGACTCTGACTTGGACTACCGCCAGTGAAAAAGATAACGACTACTTTGAAATACAGCGACAGGCAAACAGTGATTGGATTACCGTCGGAACAGTCCAAGGCACCAATGAAGTAACTGGCTCGAATTACCAGTATGTTGATAGCGATGTTATCAACGGTGTAACTTACACATATCGCCTCATATCACACGACATCAACGGCACTGTTCATGAATATGAACTGACCGCTCAGGCTACTCCGGGAAGGCCATCGGTTCCAGTACAGTATGCTCTCTACCAGAATTATCCCAATCCTTTCAATCCGATAACCACGATTTCATATGACGTTGCGGAAACCGGTTTTGTTTCCCTGAAGATTTATGATGTGGTGGGAAGGGAAGTAGCAATCCTGGTAGATGGAAAACTGGCGGCAGGTTCGTATGCTGCCACATGGAATGCACGGGGCCTTCCTTCAGGCATTTATTTGTGTAGGATGGATGCGGGAAGCTTCACCAAAGTCCGCAAGCTCCTGCTGGTGAAGTAGCCTTCACCCCCCCCCCGAACTTACCTCCACATCACATACAGCAAAGGCGGTAGAATAAAGTACCGCCTTTGCATTGTATCTACTCCGTGTAACTGATTGGCATGAAGCGGAAGCTAATCTATCCCTATTGCATCCACCACAATATTTGTCTAAATTAAGGTGATTTGTCTGGTAATAAATATGCGCGGCGGCACCCTTTAATGGAAAATCCTATCACATATTACAAGAAGGTCTGGGCCATTAGACGGCAGGGACCACAATTTCTTCCCTTGCCCGAAGCCCACGAAGCCGTTAAGGAAATCCCGTGCGATCCCGATCAAAGAATCGGCGCGGTTTGGTCGATTCAGGATTACTGGCAACAGGAAGATGGCCCAAGCGATATTGATATGGTTTTTGATATTGATTCACAGGATACTGTGGGTGATGCGCGGCAGTTGGTTGATTCTCTGATCAAGCGCTTTCATCTACAGGACTCCCAGATTCAGATCTATTTCACTGGCAGCAGTGGATTCCATATTTACATGCCGCATCATGTTTTTGCACATCCCCGTAGCCCGTACACAATGACTGATATTGGGGAAAGTGCGCAGCGCATTGCTGGCATGGCTGGTGTTGTTCCTGATATGAAGATTTATAGAATGGGCGCATCGGCCATTGTGCCACCACATGTCCGACATTTCAAGACCGGTTTGTACAAGATTCCATTGTCGTTTGAAGAACTGTGGCAGAACGATCTATCCATATTTGCAGAATGGGCGAAAGAAGACCGGCAGCCTGAAGATCAGCGAAGTCCAGGGCTATGCGATGAATTAAAGCAATTTGTCGCCGACGTCCATGAATCATTGCAGTGCACAGAACCACAAGAATCCCGTACCAGACGGCAACTGGCACGCTTAGCCATCAGCAGTGAAGATGGCAACCAGGCAATCGCTGGCTCCATCATATCTGAATATGGTGTCGATATTGAAGAATATCTTCGGGATAAAGTCGAAAATGCACAACGCAGTCGCGATGAACTTAATGCCAGCTGTCCTTTTCACGATGACCGGAATCCCAGTTGGTCGATTAATCTAAGGACTGGCCAATCCCATTGCTTTTCCTGTGACGATAGGGATTACAATTTTGAACAACTGATTGAAGCAGCAGGATGGAATCCCCCAAACGGATTGCCACCCACTATTCAATGGGGATTGCTCAGGGCGAAGTGGCTCTACAAGGAATTGAAGGAATGCAGGCGTTCAGAAGAAAGATTCTACGCAAACCTCGATGCGAATTCAGTCCGCATATTAGGTGAAGTGTATCGAGTAATACGCGACAGGCTCGAAAACCGCTACAAGTCCGTTGAATCCAACTACCAAGCTGACTGGACAGCCGTTGTCAAGGCTCTGTGTCGCAACCTTGATGATATTGCCATTGTACCAGCAGCGCCAGGGAATTTCAAGACCTCTATCTACCGCACCTATCTTGAGGGACTTCGCCGCCTGGACCGGTATTATGGCGCTATCGTCGTTTTGCCTTTACAGGATGATGCAAAAGATTTGGCCGATGAAGCTGACCGTTTCGTGCCGGGGGAACGTAATGTTAGCGGAAGAACCGTTTATCCCATGCTGGGCCATGCTAAGAAAATCTGCACGGCTTTCTGCTACGTTAACTGTGACCGAAGTCCCAATGGCGATGGAACTTTTCCGGAATGCAAAAACTGTGAACACTATGAAGGCAGGGGATTCGAAAAATATAAACCTTCGCAGTGCGCTATGTGCCAGAATTATAACTGCCGCGTGAAATATAACAAGGAACGCCAGCGCAACAGTCCTATTTTGGCCATTACCCATGCGCGTTTGGCCATGCAGGATATGGAAGATTTCATGTACTGGCAAGATTCCAGTGGACATCGACATCCCCGACGCGAAATCATCATTGATGAAGTGCCCCAGTTCATCAAGGTGAATACCGTTAGCTACAATAGCTTCGTCCAGTTCATGAACCGCCTGCGCAAAGAACAAAGGAAACGGCCGCATGAATTGCTTCATCTGCGTATGTTTGATACGCTGCGGAAACAATTAGAACAGTTGCGTGTACCTGAAGATGAACCAGGGCAAGGCTTCATTCCACCCATTGATCCAGGCTTTAAGGTCAGTGATGGCTATGTTAGTGCCGTGCATAGCGTCGTGGATGATGATAGTGATATTCTACGGCTAAGTCTGGGGATAATCAAAGAAGGCGGAACTTACAGAAGGGACGCCAAAGGCTTGCATATCAGTTACGGTTACAGGACACGGGACTTGCCTGTGGGTGTGAAGACCACCATCCTGGATGGAACCGCACTGGCCAATGTCCACTACGACGTGCTTCTGGATAACCGGCCTGATGTTCGCTTCCTGGGATCCTACCAGCCAAGGAATATCGATAAGCTGATAATTCGGTTAGACGAAAACAGAAGCATGTCCCAGACGTCCCTTGGCGACAATGATGATGCAAAACTGAAGCTATTCGCCCAAGAAATTGACCGCCTGATGACCTACGTTCACCCTGATGAAGAAGCTTTCGTCCTGACTTTCAAAGAATGGGAAAATAAGATCGAAGCCCACCTATCCGATGAAGTAAAGGCAAGGTGCCAGATAAAACACTATGGTCAAACCCCCGGATCCAATGACTTCCGCAAAGCTACGGTGATGTTCTTCGTGGGGAATTTGCGCTATCATGAAGATCAGTACCTGGCCCAGGCAGCAGTCCTGTACGGAAGGGAAGTTGTCGATAAAGCTGACGCTGAATCAGGCCCTGATAAAGTGCGCAGGTTCCTGAATGGCCATGCAGAACATTACCGGCAGCAGTCCTGGCTGGTGGACGTGGTACAGCAGATATACCGGACGCAATTAAGGGAATATGGAATCAACGGCCCCGTGACGGTGTACATGGGCAATAGGGACAAGGAATTCAAACGGCGGCTGAAGGAAGCACTGAAAGGGATAGAACCGGAAGAGTGGCCATCGGTGCTTAGCGCACCTGATAGCAGCAGGAGATTGGTCGGGGTATTGATCGAAGCCTTTGCAAATCCCGAAGTCTATAAGGTGCCCAAGGCGGACATTCGGCAGGCAGCAGGTATCAAGGACAAGCAGCGCCTGACACCAGTGCTTGATGTGCTATATACACAGTGGTGGATGAGGCAAATGGACTTGGGAACAGACACAAGGAACTTCATCCGGATGGGGCAAATGAAGTAGCCAAGTACTGGGATTCACGCGGCTGGCGCCGCCGGAAGCCCCTTGAGACCCCCTGTGGTGCTTGTCTTGGTCTTGTGTCAGCCCCAAAGTAAAGAATCTTCCAAAATATATTATAGAGAAATCTTTACTTTGACAAAGGTGCCGGACCCTGAAGCAGACAAACACACCACAGGAAAGAGCAGTCCCCGGCCGGAAGGCCCTGTCACCTGTCCCCAGCGTGGTATCCGCCGACAGCTGCCTGTAACAGGTGCCAGCCCCATCACAGTCCGCAGAGGCCATATCACTGATACCAGATCCCTTCCTGCTATCACCACCACCCCGCAAGGGGATGTCCCCCCAGCTTCATTCATCCGAAAGCAGCAGATGTTACGGGGGCATCCTGCCTTCCATTTGCCCAGTACCTGACATAGTCTTACCCCTTCCAAAAACAGCCACTTACGTCAGATCAGTTTCTACTGTTAAAGCACGTGTACGTGGTAAATTCGGCGTGATTTTGCGCGTATCCAACTGAATCTGATGTCCAGAAGCAGCCAATCCGCTTCTTCCACCGGAAATCCACACATATTTTTCACTACCACCTAGTCCTATCGAGACAAATAGAGATGCCTTTATAGAGAGCAAAATTCGGGAAATATTTCCAGAACCCTATTCTTGGGTTTGCCGGCTTAATCCAAAACGTTCCGAGCCCCCCTGGTCTGTTTCCAGCGGGGGCTTTTCACATTCACAATTCAAACCATTAACCAACAAGAAAGGAATTCATCATGGAAACCACCGAGACAACCACCGGCACCGGTAATGGCCGCCTTAATCTTGAGGCGCTAACCAAGCCATTCGAAGAGGAGAGAATCCAACAACGTAAGGGCAGATTTGGCAAAATGCTGGACTATGTCGGATCCCATTACGTCATCGAACGCCTGAACCAAGCGATGGAAGGATACTGGTCATTCCGCATCGTCGAGCACCTGATCCTTGAGGACGAGGTCATCGTCCTTGGAGAATTATCTTCCCACGGAATCACACACCAGCAATTCGGTTCATCTTCGATCACACGAGGCAAGCAGGACAACCAACCTGTGAGCATCGGAGACGACCTGAAAGGAGCAGCATCAGATTGCCTGAAGAAGTGCGCCACGCAGTTCGGTGTGGGACTGCACCTGTACGGGCTGGAAATCAAGCCGAACGGAAACGGAGGCAAGGAATCAGCTAATCCACAGCCAGAGGAGGAAGCAGAACCCGAAGAGCAATCCCACCGAGTCACCAACGCCCAAATGAGCAAGATCTTCCAGGTGGCCAAGCAAAAAGGTATCCCCCAGAACCAACTAATCAAGAAGATCCGCAATCGCTTTTCGAAATCCCTGTACGCACTGACCACACACGAGGCAGACGAGCTACTGACAATCCTGGAGGATGTACCTGCATGAGAGTAACAAGAATTATCGTATCGTAAGGCCCCGGCTTCATAAGAAAGTCGAGGCTTTTTTTATGCCATTAACCCAGAAAGGAAACTATCATGTCACAGAAAACAACTGAACCCCTGGATCCCTTTGCCGCCGTGAAAAAGGTTCCCCTATTTACTGAGAACGGAGCGCAATCTTCGCGTTATGCCGTGATCCTTGACCCCTACTGTGAGAACAGAGAGGTCGGTATCGTGTCTGGTGACTATCAGCTGGTCGAGAACCACACCGTTTGTGAGATCGCCACAGAAGTGCTGGAGAAAACCGGCCATGAGTACCAGTCAGCCAAACACCTGTTCGATGGAAAGAGATACCGTCAAAGATGGCTTCTACCGGAGATCAACTTCGAACCCCAGAAGGACGACATCGTCCAGATAGCCGTGGACGTATTTAACAGCTATGACGGCAGCACGACATTCGGACTGGCCTTCAATGCGCAAAGACTTATCTGCACGAATGGTATGGTCGTTGACTTCCGCTTAGGGGGCTTCCGTTTCAAGCACTACGGAAACGAGGGCTTCACTGAGGAGCTATCCCAAGCAGCCATCACTATCAGAGAACTGTCTAACAAGATGCTGGGATTAGTCACATGCCTGAAGAGGATAGTGGACATCCCCATCGACAGAGCCGACATCCAGAACACCTTCCGTGAATTGAAGCTGCCCAAGACGTACACTGCCGATGTGTTCATGGCACTGGACGGAGATAATCAGTGGGCCCTGTATAATGCGTTCACTGATGTCTTCACACGGCAGGAGTCATTTCGCGCGGAGACGTGGAACAGACAGGTATCGAGGCATTTCCTGAACGGGAACTAATCAATTAAACAGAGCAATGAGGCGGCGTAGTCGAATAACATATCGGCCGCGCCGCTTCCCTTTTACCCAAAGGAGGAACACCATGAATTACGCAAACATCCCAGACCATATCAGCTTCAGCCAAGTCAACACGTACCTGATCTGCCCCCTGAGATATCGCTTCCAGTACATCGACAGAGAGGAATGGCAATTCAAACCAGCAGCCCTTACGCTTGGATCTGCTATTCACGCAGCCATCGAGAAATATTACACCGATCACTTAGAGAGAAAGAGAACATCCATCACAGACCTTCAGGACGTCTTCGATACGAGATTGTATCAGGATTGTGCTGAGGTCGAGATGAAGTTCAAGACGGGCAAGGATCCGGTAGAAATACAACAACAGGGACATGCGATGTTAGATTGCTTCATGAAGAACGTCAAACCCGGCGATGTTCTGGGCGTAGAAGAGGATTTCACCCTGAATGTCGTGGATGGAGAAACCGGCGAAACTTTGGACGTGCCTTTGGTCGGAAGAATTGACCTGATCGAGCAGACTGATGACGGGAATATTGTGTTCGTGGATTACAAGACAGCCAGTGCGCGCTACACTGATGATTCTGTGCAACGAAACTTACAGCTGACAGCCTATAGCCTTTGGGCGCGGGAAGCCTATTCAATTGAGAAGAATGAGGTCATCCACCTTCGATTCGATGTACTTTTAAAGAACAAAACACCCCTGCACCTGAAGTACCAGACCCATCGCACTTATCAGGATGCACAGCGATTTGTGAGGATGCTGATGATGATAAGTGAGGCCATGAGAGAGGAGCACTTCTACCCGAACCCAGGATGGCAGTGCGTGGATTGTCCATTCAAGGTAAGCTGCATAGCTGATCCGCTGGCGTGAGAACGTAGAAACATATCCATTAACCCAAGAGCCCCGAGGTGACAATTCAGTCACTTCGGGGTTTTTCTATCTTAGGAGGGATAACCATGACATCACTATACCGTAGGACGTTGGCTGATGGAAAGACTGTATGGTATGCGAAAATTAAATATCCAGACGGCCGACGAAAATCCCATAACACCCAAACCAGCCAGAAGAAAGAAGCGACTAAGATTGCCCAGTACCTTCAGCACGAACTTGACCGCGGACGCGATCCCTTTGCCAATGCCAAAGGGCAGGACAGCCCAACTATCCACAGCCTGGTGGAAGAATACCTTGAAGAACGGCAGCATCAATGGGGTGAACGTACCGGTGAATTGCACCAGCACACCCTGAAAATCTTTATGGAAGTAGTTGGAAATCTACAGTTGAAAGCGATAACCAAGAAGCACGTATCCCAATTCCAGGCGGCACTGATAAAACGCGGTGCCAGAAACCGCTTGAAGAAACGACTTAGACCACTATCAAAACATACGCTGAACATTCATCTTCGTAATCTTCGTGCCTTTCTGAATTGGTGCGTCAGGGAAAATGATCTGGAAGAATGGAACCCCCCACACATTCACGAAGTCAGGGTGCCCGCGCAGGTAAACAGGGATTACTACAAACCAGATGAAGTCAGACGATTGCTGGAAGCTGCCGAATCTATTACCCAGAACGGCGTATCCATTCGAACCTTCTTAGTCGTCTTATCACTGACAGGAATGCGGCGCAATGAAGCCCGATCACTTGAATGGTTCGACACCACAAGGAAAGTGATTTCTTCCAACGTCGGAATTGTAGACTTGGATGCAGAGCAAATCATCTTAGCGGCGGGAATCACTAAATCCAAACGGGGACGACGAATTCCCATCTTACCTGTACTGAAGAAAGAACTTCTGAATGCTTTCCCAGAACCACGCAAAGGAAAACTGTTTCCGGGAATACGACATGATGTTTCAATCAAATTCAATCGCGCCAGGGATGCAGCAGGATTACGATCACTGAAAATGCACAACCTTCGCGATACGTTCGCCGTGAACATGCTTCTTAGCGGTGTTCCCTTAATCGCAGTCAAACAGATTTTGGGACATAGCAGCATACAGACGACCATCCACAACTATGCAGGATTACTTGATATGTCCGATTTGAAACAGGCACTTAGAAAAGCTTCCACATCAGAATTGTCTACCATTTTGTCTACGAAGAATTAATCCATTAAGCCGGGCCGGCCGAAAACCCCTTTTTAAACCATTAATTAACAGGTGCTAAAGGCTTCTTCAAAAAACTCTGCGGCTGTGACGCAATGGTAGCGTATCAGCTTCCCAAGCTGGGTGTTGCGGGTTCGAGTCCCGTCAGCCGCTCAAGTTGTTAATATTCAAGGGATTAGGTTTTTTCTAATCCCTTTTTATTTGCTTCGCAGGATATGGATTGTTTATACTTTCAGCTTATACCTTGATTTCAGAACTCTTTGAACGCTTTCTCTATTGCTTTTCGGAGTCAATTGCTGTAAATTATAATGATCCACCTATGAAAGTCCTTATGTTCTAAAGAAAAAGAAACGGTGATATGATTAACTTCTTCATTCTATCGGCTGGCAAACACAAGAAGTGGCCTTTGCAACGCGGTAAGTACACAATTGGACGGAGCCCGCAGTGCGAATTGATAATAGAAGATGAAACGGTGTCTCGGAAACATGCCCAGCTCGACGTTATTGATGAACAAACAATCAATCTGACAGATCTCGGAAGTCACAATGGGACTGCTGTCGATGGACACAGAATCGATGGCACTGTACAAATTCAACTTGATGACATTATCACTTTCGGCGGAATAGAAGCAAAAATTTCTCGTGATGAATTTTCTGACATTCTGCATAGTTCGGTTCATATTACTGATTCTGTAGATGGTCTGGTGAATGTCACTCGATTGCCGATAAAGGAAGCGCTTCAACCTCTTCCATCCAAAATACTTGAGAACCCGAAGTTGTTTAAAGCCTTCTCCGAACTGGGAAAGATGCTTATTTTGTCTGGCCCTGCGGAAGAAATGTATGGTCAAGCGTTGGAATTATTCAAAGATCTTATTCCGGTTGAACGCATCGCCATCTTCTCTGCCGAGGAACAAAAGGAAGAAATCGCTGTTGCCGCTTCTTATACTTCTGATAGAAGACATTCAGATTCATTTAACATCTCTCGAACAGTCGTCCATGAACTTCTCAATCAGAAGAATGCACTTTTGCTGTCTGATATTCAAAGGGATCGTAAATTTGCAGCGCAAAAATCAATCATCGAATCACGCATCAAATCTGCGATGGCCGTGCCGCTGTTTGATGAAGATAAAATCACGGGGATTCTGTATGCGGATACGACCAATCCCATGCATCATTATAATGAAGACCATCTAAGAGTAATGGCGACTTTTGGAAATATTCTTGGCGCCAAAATCGCCAATTGCAATCTCCTCAAAGAGCGACAAGCCAAACAGGTTTTAGAGTCTGAACTGGAAACCGCATCACAAATTCAGGAGCAATTATTACCGAAAGAGTTGCCTCATCTTGCTAATTACAGCTTCCATGCCTTTCAGATTCAGTGCAAACAGGTCGGTGGTGATCTCTATGATATTGCAAAATTCGAAGATGGGCGAATCCTATTTCTTGTAGCGGATGTTTGTGGTAAAGGAATGGGGGCAGCTCTCTTAGCCTCAAACATCTTGGCCGGTTTCCGCATTTTGCATAACGCGAAGGATTTTCATCCATTGGATGCCGTGCGCCGTATGTCAAAACAATTACTGACCTTCAGCCGTCCGGGAGATTTTGCGACGCTTTTTATCGGCGTACTCGATCCAAGTGCGCATACTTTTCGTTACGTTAATGCGGGACACAATCCACCGTTGATTCTGCGAGATGCAGGTTCTGTAGATTATCTTGAGTCATCTGGTGTTCCAATCGGAATGCTGGATCACGACATTTGGAAAGAGGAATCTCTCGAGTTCGGAACTGGCGACTATTTATTCATTTTTACGGATGGCATTCCTGAAGCAATCAACTGTCAGGATGAACAATTCAGTGATGAAAGGTTAGAGGAATTTGTCCAACAGTGTCGCAACCAATCTCCGAAAGAATTGACAGAATTGGTGATGAATGAAGTACGCAAATTCATCGGAGATGTTCCACGCAGCGATGATATTACGATGGTGGTTTTGCACAGGGAAAAATAACAGGAAGACGTCTTCTTCAAGAGAGTTTCAAATGCCTTCAAACGTCAATGACAATGGAATGGGGAAAACACAGTCGTTCGTAATCCTCTCTCCAGGAATGTTAATCTCTCATTACAAAATCATCGAGAAGATTGGCGCTGGTGGTATGGGTGAGGTGTATCTTGCGGAGGACACCAAGCTCAATCGCAAAGTTGCCCTGAAATTTCTCTCGCCGCATTTATGCCAGGATGAAGACTGCCGCACTCGTTTCAAACGCGAAGCGCAGGCTGCCGCTGTTTTGGATCATCCGAATATCATTGCTATCCATGATGTTAGCGAACATCAGGGACGACCTTACATCGTCATGCAATATGTGGAGGGACAGTCGCTGCAAGATGTTATCAAACAAAATACGCTGACCTTCGAGTCAATAATCAATCTTGCTCTGCAGATCTGTGAAGGTTTGAACAAGGCTTACCAAGCAGGGATTATTCATCGCGACATCAAGCCATCGAATATCGTCATGGATGCTGATGGTCGGCCAAAATTGCTTGATTTTGGATTGGCGACGGTTAAGGGGACAGAGAAACTCACACGGACCGGTTCGACTCTTGGTACTGTAGGCTACATGTCTCCCGAGCAAGTACAGGGAAAGGAAGTTGATCACCGCAGCGATCTTTTTTCTTTTGGCATAATTTTGTATGAACTCATTGCAGGTCGTCGTCCCTTTGCAGGGGAGACAGAAGCAGCAATTCTGAATTCCATACAGAATGATACACCGGAACCATTGGCTCGGTATAAAGCCGATGTACCAGATGAACTGCAGCGAATTATCTCCAAGTTGCTTGAGAAAGATCCTTCGTTGAGATATCAGAATGCTGCCAGTGTCATCTCTGATTTAAAAGGTCTGGCGGTCAGGAGAGAGAGTCGAGCGACAATCGCGGCACCGAAGCGCTCTTTTCGCTGGCCGTTTATGGTTGGGAGTGTCGTTGCAGCTGTTGTTGCAGTCGTTGTTTTGTTTTCGTTCTGGCCGAAGGAACAGGCTGGGGTGAGCGAAGGGAAAAAGATGCTGGCTGTGTTGCCATTTGTCAATCTCGGCGCTCCAGAGGATGAATACTTCGCTGACGGTATTACGGATGAGATTATTGGACGACTTGCATGCATTCAGGAGCTTGGCGTCATCTCTCGCACCAGTTCAATACAGTACAAGAAAACAGACAAGACTCTTCCGGTGATTGCCAAGGAACTTGGAGTCGAATTCATTTTAGAGGGCACTATTCGGTGGGACAAATCGGGCGATACAAATCGGGTGCGTATCACGCCGCAGCTCATTAAGGTATCGGATGATATCCATCTCTGGGCGGATAGCTACGAGCGGTCGTTGACTCAGATCTTCGCGGTGCAGGCGGATATCGCGACCAAGATTGCCGAGGCGCTCGACGTTACGCTGCTCGAACCGGAGCAGCGAGACCTACAGGCCAAGCCGACTGAGAACCTCGATGCCTACCAGGCCTATCTTCGCGGATCTGAATATGTAGCGCGACCGGACCGTACCGAGGAGAATTTCCGACGGGCGACTCAAATGTTCGAGCGAGCTGTAAAACTCGATCCCAATTTCGCTTTGGCTTACGCCGCACTCTCAAAGAACTACTCAGGCCTGTATCACTTCTGGTATGACCGTACCGAAGAGTGCTTGACCAAGGCCAAGACAGGAGTAGATCGGGCACTCGTACTTAGCCCGGAACTCCCAGAAGCACATCTGGCGCTTGGGTACTACTACTATTGGGGCTATCGAGATTATGATCGAGCACTGGAAGCCTTAGCCGCCGCGGAGAAGCATCATCCCCCACCAACACGCGCTAAGAATCTCTTGGTAGCCTATATCTGGCGGAGGCAGGGGAGGTTTAAAGAAGCCATAGACCGCCAGAAAAGCGCTTTCGAATTGAACCCACGCGATGCCAAGCTGACTTCGGAGATCGCCGTTACCTACACCTACCTGAGGAGGTACGCCGAAGTCGAGCGCTATTACGATCGCTCCATTTTCTTAGCTCCAGATCAGGTGGGTTCCTACTACATGAAAGCCGAGAATTGCTGCCGGTGGAAAGGTGATACCGTACGGTCCCGGGCCATCTTAGAAGAGATGCCCGGTAAGGTCGGCTACAGATGGTTTCTGCAAGAAATGTATGAGAGAGACTACCAAGCGGCATTGGATCGGACCGCTTCCATGTCCTCCGAATCTTGGGACGACCAGTATCGACTCATCCCAAATGTCCAATTGACGGGTTTGGTTTATCGGCTCATGGGCGAGCCTGAGCTTGCCCGCGCCTCCTTCGATTCTGCCCGCATTCTGCTGGAAGCGGAAGTGAAAGAGCGGCCCGACGATTACCGCCTTCACAGCTCTCTTGGCATTGTCTACGCCGGCCTTGGACGCAAGGAGGAGGCGATCCGCGAAGGGAAGCAGGGAATGGAGCTCATGCCAATCTTGAAAGACGCTTTAATCGGTCCAGAACGCGTATCTGACCTGGCGCAAATCTATGTGATGGTGGGTGAGTACGATGCCGCCTTGGACCAAATAGACTACCTTCTTTCGATTCCCTCCGAACTCTCAGTTCCTTTGCTTCGCCTCGATCCGAGATGGGATCCTCTCCGCGAACATCCGCGGTTCAAAGCGCTCCTAAAGAAATATGGATAAAACTTATGGAATCTGAAAACGGCAAGACGCAGACACATGTTGTCCTTTCCAAAGGAATGGTAATCTCCCATTACCAAATCATCGAGAAGATCGGTGCCGGTGGAATGGGAGAAGTGTATCTTGCCAAAGATACGAAGCTCAATCGCAAAGTTGCCCTGAAATTTCTCCCGCCTCACTTATGTCAAGATGAAGACTGCCGCACCCGTTTCAAACGCGAAGCACAAGCGGCGGCGCAACTGAATCACCCGAATATCGTGACGATTTATGAAGTCGGGGATTTTCAAGGCCGTCCGTTTTTCGCGATGGAACTCATGGAAGGCCAATCTCTTCGGGATTTCATCGAGAAACAAGAGTTGTCTATCAGCACCATCATTAATCTTGCTGTGCAGATTTGTGAGGGCTTGAGCAAGGCTCATGAAGCAGGGATTATTCATCGAGATATCAAGCCGTCGAATATCGTCATGGACGCCGACGGTCGGCCAAAATTGCTTGATTTCGGATTGGCGACGGTCAAGGGAACAGCGAAACTCACTCGAACCGGTTCGACGCTTGGAACAGTCAGCTATATGTCTCCTGAGCAGGTGGAGGGCAAAGAAACTGACCAGCGATCAGATATCTTTTCACTCGGTGTTGTTTTATATGAGATGATTACCGGTCAGTCACCATTTCAGCGAGATACCGAAGCGGCGACCATGAATGCTATTGTGCATGACACACCCGAACCACTGGCACGATATAAATCAGATGTTCCGGATGATTTGCAGAGAATCATCGACGAAGCTCTCGATAAGGATTTGGAGACGCGCTATCAAACAGTAGTGAGTTTATTGACGGATTTGAAACGGCTTAAGAAAGCTTCGGAATCGAGCGTCTATGCTCATCCACCTGTGACACTCCGAAAAAGGAGTGCATTGAGGTTTCTCATCCCCGGTTCGATAGTAATCCTCATCGCTTTGCTGCTAGTCCTTTTCAAACCCTGGACATTCGAGGTGCGACCTGCTGCTGAAGCTGTTGCGGCAGAGAATCGACTCGCCATCATGTACTTCGATAATGTAGCCGACGCGGAGGATGAGCAACGATGGGGAGAGATCGTTACGAATCTCCTGATTACTGACCTGTCGGAATCGCACTATGTCCAAGTGGTTTCCAGTCAGAGATTGTATGATATTCTCAAGCTCTTAGGAAGGGAAGGCGAGAAAAAAGTTGACCGAAGCGTTGCGACACAGATAGCTACGAAAGCGGGAGCAAAGTGGATGCTTCTGGGGAATATTCTGCAGGTTGAACCGCAGATTACCATCACGGCACAAGTGGTCGAAGTCTCCACAGGCAACGCGATTGCTTCGCAGCGAATCACCGGCGATAAAGGCGAAGATATATTTTCATTGGTTGATAAACTGACCGCTGAAATCAAGAAAGACTTAGCCCTGCCCACTGAAGCTCAAGAGGAACCGGATCGTCTCATACAGAATGTCACCACAAGCTCACCGGAAGCCTATCGCCACTATCTGGAAGGAATCGAACTCTTCCAAAAGTTCTATTGGGACGACGCCGAGAAGAGTTTCATGAAAGCCCTGGAATTTGACTCAACTTTCGCCGTTGCATACTATCATTTGGCTATGTTCAAATCGGGTTCGGAAAAGGCAAGATTAGCAGATAAGGCCATGCAATATTCCGACAAAGCAAGCTGGAAGGAGAAACGTTCTATACGAAGTCTGAACTTAGCTGTATCTGGAAATTTTATGCAGGCAATCAAGGAAACTGAGAAGATAATCGAACGCTATCCTGATGAGAAACGCGCGTATATGTGGTCGGGTGTCATTTATTACAATCTACTCAATGAGCCTCAGAAAGCTATTCGCTCTTTCACAAAAGCTATTGAGATAGATCCTCTCTACAAGATGGCATATAATTTCCTTGCTTATGCCTACAATGCCATTGGTGATTTTGACAAATCCATCTGGGCCATCAGCAAATACATCTCAATCGCGCCTGATGAAGCTAATCCTTATGATACTCGAGGTGACCTCTATGGTTACAATGGTAAAATTGACGAGGCAATTGAGTCTTACAAAAAGGCGCTGCAAATCAAACCTGATTTCGGTTCCTTGGACAAACTGGGACATATGTATCTTTTTAAACGGGAGTACGCAAAAGCTGAAAGCTGTTACAAAGAGCTTGCCTCCGGCAGCGAAAAAGGTACTCGGTCATCGGGAAGAACCTACCTCGCTTATATCCCTCTTCAAAAGGGAAAGTTCAAAGAAGCGCTGAAGGTTTTAGACAACGGGCTTGCCGCAGACAGAATGGAACAATATAGTGGAACACAGAATGCATGGAAGCATTTCTTGAAAGCCAGTATCTATCGGGAGATGAAGAATTCAGAAGCGGCCGTTGTTCAAGCTAAGAAATGCACGGAAATTTTACACAGGGCCAATCCCAGTGATTTAATTTATCAGCGGGACTATTATGCAGTGATGCTGGCGGAGAATAACCAGATTGAAGAGGCTAACGAAGTTACACGGGCCTTGAAAGCGGATATTGAAAAAGGGGATCAGATCTACAAGCATCGGTACTGGCTGGCTATGAGCAATATTGAGATGGTTCAAGGAAACACCGAAGCGGCGGCGACCTTCGTAGAAAAGGCATCTGCAGAATCAAGCTCTCTGCCCTTTCTAATGGGGCTCTTCGCCGGTGAAGTTTACTTGGAATCAGGAAGGCTGGGTGAAGCCGTAACTGAACTGGAGAAAGCGCTGTCAAGGTATGATGGCGTCAGGGCAATGACCGCCATTGAGGCGGTGACAGCTCAGTACCATTTGGGGTTAGCTTACGAGAAATCAGGCTGGACGAATAAAGCTATCGGACAATACGAAGAGTTCCTCGACATTTGGAAGGACGCTGATCCGGGAATAGAAAAAATCGAAGATGCCAAGAAACGATTAGCACGTTTGAAGAACGAGTCGTGAATCATGTTCTGACTGGTCCAGCTCATGAACGTCAAGATTGAACAGACTTAGGAGTCTCAAGAGACTGTGGACGAAGTTCTTTCCTCTACTTTCCTGTACTGAAAATGTACTGTTTTTTGGAGAATCCAGAGCAAAGAACAGCAATTTACGTCACACTGGAGGACACTCTTAAGAGTAAGCGAAGATTTTGTAACTGTTGATTTTACAGGGCTTAGAGGGCGTTAATCTGTAGGGTTCGAGTCCCGTCAGCCGCTCAATGTAAGTGCTTGTGTATTATCTAATAAGTGGCGATAGGGGTGGTTTATTGCGGTTGCATGGTGCGCCGCATTTTTATTTCCAAAGCCAGACAATAGAAATACCTTCTGCCTTCTCCTTATCCTGCCACACCACCAGCTTCTTTAACGCAATAATTATCAAATTCTTATACTGTGCGTTCGCAGGTTTGGATTTTTTCATCGGTATTTTGTATATTCATTGTTGAAATCTGGATTTTGGCTGCCGCATGGAATAAATCAAGTCTTCACCACGTCTAATTATGAGAATGGAAAAGAAGAAGCCGTAGCGTTGTAGGATACATGGGCTGGCCACAGAAAAGACTGGATATAACTGCTTTGGGAATAAATCGTTCGAGCGATTCGTCTAATAAGCGAAGACCAAGGAGTGGCAATGAGCCGGATGCGGAATTGCTTGCCCAAGCCCGCGAAGGTCAGCAGGCCGCTTTCAAAGAGCTTGTGGAGCGCTATGAATCGCTTGTGGCTGCCACGGTAATAGGCATGCTTGGCAAGGGAGATGATGCGGAGGACGTCGGGCAGGAAACGTTTATCAAATTTTACCATTCTCTTGGCAAATTTCGCGGAGATGCAAAAATCGGAACGTATCTGACCCGAATTGCTATCAACCTCTCGCTGGACGCGCTCAGGCGAAGGAAGAGAAGCAAATTGCGCTTCTGGAACTATGAAGAGAAGGAAGTGCTGCCGGATGAACTTGTGGTGCAGGGCGAAAAGGAAATCGATGCTCGCGAACGAAAGGAACTTGTGCAGCGCGCCATTCAATCGTTGGATCCGAAACATCGAGCGGTCGTTGTGATGCGCATGATTAACGGCTATTCCACGAAAGAAACCGCTGAATTACTTGGGATACCGTTGGGGACGGTGCTGTCTCGCCTTTCGAGAGCGCAGGAAAAACTGAAACAACAACTCCGTCCATTCATGGGCGAATAGAGAAATTAGGGGAATTATTTCTTATGAAAAATGGAAAGAAATCTAATACGAAACGAGCTGGCGAAGAAGAACATCTCGCTCAACTGATTCGAGAGAATACAGAGGACTCGTTCAAACCGTTCTTCTCCGCCCGCGTCATGAATCGAATCAATGCCAGCCCGGCAGCAGAAGAGTCTTTCACGCGAGCGTTAGCTTGGGTATTTCGGCGGGTAGCTGTGGCGGCTGTGATTCTTATCGTAGCTCTGGCCGCCTATAATATATCCAGTCAACATTCGCTGGGAAACGGCCGTTCAACTCTTGAAGCGGCTCTGGCCTTGCCTGCTGTGACCATCGAGTCATCAATCGCTAACTATAACCTTACGGATGCGCTATGAATCTTCAAGTAAAACCTGCACTAATTATCATCGGCACTCTGCTGATCGGAATTGTATTGGGCGCGCTCATGGCAAGAACTCTCGCGGACAGTCGATATCGCAGAATCGATAATATGATAAGACCGGATATGTTGTCTATCCGACTGATTAAAATTATAGAGCCGCTGGAAGCTGACCAGCGGGAAGCGGTCACGGCTATCGTGGAGGAAACAGCCTCGAAAGTCCGAAATCTGACCCGCGAAACACGATTTGAGATGCACGCTGTGATGGATTCCATGTTTGCAGAACTTCAACCATTACTCACCGACAGGCAGAAGGCCCGACTTGAAAAACACATCGGTGATAGGCGAGCCCGCGCCGAGAGAATGGGGCGACCTATGAAACATGAGCGAATGGGACGCGGTCGAAGACGCTGATAACGTTTAAAGCTGTGCGGGGAATTCCACCGGAGACGACAATCTCGTCAATGAGATTCGCCTCCGGTTTTTTTTGCATTCCGGGCAAATTAGCGGTGGAATAAACCAGACGTTGGGTTCGTCTAATGGGTGAACGGGAAGCAAAAATCACAAAACATAACATATGGAAGAAAGGGTCTTACCATGTTAAAAATCAAATCAAAACGCAATGCGCTGATTTACCTGTCTCTAACAGCACTGCTGGCGCTTTTTGTTATCAGCGCCGCTGGTTATGCTCAATTCAGAGGCGGGCGCGACTGCAATCCTGAACAGCGGTTCAGCAACTTTGACCTCAACGGCGACGGCAAACTGAACTTCGAAGAGTTCAAAGGCGGGCATGAAAACCGCAGAGCGGAGAGAGCTCAAGAAAATTTCCAAAGGGCCGATGCTAACGGCGATGGCTACATTCAACGTGAAGAAGCACAGACAATGTGCGCCCGGAGACAGGGAAGACGCGGAAACAATCCGCCTCCGCCGGATATGTTCAACCAGAGAGATGTTAACGGTGACGGTAAACTAAGCTTCGAAGAATTCGGAGCGCGATGCGAAATGCGCAGAAGAAACAGGGCTCAGGAGAGATTCCAAAGGATTGATACCAATGGCGACAGCTACATTCAACATGAAGAAGCATTAGCGATGCGCGCTAAAAGACAAGGAAGACGCGGAAACAACCCGCCGCCGCCAGATATGTTCAACCAGAGAGATGTTAACGGCGACGGTAAGCTGAGCTTCGACGAGTTCGAGGTGGGATGTGAGATGCGCAGGGCAAACAGAATTCAGGAGAGGTTCCAAAGAGCTGATGCCAACGGCGACGGCTATGTTCAATTCGAAGAAGCGCAGGCAATGCATGAACGGATGAGGAACAGGTTTGGAGATGGACGCTTCGGGAATAATCCGAACATCGAGCCGCCTGACAGCCCATCCGCTGCGTCGGCCAATGCGACATTGCATCCGGTCTATCCCAACCCCTTCAATCCGACTACGAACTTGAAAATATCGCTGCAGGAAACCGCCGACGTCAAGCTTTCCATTTACGATATCAACGGCCGCTTGGTCGAGACGCTGCATGACGGATCGCTGTCCCCTGGTGATTACTCGTTTACCTTTCTTGGAACTGGTCTTGCGTCCGGCACCTATTTCGCACGACTCCGTACAGGTGAAGCGGTATCTATCCAGAAAATGATGTTGTCGAAATAGCCCTAACCTCCACATCCTGGGCTAAAAAATCACTGCTGTAGCCAGAGCTGTTTATCTGGTTGCAGCAGTGTCGAATGTATTAAGAATCCAATAAAAAACAAACTGATATGGCCGAGAGAGTAATTTTTCTCTCGGTCTTTTTTGTGTTTCATGTTATGGGCGAAACACTTGCATCGCCTACACGCACGCTTTTCGATTGCTTTTGCAAGCGAATTGATATAAATTGTATTAGCATAGAAAAATATTCCCTCGCGAGTCGGGTTATCTCGCCGTTGTTGGTCTCCAGACCAGCAATGGCGCAACCGACGATGCTATCGCGCGTAACCCATATCTCGCCGAGCCGGGTTCATGTAGATAATTGCAATTTTCCTCATCGCTGAATCAGGGTCTAAATCTTTAATTATACACTGAACTGAATTGATAACCCGGCCATCCACTATTGGAGATGATTGATGGTAACGAAGAAGATTATCGACGACTTCCTGTCGCAACGCAAATTGGCCGTCGTTGGAGTATCTCGAAAAACAAGGAAGTTCGGAAATATTGTACATAGAGACCTGACGAAGAAGGGGTATCAAGTTTATCCGGTTAGTCCGCACATGGAAATTTTTGAAGGGCAGCCGTGCTATCCGAGTCTGACCGCGCTGCCCGAAACCGTCGGAGGAGTCGTGGTTGTCGTCCCACCGGCTCAAACAGAACAGGTGGTGCGCAACGCCGCGGAAGCGGGAATCCATCGGATTTGGATGCAACCGGGAGCCGAATCACCCTCAGCCATCAGCTTCTGCGAAGAAAACAGCATCAGCGTCGTTCACGGTGAATGTATTCTATTGCACGCGCAACCGGTGACATCCATTCATGCGATTCATCGCTGGCTATGGAAACTGCTGGGCAAATTACCAAAATAACATTCTTGAAAATACATAAAAGAGGAATAAAATGTCTTCCTTGCGTCTCTTCTTAATGATTCTATGCTTCATCATTCTATCTGCAGGATGTTCTGAAAACAAATCAACGTCTCCAGTCAGCAGGTCTGTACCGCATGAAGATAGGTGGGGAATCTATGCTCTCGACATCGCGACAGGGGACGTCGAATTACTCATCAGTTCTCCTCAGGCGTTTTCCCGGCTGGAGCTTAACCGTGCCGGAGACAGATTTATCTTCTACCAAAAAATTGACGGCAGTAGCGATGAACACAATGAGATTTGTACCATTGGTGTAGATGGTGAAGGTTTCGAAAGACTCACGAACAACAATATTTACGATCTTTGCCCCACCTGGTCACCTGCCGATACGCAGATTGCCTTTCTTGCGTGGTATGAGAATTTGGATCTCTATATAATGAATGCTGACGGCAGTAATATCCGGGAGCTCTATGATTCAGGCTCTCACGATTCGGATCCTCACTGGGGAATCGACAAAATCGCTTTCACGGCTTTCAGTCAGATTTGGAGTATAAAAACTGACGGAACGGAACTCACTCAAATCACCGACCCTCCCCGTGCGGGAGAATGGGGAAACGCGAATCTCCCTTTCGGCGATTACGATCCCCGCTGGAATCCGGATGGCACACAGATTGTCTTTGAGCGGTTGGAAGGCGACAGCAGCGTTCATGGCAATTACAACATCTATGTCATAAATCCTTACGGCAGCGGAGAAACGCGCCTTACGGACACGGGTTACTCGCAAGGTCTCGCGAGTTGGTCTCACGCAGGAGATAAAATCGTTTTTATCGTCGCGGCGATTGGTATCGAGGGAAAATACGATATCTACATGATGAATGCCGACGGAGCAGACAACCGTAACATCACGCCCGACTATTTCCCTGCCGAGTTCTTGTGCCACACGCCTGTTTTTTCCAGTGACGATTCCAAAATATTCTTTGCGGGAGAGTGGTGGGAGTAAACTTCTACCTCGTCGCTTATATATCCCAAGCAATTGATGATCTGTCTTTGAAACATTTCGCGCGCCTGCCTGTCTAAATTCTCTGAGTGTTCACGCTATTCCTTTCTCTTTAACAAAAATTACAGGAGACACCGTGCAAATCCCAAAGATCGCCACCTTAGCACTCATCATGTTGATCTCTTTGCCTTTAATGGGTTATGGACAAGGCCCTGCAATTCAGAGAGTTGACAATTTAATGAAAGAATACTCTGAATCTGATCAATTTTCAGGCAACGTGCTCATCGCAAAAGACGGTGAAGTTATTTATTCTGAATCTTTCGGTATGGCCGATAAGGATTTCAATATTCCCAACAAAGTGGAAACGAAATTCAACATCGGCTCTATCGGCAAGTTTTTCACCTCGATTGCCATTCTCCAATTTGCTCAAGCGGGCAAACTGGATTTGACCGATTCCATCGACAAATACCTGCCGGATTTCCCGGAGGATAAATCGAAAAAAATCACCATACACCAGCTACTGCTGCACACGTCCGGACTTTCCAATTACATGACACATCCAGATTATGCAGATAAAAAACACCTCTACCGCTCAATAGATGATGTCCTGCCGCTGATAGAGGACGAGACTTTGGAATCCGAACCGGGAGAACGATTTGGTTACTCCAACTCCGGCTATATTGTGTTGGGAGCGATTATCGAGAAAGTATCCGGAGAAAAATACGATGCCTATCTAAAAGAGAATATCTGGCTGCCTTCAGGGATGAATAATACCGGAATATTCTACAAAGAGCAGATCGTTGAAAACAGAGCGACCGGTTATGTCAAAGATGATTCCGGTTCAATGATAAATAATGCGTTTTTGGAACCGCCCGCATTTTCCGATGGCGGAGCATACAGCACTGTTTTGGATATGTTGAAATTCGATTTAGCATTGCAGAACAACACATTGCTATCCGAAGAATACGGTAAATTATGGTTCACCCCTCAAGACGGCCCGTTCGCTTATGGCCCAGCATTCATCCCGGCTGAAAGAAGCTTTTGCGGTAAGGAAATTTATGGTGGGATGGGCGGCGCACCGGGTGTCAGCGCCAGCTTCAATCATATTTTAGGAGACAACTACACTATTATCATACTCTCGAATTATGATGAAATTGCGTTGATGCTTTTTCCAAGAATCGAATCCACTTTATATGGCAAAGACTGATCTGCAGAAACATGCTCATTCAACTCGAAAAATGTGACGTAAGGTCATGGTGCGAAGCCGATGCGGATTCCCTGCCGTTCCATGCGAACAATCGAAAGGTATGGCTCAACCTTCGCGATGGATTCCCGCATCCATATACTCGGAATGATGCGCAAGCTTTCATCAAAATGGCTCGCGAACAAAACCCCGAAACTCTCTTTGCGATTGCGGTGAATGGTCAGGCCGTTGGTGGAATCGGATTCGGTTTGCATACAGATGTTGAACGCGTGTCGGCGGAAATCGGCTATTGGCTCGGAGAAACTTTCTGGAATCGCGGCATAACCACCGAAGCGCTCCGGGCGGTTACTCGCTACGCCGTACAAGAACACGAACTGACGCGAGTCTATGCAGTCCCTTACGAATGGAACCATGCGTCTTTTCGCGTGCTGGAAAAAGCTGGCTATGTCTTCGAAGGTCGAATGCGCCGAAGCGTTGTCAAAGATGGAAAGATCATTGATCAGTTGCTTTATGCCTATGTCGTCCCAGAGCAAAAATAGGAGGAGGCCGTGGAAAACTACCGGATTGACTTCGATTCCCTTCCGTGGACAGAACCTGCGCCCGGTGTCCGCTTCAAAGTTCACAAACAAGACGGAAGACAGCTTCGGCTTGTCGAATTCTCTAAGGAATTCGTGGAGCCTGACTGGTGCACCAGAGGTCATATTGGGATGCTTCTTGAAGGAGAATTGGAAATCGACTTCAGCGGAACAGTTGTGACTTTCAAACCCGGCGATGGCCTGTTCATCCCGGCAGGAGAAAAGGGCAAACATATGGCAAAAGCCTTAACCGATGTCGCGAGATTGCTCCTGGTCGAAGATATCTGATAATTCTGTGCGAGGTCTCTCATGGACACCATTGAAGCGATTCACACTCGACGAAGCATACGAAAATACACAAACCAGCCGGTCTCGGACGACATCATCCGCGAACTTTTGGCCGCCGCGATGATGGCGCCGTCCTCAGGGAATGCGCAACCGTGGCATTTTCTTGTTATTAAAGAGCGCAAGATTCTCGACGCCATTGCCGCGTTTCACCAACATGGTAAAATGTTGAAACATGCTCCTCTCGCAATTCTAATATGCGGAGATCCCACTTTAGAAAAATACAAAGACCGCTGGATGTTGGATTGCTCCGCCGCTACGCAAAATCTTCTGCTCGCAGCACACGCAATAGGATTGGGCGCTGTTTGGGTGGGTATTTATCCGGAAGTAAATCGTATCGAACCGATGCAAAAACTGCTGACGCTTCCCGAGCATATCATCCCATTTTCGCTCATTTCCATTGGCTATCCTGCAGAGCAGAAACCAACCCCCGAGCGATTCAAAGCCGAGAGAATTCATTACGACCGTTGGTAAGCCTTCATTCCTTCAAAGGAGGGTAGGCCAAACCGGAGCTATACATTAAAAGAATCATTTTTTTCGTGTTTACAATAGCGATTGCGCTACCCCTCTTTGCACAAGAGCAACTAAAGGTCGTGACCTATAACCTGCAGGGCATGCGTCCCGGCACGAACTATCAGGTGAGATTGTATTTCATGGTTCAGTTCTTCAAGGAGCTAAATCCGGACATCATCTGTATGCAGGAAATCAATGAAACGCTCGATGGCGGCGGGGAAGACAACATGGCGCGCGTCATCGCGGATTCGTTAGGCGATTTCTTCGGTATACCCTACCATTATACGTTCAGTCAAACTCACATCGCGTGGGACGAATTTCGGGAAGGTGTGGGTATTGTCAGCAAACATCCGGTTATTGAAGAAGGATTTCATTCGCTGCCGCGCGGAGTGTTCCTGCGCAAAGTGGTCTGGAATCACGTTGATTCTCCTATCGGATTGGTCAATATTTTCAGCACCCACCTTTCATATTTACCGGAACACAATCATATTCGCGTGCAACAAGTCGAACAAATTATCGACTACATCTCGCAGAAGGAAGAAGATTTCCCATCCATTGCCGCTATTGTTGGAGGAGATTTCAATTGCACGCCGGATTCTGAACCCATATCGCTTTTAGTAAGCACAGGCTCGGATACGTTTTACTACGATACTTTCGCTGAGGCAAATCCCGGTGCAAATGGCTACACCATCCCCGCCGGCGCACCAACATCCCGAATCGATTACATCTTCTATCGCAACACCGGAAATGCCGCTATCGACACATCGTTGATTGTCATGGATGAAACCTACGACAACAGCCACTATTGCTCTGATCACCTCGGAGTAATGACCGTCTTTTCTCTCGATGATTCTAAAACAGGCGGAACAAATCAGGGGTATCTTCCGGAAGAATTCGAGCTATTTCAAAATTACCCCGACCCTTTCAACCAGCAGACGACGATTTCATACTTCCTTCCCCGCTCTACTCCTCTGCGAATAGATGTGTGGGATATTCTCGGTCGAAACATTACCACTCTTGTAGAAGAAAATCATTCGGTCGGCTTTTATTCAGTGACTTGGAACGCGGAGTTATACAGCTCAGGAGTTTACTTCTACCGGATGTCTTCAGAAAATTTTACCGCTACGAAGAGGTGCATCCTGCTAAAGTGACATAGACTGTCTCGTGCGCTTCGTGATGTTTTGTTTACTATGTCTATCTATTGTGCGCGGCGCTCAGGATTCTTTCCTGTTCCTCGGCTTCACCACCGACACCTGCTACACCTGCAGCTACGTCGTTCAATTTAACGATGCGATGTTTTACGAAGTTACCGCGTACGTCGGCTCTATCGAGCTCCTGCGATTGTCTCCGCCGAGCCGGGTTCAGCGCAAATCTCCGCAGACTTACCGATAACGTCAACGCGCGTAACCCGGCCGGAACGGCAAATCCAACCAATTCATATGACCCACCAAACTAGGCAATACGCTCCCGCGTATTGCACGCGTACGTTTCAGAAAACCGGATTCGTGTTTCTCGCCGCGGCATGGCGTTAGCGTGCCCGGAACAAGGCACCTCCAACCTCTTATAAAGCGCAATAATTCCCACTCTAAACTCCTGTAAAACCGTCCCCGCCGAGCCGTGGTTCGTAACCCGGCCGGAATAGAACAAAAAGTATTTTGCGAAAATCGATTTTTCCCTTGACTTTTGCTGAGAAAAACAACATATTTCATCTATAAATAGAGTTATAAAAGAAAACAGCAACTTATAACACAAAAGACCCACCTCAAATAAAAGCAATAGGTGTTTAAATGAAAATCGCGAGATTGATTCTGTGCTTCACCCTGCTGATAATAGCAGAGTCGGCGTTGGCCGATACGACATGGGTTCCAGCAGGGGATATATCGGGCACATGGGATATCGGCGGAAGTCCTTTCATGATTTATCAAGATCATGTTACGGTTGCGACCAACGATACACTTTTAATCGGTCCGGGAGTGAAAGTCGAGTTCACCGGCCACTATAAGTTCAACGTGAATGGGCTACTGCAAGCAATCGGCACGGAACAGGATTCGATTTACTTCGCAACAGACCTACAGAACAATCCTAACGGTTGGTGGGGGATTCGGTTCTATAGCGCCCATGATTCCTGCTGCTTGGAATACTGCGTAATTGAAAATGGGATTACTGGTGGTAGCTGGCCCAGTCAAGATGCGAACGGTGGTGGGATATACTGTTCCTCTTCTTCTCCAGTTTCCAATAATTGCAGAATCAGGCGAAACTCCTGTGGAGCTGATGGGGGGGGCATATTCTGTATATACTCTCCTTCTGCTAGTTTCATCAATTGTGAAATAAGCAGTAATCAAGCCAACGACCATGGCGGTGGCATAACTTGCGGTGATGATGCCTCACCGCTTTTCACAAATTGCACAATCTTGAGCAATCATGCCGATGGCGACGGTGGGGGTTTGTATTTCTACTCTTCTTATCCAAGCTTTTGGAATTGTATCATTAGAGAAAATACGGCTGATGATCAGGGGGGTGGAATGCGATGCTGGGGATACTCCTCTGCAGGTTTCATCCAGTGCACTTTTGTTGGTAATTCTGGAAGTGGAGGTGGTGTTTATTGTGAAGATTCATCGCCAAGTTTTAGTAGTTCAATTTTCGCATTTTCTTCTGGTTCTGGGATCACATTTGACAATAGCCCAACAAGTCACGTAGCCTATTGCAATTTCTTTGACAACAGCGGTGGAGACATTGTGAATCCATCTCAAGGTCCTCCAGGTATTGGCGTGGTTGACACTACAAATGCTAATGGGGAACCAAGTGATGTCTATTTCAACATCTTCTGTGATCCCATGTTTGTAGATGTAGCAAATTATGATTATCACCTGACGGCTTCGAGTTGTTGCATTGATGCGGGGAATCCATGTCAACTTGATCCTGATACGACCGTTTCGGATATTGGCGCTTACTACTTTCATCATTCATGGCCGGATTATGACCCATCCAAGGAGATCTACATATGCTATTCCGTCGAGGAGACGGGGCGGTATGTTTCGTGGCGGCCTTTTGCTAATGCGACAGGATACAAACTTTACCGCACAACACAGGTTGATCTTCCCCTTAATCAATGGGATCTTGTTACCACCACATCACCGGCAGAGTGGGACTATTTAGACACGGAGGATTACGACTCAACACAACGCTATTTCTACAGTGTTGCAGTCTTATATTAGGCAGGCAGTCTCAAACAATAGGGAAAAACCCGGCAATTCGTCGGGTTTTTCTTTTCGAGATATGTATATATTGTTTCTTGAAAAATTGTCTGATGTTGGGCAGGCAGAGCCAGCCCATAGGTTTTTTTCGTCCCCCTACGGGCTGGCTCTGCCTGCCCGTTATCAAAAGCAATAAACAGAAACCCCCGAAACCAGTGGTTGATTCGCACAAGTCGGTTCGGGGGCTCTTTAAGAAAAATTTGTGATGTGTGGGTGAGTCGTTTTACAACGGTTCTGCGTGCATATCGATTCCCAAATCCTTCGCTTTTTTCCACAACGTCGTGCGGTCGATTTTCAAAAGGCGTGCCGCGCGAATCACCTGACCGTGCGATGCTTGCAGCGTCCTTTCGATGAAGGAACGTTCGAATTCCCGCACCGCACTCTTCAGCGGTCCCGGCGGCGGTAACGCATTGCTCGGCGCTGGTTTCTCAGGTAAAAAACCTTCCGGCAGCGGCAGACTCGGCCCGCTTAAAGCCTGCGGAACTTCCAGCGTCCGACCTAAGAACGAAAACGCTTCAGGGCCGATACTCGTGCCGGGCGTCGCCAGAATCGCTCGTTCAATCGCATTTTCAAGCTCGCGGACGTTCCCCGGCCAAATGTGCGTAATCAGCAGGCTCATCGCTTCATCCATCAGCGTATGCTCTCCCTTGCCAAGCCGCCCTCCGATTTTATCCAAGAAATGTGCGCAAAGCAATGGAATATCCTCCGGGCGCTCTCGCAGCGGAAGAATCGTAATCGGCACCACATTCAGACGGTAATACAAATCCAGTCGGAAACGTCCTGCTCGAATCAGTGATTCCAAATCGCGATTCGTCGCCGAAACAAGTCGAATATTCAATCGGATGCGCTGATTCCCACCGATGCGTTCAAATTCCCTGTCCTGTAGAACATTCAAAAGTTTGACTTGAGTCGTCGGCGACAAATCGCCGATTTCATCCAAGAAAATCGTTCCGCCGTTGGCCTGTTCGAATTTGCCGATACGTCGCTGACGGGCATCCGTAAACGCCCCTTTCTCATGGCCGAAAAGCTCGCTTTCTAAAAGCGTTTCCGGCAGAGCGCTGCAATTGACTTTGACGAAAGGTTTATCGCGGCGCGCGCCTTCGAAATGCAACGCTCGCGCGACAAGCTCCTTGCCGACACCGGTCTCTCCGCGAACGAGTACTGTGGAATCAACATCAGCCACCCCCCGCACCAGATCAAAAAGCATGTGCATCGCCGCGCTTCGACCGATAAGCCCGCCGAACCGATGATCACCCCCCAGCCGCCGCTTCAGCTTGCTGACTTCTTCCTTCAGTTGCCGGTTTTGCAGCGCCGAGTCAATCGCGTGAAACAGCACCTCAGGTTTCAAGGGCTTTGAAAGGAAATCCGCCGCTCCTTTTCGAATCGCTTCCACAATAACCATCGGCTCATCGTAACCGGAGAAAATCACAACCGGCAATCCCTCCTGCAGCTCGCGGACGGCATTAAGCACATCCAGCCCAGTAAATCCCGGCATGCGCCAATCGGAAAGCACAAGATCAACAGATGTTTCCTTCAGCCTTTTAAGCGCCGCGCGGGGATCCGTTTCCGCGATGACGTCGTAGTTTCCTTCAGCCTTGATATACTCCGTCAGAATGTTCAATTCTGCTGGGTCATCATCGATGATTAACAATGTGGGGTGAAGCATCCCGGTCTCCTTATCATGGGTACGCTGGTCGGGTATAAACATTCGGATTGGTCTCCTATTCTATCGGCTTTGTCCGCCTATTCTTTAAAACGATCCAAACGACGCATCCACCGCTAAAAGCTCTCTCAGGAGCTAAAGAATCGTTCAACCGGTGATAGACTGCTGTATCACTAACAGGAGGCCTCCTTGACTTTTCCCTCGAATCCTCCTATATTTGAAGGCGGTTCACCCATATTTCTCGCTTAAAATTTCCTTCAATCTCAGTTTAACTTTTCTTCTGCGGCCTTGAGGCTTCCCTGTAATTCGACTTATCACTGGAGAGTATTGATTGAACTTTTTCACAGGTCTTTGGATAGCGCTGGTTACGCCCTTTTCCGGTAGCCGCGTCGATGAAACAGCGCTACGAAAACTCATCCGGGAGCTGCGCGAATCCGGCGTAAAAGGTTTCGTGCCGCTTGGAACCACCGGAGAAGGCCCGACGCTGTCCGACGATGAGCGCCGGCGAATCTTAAAAATCTGTCTCGAAGAAGCCGGCGATGTGCCCGTCGTGCCCGGCACAGGAACCTATTCGACCGAGAAAACCATCCAGCGCACGGCAGAAGCCGCCGAAATCGGCGCTCAGGGCGCGATGGTGATTGCTCCCTACTACAACAAACCGACACAAGAAGGGCTGTTGGCGCATTATCGGGCTGTCGCGCGCGCGACGGACTTGCCGCTTTTGCTCTACAACATCCCTGCCCGCACCGGAATCAATATAGAACCCGAAACCGTTGCCGAACTTGCCGAATTGCCCACGATTGCCGCTATCAAAGAAGCATCCGGCAACCTGTCACAAATATCCGAGATTCACGCGCTCGCGGGCGATAAACTGTCGATTCTATCCGGCGACGACGGTTTAACACTGCCGATTTGCCATGTTGGCGGACGCGGCGTCGTTTCCGTCGTGGGGCATATCCTTCCCGAAACCGTCATCGAAATGCTTGACGCTCACCAGCGGGGAGATAATACCGATGCGCTGAAATGTCATGAAAAATTATTGCCCCTTTGCAAAGCTCTATCTCTGGAAACTAATCCAGCGCCTATCAAAGCGGCGCTCGCTATGCTCGGGAAATGTTCGGAAGATATGCGCCTGCCTTTAGTAACCGTGCGTGAAGAAACGCGGAAAAAAATCGCCGCTACGCTTGAAAAAAGTCTTGGTATAACTATTAAGGGGAATGACCATGCCGATTAATGTTGCGCTTTTCGGCGCTGCCGGGCGTATGGGCAGAGCGATTCTAAGCGAAACGAAAGACATCGATGATATTGTTATCGCCCGTGCCTATGAACAGCCTGAATTTTCACACTTGGGAATCACCATCGAAGACGTCCTTATCGAAGAAAGCCCTAAGGAAATCGGCGGCGACATTCAGGTCGTGGTGGATTATTCTCAAGCTGAAGCGGTCTTACGTCATGTAGAAATGGCTATCGAAGCGAAAGCGGCTTGTGTGATTGGCGTCACCGGAATCAGTGAGAAAGACCACGCGGAACTTAGAAAATACGCGAAGAAAATTCCGATTGTCTGGGCGCCCAATATGTCGCCGGGGATGACGATGCTTTTCAAATTAGGCTCGCTGCTGTCGAAAGCGCTTCCCGATTACGACCGGCACATCACCGAAATTCACCACACGCAGAAAAAAGACATGCCTTCCGGCTCCGCCCTGCTGCTGCAAGCGGCGGTCTCCGGCGAAGAAAAAACACCTATCAGCGCACTGCGGCTTGGCGACGTCGCCGGAGAACATCGTTTAATCCTCGCCGGGCCGGGCGAGCGTATTGAAGTCATCCATCATGCCGAATCCCGCCGCGTCTTCGCTCTGGGCACGCTCCGCGCCGTCCGCTGGATTGTTCTCCAGAAACCCAACCTCTACGGCATGGGACAGGTACTGGGGCTGTGAGTTTCTTACGCCGCCGAGGCAGATCCCCTGATCTGCCCGGAATTTTCAATCGCCGCGAGCGAGAGACTCAAGGCACTCACTCGCGGCATCCGCTGGATTATTCTCCAGAAACCAAGGCTTTATGGGATGGCGGAGGTTTTGGAATTCATCAAATTATAATATGGTATTGAAATGAACAGAAAAAAAGAAACTATCAGGGAAGTAGTGCAACACACTTTAGCAGAACATGAGATTTCAGACGAATTTGCCCTTTCGGAACATGTTGTCGTCTATCCCGGTGACTGCCTTAACCTATTGAGGACGATCCCAACCGAATCGCTACAACTCATTGTCACTTCGCCTCCTTATAACATCGGGAAGGAGTATGAGAAGAGACTCCATCTCGACCGTTACCTACAACAGCAAGCGCAGATTATTACCGAGTGTGTCCGAGTTTTATCCCCTCGTGGCAGTATTTGCTGGCAGGTTGGTAACTATGTTGACAGAGGGGCTATCATCCCATTAGACACAGTCCTGTACCCCATCTTCTCGGGGCTCGGGCTCAGGATGCGCAACCGTATTATTTGGCACTTCGAGCACGGTTTACACTGTAGCCGCCGGTTTTCAGGGCGCTATGAGACCATTATCTGGTTCACAAAGTCCAATGATTATGTCTTCAATCTCGATGCCGTGCGTGTGCCCCAGAAATATCCTGGAAAGAAGTATTTCAAGGGTCCCAAAGCAGGACAGTATTCTTGCAATCCGCTCGGTAAAAATCCAGGAGACCTCTGGGTGATCCCGAATGTTAAAAGCAATCATGTCGAGAAGACTGAGCACCCTTGTCAGTTTCCGGTGGAGCTGATTGAACGGTTAGTACTCTCACTTACAAACGAGGGAGATTGGGTAATGGATCCATTCCTTGGAACGGGAACTTCGATCATTGCCGCCTTTCGCCATAAACGTCGCGGTGCAGGTGCAGAGACCGTCCATAGGTACGTTAAGCTTGCGCGACAAAGGATCCACCAGGAAATGAACGGCACATTGCGAACCCGCCCCATGGACAAGCCCGTCTATGACCCAAATAAAGCAAGCAACGCTCTGACTATTACCCCTTGGAAAGAGAATACCGCACAAACAATGCTGTTCCAGAAGAATCCAAAATATAGGAGAAAGGCGAACCGATGAAGATTGCAGCAACTTACTCGCATCTTAACGGGCTGGAGTATCTTCTCGTTCACAAATCAACCCTTTGGCAGGAGATTCAAGACGTCATTACTGCTGTAAATGCAAACACTTATCGGACAAAGATATCCAAAGAGAAAACAATGAAAGGAAAGCTTCTTTTCAGTCCCATAGACATGAATGCCGCCTTTGAACGTTCGCTTCAGAGTAGGTCTTGGAGCGAAAGCCGTGTAAGCTACTGGGTTACTCGAAGCGAAAAGTTGATTCGTAAAACACTAATGATGTCAGCTGAGCAACAGAAGCAGGAAATTATAGCCGCAGGTGAGACGCCGTTCTTCAGCTACAATCAGACAGACTTCGTTAAGGATCGCGTAGCAGTTGAGGTTCAATTTGGTAAGTACTCGTTTGTCGCGTACGATCTTTTCGTCAAGCATCTCGCCTTCTTCGTGGGTGATCGTATTGATGTGGGAGTCGAAATTATCCCGATGAAGTCCCTACAAAACGAAATGAGTTCGGGTGTCGCCTACTATGAGGGTGAGCTTTACAATGTTGTTCGCCAAGGCCGAGGGGTCCCGGCGGTGCCACTTGTACTTATAGGTATTGAACCTTGAGTACATCAACGGAACCCAGCGACCAGCGCTGCTTGCCGTGCGCTTGATTATTTAGCGGAAGCTTGATCTTCTTTGGATGGCGGAGCCGTTGGCATGAAGACTTACAGAACCGTTAGAGATAGATGAGCCTAATCATCCAAAAATACGGGGGAAAATGTTTAGCGTCGGCGGGGGACGTGAAGCAGGTCGCGAAGCAAATCGTCGCGCGCTATGATGCGGGGGACAGGCTCGCAATTGTCGTTTCGGCGATGGCGGACACGACCGATACGTATTTAAAACTCGCGCGTCAGGCGAATGAAAACGCGAGCGGTCGCGAGCTTGATGTGCTGCTCTCCGTCGGCGAACGCATTTCCATCGCGATGCTGGCGCTGGCGATAAATTCGGAACGCGAGGGGTTAGCGGTTTCCTTGACCGGCGCGCAAGCAGGCGTTATCACCGACACGCAGCACACCGCGGCTCGCATTGTCGAAGTGCGCGCTCAGCGCGTGCGGGATATATTATCTGAAGGTCGAATTCCCATCATCGCCGGTTATCAAGGCGTCACGACTGAAAAAAATATTTCTACGCTTGGTCGCGGCGGAGCCGACGCCACCGCGGTCGCTCTTGCGATTGCCATGAACGCCGAGCGCGTCGAATTTATGAAGGATGTCGCCGGTATCTCGACCGCGGACCCCAAAGAAATTCCCACGGCGCGCGTCATCGAGCAGATGAGTTACACCGAAGCGCTCGAAATCACCGGCTGCGGCGCGAAAATTTTGCAGCTCCCCGCTGTGGAACTTGCCGCTGAACACAAGATGCCACTCGCGGTTGGGAACGGACGCTCAGGTGAAATCGGTACCATCGTTTCCAGCAAGCCGTTGGAACGCCGCTCGCTGACCGCTATCGTGCTGGTGCCGTCGGTAACGTATTATCCGCTGCCGGATATTCCTTTTGCAATCCTGGATATCCTGCGCGCGGAAGGAATTCATCCGCTGGCCGTCAGTTGGGGTCCGGGCGGCGGCGATCTGGTACTCAGCCGTGCTGATGCGGCAACCGTCTGGTCGAATTCATCTATCGAAACGCATCTGGGCACCGGGCGTGAATTGTCAATGGTGACGCTCGTCGGTCCCGGCGCGGGTTCCAGCGGCACAATTTTCGCAAGGGCAATTCAATGCTTGAGTTCTTTCTCCCGTCAATGCCACGGACTTCTGCTTTCCGAAACTCGTTTCTCTGGGTTGTTGGAAGAAAACGCCGCCAGAGCCTTTGCCCGCGCGGCGCATCACGAGTTTTTTGAAAATAAAACAGAGCCTGCTGCCGACCGTGTTTAAACTTATCAACTTCCGCACCCAAACGCGCAGGCTTTTCCGTCTCGAATTACTGCTGATAATTCTTTGGATGTTTTTACCGAACGTTCTATCAGGAAGCTCCGCTAAAGAATCTCAAAAAACCGAATCTCTTTCTATGAAAAAACCGTCATCAAAAAAACCTCCTGCTGCAGACAGCTCGCGGGATACCCGACCTCAAATTCGCGTGGGACTGCTTGAAGGCTATGAAAAGATAAGCCTTCGGGTCAACGGCCCCTTCGCTGTCGAAAATTTGAAAGGCGAAACGCTTCGCCCGATGGCTCCTTCTAATCTCAAGTGGCGGGTGCGCGTCGAAGAAACCGTACCTTCTCAATTTATCTACAGTGTCCTTGTAACGACGTTTGCCGACAAAGAAGAGGCCATCGCCTTGGCGGAGAATCTCGAAAAGGAGGGTTCGCACGCCTATGTGCGCTCGCTGGGAAATCCGGTGGAAGTTCAAGGGAATATTCTGCGCGATAATACACGCTACCGCGTTCAAGTAGGCAACTTTGAAAACAGTGACGACGCTGAGGAACTCTTAGAGCTTTTTATGGACGATTACGCTCCGAGAGTTGTGCGGGAACTCATGCGACGTGTCACCGGAAAAGTGGAGTTCTTCGATGCGAAACTCGAAGAATCCTGGGTCTCCGATGACGGCGTGCGGATTATTCCTGCGGATCTGACGGTGGAAACGAAAATTCACAGCGTTCGCGTCGGGACAGGTTTCCGCTGGGAAACAGAAGAAGATCGTTCCTATTCTGGCATCGTGGAAATCCGGCTCGACCATGACGGCAAACTCAGCGCGATTTCGGAAGTCCCCATTGATGTGTATCTGCGCGGTGTTGTTCCCTCGGAGATGCCCGCCGGTTTTCCGCATGAAGCCCTCAAAGCTCAAGCGGTCGCCGCTCGCTCGGAAGTTTTGGCCAAACTCCACACTAAGCATCTCAACGATCCCTTCGATGTCTGCGGAACGGAACATTGTCAGGTTTATGCCGGTGTCACGCAGGAAGATCCTCGCACAAATGAAGCAGTGATAGAAACCAGCGGTGAAGTGCTGATGCGCGACGGTATACTGATGGATGCGGTGTATTCAGCCGTCTGTGGAGGACACACCGAAGACGCCGCGCGTGTGTGGGCGTCACCGCCTATAAATGCGGCAGAGGGAATCTGGTGTACGCTGCACGATGACCTGAAAAAAATCGATCTGACGACGGAAGACGGCGCTCGGGAGTGGATTCTATCCAAACCGAAAGTCTGCTGCAATATCCCTGCAAAGCTGCTGCCGGTCGCGCCGGACTATATCCACCGACATTTCCGCTGGGAAGTCACCTACAACCGTGCCGAATTCGAAAAAATCATCGCCCGCAACACGGGTCAGGACATCGGTACATTTTATGATATCATTCCTCTCGAACGCGGTGTTTCAGGACGACTCATGCACATTGAAATTCTCGGCTCCAATAGGAATCTGAAAATCAAAAAGGAGCTTAATATTCGCCGCGCACTCTCTCCGACCATGCTGGAATCCAGTTGCTTTATCGTGGACATCCAGCTAGACGAAGAAGGTCTGCCGGTGGAAATTACTCTCAGCGGCGCTGGCTGGGGACATGGTGCAGGCATGTGTCAGGTCGGCGCGGCGCACATGGCTGTCAAAGGCAAAACCTATCAGGAAATCCTCACCCACTACTACCGTTCTTCCACCATCTCCCGCTGCTATTCCCTGCCCACATCAAACGACTCCTGCGAATAGACACGAAAGAAAAACGCTAAACAAAAATACAGCGGCGCTGGATTTTTCTCCAGCGCCGCTTTTTTTGTATCAATCGGCGACTGCAACGGACGATCTCTCTAGAACGACATGCCTCACATGAAGACCGGATTACGTCTACGTCCAGCTCAGAGGGACTTTCATATCATTATAATGCCTGTACTCGATTCTCTCCTCTCTCTGCAATCTCCCGACGACGACGCCAGGAGATACACGGCACTGTCGAGCGAATGCTGTAATGCGGATTTTGCCCTTCCCATAGTTATGAGAGCCTAAATTATCCCAGAAGGAGTCGCGTGCGAACTCACGCCAGGCTCTGGAGTCGATGAGGAAATCTGCTGCGAATCTGTTCGCCGCATGCTCTTTCTCGTCTGCGTCGGCCATTTCATCCTCCTCAACAAAACAGTCAGTTTTTCCATGAAGCAAAATGTGGCCCGCCTCATGGAAGAATGTGAACCAGAATTGGTCGTCGCGTTTACCGCGGAGGCACATTTGAATCAAGGCTTTCTCAGCGGTGAGCCAACTCGTAGCACCGTAAGCACCCATACGGGGCAACTCATGGACAAATATGAGTGCGACCCCAGCATTGGCACAAAGCGACTGCATACGCTCAGCCAATCCATCTCTAAATGAGGGGACTTCCCGTCTGATCTCCGAAAGAACCTGTCTGAATGTATCCTGATCGTAGCTCGCGCAGTCTGTCTCCAGTCCGGCAAGACGTCCCTTCCATAGCCATGCCAGCAATGCACCCATACGCGCTCGCGTTGCATCGGAAGAGCGCAATCTATAGCCATAACCAACAATTTGGCCTTCGTCCCATTGATCAAGCGACGCGATTCGGAAGTACCGCAGTAATTCCTTCGCCTTGACAACAGCAGAGTTCACTTCGCGGATCCAGCCAAGGTTCATCATCTTTCGTACCGGAAAGAACCTCAGCCACTCGCGATATTCGTCAATGCGATCCTTAATAGCTTTGTCTTCTTCACGACGTGCCAGGAACTCCCTGTAATACTGCTCTAGACTAAGCCATATATGGCTGGGAACTCCCAATACTCTTTCGAATTGCAGAGCGGTTTCAACGGAAATCGTAGCTTTGCCGTTGGCGATTTGGCTAATGTGTTTCGTTGTACGTCCGGTACGCTCAGCAAGTTTGGCTTGCGTCATGCCAACCGCCTCCAAAGTCTCCTGCAGGGTTTCTCCAGGTGGAAACCACACCGTTGGCTCGAATTCATTCGGTTGTTCATTCGTCATGGTAATCTACCACCTCTATTATCTCAATTGCCCTCATGTTGTTCCAAATGTAATTCCCCGCAGGATCGCGCCAAGTCAACTCATCTCCAGCCGGGCAAAACACGATGCGTAGGCCGCCCTCGACCCGGATTGACCATTGTCCTTGTCGCTTTCCCTTTCGCTTCCTCAACTCCTCTAAGTGGAGATGCTTAAGCATCCACAAATCGGCAAACGACGTTGCCACGCGTACTTGGCCTAAATGCCTGATCAGCTTCTTGGCATCTCGGTTCCCCCACTTCTTCCTGGCACGATCAAAATCGTTACAGTTAAGCTTTAAATCTTCGTCTGCAAAGTAGATATTCATACAAATTTTCGTTTACCTATTTGGTAAACACAATATACAAAAATAATACGAAAAAGTCAAGTAGGACTTCACAAGTTTCGGATAAAAAATCATATCGTTTCTCCATTAAACCATCCTGCAAGGACAACAAAAAAACGGCGCCGGATTTTTTTCCAGCGCCGCTCTTTTTTATTCCAAATTGAGCAGGAAGAGCGGGCGCGTGTCCCGCTCTATCCCTCCTACTCACCACGTTGTTCCCGAACGAGTCCCCATCCGTCAGTTCAATCGAACCGGCATGATGAGCATGAGCAGGTCTTCATTCTCTTCTTGCTCACTGGGTTTCACGAGGCCTGCCGTGGTCGGCGAACCCAGCTCGAAAATTACTTCAGCAGTATCGACATGCTTGAGAACATCAAGAACGTAAGTGGCGTTGTAGCCGATGTCCATCGGCGTGCCCTTGTATTCGCACGGAATCTTTTCCTGCGCTTCTCCGCCCGCTTCCACATCTTCCGCTAAAATCTCCACGCTCTCCTGCGAAATCCGCAGACGCACCTGCCGCGATACTTCATTGGCGAAAATCGCCACGCGCCGAACCGCCGACCGGAACGCGTCCAAATCGAGCTTTAAAATATTTTCATTCGACTGAGGAATCACCGCTTCGTAGTTGGGATAGCGTCCTTCAATCAGGCGCGTGGTCAATCTCATCTTCCCAAAAGCAAAACTGAGCTGTGTTCCTTCAAAACTAAGTTCCAATGGCCCATCGCCTTCTGCATTGCGCAACACGGCTGTCATCGCTTTCGCGGGGACGATGAAATCCTGTTCATCTCCCTTGTAATCAACCTTGAGCGAGCGAATGCGCACAAGCCGGTGCCCGTCTGTGGAAACACAGCAGATTTCACCCGATTTCACTTGAAGCAGAACTCCTGTCAACTGCGGCCGAAGTTCATCATGCGAAACCGCAAAAAGCGTTTTACCGACCAGCCGCTGTAACTTTGAACGATCAAACTGAAAAACCTGAGGTTTTTTGAGTTGTGGAAGTTGGGGGTAACCCTCGACATCTTCTCCGGAAAGTTTGTAACTTCCCTGATCCCCATCAATTTTGATTCGGTGGCTTTTATCGACCGTAATCTTCAGCGGAATATCCGGCAACTCGCGGATGATTTCAATGATTCGCCGAGCAGGCAGAAGCGCTTTCCCGTCCTCGCTCCCCTTTACTTCAATCGTTGTCTGCATGGAAACTTCCAAGTCTGTCGCCGCCAGACTCAATTCATTTCCGCGCAATTCGGCTAAAACATGACTCAACGCCGGCAAGGGAGTCTTCGACGGAATCACTCCGGACAACGGCATGAATCCTCCCAAAAGTGCGCTCTGCGAAGCAGTGAATTTCATAACAACCTCAGAGTATTTGAAAGAGAGAATAAATTATATGATGTTATAGTAAGCTCTGTGAATATGTGGATAATTAGTTCTATGTATTTAAAAAAGGTAAAGTTAGGTGTTAAGTATCTGTGAATGACTCTATGAATAAAAAGGGTTTTATCTTCAGTCTTTAACTCGGCAACGTCGAAAAAGGTTTATGGTCTTTATGATTGTTTGTGAAGCTGAATAGGCAACGGCTTATTCACATCTTGGTGGACGGCAATGTGGATAGGCTTAATTTATGGCGAAGAGACTCGTAAGTGTCTCGCATGAGAGCATCTTTTTCTATTAACTTATGGATGGTGTTCCTCGCATGAATGACAGTAGAATGGTCTCTGCCGCCGAAAAGTTGGCCGATGTGTTTGAGCGAGTGATCCGTTAACTTTGTGGCCAGAGACATCGCCATCATTCTTGCCAGTGCGATTTCCTTTTTACGCGATTTGCCTCTTAGAGCATCTCCGGAAAGCTGAAAGTGTTTTGCGACAACTTCCTGAATTTGTTCAATCTGGGGTTTTCCAACAGGGCGTCCCATCTTCTCTTGCAGGACTTGCCCCGCCAGTTCCAAATTCGGTTCTAAACGGTAAAATGTTGCGCGAGCGATCAGCGTCACCAGAGCGCCTTCAAGCTCGCGGATATTGTTTTTTATGTGCGTTGCAAAAAACTGAGCGATATCCAGCGGGAGAGCAACACCTTCTTCATCAGCCCTGCGCTCGAGAATAGCGACGCGTGTTTCAAAATCGGGAGGTGATATTTGAGTGATCAGGCCGCTTTGGAACCGCGAGATGAGTCTCTCATCGATATCCTTGAGCTCATGAACTGGCCGGTCACACGAGAGAATAATCTGTTTTCCGGCTTGATAAAGGCTGTTAAAGGTATGGAAAAATTCGATTTGTGTCCTTCCCTTAGAGGAGAAGAACTGCACATCGTCCACTAAAAGAAATTCGGCCGAACGGTAAAGCTTCGAAAAATCCGTTGAACAATTGTTCTTGACCGAATGGATGAATTCCTGAGTGTATCTTTCGCTGGAAACGTATTTAACGCGGGAGACTTTCTTCTCTTTTAGAACATGATTCCCAATCGCCTGCAAAAGGTGCGTTTTCCCAAGACCGGTACCGCCGTAAATGAGCAGCGGATTCCACGGTGTTTTGCCGGGAGCTTCCGCAATTGCTAAACAGGCAGCGCGGGCAAAAGAATTCCCGTCACCTTCGACAAAATTGTCAAAGGCGTAGCGGCTGTTCAGTTGAACGTCTTGAGGTTTTGGCGAGCGTCGGGTGTTCGAGCGTTGTTTTGACTGCGGAGCTGGAACGTGATGATCCGGATGATCACCGTCTGTCGAATCAACCTTGAAGGAAAGTCGGATTTCTCGGCCAATCAGTTGGCCGAAGACCCCACGGATTTTTTGAGAATAGTGGCTGTCTACCCATTCATAGTGAAATTGCGAAGGAACATAGAGTGTCAGAGTGTTATCATCAAGACTTTCCGGGCGAATCGGTTGAATCCAGGTTCGAAAGCTCTGCTCTGGAAGCGTTTCCGAAATTTTTTCAGTGAACTCCAGCCAGAGAACCTTCAGCTCAGAAGTTTTGGATTCTGGCATGTAGGAAAACGTGTATTAGAAGTGAAATCTAATTTCTCCAAGAGTTTGTTTTTCAGATGCATTCCAAAAGGATAGCCGGGAACAATCCACAGAGATTATTCGTGACACAACAGCGATATGACAATCCTTCCGGGATAAAAAATGCAGAATTCGGCAGAAATGAGGCCGATTAAAGAAGTAAACATCGGCGCCGACCACGACCGCGAGAAAAACGGCGGCTGATCGATGCTGTGGTGGGGGTCAATAAAGGTTACTCATCAAGCGCTCATAATATATAACTTTTTCCTCGAATGTCAAGCGATATAAAACCTCATTTCTTGAGGGGTTAGAGACGTATTTTCGTGTAAAACAGCCGGATGTAAATTTTTGGCCCGAGAAGCTCGGGGTCCAAGAGAGGCGAGGCCGAATTTCTCAAAAAACAGTTGCTTTGCTACTCAAATTTTCTTATATTACAAGATTAAGTTTGCGATAAGGCCACTGGGCTTCGCATAAATCCTTGCGACCACTGAAAATCTTCTGGAGATATACATGAAACGCACCTATCAACCTTCCCGGCGGCGGCGTAAAAATGTCCACGGATTCCGCACGAGGATGGCGACAAAATCCGGACGAGCTATTTTGCGGCGGAGGCGCGCCAAAAGTCGCACCAAGTTGACTGTATCTGATGAGCGGTGAACAGTTTCCACGAACCGAGCGTTTGCATGGTCGTGAGGCGTTTGCACGGATTTGGCGGAGGGGAAAGCGTCGGGCAACCGGCGAGCTTCTCCTTTTTTTTTGCCCGCATCCGAGCGCAGAATCGCCTTCGCGGCAAAACGCACGGTCGGTGGCGCTGTAAAAAGGAACCGTGTCTGCCGGAAATTACGCGAATTCTACCGCAGAAACAAATCTCTCTTCCCCGATAACTATCATTATGTCCTACTACTTAGGAATGAACCATCCGATTGGAACGATTTGGAAGAAAAGCTACGCCGCCTTCTCAGCACTCTGCCGGTGGCTTCTGAAGTTGCTGATTGATGCGTATGTTGTTGTCTTAAGTCCGCATATCGGAGGGCGCTGCAGGTTTCATCCGAGTTGTTCCGTTTATGCCAGAGAGGCGCTTGATGTACATGGACCATTCCATGGAAGCGCTCTAATGGTACGGCGGCTCGTGAAATGCGGCCCGTGGCATCCCGGCGGAGAAGATCCCGTGCCCGGACACTGTCATTTAGAAGCAAGTAACTGAAAATGTTTGACAAAAATACCATACTAGCCCTCATTATCATCGGTATCATCCTGCTTATGACGCCGATCTATTACAGGATGATTAATCCTCCGCCGCCGGAAAGCGAGACACCGACAGAAGCTCCGGTCACCACACCGCCTGCTCAGGAAGTCGCCCCCGAGACCACGCCACCGCCGGAAACCGCTGTGGCAACTGCTCCTGTGCAGTCAGCGACACTGCTTCCCGCACTGGAAAATCTGGATCGCGAGTTCGTTCACGTGGAAACGCCGCTGTTTTCGATAAACATCGGCTCCAATGGGAAAATTGCAAGCTATTTACTTAATAAATATAAGACTTACAGAGGAAACCCTATCTCACTTGTTACTACCGATTTCCACACTGGAAGGCCTATCGGCGGCTTCGATTTGGATTTCGGGCAGTCGGTCTTAGAGTCCATCAGTAAAGTACAGTTCGAAAAAGTCCGCGATATAGAAAAGGTTGAGAACCGGCCGGATTCGGTCATTCTCAAAGCGGGAAATGACACCACCGCGCTCACGCTCACGTATGTTTTCTATCCCGACCGCTACGGATTCGATTTGGTAGTCAATACGAAGGGGTTTATTCCGACCGCTCAGCAGATTTATCAAGTTAAATGGAAGGGCGGCGTTCCGGGAACAGAGCCGGATACATTGCGAGAGATGAGTTATTGCAAAGCGTACGCTTATATTGGGGATGTGCTTGAAAAGATTAGCATTGGAGGAAAACAGCGGAAGGATTTTCAGGCCACAGGCCAGACACATTTCGCCGCGGCGCGTTCCAAATATTTCATGGCGGCTGTGATACCTGAGACGGCAGCTCAGGCTGTCGAGATTCATGCTCGTCATCCCGGCGTTAAAACTCGCCCGACCAGCCCGATTTTGTACGATTTCGCCCTCGATAGGTCTTGGAAAGGAAGCAGCCGGGATCGTTACAAAGTGTATTGGGGCCCAGTAGACCTTCGCGAACTTCGGTCGGCTGGCGCAGGGCTTGAAAAAACAATGGATTGGGGCTGGACAATTATCAAGCCTTTCTCCATGGCAATCCTCTGGTCGTTGCAATGGCTCGGCGGCGTGATTCCGAACTACGGCATTGTTATTATTGTCTTTTCGATTATCGTAAAAGCTGTACTCTGGCCGCTGACGCGGAAATCTCAGGTTTCGATGAAGAAAATGGCGGCGCTTCAACCTGAGATTAAAAAACTGCGCGAGAAGCACAAAGCCAATCCGCAAGCCATGAACAAAGCCATCATGGGAATGTACAAAGAACGCGGCGTCAATCCCGCGTCGGGCTGTGTTCCTCTGATATTCCAAATGCCGCTACTCTACGGACTCTTTATCACGTTCCGTTCGACTATCGAATTTCGCCAGGAGCCTTTTATTCTCTGGATTACGGATCTTTCGAGGCCGGATTATGTACTGGACCTTCCGTTTACGATTCCGCTTTACGGAGCGGCGGTGGCGATTCTGCCGCTGATTATGGGGGCGACGCAGTTCGTCATGTCGAAGCGAACAGTCACAGACCCCAACCAAAAGATGATGGTGTATATCATGCCAGTCTTTATGACATTGATTTTTAACCAATTCCCGTCGGGGTTGACACTTTATTATACCCTGTATAATGTATGGGCTCTTCTCGAGCAACGATTAATCAAGATACCTGAATCCTAAATCGCCGGCGGCTATGGTGGTCGCTCAAGTAGTCTTGAAAGACACGCGAAACCCGGCGACCAGCCGGGTTTTGTTTTCAGGAAGGAATGATTAAATAGCCGCAGCGAATCCCCAGATTCGCCCGGATGGAAGAGTAGTGAATGAGCGCCATTGACCGCCGAGCAGGGTCACTGATCATGCCGGAATTCACAGATTGAATGAAAAACGATAACGACACAATCATTGCCGTCGCCACGCCGCCGGGAACGGGAGGCATTGCCGTCCTAAGACTTTCCGGCCCGCGCGCCAAAGAAATCGCTGCGTCTATTTGTGCTGTCAGCGGTATGCAACCGAATACACTGCAGCACACATATTTCCGTGATGGTTATGAGCTTTTGGATGAAGGAATCATCAGCTATTTCCGCGAGCCGAAAAGTTATACCGGCGAAGATGTTATCGAAATTTCCTGTCATGGCGGCTGGCATGCGTCGAAAACGATACAGCAGGCGTTGCTGCGACACGGCGCTCGATTAGCCAAGCCCGGCGAATTCACGTTGCGCGCTTTTTTGAATGGTAAGATGGATTTAGCTCAGGCGGAAGCCGTCGCTCAGCTCGTCGCCGCGCACACGGACGCCGCCGGGAAAGCAGCTTTGAGACAACTCGAAGGTGGGCTGTCCAAGGAAATCAAACTGATGCGCTCCCGGATTTTGGATGTGATGTCGCTTTTAGAAGTGGAACTTGATTTTTCAGAGGAAGATATTCAATTCGCGACTCGCGAGGAACGCACGAAAACAATTCGGGAGCTCATTGAAAATTGCGAGGGTCTCTCTGAGAGCTACCTTCAGGGACGGCTTCTGCGTGAAGGAATTCGAGTCGCGATTGTCGGGCCGCCGAATTCAGGTAAATCAACATTATTCAATAGTTTAGTCGAGGAAGAACGCGCCATCGTTTCGCCGCATCCCGGCACGACCCGCGATGTGATTGAAGCGCGTCTGGACATGGGCGGCATGGAGGTGATTCTCTTAGACACAGCCGGAGTCCACGACAGCGGCGAGGAGATCGAAAAAGCGGGGATCTCGAAGGCGTTGCGCGAGATTCAGCGCGCCGATGTTTTATTTTTAGTTATTGATATTAATGAACATAATAAAGTCGACAAGGGCATATTAGGCGAAATCAAAGAGCGGCCGGTTGTGGTCGTCTGGAATAAAGTCGATAGCATTTCATCAGCGCGCAACACCAAAACACCAGCGATTCCGGGTGTTTCACATGAAATGAAAGCTGTGCGTGTTTCCGCGTTGCACCATCAAGGACTGGATGAACTCAAGCACGCGATGAAGCAACTTGTTTTTGCTTCCGAAACAGACACGAGAAATATTCAAGTCACCGAAGCGCGCCATAAACAAGAAATTGATGAGGCGAGTCAATCGCTTCAGCGCGCGCTTAATGGACTCGAAGACACGACACTCTGCGCCGCAGATTTGCGCGATGCCGCCGACGCTTTGGGCCGCATCACCGGAGAAACCATCGGCGAAGAAATCCTCGACCGAATTTTTTCGAAGTTTTGCATTGGGAAGTGATAGGGAGAAACGGCAAATGACCAATCAAGAGGTACTGGAAAGAATATGGACGGCTGCTAGAGAGAAGTCAAAGAGACTCGACCTCTCATATAGAAAGCTGAAATCGCTCCCTCCCGAAATTGGCAAGCTGACGAATCTGCAAAAGCTTGAGCTCCAAAATAATCAACTTTCATCGCTACCGCCAGAGCTTGGCCAATTGACGAATCTGACGGATCTTTACCTTTACAATAATCAACTTTCGTCGCTACCGCCAGAGCTTGGCCAATTGACGAATCTGGAATGGCTTAACCTTCAAAATAATCAGCTTTCGTCGCTGCCTGTTGAGATTAGCCAATTGACGAATCTGGAGTGGCTTGCGCTCCCAAATAATCAACTTTCGTCGCTACCGCCAGAGCTTGGCCAATTGACGAATCTGCGCAAGCTTTACCTTAATAATAATCAGCTTTCGTCGCTGCCTTCTGAACTGGGAAACCTAAAGAAATTGGAATGGATAGCTGTTAACGCTAATCCCCTCACTTCCCCACCACCGGAAATTGTGCAACAGGGCACTGGCGCTATTCTTTCTTACCTCCGCAAGATACTCGAGGATAAAGAGCAAGAACAGGAAGTCGAGCAATGGGTCGCCAAACTGGTTGTTGTCGGTGAGGGCGGGGTCGGCAAGACCTGCCTTCTGCACCGTTTGCGGGAGGAGGAATACGACCAGGATGAGGTCAAGACTCGCGGTTTTGAGCTGAGCAAGTTGCTGTTGCCGCACCCGACTCGCTCCGATGTAACGCTGCAATTGAACACATGGGATTTCGGCGGACAGAAAGAGTATCACGCCACGCATCAGTATTTTCTCACGGATCAATGTCTTGTCCTGCTGGTATGGAACTCGCGTCTCGGCTATGAACAAAGCAAGTTAACATACTGGCTGGATGTCATCAAGGCGCGAGCGCCCAAGGCTCCTGTGATTATCGTGGCGGCACATATGGACGAGCATCTCTCCGACCTACCCATCAACCGGCTCAAGGAGCATTACCCGCAGATAGCAGACCACTTCTATGTCAGCAACGCTGAGCCGCCGGAAGGCATAGGCGAGGTTCGTGAAGCAATCCGCCGTGTCGCCGCCGACCCGGAGCGCATGCCGAGTATGGGTCAGCCGTGGCCTTCCGCTTGGCTTAAAGCTGCCGAGACGGTGCAGAGCGACTCTCGCAATTGGTGCACTCCAAAGGATTTTCGAGCACAACTCAAGCAGTCAGGTGTCGAGGAGGATAAGCAGAACATCGTGGCCGATGCGATGCACATCCGCGGCGAGATTCTCTGGTATCGGAATGATTCCACGATTGACGATATTGTGATTCTGAAACCCCACTGGGTATCGAAGTACATCTCCAGAATCATTGACGATCCTGAGGTGATTGACAGCAACGGCTTGCTGACGGCTCCGCGCATGAACACAATATGGAGCGATTTATCCGCCGAGTTACGTCCTTTCTTTGTTCGCGTGATGGAGCGGTTTGACCTTTCCTATCAAACTCTGGATGATCGAACCATCAGCCTCGTCGTCGAGCGGCTCCGCTACAACCCACAGGTGGACTATGAATCCGAGTGGGAAGCCGCGCTGGGTGAAGGGAAACATAAAGAAGTCTCTATGAAGTTCGGGATTAATGCGCATTTCCCGCCGGGGATTCCGACCTACTTCCTCGCGCGTTTCCACCGCCATTCGCGTTCGAGAGCTCATGTGTGGTTGCGAGGCGGGTTGTTCACTGATGGCGGCGAGCATCGTGGCCTTCTGATTTCTGAGCCAGAAAAGCGATTCTTGCGTTTAGCTGTGCGTGGTCCTCTACCGCACAACTTCTTTGTCCGCATGCGTGACAGTTTTGAAGAGACCCTCAAACTGTCGCGAGGTCTCTATCCCGAAATTGAGCGAACGATTCCCTGCCCCGGAAACAAAGACGGCAAGCCGTGCCCATACGAGTTTGACCTTTTCCTTCTCGAGGAACGTGCTTCAGATCCTGAGCCGAGATTGACCATAGAATGTCCTAAATGCTATAAGAAAGTTTCAGTGCCGGGCCTTCTCTTCGGTTTGCACTGGACGGCAGATGGTGAGGTTATGAAGGAGCTTAAGAAGATGCAGGCCGCGGACGATAAACGCCACCACGAGCTCGTCGATCTGATCCAACGTGAGTTCGTAGGATATTTCCAGTCCGAGATGGAGTTTGAACAGGCCAAACTCGACGCATCTTGTCCGAGTCTCTTCACCCTTGTTCCTGCTGAGCAATGGAAGGTGAAAGAGAAGTTACTCGGGAAGAAACTCCTTCTTCATCTATGGTGTCAGGCTCCCGGAGAGTGGCATCCTACACCTGTACGAGGTCAGAGTCCATGTGGCGAATGGGAGATCGACTGCACACCAGAGTGGGCTGAAGCCGTGTTACCATTCGTGCAAAAAGCAGCACCGATTTTGAAACGCACAGTGTCTACAGTCGCTCGCGCGGTCTGGGCGTCCATACCGCTTATGACAGGCAATGTTGCGACCTACTTCGACGCCGGGAACGCCAGTGCTCAGATTGGGCTCATGGAATCCGTCGTCGGTGCACTGACTGATATCCGCGGTTCCGAGTTCGAGGATTACAAAGGGCATATTCGTGAACGTGGAGAGGGTGAGCCAGCGAGTGGATATGAACTGCGCGTGCTGCGAAGTCTTCTTGAAAAGCTCGATCCGCCGTGCGTTTGGGGAGGGCTCCGACCCGTTATTAACCGTGAAGATAACCGCGTCTATTGGCTATGCGAACATCACGCGCAGAAGCTCCTTGGAGAAGACAATAAGAAGGACGAAGAAAAGGACAGTTGATATGCCTGTCAGTGATGACTATCTTGAGTTTGTTTTGGAGCAACTGAGCGTTGTCGGGCCGGTGAATGCGCGGAAAATGTTCGGTGGGGCGGGAATTTATTTGCGAAAGCAGATTTTTGCGCTTGTCGCTGATGACGCACTCTATCTGAAGGTAGATGATCGCAACCGCGCCGACTACGAAGCGGCGGATATGAGCTCGTTTAAACCCTTCGAGGACAAACCGTACGCGATGTCCTACTACGAAGTCCCGGCCGAAGTTATGGAAGACCCCAGTGAACTGAAAGCGTGGGCAAGGAAAGCGCTGAGAGCCGCGAAGAAAAAAGCCGCGACCAAAAAGAAACCAAAGCGAAAGAAAAGCTCATAGGAGCATTGTTCGATAAGAGGAGAGCAATTATGAAAACGAAACTGTTTTCACTCGTTTGTCTTGTTCTGTTTGTAGGAGTAACGTTCACGTTCGCGCAGCAGCCCGAACCTATTCCGCTTCCGAAGCCCAAGATGACAGGTGGCAAACCTCTAATGGAAGCGCTGAAGGAGCGGCATTCCACGCGTGAGTTCAGCACGGAAAAGCTCCCGTTGCCTGTACTATCCAATATGCTCTGGGCGGCGTTCGGAATTAATCGCCCCGAGTCCGGAAAACGCACCGCACCATCGGCGATGAACGATCAAGAGATAGACATCTACGTTGCCAGTGAAGATGGTCTCTATCTTTATGAAGCGGAAGCTCATGCGTTGCAGATTATCTTAGAAGAAGACATTCGAGCAAAGACGGGCAAGCAAGCGTTCGTAGCTGAAGCGCCGGTGAATCTTGTTTATGTGGCGGATTATTCGAAGATGGGCGATGGGTCGGATGAATCTAAACGGGAATACTCTGCAGCCGACGCGGGTTTCATTGGTCAGAACGTCTATTTGTTCTGCGCATCGGAAGGATTAGCGACCGTTGTGCGTGCGTGGATAGACAAACCTGCACTGAAAGAAGCGATGAAGCTGCGACCCGACCAACATATCATCCTTTCGCAGACGGTGGGATATCCGAAGTAGCAAAGAAGTTGAAATGAATGATGCAAGCTTACGATATAATCGTTATCGGCGGGGGGCATGCCGGGTGTGAAGCGGCTTCGGCGGCGGCGCGGATGGGCTGCCGGACGTTGCTCATCACGATGAACATGCCGACGATTGGGCAGATGAGCTGTAATCCGGCTGTGGGAGGACTCGCCAAGGGACAGCTTGTCAAAGAAATAGACGCTCTTGGCGGCGAAATCGGCTACATCACAGATTTGGCGACGCTGCAGTTTCGGATGCTGAATCGCTCGAAAGGCCCGGCGGTGTGGTCGCCACGCGCACAATGCGATCGGGAGCTCTACGCGCACTCCATGCGGATTGCTTTGGAACGGCTGCCGAATCTGGATATGAAGCAGAACATGGTGGTGGACGTGCTTACGAAAGGTGGGCGCGTTTCAGGTGTGGTATGTGAATCCGGCGCGACTTACGAATGCCGAGCGGTGGTGTTGTGCGCGGGGACGTTTTTAAATGGAGTTATTTTTACGGGTGAATGGTCGAAACCTGCGGGACGCGTTGGCGAAGAACCCGCACTGAAACTCTCTGAAGCTCTTATAATACAAGGATTTGTAATTGATCGTTTAAAAACAGGCACTCCCCCACGGCTTGATGGGCGGACGATAGACTATTCGAAATGCACGCCACAACCCGGAGATGAGCGCATCGTTCTTTTTTCTCACCGTACGGAATCGCCTGTTCCGCGCCAGCTCCCTTGTCATTTGACCTATACGCACCCACAGACGCACGCGATTTTGCAGAAAGGGATGGGCAAATCGCCGCTCTATATGGGTCGAATCAAGGGCGTCGGTCCGCGTTATTGCCCATCGATTGAAGATAAGCTGGTTCGTTTCTCTGACCGAGACCGCCACCAGATTTTTCTTGAGCCTGAAGGATGGGAAACGGCTGAAGTGTATATGAATGGCTTTGCGTCGAGCCTGCCTGAAGACATCCAGTTTGAAGCTTTGCGCACAGTGCCGGGGCTTGAGAATGCGGAGATGATGCGGCCGGGCTATGCGGTGGAATACGATTATTTCCCACCCCACCAGATTCAATGTACGATGGAAACTCGCGTCGTGGAGGGGCTTTATTTCGCCGGAAATGTAAATGGAACAACGGGTTACGAGGAAGCGGCCGCTCAAGGATTTGTGGCGGGAGTCAATGCGGTATTGAAACTTCGTGGCGAGGAACCGTTGGTTCTTCGCCGGGATCAGGCCTATATCGGCGTCCTGATTGATGACGTGATTACGCGCACACCGGATGAACCGTACCGAATGTTTACGTCGCGAGCTGAGCATCGGTTGCTGCTTCGTCAAGATAATGCGGATTTGCGACTGATGGAGATTGGTTACGGGTTGGGGCTAATCGAGGAGTCAATCCACGAGCGTTTATTGAAGAAGAAAGAACGCTTGTCTGAAGCGGAAGCGTATCTGCATACGGAAAGATATTCAATGGTAGATTCGCCTGAATTGCGGGGAGAGACATTCGCGACGCTGTTGAAACGACCTGAAAACAACATTCGCGAGGTTTTACAGATGATGCCAGCGGATTCTCCTTTTGAGGGTGCGTTGCAAGATGACGATTTTCTGGCGGCGTTGGAATTGAACGTCAAGTACGCCGGGTATATTGCCAGACAGCAGGCAAGGGCGCATCAGGTGGCAAGGATGGAAGGTCGCCGGATACCGAATGATATGGATTACTCAGAAATCCGTTCGATTTCTGCCGAGGGGCGAGAAAAACTGATGAAATACAAGCCGTTGACGCTTGGTCAGGCTGGAAGAATCGCAGGTGTCAGCCCTGCGGATATTGCTGTATTGATAATACACTTAAAGCGCCGGGAAAGTTGACGGGTTCATGCTATTGTTTCACGTGAAACATTATTCCAAGGTGAATAAACACGTCTCTGGCAGGCAAGGTTGTTATAACGCGAACGCCTGAAAAAGCGCGTCATCAGGCGGATTACGTAAATCTCGCTCCTATTACATGTTTGCGAACGAATTGTGGATAACCTGTGGATAAAGAGAAGCCATTTGTCGCTGGATGGCAGGAAATCCTGCTTCAGACAGGCTGGGACGCGGAAGATCCGCGTGTCAGACAGCTTGAGGGGTTTATCGATGCGGTTCGTCAAGCGCCATTAGCTCTTGTTTCCCGTGGAGACAGGGAGCGGCTGATTTCGAGACATATTTTGCCAAGTTTGGTTGCTTTACCTTTCTTGCCAGAGCAGGGCCGAGTGTTAGATATGGGCAGCGGTGGTGGTTTTCCTGCGGTGCCGCTTGCAATCGCACGCCCGGATATTGAATTCGTCCTTGTAGATTCGACGAGGAAGAAGATTACATTCCTCTCGGATTTCGTCCACGAATTTGAACTTAAGAACGTGCAAGTCGTTTGGGATAGATTTGAAAAACTGGCAAGAAATCCTTCGCATAGGAAGGCTTATAGAATTGTAACTGCCCGTGCGGCGGGCAAGTTACCGAAACTATTACCGACAGCGAAAGACTTTCTCGTTGCTGGTGGACAGGTCTTTTTATGGAAAGCTCGCGATTGGCAACGCGAAGGAAATCCAGCGGATTATGGCTTTATACTGGATAAAGAAGTTGAACTTCCGGACGGAAGCGTGTTGCTTCTATTGTCCCTAAAGACGGAAGGATAATAGTATGCCTGAAGAGCTGCTAAGTGAATTACAATCCTTGATTACCGAAGGAAGGAATCCTGATTCGGAACGTTTGGATGCAATGTCCACGCGGGAAATCCTTGAGACGCTGAATCGTGAAGATGTCAGTGTTCCGGCGGCAGTGAAGCGAGTAATTCCCGATATCGAAAAGGCGGTGGAAATCATTGTCGAGGCGATGCGTAACGGCGGGCGACTCTTCTATATTGGTGCGGGAACAAGCGGACGTTTGGGGGTTTTGGATGCGGCGGAATGCCCACCGACGTTTGGCAGTGTGCCGGAGCTCGTTCAGGGATTTATCGCGGGCGGCTATGGAGCGCTTGTAAAAGCCGTTGAAGGTGCAGAAGATGATACGAAGGGTAGTTTAGAGTTCCTGCAGAAACAGAAACTGAGCAAGCTCGACTGTATCTGCGGAATTGCGGCATCGAAACGGACACCTTTTGTGCGCGGGGGATTAAAATACGGTAAATCCGTGGGCGCGCGAACGATTCTTGTCACCTGCAATCCACCGCAACAGGCAGATAATGACATTGACGTCGTCATCGCGCCAGTCACAGGTCCGGAAATGCTGACCGGTTCAACGCGATTGAAAGCGGGAACAGCCACCAAGCTTGTGCTGAATATGCTCACGACCACGACGATGGTGCGGTTAGGGAAGTGCTACGGAAATATGATGGTTGATCTTCGAGCAACATCGGATAAATTGCGCGAGCGCGCACGGGCTATGCTAATGTTGTTTACAGGCGTGGACTATTCCGAGGCAAAGCGTCTGCTACAGGAAGCAAACGGCGAATTGAAACCAGCGATCGTGATGCAGGTCTTACGTGTGGACGCTGGCGAAGCACTAAAACGATTAGCGTCTGCGGAAGGTCAACTTCGCAAGGTTGTTGGCGATCAACTTTTGCCTTCCAAATAAAAACACATAAGACATTTATTAATAACATCATAGACAACAGATTGTCAAATAGTTCACAATATAGATTAATTTCATTCACTTGTATTTTTTGCCTGAACGATAGCATCCAAAAGAAATCGGTTTACTCAATTTCGAAATCGTCACACTGTACCCCTGAAAGAAACGCCTATCTTACTGAAAAAACTCGCCGATAGATAGGAACCTATTGGTGCGTGGGCGAGTAGTCAGAAGTGCAGCGGTTGCTGGTGGCAAAAATGATTAAATAAAGCACATAGCACCGCTAAATAGAAACTTATGGATTGGCTGAAAAAGGCCCTTTACGATTCCTCACCTTTTAACGCGCTGGGCGATGCTCTGCGTGATGGGGGGAGACTCTCTCTTTTAAGCCTGCCCGGTTCCCTGCCTTCGGTTGTTGCGGCCTACATTGCCGAGCGGGCGGCGCGACCGGTTTTAGCGGTTTGCGAAACCCTGGAAGACGCGGAAGAATTCGCCGATGATTTAACATCGCTGCTCTCAGGGGAAGCGCTGTGCCTTCTGCCGGGAAATCCGCATTACGGTCGGGTTCCTACCGCTGTTGAACTTTCCGAACGAGCAGAAGTTTTGCTGGCTCTTCGCCACCGGGAAAGGGCGGTCATCGTTACAGAAGCCTTCGCCCTTTTGGATGCGCTGCCGTCGCCGGATGCGCTCTCGCAGAATCTCTTTACATTAGAACGTGACGAATTGCTGCCGAGGGATGAGCTTATAGAGTTTCTCAGTCGGGGTGGGTACACGCGGGAAGCTCTGGTAGAGTCGGTCGGCCAGTTTGCAGTGCGCGGTGCAGTGGTGGACATCTTTTCTTTTGGCGCGCCCCATCCTGTGCGCATCGAGTACTACGACGATATCGTCGAAAGCCTGCGCACGTTCGAACCCGAAACACAGAAGAGTTTAGGGAAAGAGCTTCGCCGCTTCGAGGTTTTCGCGGCGGAAACAGCCAGTTCTGAGTTGAGTCCTGTTTTCGATCATTTCCCGGAGAACGCTGCTGTTCTTTGGGTGAATGGCCGGGCGACATGGAATGCGATTCGGGAAAGTTGGCGTGAACGTACTCCGGAGCTCGCGGCGGATTCGCACAAAGGTGAACCGACATCGTTTGATCCGGATACGTTGCGCATGCGCGCGGGAAAATTTCTACAGCTCTTTGTCAATAACGCGCCGTTTGCGGTGGACGAGCAGCTCAGCTTCTCCGCCCAGCCGCAGGAAAGTTTCGCCGCGAATCTTCCGCTTTTAGCGGACAGGTTGAAAGAATATCATAAGCAAGGGCTTCGCGCGGTTATTGTGTCGGATAACCTTGAAGCGGGGCATCGACTTGGCGAGATTCTGGAAGAGCGCGGTTTGTCGGATGACATATTCGACGTGCGCGAAGGTGGATTGCACCACGGATTTACGCTTCCGAGCGCTGGGCTGGCGCTTTTAGTTGACCATGACATTTTTGGTCGTCGTCGTCGTCGTCGCCGGTTCATGAAGTTTAAGAATGTCGCGCCGCTAAGAGGATTAGATGCGCTGCAGGTCGGCGATTACGTTGTCCATGTGGACTATGGTATTGGCCGCTATCTCGGACTGGAAAAAATCGCTGTGGGAGAGGTTTCGCGAGAGCGACTGAAGATTGAATACCGGGACGGCATCATTCTCTACGTCAAGCTGGAAAACTTGGCTCAGATTCAGAAATATGCCGGGCGTGAAGGTTTTCAGCCGCCGTTGTCCCGTATTGGAGGGCGAGATTGGGCGGAACTGCGCCGCAAGACGAAGAAATCGCTCAAGTCCATAACGGAAGAACTCATCAAGCTCTATGCCCGCCGAAAAGCGGCGAAGGGCTTCTCGATGAATCCCGATACGCTGTGGCAGCGGGAAATGGAAGCAGCGTTTCCTTACGAAGACACGCCTGACCAGTTTCGCGCGGCTGAAGATGTTAAGCGGGACATGGAAGAGCCTGTGCCGATGGACCGGCTTGTTTGCGGAGATGTCGGCTACGGCAAGACCGAAGTCGCTTTGCGTGCTACCTTCAAAGCGGTTCAGGAAGGCAAGCAGGTGGCGATTTTAGTGCCGACAACAGTTTTAGCTCAGCAGCATTTTCGGACGTTTCGCGAACGGCTTAAATCGTGGCCGGTTCGAGTCGATGTTCTTTCTCGCTTTCGCACAAAAAAAGAAGCTCAACGCGTCTTGCAAAGCGCTGCCGAGGGACAGGTGGATGTTCTGATTGGAACGCATCGCCTTCTTTCGAAAGATGTCAAGCTGAAAGATTTGGGGCTTTTAATTATTGATGAGGAACACCGGTTTGGCGTCGTTCAGAAGGAAAAGCTGAAATCTCTCAAGGCGAGCGTTGATGTGCTTTCCCTTTCGGCGACACCCATTCCCCGCACATTGAATATGGCGCTCATGGGTGCGCGGGACATGTCTCACATCACCACGCCGCCGCCGGGAAGGCTTCCTATCGAAACGGACATTGTTCCGTGGTCGGAGAAGACGATACAGGATGCTATCCTCTATGAGATTCAGCGCGGGGGGCAAGTCTTTTTTGTTCACAACCGCATTCAATCGATTAAAGCGGTTCATCAGTTGTTGAAGGACCTTTTGCCGGGTGTGCGTCTCGCGGTTGCGCATGGCAAGATGCCGGAAGATGCTCTCTCGCGGGTGATGGTTCATTTCTTGGAAGGGCGTTTTGATGTTCTGATTTCGACCATGATCGTCGAATCCGGTCTGGACATGCCGAATGTGAACACGATGATTGTAAACCGCGCAGACCGTTTCGGCCTCGCGCAGCTCTACCAGCTTCGTGGGCGCATCGGGCGCAGTTCGCGGAAGGCTTATGCGTATTTCTTAGTCCCGCCGCGCTGGGAAATGAACCGAACGGCGCAGCAGCGTCTATCGATGCTGGCCAATTTTAGCGAGTTGGGCGCCGGGTTTCAGATTGCCATGCGGGATTTGGAAATTCGCGGCGCGGGGAATCTCTTAGGGCGGGAACAGTCCGGTTACATCAACGCGGTCGGGTTTGAACTCTATCAGCGGCTCATCGAGGAAGCTGTGGAAGAAGTCCGCCATGAGCGACTGGGCGACAGCGCGGACGTCGAGGAGCCTCCAAAGGTTGAATTGAAATTGGAATTCCCGACAGACGCGTTCTTCCCGGAGTCCTATATTCCGGAAGGCAGTCAGCGTTTGAATTTCTACCGCGAGTTGGTTCACGCGAAACAATTGCAGCGACTCGATGAGGTAGAAACGGAGATACGCGACCGGTTCGGTCGCCTGCCAACGCCCGCTCAGGCGCTGCTGACCATGGCGCGCGTGCGCGTATTGGGAGAGCGGCTCGGCGCGGAAAAAATCGCTCTGAAGAACAACCGGCTCTCGATTGACTTTCCCGAGCCGCAGGGAAATGGCCGGGATGTCAAGGAATTATTGCGGAATATCGCTGATTACCCGGTGGAAATCTCGGCGATTGACCGTCTTGGAATTCGTTTGCCTTTGCCGGAAATTCACGGCGAGGAAAACAACGCGGATTATCTGATCCGGTTTCTTCGTGCTTTAGTCGAAGAGCCGGAAGAATTATAGTTTTTAAGCAAGTTCAAATATTCCATAAACAGGTTCGGTAAGCAGGAGGAGGTTTCTGTGACCACTCAAAAGAAACGTTTTGCAATCTGGATTCTTCTTTTAGGAATTGCACTGACTTTTGTCGCGTGCGCCAAGAAGGAGCCCGTTGTCGCCAAGGTGGGGCGCTATCAAATCACGGTTGATGATTTCAAAAACGGGTTTGTCCAGAAGTATCGCGGCGAGGAAGCCGCTAAGAAACGGTCGTTCGACGACCGACGCTCTTTCGCCGAGGAAATGGCGAATCAGAAATTGCTGGTCGCGGAAGCGTATTCGCGAGGCTACGACAAGAGACCGGAAGTCGCAAACGAAGTGAATCAGATGGCGAAACGGAAAGCCCTTGATTTGCTTTATCAACAGGAAATCATGGACAAGGCCATCAACGAAGAAGCGATCAAGGAATTCTACGAACGTTCAGGCGAAGAACTGCGAGCACGCCATGTCCTGCTCAAGATTTCACCTGCGGATACGACCGAAGAACAGGAAGCGGAGGCAAAACGACGCATCGACAGTATTCGTCAGGCGATTGTTGATGGATTGGATTTCGGAGAAGCCGCCGGTTTGTACAGCGACGATGCCACAACGGCACGGGACAGCGGAAACTTAGGCTGGTTTTCCTGGGGTCGAATGGTGGAAGCCTTTCAGGAAGCTGCCTGGAAACTGGAGGCCGGAGAGCTTTCGGAGCCGGTGCGCACTTCGTATGGCTGGCATCTGATTTTGGTTGAGGAACGCAAACCCGTTCCGCAGCGTCCCTATGAAGAACAGAAATCCCAAATCAAGCAGCAGATGTATCGGAGCGAAGGGGACAAGCTCAACGAAATGGCCAAGGAGTATCTCGCTGCGATACGCACTAAAGCGAAAGTGGAATATCGCGAGGATACCTGGCAGATGATGAGCCAGAAGGTGACGGATCCCGCGACCCCTCAGAAGAAACAATTGGGCGATTACTTTACTGAGAAAGAAAAAGAACTCGTCGTCGCCACCTATAGCGGCGGCAATATTACCGTCCAGGATGTTGCCGACAGGGTCGGCGGCCGGATAAAGCAGCTTAATTGGGAAGAAGACAACACGCTCGAAGATATGGTGGCATCGATTGTGGAACCGAAGCTGCTGGACAAAGATGCCGAAAAGAAAGGTCTGCTCAAGAAGGCGCGTAATACACCGGAGATTGTCAACCGGAAAGAGCAGCAGATCAGCACTCTGCTTGAAAAAGAAGAGGTCACCGACAAAGTTGTCACCGACTCGGCGGAAGTCGAAGCATATTACCTTTCCCATTTGGGAGATTTCATTCAAGAAGAACAGCGAACGGTTCGGGAAATCTTCATTAAAGAGGATTCCGCCAAATCAGCGCGCGTTGCTCGCCGCGCCCAAAAGGGTGAGAACTTCGAAAAGCTGACGAAACTGTACAATGAAAAAGAATCCACCAAAGCCGCTAAAGGAAAGATGGGGCCTTTCAATTCACGACGCATGGGACTGATTGGAACCGCTGCTTTCGAGCTGAAGGAAGTGGGCGACGTTGCCGGTTCAATCAGAGTCGGAAAGAACTGGTCTGTCATCCAGCTTTTGGAAATCATTCCTTCTCGAACGAAGACCTTCGAAGAGTCTTGGGTGAATGCTCATCGGCAGTGGCGGATTGCGAAAACCGAAGAGTTGCAGGAAGCACTGAAATCCCGGCTGCGAGATAAATTCTCGATTACGATTTATGATGATGAGCTGGCCAAGGTATGGCCGGAAGAAGGTTCTAAACTGACGCCCGATGCTGTATCCGATAGTGTGCGTGAAACTCATTAAAGCCGCGCTATTGGCGTTGATTTTCGGGGCAGCGTTTTGCGGGTGCTTCAGGACGCATCCGGAGGATGTTGTCGCCACCGCGGGCGACAAAGTTCTCACGCGCGCTGAACTGAGTCAGCGAGCCGGAATCCCTTACGATTCGCTGTCTTTGGAAGTCAAGCAACAGATCGTACAGGGTTGGGTGGAAGAGACATTGCTGCTGCTCGAAGCTCAGCGGCGAGGTTTTCACAAAGATCCGGAAATCAAGAACAAGCTGAGAGAGCTTCAGCGCGAGTTGGTGCGTTCGAGGCTGCTTCGGGATGTTCAGGGGCAGAGTGTCCCGGATGATTCGGCGGTGGCGAATTATTATGAGGCTCACAAAAGCGAGTTTGTCCGGTCGCGGGAAGAATACGAAATTGAACTCTACTGGGCGCCGAATCGCCCTTCCGCTGAACTTTTCCGCCGGGAAGCGGTAAAAGACATTGACCTTGCGGAAATGGCGCATCCTGAAGTGACGATGGAAGGGATTTGGCGAGCGTCAGCTGATGAGCTGCGAGCTGAGGAAGCGGTGGAACTGGCGAGGCTCGAACCCGGGAAATTCGCAAGCCCCCTGCCGATGGAGGAAGGATTTCGCCTGCTGCGCCTGCGCGAGCGTTTTGCCGCCGGACAGCGAATTCCGTTAGAGGATGTTCGCTGTGAAATCCGCGAGCGCTTGATGTTGGAAGCTTCCCGGTCAGCGATGGAAACGTTGATGGCCGAGCTCAGTCGAAACTATCCGGTGACGATTAATTTGGGAGACAGCCTGTGATGCGACCACGAAACGCTGGTCTTTTGGTCGGGATATTTCTCGGAATTCTTTTCGGCGGAGCCGCCATCGGTGCGGAAGTCATTGACCGAATTTTAGCTGTCGTTGATGAAGATATTATCCTTGAGTCGGAAGTCCATCAATATCTCCAGTTCAATCTGGCGCAAGAAGTGGATTTGCGAGACCTCACCAATGAACAGCTCAATGATTTGAAGATGCAGGTGTTAGAGGAGCTCATTCGACAAAAAGTGCTCTTAGCGAAAGCACGCGCCGACACTGTCACGATTCCCGACCGGGAGCTTGATAGGGAGCTCGATAATCGCCTTCAGACACTTGAAGAGCAACTCGGGTCACAGGAGAAGATAGCGGAATATTATGGGATGCCGTTATCCGCTATTCGGCGCGAATTTCGCGATCTTGTGCGTGAAGGGATGATGATCGAGCAGCTCAAGCGGTTCTACCTCGGTGATATCCGAGTCGCTCGAGCGGACGTCGAAGCTTTCTGGGAGACCTATCAGGACTCCGTTCCGGCGATTGAGGAAGCGGTGAAGCTGTCGCATATTCTGCTTCGAGACCTAATTTCCGACATCAGCCGCCGGGCGGCTGTTGAGCACGCGGATTCCATACGCCGGATGATTCTGGGGGGCGAGGTTGAATTCGAAGCGGCGGCGCGGCGACTTTCCGAAGACCCTGCGTCGGCGAAAGCGGACGGCCTGTTGGGGACAACAAGTCGCGGCGACCTTGTGCCGGAATATGAAGAAGTCGCCTATGCTCTCGAAGACGGTGGAATTTCCGAGCCGGTCGAAACGCAATTCGGCGTGCATCTGATTCGTTTGAATTGGCGCAAGGGAGAAAAAATTAACACCAGTCACATTCTGTTTGAAATCGTTCCGACCGCGGCTGATGAAGGAAGCACGATGGTGCGAGCAGGTGTACTCCGCGACAGCATTTTAGCCGGGAAGGAATCCTTTGCCGAAGCGGCTCAGCGGATTTCATGGGATGCTAAGAGCGCGGCCAAAGGCGGTGCGCTGGGCTGGTTCAAGCCGGAGGAATTGCCGGATGATTTCCGCGTTCCGGCGCGCAAACTTGCGGCGGGCGAGATTTCCGAACCGTTTCGGGCACAGTTCGGCGTGCATCTTTTGAAAGTGGAAGACCGGCAGGACGCTCGAACGGTCAGCCTTGCCGAAGACTACGAACGCATCGAACAGATGACGCTGATGCAAAAACGCGAGCAGGAATTTAATCAGTGGATTGATAAGCTGCGCTCGCAAACTTATATCGAGATTAAGCAGTAACAGTTTTTTTCGGGAAACACATTATTTAAATTCGCCGCGCCGGGTGCCCTCACCCTGCGCGCAACCCGTCTCTACTCGCCGAGGCAGATCCCCTGACCTGCCCGGAATCTATGGTAAAGAACATGCGAAGAATTTCCTTGACAGGCAATGGGCTTCAGCCCATTGCCATCGCTTTAATCTGTATAGGACTGGCGAGTTTTCTATTCGCACAGCCGGCATCTTCAAGCTCGAAGCTAACGATTGCGCTCTTGAAATACGACGGTGGCGGGGATTGGTACAGCGGAGCCGCGTCCGTGGCGAACCTGCTTCGGTTCATCGGAAGGAATACGAACGTCGCGGTGCAGCCGACGCCCGCTCAAGCCGACGCGAAAGGCGCGGAGCTTTTTCGGTATCCGGTTATCTATGTCAACGGACATGGAAATATTTTCTTTTCGGAACAGGAAGCGGCGAATTTGCGAGCCTACTTATCGAGCGGCGGATTTCTTTTCGCGAACGACGATTACGGCATGGACAAATCTTTTCGTCGCGAGATGCGAAAGATTTTTCCGGATGAGCAGCTTGTGGAGTTGCCGTTCAATTATCCCGTTTACCACATCTACTATGAATTCAGAAACGGGCTGCCGAAAATTCACGAGCACGACAAACTGCCGCCGCAAGGATTCGGGCTTTTCCATGAAGGGCGGTTAGTGGTCTTTTATAATTATCAATGCGATTTAGGGGACGGCTGGGAAGATGGGGACATCCACAACGACCCGCCCGAGAAACGCCGCGCCGCCTTGGAAATGGGCGCGAATGTGATTCTGCATGCGTTGACGGATTAGTAGGGAGAATAGCAATGACGAAGGACGAATGTTTGAATGACATGAGAGATTTGCGGGATAAACTGAGTCAAGATTCTCGTATGGATGGAGTTTCTCTGGAGAGGCGATGTAAAGTTGTTAAAGACAAGCTTGAAAAAGAAACGCCGGAAGATGCGGCTGATATTGTCGCCGAATTGCGAGCAGCGGCGGACTTGCTTGATGTTCCCACTATGAAAGCCCTCAAGTTCCGGAAAGTGAAAGAATCTCCTGACATTGAGATTGAAATTGGTGAACACAAGATGGGGGTGGAAGTCCGACGGTACCGTCCAAAAGTTGGAGCAAAGCGCAATGAACAGGTTACAGAGGAGAAGCTATTCGCCGCTCCGAAAGAAGGTAGGTTGGTGCCGTATGGCGACCCACAGAGAATTGAGCAAGAAATAGTTGAAATGATAGCAGAGAAATCTGAGAAATGCAAGGCTGCTAAGGCTGACTATCCATGGATTTTTCTCTACATTCTATCTGATAGCCGCCACTATGTGGAAGACATGGAGATCAAATCGGCTTGGGGAAGAGCTTTGAACGAGGTTTCACCTCTAACATTTGATGGACTACTGTTCCGTCGGGGGAACCGCTCAGGATTGTTGTTGAATCATGCGAAACGACCTCCTGATGAAGTGATACATTCACTTTACCAGCGATACACACAAGATAGAGTTTATTAGATCGAGAAGAGGTCGAACATCTCTAAACAGTTACACGGCTTCCCAACTTAGTTTTAGGCCTGAGTAGAATTGCTGGGTTCGCTTGTAACTAACGGTGGAGACCAAAACGTGCGAAATGTATTCACTTTTTTTCTATTGCTTTGCATCTCTCAAGTGAACTTTGCGCAGCTTTCTGGACCGCTAAATGGTACACTTGGTCCCGGAAACTTCCATGTCGTTGACACTATCTCTGTTGAACAGGGTGATAGTCTTCGCCTTATGCCAGGAACAAATTTCGTCTTTGACGGTTATTACCCATTTCGAATTCTTGGCGTTCTCACAGCCATAGGGACAGCAAACGATACCATTGTTTTCACAACTGACACGATCGCAAATCCAAATCGTTGGCGCGGCATATATTTCTATGGGCCCAACAGTTCAGGCAGCAGACTTGAATATTGTGTCATAAAGAATGGTATAGTACCCCGAACTGAAGACGGTTATCGTTGTGGCGGCGCCGTGTATTGTGAACAATCTTCACCCATTTTTACCAATTGTTCTTTTCGCTCAAATTACGCATATCAAGGCGGCGGGGCAATTTTCTGCTTGACTGCATCTCCAACCTTCACGGATTGCGAAATCAGCCGAAACACAACAGACTCGCATGGCGGTGGTGTGTATTCTATAACAGGTTCGTCACCCACTTTTACTAACTGCATTATCTATAACAACTCGGCAAACAGCCGGGGTGGTGGGGCGATGTTTGCAGCCAGTTCGCCAACCTTTACCAATTGTATTATCAGTGACAATTCTACAGCGGGTCAGGGTGGGGGGATAGATTGCAGTGATACTACATCCCTGCTTGTTTTCACAAGTTGTGTCTTCAGTAATAATTCAGCAGCCCGTGGTGGTGGCATTAGCTGTAGTGAAGGCTCTTCTCCAAGCTTTTCGCATTGTCTGTGGAAAGGAAACATATCTGTGCACGGCGGTGGTGGGGCTTCGTGTTTTGAATCTTATCCAATCTTTTCCAACTGTACGTTTGTTGGCAACACGGCACAAGATCGTGGTGGCGGTGTTCGATGCCAGGTTTCTTCGCCCACCTTCACCAGTACCATCATAGCCTTTTCTGAAGGGGCCGGAATCTATTTTGACCGAAGTTCAGATAGTCACGTGCAGTACTGCGATGTGTTTGGAAATAGTGGTGGTGGATTTAGCTTTTTTGATAGCGATCCGTCCAATGGACCAGCCGATATTGGTCAAGTATCAATGACAAACCATAACGGTGACTTATGCGATCGGTACTATAATATATTGCTTGATCCGATGTTTGTGGACACATCGGCAGGTGATCTTCATCTCATGGCAGGCTCACCTTGTATTGACGCCGGCGATCCAGATTTGCCGGACGACCCAGACGGCACAATCGCTGATATAGGTGCATTCTATAACCATCAGGTTGATGCCGAATCGCCTGCTGCACTACTACCAATAGCCTACGCACTTCACCCAAACTATCCCAATCCATTTAATCCGATGACGACTATTCGGTATGATGTGAAGCAGACGGGAGTTGTTCGGTTAACGGTTTATGATTTGCTTGGCAGAGAAGTTGTGACATTGGCAAACGCGCGACACGTTGCCGGTTCGTATACGGTTACGTGGAATGCTGTTGATTTGCCTTCAGGAGTTTATTTTTGCCGGATGGAAGCGCCGGATTTTGTGCAGACGCGGAAGATGGTATTGTTGAAATAGATTCCGGGTGAATCGGGAGATTCATCGCGGCGATAAACGCGAGGGGTGAGGGCACCCACTCGCGGCGTTTCTATAAGACACTCCCCCTTCTGTCCCCCGCAAGCAGGGGGAGAATCAACATTCCGGGTAGATATGAAACCGCTTTGCGTCATATTGCTGTTGCTTAGTTTCGTTCCGATGAGCTTCGGTCAGCTTGTGGATAGTCTCAGCGGTACGCTTGGCCCGGGTACGTTTAGTGTCGATGATACGATTTATGTCGCCGCCGGTGATACGCTGGTGGTTCAGCACGGAACTACCTTTGATTTTAGGGGGCCGTTTCCGTTTCATATCGATGGAACGATTATAGGGAAAGGCACGGTATCCGAGCCTGTCATCTTTACGACAGACACCGTCGCCTATCCTGATCGGTGGCGCGGTTTGCGGTTTTCCAGTTCCGCGCATGCATGTTCACTGGCATTCTGCCGCATCGAGAATAGTCGCGCCTCTGGCCCGGGGGCGGATTCTTCCGGCGGAGGCGCGTACTGCAGAGGTTCTCCGATATTCTACTATTGCACTATCCGAAATAATGCCGCTGACAGGGACGGTGGAGGTGTGTGCTGCTTCCGGTCGTCGCCGAGTTTTATCAATTGCGCTATCAGTGACAATCAAGCCGATGGAAAGGGCGGCGGGGTATTTTGCTATGAGACAACAACCATACCCTTTACGAATTGTGCCATAAATCGGAATACATCGGTCAGCCACGGCAGCGGTGTGTTCACCGGCGGCTCCTCGTTGGTATTTACTAATTGCACGATCAGTGATAATACGGCAAGTGACACCATCGCCGCCGGCGGCGGGATATATAACCATGAGTCAACCGCGGAATTCACGCGATGCGTCATCAGCGGGAATTCGGCGAGTCGCTTTGGGGGTGGTGTGCATATACAAGCGTCGTCGGTGACGCTAACTCGCTGCACTCTCAGCAACAATGCTGCAGATTCTCTTGGAGGAGGCATCTTCAGTTTTGGATCATCACCCGTAATCAACAGCACGATTATCGCTTTTTCCGAAGGTGAGGGGATTTACTTTCATGATGACGGTTCGGAGAGCCGGATTGAATATTGTGATCTTTTTGAAAACAGCGGCGGGAATTTTGTTGGAGAACTTCCGATCATTCTCGGTCTGTTTATCACGACGAACATAAACGGAGACTCTTGCGATACTTATCTTAACATCTCCGAGGACCCGATGTTTATCGACGCGGCGGCGAGGATTTATCACATTCAGGCGAGTTCTCCATGTGTTGATGCAGGAGACCCGCGTTTGCCGCACGACTACGACGGCACGATTATCGATATGGGTCCTTTTTCGATTGATCAAGGATCTCGGCCGCCATCGGCATTTTTTCTTCTTTCTCCTCCGTGGGGAACGTATCTCACTGAGAATACAGTGCTGGCTTGGGAAGCGGCACTTGATACGAATGCGAATGACACTGTTCGCTATGAAGTGTGGGTAGATACGCTGGAGGGTTTTTCCACAGCTTGGGAAATCGTCTCCGGACTTGTGCCCCCGCTTTTTCACCCGACCGGTCTGCCTGAATCTCACACCTATTACTGGACGGTGCACGCGTCGGACATCGGAACACCGGGAACATGGGCCAGCGATACGCTGATGTTTCATACGTATCCTCCTGAATCGCCGGACAGCTTTGCGCTTGTTGAGCCCGAGGATGGTTCGGTGCTTCCCTTCGGCGGAATCGATTTCTGCTGGGATGCGGCCCGGGATCCGGACCCGTGGGATACTGTTGATTATACGTTGCGATTGGCGTCACTTGACACATCTCTTACCTATGTTGCGGGTCTGAATTCCTGCTGGATTGTGAATGTGGGCGAGCTGGAGTTGACGCAAGGTTTGTCCGTCGAATGGTGGGTGGAAGCTCATTCACATCGTCCTGATACGATAATTGAAAGCACGCCGCGTTTTGCCTTTTTTCCTCCGGAGGTCGAGCTTGTTCCTGAGGAGTTTGTGCTTCATCAGAATTATCCGAATCCGTTCAATCCGACGACGGTGATTCGATATGATGTGAAGGAAACGGGATATGTCTTGCTGAAGGTCTTCGACGTGTTAGGTCGGGAAGTCGCTATTCTTGTTCGCGGCACAATCCAACCCGGTTTTTACAGGGCAGTTTGGGACGCGTCCGATTTTTCTTCAGGGATTTACTTGTGTCATATGGAAGCGCCGGGATTTACGCAGACGCGAAAATTGGTGCTGGTAAAATAGCCTGCTGATACCATGAGATACCTCTGCATAATATTGATCTTTTTTTTCTTCGCGTCAGCGAGCTTTGCAATTCTCATAGATGGTTATTGCTACCTTGAAGGAGCAAGCGATCATTCCGGAAGCACAGTGAAGTTTCTCGAAATCACTCCCTCGGCGGTGACCGATTCGACAGAAACGCTTTCGTCAGGCTATTTCAGTATTGATATTATTCCGGGCATCTATGACGTGGTGTACAGTCGCGATAGTTACTTACCGGTTCAAATTGATTACCTGATGCTACTCGCGGATACGACAATGCCGCCGATAACGCTGCTGTTTGGGATGCCTCTTTCGGGAGTCTTAAGTGGCACGCTCGGGCCCGGCGGATTTATCATCTTTGACGACATCTCTGTTAACTTTGGGGATACATTGCGTCTGGTTCCGGGGACGGCTTTCCGTTTTGCCGGGCTTTATTCGTTTGAAATCGAAGGCACGCTTCTGGCACAGGGGACTCCTCAAGATTCCATTATCTTCACCACGCTTCCCCTGTTGAATCCCGACTATTGGAAAAATATCCGTTTCAATGGTGTAGGGAGTTCCGGCTGTAGCTTAGCGTATTGCGATATTCAATACGGAAGTCATCCGAATCTTGGAGGAGGGGGAATACAATGCATCGGAGCTTCTCCCACGATAACAAATTGTACTTTCCAAGACAACACAGCGCGCTTCGGAGGTGGAATCGGTATCGAATGGGATTCTTCACCGACGATTTCGCATTGCACGTTCTTCGGAAATACAGCGGAATTGGGCGGCGCAATTTATTGCGGCGATGGCGCGTCGCCGACAATTGCGCACTGTGTCATTCGTGACAACTCAGCGGATTTTGGCGGCGGAATCTATTGCGGAGAAAACTCATCGCCGATGATTACGCGGTGTACGATTGTCGGTGATTCGGCAAGTTTCGGCGGCGGCGTCAGTTGCCGGCATGCTTCACCGGTGTTAAACAGCACGATTATCGCTTTTACGGAAGGCACAGGGCTCTATTTTTATCAGGATTGCAGCAGCAGCCAGATCGAGTATTGCGATATCTTCGGCAACATTGGCGGAGAGATTTCGTATTATAATCAGGACTCGTCTCAAGGGCCGCCTGGCATCGGAAATATTTCGACGACGAATGCGAACGGAGACCCGTGCGATTCGTATTTCAACATTTTCCTGAACCCGGTGTTCGCCGATACAGCCGAGAGAGACTATCATCTCGCGCTGGGTTCGCCCTGCATTGATGCCGGAGATCCGGATTTACCTCTCGACCCGGACACAACCGTCGCCGATATCGGAGCGTTTTACTTTGACCAGCTCGATGTAGGAGGAATTGCGCTGTTGCCGCCGGTGAGCTATGTTCTTCATCCGAACTGGCCGAATCCTTTCAATTCGACGACAACGATTCGATATGATGTGAAGCAAACGGCGCATGTTTCCGTGAAGGTTTTCAATCTTCTGGGACAGGAAGAAGCCACGTTGGATCAAGGACGGATTCCGGCAGGTTCTTATACGGTTTCATGGGATGCAGATGGTTTGCCATCCGGCGTATATCTGTGCCGGATGAAAGCGGGGGATTTTGTGCAGACGAGGAAGATGGTGTTGTTGAAATAATACCTCGCGCGGGGTGAGGGCACCCACGCGCGGCGAGGATTTTCGGTGAGAATACCTTACGCGAGGCGATGATGATTGTGGACAGTGATGAATCTTCCGTGCTTGATTTCAAACAGTGTAAAAGCCGTGCTCTCATGAGGTGTAGGTAAAACAATCGATCAGAATATTGCTAATGACGCTCAATCGTTGAAGTGTGGATAAGATAATATGAAGAACCCAATTTTGATGACGCTCTTTGTGATACTCATAATGACCATTTGTATATCTTTGGTCGATGCGCAGCCTCATCCTGGCAACATCCTTGTCGGCCATGCAGTGGATTCTGATCTGCAGACACCTATTGAATACGCAACTGCGATATTGTTCGATAGCGATGACAGTACTCAAGTCACCGGTGCGGTCACGGATAAAAGAGGACAATTTCAATTGATGAGGATTAGACCCGGTTCCTATTTCATCCGGATAAGTTTCATCGGTTACTCAGTGCGAACAATTCATGGGATTGAAGTGAAACGAGGGCAGCCTCGAGTGGATCTGGGTGATATAGCGCTGGTGCGGACATCGGTTTCGCTTGATGAAGTGACGGTTCTGGGTGAGCGACCGGCTCTGGAATACCAGATAGACAAAAAAGTGATTAATGTCGCCCGGCAGTACACGACAATCGCAGGTACGGCCGTTGATGTTCTTGAAAACGCGCCGTCGGTGACGGTTGATATTGAAGGCAATGTCAAACTTCGCGGGAGCTCTAATTTTACTGTATTGATTGATGGTCGACCGTCAATCCTGGAACCGAATGACGCGCTGACGCAGATACCGGCCAGTACCATCGAGAGCATTGAGATCATCACCAATCCTTCTGCCAAGTATGATCCGGACGGTACTTCCGGCATCATTAATATCGTCATGAAGAAGAGCCGGCCTCAGGGGATCAGCGGGATTTTGAACGTCAGCGGAGGATTTGACGACAGACATGGTGGTGATATCTTGCTCAATCGCCGTACAAACAGCTTCAATCTTCTCCTCGGCGGTGACCATAACAGGAGATTTTCTCCGGGGACGTCGAAGACCGAAAACCGGACGTTTCAAAACAATTCCACCTCATATATTTTTTCCAGTGGTGACAGGCGAAGAGGGAGAACGTTTTACGGCATGCGTGGCGGTATTGGTTTGAATCTGAGCTCGAAGGATGTGCTGAATCTTGGATTCCGATATGGCGACAGAGCGATGGAAAGGAGTTCGCAACTCGAGCACGACGAATGGTCAGAACCGGGAGTCGATCATTCTCTTTATACCAGTCAAAATATTACGGAGAGAGCCGGAGATTTTTATTCTGTTAACATGGATTACCAGCGCCAATTTGCAAGGAAAGGGCATGAGATAACAGCTCAAGCGATATTCAGCGACCGGAATGGTGATGAAGAGACCATGAACGAACTTATCGATCAAGATGGAACAGTTTCGTCCGGACAACGAGCAACCGAAGAAGGTCCAGCCCGGCGAACTCGATTGAAGCTTGACTACATACGGCCCTTTCGCGGAGACAAAAAACTTGAAGCTGGCTATCAGAGCAGACTTGGTCAGTCCGAGAATATTAACGAATTATATGAATATGACTCGCTGCTCGCGCGATACGAGTTTCGGCCTCAGTTCAGTCATACGTCGGATTATACACGCAATATCCATGCAGTGTACACGATGTATTCGGGTAAACTGGGCGTTTTCGGATATCAAGGCGGGATTCGTGGTGAATACACCTATCGCATGATTGAACTTGTTGACGAGAATGCGAAATTCAGTATTGATCGGTGGGATGTTTTCCCAACGGTTCACCTTTCCCGACAATGGTCAGGAGAGAGGCAATTGATGGCCAGCTATACTCGTCGGATACAGCGCCCGAGGAGCTGGTTTCTTGAACCGTTCGAAACATGGTCAGATGCTTATACGGTCCGGCAAGGAAATCCGGCTCTTCAACCGGAATATATCGACTCTTATGAAGCGGGATATCAGACATTTTTGGGCCGCAGTCTTTTAACCTTGGAAGCCTATTATCGGATTACTCATAACAGGATCGAATTCGTTCGAAGTGTCTATGCTGAGAATATTACTCTCCGCAGTGTCGAGAATGTGGGCAGGGACTACGTTTTTGGGACAGAGTATATGCTCAACTGGACACCTCTCAAAGCGTGGAACATTAATCTTCTGGGAAATCTTTATAACCATCGTATTGAGGGAAAATTGCACGAGGAATCTTTTTCGGAGGAGAGCTTCACGTGGGACGTGCGCATGAAGAATACCTTCAAATTCCCTAAAGCTGTACGAATTCAGATCAATGGCATCTATAACAGTCCAACCATTTCCTCTCAGGGACGACGCGAAGGTTTCTTTAGGGCTAACCTCGCAGTTCGCAAGGATTTCTTTGATCGAACTCTTTCGGCCACTCTGCAGATCAGAGACGTGTTTGCAACGGCGGAATATGAATCAATATCCGAGGGAACAGATTTCTATAACTACAGACGTTTCACTCGCAAAGCCCCTATGGCCATATTAAGTCTGAGTTACAATTTCAATAACTATAAATCTGAACGGAATCGAGACCTGGAACGCAATCAGGAAGATTCTGAAGAAGAAGAGTTCTGATTTTTTACTTCTATTGAGAAATTTTATTGTCCTAAATCCAAAACGGTTGATGAGAATGAATCCCTCAGGACAGAGAAATCGCCGCGGCGCGTGTCTCACGTGCCCAGTTTGGCGGAATAGATGAAAGAGGTGAGATTATGGGCGCACAAGAGATTCTATTGACGATTCGGGGATGGATAGCGAGTCTGCGCCGGGCGGCGTTTGGCACGCGACTCCGGGCGGGCATCTTTGGCGCTGTTGCAGGGATTTTAGTGCTGGCGATTTTTATCACAGTCCTCGAAGCCATCTTCCGCCTGCCGGGAGACGGGCGTCTGGTGCTGCTTGTGTTGTGGGTAATCGGAACTATCGCCGTGCTCGGCTATGGACTCGTCTGGCCGATTGTGAAACGAATTCTTCTTCCTCCGACCGATGAACTTCTCGCGTCGCGTTTTGCCGAGCGGCTGCCGGCTGTCCGGGACCGCGTGCTCAACGCGCTGCAGCTCTTGCGGCGGGTGGACGATAATCGCGAAGGCTATTCGGTGGATTTGATTTTAGAAGCGGGGCGTGAAGTCGCTGAGGATTTGAAACCCATCAATCCGCGCGACCTGCCAGACCGGAAGCCGGTGCGACTTTTCGGGCGAGCTCTTCTTGCGAGCGCGGCGCTGTCGCTTTTGATGTTCGCGCTTTTCGGCGGCGCGCTTGTTTCAGCCGGGGAGCGCGTGCTCAACCCGGACGAAGAATTCGCATCGCCTCCCCCCTTTCATTTGGGAATTCAGCCCGGTTCCTGCACAGTGCTGCGAGGGGATTCGTTGGCTGTGACGGTCACGGCGACAGGAAACGTGCCGGATGAAATTACCCTCGAGCGACTCGAACGCGGCAAAGTCGCGAGCGAGCCGGTGACATTGAAGGTGCAGCAAGAAGGCGTGTTTCGTTATACCTATCGCGCTGTGACCGCTTCCTTCATTTACTGGGCGCACAGCGGGCGCGTCAAATCGGAGCGTTATGAAGTTTCCGTGCGGGAATTGCCTGCGGTGCGAGCGCTATCCGTCCGGCTGGTTTACCCGCGCTATACGGGGAAGTCTGAGCAGAAGTTGGAAGAGAATATCGGCGATGTCAGCGCTCTCTATGGAACAACGGCGCATCTTCGCATTGCAGCGACGAAATCACTAACCAAAGCCTTTCTCGAAAATTTTGAAGGTAAGCCGCCTGTGCAGGGTGATGAAACCGCCGTCAAAGCCGACACGCTTCCGCTTGTCGTTGAAGGCATGAGGGCGAGCGGCAAGTTTAGGGTACTGAAGAGCGGCTACTACCGCATACGCCTTTTGGACAACGAAAATCTGTCTGACCGCGATCCGATTCTGTACCGGGTGACTGTTCGTCCGGATGAAGTGCCGGTCGTTAGTCTCATCGAACCGTCGCGAGATTTGGATGTTGCCGCTGGTGTTCAGGTGCCGGTGGTCAGCGAGGCGACGGATGATTACGGACTGACGCGCATGAGATTGCGGTACTATCGCACATCGGTTTTCGAACCGGATACGGGAGACATTCCTCTTTCGAAATTCAAGCAAATTGATTTGCCATACGAATCCATTGATCAGGCAAAAATCCGGTCGGAGTATAAATGGGATTTGACGCCGCTGAATATGCTGCCCGAGGATCAGGTGGAATTCTTCATTGAAGTCTGGGATAACGACGCTTTGAAAGGGCCCAAGCGCGCCGAATCCATCCATCGCGTCCTGCGTTTTCCATCCTTGCAGGAAATCTTCGAAGCACAAGAGCGCGCTCAGGAAGCTCGCCAAATCAGCTTGCAGGATTTATTGGATCGGTCGCGGGAACTCAGCGAGGAAGTTGACCGCGCTCTGGAAGAATACAAATCGAATCCTGAAATGACGTGGGAGCGCAAGCAGGAAATTCAGCAGATGCTCGAAGAACAGGAAGCCATGACGCAGATGCTTGAAGACATCGCTCAGGCGCTTGAACGAACGGCGGAGCAGATGCAGGCGCGCGCGCTGTTCTCTCCGGAAACGCTAGAGAAATATCAGGAGTTGCAGAAACTCATTCAGGAAGTGATTACGCCTGAGATGCGCGAGGCGATGCAGAAGCTGCAGGAGGCGATGCAGCAGGCGAATGAAAGTGAAATCCGCAAGGCGATGGAGAATTTCTCCATGACGCAGGAGCAGTTCAAGGATGCGCTGGATCGCACTCTGAATATCCTGAAGCAGCTTCAGATCGAGCAGAAGATGGATGAAATCACGCGCCGCCTTGATGAACTCGCCAACCGTCAGGATGCGTTAAACGAAAAACAGGAAAACGCTCCGCCTGAAGACGCGGATAAACTCGCCGCCGAGCAGGAAAAACTCGCTAAGGAAATGCGCGATATCGAAAAAGCCTCGAAGGAACTCGAGAAGCTTATGAAGGAAACTCCTAAGACGCCTCAGGAAGACATGGAACAATTCAATGAGGAGATGCAGCAGGCGAATATCCCTCAGGAAATGCAAAAAAATGCGGAAGCTATGTCGCAATGCCAGAAGTCCGGCTGTAAGAAACGCGGCCGCAAGATGAGTCGGCAGCTCACGCAAATGGCCAACTCGATGCGCAACATGAAGAAGAAGATGGTTCAGGAGCAATTGGCTGAAATTAAGAAAGCGCTCGAAACCGCCCGCGATGAGCTTCTGCGTCTCAGCGAAAGACAGGAGAATCTGTGGGAGAATACGCAGACGATGCCGAGCAACAGTCCGCGGCTTGACGGAGCCGGAGAAGAACAGCAGGACATTTCCGCGGCATTGGAGCGCGTATCGAAAGCGCTGGCGGAAGTGGCGAAGCGCACGCTGTTTGTTACGCCGCAAATCAGCGCGGCCATGTGGCAGGCATCTATGGATATGCAGCGCTCTATGAACGCCACCCAGCAGCGCAATCCGCGCTCGGCCGCTCATCATCAGCGGCAAGCGATGGCTTCTTTGAACAAGTCTTTAAAAGAAGTCAGTAATTCCTGTTCGAATTGCAATTCGTCTTGCAACTCCGCGACAGGGATGAATCAGATGTGCAACAAAGCGGGGCAGATGGCTGGGCAACAAATGAGCATTAATCAAGGGACAGAATCTTTGATGCAGCAGGGCAATCCGAGTTCGATGTCGATGGGTCAGCAGGCAGCGATGCAGCGTTTGGCGGGCGAACAGGAAGCGCTGGGGAAAGCCGCCGAACAGCTTGCCGCCGAAGCCGCTTCGTCGCGTCAGACTCTCGGGAAGTTGGGCGAAATGGGAAAAGAGATGCGTGAGATTGCGGAGGATCTTCGGGACCGCAACGTCACTGCTCGCACGCGTGAACGGCAGGAACGCATCGTGTCGCGTCTCTTGGATTTTCAACGCTCGGCGCGGGAGCGCGAATTCAAACCGCAGCGGCGGGCGCAGACCGGCGTGGATATGGTTCGCGCTACACCGCCGCCAATATCACCTGAAGCCGGACGCGATGAGCTTCGTCAGGATCTCCTGCGGGCGCTTGATTCGAAATTCGTTCGCGATTATGAAGTGCTGATTCGGCAGTATTTCGATGCTTTGGGAAAGATGCAAACGCAGTGAGGACGTGACATTGATGGGTAAACGAATTATAATCTTCTTAGCAATACTCTTGATGACTGCCTCTGCTTTCGGACAGATGATACCGATTCGCATTGAGTCCAAAAGAGCCAATCAAAGTGCGGCGGACTTAAAGGAGAAGAATCTCGTCGATCGCGCGCGGCGCTACGAAGAACGCGCGGATACAGAGAGAGCGCTGGCGACGTGGCGAGCAGTTTTAGCGGAGAACGCCTGGAACGCTCGGGCTGTCGAAGGCATCCGCAGAAATCTCGTTTATCTGAAACGATACGAAGAAGCTATCGAATTTGTAGAAGGAATGATCGCGCGCGCTCAGGCGCAGAGTTCAATCCAGCCGAACACGGTTCCTGCTCTGGCGCCTTTTGCGTTGACGCTGGGACTGGGCGAAATTTATCTTGTGCAGGATCAGCAGGAACGCGCATGGGAAATCTGGAATCGCGCTCTGGAATCCGAATCGAAAAACCCCAGTGCGGTGGCAGGTCTGGTGCGAGTACTCCAGCGCAATCGGATGTGGGAGGACGCGGAACGATTTATTGAGGACTTCCGAAAGGAATCGAGACAGCCGGGTTTTATGGCTTTCGAGATGTCGCAGAGTATGCGCGTGCAGATGAAATGGGATGCCGCCACTCGTGAACTCATCAATTACCTGAAAGAAGCTCCGCAAAGCTGGATGATTGCTCAGCGAACCTTGACGAGCTTTCCTGATGAGCCTGACGTTCACAAGAAAGTGACGGAAACCCTCGCTCGTGCGGTGCGGAAAAATAAAAGGAATATTCGGCTTCGGCAACTCTACGCGGGATACCTTTTCAAAATCCGCGATTTCGCTGGTTCATATGAACAGACGGTCGTGGTGGACTCGCTGGATAAGAAACATGGCGATGCCGTTCTTGCTCTGGCGAATAAGCTGCTGAAGCAAGGCGAGACATCTCTTGCGTCAAAAAGTTTTTCAAGGGTCTTGCAACGGGAGCCGTCCAAAAAGACGCGGCTGAAAGCTGAATTAGGACTCGCGGATTGTCTGATGCAGCTTGAGAAACATGCTGAAGCGAAAGCGGCGTACGAAAGTTTCATTGCAGCTCATCCGAAGGCGTCGGAAGCTGTTCTGGCGCGCTATTGCATCGCCACGATTACGCTTCGTTATGAGCGCAAACCTGAAGAAGCGCTTGCGCAGTTAAAAGAAATCGAAAGGGGAAGCAAACAGGTTTCGCCGGCGACGGTGCAGCTGAACATGGGGGATTGTCTGGTTTGGACGGATAAGATTCCGGATGCGATTGATGTTTGGAGTAAAGTTTCGAGCGATAAAAAGTATCAGGACAAAGTCGCCGAAGCGCGTCTTCGTATCGTCCGTGCACATCTTTGGATGGATTCACTGGTCAAGGCGAATGATGTTCTGGAAAGAATTCTCGCTGGGAGTTTTAACAGTCCGTGCTATAACGACGCGGTGCGCTACAGCAAACTCATGACCGAGGGAGGGTATGGCGAAGTTATTCGCGAATATGCGCAGGGAGATTTAAACCTCTTTCGCGAAGAACCGGACAAGGCGGCGAAACATTTCAAGCGCGTCGCCGATATTGCCAAGCAGGGACGCATAGCTGAGACAGGCCGCTATATGCAGGCATTATCGCTGCGTGATGCAGGGGAAGCCGAAGCGACCATACGAGTTCTCGAGCAGTTTGTGGAAGATTTTCCGGAAAGCCGCGACCTCGACCGCACGATTTTTCTGATAGCGCAAGTACAGGAAGAAGATTTGCACAACACCGCCGCCGCACTCGTTAGTTACGAGAAAATCCTTGCCGATTTCCCCGAATCTACGTATCTTGAGCAAGCCCGCAAACGCGCGAGAGCACTCGAGAAAGCGCTGTAATTGGATAATGCGGGTGGAGTACTTTTCACCAATTGGTGTTTCACCTTTTGGTGAAACGCAGAAAGGTGAAATCAGCGAGCGTAATCCGGCCGGAATTGAATATCTTTAACCTACACTAGGCGGGACGCTCCCGCGTTCCGCAGTACGTGAATTAGGATTAGAGTAAGCTATGGCATATTGGATTTTTACCGTAACTGGACATAAATCTGGTGGAGAGGTTTTATCTGCTCGCAAAATTCTTGATGCAAGAATAGAAGATAGTTTCTGGGGTCTTGGCGAAAGAACACCAAACCGAAGGAATCTTGAACAGGGTGATCGAGTTGTGTTTTACGTAGGGTTGCCAGATAAAATCTTTGCAGCGACGGCGATATTGGCTTCACCAAGTTTTGAATTAACAGAAGAACAACGAAAGAATTACGGACACGGAGTTGAGTTCTTTACAACAAATTATGGGGTATTGTTGAGCGAAATTAATCTTTGGGGAAAACCGAGAGCAGTAGAGGATTTGGTTCCGTTGCTGGAATTTATCGAGAATAAGCAGTTTTGGTATTCATATTTTCAAGGCGGAGCGAGGGGAATATCCGAAGAGGATTTTAGGTTAATCACAGGAGAAAGAGAAACGAGTTTAGTTAGGCAAATTGCGACATCTAAGGACATTGAAAACCAAGCAGAATTTGCATTGGAATCTCAATTAGAGGAGTTTCTTTATACTAACTGGGAGAATATTAACTGGGGATCACGATTACAACTTTATAGAACTGATGAACAGAATGGAAGGCAATTTCCAGCGGGTAAATGGAATATAGATTTCTTGAGCTTAGATTTAGATACGAATGATTTGGTTGTAATTGAATTGAAGCGCGGGAAAACAAGTGATTCTGCAGTAGGCCAACTATTAAGATATATTACATGGGTCAGAGAAAACGTTGCCCAAGAAAATCAAAACGTAAAAGGAATCATAATAGCGAAGCAAGTGGATGATACATTGGAGTACGCCATTAGAGATTTGAGCTATATAGAAGTAAAGACTTATACCGTAGATTTTGCACTTCAATCGCATTAAATTTGAAACGAACCTAACCAAGAGATTTTGTACATGAATCCAATTGTTGAATGTGTGCCGAATATTTCCGAGGGGAGGGATCGGGCGAAGATTGACCGGGTGGCGGGTGAAGTCGCCAAGGTTGACGGTGTGACATTGCTTGATGTTGACCCCAACGGAGATTACAACCGTTGCGTGATTACGTTCGCGGGCAATCCGGATGCGTGCGTCGAGGCGATGTTCCGTTTGACAGCGGCGGCGGTCGAAGAGATTGACATGACTGTCCAGAAAGGCGAACATCCGCGGATGGGAGCGGTCGATGTCGCGCCGTTCGTGCCGGTGCGGGATATTACGATGGCGGAGTGCGCGAAGCTTGCGGAGAGATACGGCGAACGCGCGGGCAGAGAGCTCGGGATTCCGGTTTATCTCTACGAAGCCGCCGCAAAAACACCTTCGCGACAGAATTTGGCGAAGGTGCGTCGCGGCGAATACGAGGGTTTGGAAGAGAAATTGAAAGACCCACTTTGGGCGCCGGATTTCGGCCCGGCCAAGTTCGTACCCAAATTCGGAGCGGTTGCTACCGGCGCGCGCTTCTTTTTAATTGCGTACAATGTGAATTTGCAAACACCTGATGCGGATGTTGCTCAGGACATTGCGCTGCATGTGCGGCAAATGGGCTGGCCGATGACGGACGCGAAAGGCGAACTTATTCTCAGCGCTAAGGGTAAGAAGGTGCACCATCCCGGCCCGCTGTTGTTTGTCAAAGGTATGGGTGTGTATCTTGAGGAAAGCGACTCCACACAGATTTCGATGAACCTGACGAATTTCCGAATCACGCCGCCGCATACCGCTTACGAGCAGGTCAAGCACGAAGCCGAAACCCGCGGCGTTAAAACCCGCGGCACGGAAGCCGTCGGTTTGATTCCCATAGAAGCGCTGCTGCTCGCCGCCGAATATTATCTTTGGCGCGACGGCGGCCCTCGACCGCAAACCGAGCGTGAGGCCGTGAAGCTTGCGCATGACAAGTTAGAACTTTCATCGTTCAATCCGTTCGTGCCCGAAAAGAAAATAATCGAATACGCCATTTCATAGAAAACAAAGAGCAAATTTAGATGTCTGAAAAAACTATTGATTTCCCCGCGAAACTGATTTACCAGCCGACACAGAATTTTATCGAACAAGTCGCGTCGAAAGCTCCCGCGCCCGGAGGCGGCTCTGCGGCGGCACTTTCCGGCGCGATTGGCTCCGCATTACTTTCGATGGTCTGCACATTGACCATCGGCAAGAAAGCTTATGCGGACGTCGGGCAGGAGCTGCAGGACGTACGCACGCGCACCGAAGCCGCTCGCGCTAAGCTGACCGTGCTTGTCGATGAAGACACCGCCGCGTTCAACCGCTTCCGGGTTGCTCGAAAATTACCTGCGCGAGATGACGCCGAAACAAAAGCGAAAGAGGCAGAGCTTGCGGCGGCCACTCAGGAAACGATTGACGTTCCCATGACGACGATGCAGACTTGTTTGGAAGCTTTGCGCGACGCGTCGTTCGTTGCTGCGAAGGGCAATGAGAATTGTGTTTCCGACGCGGGTGTTGGAGCCGCGCAGCTTTACACGGGACTTGTCGGCGGCGGTTGGAATGTTTTGATTAACCTCGTCGGTCTTGAAGACGCCGCCAAAGCCAAGGCGCTGCGAAAAGAAGTCATGACGGCCTGGCAAGAAGGCGGAGAACTTATCAAGAGCGCTTTCCAGATTGTCCAAGAGAAACTCGATGGGGAAAATACAGATTCTACCTGAGCATCTGGCGAACCAGATTGCAGCCGGTGAAGTTGTCGAACGGGGAGCTTCGGTGCTTAAGGAGCTCGTCGAAAACGCCATCGATGCCGGAGCAAGCCGGATTCAGATTCATTTGCGCGGTCAGGGTCGCGAACTGATTCAGGTTGTGGATGACGGCCAGGGGATGGAGCGCGATGATCTTCTTCTGGCTTTTGAACGTCACGCAACGAGCAAAATCGCGACGTTGGACGATTTATTTCAAATCCGTTCGCTGGGTTTTCGCGGAGAAGCGCTTCCTTCGATTGCATCAGTCAGCGTTGTCGAAATGCGGACGCGTACCGAGAAATCTCCTTCCGGAACGCTGCTTCGTTTGGAAGGCGGCATTGCCGGCGTGCCGGAACCCTGCGCGTGCCCGCAAGGCAGTTCCGTCGCAGTTCATTCTCTCTTTTACAACACGCCCGCCCGCGCGAAATTTCTGAAAAGCGCGCCCACCGAATTTCAACATCTTCTATCCACCTTCAAACGTTTCGTCATCGCGTATCCGGATATCAACTGGTCGCTTTTTCATAACGAAGCATCGGTGTTTCAACTTCCGGCGACCGATTTCGATGGCCGTTTGTCGGATTTGTTTGGTACAGGCTTTATCGAGAAACTTCTGCCGGTGGATTTTGAACAGGAGCCGCTGCGAGTCTGGGGCTACATCGGCAAGGCCGAACTGCACCGGAAGAGCCGCGGAGAGCAGTATCTGTTTTTGAACCGGCGCGGTATCCAGCATCGCGTCGTTCATAATGCTGTAAAGGTTGGTCTCGATATGTATCTGCCGCCGGGGGAATGGCCGTTCTATGTTCTCTTCATGGAGATGGATCCGCGCTCGTACGATGTGAATGTGCATCCGTCCAAGTCGGAGGTGAAGTTCAACAACGAGGGACTCATTCATTCTGTCGTTCGCAGAGCGGTTCGAGAAGCGTTGCGGGATCTTCATACAGAGGTAATTTCTGAAAGCGACGCTCCGTTTCATAAAAGACCGGCGCATCCGATTGATCTTCGCGGCGGCTCGACGGTGCCGGGAGATATTCGGGAAGCGCTGAAACCTTACGAGGATTTGTTTTCGACGGATGCGACTCCATTGCAGCCAGTGACGCTTGGCAAAACAACCGAGCCATCCTCGCCGCCCATTCAAATCTGGCAGGTTCACAATAAGTATATCGTTTCGCAGGTGAAATCAGGGCTGGCGGTTATCGACCAGCACGCCGCGCATGAACGCATCCTTTTCGAAAAAGCCAAGCGCGCACTGCAGGGGCAGCAGATGAATTCGCAGCAGCTTCTTTTTCCGCTGCTCGTCGAGCTTTCTCCGGAAGACGACCTGCTCTTGCGCGATCTTTTACCGGAGCTTGGAAAGTTAGGTTTTGTGCTGCGCGAGTTCGGCGCGAGGTCGTGGTCTATGGAAGCGGTGCCGGCGGGACTTGCTCGCGCGTCCGAAACGGACTTGGCGACCGGGCTTCTGGATATGTATCGCGAGTGGCGCGAAGCCAAGCTGGAACCACAGGAAGCATTGGCAGCTTCTTTTGCGTGTCATACCGCGATACGAACCGGCGATTCGCTTTCTCCTGTGGAAATGAACGCTTTAATCGACGATCTTTTTGCCACCGAATTTCCCTATACCTGTCCGCACGGACGTCCCACCATTATCCATCTGACACTGGCCGAACTTGACCGACGCTTTAAGCGGACGACATGAGGCGGCGGCGATGAAGCGCGTGCTTGTTTTAGCCGGTCCGACGGGTGTGGGAAAGACCGATGTTTCTATCCCCCTGGCGCTTGCGCTCCAGGGGGAAATTATTTCAGCGGATAGTCGGCAAATCTTCCGCGACCTCGAGATTGGAACCGCGAAACCCACGAAAGAAATGCGCGCGAAAGTTGCGCATCATTTTGTGGATGAACTCGATATAAGCGAACGCTGGACGGCGGGGGATTTCGGACGGGCGGCGAGGGCGAAGGTTGAAGAAATTTTCGAGCGCGGTCATCTACCGATGGTTGTGGGCGGTTCAGGTTTTTACATTCGCGCGCTTCTGGATGGTTTTTTTGAAACGGAAGATGACGAAAGCGATTACGGGCCACTAAGGGAAAGGTTGAAGGAAGAAGGCGCGGAAGCTCTATATGAAGAGTTGCAGAAAGTGGACCCGGAAAGCGCGTCGCGTATTATGCCGCAGGATAGCAGCCGTGTGTTGCGCGCTTTGGAAGTTTATCAGCGAACCGGCATTCCCTTATCCGAATGGCACAAGCGCCCGGCGGAGCCTCTACCCTGCCCAGTGGCATTCTATTGTCTGCGGATGGAACGCTCGGTGATTTACGAGCGAGTGAATCAGCGCGCGTTAGCGATGCTGAATGAAGGGCTCGTGGATGAAGTTCGCGCGCTCATGGAACGCGGATTCGATGAAACGACGAATGCGTTGCGCACGCATGGTTATCAGGAAGTTTTTCCTTATCTGCGCGGCGAAAACGACTATGACGAAATGGTGGATAACATTCAGAAAGCCGTGCGCCATTATGTCAAACGACAGTTCACCTGGTTTCGCCGCGACCCGCGCGTGGTCTGGATTGATTGTAATCCGGATGAGCCTCCGGAAGTTGCCGCTCGGGAAATCGAACATCATTTCAATAGAGGAGCCGAAGCATGATAGCCTTTCGCGCAACAAAAATTATTGCGACCTTAGGCCCGGCATCACGTGATGAAACTGTGATTGCGTCGCTGATTGAAGCGGGAGTGAATCTTTTCCGGCTCAATTACGCGCATGAAACGCGAGAACAGCATGCGGAGACGATAGCTTGTGTCCGGCGCATCAGTAAAAAAATGAAGGCGACGATTGGCATTCTTGCGGACATTGCCGGGCCGAAAATTCGATTAGGAGAATTGCCCGGCGGACAAGCGCGGTTGTTGGAAGGGCAACTGATTACGATTTCCGACAAGCCGTCCGGGCCGGATGTGTGGCCGGTTCAACTTCCGGAATTTCCGAAGTATGTCGAAGCCGGAGACCCGGTTTATATGGACGACGGGACGAAGCGACTCACGGTCGAAGCGGTTTCCAAAGATTTCGTGCGTTGCCGCGTGCAAGTCGGCGGTGTCGTCGTCAGTCGTAAGGGAATTAACCTGCCCAAGATACGCAAAGCGCTTCCGGTCGTCGGGAAGAAAGACCGGGAAGATGCCAAGAGCGCGCTTGAAGCGGGAGCGGATTGGCTGGCGCTTTCGTTCGTGGGAGATGCTTCGGATGCCGATACGCTGCGCGATTTGATGAAAGAAATCGAGGTGACGCGACCGCTGTTGGCGAAACTCGAACGTCCCGCTGCTATTGAGAATTTGGAATCAATCGTCGAGGCGTTTGACGGCGTGATGGTTGCACGGGGGGATTTGGGAATTGAAATTGAATTCGAAAAAGTGCCCGCTGTACAGGCGCAAATTATTCGAACCGCGATTCAAGCGGCGAAACCGGCTGTGGTGGCGACGCAGATGTTAGAGTCTATGGTGCATTCGCTTCGTCCCACGCGGGCGGAAGTGACGGATATCGCTTATGCGATTGAAATCGGAGCGGATGCGATTATGTTGTCTGAAGAAACCGCCGTCGGAGAGAATCCCGTGGAAGCTGTGCGCGTCATGGATAAGGTTGCAAAAGCCACGGAAGTCCTGCACAAGGACGACAGCGCTGCTATGGCTTTATTGTCGCAGAAGCTTGAGGGTGTCGAAGCGGCGATTGGAGCTGCTGCGGCGCGTCTGGCGAGAGATGTTTCTGCGCGAGCGATTTTATGTCCTACGACATCCGGTGCGGCGGTGCGGGCTGTCGCGAAATACCGCCCGCATGTGTCGATTGTCGCTGTCAGCAACAGCATGGAAGTTGTCGGTCATCTGACGCTGGCAAGCGGCGTGCTGCCTTTCTATCGAGCCTTGACTCAGAACACGGATGAACGGCTTCTTGTCGTGGAACAACTTGCGCAGGAAGAAGGGATTGTTTCGCCGGGAGATGTTGTCGTGGAAGTCGGCGGCCATCCTCCCGGTAAGGGCAACGCCAATTTGGTTCGCGTGCGGCGGTTTAATAAGTGAAAATTCCGGCCGGGTTACGCGCGATAAATTTATCGGTTTGCATACGGAAAACTGCGCTGAACCCGGCTCGGCGATAAACGACCGGATACTGCTTTCGAGAGACAGTATAAGAAACAGGCTCAGTGGGTGGGAGTGAGCCTGTTGGTTTGTTTCGTAAGGATAATCCCGTACTCCGCCAACTCCTTCAGCATCGGCTTATGAAGCTGCGGGAGCGTTGGAGGCATCTGAACGCCTGTCGCTTTCAACTCACCTTCAAGAATCATCCGCACAGCTATCGCTGCCGTCAACCCTACACAACGCGCCATCGCCGAATCTCCACCCGGTGTCCCGTCATGGACCATTGTTGCCATGTGCTTCTCCAGATGGTCGTCGAAGTCGGCAATGACTTCAACATGAATAATCGTCATATCCGTCTCGCCGGGAGCGTACCTCATTTTCTTCAGCAACAACTCGATAAAAACATCGAGACGGGAACCCATTGCGATGGAAATCGGATTGTCCTCAAATAGTCCCAGCCAGCGCAGTCGGTTCATAATATCCGACTTCATGTCCACTTTCAGGAACTTGGCGTATTTCTCTTCCAGGCCAAAAGTCGGTCCCGCACCGATTAGTGATTCCGCGAACTGCCGAAAGGTCTGACCGGAAAAGTCCCATTTATCTTGGTTGTTCAACAATCCAAGTTTGATGAAATACCGCATGTTGTTGCTGTAGCCCGAGAAGCGAAGAAGACCGCGATAGAAAGTGACATTTTCATCCAATCCAAAAGGCTTTAGATAGCGCGTGCAGTCTTTGTTGGGATAGGTTTCAAACGTACCCAATCCTTCAATGTCAACCAGATGATGGTCCTCAAAAAGCTGATCTCCGGGGATGTCGGCACGCTTTCCTTCCATCAGATAAGCAGCCGGAACCTGAGCCGCAAGGAAGACTCCCTTAGGTTCCCATGAGAACTTGTAGCCCATCGGGTTATTGTTGAATTTGAAGGAAGGCAGACCTGCTCCGTAGGATTTCAAGCTGAGGATTCTGCCTCCTTCGGCTCGAATCTCGTCCAGTACCATTTGGGTCACGAAATGATCAATGCCCGGATCTTCTCCCAACTCATTGAGAATCAATACACCTCGTTCTTTCGCTTGAGCATCAAAAGCCTTCACGGAAGGGATTTCGTAAGAAGTACTCACCATGTGTTTCCGGCATTCCAGACATGCTTTCACCACCATCGCATGGGATGCCTTAGGGATCATATTGACGACAATATCGTGATCCCGAACCAATCGCACCAGCGCGTCTTCTTGGTTGCTTGCCCAAGCGATGACCTTTCCATGAGGACGACCGGCAATGATCCTTTCGCCTTTTGCTGGAGTTCGCGCAGCCATCGTGACCGCGTAGCCGCACTTGTCGATGAAATAGTCCACGAGGGGCTTCGTCACATGTCCGGCCCCCAAGATTAATATATTCTTCATGATTGCCTATTTGGGTTGGTCAGTATCCAAGCGGTCGTGTTGTCCGGATAACTGATCGATGGTTGGCCTTCGATTCAGATTAAAGATACTGTGCTTTGCCCACAATACCTAATGGATCACGTCGCTTTGGTTCACCCGGAACATAAAATGCGCCATTCGAAAGCTTGTTTTACGCGAGGGGCTTGAGGTGCCCATTCGCGGCGAAGTGTTTTGGTTCCGGGCGGGTGATATACCCACCATGGCGAGAATTCCGGCCGGAGGGGCTTTATCATTATATGCAATAATAACATAGCTTGTGAAACATCTTCCGAAGTCCTTGTATCTAATTTATCGAAGACAACGTTGAACGTCCCATAGCGAACCTGTCCCCCCCCTTGACTTCCGTTTGAATGCGAGAAGAATCTTTCGTATCTTTGTATAATCAATCAGTTCAGAAATAAATTTACCCCGCTGCGCGGGTGAAGAATTTCCTTTCACCGGAGGTTTGTGTCATGCGTTTCTTTTTCAGTTTCATTCTAACCGTCGCTGTTTTAGGGGCAGCCTCTAATCTGCAAGCCGAGGAAATCGGCTTTTTCCGTTTTCCGGCGGTTCATGGTGACCGCGTCGTTTTTACATCGGAAGGAGATCTGTGGTCGGTTCCGCTCTTGGGCGGCAATGCTCATCGCTTGACGACTCATGCTGGCAGCGAACGTTTTGCATCTTTTTCGCCGGACGGGAAATGGATTGCTTTCACCGGAATGTATGACGGCAATAATGATGTCTTTGTCATCCCGGCAGAAGGCGGCGTACCGAAGCGATTGACGTATCATCCCTATGGAGACTATGTGTGTGGCTGGACGCCGGACGGAAATATCGTTTTTCGATCAGGGCGCGAAACCCCAAATTGGTTCTACAAGCTCTACACGGTTTCACCAAAGGGTGGATTTCCGGAAGCGATGCATCTTGACAAAGGCGCAACGTACAGCCCGGAACCCGGCGGCAAACGCTTTGCGTACACGCGGGTCAATCTGAACTTCCGCACGTGGAAACGCTACAAAGGCGGCTGGGCGGAAAACATCTGGATCGCGAATCCCGACCGAATGGAATTCACGAAGATTACCGATTACGAAGGCAACGACGGCAACCCGATGTGGTACGGAGACCGCATCTATTACACTCGCGATATCACCGGGCGCAACAATATCTGGTCGATGAAGCCGGACGGTTCCGACCAGAAACAGCATACGTTCAATGAAGATTGGGATGTGCGATTCCCGTCGCTTGGGAGCGGGAAAATTGTCTATCAGCTTGCTATGGATGTTTGGGTTATTGACATAGCAAGCGGCAACACGCAAAAAATCGAAATTGAACTTCCGACAGACCGGTTGCAGTCGCGGGAGAAATTCACGAGTCCCGGTCGTTATTCACGATGGATGGGTCTTTCGCCGGACGGTGGGCGTATGTTGCTGGTCGCGCGTGGAGAAATTTTTACGATTCCTACTAAGCGTAAGGGATTGATTCGCCGCATTACCTACTCCACGGAAGCGCGCGAAAAGTTTCCTGTCTATACGCCTGATGGCGACTCCATCCTTTGCTTCTCCGACCAGACAGGTGAAGAGGAGCTATTCATTTATCCGACGGACGGCAGTGGTGAAGGCCGCTGGATAACACAGGGGGGCGGTGGCTGGCATATGCCGCCTGTTTTCTCACCGGACGGTGAATATCTGCTCTATGGTGATAATGAAACACGACTCAATCTGCGGAATATGGAGACGGGGACTGTTCGGGAGATTGATAAGGGGACGTGGGAAATCTGGGATTATGCGTGGTCGCCGGACAGCAAGTACGTTGCGTTCTCGCGCATGGTTTCCAACAGCTTCGGAGTGGTTTGTATCTATGATGTCGAAGGAGATAACGTTGTTCAAGTCACGGATCCGATGTACAACAGCGGCGATGTCGCCTGGGATCCTGATGGAAAGTATCTCTATTTCATGTCGCAGCGTTTCTTCAATCCGCGCATCGACTATGGTAATGACTGGATTTATACGTTCGATGAACTGACGCGTCCATACGCGTTGATTCTGTCGGCGGACGAGAAATCACCGTTTGCTCTAAAAGATGATGAAGCGGAAGAAGAAGATGATGAAGAGAACGGGGATGAAGATAATGGGGACGATGAAGAAAAGGATGATGAGGATGAGGAAGAAACAATCGAAGTCAAGATTGATTTCGAAGGTCTGTCGGGTCGCATCGTGGAAATGCCCATGAAGCCCGGCAACTACGGTAATTTGACTGCCGTCAAGGGGAATATTTACTTCATGAAATGGAAAAAGAGAGGGCTGCTCGATTGGAAGGTTTTCGAGGACTCAGGCCCTCGCGCCGAACTTCATGTTTTCAATCTCGAAAAGAAAAAGGATTCCAAAGTTGTCAGCGGTGTTGCCGGTTATGCGGTTTCTTATGATAAAGAGAAGGTGCTGGTGAAGACGAAGGATGATTACATCCTGATGGATGCGGGCGCGGAAAAAGCTCCCGAACCGGACGAAGATGACCCGGATGCCGGTATTCACCTCGAAGACCTCGATGTGGAAGTGGAGCCGAGAGAAGAATGGGTTCAGATTTTCAATGAAGCGTGGCGACTCATGCGCGACTTTTTCTATGACCCGAACATGCACGGCGTGAATTGGCCGGCAGTGAAAAAACAATACGAACCGCTGGTCAAGCGCATTTCGAGCCGCGGCGAACTCAACGACCTCATCGGTGAAATGGTCGGCGAGCTTAGTGTGGGGCACGCCTATATTTTCGGCGGAGACCAGCGCAAGGGAAAGCGCATCGGCGTGGGACTGTTGGGAATCGATGTCGAACCCGATGCGCGTAATGGTTATTATAGAATTACGCGCATTTTGAAAGGTGATTCGTGGGATGAAGAACATACATCTCCTTTAGGCGCTCCGGGTTTAGGCGTCAACGAAGGCGACTATTTGATTGCGATTGACCACCGGCCAATTTCTACGGACGAAAATTATCTGACGCGGCTTGTCAATAAAGCCGATGAAACGATTGTTGTAACAGTCAATAACCGTCCGACCAAAGAGGGCGCGGAAGATTTCCTTGTGAAGACATTGTCGGGCGAATCCAGCCTTCGTTATCGTGACTGGGTACTCAGCCGCCGGGAATATGTGCGCAATAAAGCCGGAGATAAACTTGGTTATGTTCATCTAAGCAACATGATGGGAGACGGGCTTTCGCAATGGGGACGCGATTACCCGCCTCAATCCGGAAAACCGGGACTGATTATGGATGTCCGCTACAACGGCGGCGGGAATGTCGCGCAGATGATTTTAGCAATGCTGGACAGAACCGTCTGGACAGTCGGTAAGCCACGCGCGGGAACCTATCGCTATCGTCGTCCGGTGACTGGTTTTCATGGACACATGATTTGCGTGTGCAATCAGGAAACCGGCAGCGACGGCGAAACATTTACGGAAGGTTTCAAGCGCCTAGGATTAGGTCCGGTCATCGGCAAGCGTACGTGGGGTGGCTGGGTTGGTATTCGCGGCGGGAAACCTCTGATTGATAACGGCTGGTTTACGCAGCCGGAATTTTCAGGCTGGGGCATGGAAGGAAAATGGCTTATCGAAGGACGCGGCACTGACCCGGATGTTGACCTTGAAAACGATCCGAAATCTGTTTTAGAAGGCAAAGACGTTCAGCTTGATTATGCGATTGATTACCTGTTGGATAAGATTAAAAACGAACCGATAACCTTGCCCGCGCAGCCGCCGTATCCCGATAAATCGAAGTAATGGCTCGCCGAGCCGGGTTCAGCGCAGATTGCCGTAAATTAAACGATGAAAGCTTGCGCGCGTAACCCGGCCGGAACTGTTAGTTGCTGCAGGGTAGGTTGACATAAAATCGAACAATACGAAAGGCCGTGCAATTTCGCGCGGCCTTTTTTATTTCCCCAAGAGAGAATCGCTACTTCATAAAGATCATTTTCTTGGTATCGGTGAACTCGCCTGCTTTAATGCGATAGAAATAAATACCGGAAGGAAGCGACGACGCGTCAAAGGTCACTTTGTGCTGACCGATTTCCTGATAGCCGCTGACTAAAACAGCCGCTTCACGTCCCAACACATCGAAGATTCGTAATTGCACATGCCCGCTCTCTTTCAAGTCGTAAACGATTGTCGTATTCGGATTGAAAGGATTCGGCCAGTTGGCGTAAAGGCGATAGCTGACGACGTCGGGTTTGACAGGCGTTACCGGAGAATCCGTTTCATAGATGACTTCGCGAACGCCTCCGATGTCCACGGAAATGAGCCGGTAGGAATACTGAACTCCCACCGTTACATATTGATCTACATACGTGTAGCTGTGAGTACTTACCGATGTTCCGACGCCGGGCGTGCTTCCGATTTTTTGCCACAGTGTTTCTCCGACGCGGCGTTCGATTTCAAACCGGTCGTTATCCTGTTCGGAAGCGGTTTCCCATTCCAACGTGATTTGTTCGATACCGGGCTTTACTGATGCTTCGGAAAGCTCTACGGTGAGCGGGAAATCCATGACGTAATCTTCCGTTTCACCGAGGATACTGTCCACACCGATATAGCCGTCGCATCCGACAGAATCGTAGGTCAATCGGAAGCGCAGCACCTGATGTCCTCCCATTGGAAGCGCGGGATCCGTGAAGCAATAACGCCGCGCGACAGATTCGTTAGGGCCCAGACCGGCCACTTCCTCGCTTGGAATGATGCATTCCGGAGCCGTGCCGCCGCATAGAACATCGTCAAATGAGTGGTTTAAGTTTCCATCTTTCCACGCGCTCACGAAAAGCGGCTGACCGGCATATTCGGGACCGGTGGTGATGGTGATATCCACGCAAATCTCACTACATCCGGGCCAGATTTGGTCGATAAACACTACACCGTCGTCAATATCCAGATCAATAACCAGCGGTTCAGGTTGGTCATCGGTGCAGGTTTCTCCCAGCCAGGCCAGATTAAAGAGCCGAATCGCATTGGCCGGGCCTCCTCCGTGTTCATTTTGCGTTGGATAAACAGTCGAATCGAGGTCGCCATAATCCCAACCGACGATGGGGTTGTCGATTCCTCCACAGTCTGTGACGATTTCAGGAAACGAAATGACCAGAGAATAGAGCGACTGTGTCCCATAGGTATCCACCGCCCATACTTCCACGCGCCATTCATCCCCGACATCTGAGTCTGAAGCGGGGATGCACGGTCCGTCGTGATCAATATAGTGCGGCGGTGCGTTTTCGTCGTCCACGAATCCTTCTTCGGTGTAGTCATTGCGGACAAACCAGCGATACGTATAAGATACGTCATCCATATCGGGATCCGCCGGTGTCGGTCCGGTAATCGTCACGCACAAGCTGTCGTTGTCGTCGATGCAGGCAGGCCATCCGTATCCTTCGGGAGTATAAGGTGGATTGTTGCAAACGTGACCGGGACGGTAGATGACTTCCAAAATAGAGTAATTCAGTGTCGTTGCCCAGTAGCGACGATTGTTCCAAACGTCAATATCCAGAAACATATTCAGCTCGCCATTATCGAGCAACGCACCCGGCGGGATATCGAACGTCGTTACAGACCAAGTATCATTATTTCCGTGGAGGTATTCAGGATATAGTAAAACGCCATCACCGTAAAGGTTGTCGAGCTCGCATTCCTCGGGTTCACCGGGATGCTGGATCGAACAGTCTTGCTGGTCCACATCCCAGGCGCAGATATACACTTTCACGCTTTGGATGCAGACGCCGTCCGGTGAATCATAGTCCGGGAAGACATGCTTCCATCCATAATCTTGATTGTACCAGCTATAGTGTTCAAAACCATAATAGGGATCCCGTCCTGCAGGCATGTCCGGATCATACCACGGGCCGCCATAGAGCGGCGACGTATCGTTTTCATCCGTACACTGAATCCAAGTGAAAATACTATCCTCGTCCACAAGTGTCGTATCGGTCGGATAGACGAGAGGACAAGGGTCGGGACAGGTGAAGATTTCGAGCGTATAGACATCTTCTCCGCCCGCACTTCGCGGCTCTACATCGAGGTAATAAACTCCCGCATTCAATCGTTTGCACGAGATAATCGAGCGGCCATAGACCGGGCAACTGTTATTGTTTGAAGCGATGACCTCGCCAGCACAGCATCTCGTGGACAAATAGATATAGGAATTTATCGAAGAGGGAGAATTACACAGTGAAAACGTGTAAAGACCCTCTTGCGAGATATGAATTTCGTATACATGTTCCTGACCGGGGAGGAAAGAACAGTCATTGCCTGCGCCGCTTAAGTCCGCCGTATTCGAATACGGGAATTCATCAACAACAAAATCCGCCGCACAGGGACGTTGCGGGGGTTCATCAAGATGTGATCCCGCCTTCGGAAAAGCGAGTTCATCCACTTCCACCCAATCTCCCTGACCATAGGCAGCGGTTGTCCAGCCGAAAGTTAGATATATCAAGGCAAGAACAACCGTCCTGTTTTTTAAAAATCCAAATCGAACTTTTGCCATCTTTACCTCCCGGTAGAACCGAGTCCATGTCATCATCGTTTTCACTTTTGACATTCCTTATAGAAAAAGAGGCTTGATTTTCAACAAAAACATGCTTAAATTAGGCGGTGTTCAGTTTGGCGTCTTAGCTCAGATGGTAGAGCAACGGACTGAAAATCCGTGTGTCCCCAGTTCGATTCTGGGAGGCGCCACATTTTAAGCCCTGCAAAAAGTGGGGCTTTTTCTTCGCAGCCGCTTTTTCTGATTAAAGGATTTGTCAAAGACCAACCCCATCTCCTTTAGGGAGACGGGGCTTTGTTTATGTCAATAATTATAACAGGTTAAAGCATCGTTTTGCGCTCCCGCCCCGGCCTGTTCCGTCTGGCGGGAACCACATTCATCGGGGATTTTTCGAATCCTCCGCAGGAAAATGAATAGTCGAAAATTCATACGTCATCAATGTTGTTAAAATGGTAATGGAATCGGCCCGGTCAGGAGCGACATCACGACAGCGATGACCAAATGGAAACCTGAAAGCTCGGGCACGGTGATTCTCAAAGTCTATTTAATCTACTTTTTCGCTCACGTATAATTTAACATCTTGAGGGCTAAGAGTCAATATCCCCATGAAGTTAGATAAAAAACTTAAGCGAACATTTGGTAGTCCTCGTAAGTCCCCGAATATCAGGTGAAGACATGCTCCTTGACTCATAGACTACTTTCTCTCTTCTTCACGCACCACTTTGACTTTGCAAGCAGGTCATGCCTCTCTTTTGAGTGATTCAGACCCAATCCGTGGCAATCTCCTTTCCGGGTTCGTATTATTATTCTGGTTAGGCATTCTTCTTGACTTTGATTCAGGATCTGCGTATCATATTCCGCAAAGACAACCTGAGGAAACTAAAATCCAACCATGAGTCGAAAATCTCCAACATCGCGAAAAGAAACCTCTATTCGTGAACTCATCGGTGAGCTTGGCAGCCTTTCGCGCCGTTTCTCACCGGAAGATGCACAGGCGAAAGTGCGTCTTCTGGAACAAATCCGCTCACGTCCCATTCGAAGTGCGCGACTGCTGTTTCGCTATCACGAAATCCTCTGCTTCCTTCGAGCGTATCCGGACAGCCCTGCGTTGTTGCGTTCCAGCGAAGAAGAGCTGCAAAATTTTGAAGCTCGCGTCGCGCTCGCAACCGCTGATAATGAATACACTCCTGAAGGACTTCGCAATACAGGCATCGCGGGTACTGTGGTTGAGTATCCTTTTGATTTTGATATGGCGCTTTGGCTGGCGGAGAAGTTTCCGGATGATGTGGTGATTGACTGGGAAGCTTACGACGATGCGGAGACCGATAATTTAGCTGTCGTATTGCCGCTCTTAGCAAGCTGGATTGAGAATGACAATTTGGACAATCCTGAACAGGGCACCGAAGACTGGGTTACGGTCGCTGCCGGAAGCAAACAGAATGATTTCCGGTGGTTTTTGTCGAGCTTGACAGCATCGCCTTTTCGGCGTGAAATCCAGAGTTATCTCTACGAACAGATTGAACTGCCACTACAATGGCTCCTTGGGGATTCTGATGTGTCGCGTTCCCGCGCGCGATATAGCGCAAAGCGGACGTATTATCAGCGCGGACCTATTATGAGGCCGAAGGGCGGATTCCGGCGGGAGATTGTCAGATCATTACCGCCATTAAAACCCTTGCCGAAGCGAGAAGCGAACAACGTCATTGATTTGACTCGCGGAGCGCTTTTAGTGCGGCAACGGGAGCTTTACCCGGTAGATCATGCGAATCCGGCGGAAGTGTTTTTGGCGGACGCCGGGCGGGGAATTCAGGTCGCGATTATCGGAACCGTGCCCGAATTTCGTTTGCCGCTCGAAGCGGACTACGCCGCGTTTCTGATTAAGAACGGATTGTCGATTGGTTACGGCGTCGGAGCAGTGCTGTTTGACCGCGTCGAAATTGCGATTAATGTTTTTGACACATTCCGGGGCGGAGAAGCGGCGTATATCTTGGCGCAATTCTTCCGGATTTTTCATCACAATTTCGGTGTGACGAATTTTTTGATTCGGCGCTATCAGATTGGCTACGAAAACGAGGAAGGACTGGCGGCGGGAGCGTACTGGTTTTACTATAAGCTGGGGCTGCGTTCTTTCGATGAGGAAATTGCGGAACTGGCTGAGGAAGAATTTGCGAAGATAAAAGCGGATAAGCGTTATCGCACGCCGAGGAAAATACTTAAGAAATTAGCGCTCAGTGACATGTATCTGCGTCTAAATCCCGATGCGGGTGTTTATGAAGAATTATCGCTCAGCAAGCTAAGCCTTGCCGCCACAAAACGCATCGGCGAACATTACAAAGGAGACAGAGCAGCAGCGATTCGAGCCGCTACGCGCAGGTTATCGAAGATTTTAGATGTGCCGGATTGGAAAACATGCTCACCGGACGAATGGGAATCGTTCCGCAGGCTCTCGGTCTTATTTGATGTGATTCCGGATTTGGAAACCTGGCCTGTGCGCGACAGAAAAGCGCTTGCTCAAATCATGCGCGCCAAAGGCAAACCCGGCGAAACGGATTTTGCGCGGCGTTTGCTGAAACACAAACGCCTGAAGCAAGCGCTTCAGGCAATTGTTGAACACTAGCCCCCACCGTCCCCGGTGGGGGGATGAGTTTAGAACCCTTGGTCATCCAGAGGCAGAATAACTATAAAACAGAAGGATTTTGGTATGATAACTAAAGCGGATAAACAAAAATTGTCTTGGAAAGACGTTGTCAGAGATGCCTTATTGGAATTGGGAGGGCAAGGTCATTTATCTGAGATTAACAAAATCGTAAAAGACCATCCCAAGACTATGACTAATCCTACTTGGCAGGATACTATTAGGCGAGTTGTAAGGCAATACAAGATTTTTGAACCTGTGCCACCCGAAAGAAGCGGGATTTATAGAGTTGCAGAAGAAATTACAATTACGCCCGAGTCACAAGGTTTCACTAAAGAACCGGAGATTAATCACGGAATCGCTCAGGGAATGTTAGTCACGCTTGGGAAAGTTTACGGATATGAGACATATGTACCTCCCACAGACCAGACGATTAGAACTTTCCAAGGTAAACCGTTGCGAGATTTTGTCACTGTATCCGACTGTGCTGATATTTTCAGAGGTCCAAATTTATCAAAGATTAGGGAAATAGATGCTCTTTGGTTCAATGAAGATGATTATGGATTATTTCCTGCATACGCTTTTGAGGTAGAAGAAACAACGCGAGTAAAGTCCGGTTTGGATAGATTGTTAAAAATACCGAGAAGATTTCCTGTTCAATTCTTTATCATAGGTCCGACTGCAAAAGAAAAAAAAATGTTTGACCAACACATTAACCAGACACCGTTTAGGAATTTTAGAGACAAATTTCTGTTTAGACTTTACAAAGAATTGGAGGAACTATATAACTCGGCGTTGATTCATAATGGCCAACGCGAACAATTTGGAATTACTGAAAGATGGATGCAACCATAAATTCTCGGCAACATTAAATATTGCGTTAGGGACAACAGGAGCCGCTTAAAATATCTCCACGAGAAGGGCGAGAATTCTTTATATTAGTTAGCTCATCACGGAGTCGTCGGCGAGCCACCTCTAACCATTCTTTGGCCATATCAATTCCGACATGTTTGCGACCGTGTCGCACGGCAGAGACACCCGTCGTGTCGCTTCCACAGAAAGGATCCAAAACAAGGTCGCCAGGTTCACTGGACGCAAGAATTATCCGGTCAAGTAAGGCTTCGGGTTTTTGTGTAGGATGCTTGCCGTATCTTTTTTCGGGTTTGCGGGGAGTTGCGATTTTCCAGACGCTTTGCATCTGTTTATTGCCATTCAATTTTTTCATCAATTGATAGTTGAAATAGTGCTTGCTCTTGCGGTTTTTAGCCGCCCAGATGATGGTTTCTGTGGCGTGTACGAAATAGCGGCAGGATAGATTCGGCGGAGGAGCGGGCTTTACCCAAGTAATATCATTCAACATCCTGTAACCGAGTTGTTGCATTGCCACTCCAACGAGGTGAATGACATGCTGAGTTCCGCTAACCCAGATTGTGCCGTTTGGTTTCAGAATGCGTTGGCACTCCGCGAGCCATTCCGCTGTAAAACGGAAGTTCTGTTCGAATCCGTTGGAGCGATCCCATTTGCCTTTATTCACGGAAACCATTTTACCGGCATAGCATGTGATGCCGTCATTGGAAAGAAAATAAGGCGGGTCTGCGAAAATGAGATCAACGCACTCGTCCGGAGCCGAACGCATCACACTCAGGCAGTCGCCGAGATAGAGCCTGACCCGATTTTCTTCATCCTCAAAGTACAGCTTATAGGTTGGCCGTGAGGTGCCAGAGGTAGGTTCTAATTCGCAGGTCAAGAGACAAGTTGTTGAATTTATAGATCATACGAGACATACTAATTCCTTGTATATGATCAATTTAGCTAAAATGTTGCACAAGATCAAGGACGGAGTGATCTATTTATCCAACACTCGGTTTTTCCAATAAAAAAGCGGCCCTTTTGAGAGCCGCTTTTGATTACGTTATATGGGATATAAACAGTTGTTATTCTTCTTTCCCTTGGCGGTAGATGGCGACAACAAGCTAATTCGAAAGACAGTTGCTACAAGCTGAAAGAATATTTCTCGTTTCAGCGGGGCGATCTACCGTTCAGCGCATCCTCAAGCGCATTCGACAACGTCTCCAAATCAAAGGGCTTCGGGACAAAACCGGCGGCTCCCTGCTCTAAGAGTTCCTTCGCCGGACCATTGGCGGCATAACCGCTGCAAATGAGAATCTTCATCTCCGGCCGACGTTCCCGGAGCAGAGGAAACACCTCATGCCCGTTCATGACAGGCATCCCCAAATCAAGCATTGCAATATCTATCTCGTCCTCATACGTCTCAACGACGTGCAGCGCATCCCGACCATTGGAAGCGGTTAACACGCGATAATCAAGTGTCTCCAGAAGCTGCCGCACAACTTGCAGTACTATCACATCGTCATCAATCAGCAGGACAGTCGCTGTTTCAGCGCGAGGTGTATGAACAGAAGGTTCGGGAGCTGCCGGAGCGGGAGCTTTTGCTGCAGGGAAATAGAGTCGAAAGGTGGTTCCTTCACCGACAGTGCTTTCCACATCAATATAACCGTTATGATTTCTCACCACACCGTACACCACTGCCAAACCAAGCCCGCGACCGTCAAACTTCGTCGTATAATAGGGTTCGAATATGCGAGACACAGCTTCCGTATCCATACCGTAGCCGTTATCTTCTATGGTAAAACAAACATGCGGTCCGGGCTTCAGTCCCGTGTGCGAGTGAGCAAAGGCTTTATCCACCTGAACATTTTTCGTCTCAATGCGGATATGCCCGCCGTCAGGCATGGCTTCAGCGGCGTTTGTATAAAGATTGAGCAACACCTGCTGAATCTGTGCGGGATCAGCTTTGATTTCCGCAACATCAGGGTCGAGATGACTCTCGACATGCACGCCCTCCGCAGAGAATCGATCCTGCAAATTCAACATGTTCTCTATCGCTTCATTCAAATTCATCAGCTTCGGCTCATGCTCACCGCCGCGCGCGTAGGTCAGTAATTGGCGCGCGAGTTTGCCTGCACGCTTTGCAGATTCCTCAATTGTATTAAGCAGTGAAGAAACTGGATGATCCGCGCCGAGCTGTCCACCGAGAAGTTCGACGCTGCCCAAAACTCCTACCATGAGATTATTGAAATCATGAGCAATCCCTCCGGCCAGCGTGCCGATGCTCTCCATTTTCTGAGCGAAGAGAAGCTGTTCCTGCAGTTCCTTGCGCAAAACCGCCCGCTGCACACTCTCGGCGATTCGTCCCAAAAGCTTTTCTTCTCCGCTGGAAAAAGGATACGCGCTTTGTCTGCTGATAACAATCTTCCCTCGCATGATTCCTTCGATAGAGATGGGAACCTCAAGCAGGTTATCGGACTGACGTTTTTCCGGATTCGATTCCCACATGTCATTATCTAAAATTATGGCTGCGTACGTTTCATTGGGAATCACGGTTCCCGGAATAATTCGGTTCGCAATCTCCTGCATCAATTCCGACAGGGAATCATTCGCTTCAATCACCCGGCTGATGGAATAGATACTCGAAAGTTCATCGACGCGCTGTCCAAGCTGCAGCAGGAGTCGTTCGCGTTCTCGCTCGGCCTTTTTCTGCTCGGTGATATCCTGAATAAGTCCGAATGTCCCCAAAAGCTTTCCATCAGCATCCCAGTGCGGACTGGCGTTAATCATGATATGGCGCAAATTTCCCCGGCCTGTCCGAAGCGTTACTTCGTAAGCGGAATCTTTCCCTGTCTTACGAAGAATCTCCTCCCATGAATCTTCATCTGTAAATTCGCGAAGACTTCTCCCGACAAGTTCAGAAGCAGGAACTTCGAATATCCGGGCAAAAGCGGGATTGCAGTACTGGATAACTTCCTGAACATCCACCAAACCGAGCCCTTCCTGAATGGAACTTACCAGCTCGCGATAACGCTTCTCTGAATTCAGCAACGCTGCTTCAGCTCGCCGATTTTCCGTGATGTCCTGCGCTATCAGCAGCGTTCCCGTGAACTCCTTCCGGTCATCATGCAGCGGACATGCCGTCACACTCAGCACTTTCCCAAGACCTTCCGCTTCAATGACGGCGCGGGTCACCTCGCCCGTTTGCAGTGCGCGAACTCCTGCGGAATCTGTGCCATCTCCCGAAGCACACAGAATCTCCTGAACCGGGAGTCCCTGAACTTCTTCAATCGTGAGTTTCAGTGCAGAGCAGGCCGCTTCATTCATCCACGTCACCTGCTGCTTTTCATCCGCCAAGAGAACGATATCTGGAAACGCTTCAAATGTTGATCGATAATCAATCATGATAATTTGCGCCTGTACTCTTTAGAAAAATCCTCTATATAACCCCAAATACCGGTAGAATCCACTGGGTCTTTAACATTCAAATGCTTCAAATACAGCGAACCTCGCGCCCCGAAACCCTTTTGCAGGTTTGGAGCCGCGAGGTAGAAAAGACGGATACAAAAGATGTACTTGGCCTAAGCCTTCATAGACGCCAGCGCTTCACCAATGATACCAAGCGCTTCATCAATCTCGGATTCGGTAACACTCATCGGCGGTGCTAAACGGACGACGTTTCCGTACAACCCTCCTTTGCCGATAAGGAGATTGCGCTTGCGCGTCTCTTCGAAGAACTGTACCGTCGCCTTGGGATTCGGCGTGCGATTCCCCTTGGTTTCATCTTCGACAAATTCCAGCGCCTGCATCAAACCTCTTCCGCGGACATCTCCAACCGTTCGCGGATGTTTTTGTTTCAGCGCGTTCAAACCTGCGCGTAGCTGTTGGCCGAGCTTCTCGGATTTCGCCGGAATATGATCATTGACAACGATTTTCAGCGTCTCAATCGCCGCCGTGCAACAAACGGGATTGCCTCCAAAGGTCGAAATCGAGAGCGCCTTTATCGAATCGGCAATCTCCGGCTTCGCAACCGTCGCGCCAAAAGGCATGCCGTTCGCGATTCCCTTTGCCATCGTCATAATATCAGGTTTCACGCCGTAATAGTCGATGCCGAAAATGTTTCCTCCCGTGCGACCGAGCGCGGTCTGCACTTCATCACAAATAAAAATACCGCCATGTGTCCGAATAATTTCAACAGCAATTTTGAAATACTCTTTCGGAGGCACGATAAAACCGCCCACGCCCTGAATCGGTTCAGCTAAAAATGCCGCGACCTGACCGGTGGTGGTAGTACGAATCAATTCCTCGATATCCTGCGCGCAGGCCACATCACACGACGGATATTTCAATTTGAAAGGACAACGATAACAATAGGGCGAAACCGCGTGCTTGACTCCGGCGAATTGCGTGGGCAATGCGCGCCAGGTGGAATGCGCCGTCAAGGCTTGCGTCACCAGCGTGCGTCCGGAATAGCCGTGGCGAAGCGCAACGATTTCACTGCGTCCTGTGTAGAGCTGCGCCAGCATGACGGCTGTTTCGTTCGCTTCCGAACCTGAATTCGAGAAAAACGATTGCTGAAGCTCTCCGGGAGTAACGCCCGCAAGCATCTCCGCAAAATCCACAATCGGTTCCGTCGGATAGAGCGTCGATACATGTCCGAGCTTGTCCATCTGCGCCTTCACAGCTTGATTGATGCGCTCGTCCGCATGACCGATGGAGACCGTCAGAATCCCGCCGAAGAAATCGAGAAATGTGTTTCCTTCAGTGTCTTTAACATGCCTGCCTTTCCCTTCGGTAAGCACAAGAGGCGTCTCGTAATAGTTCGCAACACAAGGAAACAGATAATCCTTTTGGCGGCGGATAATGTTTTCGGTCTGCGGAGTCTGCGATGCCGTTTTCGAAATAGCTTTTACTGCCATAGTCGTTCTCTTAAAATGCTGTTTACATTCTTCCGGGTAAGTGACGTTTAAGAAAACGTCCTTTCCCGCGTTCGACTTTTAGATCACCATCTTTGTATTGCACTCGGCCGTTGGCAATCACATGCGTCGGTTTCCCCTTGACCTTCATCCCTTCAAAAATATTGCGGTCGCATTTGGACACATGGCTCTTCGCCGAAATTACAGACTCGCCGGATGGATCATAAATCACAATATCTGCGTCTGCGCCGGGGACAATCGTTCCTTTGCGTGGGTAAAGATGGAAGATGCGCGCCGGAGATGTCGCGAGTAAATCCACCATGCGGCAGATATCAAATCGATTCGCAAGTGCGCCATACGTGTACATCAATGCCAGACGATGTTCAATTCCCGCCGCGCCATTCGGGATTTTCGTGAAGTCGTCGCGCCCCATTTCCTTCTGACCTTTTTGCATAAACGGGCAGTGGTCCGTGCCGATGGTCTGCAAGGTGCCGGTCTCAATGCCATGCCAAAGTGCGTCGCTGTGACCTTTCGGGCGAATCGGAGGCGACATCACATACGCCGCGCCCTCGAAATTCGATTTTTCATAGACGGAATCGTCCAAAAGTAAATACTGCGGGCAGGTTTCCCCCCACGCTTTTTGGCCTCGCCTGCGCGCCTTCGCCAGAGCCTCAACCGATTCCCGGCAGGTCATGTGAACAACGTACACTTCCGCGCCAGTCATGCCTGCAAGCGCAAGAAAACGCGACGTCGCTTCTCCTTCGAGAACGGACGGACGCGATAACGCATGATATTTAGGCTCGGTTTTGCCTTCAGAGATAAATTTCTTTTGAAGATGCAAAATCACATCGCCGTTCTCCGCGTGCACGGACAGTACGCATCCGAGTTTGCCTGCAGTTTCCAGCGCGGACCACAGTTCGCTGTCATCGATTCCAATCGCGCCTTTGTACGCTAAGAAAACTTTGAACGAGGTAATGCCTTCATCCTGCACGCATCGGCGCATGTCCTCAGCGGTATGGTCGAACCAGCCGGTCAGCGCCATGTGAAAAGCATAATCCGCGACCGCTTTCGCAGCTTTACCTTTCCACTCTTTTATCGCTTCAAACAAATCAGCGCCTCGCCCCGGCACAACGAAATCAATGATAGTCGTCGTACCGCCGGCAATTCCCGCAGCGGTTCCGTTCTCGAAATCGTCGGCGGAAATCGTTCCCATGAACGGCAATTCCATGTGCGTGTGCGGATCCACGAGTCCCGGAAAAACAAACTGCCCGGATGCGTCAATCACCTCATCACTGGCATTTTCTTTTTGCAGATTCGTTCCGATGTGAGCAATCTTACCGTCTGCACAATAGACGTCACCAATGTAACGATCTTTGGCGGTAACGATTTCGCCGTTTTTTATTAAGATGCCCATAGTTTTCCTCTCGCGAATATGCATTCAAGCGGACTGCCGTCCGGCGCTACGAAATTTTTGAATCGCTTTGGCGTAGCGAAGCTTCCTTCAACGGTTTCACCATCACTATCATCCGGTTGACGATTTCGACCTTCTCTTCAATAGGCAGCCGAGCGAGTGCGCGGCGACGCTTCTCCTTTAAGCGGAGAAGTTCACTAAGACAGATTGCGCGACAGATCTTTCCATTGCCCTTGTAGTCGTCGGCTAAAAACAGCTAATGTAACAGCATCCACTGAAGGTAAAATATTACTCTGTTTCGCAGTTGACAAACCAACCCTCTTCGAGTGCCTTAGTAATGAGCGACATCATTACCGTTCCTGATGGGATTCGTGCTTGCCCGCGAGCCGGTTGAAGGCTTCCATCTGGGCGGTGGTAGATGAACCTATAGCCCCTCTCGCTGCTTCCATCATCATACTCGTAGCGGCCGTATTGGAAACTCAGATACCAATCTCCGGACTCATGATCGCTATCGACGCTATGGATAATTGCATATCTCGCCATTGCGATTCTCCTTGTGTATGCTTGATATTCCTTCTTTCTGATACAGCAATCTGTGTTTACCTCCGGCTATCAACTTCACTGTTTTTGGAATAATTGAGACAGCTCCTCATCGAGCTCGACAAACCGTGAATAGTAGATTTCTGCGAGTCGGAGTAGTTCAAAATCCTGAGTGTCTCGCCCATCGCGTAGTGCTTTAGTCGTCAAGCAAAGCAACTCGCTCATTTCAAGGAGCCTTTCAAATCGAGAAGTAGAATCCTCAAGAGTGGAGCGATTCTGTTCAAGATCTTTCTTAATGCTGCGCGCAGAAGAAGCGCCGACCGTGATAGCAAGATGATCGGCTACGTGCCATTCTTCCCTGAAAAAGATGTTACTCAAACTGGTTGCTTTGTCGTTGAGCCTGATGATATAGCTCTCTAGTGAATACATTTTTAGAGAATCAGAGTCTCGACGACGTTTCGCTATAGCTTCCTTATTGATAATGCTTTGAAGGCAACCGAGTGAATCTAATTCACGGTATTGCGCTCTATTAGAAACGCTCCATCCACGAGCTGTGTATGAAGAGTCAACCAAGTAAAGACACCTCTCAAGCTCCTGAAGTATTTCGGGAGAGAGGCTTTCTTGTCCCATGCATGCGAGAGGGAATATAGAAATGAATATTATGACGTGAAAAACTCTATACATGATACTCTCTATGGCAACAGCTCTGTCATATCCCAGTACGTCTCAGGTCGGCGGTCGCGGAAGAATTGCCACACTCGTCGCACTTCCTCGATAACATCGAAATCCATCTCAGCAACGACTAATTCGTTATTATCTTCCGAACCCTGCGCTAATGTCTTGCCGCGTGGATCTACGAAATAACTCGAACCGTAAAAGCGGCCGATATTCCACGGCGGTTCCTTGCCGACACGATTGATGCATCCCATGAAATAGCCGTTCGCAACGGCGTGTGCGGGTTGCTCTAATTTCCATAAATACTGCGACAATCCCGCGACGGTCGCTGACGGATTGAAAACGATTTCCGCGCCGTTCAAACCCAACAAGCGCGCTCCTTCAGGGAAATGCCTGTCGTAGCAAATATAAACTCCGACTTTCGCGTAGCGCGTGTCGAAAACCGGATAGCCTAAATTGCCCGGCTTGAAGAAGAATTTCTCCCAGAAACCGGACGTATGCGGAATATGATTCTTGCGGTACTTGCCCAAATACGAACCATCCGCATCCAGTACCGCCGCTGTGTTGTAATACACGCCCGCGAATTCGCGTTCATAAACCGGCACCACAATCACCATCTGGTACTTTTTAGCAAAGGGTGCGAGTTTTTCCGTCGTCGGGCCGGGCACGGATTCCGTCGCATCATACCATCGCGCCGACTGACTCGGACAGAAATAGGGGCCATTGAACAGCTCCTGCAAACAAAGAATCTGCACACCCTTTTTACCCGCTTCTTCGATAAACGGAATATGCGCGTCAAACGCCGCCTGCTGAATTTTCTGAACCGGTAACGATTCATCATTCAGTGGATTCGCCAGTTGTATCAATCCCCCAATAACTTTTCTTGCCATTAGCTTCTTTCCTTACTAAAAATCCTTCTGAATAATTATCATACCTAAAAGCCCGATTTGGCACTTTTTTCAAGTTATTGTTTTACTACCTTTACTATGACTTTTTGGTTTTTCTCAAACTCATCCTTAAATCTATCGACATCGCGTATATGTCCAGTATCATATACTACAAAAAGTAGATTTCCATACTTAGTTTGATATGCCAGAATGTCGTCGTTGATTTCAGCGATCATTGGTTTTTCTCGATCATCCGTGTTGCAGAATTTGATTTCCACTGCAAGGTCAATTTTGTCAATTGTGAAATCCGGTCTGTATGTTTTTGAGGAATACTCGATACTCACACTCTCTCTTGAATAAGGTACATCTGCACCAACAAGCAGATTTTCAAACGCATCTTGCACTTCCTTCTCGCTTTTAGGGCTATTTCTGATCACCTTCCGAAGTTTAAACTCTGCGAGATTTATAATTTTGACAATTTCGCTTGATTCTGGTCCTGTATCTTTCCCTTCATACACGGAATCGATATCAGCACGCCCCAAATGATCCTTTGCAGCCAGCAACAATCCTTTCGCACTATCCAACTGATGACGATAGGCAACCTGGTGTGTCTCTTCGATTTGAGGTTCTGGATCAAGAGAGTTTAAAACGGCAAAAGAGCCTTGCCTATTCCATGTGTATGAAACGAACGTCCGAAAATACATCGAATTCTGACCGAACACCTCCTCTAAAAAGAACCGTGTTCTTGCGATCCAGCGTGTATGATCTGTAGAAAATCTGCGCTGGTTAGATAGTGTGTCTATTTTGCTGATCAGCTCATGAAGTTCTCGTGATGCAGCTTTTTTCGTCCATTCTTTCACAGGACAATCCAACTTTTTAAGAAAAAACCGTTAGCTTGTTTCTAAAACCACCTTGAAATAACCACCTTGCGATCGGTGAAGAAATCAATCGATTCCCAGCCGTGCGCTTTCAGGTCGCCCAGGAACGAACCCTTTGCGCCGCCGAAACTGAAGAAAGACATCGGAGCCGCGACGCCGATATTAACTCCCATCATTGACGGCTCGGCTTCATAACGCAACCGACGCGCTGATTCACCGCTGGTCGTATAAATCGATGTGGCGTTGGCGAGATCGTGGCTGTGAATCAAATCGAGCGCATCGTCCAGCGTTTTCACAGGCAACAGACACGCGACCGGCCCAAAAATTTCTTCCTGAGCGATGACCATATCGGGCTTCACTTTATCGAAAACCGTCGGGCCGACAAAATAGCCTTTTTCTTTCACCGAAGGATTGCGACCGTCTAAAAGCAGTTCCGCGCCTTCTTTGATGCCTGTCTCGATATATTCCAACACGCGTTTCTTGTGCGCTTCGGAAATCACCGGCCCTAATTCCACACCGGAGTCGAGGCCGTTTCCCATCTTCAGTGCTCTGGCTCTTTCGACAAATTTATCGCGGAAGGGTTCATACATGTCTCCGACAGGAACAAGCACCGTCCCGGCCAAACATCGCTCGCCCGCGCAGCCGTAAACGGATTCCGCGATATTATCCACGCTCCGTTCCAGATTAGCATCGGGCATGATAATTATAAAATTCTTCGCGCCGCCGAGCGCCTGCACGCGCTTGCCGTACTTGCCACATTCCGCATAAACATGCTCCGCCACCGGACTCGAACCGACAAACGAAACGCCTTCAATATCCGGATGTTCAAGGATTCGCTGGGCGGCGTCTTTCGCTCCGTTCACCAAATTCACCACGCCCGGCGGAAAACCGGCTTCATCAAGCAGCGCGAAAAGATCCTGTTGGGACATCGGCGCTTGCTCAGAAGGTTTCACCACAAACGTGTTGCCGCACGCGACCGCAAACGGCAGAAACCAGAGCGGCACCATGAAAGGAAAATTGAACGGCGCGATGCACGCGAAGACGCCGAGGGGACGGCGAATCGCTTCGCAATCAATCCCGCGCGCGACATCTTCCAAAACTTTGCCCATCATCAGCGACGGAATTCCTGTAGCGACTTCGACGCATTCGATTCCACGCTTCACACTGCCGCGCGATTCCGGCAGCGTCTTGCCGTGTTCGGTTGTCAGCGTGCGCGATAAATCTTCAAAGCGTTCTTCGAGAAGATTTTTTAATCGGAAGAAATAGCGGGCGCGTTCGATAGGAGGAGTCTTGCGCCATTCAGGGAAAGCTTCGCGAGCGGCGCGGACGGCGTCGTCCATATCCGTTGCTTTACTGAGAGGCACTTTCGCCAGAATTTCCGTCGTGGCTGGATTGCGGACATCGAGCGTCTGGTCCGCGCGCGCGGCGACCCATTTGCCGCCGATGTAATTCTTGAGAACTGGGGGATTTGCTGTCATGGTAGGGTTCCGTAAGTTTATAATATACCTTTTCTTGAGGGGAATGTCAAGGAATTAAAGGCCGATGTCTTCATGCCAGAGCTCGCTGTTTTCGCGGATAAAACGTGCCATCATATCGATGCACTCACGATTGTCAAGGTCAACGACTTCAATCCCCTGACTTTCCATGAATTTACGCGCTCCGGCGAAATTCTGCGATTCACCGGCAATGACCCGCGTAAGCCTAAACTGCACAGCCGCGCCCGCACACAGATAACACGGCATCAGCGTCGAAACGAGCGTCAACCCGCGAAACGAACCGATTCTCCCTGCATTGCGCAAACAGTTGATTTCGGCATGTTCGAGCGGATCATTATTCTGCACCCGCCGGTTATGCCCCCGCGCGATGATGTCGCCATCTCGCACGAGCACCGCCCCAATCGGTATCCCCCCTTCAGAGAGACCAACCTTCGCTTCTTCAAATGCGGTGGCGAGTAGTTCTGAATCAGTCATTGCAGTACCTAAGGAGTATCTCTTCCAGTGCTTTCGTTCTTGGATGTCCCAAACCTAACCTATCTTGATATATCTTATGAGCTTTGCGCCAATTGCTGCAAGCTTCCTGTTTCTCGTCTTGCTTGAGCAAAATATTGGCAAGGTTGGCGTAGCGAACTGCCAAAGTCGGGTGGTTCGGTTCGAGATTCTCCTCCCCGATACGAATCGCCTCCTCAATAAGTTCGCGCGCAGTGGGCAGATTCCAAAGATCTGTCTCAATCGTAGCAAGATTAGAATAGAGAACCGCGAGATGCAGGATGTCTGGATTATATTGTTGCTTTAGATTACTGATTGCCTTCTGAAGAAGCTCACGAGCATGTAAAGGATTTTCAAGATCTTTCTCTATCAATGCAAAGTTTGAGTAGAAAGATATTAGCATCTCTGAATCTACATATTTCTTGCTGGCAATCGCTTTTTCTATATGCATGCGAGCGCGGGAGAAATTCCCAAGGTTCTGCTCCATCGAGGCAAGGTTGGAACAAGCAACGGCTACTTTCCCCGGCTGTTCAAATTCAGCTACCAACTTTAAGCCTTGTTCCAGAAGAACTTTACCCTCAGAAAACCTTGCAAGTTCTCCAAACGGCGTAGCAAGAATGTTAGCTAATCCGAGACCTATGAGATTACGATCTAAAGAATGGTAAATCTCAACAAGAGCGGATAATGGCTCAAGCTCCCACCGGTTCTCCTTATCAACCCAACTTCTGCCTAGTTTCTCTGCGCGCTCCTCTGCGATTTTGCTCACCAGATTCAATCGCGCTTCTGAAACATCTTCGGAGAACTTCCTTGCAGCTTCTTGAAGCAACCGGTGCATTTGAAGGAGTTGGTCGTGGCCGCCGGGTGTCAAGAGCCGCAAGCCAGTAAGCTCTTCGATTACTCCAGTCTTAAAATCAGGATAGCCGGGCTTTACCACTCCAGCAAGTTTCGGGAACTCTTTGGTGAGCGCATCTTCCAGCCACGGAATCGGCACCATGTCGGGAGGCATGAACGCCGCGCACTCCAACACGAATCGTGCCTCACCGGAAAGCGTCTCCAAAGGCTCGGTCAATACCTTACTGATAATTGTCTCTTGATAGTGATAGAGCCTCACTTCCTTACCCGCTGCGTCCATCGCCTCGAGGCCCTCGTTTTCTAAGCGCTGCAAGTAATCCGCGAGTTTGATATCCGGATGCTTCGCCAGATACAAACCACAGATTTCAATAATAAGAGCGAGGTAGCCCAAACGACTCACAATTCCCTCGGCGGCTTTTTGGTCTTCCTCACTGTGCAATGCTCTCAACTTCCCAAAGAGGTTTAGTGCATCATCCGGCGTTAGGATATCTAAGCTGTAGGTTGTTGCATACGTCAGACTTGGAAGTTTTGTAGTCAAGAGAAAGCGGCACATATCACCTGTCGGCAAAACTTTCTGCCACTCGGGATGAGTGCAGCCCTCCGGATGAATGACATTGTCAAAAATGAGAAGAAAGAGTTCCCCTCCCTGCAGCGCATCCTTCACTCGTCTCACAACCCATCGCGTATCCTTCTCTTCATCAGGCTTGATCGTCAAGCCGAGCGGCGTCCAGAGTTTGGCGATTTCCGCTGTGATGTCCGAACCCGAAGCTGTAATCCAGTACACTCCGCCGGGATACTCTTCGCGGAAGCGGTACGCGTATTCGAGAGCCAGCGCGCTTTTGCCGATGCCGCCCCGCCCCTGCGCGGCGACCTGTGTGATACCGACGCGAGATTTCTCATTCAGCAGCTTGTGCAGTTCATCCAATTCGCGCTTGCGTCCCGCGAAATTGGGATTACGCGGCAGCAGCCAGAATTTTGAGCCCGACCGCTTCTGTTCAAGATAGACTTTTTCAGCATTGATAATATATTGAACATCAGCACGAGGGTCGTGTATATTCTGATTTCCCATATCTACTCACCCCAACTTCATTCTGTAAAATAATACTCCTAAGACAAAGGAGGAAATGGCCAATTCGCGCCTAACCAATCAACCAATTCGCTGACGTTTTTCAATCCTGCAAGGATTTTCCCCGCAGGTTTCCCGACGGCCTCAAACATATTGCCGACTTTCTCGAGCAGTCTGCTAACTTTCTTGCCGGACGGGTTCTTAGCTTTTGCCTCAGCTTCGAGTTCGCTCAAGGATTTCTCAAAGGCGTCACGATTAGCTCCTGATGGAATTTGCGCACGAAGCGCCTTTGCAACCTCAAGCATCGCTTCGCGGAGCTGCGCCTGTTCAGGTCCACTGAAGTTCTGAAAGATTTGTATTTCCGCCTGAGGATTATAGATGTTCTGGTCACCCATGATTTGCCTCCTAATTCTATGTATTTATTTTCTTTCAAGAATTGTTTCTTCCCTTCCGCGTCCTCTTAATATAGCATGAATTGTCACAATGTCAACGAGGCGAGTTGCACCGTGACACTTATGTCATGGCAAGTTAAAGTAACGTTTGAAGTCGTCGCGACGGATTCCGATGGCTCGTCGAAAACCGCTATGGAAGTTCTCGAGCGCGGCGCCAATCGCGAATTCGATCTCTACCCTGTCAAGCTCATGCGCGGTTATCTGCAATTCGCCACGACACCTGATTGAGATTCGAACATCATTCGTATTCCCTTAGCCGAATTTGCAGAGGGGCAGACGCTGGCGGAAGACCTCTGGACACGCAGCGGTGTGAAACTCCTGCCGCAAGGCGTGAAACTAACACAACACAAAGTCGAGCTTATTCTGAACTACCGCTCCTCCGACCCAGTCGTGGAAACCGTCGTCATTGCAGTGTTGGTGATACTATCGCTCGGAGCTTCCGTGCCGTAAAACAGAATCGTTGACGCGGTTTCATCGGTTTCCCACGTAACCAAAGCGCTCTCGTGACTGATCTGCGAGAGAGCAAGGTTGAATATAATCGGCGCTTCGGTAGCTTTTGGAGGCGTCGTAAAGATGCCGATCTTTTGCGGCAGCGGAACGCGCCCGTCGAAACGCAACGCGAAAGCGGTCCCCCAGAGCGTTTCGTCGTTCATGTCCGCCCGAATGCCGGAAAGCAGGCTGAATCCCCAGCCGATTCTGAAACCGAGCATGGCTTCAGCGCCGTCGTCCGAAAGCAGCGTCGATACGGTCCGCGATGTCGAATTCTGATAGGAAAATTCCGAAAAGAGCCGGTGGAAACCCAGTTCCAATCGAGTGCCGACTCCCCATCTCATCGCCTGCATCAAACGATCGGAGCTGGGAAAATACCCGAGATTCCCGGTCAGCGTCGCGCCAGCGCTCGGCATCCAATCCAGCAGAATGCGCGCTTCTCCCGCGTTCTATCCGAGACTAAAATCGGGCAACGCTTGCTCTTGGTCGGCTTCGCTGTCGTAGTAGGTCAGTTGTTCCCGGTAACCGGAAGGCACACTAAAAAGCCCCAAAAAGCCAATGTGCAAGCCTTTCTGTCCTTACGGGTGCAAGGCGCACCACTTCAACCCGAGTCGGACATCGCCGAGACCTTTCTTAAAGGCTTCATAACCTTGAAGTTGGCGGTGTCCATTGGCCACCAGCAACTCCACTTGCCGACCCAGCCCGAAACCGACGGAAAGATTTGAACGCTTGTCCTGCCAGAAATCGCCGCTCAGGTCTTAAGTGCCGATTTGCACTCGAAATGCTTGCGCAGGCAAGACTTCAGCTTCGGCGAAGGCGCTTGAAATAGCCGCATCGGAGCGCGGCTGTGCCCATCCGGTTCCTGCAAAAATCAACAGGATGATTAAGAAAACATGCATTTCCACTTTCACCTATTATTCGCTTCGACATAATAGCAACTGCCGTGCTAGCTATGAAAGACAGATACTTACGAGACAAAGGCGGCTTCTTTTTTCGAAGAGCGGCAACAATTACCATTTTCAGGTTTTCTTGAAGCAGTGATGAAGCTGAAGAGGTTTTTACAGAACAAAGCATTTATTCCCAAATATAATAGATGGTTACGCTAAAAAGGGAACTGGAAAGTGTTCGCGAAGTTTTATAAGAAGGCCGTGGCGCATGCACGGCGGTTTTTTTCTCATCAGGAGTTACTAATGGAACGAACAAGTCGTAATACTTTGAAAAATCTATTGATAGTCATTGGTCTCAGCATGGCGTGTGTTGGTTTGGGCGTCCTGCTTTCCGCCAAATTGCACTGGACAGCGCCCTCGAACGCTGAGGAGGCTGTGCAAAGCATGACATCGCAGCCGACAGCAATCCCCGCTATTGTTGGCGGGCGGAGTCCGTTTGTCGCCGTCGCAGACCGCGTCAAACCTACGGTGGTTAATATCGTGACCGAGCGCAAAGTCGGTGGTACGGAAATGTGGGATCCCTTCCATATGTTTGAGGATTCACCGTTCTGGGAATTTTTCCACCGCGACCAAATCGACCCCAAGAAGCGTCAGAAGCCGCGTTCGTTCCGAGTGCCCAGCTCAGGCTCCGGGATAATTATCAGCCGCGATGGATATATTCTGACCAACAACCACATGGTTGAAGATGCCGCAGAACTGACCGTAAAACTCTCCGACGGTTCCGAACATAAAGCAGAAGTTATCGGCGCCGACCCGGAAACCGATGTCGCTGTGATTCGCATTGATGCTGAATTCGACGCATCTCAGGTGGCGGTACTGGGCAATTCCGATGATATTCAGATCGGAGATTGGGCGATTGCGATTGGCAATCCTCTTGGGCTGGACTGGACTGTGACCGTCGGTGTGATTTCAGCCAAAGGCCGGACGAACTTGCCGATTCAGGGAGGCGGGCCGAGTTATCAGGATTTCATTCAGACGGATGCGTCGATTAACTTCGGCAATTCCGGCGGGCCGCTGTGCAACATCCGAGGGGAAGTCATAGGCATGAACACAGCGATTAATCCGTCGGGACAGGGAATCGGTTTCGCTATTCCGGTTAATCTTGCGACGAAAGTGGTGGAGCAACTGAAATCCAGCGGCCGGGTGTCGCGGGGTTATCTGGGGATGCTGCCGCGTGAGTTGACACCGGAACTCAAAGAGGCCACGGGTGTCAGCAAGAGCACGAAAGGTGTCTTTGTCGAACGGGTTGATCCGGGCACACCCGCGAAAGAGGGGGGACTTAAAGATGGGGATATCGTCATTGAAGTGGACGGCAATCCGATTGATGATGTCACGCAGTTCCGGATGGACATCGCTGATCATCCGCCGAATTCAAAAGTATCGTTGAAAGTGATTCGCGACGGCAAAGATAGACTGCTGAACTTCACCCTTGCCGACCGAGCCGAGTTTGCATCCCGCCTCGGACTCAATATTCCCGGCGCTGAAGAGCCTGAACCGGAACCCTGGTTGGGAATCCGTGTCGAAGAACTCACACCGACGAAAGCGCAGGCGATGAATTTGGAAAGTGCGACAGGTGTTCTTATCAGTGACGTGGATCCTGACGGCCCCACTCGTAACAAGCTGCGCGCAGGCGATGTGATTATCAAAATCGACAAGATGGATGTCACGGATATGGATGATTACGTGAAAGCGGTTGGAAAGCTCGAAGGACGCAAACAGGCGATTTTATTCCGCCTCATCCGCAACGGTGTGAAAACATTCGAAGCCGTCGAACCGGAGTAGCGCCTCCAAATGTTTGCCATACCGTTCTTGTTTGAAAACAGAAAAACCCCGGCGATTTCTAATCGCCGGGGTTTGTTATTATTCGATCAGATTCGGATTAGTTGGATTCCCAACGTGCACGAACAACTCTGCCTACAGTAAAGAAATCATCGGGCCAGTAATTCGGATCCAAGAGATCCTGATCGAAACCCCAATCTCGATGAGCTTCTTCATAACATTGGTGCGAGAAAGCGCCGGTGGCTTGTTGACTTTGCCAGATGCAAACGAGCGAGCCGCGATAAGTCAACGCATGTCCCACCCACTTTTCGTGCAAACGGACGAGGTTTTCCGCGCCGCCGTTGTAGTTACCATTAGTTGTAAGAGTATTACCGGTAACCACGCACGTATTAACCGTGGTTTGACGTGCAAGTCGTTTGTTCAAATTTTGGTCTGCGTTCGAATCATCCCAAATTGAAGAATACACATTGAAGGCGTCGCAGAGAATCGAAGCCGGCTGTTTATTGACAGTATTGTAATGTCCCCGGACATAGCAAGGATTATCGGTTGCGATGGTCAGTCCGCCCGCGGGAAGGCTTGCCGCATTAAGAAGCCGCAGTGCCGCATCGGTTGTTGACTCTGAGAAATATATCACACCGTTAGCGGGAACCAGGCTTGCGGCTATCAAGGCGGCCACATCAAGATCGTACATATTCATGTACGTCTGTTCGCGACAATCATAAACGCTCGTACTGGTCAAGATTCCCGCAGGCAATGTGATGACGGACGTTCCACCGGAGTCCATAACCACCCCATCAACAATAAGCAGACCAGCTTTGTAGTAGAAACGCGTTTCTAAAAGCTCGGCACCATCGCCAGGGAGACCGCGTTTAATGATGTCGATGGGGTTAGCAGGGGTTGGCAGAGGAAGAGGCAGAGAACTCGCGTAGTGGTCCGAGTCCTGCACGCGGCCATCCCAATCATCGAGACTCTTTACAATCCAATCCGGGTGACGACTATCGTAATCCAGATCTCTCCACATCTCTTCCCACACGCCTGTTCTGTTCGCAAATCTTGCCTTGCCCAAATAGGTTTGCGTTTCATCCTTGGGAGTGTTATAAATGTGTCCAGCTACAGTTACGTCGGCATCAAGGTTGAGAACGTTGGAGGATCCCACATACAAGTTCCCATTCGTGTGAATCCGGCCTTTATAATCCAGCGGATACAAAGGAAAAATCTCCAAATCATCGTCGTAATAAATACCGAATTGTCCAAGATTGATCGATTGCTGATGGACCGTCACGGTGACAATTTTTTCGACTGATGCATTATGGTTGGTAGCATGGGACTGAATCGCATACGGCTGGATATCTGCGAAACAACCCGCGAAAGGTCCGTTAGGGATCATGTAGTCTGTCTGAAAGGGCTGTTTCGTAATTGTGAGCCCGATGAACTGGTAATCGGGCGTACTCGGTGCAGCAAATGCATTGAGTTCAGTTTGTGTTGGATACGGCGATACTTGGACGAGATCTCTGAGCCATCTTTCCGCAACCTCAGTTCCCCCGTCAGCGCAATAAAAAACCTGTATTTCGTGGACGATTCTGCCTGTTGAATCGGATTGATGAATCACTCTTCGCGCGATTGTAGCAGTAGCAAACAGGAGCACGGTAAGCAGTATCACAGTGAGAACAAGAACCGCGCCTCGCTGATGACGTCGCTTTCGGATCGGTTTCATTTCTTCACTCGCTTTATATCAGAATTACAACTAAATCTCCAATCTCAT
>JAUXGA010000008.1 GCA_030622545.1 bacterium | reverse complement strand
CAGCGTGATTCCAATCGCCCGGATAGAAGTACATAACCTGGGCGGGGGTGGCACCAAACGACAATGATGTCATCGCGACTAGCGCGATTGCAATAAATAACACTCGAAACTTCATGAGATTTTCCTCTCTGGATTCTTCAAGTTTATAGGAGTGAATTGAGTTTCTGCTCGGTGAATACCCAATTGGGCATAGTATAATAGAATACTTAGAGAAAAACAATAATTTTAGCAAACAGGAAAAGATTTGTTTTTCGATTTACAGATTTCTCAACTCGACTCACTATACTTTTTATATGAACCCCCACCCCGGCCATGAACAGCCGGGGCGAGGGACATACAAACTTGTTTACTTCATCAGCACCATTTTCTTGGTGGCGCTAAAGTCGTTCACATCCAAACGATAGACATAGATGCCTGACGGCAAATCTTTCGCCGTAAAGGTCGCCGTGTAGCGTCCTGATTCCATTCTCTGTGACACCAGTGTCGCCACGTTCTGTCCCAGCAGGTTGTATATCTTCAAGGTCACAAAGCCCGCCTCTTTCAACGCGTACGAGATAGTCGTATTCGGGTTGAACGGATTCGGGAAGTTTTGTTCAAGCGCATACTCTCTCGGCATTGGCGCTTCCGGTGTCGCTTCAACCGTCTGCTCATATTCATGAACCGTGCCGTTGATGTCGTGTGAGAGTAGGCGATAGGTGTAGGTCACGCCATTAACGACAGCCTGGTCGGTGTATTCGTAGTTGATGGCGGTCTGACTGTTACCGGAGCCGTCAACCTGAGCGATTTCCATCCCATTGCGCAGAACGCTGAAGTAAGCGTTGTCCTGCTCGGTGGCGGTTGTCCAGAAGAGCGTCACCTGACGGTCGCCCACAATCGCTTCCAATGTGGTCAGCTCAACCGGCAACTGGTAGAATTCGATGACATTGTAGTCTTCGACCTCGCCGAGGAAGTCAACAGCGGGGCCGGTACCATTGACCATGTTAGAACAGAGAGTATCTAACATACCATAGCCATGCCGGCCGACAGCAAACGAATTGAGCCTAAAGCGGAAGATAGGTTCAAACGGCGTGAGATCATAAAGACCCGGATCGCAGAACGTGAATGCAAACGTGTACGAGCCTGGGACTCCGCCTCCTACCATCCCTGGATTTATGGCGAAATCCTGGATAATCCATTCATCGCATGGACCGCAACCATTCGGGGGAGCCGGGTCGCAGAATCTGACATCGTCGAAATCATCATCGAGATTTGCGTCCTTCCAGGCATTCAAATAGAGAATGGGTTCACATACGGTGTCCGCCCATGTGAAGTATCTCGCACCGATAGTTACGGTGACATCCACGTTTTCCCAGTGACAGATGTCATAGCCCCAACCGCCGCCGACGGTGTGAGGGTAAAACGTGACGCCGTCATCCGTCAAATCTCCACCGGCTGCTTCATACACGTTGTTGTTGTCATGCCCTGCGGGGTCTGCCCAAAGTTCACCGCTGATGCTCGCACCGAGCCAGGCGACATTTGTGAGCAAATGTCCGGGATTGTAATTCCCTGCTGGATGCATGTTCTGCCAAGGGAGACTGGGATAGTTGCAAGGAACATGGAGGTCACCAAGGTCAAGAAGGCTATCCTCTTCCACCTCTTCCGTCAGACAGAAGGCCCGGTCGTAGTAGGTGTCGGTAAACGCGTCATCAACCAACTGGATACTGTTGCCATCGCCGGTTCCTGAACTCATCCACAAGAAGTAGCAATCAGGAGTCGAAACACTCGTACCCTGAATCGAAACCCAGCCATCGGAAATATCGCAGCAGGGATCCAAGGTCGTGCCCCAGTAATAGAGTGGATAGCCCCAGTCACCAACCAGTTGCCTGTTCAGCGTGACGTTATAGGTGCAGACCGGATTATCGACATCCGGGAGATAAGCACCGGCAGCATTAGGGTAGAAGATGATTTCGAAATCCATGGGATCTTCATCACACAAATACCAGCCGAAATCGTAGAATAGACTGAAGCCCCACCAGTGAATATCGCAGATCGGAGCGGTAACCTCCCAGAAGCTTTCGTAAACAATATAGGGAGGAGCGGCATCGCTGTTAGCAGCCGACCATGAGTCGTCAGGCCCGTGGACCGGCTGTCCATAGAGCGTATTCTCCGGGCATTCGGGCGGCGGCGGCGGGGGCTCGCAGCAAGAGATGTCAAGCTGATAAGCGCCGCAGTCGGATGCACTATAGCCCTCGACAAGCAAGTAAACGATGGTTCCGGCTGTCAGTTCGACGCACTCAATCACGGAATTGCCAAACATTGGGCCACACCCGTCGTCGTCAGAATCCAAATGCGACGAGCCACAGCACTCGATGTCCAGATAGATGTAGGAATCCCAGTATGGGTCGGTATTGCAGAGTGAGAAGTTGTACTCGCCATCCGCAAGAATCTCAATCTCCCAGATTTCATCTTCAGAGGCGCGCGTATCGCAGTCATTGGCTGCATTGCACGTGTTGCCTTGTCCGGTGTACCCTTGGCAATCCACCGGTATCACATAGTCAGGCTCGCACGGCTCTTCGGCGGTAACGTTGAAATTGTAGGCTTCCGGCGTCGTCTGGTTGCTGTAGTAGCCACACTCGATATAGACGACCTGACTCGCTGTCAGTGTAAGGGTTATCTTAGGATCCATTCCACCACACTCGTCATCGGCCGTAACGAAATTTTCGGAACAGCAGACACCATCCGTAAAGATTCTCATGTACGTATCAAGGTTGCTACCGCACATGTCGAAAATGTAATCTCCCGCCGACGGAGCCGTGAAGACATAGAAGACATCATTGTACGGTCTCGCCCAGGGAAGGGCAGTCGTTGCGCAGTCGTCCCTGGCACCCAGTGTTCCACCATCAGAATACGGGAGAGCACCAACAGTTGTCGCGTTGGCGCAGTCTTCACCCCCTTGGTCGGTGTGGCGAGGGGGCCGCAGCGGCCGTGAGGTTAGATTGTCGTAATCCGCCCAGAGCTGCGGATCATACAAGCCTTGGCTTTTGAGTTCCTGGATTCTCTGGTAAAGTTCATCGATGTCCACTTTCTGCGTGGCCGCCGGATCCTGTTTCAAGCTGGCAGTCTCTTTCGATAGCGCAGCATCGGAATTCTGCACTCTTTCCCCTGCTACAAGCGCGCAGCAGCAGAGCAACGTGATAGCTATGATTAAGCCACTTAACAATAAACCCTTTTTCATAGTACATTCTCCTCCGTGAGATTAATGTTTTCTTGGTTTCTATTTTTTATGTGCGTTAACAACAATTTCCTTTCTTAATTCTTAATGGAATGAGACTTTATTTCATCAGCACCATTTTCTTGGTGGCACTGAAATCGTTTACATCCAGGCGATAGACATAGACGCCCGACGGTAAGTTCGAGCTATCGAAAGTTATCGCATAGCGTCCGACATCCATCGTTTCACGGAGCACCGTCGCAACCTCCTGACCCATCAGATTATACACCTTCAAACTCACGAAGCCGTTCTCGACAATGTCGAATGTGATTATTGTGGTTGGGTTGAACGGATTTGGGTAGCACTGATGGAGTGCGTATTCCGTAATCACGGCCGCATCATGACTCGGCGAAGCTGTTGCTGTGGCAAGCTCATCGCGAGTTCCATTCATATCCACGGCGATTAGAGAATAGGTGTATAGCGTGCCGTTTTGCAGATGTTCATCCTGCCAGACATAGTGGCGGGTGGTTGAGCTGTTCCCTGCGCCGTCAACGTTGCTGACAGCCCTGCCATCGCGGAGTATCTCGAAGTGGTCGTTATCCGACTCGCTGGCGGTGGACCAGCGCAATGTCACCATGCGGTCTCCGGGGATTGCTTCAAAACTCCTGAGTTCGACAGCAAGTTGTGCATCTTCAAGGATGTAATCCTCCACCTCACCCAGGAAATGGGCGGCAGGGCCGTCACCACATGTCATGTTGGGGCAGGCAACGGTGTCAATCAGGCCGAAACCATAACGCCCGACGGGATGACTGGTGAGTCTCCAGCGGAAGACGCCATCATAAATGCCGAGGTCCAAGACACCCGGATCATTAAAGGTAAAGGTATGAACACTCGGTGTGACCAGCGCATCCTGGACAATCCATTCCGCTGCATTGCTGTCGCAGAGTTCATCACAGAAATCACCGTCGAGGTTTCCGTCTTTCCAGCCGTTCAAGTAGAGGAGCCCCCCTAAGATTTCATAACCTGCGTAGAAGGGTCCGGGCGTCACCGTGACGGTTGCCGTTTCCACCTCGCAAGGCACCCACGGAAGGTTGAGATAAGTCACGCCGTCATCCGCATCATTATCAAGGATGAGCGGGGCGGGTTCACCGGTAATTCCCTGACCCAGCCACGCGATACCCGACAGCAAATGTGCAGGATTGCCGGTGAGGGTGGGATAATCGCATGCTGCGATATCGCCCATGTCAAAATAGTCGCAATCCGGGACAACCAGCGGGAAGTCCACGATTAATGCTTCGTTGGACTGGGCTCCGTGTTCGTCCACGGCAAAGACCTGCACACGCCACATATCGCCTACTTCGAAATCTGTTATAGGAATACACGGACCATCATGATCGATTGGGTGGATTGGGTAGTTTTCATCGTCAACGTAGCCCCACCCGGTGGCGGCGTTTCTGACAAACCAGCGATAAGTGTAGGTCACATTGTCGCCATCCGGATCCGGCGGAGTCGGTCCCGTGATGGTCACACAGACAGGTGTCGTGACATCCACACACTCCATCCCAAGCCCTTCAGGAGTATAGGGCGGATTATTAAGCGAGTCCTGGGTATAGGTCACGACAAGCTGTGACCAGCTAAGCGTGGTTGCCCACTCGCATGTGTCATGCCACACGTCGATGTCAATAAACATATCGAGATAACCGTTATCGAGCAGCAATGCAGGTTCGACATCGAACGTCGTCACGGAATATGTTTGATTATTCCCGAAGAGATATTCCGGGTTTTGTAATTCATCGTCTGCATAGATGTTGTCCAACTCGCAGGCTTCAGGATCGCCGGGATGTTGGACGAGGCAAGAGTGTTCATCTACATCCCACGCACAGATTAGAACTTGCACCGACTGAACCGTCAAACCGGGAGCATCCCAAAGATTCCAGAAGTGTTTCCAGCCGTAATCCTGATTCCACCAACTATAGATTTCGAAGCCACACTGCGGAGTGTCATAGCAATCGGAATAAATATCAAAAGGACCTTCGTAAAGGGAGGTGGTATCGGAAGAATCTGTTGTCTGGCGATACGTAAAGCTGCCATCGGGATTTCCGACCAGGCCGTCCTCTATCCAATCACAGGGACCTAAACAGGGTTCGTCACAGTTTTCGCCTTCGATCCAGTAGCCGTCCAAACCTCTGCACGCATACTGGTCAATTTCGGCGCAAGCCCATTCACCGGTCGTGTCTTCATAGCAGCAGCGGCCTAAAATAGGGTCGTGAATATCAAGCACATATTCGCCTTCCGTGTTGACATCACTAAAACCGCCGTCAACAATGATGTAGTATGTGTTGCCGGCGAAGAGATCCACCATCCCGAGGAATGACCTGGCCGTACCACAGCCGTTATCGTCGCATGCGACAAGATTGCCTTCCGTATTCTCGTACAAATAAACCTTCGTGTTAAAAGACGAAGCACACAGATCAATATCAACGGTTACATCTGTGGCGGGTGTGAAGGCATAGACAACGTCGGGCGTGTCATCGAACGATGCGGGACAATCTTCATCGTAATCATCCGTGTATCCCACCGTTGTCCCTGTGGTTGTGTAGGGAATACTCGGGATAACCGTGGCGGACGCAATGTCATCCCCACCCTGATCCAAGGTTGGGGCTTGCCCGGGTTTGCCGTTTATCAATGAATTGTATTCATGCCACAGAGCCGCGTCATATAGCCCGGCGTTCTCCATCTCGGTCATCTGCTGTTGGAGTTTCATCAAACGAACTCCTTTCGGGCCATCCATAACGAATTCACCCGAATAGGATAGATTCACTATAGCGAAGACGGCAATCAAAACGCTTAAAATAATCCATTTTTTCATTTCTCTGCTTCTCCTGTCGAACAACTAAATTATTTTTGACATCAACTGATTGTGAAATTGAATTCTATATGAACTCCGTGGAAACGGCGCTTTCAGAGTTGAATTACTGAAATATACACGATTTATCTGGAATATTAACTAAAACATCGATATTAGTTTATATTGTCTCTTTATAGTTAGATTTATAACTAAAAAAGTGAATCAAACAAGTAAAGCAATGATAGGGATTAATAGTATAAATGTCAAGGGCATAGAACACAATTTATTATAAAAAAGTTCATGACTTAACAAGTTTAACTACACTCCTCATCCTTAATATACCTATTCTGTCTCATAAGTTCAAGTAAAATCGTATGTTAAAGTTAAATTATACATAGACTTAACATGGTTTATAGCAACCTTTTCCAGTAATTAATTTGGAAACTTTCCTGAGATGAGGGGTTACAAACTGGATGACATGAGGAATCAGCGCAGAAAATCCATGTTCTTTGAGGGTCAGTATTTCTCGAGTGAGATGACTTGTTAAAGTATGCCTCTCAAGTAAAGGAATCCTGACCCGTTTTAACCTTCTATTCGGAACTGAAATTTGAACGGATGAGTTAAATGCGCGATGTGTCAGTTTGCGGATTTTTAAGCAAGGCTATGAAGTATTTGCATCGAATCAAGATGTCTTCTGTTGCGATTTTGCTGTTTTTGAATCGCTTCCTTGGCGTACGATTTCTTAAAGGAAATATATAAGGATGCAGGACCCACTCACCGTCCTTCTCGGAATCGTTCTGGCGGCGCTTATCCTGGGCTGGTTCTATTTTCGCAAGCCTCCGGCGCCGACAACGCAGCGGGCTGACCTGCGCCTTGAAGGGGAATTCAGTCCTTCCCAGTTGAAAGTCCTTAGCGGCATCCCGCTCCATCTTCATGTCCATCGTCTTGACAGCGAGCCCGAAGAAGAATGGATTCTCGTTCCCGAACTGAAAATCGAAGAGCCGCTTCCTCCAATGATGACGACTGTGGTTCATTTTGAGTCCCTGCCCGAAGGCAAGTTTTTATTGACGTGCCGTCAGGGAAAAGCGCAGAGCCTGCTGATTGCGGAAAAGCAGGAATAAGGGTCATCCGTTCGCGGCGAGTTGCGGCAGGGTCAGGGGATTTGCCTCGGCGAGTGTTGTAGGTCGCTTGACTTTGAGGTTCTGGTGATGTAGCTTTCTGTAGAATACAAACCTGACGAAAAGGATTTTTACATGAAACGTGGTGCGGTTTATTTTGGGATTGTGGTAGTGGTGATTGCGCTAATTGTCGTGCTGTCTCACTTTCTCCGCTCAGCCCGCTCAGAGCGCGAACTCGCCGGAGAAGAATCGAAGGGAATCGCTGTCACGACGATTCCGCTTAGAGAGCCTTCGCCGATTGATACCATTTCAGTGACGGGAACGATACATGGCCGGCGGGAGGCGCAAATCTCCGCTGAAACCGGGGGCAGGGTGATTGCTCTCTATGGAGAGGTCGGTGATTTTTTTTCGCAGGCCCAAGCGATTCTGCAGTTGGATTCCTCTGTTAAAAGCTTGGCGGCTCAGCAGGCGAGAATCGCTTTCGACAAAGCTGAGACGGATCTGGTACGCGCGCGCAATTTGTATAATGCGAAGAGTATTTCCGACAGCGAGCTCGAGGGAGCGCGGCTGGGGGCGAAAAGTGCGGAAACAGCGTGGCGGATGGCCGAGGAGGTTTATTCCAACACCACTATTCGAGCGCCCTTTGCCGGGACGTTGACTCGCCGGAGCGTCGAAGTCGGCGAGACGGCGGCTCCGGGAATGCCCGTGGCGGCGCTGGTGGATTTACGTCAAGTCAAGGCGGAGTTCGAGTTGACGGAGCGAGAGCTGGTCGCAACGGCGGAAGGAGATTCGGTCTTGGCGTTGATTGATGTCCTGCCGGATATTACGTTGCGAGGGACGATTACGTCGCGCTCGCTTCAGGCACAAGAGGGAACGAGGACGTTTCCCGTTGAAGCGACGTTTCCGGGTGCACCGGGAATCGCATCCGGGATGTTTATGCGCGGTTTTATTATTGTAGAGGGAAAGGGAAAAGGATTTCTTGTTCCTCGTGAAGCGTTGCACGGTGCGGGAAATCAATCGCATGTTTTTGTTGTCGAGAACGGCGCAGCGCATGCTCGACGCGTGCACTCCGAGACGCCGAGAGGAGGATGGGTCGTCGTTTACGGGGATAACTTGAAGCCGGGCGATGTGCTTATTGTAACGGCGGCTAAGGCGATTGAAGATGGGGAAGCTATTGTTGTCGGTGAGGGGACGGAACAATGAAGCTGACGGAAATTGCCATTCGCCGACCCGGTTTTTTCTCGATGATCTTCGCGGCCATGGCGGTATTGGGTGTGATTGGTTATACGCGGATGCCGGTCAATTTGCTGCCTGAGATGGACTGGCCGATGGTGATTATTTCCACAGTGTGGCCGGGTGCCGGGCCGCGTGAAGTGGAGTCGATGGTTTCGAAGCCGATGGAGGAAGTTCTTTCGACCATCGGGGGGCTGAAGTCTGTCCGCAGCTACAATTTGGAGAATATTTCGGTAGTTATTCTCGAATTTGAAATGTCGGAGGATGTCAATAGAGTCACAGCGGAAGTGCAGCGCAAAATGGAGCTCGTTCGGCCGCTTCTGCCGGAGGGAGCGGAGAGTCCGGTCGTCGAAAAGGCTGATGTCGGTGCCGCTCCTATTCTCAGGCTGTCTATGACTGCCGACATACCGGAAAAGGAATTTTTTACACTTGCCAAGGAGCAAATCAAGCCGCTGCTTGAGCAAGTCAAGGGAGTAGCGACGGTGACGATTGTTGGGGGATTTGAGCGCGAGATTCGAGTGGAGGCGGATGCCGACAGGCTGGCGGCGGCGGGAGTCGCTATAACGGATTTGACGGCTGCCATCGCTCGCGATAATTTGGATTTCTCCGCAGGAAAAATGTATGCGGGACGCCAGAATGTCGCCGTGCGTCTTTCGGGGAAATTCCATAGTATCGAGGCCATCCGAAATATCCCCATCTTGACGCCTTCGGGCTCGGTAAAACTCGGCGAGCTGGCCGAAGTCATTGATGGTATCAAAGAAGAACGCTCGCTGGCGCGCTTGGACGGAGAGCCGTCTTTAGGTTTCATTATCGTCAAGCAGTCCAAGGTGAATGCGGTACACACAGTGGATGATGTCCGCGAGAAGCTGGCATACATAGAGAAGACCTTTCCGGGAAATCTCCATTTCGATGTGGCGCAGGATTTAACGAATTTCACTCGACAGGCGGTTGCCGGTGTTAAGGAGAATTTACTCGAGGCGATTTTTACCGTCGCGCTGGTGCTGCTCGTTTTCCTCCATTCAGTGCGGAATTCTTTTATTATTTTGCTGGCAATACCGACATCGCTCATCACCACTTTCTTCGGCATCTATATTCTCGGCTACAGTGTTAACCTCATCTCGCTCATGGCGATGGGATTGGTGGTGGGAATTTTGGTCGATGATTCCATTGTCGTTTTAGAGAATATTCATCGTCACCTGCACATGGGCAAACCTCCCCGAAAAGCGGCTCTGGAAGGGCGCGCGGAAATTGGTTTGGCGGCCATTGCGATTACGCTCGTGGATGTAGTGGTCTTTTTGCCGATTGGACTCTTAACGGGTGTCATCGGGAAAATCTTTCGGGAATTCGCGTTTACGATTGTTATCGCCACGCTTCTCTCTCTCTTTATCAGCTTTACGCTAACACCGCTTTTAGCATCGAGGTTGAATCGTCTGGAAACGTTGAAGGCCAAGGGTTGGCTGGGGAAATTCGGGCGCTGGACAGATGTACATTTCGAGCGCTTGAAAATCTCCTATCGGGGGCTTTTGGACTGGGCGCTCAATCATCGCGGTAAAATCATTTTAATTGTAACGGCTATCTTCCTTGCGGCGATGAGCCTGCCTGTCATGGGATGGGTTGGGACGGAATTCTTTCCGGTGACGGATCGCGGTGAGTTTGCCGTCAATATCGAAATGCCCTTAGGGACAGCACTTGAAGTGACGGATCAGACTGTGCGCAGGCTGGAAGATTATACCCGTTCTTTGCCGGAAGTTGAGATGGTTTTTGCCACGGCGGGTATGCAGGAGCAAGAATGGTCGGGTCAAAGGCGAAGAACACACATCGGGCAGCTTCAGGTGCGCCTAGTTGATAAGCGTGAGCGAAATCGGCGCACGCGAGAGGTGATGAACGATATCGAAAACTATAGTTTGCGCCTTCCGGGAATGACGGCGCTGTTTGCTGAAATCAGTATGTTCGGAGGTGCCCAGCAATCCCCTATTCAATATGAAGTTCGAGGAGCCAATCTCGATTCGGTGCAGCGCGTGGCGGATGGGCTGGTCGCGCTTTTAAAAGCCACACCGGGAGCAGTGGATGTAAAATCCACCTACGAATTGGGAGTCCCGGAGTTGAGTGTTCATGTGGACCGCGACAAAGCGGCGGCTGCAGGACTTACAGTAGGAGAAGTCGGATTAGCACTGCACAACGCCATTGCGGGGGAAATCGCCACCGAGTACGAGGAGGACGGGAAGGATTATGACCTGCGCGTTCAACTGAATCCCGATGGACGAAATAATCCTGCGGCTTTGGGAAAACTGCTTCTGCGAAATCATCGAGGCGAAGCGGTGCATCTGGAGACCGTTGCATCTATAGAACGCAGCAGCGGACCGACATCCATCTCGCGCAAGGATCGCGAACGGCTGATTACCGTCTTGAGCAATATCACCTCGCGTGCGTTGGGCGATATCAATCGTGATATTCAGGAAGGATTGCCGTCACTAAACATACCGGAGAATGTGACCATTTTCGCCGCCGGTGACGTGGAAATGATGCAGGATATGTTCCGCGATATGGGTTTTGCTCTTTTGCTCGCGATTATATTCGTCTATATGGTGATGGTGTCGCTGTTTGAATCGTATATTCATCCCTTTACGGTGATGTTCTCGATTCCTGTCGCGCTCGTGGGAGCAATGATTGGACTCGTCGTCATGGGCAAAAGTCTCTCGATGTTCACTATGATCGGCCTTCTGTTGCTGATGGGGCTTGTGGCGAAGAATGCTATTCTCCTCGTGGACTATACGAACACGCTGCGCGGCCGGGGAATGGGGATACGGGAAGCTTTATTGGAAGCAGGGCAGACGAGGCTCCGCCCGATTTTGATGACGACCTTCACGATGGTCTTCGGCACAATGCCGCTGGCGTTCTCGCTGAGTCCCGGTTCGGAAGGACGTTCAGGCATGGGCGTTGTGATTATTTTCGGTCTTATGAGTTCAATGCTGCTGACACTTGTTCTCGTGCCGGTGATGTACACTTTTATGGAGCGATTCCGGAAGCATAAAGAGACCATCACGACTATCGGCGCGTAAATTAATTCATTTTTTGAGGCAACTATGGAAATGCTTCAGAATTTCTTTCAGTATTCCATCTTGGGAATCGCTGTGGAGAAATATGTCATCTCGTTTGTCTTTATTTTAGCGGGTTTTATCGCTCGACGGATTATTCTCGGCATTATAAAAAGGCTGAGACGCCTTGCGGGGAAGACACGTACCGCTCTCGACGACATCTTCCTGGAATCTCTTAGGCAGCCCCTTGGCGTAGTAGCGGTTCTGGTGGGCATCTGGATTGCCGTGGCCGTATTCCAACTTCCGACCGAACCCGTCGACGTTGCCCGGCTCGTGCATGCCGCTATGGAGAGTGCGGTCGTCATTGTAGCGATTTGGTTCGGTGTTCGCATCGTGGAAGGTTTCGGGCGACATTGGAAAGAAGTCGCCGGTCAAACCGAGACACGCCTCGATGATCAGCTTGTTCCGATTGCCACCAAGAGCGCGAAGGTTTTTCTATGGATTATCGGTGGTGTGATTGTCGTTCAGAATATGGGCTATTCGGTCGCTTCGCTCTTGGCAGCGTTTGGATTAGGAGGAGCGGCGATTGCTTTTGCGGCGAAGGACACGCTCTCTAACTTTTTCGGCGCGATTGTGATTTTCGTTGACCGGCCTTTTCATGTCGGCGACTGGATTGAAGTGGGAGACTATGAAGGTACCGTGGAAGAAGTCAGCCTTCGCGTGACACGCATTCGCACGTTTCCCAACAGCCTGATTACGATTCCGAACGCCATCTTCACGACATCCGTGGTCAACAACTGGTCGCGGATGAAGAAGCGGCGGATCAAACTGACCATCGGCGTGACCTATGATACACCGCGCAAGAAGCTTGAAGAAGCGGTCAAGGCGATTCGGGGAATCCTTGAAATCGACGAACATATCCATCAAGATTTCTTCATGGTTTACTTCACCGATTTCGGAGCTTACAGCCTTGACATTCTGGTCTATTGCTTCACCATAACGACGAACTGGTCCGAACATATGCGGGTGCGGCAGGAGGTGCTCTTGAAAATCATGGATGCCGTTCAAGGATTGGGTCTCGATTTCGCTTTCCCGACACAAACCCTGCATCTTCGCGGCAACGGCCTCCCACCCGAAGGCGCGCCATCCGCCATGACCCGCCAATTGCCGAAATAGATGTGTGTATTCGTCCGCGACCTCCGGTCGCGGTATTGACTTGACTTTGCGCGGTTACGAGGTTACATTTTAGTAGTAATATTGAGGATTTTATGCCAAAGTTCGGACTGATAATTCTATGCTTAGCGCTCGTTGCTCTATGGGGATTTGTCAATTCCTGCACGAAGAAATCCACCGATCCCGAACCCACACGCCCCGAAGCTCCCACCAATCTCGTCGGCACGGCCATCGATACCGTCAGTATCTCACTTAGCTGGCAAGATAACTCGAATAATGAAGAGGGTTTTCAGGTTTACAGTTGGGACGGAGTGCAATGGGGATCCATCGGAACCAAAGTAGCAAATACCACGCATGACACGGTTGCTGGACTCTGGCCTGGGACGGAATATAGTTTCCGAGTCAAAGCGTTCAACAGCATGGGTGAATCGGATTTTTCGAACAGCGCCGTTGTTACTACCAAACAGATTTTGATTCCATCGGCACCGGAGAATCTCGCGCTGCAGACTCTTGATTATAATCGAATTTTGATATCCTGGACAGATAATTCAAATGATGAAACCGGTTTTGCGGTGCAGCGTCGCCTGCAAACGGCCAGCTTTGTCACGATTACCGTGACGGCTTCGAATGATACCAGTTACAGCGATAATTCATTGGATGCTCAAACGCTCTATTATTATCGCGTTGGAGCTGTGGGACAGGATGGAACTGGTTGGTCAGAAGATGATACGGCGAGCACCTGGCCTTATGCGGTTCCGGAAGCCCCATCGAATCTGCAGGCGGATGTTGTGATGGGAGTCGGAGTTTCTCTCGCATGGCAGGACAACTCGCTCTACGAACACCACTTCATCATTTGGCGATCTGATGACGGCGGCGACTATAGGTGGATTGATTCCGTGGACGCAAACGTCAGGGTCTATCTTGATCCGTTCGTGCTCGAAGCTCACCGGTATGTCTACTATGTGGTGGCATCGAATACCGTCGGTGTGTCGGAGTCATCGAATGACGTGAATGTTTACTACGGCTACTATTCAAAGGGAGCGATTCCCCTGGCGAGGGAGAATTACTGGATATATGATGTCTCCGATTCCGGAGGAGATTACACCTATCGCGAACACGTATCTCGTGTGGATCTTTTTGACAGCGCCCCTTGGTTTTTGATGTATAAGGAGCATTCTGATACCGGCGATATCGATACCAGCACCTATTTGCGCAATGAAGATAGCGATGAAAACCGAGGGGTGCTCTTCCGTGAGCAGGGATTTATCGAGGGAGAGCTTCTGTGGAAGTATCCCGCTTCGGAAGATGATTTTTTCTTCGTAGAGGGCGATTGCGTACTGGTTGTAGGAACGGAAGAGGATGTCGAAGTTCCTATGGGATACTTCGAGGAGTGCTACATCTACACGCGATTTTCGGACGGAGGGACCACAATTGAGACTGCCATCAAGCCCCAAGTCGGAATCCTGAGAGTGCGCGTATATGATGGTCTCGAACTCCTTTCCGAGCAGGAACTCATCGAATATCGGCTCTACGGGCCATTGTAATCACGATGCGACATTCCGTTCTATTATCGTCGAAATGATAACGGCCTCGCAAAATGCGAGGCCGTTTGTTTTTCAATAGCGTATCTCCCGGCCGGAAATTTAAAGGGAAGAATGCTTTTGCGCGATGAAACGTCCGCCAAAAAGAGCGTCGCCTAAGGGCTCGATGATTTCAAACTTTGCACGGCTTTCTCGTTCGAGTTCTGCCATGAACGAAGGTTCCAAGAGCGGCCATTGCGCTGTAAGACCGCCGCAGACAGCTAATGGGATTTGCTCCGTCGTTGCATCCATTTGCGCAAGCAGCCGTCTGGCAAGTTCCGCCAGAGCGGTGCCGGTTTCCTGAATTAGCTTATCCGCTTCCATGTCTTTTCCTGCGAATTCAAACACAAGAGGAGCGAGGGACGCCCAATGCTGCGAATCGTATTTCTGCTGATAAACGAGGTTCAGAATGCGGCTTGCTTCCGTGATGTTCAATGATTCTAAAATAGCTTTCGACAAAGGGCCAAAGGTTCCGGTCTCTCCTTGACGAAGGCAAAGCCGCAACGCTTCACGCCCCAGCCATGCGCCGCTGCCGTCGTCACCTAAAAGCGGCCCCCAGCCTCCGGCGCGCAAGAAACGTCCGTCCGCAAGTCGTGTCCATGCAATACTTCCCGTCCCCGCGATAATCAGGATGCCGCCGGTTTGCGAACCAAACGCACCGTCGTAAGCGAGCTCAGCGTCCGTGCGAACAAGCACGCGTGCTTCGGAGAAGATTTCGCAGAGAACACTCTCTGCCTGCTGCCGTTCTTGTTCGCGACCGACTCCCGCAAGACCCGCGACGACAGTTTGGATACGGTGTGCAGGAACAGCTAATCGTTCGATGATTTCGCACGCAACCGCTTTCAATCCGTCCGCGCCGACTTGATTGAAATTCGACGGCCCGGCTTCGGTAGTGCCGCACGGCAGTGCGCTTGGGTCTGCTGCTGGTGCGACAAGCGCGCGGGTTCGCGTACCGCCGCCATCCAAGACGAGCAGGAGTTTTGTTTTGTCAGAATTTGTCATTTGAAAGCAAGATATATTTAAAAAGTTGTTTGCGGTGTTGGCTGCTTGCAGCCGACCCTTCTTCTTACTTCAATAGCACAAGCTTCCGCGTTTGCATGAAGCCCGGCGTTTCCATTCGGCAGAGATAAATCCCCGACGGTAAATCACTCGCATTCCATGAAATCGTATAAGAACCGGCGAGATGTTTTCCATCTGTTAGCGTCGCCACTCTTTGCCCGAGTAAATTGAAAATCGTCAATTGAACCTGCCCGGTTTGTTTCACGTCATAGCGAATCGTTGTCGTCGGATTAAACGGATTCGGCCAGTTGGGGTGAAGAGCATGACTCGTCGGCACTAACGCGACGGGCATTTCTGCGGCATCATGATGATAGTAGAGTGCGCCAATGTCAGCGATGGTGCTGTCCGGGTCATAAGGCAACTCTGGATCCCCTCCATCAATGCACGGCGAGCCTTCCATCAAATGAAAGTCACCCGCCGCTGTGTCAGCGAACATTGGATCCAGAAAGATATTGTAGTAAGTATCGCACGAATCGCCGTTGGCGTTTGTGGTGATGAGTTCGGCGAGTCCCGGGGGACCATTGCCCACAATATCTCCACTACTATTGTTAAAGAAATTGCAATAGGCGACTCGACATTCTCCTGTGGCTGATCCGAAATGGATCCCATCGCCTTGGGAGAAGGCAATAATAGTACTGTTGATTGTCAGAGAAGAATAGTCGCAGTAAACGCCGCCCCCATAATCTTCGCGAGCTGAATTGCCGATCATCGTGCAATTGGTCAGAGTTGGCAAAGAATAGCAACAAAAGAGAGCGCCGCCAAAAATTCCTGCCCAATTACCGCTGAATGTACAATTTGTGAATTCGGGAAAAGAAAACTCGCAATCTATTCCTCCGCCGACACCATAGGTCCAGTTGTCGGTCAGGGCGCAATTCGTGAAGCTCGGCGAAGAGTGGTCGCAGAATACACCGCCGCCATCGAAACCCGGTGACTGGTTATTGCTGATGAGGCAATGCACGAAGTTCGGCGAAGAGCCAAAGCAATATACTCCACCGCCAATTCCCGAATTGTTTGAAACAGTACAATCCGTGAATCTCGGAGAAGATTCGGAACAGGACACACCGCCGCCGAATGCTGCCGAGTTATTGCTCATTATGCAATTGGTAAAGCTTGTCGAAGAATCGTTCCAGCACGCCACGCCGCCGCCAAAATTCCCGCAGAGGCTACAGTCCACAAAATTAGCCGAAGATCGATAGCAAAACGCTCCACCACCGCCGCCATCCGCTGAGTTCGCCTGAATATTGCAATTCGTAAAGAGCGCTGCAGAATTGTCGCAATACACGCCGCCGCCCGCACCGCCAATCCCTTGCCAAGGAACCGCTTGGTTAGCATAGACAGCGCAATGCGTGAAAGCGGGCGAGGAATCCTGGCAGTACACGCCACCCCCCACGCAACTGGGCCAAGGGCCAGCCGCAAGGCCGTTTTCAATGACGCAATAGGCCAGTCGCCCTCCCGAACTACCATCATTGAAAAATCGCAGACCTCGCCAGCGGTCGGGATTTACGAGCGTATCGGTGGTGAAGACGATGGAATCGCCTTCGACTCCTTCCGCCAGCAATGTTCCGTAGATTTCGAATGGATAAGGTCCGTCAAATCGAAAAATCGTTCCGGGCATGAGGCGTAGGCTATCTCCGGATTCGACTGAAATCGTACCAACGACATGAAATTCGCCGGGGCCGAGGGTGCCGCTTAATGGCCCGGAAAGTTGAGCGAGGCTGGTTTGTGCGAAAGTCAGCAGGAGGACGTACGTGCAAAGCTGTTTCATGGCAATCTCCTTTTGTTATGACGAGGTGTAGGGGCGGACCCACGTGTCCGCCCGTTCTCGGATACATGGATGTGCTCACGGGCACACACGCGGGAGTGCCCCTACAACAGCATTCTACAAGTCAACATTCCGGGCAGATCAGGGGATCTGCCTCGGCGTTATCTTTATCCTTGGCTTCGGCGGTAAATTTCCATCGCTTCGGGCATGTGTTTTTCCATCTCGCGGATGCGGCGGTCGTCGAGGGGATGCGTTGACAGGAATTCGGGCGGTTTGCCGCCGCGTTGGTCGCTGTACGCTTTAAAACGCCGCCAGAATTCGACACCCGCTCGCGGGTCGTAGCCCGCCTTCGCCATGAATTTCAATCCCATATAATCGGCTTCAAGTTCATGTTTGCGGCTGTAGGGCAGGATAACTCCGACGGTGGTGGCCACACCGTACGCGACCAACGCAAGCGCCTGCGTTTCAGCGGGTTTTTCTCGCATCGCGACCGCCAGCCCGATTCCGCCTAATCCTACCAGCAATTGCTGACTCATTCGCTCGCCGCCGTGCCGCGCAACCGCGTGGGCGACTTCATGCCCCATCACCATCGCCAGTCCTGCTTCATCCTGCGTGAAGGGCAATATTCCGGTGTAGATGCCGACTTTCCCTCCCGGCAGGCAGAACGCGTTAGGTATTTCGTCATCCTTGAAAGCGACGAATTCCCATTCGGCATGTGGGAGTTCCACCACGGACGAAATTCGATTACCAACGCGTCGCACCAACTCAGTCTGCTCGGGATTTGTCGAGATAGGCTTTTCTCTTTTAAGCTCGGCAAAGGCCGAAAATCCTAACGCCGCTTCTTGTTTGGTCGAAAAAAGAATCATCGCGCGGCGACCGGTTTCCGGATTCGTGTAGCAGGCGGCAATGCCCAGCGCAAGGAAAACAACGCCAAGAAAGCTGCGGGTGATAACAGATTTTTTCAACATGGGAACACCTATATAGAAATCTTCAAATTAATTCGAAGCTATGGACTATGCTCTTCTAAGGATTTTCTCGATGATAACACGGTCCGCTTTTGGAAAAGCGAATTTCGAAAACTCGTGCGGCGTTGTCCAGCGGAAAGCGGTAACGCCGAGTTTTCGGATGCGTCCGCGAGGAAGCGTGCATGAAAACGCGTGAAGTGTAATGCGAAAATGAGAGTAGCTGTGTTTCACCGATTGAAAGAGCTTTCCTACGGCAATATCAACATCCAATTCTTCACGGATTTCCCGCGCCAAACACGTTTCGAGTGACTCGCCCTTTTCTTGTTTGCCGCCCGGAAATTCCCATAAACCTCCGAGCATCCCACCGTGCGGCCTCTGAGTGATCAGAATTTTACCCCGGCGTTTGATAATAGCCGCGGTGATATCGTAATGCGGGAGCGGCTTTGATTTTTTTCGGCGCGGCAACACTCCCGGGTCGGCGAGTTTCTGGTGCCCGCGACAAACGGATTTCAACGGACAGATTTTACATTGTGGCGCTCGCACGGTGCAGACATTTGCGCCGAGTTCCATCATCGCCTGATTCAGCTCTCCTGGTGTGCCCATTTGGGAGCCGAGCGAATCCATGATTTCTTCGGCGGTTCGTCGCAATCTTTTTTGCACGGCGGTGGTTTTAAAAAGCCGCCTTTCAAGGAGTAAACGGCATAACACTCGTTCGACGTTTCCGTCAAGAACAGGCACCGCCTGATCGAAAGCTATCGAAGCAATCGCGGCGGAAGTATAAGGCCCGATACCGGGCAGCTTTTGAAGCAACGCAGCGCTTTTCGGCAACTGTCCATTGTTTTGGCTGACAATCTGAACAGCGGCGCGGTGCAGGTTGCGAGCTCGCGCGTAATAGCCGCAACCTTCCCAAAGTTTCAGCACGTCATTTAGTGATGCTTCAGCGAGAACCGCGACACTCGGGAACCGCTGCATCCAGCGTTCGTAGTACGGTTTTACCGTTTTAACCTGAGTTTGCTGAAGCATGACTTCAGAGACCCAGACGGCATAAGGCTCCGTTGTGCCTCGCCACGGCAATTCTCGCTTGTTGGTGCGATACCATTTCAGCAGCTTTCGGAGCGCGGCGAGTGGTATGGGTTTATTGTCTGGCATTATCGATATCCGCGACCGGAGGTCGCGGGTAGTATTATTTTGGAAGCTGGTGTTGTGACAGGCCCGTCTGTCGTTCTCGCGGTCGGGTCACAGACACCAACCCTACGAGGTGATTGCAAATACCATCATTTAAATATAGGAAAGATTGGAGGAGATTCCAAGCAAAAGAAAAGCCTCCACAAGAGTGCGGAGGCATCAAGAGTTCATCAATTCAGTAAAAAAATTAAGGCGAGCCGATGAGGAAAGATTCCTCTTTAGTCCTTAAAAAACAAAACTGCGCCGAGGACAAGGGAGGGAAATCCTCGGCGCAACAAATCCCCCAGTTTCGCAAAGCTTGAAAAAAGGAATAAGTGCGAAGTGTAAGTATTTGTTAAAAAAGAAATACGATGCGAAACTGCCTGCTTCTTGAGCGAGTTTGCACCATGTTTCACGTGTAATATACAAAAAATTTCAGTTAGAGTCAAGAAAAATTTCACAAAAATAAAGTCATCAGGTTCCTGAATTTGGAGTTGCATTTTGAGAAAAATTTCCTATATTAATTGCAAACATTGTCCCTCATAAATCAATCGCAATCCTTCACCTTTGCTCTTTTTCTTAGGGCACCTACATGTTCGGTTCTTTTTTTCCTGTCATTCTATTTTTACTTGCAGCGGGCGGTCTGGTTTTAGTCATCCTCTTTTTCTCCAGCCTGATCGCTCCGCACCGGCCGAATCCTGCCAAAAACTCGACCTATGAATGTGGCGAAGTCGCCGAGGGTTCTTCGTGGATTCGATTCAACAGCCGCTTTTATATCATCGCGTTGATTTTCATCATCTTCGATGTCGAGGTGGTTTTTCTTTACCCTTGGGCGATTGTCTATCGGCATCTTGGCTTTTGGGCATGGCTTGAGATGGCGATTTTTCTTGTGATTCTGCTGACTGGTCTGGCGTATGTCTGGGCGAAGGGGGATCTCGAGTGGATTCGTTTGCCTGAGAAAGAAACAGAATCCTCGGCAGAAACGCCGCTAACTCCTGATAATCTTCGGAATTAAACTTTTCTAAGCAGCGATTATGGGTATCCTTGAAGGTCGCTTCGGCGACAATATTATCATTACATCCGTTGATAAGGTTTTCGACTGGGGCCGCTCGCGTTCTCTTTGGGTGGTCACGTTCGGACTTGCCTGTTGCGCTATCGAGATGATGTGCACGGGGGCTTCGCGCTATGATTTGGATCGCTTCGGCACCTTCTTCCGTCCCAGTCCGCGTCAGGCGGACCTGATGATCGTTTCGGGAACAGTCACATTGAAAATGGCTTCCCGGCTTAAGCGCATTTATCATCAGATGGCGGAACCGAAATGGGTCATCGCGATGGGTTCGTGCGCGATTTGCGGAGGACCTTATTGGCAGCGCGGCTATAGCGTGGTCAAGGGCGTGGATCAGATTGTCCCGGTGGATGTTTATGTGCCGGGTTGTCCGCCGAGGCCGGAAGCTCTCGTCGCGGGTCTTCTGGAACTGCGTGAAAAAGTTATCATGAAAGAAAAGGTGCTTGCAAGACCGGCCAAGCAAGCGTAATTTTCCGTGATCCTGTATCGCGTATTACTAATTCTCATCATCGCGGGAAGTGTTCTGGCTCAGCAAGGCGGTGCGCTTCCGGATAGCCTGATAACGCCGCAGGAAAGCAGCGTTCAGTCCGATACGTTATGGGCGATTCCCTGCGGTCCGGTGGTCGGGACGATGATTCCCGGAGCGCGCGTTCAGATTCTGGACACCGTCGCGAGCTGGGCGAAAATCTCTGTCGAAGGCTGGGTGCGTGTATCGACGGCACTGAAGTATGCTCCGCCTGATACAGTCTCTCCAAACGTGAGTGCCGTTCAGGAAGAATCTTCGGAATTTCACCAGTGCGAAGCGATTACCCTGAAGGGAACACGCTGCACACGCCGAGCCAAGAAAGGCTCGCGTTATTGCTGGCAGCACCAGAATTATGATAAGCGGAAGAAGTAAGGGAGGTATCGGAAGCGCTGTGGTACTTGCAGTTCTTCTGTTCATGACCGCTTTGTCGCTGGCTCAGGACATCGAACCGGCAACAGACTATGAATGGGAGCTGCAGACGCCGGGTCGCACGATGTTTCGCAATTGCACTTTCGTCGGAAGTGTGCCGCTCTCGGAACGCAGCCACCGCAAATTCCCCTTTGGCAAAGCTCAGGCAAAGACGCTTGAAGCGGTGGAACTTTACACCGACATGGCGTTCGAGCCCGGCGACACGACTCGCTATTTCGGTGCGAATCTCGTGCTGAAGGGGCAAGACAAGCCTTTAGCATTCGCGATACTTGACGTCGATGAACTCGCGCCGTTCGAGGAAGCGCTTCGCTACCTTGTGAAGACAGCCGAAGGGATGCGGACATCGAATCGAACCGATACGCAAATCTTTTTCCTCGGCAAAAGCGCGTGGGAAATCCTCTTTCGGCAACAGGGCACGGTGCAGCATATCGAGCTTCATTTTCCTGAAACTTCGCAGCAGGAAGCCCACGATAGAGAGTTGAACATCAATCAGGTCTCCACGCTTGCGGATTTGGTGAATCTGACAATGGTTCAATTAGAGCGTCAGGGAGCGCTGCTACCCGAAAAACCTTAACGCAGACGGGCAACAAACGGACAAGGCAGGCCTTGTCCCTACGACTCGCCGCGTCCTACATCACCGCAGTTAATATAACGATAATACAATGACGACAGAAGAAGTTTTACAAGCCTTACAGAAGAAATTTCCCGATGTGAGTTTCGAACTTGTCGAGACGAAACCGGAGTCGGCGGTTCGGGTTCCGGCGGAACGCATCACCGATATCGCCGCATACCTGAAGGACAACTCCGAGCTCAGTTTCGATTCCCTGATGTGTCTTTCGGCGGTGGATCGGCAGGGGAGCTTCGAGGTGGTGTATCATATCCATTCGATGACGCACAACCATCGCACGGTGCTAAAAGTGTCGTTGCCGGGTGAAAAGCCGCAGGTTCCGACCGTGTCACATATCTGGCGCACCGCCGAATGGCATGAGCGCGAAGCCTATGACCTTGTGGGAGTCGAATTTTTAAACCACCCTGATCCGCGGCGCATCCTGTTGCCGGACGATTGGGAAGGCCACCCCCTGCGCAAGGACTATCAGGCTCCTGAGGAATATCAGGGACTGAAAGTGGCATACGACAACTTGAAAGATTCCCCGGTTTTGGACTGGGAATAATCGTTTCTGTTAATACGAATCAATAGATATATTCAACCGATGGAAAAAGAAAATTTAACGATGCGGGAGATGGATATTCCGCTGGGCCCTGACCGGTCTAAGCTGCTCGGTTCCCGAGCGGCAGAGGTGGACATTATTGAAGGGGATCATATGATCCTCAATATGGGGCCTCAGCATCCTTCGACACACGGCGTGCTGCGATTCGAACTGCTGACCGATGGCGAAGTCGTTGTTAAAATCACGCCCCATATCGGGTATCTGCATCGCTGTTTTGAAAAGATTGCCGAATCCATTCCTTACAATCAGGTCATCCCCTATACCGACCGGCTTGACTATCTCGCCTCGATGAACAACAACCTCGGTTTTGCGCTGGCGGTGGAAAAGATTATGGGCATCGAGGTGAATGAGCGCGTGCAGACGATTCGCGTCATTATGGCCGAACTCAATCGCATCGCGTCTCACCTTGTATCGTTCGGCACCTATGCGCTGGATACCGGAGCTTTCACGCCGTTCCTCTATGCGTTTCGTGAGCGCGAACGTATTGTTGATTTATTTGAAGATGTCTGCGGAGCCCGTCTGCTCTACAATTATATCTGGATAGGTGGTCTGTCTCACGATTTGCCGCCGGGCTGGGTCGAGAAGTGCCGCGATTTCTGCGATTACTTCCTGCCTAATATCGACGAATACAACAACTTGTACAGTTTTAACCAGATTTTTATCGACCGCTCGGCGGATATCGGAGTGATGACAGCGAAGCAGGCCATCGCTTACGGTGCGACAGGGCCGAACGTGCGCGGCTCAGGACTTGCCTGGGATTTGCGCAAGACGGAACCCTACAGCGGCTATGAAAATTACGATTTCGATGTCTGTATCGGTACCGGAGAAAAAGGCACTGTCGGAGATTGCTGGGACAGGTATATGGTGCGGATTCGCGAGATGGAACAGAGCACCCGCATCATTCGACAAGCGCTCGACCGTTTGCCTGAAGGAGATGTGAAAGAAGCCATTCCGAAGAATTTCCGCAAGATACCCGAAGGCGAAGTGTATATGCGCACGGAAGCGCCGCGCGGCGAACTCGGATATTATGTTGTTTCGGATGGGAAACAGATTCCGTATCGGGTGAAATGCCGTTCCAATTGTTTTACGTCGCTGTCGGCTATTCCTGAAATCGGTGTCGGAGCGATGATTGCGGACATCGTTTCTATTTTAGGTTCGATTGATATTGTCTTAGGGGAAGTGGATCGGTAGTAACATGCGCTATTCTGATTTAAAAGCTCAGACAGAATCGCTGACGGCAGGGCGGCATCTGATTTATGATTTGGCGCCGGATGCGGTTTTCATTGATAACGCCGGACGCCGCCATCCTCACCTCCCCGCTCAAAATATCTATCAACTGGTGGTGCAGTGGAATCGCCGGGAAACGAAGCCGCGCAACAGCGACCTTTTCACGGATCTCTTGCTGAAAACTAAAGCGCGGCCTGAGCTGCGGCACTCGCTTTTAGAGGCCTGCGAACAAATCTGTATCGGAGCTGATCCCGCGCAGGTATTTGAGAATCGCTCGTTTCCGCAACAGTTTCGTGAAGGGGGCGATGCGGATTGGGCGCTCCCGATGACAATGTATCGAACAGCCGGATTGCCCACGCTGCTCTTCCTTTGTGTCGTACAGGGACTTATCCTTGTTACGGATTATAATGATCGAACGGTCAACGCGCCGGAAATCTTTCGCCACGCCTTCAATCGTCTGGCGGCAGGAGATTCCGTTCTTGAGGTCACGAAAAAGCTCGCGCCTCAAACTCCGATAGAGAAGCGCTACTACGACCTTTCGAAACGCAAATAATTTCGTTCATTCTTGAGTCATTTATGTTGGACGTCATCCTAACCATCGCCTATCTTGTCGGTGTTATTTCTTTTCTCTTTCTCTTTGTGCTTTTTGCTGTCTGGTTTGAGCGGAAGCTTTCCGGCTGGATGCAGGATCGCCTGGGGCCGATGGAAACGGGAGGCTTTCAGGGATGGCTCCAGACCATCGCCGATGCAATAAAGCTCTTGTTGAAAGAGGATATCATTCCGGAACAGGCTGACAAACCCCTGTTCCGTCTGGCGCCGTACATCATTTTCATCGGAACCCTGGGAGCGTTTGCCGTTATTCCTTTCGGAGCGCATCTTATCGGTTCTGACTTGAATATCGGACTCTACTATATCATTGCGATTTCTTCCATTATCGCGATTGGTATTTTAATGGCGGGATGGTCGTCGAATAATAAATGGTCGCTCTATGGCGCGATGCGGTCGGCGGCTCAGATTATAAGTTATGAAATACCCATCGGGCTTTCGCTGCTGGTTCCCGCGGTGATGGCCGGTTCGCTCTCGATGCAAACTCTGGTCGCGGCACAAGGAGGAGGTTTTTGGAACTGGAATTTTCTCCAGGCGCCTCCGTTTGGTCTTATCGCGTTTATCATCTATTTCTGGGCGAGTGTAGCGGAAGTGAATCGAACGCCCTTTGATATTCCGGAAGGGGAATCGGAACTCGTGGCCGGTTACGCGACGGAATATTCCGGGATGCGCTATGCGATGTTTTTCATGTCGGAATATGCCAACTTGTTTGTCGTATCGGCGATTGGGGCGACGCTTTTCTTAGGAGGCTGGAGTTCGCCGCTGCCGTTTTTGACATTCATCCCAGGGCCGATTTGGTTTCTCGGCAAGAGTATGGTGCTGGTATTCATCCAGATGTGGCTGCGCTGGACACTGCCCCGGTTGCGCGTGGACCAGCTCATGGGAGTTTGTTGGAAAGTCTTTTTACCGTTTTCATTTTTGAACCTTATTGTCGTTTCCTTCTGGATGCTTTGGGTCAAGTAGGATTCGACACACGAACGAGCATCTTATGCGAACAGCGCTGAAAGAAAATTATTTCAAACAAATCTGGAAGGGCATCTCGACGACGCTCATCGGAATGAGTGTGACCATCGGGCACCTGTTCAAACCGTCTGTAACGCTTCAGTATCCTCATGAGCGGTGGCCGATGCCTGAGGGAGCCCGGCTTCGCATTCAAATGGACTTCGATGAATGCACCGGCTGCGGAGCGTGCGCTCGGGCGTGTCCGGTGGATGCGATTATCATCGAAGTGCTCAAGGCGCAGGCCGGTGTTGATTTGGGGGAAACATCCAACGGCACGAAGAAACGCCTGCACGTTTTGAAGTTCGATGTGGACAACGCCAAATGTATCTATTGCGGTTTGTGCATCCCTCCCTGTCCGACGGGCGCGATTCATTTTGATCTGGATTACGAAGCGATGAAGCTGACGCGCAAAGAACTCATCTATCACTTCTCGATTATGACATCGGACGAGGTGGAGACGCTGCGGGAAGCTGACCGCGAGGCGAAAGCCAAAGCCGCTGCTGCCAAAGCGCAAGCCGCCGCGGAAAAAGCCAAAGCAGCCGAATCTGCTCCGAAGAAACCAAACCAATCTGATTCATCCTCATGAATGTAGCATCATCCCTTTTCGCCCAAATACTTTTCGTTGTTTTTGCCCTGCTGACGGTGGTGTCGGCGGCGGTCGTTGTATTTTCGCCACGCATTATTCACAGCGCTTTCGGATTGCTCTTCACGTTCTGCGGAGTCGCGGCGCTCTATGTGTTCCTCTACGCGGATTTTCTGGCGGTGACGCAGCTGCTGATTTATGTCGGGGGGATTCTGATTCTGATTATCTTTGGTCTCTTGCTCACGCAGCGAGTCATGGATTCGAAATATTTCGAGCAATCGCATCAGCGTATCGCGGCGGGGGTATTGGGGGTCGTGCTTGCGGGAGTGCTTTTTGGAGTGGTACTCGCCACTCCGTGGACGCAAGCGCCGCGCCCGGATACTCCAACGACGGAAATTATCGGCGTGTCGCTGCTCACACAGTATCTCATTCCGTTTGAGATGGCCTCGATGCTCTTGCTGGTCGCGCTAATCGGGGCGGTTTGGCTTGCGCGCACTAAGAGAGGTCACCATGAATAATCTAACGATTTATCTGGCGATTGGGGTTATTCTTTTCGTGCTCGGCCTCATTGCGGTTATGACCAGCAAGAATCTCGTGAAGATTCTGATGGGTGTGGAACTCATTCTTAACGCCGCCGGCTTGAATTTTGTCGCGTTCACCCGATTTACCACGACAAATCTCGACGGGCAAATCGCCGCTCTTTTCATTATTGTTGTCGCTGCGTCTGAAGCTGCGGTGGCGTTAGCGATTATTCTGAACTTCTATCGCCAGCGGAGAGCGATAGATGTGAATCTCGCGGATAGTCTGCGAGGGTAATAGTGTGCTTGAAATTGTCGGCGGGATAATTTTCTGGATTGGATTCGCGGGTATTGCCCATACCTATATCTTCTATCCGCTGAGTCTCCTGTTGTTTGCCGGTCGCGCACACAAACCTCCCGAAGAACCGTCCGAATGGCCGAAGATTTCGATTCTGGTGCCCGCTTATAATGAAGAACTGACGATTGCCGCCAAGATTGAAAACTGCCTCGCGGTTGATTATCCGGCGGATAAACTGGAAGTCATGGTCGGTTCCGATTGTTCCAGTGACCGCACAGTTGAAATTGTGAAAGCCAATCCCGATCCGCGCGTTCGCTTGACTGAAATGGAACAGCGAACGGGGAAAACAGGGGTTTTAAACAGGCTGGTGACGGAAGCTCGTGGTGACATTCTTTTTTTTACGGATGCGAATACGTTCATTGACAAAACAGCGGTACGCAAACTGGTCAGGCATTTTGTGGATCCAAGTGTCGGAGCTGCGTGCAGTCGCATGGATATGATTCCACCGGCGGGTGTCGCTGAGGTGCAAGGGGAGGATTTTTATCGCAGATATGAAATTTTTCTTAAGCAGCTTGAAAGCAATTTCGGAGGAACCACCGGCGCGTTTGGCGGTTTTTATGCGCTTCGCCGCGAGTTGTTTCGCCCGTATTCGCACGACGGCAGCTTAGACGATGTTGTGACCCTGTTGCACGTGGTGGAACAGGGAAAACGTGTGCTCTTTGAACCAACAGCTCTTTCCTACGAGGAAACCGGGGCTTCCCTAAGAGAGGAATTTCGCCGCCGTATTCGGCTTGGGATGGGAAATTTCCAAACTCTTGTGAAGATGATTCACATGGTTCATCCCCGTTTTGGAGCGACGGCTTACGCTTTTTTCTCGCACAAGGTTCTGCGGTGGCTCTCTCCCTTCTTTCTCCTGATGATTCTCTTAGGAAGTCTGCTGCTTTTCGGAATCCCCTTTTATCGAGTCGTTTTCTGGCTGCAGATTCTGGGGTATGGAGCCGCGCTCTTGACAGGGCTTCTAAACGAGTTGCATTTGCGGCTGCCGGGTTTCATTTTGGCGTATCACTTCACCATCATGAATGTGGCGCTTCTCTTAGGGATATTTGCATGGTTTCGGGGGAGGCGTCAGGTAATTTGGGAACGCACGGAACGGAACCCTTCTGCGAAAGGGATATAGAGCTGACCGAGCTCGGGCGAAAAGGAGGATGTCTGTCCTTAGGGAGGTTCGGATTTTGGGAAGACTTATACGGGCTGAGAGGTTGTACAGAAAAGTTTTCCGATGATCTGAAAATCGATAAGCTGTCCACCGGACTCTTCGATTAATCGGCGGACATCCGATTCATTGTAGAAATAAACGTCGCATCCGCGGAACGATAAACGGACTTTTCGTACAGGTGCTCGCCACGTGTTGGATCGGGGGAAAGAAAGAATCACTTTATCACGGGCATGTTGATGTATGCGCCGGAGTAAATCGCTGGGGCGAGAGAAATAGTCTAAAAGGCCAATCCCGATAACGATGTCAAATTGCTCGTTTTCAGGGATATCTTCGATCGTTTGGACCCGGAATTCACAAATATGATCCATTCCCGCTTCGGCGATAAGGTGTTCGGCTCTTTGAATCATGTTAGGCGCGAAATCAATCCCGATGACTTTCTGTGCGCCTTCTCGCGCAATGGCCAACGCGTAGTGTCCTGTACCGCAGCCGACATCCAGGAAAGTTCTGCCTTGGATGGGCGCGGATTGGAGCAGGGTATAGTCGAGTCGCCCAAACATGTCTGCTCGGAAAGTATGATCGAGCCAGCGGGCAAACTTGGATTTCTGCTTCGTATAGATGGAATCGAAATCTTCAGCGGTTCGATCCCAGTAATGGCGTTGCTTCTCAGAATTCTGACCGGTTACATGCATGGTTTTGGGCATCCTTTTTTAAATGATAAGATAAATTACACAAAAAGAAATCCAAAAGCAATTGTGAATAAAGTTCTTTCTGTGACACTGGCCGACTACTCGGCAAGCGATCTGTCTGCATTTTGCAGGCAGAATTCCGGGTTCAGCTCTGAACCCTGGCTTGGTTCCAGGAGGAAAGAACTTTTGTGAGCAATGCCAAGGTCTTTATCAGTTTTGATGTCGAAGCATGGTTTCAGGTCGAGAATTTACGTCCTGCTTTTGCCCCAGAGGTCTGGGATACACTCGAGATTCGTTTAGAGAAACCGATTGACCAAATCCTGGGTTTCCTTGAAAAATCACAGGCGAGCGCAACCTTTTTCGTTTTAGGATGGATTGCCGAGCGACATCCGGATCTTGTCAAACGCATTGCAGCAGCGGGACATGAAATTGCCTGCCACGGTTACGGGCACCAGTTGCCTAGTCATCTTGGGCCGACGAATTTTCGAGATGATTTGCGCCGCTCACGGGACATCTTAACGGGAATTATTGGCAAAGATGTGATTGGATTTCGGGCACCCAGTTTTAATTATCCCGTGTGGGTGCCGGAAATTCTCGCCGAGGAAGGATTTATTTACAGTTCGAGCCTTTTTCCCACAGTGCTTCATGATCGCTATACGCCGGTCCCGGCGGATGTGAAAGGTAAATGGGTTTTTCAGTGGGACTGCGGCCTACATGAAATTCTGGTATCATCGCTGGTGATGGCCGGGCGGCATTTGCCGTGGGGAGGCGGAGGTTATTTTCGCATTCTTCCCGGCGGTCTTTTTCGGGCGGGAGTGCGGCGAATTCTAAAGAAAGGTCGGCCGTTCGTCTTTTACCTTCACCCTTGGGAGCTTGACCCGGAACAACCCCGTGTTAAGACGATTTCTCAAATCGCTCGGTTGCGGCATTATTTAGGTCTTTCGCGCACGGCGATCCATTTGGAAAAACTTCTTATGACTTTCGGAGGATATCCTCTAAGGTCCCTGATTTCTTGATATTTCTTTGATTGTTGATAGCTGACTTATAAGCGCTTATGCCAACTGAAATTCTTCTTGCGATAATTGTTCTTCTTCTCCCGCTGGCGGCTTTCGCCGTTCAAATCTTCATCGGGAAACGCCTGCCCCGTGGAGGAGATTGGGTGAGTCTTTCGGCGATTTTCGCAGGGCTCGGCATCTCGACCTACCTCTTCGTCACCCGCATGCTGGCCAGCGGGGATCCAGATTTATCCTATCACTGGAGCGCGCGCTGGATCGAACTCGGGCCGTTCCATATTGATGCAGGCATCAATCTGGATAATATGTGTATTGTGATGCTGATGGTGGTGACGATTGTTTCGGCCTTCGTTCACCTCTACAGCGTGGGTTACATGAAGGGGGACCCGCGCTACAGCCGCTTCTTCGCCTTTCTGTCACTCTTCAGCTTCTCGATGATGGAACTGGTCATGGCTGATAGTCTCATCCTTATTTATGTCGGATGGGAGCTTGTCGGGCTTTGTTCTTACCTTTTAATCGGGTTCTGGTACGAGAAGGATTCCGCGGCCGATGCGGGCAAAAAAGCCTTCATCACGAACCGGATTGGCGACTTCGGTTTCTTTATCGGGATTTTGATTATCCTGACCTACACCGGAACGACGACGCTTTCGGGAGTCTTTGAAGGCGTCGCCGCAGGGAAACTCTCTGGTTCAATGCTCACCATCGCCAGCCTTTGCCTTTTCGCCGGAGCCATCGGAAAATCAGCACAATTCCCTCTCCACGTCTGGCTGCCGGATGCGATGGAAGGTCCTACGCCTGTCAGCGCGCTGATTCACGCGGCGACGATGGTGGCTGCCGGAGTTTACATGACGGCGCGTATCTTTCCGATGCTGACGCCGGACGCGGCTGTGATTATCGCTTTGTTCGGAGGCTTTACCGCTTTGCTTGCAGCGACGATTGCCGTGGCTCAAAATGACATTAAGCGCGTACTGGCTTACTCCACAATTTCGCAGCTTGGCTATATGGTTATGGGCATCGGCGTGGGAGCGTACACAGCAGGCTTTTTCCATCTGACCACGCACGCGATGTTCAAAGCTTGCCTCTTCCTTTGTTCCGGTTCCGTCATTCACGCGATGCAACATGGACTGCATCATATCGGTGATCATAAGACCGAGCCGCAGGATATGCGGAACATGGGAGGGCTCAGAAGCAAACTGCCCATCACATTTTGGACGATGCTCATCGCGACATTGGCGCTTTCCGGGATTCCATTGACATCCGGTTTCCTCTCGAAAGATGCGATTCTGGGAGGCGTGCTGCAGTACGCCATCGAGAATCCGGCATGGTTTATCCTTCCTGTGTTTGGATTCGGCGCGGCGATTTTGACGGCGTTCTATATGTTTCGCCTGATATTCCTGACGTTCTTTGGGAAATTCCGAGGACCTCAGGAAGCGGAGGCGCATACTCCCGAATCGCCGAAGACGATGACCATACCACTGATTGTTCTGGCGACGCTTTCCATCTTCATTTTCTATTCACCGAATCCTGTTTCACCGGAGTCCGGTTGGTTTGCGAAATTGCTGCCGGCGCCCGAAAGTGTCGTTCATGCCGCGCCTCAGGGAGCCGTCGTGCATGACGAAATCGCGGAGAAGCACGTTGACGCTCCAGCAGAAGAAGCTGTCTTGCATCACGAGACGACAGAAGCATCGCATCGTGAAATCGTTAGCGAGCAAGGGCACGGCCACGAGGCAGCGGCGCATCATGGAGACGACCATACCGCGCACTCTATTGCGATGGTGATTTCCATTATCGCTGCCCTGACCGGAATTTTCGTAGCGTATCAGACGTACTACAAATGGAAAATTTCGGCGGCGGCGTGGCAGAGGCGGCTCGGGATTCTCTATCGCGGTATGTTCAATAAATGGTGGTTTGACGAATTGTATCACGCGACTGTGATTGCGCTGATGCTCCTCATCGCCCGAATCTTCGCGTGGATTGATAAATACATTATCGACGCATTCCTTGATAACACCGCGAAGGTAACGGCGATTTACGCGTCGGTTCAGGGTTGGTTCGATGATCACGTGGTTGACGGTCTGGTAAATCTTTCGGCGTGGATAATCGATCAATTCGGCGCGATTGCACGCCGTTTTCAGACTGGGCGCTACCAGAATTATGTGTGGATTACCGCTGCGGTGGTTGTCCTCGTTCTCATCTTTCAAATTTTTTAATTCGTTAAAATAGTTGCGACGAAAATGAGTCCTCTAACTTACATGACTTTTTTGCCGGTGGTTGGCATCGTGATTCTTCTCTTTATTCCGCGTGACCGGCACAATCTGATCCGATGGACGTCGGCTTTTTTCACGGGATTGGTGCTGATTATCGGCGCTGTCACCTGGGTGAATTTCGATCCATCGAAGACAGGAATCAATCAGGAAGGCGGTTTTCAATTCATTGATCATGTATCATGGATTCCCGCGTTCAATATCGAGTATTTCGTCGGTGCGGACGGACTCTCGATGCCGATGATAGGGCTGACAGCACTCCTCTGTTTCCTGTGCATTTTCGCATCGTGGGGCATCACGAAAGCGGTCAAGGGTTACTTTATCATGTTTCTCCTGTTGGAAGCGGGCATGATAGGAACCTTTGTCGCTCTCGATTTCTTCCTCTTTTATGTCTTCTGGGAGATTATGCTTCTGCCGATGTATTTCCTCATCGGTGTCTGGGGCGGCCCGCGGCGGGAATATGCAGCGATAAAGTTCTTCCTCTATACCTTCTTCGGGTCGCTGCTGATGTTGCTGGTGATAATCGCGTTCTACTTGAACACCCGCGACCCTGTCACCGGCGCTCACACCTTCAACATGCTGGACATGATGAATCAGGGTCTGCAGGGAGATTGGCTTAAAGGCGGCACCGTTCGCACGCTGATGTTCTTCGGACTCTTTATCGGATTCGCGATTAAGATTCCGATGGTCCCCTTCCATACGTGGCTTCCGGACGCACACGTCGAAGCTCCGACGGCGATTTCCGTGATTCTGGCCGGAGTTTTGTTGAAGATGGGAACCTACGGCATCCTGCGCATCAGCTACCCGATGCTGCCCGATACGACGATGCAATTCGCGTGGTTCATTGCGTTCATGGGGATGGTGAATATCATCTATGGAGCATTCTGCGCGCTGGCGCAGAAAGACTTAAAGAAGCTGGTCGCGTACAGCTCGATTTCGCACATGGGAATCGTCATGCTGGGAATGGCGAGCTTTACACCGGCAGGCATCAACGGCGCGGTGTTCCAGATGTTCAATCATGGATGCGTGACAGCCATGCTCTTTTTGCTCGTCGGAGTGATTTACGACCGCGCGCATCACCGTTTCCTCGTCTATCCCAAAGATTATCCGGAAGTGGAACTGCGGGGCAAGCTTGGCTTTGGCGGATTGGCGAATCAGATGCCGGTTTACAGCGGTATTTTTGCGCTGGCATTTTTCGCGGCGATGGGTCTGCCGGGATTATCGGCGTTTATTTCCGAAGCGCTTTCGTTCGTCGGTGCCTTCCCCACGTGGCAGACATTCACGATTATTTCCGTTTTCGGGATTATTATTACAGCAGGCTATATTCTCTGGGCGATTCAACGCATGTTCCTCGGCACGCTGCCTGACCGTTGGAAAACGTTGTCGGATATTAATGGCCGCGAGTTGTTTACGCTGATTCCACTGGCCGCGATTATCATTTTCCTCGGCGTCTTTCCGCAACCCGTCCTGCACATGATGGACGCTACCTTGAACTACTTGAACGAAGTCGTCATGCTCGGCGCGCGTGCAGCGGGGATGTAATCATTCGCCGTTGTGTGTCTCCAGACGCGCAATGGCGAGATTCCGACGGACGATAAATAACATGACCGACCGCATTTCCTGGGACGAATATTTCTACGGCATCGCGCAGCTCATCAAAGAGCGTTCGGTTTGCCTGCGCCGCAAAGTCGGCGCGCTCATTGTCAAGAATAATCAGATTCTGTGCACGGGCTACAACGGACCACCGGCAGGTCATCCGCACCCGGAAGATTTAGGTGGCTGCGAGCGCGACAAACTCAATATTCCTTCCGGTCAGCGCCTCGAACTTTGCTACTGCCTCCATGCCGAACAGAATGCGCTCCTACAAGCTGCCCGTCACGGCATTTCTGTTGACGGCGCTGACATTTACGTCACGGTCTTTCCCTGTACGATTTGCGCGCGGATGATTGCGAACTCCGGGATTAAAAGTGTCAAAGTCTTTGGTAACTATCCGGGAGAGGAAGCCTCGCGCTTGGTTTTCGAACGGACAAACGTCAAAGTTACTTATCCAGATATTTCAAAGTTTCGTTTCTCGCACAGTGAAACCGGCGAGAAGTAAATTTTAAATACTTGACTATGCCATTTCCACTCACGCATCTTGTCTACTTTTCACCCGAGCTGATTTTGATTATCGGCTTTGTGGTGCTGATGATTGTCGACGTCATTCGGCCTTTGCGGCGCGGCGCGGGAATTGTTGCGCTTGTGATTTTAGGCGCGGCGGCTATCGCCGCCATATCCGCTTGGCCGGGAACGTCACAGACCATCTTTGCGACTTACGCGCATGATCCGTTCGCGCTGTTCTTCAAGGTTTTTTTCTGTTTGGCGACGATGGTGGCGGTGCTTTTCAGCCTCTTCACCTTCAAAACCGACGCGGAATACTACTTACTTTTAGTCGGTTCCGCTTTGGGGATGTCGCTGCTCTCGGGTGCGCACGATTTAATTCTCCTGTTTTTAGCGATTGAAATGGTCTCGATTCCCAGCTATATTCTGGCGGGGGTGTATCGAGGCAAACGCTCGTCGGGAGAAGCCGCGCTGAAATATGTCCTGTACGGAGCGGTTTCCACTGGCGTCATGCTTTTCGGAATGTCGCTGCTCTATGGATTGACCGGCTCGACGGATTTCGAAATGATTCGAAATCATTTCCTGCAGGAAAGCACATCGCCGATAACGCTTTTCCTTGCGATGCTCTTTATCATGGCCGGGCTGGGCTACAAAATAGCGATGGTGCCGTTTCACTTCTGGTGCCCGGATGTTTACGAAGGCGCGCCAACGCCGATAACGGCTTTCTTCTCCGTCGCACCGAAAGCGGCCGGACTCGCTGCACTGCTTCGTCTGACGGTGACGTTGCTTCCCGAAGGTTGGGAAGCGGGCTGGGACTGGCCGGTGATGTTCACGCTCGCCAGCGCCGCGACGATGACACTGGGGAATTTAGCGGCGATTCGTCAGCAGAACCTGAAACGCCTGCTCGCGTATTCATCGATTGCGCACGCCGGATATATTCTGATGGGTTTCGCGGCGGCGTGTTTCTTAGGATTTCAGGCGGTTCTCTTCTACCTTGTTGTCTATCTCTTCATGAATTTCGGCGCTTTTTTCGCGGTGGATATTGTCGCGCGCAAGGAAGGCAGTGAAACATTGCGCGACTTTCGAGGCTTAGGATACCGCGCGCCGTTCACCGCTGTCGTCTTTGCGATTTTTCTTTTCTCACTGGTGGGTCTGCCGCCTCTCGCGGGATTCATCGGTAAGTTTTACTTGTTTGCCGCGCTGATTCAGCAGCATATGATTCCTCTGGCAATCATCGGGATTTTAAACAGCGGCGTGTCGCTTTGGTATTATGTCAAGATTGTCCGCGAGATGTTCCTGCGCGACCCGCTGAAATCCGAACCCATCCCTGAAGGAGTCGGGACAAAACTTCTCCTCTTGTTTCTGGTCGTCCCTATCGTCGTGATGGGCGTTTACTGGTCACCAATTATCGCCATCGCCGGCGAAGCGTTTAAATTAGTCGCGCCGTAACAAAATAGATGTTTAAAGCTGCGGAAAAATAGAAGAGCCGAGAGATAAAAAATCCTCGGCTCTTATTGATACAGAACGCGATATTTTTAAGAGATACAAATGGCTCTACGGGAAGAATTCGAAAGAACGGGGAATTGGCTTTTCAGATGGAGAAGTTATCTGCCGCTGCTCATGCTCGGCATCATTCTCGTCGGATTGAAAAGCTCCGAATTCCTCGAACAAGACAGCCGGTATGAAGAACTGTGGGAATTGTTTTGTCTCGCGGTATCCTTTGTCGGATTAGGGATTCGCATTTTTACCATTGGTCAAGTCCCCAAAGGAACGTCGGGGCGAAATGTGAATGAGCAGGAAGCGGATGTTTTGAATACCGGAGGAATCTATTCGATTGTCAGGCATCCGCTCTATTTGGGCAATTTTTTTATCTGGTTGGGACTATCCTTGTTTGTGCAAGTTTGGTGGGTGAGCCTTTTATGCGTCTTCATCTTTTGGCTGTATTACGAACGGATTATGTTTGCAGAAGAGGAATTCCTGCGCAAGAAATTCGGCGACGACTATTTGCAATGGGCTGAGACAACACCGGCATTTCTGCCTGATTTCAGGCGCTGGCAGTCCGCGGACTTGGCGTTTTCTTTTCGAACGATCTTGAAGCGGGAATACTCGGGTATGCTTGGCATCGTGGCGTCATTCGCATTTCTGGATATCGTGAGCAATCTTCTTCATGAACGCAGATTTGATTTGGATTTCCATTGGAGAATTCTGCTTGGGTTAGCTGTCGTGATATATCTGATTCTGAGAACGCTGAACCGGAAAACAAAGATTTTGCATGTGGAAGGACGATAATAGATAAGGGAACCGATTCGATAGAACAGAATCGGAATCGTAGAAAAAGCCGAAGGAAAAAACCTTCGGCTTTTTTGCTTGTAGAGTATATCGATAGACTTATAAACCGGCGGCGATGGCCAGTATGAGGACGTTGTGCTTAAAGGTCACATCATACTCATCCTCATTGCCGAAGCCGTATGCCCAAAACTGACCAACTTCCACGGCGTCCTCGAGTGCGTCCAGACCCTCATCGGTCAGGATATCTGCCATATCAGCACAGGTGACATAAAGTGTATCATTCGGACCCAGCGCGATACCGGAAAAGATGAGCGTTGCATCTTCAGCGCTAGTTACGCTGTCTTTTTCGAAGTATTCCGTGTAAGCAATCCAGATTTCGCCGGAAACATCCTGGTTCAAATGATTTATTACAGTTGCGCTCAAGCAAGCGCTTTCGATGCCCTTGAGCTTGTCCTTGTGATCCTCATAAGTCTGACTATCGTTCAAATCGATAAAGACCTTGTCCCAGACATCGAGATGGCCTTCCTCCGAGCTGCTATGAATATCCTCGAATTCTTGATCGATAGTAAAAACCCCTGAAATCAGGCCGCAACCAAGAAAAGTCAAGGCGACAGCCGGTAATAGTATAAGCCACTTTTTCATGATTGAAACCTCCTATTTCATGGGAATTTGAAACATGTACATGAGACCAAGAGTCGCCTGCCAATTCTTGCGCGTCGCTTCGCCGCCCTCAATCGGCATAATAAGGAGGCTGGTGCTCACGTCCGCATAGACAAGATTGTGGTAAAGGTTGATGGCCAGTCCCCCTCCCCAGGCATGTCCGAAAAGGGTTTCACTGTCGCGATTGCCGGGTTTGAAGTTGTTCGAATAGATTCCGACGAATCCATACGGCCAAATCGAAGCCGGATCGCGACCGGCCAAAATGAGATTCGCTCCGAAGCCAGTCAAAGACCCTCCTTCGAGCGTTTCGGTGATTGGAGCTGTACCTATCGGCTGCACATCGATATCCTTATCGAGCTGCGACGTTGAACGGAAGACAAGCTGTCCATGCAAAAAGGCCAACAGGTGGCCGCGCACCGATACACCCCACATCTGCCCACTGTTGACGTCCTCTTGAACAAGAGGTGCGTCCCAGCCGAAGAAGGCCTCCACGCCCAACGGATACGACTTTGCCTGCGCATAGGGAATCGACAATGCAAACAAGCTTAGAAGGCAAATAATGAGTAATGTTCTCACGGGTCCCTCCTATTTTGGTGACGGCATTTATGCCTATTGATATAACATATTACGGATTATTTCCTGTGAAGTCAAGAAAAAAAGCCAGCCTCCGAGTGTATATCGAAGGCTGACGGTAGGTACTTTCTTTTAAAGAGGTTATTCAATCGTCCAGCGACAGGGGTAATCCGCCTGAGCGGTCAGGTTTATTCCGTCTTCCAATGTGATATGAGTGAGTTGTCCAACGATATGGCATGTCTCGCCGAGAAGCTGGCCTGTCAGCACATCATAAGGTTTCAGCGAATTGCTCGACAGAACCAGAGCGATGGTATTATCCGGCGAAAGCCAGAAATCCCGAACATTTCGCAGTTGAAGCAGCACATTTCCGGGAGGAACGCTTGCCCCCGGAAGGGCGATATTCACGAGGTTGTATTCTCCGCTCGGTGACGCCACCAAGGCAACGCGACAGGTTCGCCCAAAACCAAAACCTTCATCCGATATGGGATAAGGGCGGCCGTTGACGCGTTGACTCATGGGAAGGATTTTTTTGTCATCGCATTCCTGTCCCAAATCGGGGAGCAGATTATAGAAATTGACGACAGGTTGATTTCCTGATGTGAAGATCTGCGCGCAAAACGAGCGGCATTGCTGATTGACGGGCGCTAAGAGTACTTGAGCAAACGAACCCGATTGGCGCGTGATATCGACCGTGAAGCGAAACTCGCGCGGCTGCTTCATACCATACGCGCTGGCCTGCAGCAGGATTTCCGTCGGGCCTAATTGCGCTTCACCTATCATGGGAGAAATGGATAGCTTGCCGATTTGGTCAGGCTCAAGAATCGCCGGTTGAAGAGTGACGGTCAGCCAAGACGGACAATCCGCCACAGATATTCGTACCGGATAGCTCCGCTCGGTTTCCCAGCTAATGCAGGTTTCGATGTCCACGGTTTCGTTCCAGCCGACTTTCGCGGAAGTTGGCGTAAGTTCCAGCGCAAAATCTCTCGCTTTCACAGGATCATGACGCTGGACGGAAGGCTCTTTCTTCTGCAGAAATTTGGGTGTCGTACAGGAGCCGAGGAAGCAGATAAAACTCATCAGGCATAAAAAAAGGCACGCATTGGAAAGGTGCCGCTTGTGTATGTAGAATCGCATGAAATTAGCTTTCTATTTTGGGAAGATTGTAAGTACCTAATTCAATTCAAGAAGACAAAGCCAAATGAAAGGATAGAGGACATCGCCAGTGACGCGCTTCGTCCTGACGAACAATTTTTATTATCCTTTAGGAGGAGGAGACTGGGCGGAAGGTTGCTCCGGCGGCTGCTTCAGCCAGCCTTGAACCTCTTTGAGAGACGGGACGCGTCCGGTGCATTTCAAATCCCCGTTCACACGGACAGCAGGAGTCCAAAAGACACCACTGGCCGCGATTTCCGATGAATCCCGGATAAGATTCAGATGAATATCGCGGTCGGGAAGTAAGCCTAAATCGCGGATTGCGGCGTCCAGAACCTGCGCGGTCATTTGAGAAACGGCGTTGCCGGGTCCAAGGATTTCGATTTGAATCGGCTTTTTATGTTTACCTGCTTTTGCCATGTTGTTAAAAGTGGCGTACCCGGTTTAAAAGCGACGGAAAACTCCCTCAAGCGTCAGGAGATTCCTTTATTAAATTTGGTGAAACGTTCGTGAAATGTCAAGAGAAAAAGAGGAGGTGATAAAAAATTCTCTAAAAATTGCTATTGAATAATATATACTTAGTGGGGTTTTCTCAAATCCGTCGCGAATTCAGCGATGTGAGCAACACGCGTTCCGCAGCATCCGCCGATAATTTGAGCCCCATCGGATACGATTTCCATACCCCATTCGGCAAACTTAGCCGGCGAAAGAGATTCCGCAAAGTTAGAATCTGTCTCATCTTCCGGAATCCCAAAGTTTGGGTAAGCTCCCCATGGGCCATCCCATTCCTCCGTAAGAACCCGCACAGCATCCCGCGCGATAGGAGGAGGACAACAATTGACTAAAATCGCCTCCGGTTTGAGCCCGGCGATGGTGCGGACGGCTTCTCGGAGAGGTTCTCCTGAAAAAAGGGTTTGACCATCTTTGGGGCAAAGTGACACCCAAACGGGCATCCGCTGAGCGAGCGCTGCCTGTGCGGCAATGCGCGCTTCCCGGATGTTATTCTGGGTTTCAACCAGAATCAGATCCACGCCCGCGTCCGCCAATAGTCCCGCTTGTGCATGGTGCTCGCGACGCAGGATATCATCTGTTGGAGCTAAACCAGGACGATAGCAGTCCTCCAACGGCGCTATGGAGCCGGCTATCCGGATTTTCTTGGAGCGAGGAGCTGAAGCGGCAGCTTCACGGGCAAGCTGGACGGCGCGATACGTCAACGCCGCAGCCTGATGTTCCATGTTGGTCTTGGCTAAAGTGTACCGGGAGGTTCTAAACGTATTTGCAGTCAGGACTTCTGCGCCTGCAAGTACATATTCCGAATGAATTTGTCTTGTTAAATCCGGTGTATTAATCAAAGCGTGAGCTGACCAGAGAGGCAACAGCGTACGCTGTCCTCGGCGCTGAAGCTCTGTGCCCATAGCTCCGTCAAGAATTGTAATTTTCATAATAAAAACAATAGATTACAAGATGGGTCAGAAACCCTCATTCATTATACGGTTTCCTGAAGGAGGGTGTTCCGCATGCGTGTCTCAGCTTATATTCTTATATAACAATAATATAATATCATTTTGGCAAAACCAGCCCCGAGGTTTAAGCGCCAAATGCTCGTGATTAACGTGCGCGAATTTCGGGTCAATGTCTTTGGCAGCGAGCCATAAAGCCTCCGCCCGAGAATCGCCAACAGTCTCGACAGTCTTCTGGTAATACAAGCCATCCGACAAGCGCAGTCGCAACGACAGCCATTCCAAGAGCCATTGTTCATCGGTGAGGACTTCGCTTTTACGGAGATTCGCTTTCCAGTCGTCGAGATTTGCGGGATTTTCAAGTCGTGTTCGTTTACTATCGTAGGAATGTGCGGATGGCCCTATCCCTAAGTAAGGGCTTCCTGTCCAGTAAAGGAGATTATGGTGCGAGCGTAGCGAGGGGCGCGCGAAATTGGAAATCTCGTAGTGTTCGAAACCGGCACGGGTAAGTTTGTCGGATGCCGCGAGGTAGAATTCCAATTCCGTTTCATCATTTAGAGGAATAAGTTTGCCTTTTTCACGCCAGCGGTAGAATGGAGTTCCCTCGTGATATTCAAGATTGTAGAGGGAAGCATGTTCGGGTGCGATATCGAGGACTTCGTCTAAATCGTTTCGCCATTCATCTGCCGTTTCGCCGGGGAGTCCATAGATTAAATCCACCGAGATATTTTGAAAGCCTGCTTGTCTTGCGTATTTGAAAGATGCTTGACTCTCCTGTGTATCATGGTCTCGAAAAAGAAGTTGCAGTTTGCGTTCCGAGAAAGACTGAATCCCAAGTGAAAGCCGATTGACTCCGCAGGAAAGCAACGCTTCCATTTCATTCAAACCGATGGTTCCGGGATTGGCTTCGAGAGTGATTTCGGCATTGCTTTTCACAGGCCAAAGCCGGCGAATTGTGTGTAGAAGGTTGGCGATATCTCGTGGTGGATGGAGAGATGGTGTGCCGCCACCGAAATAGATAGAAGTAACTTCGCGCTCGGAAAACGGAGCATTTTGCGCGCGAGCTTGCAGTTCCTTTTCGAGCAAACTCGGAAAGGTTTCCAATTCGTTCGCACGCGGAACTTTCTTGTAGAAGTCGCAATAAGGACAGCGCCGCCGACAAAACGGCATGTGTAGATAAATTCCGAAACTCATTTTCTTCGCCGAACCATGCCCGGAGTGTTTTTTGGAGAGAGACATTAAACAAAGTTACGACTCATGACCGACATTATCAAGCGCGTATAAAAAAAGCCCCGCCTAAAAGAAGAGCGGGGCTTCGAGCAAATCAGATTAGGCTTGTGCTACGGAGTTACCCACGGACGCATTGCTCGGACGAGATAGAACTGCTTTGCCGATATGCCGACCACGCCTGAGTGAGTATATTGCGTTTGGGAGCTAGCTCCCAATGTAATATAGAGCCCGAAGGGATCCGTCGCGTTCGTATAGATACGATACCCTGTTGCCCAAGGGATTTTCTCCCACCAGAGCCTCATATCCAATGTCACAGGCACACGATAGGTAACCAACGAGTCCACCTCAGTTAAAATAAGCGGCAACTGATATCCCGCATAGAGCTTTTCCGGATTGACACCTATGACGGTCGAAACGCCGATAGCCGATGGCTGCCCAAAGCTGTTGTTCATCGCATAGAGTCCGCCGGACGGAGCTTCTGAGATTGCGCCGCCCGCATTATCCAAGACAGAGCGTCGGATGGTAAAGATGCCATCGCTGCTCCGACCGAGACCGATACATACCGTTGTAAACATCAGAAACGCCAGAATTGCCAAGCCGCCTTTGAATCGATTTATTTTTTGCACTTTCAACACCTCTCTTTCGTGGAAAACAATGATTTCTTCTACTCGGATCTCAAGCCTTATGGAGCAATGGGATTTCCATTCGAATCAACATTGTACCGACCGGGTGCTGGCAAACCCGGACTTGAATCGAAGGTGTTGTTGTTGAAGGTGAAAGGTGGTATCGCCGGTCCCGGATACCAGATGTCCTGGCCATTAAGGATGATAATATTGGAACTGACAACGGAATTCGTAGCGCCACCGCCTCCTCCACTGCATTCCAATCCGTACATTTGGTTATCCCAGATGTTATTACCGACGATGTGCGCCGATGCCATATCACCAGCCACAGCAATCCCGGCACCGGAGCACCGAGAGATGGTATTGGCGACAATATGCGCGAACCCCGCAACAACCTCAATGCCATATGTATTGTTTGCGCGGATTTCATTGCCCATTATTCGGGGCTCAGAATACTCCAACATCAGCATGATGCCTGTATTGTGGTTGCCGATCTGATTGTCATCAACGGTCAGAACAGCTTCAATGGAAGTCATTCCTTGCAAGAAGACTCCATACATGCTGTTACCGAAAATCTTGTTGTTACTGAGAGTTCCACCCGATTCGTAGAATTGAACACCGCCGGACGCATTGTCAGAAATGGCGTTGTCATGGATGAAGGGACTGGCACCGTCCTGAGCCAACACGCCGTAGCCTTCACAGTTGCGAATCCTGTTATCATGGATGATGGTTTTCCAGTCTCCTGAGATCGTGATGCCGTCGCTATACTCATTCGTTATGTAGTTGTCGCAGATCGTGATGCCTTCAGCGGTAACGTCAATGCCTCCGACAGCAGAAGAACTGGTTCGGATATAAAAACCGGTGATCATAGCGGATGGTTGGTTCATGGTGATTCCGCCATTAACGATCAGAAACGTGCAGTCCCTTCCCGCGCCGCGCAAGGTTACATTGCCTGGAATTGTGAAAGCTGGCTCATTGTAGGTTCCTGCCATCACTCGAATCAGATAGGGCGGTCCGGGAAGGGGAATCGCGGCAATAGCGGCCGCCACGGAAGTGAAATCTCCTCCGGCCTCGGCCACCGTGTAAACGCGCGCGTAACTCACACCGGGACCTATCAACGCCACTCCCGCCGTATCAGCGTACCAAGCGTGAAACGCATACGCCACAGACGCAATCCTTTGACGTGGAGTCATCGCTGGATTCAAACCTACTTTCACCTCGAGCCAGACGCTATCGTCGTCGAACACGGAAAGGGGTATGTTGTTCACGCTTCCCAGCAGGACATTAAAAAGCCCGTCGGTAATTACCACGACAGGCTGAGTTTCGTTCCAGAGCAGGTCGCCGGGTAAAACAGAAACAGGATCGTTCCACATTCTGAAAGTTATAGATAAGGTGCTGTCCACAGGGACGCCGCTCGTGTCCACCATCGCCCCTTGATAGTTAATCATTTGCGGAATCGCCCAAGCTGCCGTCGAGAGTGCACCGACTAAAAGGCAAACTCCAATAACCTTTACCAGACGTGTCATGATGTACCTCCTTAAAAAACAACATGTAACGGTTTGTGTCAAATCAATGTGCTTTCCTTTTATCAATATAGCAAGTCGATTCCTGAAAATCTATTGGTTTTTTGATTTATAGAATTTTTTTAGTTTCCTGTAAGATTGAGTAAAAAGCATTTCAATCACAATGACATATTGTTTATTATGTAATTACGATAAAATTGATTATGAACTCGTATTTCGTGGATCCGGCAGATATTTAAAAAGGAAACAAGTTTCCTCCTCCCCTTTTTGTCCTTAATTCGCTGTTCAATATCTTAATGGCATGAAACAAGCCCCACCTGAAAAAAGCGGGGCTTTGTCTATCTTTCTGATAATGAGATTTTGCCAGTATGGGGAAGTGTCTATAGAAAAAACCGCGCAAACGGAAGGGGCGTTTGCGCGGTTCGGTCAATGATTGTCGCTTGGAGGAATGCGCGACATCATCTATTTTGCTAAAACAATTTTCGTTACGGCGCGGAAGCGTTCCGCATCTAAAACCACCAGATAAATTCCCGACGGCAACTCACTCCCATCGAAAACAACCGAATAAGACCCTGCAGCGGCGTAGCCGCTTTCAAGAGTAGAAACAAGTCTTCCCGTAATATCGAAGACCTGCAACTGCACGTGTCCCGCTTTTCCCACGTCGTAGCGAATGGTGGTTTCCGGATTGAAGGGATTGGGGTAGTTTTGATAGAGGGCGAAGTCCGTAGGTTGAGCTTCCGGAAGAGCGGTGGCTCGGCATATCATATTGTCAGCCCGCGTTTCAAGTCCTGATAGGTCAACATCCGCGAGCAAATACTCGTACTCCTGATTTACTCTTACGCCTTCGTCTTTGTAGGTATAGTCGCGCATAAATGTCCCGTTGCCTTGTGAAGGAATCTGCGCGATTTCGCGCCAGGTCGATGTTGTCTGTCGGCGATAGACATTGAAATGAGCCGTATTAAGTTCACTGGCGGTTGTCCAGGCGAGGTCAATGTATCCATTGCGGCCGGTCGCTGTGAAAGAAGAGAGTTCGACGGGAAGCATGGCATCGCAGACGGTTTCGAACACATCCACCAGCCACGGTCCAAAGGGCCATTCGTCGAGACTGGTGACGAATAGAGCGCCACGATCGCCGAAAGCACCATCAATCAGCGCACAACCCCAAGGCCACTGGAGGGGGGACAACTGACAGCAGCCCATCGGCGTCAGTGTTCCGTCTCCGTTATCATGGAAACACTCCTGTGCCGCTCCATCCTGATTGATGAAGATAACGCTGTTGGAAAAAGGACTGTATTCGAGACCGGCGCCGTTGAAATTAGTTCCGAAGAACGTACCGCCGCATTGCCAAGGGACCGGTGTGGGTCCCCAAAGGAGAGTGGGCTCCAAAGGATTGCTGACATCATAGACAAAATATTTATCAGGGGCGTTGTTTGTGACCGCCCAGAGTCGTTGGTTGTCCGGATCGTACGCTAATCCGGCATAGAGAGGCCCATGACCAAAGCTGTGGATCAGAGAGCCTGCATCGTCAACATAGTAAATCATTCTATTGATCCATCCCGCGATCCATAGATTTCCATTGCGGGCATCCACAGCGATTCCGCGCTGAGCAGCGGTTGTGAAGCTTAGTTGAAAGCTGCGCACGACATCGCCGGTTGTCGGATTGAAGACAACAACATCGGGAGCCGCCGGGAGAAAGCCGCCTCGGAATACCTGATAGATAAGCCCGTCGACGGAACTCCATTCTCCATCAGCGTACCAATTAAGCCGACCTAAATTTTCTGTACTGCGGCCGATATAATTGCAGGAAGGCGGCGGAGGATTGCAGTCAAATTGAAGCTCGAAATCATACGACCCGGGGCTGCAGCCAATCCATCGATCGACAACGACATAGAAGGTGCCGGGGCCGATATCGTGAATCATCCGGGCATCTCCTGTTTCCGATCCAATCCAGGTGCACGGTTGTTCGTCGCACTGTTCAAGAAAATAAACGTCAATACATCCTTCGTTCTGTTCGAGAATCGTGATGGTCAAATCCATGACGGTTTCGAGCGTCAATTCATAGATGATTTCTCCGCCTGGATCAGTGAATCCACACGACCAATAAGAAACATTGTTCGGGTATTCAATGGTCTGTCCCGAAACAGTCTCCGGGCATGAAATGGCAATCGCGTTGGTACAATCCAGATTGCCAAGTAGGGGAGTTTCGAATTCTCCCTGCCCAGGTTTTAGTGGGGCGGTTGTCGCATCAATTCCCGCATAGGTCAAAGCACTCGTAAAAAGCATAACAGTGAAAACAAAAATCCAGCGCATCATGGGCGTTCTCATAGGAAGTCTCCTTACTATGGCAAGGACAACACATAAATAACGATAGAGATTACACAAATGCATTCCCCTTCTTCAAGGGACGAAATGCACCCGCGTATACACACGTACAGAGCCGCATATGTCTCTTTAAAAGAGTTCTTTACGAACGTCCCAAGAGGAGATTGCAACAATGTATAAGTTGATTGCTATAAATCTATCAGAAACTCGGTTTTAATTCAATCATTATTTCAATTTCCGCAATTTATTTTACTCAAATCAGTGCGCCTGACGCTCGTGTTACTATAATATTTCTGCTCAACAGGTGAATTAAACGTATCCGAATAACGATTCATAATAGAAATGCCCCGACCGCTTTTTTCAGCAATCGGGGCAAGAATAAATGAATTACGTGAGCTTTGTTAGAAAAGAATTACATGGGAATGGGTGTTTTGCGAATTAAATTCCTCTCGATACTAGCCGCGACCTCTGGTCGCGGATGAAATGGAATTAAAGGAAATTCAGTAGCTCGCGGTTGATGAGCTTTGCACAGCGGGGGCCGCGGTAAATCAGCGCGGTATAGATTTGAACGAGGTCGGCGCCCGCCTCGAAGATTTTCGCGGCGTCAGTACCGCTGAAGATACCTCCGGAAGCGATGAGGATGGTATCGCGTCCTAAGAGATTGCGGGTTTGTTTTATCAGTGAAAGCGTTCGTTCGAAGAGAGGTTTACCCGACAAACCTCCGCGGTCGAGGAAAGCCGCACCCGGCACTTGAGCGCGGTTGGTGGTTGTGTTGGCGACAACAAGTCCGGCAAGCTTGTTTTGGGAAACGGTCTGTACGATTTCTTCCAAGTCTTGTTCCGTCACATCGGGAGCAATTTTGACCAGCAAAGGTTTAGGCCCTAACTCCGCTAATTTCTCCTGCAGCGTGCTCGCAATTCTTGTTAGCGCTTCGAATTGCTGCAGTTCTCGCAACCCCGGAGTGTTGGGCGAAGAAACATTCACGATAAAGAAATCGCCGAACGGATAAAGTATTCCCAATACGGCGAGTAAATCCTCGTGCGCGTGCTCGAGTGGAGTGTCGAAATTCTTACCGAGGTTCACGCCCACAGGAATGGAAACGGTTACATCCTTCAGGTGATGCGCGACGGCAGCAGCACCAATGCCCGGAAAACCAAGCGCATTGACGAGTGCCTTCTGTTTAGGGAATCTCCAAAGCCGGGGTTTGATATTGCCCGGCTGTGGTTTCGGAGTTACCGTTCCGACTTCCATAAAACCGAAGCCGAGATTTTCCGCCGCCTGCACAACCCGCCCGTCTTTGTCGAATCCAGCGGCCAATCCAATCGGATTCGGAAATATCAGATTACCCAGCTTGCGCTCTAATTTTTTATCCTGAATCTGACAAGTGCGGCGCATCAAACGGGACAGAAACGCACTATGTTGACTGCGTTCGAGCCACGTTAACGCGCGCTCGTGCGCGCGCTCGGGGTCGCTCAGGAAAAGCAGGGGACGTAGGAGGGAATAGGACATCGCTAACGTCTTGCCGCGGGGCCGCCGTGGATTCCTAAATCCGAAGGTGTGCCGTCCGGATCGGTCAATTTGGAATCTCCTGCATCGATGCAGGGTGACGATGGAGCCAGATGAAAATTAGGAGAGTCAATAAATTGCGGGTTGGCGGACAGGGTTCCGTTCATCTGCATCACAGGAATCGGTCCTTTGAAATCATCTAAGAAATTCGCCCACACATCATTATAATCAATCGTCCAATGGGTCGTTTTTCCGACGCTCCAGAGTCCCACGCACGGGCAGACCCATTCTTTCCGGTGGCCGTTTTTCGTAATGATATTGTTGACGATTCGGCCGCGGCATTTCGCCGACCAGATCGCCATACCGCAGTTCCCGTTGCGTGTGACGACATTATTCTCGGCGATAAGATGGCTTTCACCCGTAGCGATAATTCCCCAGCCGAGGTTATCGAAGACGGCGTTGTTGCGAGCGACGACGGTGGATGTTCCGAAACTTCCGATGCCTTTCCAATAGTTGGAAACGCGGTTGCGCAGGCACGTTGCTGACGCGTCCCACGTAACGCCGATGCCCACTCCGCGACCGGAATCAATCACGCAATCCTCAATGACGGCTGTTGCTCCACGGTAGAGTGCGACGCCGTCCCACGAATTGTTCGTTATGCGGCATTCCTGAATAAGGAGTTCGGAATTTTCGCGCCCCATAACGCCGCCGATACCCACAATGACAGAATCGTTGTAATCGGTATTGTCACGGATATGGCAATGGCGGATGGTCACCGAGGAAAATTTCACGACGATCCCAGCGTCCGTGGCATTCCCATCAAAGTCTCGCACGCCGCCGGTAATCATGACATCTTCGAGAGTCGAGCCGCGGGAGTTCAGGAAGAGGACGCCATAACCAGCATCGGTGCACAAGGTGGTTGTATCTGCTCCTGCTCCCTGAATGTGCAGAGTTTTGCCCTCGATGATAAATCCGCGTGTGGCTTGGACGTCGGTCTTGTGTTCCGCGCAGTTGCCGCACAGCTCTTCGATAAATGGAGCGGGCGTTGAAAGATACTCGCCGGGCGCTAATTTGAGCACATCACCGTCCTTCGCTTGCTCGATAGCCTGCTGCAAGTCACCGAAAGGATTTGCGGACGTGCCGCTACCCGGCAGCGAATCTGACCTCGGTGAGACGTATTTTGTCGCAGGCAGAGCAACTTGCGCCACCAGCAACAACAGCAATGCAAAGGCGTATGTCATCAAAAGCCTCTACTAAAAAAAGGCGCAGCTCTTGGAGATAGCCGCGCCGTGATTTGAGCAATGTGACATGAGGAAACTTCATACAATCCGCCGGAAGTTACGGCTCCAGCGTCTTCTCCTTGGCGAGCTCAATGGTAATCGTCGCTGTCACATCGGTATGAAGCTTGATGGGAACCTGAAATTCGCCGAGAGCCCGGAGGGGTTCTTCAAGCTGGATTTTGCGGCGGTCCACATCGATACCCTTTTCCCGAAGAAGCTCGGCGATATCCTGACTGGTAACCGAACCGAACATACGGTCTTCTTCACCGACGACAACCATCGCGGTCAAGCTCATGCCGTCGAGTTTGGCGGCGACATCACCGGCGATGCGCTGTTCTTTCAGCGCGCGTTGAGCTAAAATCCGCCGTTCTTCGGTCAGTCTTGCCAGATTGGATTTTGTGGCGGCATAGGCCAGGCCGCGGGGGATTAGAAAGTTGCGGGCATAGCCGCCCTTCACTTGGGCAACATCCCCCATTTTCCCTAATTTTTCCACATCGCTGCGAAGTATAATTTGCATGAGATGACTCTTTTAGATTTCTACGGTTGCACGGGTTTATATTTTCAGATCTCGGTAGCCGAAATCGTTATGAAGTGGTTTGGACGTTTGATTATTGTTTGCTGCATGCACCAGAGTAGGTTCTTTTTCCTTTTCACTTTGGTTGGGTTTTGTCTCGGAATTCTCGGCCACGTGCTCCGTACTCGTTTCCGTTTTAACATGTTCGACATGCTCGCCATGTTCGACGCCTGCGGAAACTTCGCGCTTGTTTAAGAATTGGATACGGCGCGCTTTAATTTCAACGACATTGCGGTTGAAACCGTCTTCGGTCTTCCAGCTCCGCGACTGAAGTTCTCCCTCCACGAGAACCGCGCTGCCCTTTTTCAGATTTTCAACGCAGCTTTCCGCGAGCTTGTACCATGCGACGACACCAATGAAGCAGACATCTTCCTTAATTTGCCCGGAACTGTCTTTGAATTTTCGATTCGACGCGATGGTAAAATTAGTTACGGGAGTTCCCGTAGTTGTCGAACGGAACGTCGGGTCCTTGATTAAATTGCCGACGATAATCACATTGTTGATGTCGGGCATTCTCAAATCAGCCATCTTACTTTCCTCCTGCACAACAGACATGAATTCTCTCCCGGAACACGCTTCCGGTCAACGGGCTGATACCCTTTAAACAGGCATTACGGGCAGACTACGACACCTCTTCAGCCGATTCGCTGGCGGCGTCATCCCCTGAAGCCTCCTCCGGTTCCGAAGGTACTTCGGCCTGCTCGCTTACAGAAGATTTGTCTTCTATCGAATCCTCCTTTTTATCGACGTCATCGGTTTTTATCTCTTCAGGCTGTTCAGGTGCTTTTTCCTCTATCGGTGGATCAAGCTGTGCGGACGGGTCAACCGGAGGAACACGTTGCGGCTCCAACAGGACAATCAGGTGCCGCAGGATATATTGATTCAGCCTGACATAACGGTCCAGAGATTTTACGACTGTGGACTCGCCGTCAAAGATGACGACAGCGTAATAGCCGTATTGCTTGCGTTGGATTTCATAAGCGAGCCGCTTCTTTCCCCATCGATCCCATCGACGGATTTCTCCGCGGAGTCCAAGAATTTGTTCTTGGAATTTTTTGAGTTGTTCGGTGGTTTTGTCTGCGTCCAGACCCGGATCCAGGACGAGAACGCATTCGTAAGTTCTTGCTTTCATCGTGACTCCCTGCGGTCATTTGTGCCCGGCGTTTTTTCGCCGGGAGGGTTGCTATCATTTGAAACGGAATGAGCCGTTTCTGCATTATATTGATTCATAGCTTGCTGGACGCTCTGCTGGACGCAGCACAAGACAGCATCCGCGGCGCGTTCGACAAGCGCGGTAACGCTGTCGCGCAAATCTAAAGGAAATTTTCGAAGAACAAAATCTGTCAGGTCTGCGCTGGGTTCTCCGCCACCGACACCAATACGCAGCCGGACGAAATCGTCTGAACCCAAGACATCCATAATGGATTTAAGTCCCTTATGCCCGCCCGCTGAACCTGAAATACGCAGCCGTAGCCTGCCGAAAGGCAGATTGACATCATCGCAGACGACGAGGAGCTCCGTCTGCGCTATGCGGTAACGCGCCAGTGCGGATTGAACCGGCCTTCCGGAGCGATTCATATAGGCAAAGGGTTTGAGAAAGATCAACGGAGGTTCCTGATTCAGCGCTTTCGCAACACGCGATTTCCCTCGCGCTCTCTTCCAAGGTGTCCCGGTTCGCCGGGCTAATTCCTCTACGACGGCAAATCCGATATTGTGTGGCGTATTTTGATAGGCGCCGCCGGGATTGCCGAGACCGACCACCAGAGGCATGATTTACTTTTCTTTGGTCTCTTGCTTGTCCTCGTCCTCACCGCGGCGTTCTGTAATCACCTCAGGTTCTTCCGCTTCCTCTGCTTCTTCTTCCTTAACTTCTTCGACCTCTGTCTCCAGTCGAGGCGGAATCACATGAGCGACGAGGGTATGAGGGTCATCAAGCATGGTGATATTATCAAAAGAAAGATCTTCGATATGAATCGAATCCCCGATTTCCAGATGAGAGATTTCGACATCCAGACGGGAGGGCAAATCCTGCGGCAGGCATTCGATTTGCGCCTCGCGGATAGCGTGTTCGAGGATGCCGCCTTGTTTAAGGCCTTCCGGTGTGCCGATGAGATGAAACGCAACAGCCACGCGAAGTTTTTGTCCGCTCTCCACGGCGAAGAAATCGACATGAAGAATCCGTTCACTGACCGGATCCCGCTGCAGTTCACGGATGATACAGGGGAGTTCTTCACCATCAACTATCAGGTGAAGCATCGCGATATCTTCCGACAATTTTCGCGACAGGTCATGAGCATCGATGGCGATATGCCGCACCTCTCGATGTCCCGTGTAATAGACGGCGGGAACCGAGTTTTCTTTTCGCAAATCTTTAAGCGCCCTTTTCCCTGTCGGTCGCGCTTGAGCTTCTAATACTACTTTTTCCATCGTTCCTTCCGGATCTTCTCTTCTTAATCTCTCGTTGTAAGTGGTCTAACGTTGCCGTTTCTTATCTTAAGCTTTCATTTGCTGAATGAAGAGCTTGCTGAGTGAGCGGTTACTATGAATGGATAGAATCGCCTGTGCAAAGATTTTCGCCGTTGAGACCAGTTGAATCTTGTGAAACAGATGCTGCTGTGGCGTCGGAAGCGTATCGCAAACCCCAATCGCTTTAACGGGTGAGGCTTCGATTCGCTTAACCGCCTGTCCGGAAAAAACCGGATGGGTAATCACCGCCATGATTTCGTGCGCGCCCCTTTGCAGAAGGAGCTTGACCGTCGCAACGAAAGTTCCCCCTGTGTCGATCATATCATCGACGATGAGCGCCCGTCGCCCTTCGACTTCGCCGATGAGGTTCATCGCATGCACTTGATTGGGGCGCTGACGTTCCTTGTCCACGACGACGAAATCCGTGTTGAGCTGAGTGGCGTAGAATCGCGCCAGTTTTGTCGAACCGACATCCGGAGCGACGATGACCAGGTCGCGGATGGGATGTTTTCGGAACCATTCGATAAAGAGCTTCGACGCGTAGATATGGTCGAACGGGATTTTGAAAAAGCCTTGAATCTGCGGAGCATGCAAATCCATTGTCAAAACGCGGTCCGCACCTGCGGCTTCCAGTAGGTCAGCGATGAGCCGCGCGGTAATTGCAACGCGGGGTTGGTCTTTACGATCCTGCCTCGCATACGCGAAATAAGGAATCACGGCTGTGATTCGCCGCGCCGAAGCACGTTTCGCCGCATCAATGAGAATGAGCAGTTCCAACAGATTATCGGCAGGCGGGAGCGTGGGTTGAATGAGAAAGATATCCCACCCCCGGATATTCTCATTGTATTTCGCCCCGATTTCCCCGTCCGAAAAGCGCTGCACATCGACCGAACCCAGCGACATACCGGCCGACTTGGCAATCTGCTTTGCCAGTTCAGGATGGGCGGTGCCCGTAAAAATCTTTAGGTGATTTTGTGCCACGTTGGCTCAATATTTACACGTCGGAAACAGCTTCGAAAACCGTTTCCGGTTCATTCTATCACCTGCCCCCTCTTAAATGAGCTGGGGCGGGAGGAATCGAACCTCCGCATGCGGGGACCAAAACCCCGTGCCTTACCGCTTGGCTACGCCCCAGAATCGGCCGTGGAATCCGCCCCATGACCGGGCGCATTCGGGACTTCAGCAGCTTCCTCTGCTAATCGGCGATACTCACTGAGAATCTTGTTTTCAAGAATCTGGCGAAAGTCATTCGAAATCGGATGGGCGATATCCTTGTAGGTTCCGTTTTCCAATTGCCGGCTCGGCATGCAGACGAAAAGCCCATTTTTTCCCGAGATGACTTTCAATCCCCTGACCACAAAAACGTCATTAAAAGTAATGTTTACAAATGCTTTCAGCTTTTCTTCATCACGCAGACTGATGTTAATCTCGGTGATGTCAATTCCCTGTTCTGTGCCCATAGGTTCCTCCGCAGGCGTGGCTTCCGTAGATAAGTAAGCACTCTCACGATTGCATGGAAGCTTTAGCGTTGCCTCGCAATCGGGGAGCAAATGAAAGTCCGGTATCGGCCGTGAAAACGCTGCGCGGCCAGCTCGGCCAGGGACCGGTCCTGATAAATTCCAAAAAGGGCGCTGCCACTGCCTGAAAGCCCGGCCAAATCGGCTTTGGAGGACTGCAGCTCACTTTTAATGTCCCTTAATTCAGGAAATCGCCGAAAAACACCGGGTTCGAGGTCGTTTGTCGCCCGGTTAGCAAGTGCCCTCAGTGGATTACTTGAGTTTATACAATCTTTCAAAATACTATTTTTTTCTCTATTTGTCAAGAGGATTTGTACGTTTTCATACGCCCAAGCCGTTTGGACAGGAAAAGCCGGTATCACCAGCAAAATCGTGCCTGAAACAGCTCCATCAAGCCACTCGAGTCGCTCTCCCCGACCAGTGGCATGGGCGAGTCCTCCTTGCAGGAAAAAGGAACAATCCGCCCCAACTTCACCAGTTAGTTGTTCAAGCAAGCCCGGCGCGGGACGAATATCCCAGAGCCTGCAAAGGCCATGCAGGGCGACAGCGGCATTGCCCGAGCCTCCTCCAAAACCTGCTCCCATGGGAATCCGCTTAAAAAGATGCACCTTGCCCTGAAGAAGATGCCCGGTTGTTTGAGCTAACTTGTTTGCGGCAATGGTGATAAGATTTCCTTTGCCGCAGTCGAGGGTTTCATCTGTACAGGTCAACCGGAAATCACCGGAAGGACGGAATTCCATACTGTCCGTGAGCGAGATTTCCTGAAAAATGGTTTCGATGTCATGGTAGCCGTCATCGCGGTGTCCCAAAATCCGGAGACCGAGGTTGATTTTGGCGGGGGATTCCATGACAAAACCGGCTTCTTTGGGGAGAGGCCGGCTGAGAGGATATGAGATAGGTGTTGGCAAATCCGGAAGAATCAAGTTACGGCGTGCTTGCCGTTGTTTTTCACGCGCTCGAGTTTTTTTCTGTCTTGGTTATCGAAGTATTGATAGTATTGATAATAATGGAAATGGTAGTAGTATGACCCATAGATCTTCTTAATATCGAGGCCGTTTAAGACAATGCCGAGGAAGGGAGCATTGACATTACGCATAAGTGAAACAGCGTGATTCACTTCGCGCGACCCGACGAAACCGGAGGCCACCACAAGAAATGAGCCGTCGACACGAGTACTCAGTATGACAGCATCGGTTACCGCCATGAGCGGCGGGCTGTCCATGAGAACAAAGTCATACTTGCTTCGAGCTTCGTCAATGAAATGAGCAATACCATTCGTCGCCAGCATTTCTGAAGGACTATCCAGAGATTCTCCCGCGGTCAGAACATGGAGATTCTCAATGTCCGTTTTGTGCACAGCCTTATCAAGGGACAGCGAGCCGCGAAGGACTTCAGACAAGCCTTTTGAATCTTCAAGATGAAAGAACTCATGCAGCGCGGGGCGACGAAGGTCCGAGTCTACCAAGAGAACGCGGCTGCCTGCTTGAGCGGTCGCAATCGCCAGGTTCGCCAGTATCGTTGACTTTCCCTCACGGGTTACCGCTGATGTCACCATCAGCACTTTATGAGGCTGATCCGGCGAGAGGAACTGAAGGTTGGTTCGCAGAGAGCGATAGGCTTCCGAAACGTGTGATGTCGGGGAGAAGCGTGTGACAAGCTTGGACTCGTGCAGATCCAAATCAGCTACCGAATAACCCTTTCCTTCTCGCTTCAAACGCCGGGCGACTTCAGCGATTTTCACAGCAGGAATCGTTCCCAAAAGTGGCAACGAAAGCTTTTCGATATCTTCAGGGGTTTTGATGGAATCGTCCATGAATTCCAGAGAAAATGAGATGACTAAGCCGAGTCCGAGTCCTAGAAAAATTCCGATGATAATATTCATTCGTTTGTCGGGACGGAACGGCTGCTGCGGGGGAGTTGCGCGGTCAATGATGCGCACCGACGGCATCTTGCCTGCTTCAGCGATTCGGGTTTCCTCGTATTTCTCATTGAGCATGAGATAGAGCTTTTCATGGAGCTTGGTATCCCGTTCCAGCCTCGCCAGAATCAGACTCTTTTCGGGAAGGCTTTCCAGTTGTGCGTTAAAATCATCCACAATATCGCGCAGTGCCTCGGCACGGGCCGTAATGGAACGCACTTCTATTTCTGTCGTCAGGATGTTGTTGAAAATATCTTGAGATGTGCCAATGGGATCGATAGAAGCAATCCCCGAACTGGCGATTTTACGCGTCTCGGAAACGAGGCGCTCTTTGATCCGTTTAATCTCTCGTTCAATGGCGGCGACGGTCACATCCGTGCCGGGACCGGGAGTGGCCAGGAGACTGGCTACCCGCGACTGGCGTTCGGCGATATCGCGTTGAAGTTGTTCAATCAGCGGACTTGTAATCTGCGTCACATCATCAACCAGAGTGAGTTTCGTCTGTGAGAGCTGTTTCTTCAGATAATCCAAGCGGCGCAGATTGGAATTGAGGTCGGTTTCAGCCTGATTGTAGTAGGACTCGAAAGTAGCCGCCTGTTCAACAAGTTTCATCGTCTCCGGTTCGAGCGCCACGACGCGCTGGGCTTCTTTGTAGCGTTTGAGTAAATCCTCACTTTCCGCGAGTTTTATCCGTGTTTTTTCGAGTTGCTTTTCCAGAAAGCGACGGATTTCAGAGACTTCTCCCCGGCTGGCCTGGAGGGAGCTTTTATAGTATTGTTCCGCGAGGGCATTCGCCCAAAAAGCAGCTTCGAACCCGGAATGTGCCCGAAAGGTCATGACGAGGATGTCCGTATCCTTGATGTTGGTAATCGTGGAGTTTTCCCGGAGTCTATCGACGCAATCATTGAAAGTAGGCTTTTTATCATCCACGGTTGCGCTCATCATTTCCAGTTCGTCGCGGTATGGCGAATCCTCATATTGGCGGAGGACTTCCTCCACAAGTGTCCGACTTTTGAGGATTTCCGTCTGGTTCGCTACATGTGTTCTCTGTATGTAGGGCGAAGGCGCATTAAAAAGCTTCGACTCGACAATATCCCGGTTTTCAATCAGAATGGTAGCAGAAGCCTTGTATTCCGGCTCCATCTTGTAGGTGAGGTATGCCGATGTCGCCACCACGGTTAGGAAGGACATGAAAATTATCCAACGCCCGCGAAAGAGAATGCGCAGATAATCTGCAATCTGAGGAGTTGTTGTCTTATTTTCCAAAACCCGCCTCTGAAATGAGGAGTTAAAAATCTATTCGGTTTCTGCCGGTTTGCGAAACGAGAGACCCTGCTGCCAGAAGAAAAAGAGCCCGATGCCTGTCAGCGGTAGGAAATTCATCGCATGCAGCAGAATCGCAAATCCGGCGGCTTGATCTCCCGGCACGCCGAAAAGACTGAGTCCCAAAACGGTAACGCCGTGATAAGTGCCCACTGCTCCCGGCGCACTCGGCGTGACAAAGCCGATGGTGGTAATGACCAGAAGAACCAGCGACGCTGCCAAGGGATCCTTCGCGATGCTTGGTATCTCAGGCCCTGTCAGGTTCATCGCCAGAAGCATCAGATACATAACCGTAGAATATAAAACCCACAGCGCGAGAGAGTAAACCGTCAGCCGCAAGCAGAGCTTTATATCTCGCAGTGCCGAAAGGCCAGTGGTAAATTTGTCGAAGAGCGCGATGGCCTTTTCACGAAAACGCGATGGCAGTACTGACAGCATAAATCGAAGTGCCGCCATAGCTTGCTGCCTTTGGAAAACCATCCAAACAAGAAAAACCACTAAGAGCAAAATAACGACAGCGCCGGTTATCCCCGCCGTTTTCAGAGCCGAAGGCAAAGGATAAAGCAGCATAGCTCCGGCCACGAACGGCAGAAAAAAGAACAAGTCCAGCGTCCGTTCGAGAACGATGGTTCCCATAGCGCTCGAACGCGACAGACCGCACATCTGCCAGACAACCTGTGCGCGATAAAACTCACCCATGCGCAGCGGCAGAAGGTTGTTGGCCATGTAACCGACCATCATCGCCGCGAAAGATTGCCCGTAATTCAGGGTTCCGTGCGGCAATAGAAGATGCCAGCGCCAGGCGCGCAACGCAAGTCCCAGCATATAAAGAACGCCAATGGCAGCAATATAGCTCCAATGCGCCGTGGTCATCGCTTGCCACAGGTCCGCGAGGTTGAAGCGCCCGTGGCTGAATAGAGCGCGACCGATGCCTTCTTCTCCCCGGAATAAGGCTCCAAAACGCGGCGCCCAGAACGTAAGGTATAAAAAGAACAGCGATATAACGATACTAATGACGATACGTGTCGCCTGACGACCTTTTGCCATACCTCCTCTACCTCTTGTCCGTTTCTTTCTTTAAGCGAAAGTCAATAGTTTCACTCGCATCGGGGCGAGTGAAAAGGCCGTCATCAACCGATATATTTTCACGCCATGTTTCGACGCGATAAGCGGCAACCGTTCCATCGGGGAGCCGCCAGGCGATTTTTAAAGGCTGGTCGGAATCGGCATGCAGCCAGAGCCAGAACTCACCTGTGGCCTGTTCATTGGTGGTTTTCAGCGTCAACTTATGCGCCCCGGATTCCGCGGGATCAATTGCCAGAGTTTCCGCCGCCACTTCTTCATTCAGGGCAAAGAGCACCTCTTCGGGCAATTGCGGGTCATCGTCGCGAACTGTTTCCAGTATCAGAGTGCTTTGGCCTTTAAGATAGCGCCATTTTTCGTCGCCATGCTGTGCCAGCGTCCATTCCGGCGTGTCATGGTAGAATCGGTCCGGGCGAATCCAGACCATCCGGCCACCGAGTGCGCTGTCGGCAAACGCTTCTCCCTCAGCCGTATAGTGAACTTCTAACGACTGCAACTCGCGCAAATGGCGTTCCATTTTGTCGAAACGCTGCTCTGCCGGTGTTCCAGCATATAGGCACGGCACGAAGGCGGCAAGTAAAAGCACTGGGATGTATCGAAATATCGGGCTCATCATGTGTGAACTGAATTAGCAATCCGTAACATTCATCATCACATTTTAAAGAGAACGGATATCGCTATGATGTCGTCTATAGAGAGAAATTGCGCCGCCAAATATACACTCTTCTCCGGATATTGTCAAGGCATGCTTGCATATATAGAACGGACGTAGCCGCAAATCTCGCCGTGAGAGAGTGCCTTGCGCCCCTCGCGAAATCATTTCACCAACGCCATCTTCAATAAATGGCCCCCCACGGCGCCGCGATGGCTTAAAGGTTGGTTGTCGGCCGCTGGGTAGTAGGCACTTTTCGCGGCACCGCTTATCAGGGGCGTTCAAATATAAAGGCACAGCTAAACCGCTCTCTTCCTTGAAAAGGAGTTTAGTTGTGCCTTGAATTGTAGAGGACCCATGCCCAAATGGCAGGCCCCTTTAGAATAGCAATTTTACATCATAAAATATAGCGAAAAGACATTGGATTGTCAAGTAAATTCTAGAGTTTCCTGAGTTTTGAGAGGAAATGGAGTATGTTGTTGATTTTTAAGAGCCTGCGGCTTACCAATCGCCGTTCCGGGCACGCGGGGACGCATGCCGCGGCGAAGTTTATAGCAAGACAACGGGTTCAATGACGCGGACGCTGTCGATGACGTAGTTGCTGGTGTCCTGCGTGAAGTCAATCGCAAAGAAACGGAAATAGAAGAGATCGTCTTTCAGAGAATCGCTAAACGCTGTCACCAACGGAACGCTGTAAACGCCATCGCCCTCCACATCATCCCATCGGCCTCCCAAATCGAGGAGATAGAAATCCTCGTGGCCGGTCCATTCGGTTTCCCAGACTTTGCGCACCTCGAAACGCACGGTGGCGATGTCCAGCAGCGTTTCAGGGTCGTCGGCCTGAACGGTGATAACGGTGGTGTCGTTGGGTTCGCCTTGCCGGGGACGCCATATAGTATCCGGCATAACCGGATTCGAAACGACTGGCTGGCCGTTTGCAATGCTGATAAATCGCTGCTCGGTATCTGCTGAGAGACCAAACCTGTCCCAAAGCACAAACTGAAAATCGTAGAGACCCGAAGGAATTCCCCAGAAATGACCGGGTGTTAGGGTCAACGTCCATACAGTATCGCCTAAACTTGCAGTGAAAGGAATATGTCGTAAATCGCTCGTCGGTATGCCCGAATACCAAAGCGCAAGATAAACCGAATCAATGCGATCACTCGCAGTGGGTCTATGAATATGCACTTCATATTCGACGGGATCAAAGCCCGACGGGAATTCTGAGATGACCGGTGTGACACTTGTAAACGAGGGCGCTTCGACAGGTTGGATGTCGATGGAGTCTGAATAGCTATCTCCATCAGGTGTTACGAAATCGAAAGTGTAAGTGCCGAAATCACCTTCGAAATCTTGTCCGGTAATCTGCCGCGTGAATCTGCTATCACCGGGTACATTATCGCCGGAACGCACGCTTAAAAGAGTGCTTTCCATTGGATGGTCGAAAGCTGAGCCGTCGTCATAAAGATAGAAATCCAGGAAAGACTCGTTTTCGGGATTAAAGATTAAACAATAGAGCGAATCAATGTCCGGATTGCTTGGTTCCAGTTGGATAACGATTGGGAAATAGATTGCAACATCTACAGGAAGAGCTTCAGGGATTTCTTCTATTATTATGGTATAGTCTGGGGGAGAGATGATACCATTAGGGTCCATTGTTGAACACGAGAGAAAGAGACCAAAGCCAATTGCGCTCAGAAGAAAGACAAACATTAGAGTGGAGCGGCGATTTGTTGATTTCTTCATGTCGGCCTCCTCTATGGTTTCTCGTTATAGATGACATGCATTATCACGCGTCCGACGTCTTCGAGGGATTTCGGACTGCATTCGGCGGGCGTATCGCGCACGGTGTGCCAGAATTCATAGTCGAAGTCAACAACATCGACGGTGGGTAAGCCGGCTTCGTTGAGCGGAATATGATCGTCATAAATCGCCTGGCCGATTCTATTCTCGAACGTCGTAATTCCTAAGTCGCGAGCCGTCGTCCATATCTTCTCGACGATTTCGCGTGCGTAGAAAAACGACGCATCTTCGATGGGAATATGCAAATCTCTGTCGCCGATTAAATCGAGCAGAATGCCATAGCGCACGCGGGGGATAACAGGATTGCGGGCGAAATATTTCGAGCCGATAAGCCAGTCGGTGGGCGAGCCGTCAATGCCGTAGTCTTCGCCATCGAAAAGAACGATGTCCACACCGATATCGGGAGGGTCGAGAGCGCAGCGTCGCGCAATTTCCAAGAGAACGGCGACTCCGGACGCGCCGTCGTTTGCTCCGAGAATCGGTGTATCCCAATTTTCGGGATTCGGGTCGTGGTCAGCGACAGGCCGGGTATCCCAGTGAGCGCACAGCAGAATCCGCGAGCGTGCTTCGGGTTTCAGGCGACCGATGATGTTGGACAGTCTTAGTGTCGTCCCGCGGTCTTTGCTGTCGTACGTGAAGGTTTGCAGAAAGACGGTGTCCGCCCAAAAGCTAAGTTCACGCTGCAGGAATTCCAGGCCTTGAGCGTGTCCCGTTGAACCGGGATTGCGCGGACCAATGGCGCATTGCGCTTCCAATAGAAAGAAAGCGTGTCTGTCATCAAACTCAGGCACCTCGGCGCACGCCGATGACTGCCCGAAAGCGAAGACAAGAGCGAAGAGAAAGACGCTGAAAAATTTATCCGCGAATCGCAATATTGATCTGAACTCCGAATTCGAAACTACGTGATTTTCGCGGAGGAATCTTATCGTCATTCGTGCTCATCTGCATATAAATTTGTCCGTTGACGGTGTTGGAAAACGTATAGGTTAGCCGCGGAGTCAGATTCCACGAACTGGACTCGCTCTGAACCGTAAATTCTCCGCTGCTGGTCGGCGTATATTCCGATTTAGAGGAGCGGTTGTCAAAGGCCAGGGAGATGTTGGTCTGGTTTGTCAGTCGAAATCTGTTGAGGAAGGGAACCGGAATGCGGAAGCCTGTGCGAATTGAATAACCCATCGTCAGCGAGATTTGCTGTTCACTCGAACGTCGCTTTGTCGACGTCTGCACTTGATCTTCAAACGAGCTGCTGGAGCTGTATCGGATTTGTGAATCTATTCCATATTTCCATAGAATATTCAGCCCGATAAGGGGATTCCATTGCTGGGTATAGGACTTGCCAGTGATTTGGCTGGCGCTTCCTGTCCAGCTTTCTCGCACGCGATTCGATAAAGCGTTATTGAGACTGACTGACTCGGTCACTTTCCGGAAGAGTATAAACGAAGACAGGCCTGACCAATCGAAGGTCCAGTCAAAGAAGGGTATCGCCGTGACGTCTCCTCCTTTGCTTGACATGAAGAAGACGGTGCTTTCGCGCGAGCCGGTGCTTGCATTTGAAATCGACGATGTGATGCGAAGCGCGTGACTGAGTCCAACACGAATATTCTGACCGATACGGAAGCCTGAACGCAGGTCGTAGTCTTCGTTTTTAGAAAGCGCAGGCACCTGCGTATAGCCTCCGACCGTATCGACATTCGGAGTCTGTGTCAAACCGAATTGATAACCCCAATCGGCCTGACCTATCGTCGCCGATTGAGTATGCGAGCGCCCCTGATTGTAAGTTAAACTGATGGGATCGACAGACCGAGATATTTTTCGCACAGGATTTAGCAGCATGTCAAGAAGACTTCCCCGCGATTTTGCCCGAGGTTTCGGAGTCTGGACGCTGTCTTCGCGTACGGCTCCACTGTCCGGAGGAGACCCCTCGCCTGAAGGAAATTCTGAAAACCCGGAGGATTCTTCCGAAGGCTCTTCCGATGGTTCTTCTGACGGAGATGCGGCGGAGGGTTCTTTGACCTCTCCTAAAACCCGAAAGAGGTCAATCTGGAAATCCGTCCGGATGGTTCGGTTGCTGGAAATACTCTGTGAGTTGTCCTGCGCGAAATTGCTGTGTGCCCAGCGGTAGTCTGCATTATAGCTGAAATCGGAGCGCAGCCAGGAAGCGAAGGTCGGATTATAATTGGATGAAAAGTTCTGCGAGATGTCGGAATCCCGACCGAAATCAAGCCGGGTCAAATCTTTCCAATCTCCATTGGATAAATCCGAACGGATGGTTCGCCCATAATCCATCGTCAGCGGTTCGAAGAAGTTAAAACCGGTCGAGAAGTTTCGATTGGTCCGCAGGGTTCGAGTATCCTGCACGACGCCGGTGCGCTGCTCCTGATGGCTGGAGGATTCGCTGGCGTCCGCGCTGGTGGTGATTTTGGTCGGCTTATAGTAGAACCGTTTGTCGCCCAAAACGCCGATCATCGGGATTCCTCGCAGGAAGAAGAGAGGCGCGACTCCCCGGCCGCGGCTGGTGGGGAAACTATAGGCGGCGTTGGCGCTTCGCGACTCGCTCCAGCGTTCAACCTCCTGAAAACTGCTTCCATCACTTCGAGAAAAAGAGAAGCCGCCCGTGATACGATCTATGGTGTAGTTCGTCAGAGCATATTTCCCGCTTCCCGCCCTCGAAAAATTAATCTGAGCGCTGTAATCCGTTTTCAGCGATTTGATGCTGTCCGGCGCGTGATCAGGATTGACTCGAAAATCCGAATTCGGAAAATATTTTGGAGTCTGTTTAGAATCAGAATAATTTAGCGATAAAGGAAGATTGAAGCCCCATCGGTCGAGAAAGAACTTGTGGAGAGAAATTTTTGCGGAAGCGCGCTTCGTTTCACGGGTATTCTGGTCACCGATACGCGTATTTACATTGTGAAAATCAGCGTCGCGAGTTTCATAGCCTACGTTTATCGTCGCTAAATCCGCGAGTTTCACCTGACCACTTACATCCGCGGCGGTTCCGGGATCTTTATACACTTCGGAAAGGCGGAGTTCATCCACCCAGATTTCCTCGTTATAAACCGGAGGCCGGGTCGCCATCCGGACACCTAATGAATAGAATCCTATACGCGACAGAGCGGGATTGCCGAGGATACTGACGGTGGTGACGGAATCAAGCGTCTCGTAGAATGGAAATTCTGGGGAATAGAGAGTATCAGCGTCTCGGAGGGTTTTCAGGCGTGTCAGGTCATTTAAGGCAATATCAATCGTATTCGATTCCGCCCAACCGGGATAGACAATTTTATTTATCTCGTAGTAGTTATCGAAAACGTCCGCGTAACTGTATCCCAGCCGGAAGATGAGTTCGAGCCGTCCTTCCGGGAATGTGGTGTAATCCGTTCCTCCGCCATGAATGAACATCTTCAAGCGGCGGTATTCGAGGAGGTTTATCGAGGTGTAAAGATTCTTCGCAATCCATCCACCGTCCAGCACGGGATCCAAATAAGATTTCGCTTCGTGTATCTCGAGAACGAGGGACTGCTCTTTGGAACGCACGCCCGAGATGGGATCAATTTCTCCCTGCACACCCGGAGGGCTGACATAACCGGGATTCTCATGATTGTTGATGATCGCAACGCTGACACGCTCGACGGAATCGACCGGGAATACTTGCTGCCATTCGTTGCCAACGATGTCTAACTGGACGATTTTAATGTTCTTGTTCCCGTTTCTGTCTCCGCTGCAGCCGGTCAGGTAGGCACGGACAAAACGGATCTGCGTAAACGAAGGATTGCCGACGGTATTCGAGTATTCTTCTAAAGGGATTCGGAAGAGACGCCAACCGTAGATATTCGTTTGACCTCCCACGATATAGTGGCAGCTATCGTTTAGCCAGAAGTTATACGAATAGTAGTGATTCTGGAGATCGAGGACTTGGTTGTTGTTGAGGTCTTCCGTGTCAGGATAGTTGCCGCTCTCGTCGTTCAGGTTTCCTTCGGTGCCGTTGATGTTCTCGTAGTAGCTTGTCCCGGCGGTATAATTCCAGTCGTCCATAGAGGGGACCTTCGGTCGGGTCAAGCCGTTCCAGTAAGCGGAGTCCGCGGGTCCCGCGATGCCGTCAATCCCGGTGTCTTCCTCAGGGCCATTAATAATGCCGTTTCCATATTCCCAGCGCGGGTCAAAACTGGCGTCGCCGGGTTGCGGCTGTCCCGGTTCCGGACGATCCTCGGTACTCATCTGATTATCCGGCAGGGCGTCCTCGGAAACCTGTCCGAGGTCAACGACCAACCGCCCGTCGTTATTTCCGTCCCATTTGACCCAGATTTCGATGAATTTCGAAAGGGTCTGGTCGGCATAAGCTTCTCCGAGGTAGCGCATAATTCCGCCCCAACTGCGGGTAGCGTCGCCCGTACTTGAATCCGGACGGAATGTGATGTTCAAAGACTGGAGCGTGTTGGCGACATTTTGATTGACTTCTTTATCCGGGAAGACTTCCTGAACCGGAACCTGTCCGCTGACCGTTGGGTTGTACCAAATCATCCTGCCGCGGAGGGAGTCAATATCGGTATCCACAGGAATTGAAGACAGCATCCATTGTCGCCGCAAAAGTCCCAGCGGAACCGCTCTTCGGGAACTTTCGAAATCGTCCAGATAGGCCAATCCTCCCACATCACCCGTGGCTTGATTCTCCATTGAATTCGGATTCGGATACACGCGGGCAACTTCCGCATCAAATGTCACCAGAGAAGGTGTTTCCGTGTTGACTAAGGGTAATAAATCCACGGCGCGGGTCAGGAATTGGGGACGGAACGTCAGCTTTGTATTTATGTCATAGAGAGTATTGCGAACCGGTTCCGAACCCACACGGACACGCTTCTCGAGGGGTTTTTCATTAAGGTAGAGCCACATCCCTCCAATGTAGGAATCTTCCCATAGTTCATATTCCGCCCGGAGCCCGAGTAGGCTTTTGCGTTCGAGCTGGAAAACGGTGCCGCTTTCGTAGAGGATTTCGAGGTCGGCGTTTTCGGCTTTCGCCGCTTCACTCAAAATACGGAGCTGGCCGGACATATAATCGATGGTGTAGTCGATTCCGCGCTGCAAATGGACGCCATTCAGAATCACTTCTTCGGAGCCTTCGAGGACGAGAGGGCCTAAATCATAGACAGTACGCGAGCCGCGGAATTCCGTTTGGAAGCTCCAATAGGCGCTCCGAGATTGAATGACAGTCCTTGTATTCGTATAAAGTTCGCAATGCTTGTATTTGCCGGAATCCGGTAGAGGATACGTCATGAAAGTTCCCCCGCTTGGGCCATCCCAGAATCCTTCCGGGCAGAAAGGTGTCAGGTCTTGGAAATGAACCTCACCACGGTCGTATCGGATAAGAGCGGGCAGGTTGTCCACTTTGCCGTCGGGATCTCCCCCACCTGTTTCCTGTTCCATGTCAAAGCGGAAGGTGGTCAGATAGGTTTCGTTCAGCCCCGGTAAACCGGTCTCGGGAATATTGGCGCTGCTGGCGGAACGGACGATTTCCATTTTGAAATTGTCCGGATTTATATCTGAAGAGCCGAGTGAATAGACATGCCGGAACATGAGATTCCATGTGGTATCGGTCGGTTGGGGACTCTCAGGTTTCAGCAGCAAAAGCCTCAGACTGTCCGGGTTAGCGGCCAAGACACCGAATGTATCACCCGCCGCTGTCGCATAGGCAACAGCCAAAATGTCTCCCTGAGTAACCGGATACCGCAGCCGGATAAACCCAAGAGCCCTATCGAAGTCGTATTCGCCGGACGCGTAATCAAGCCGCCGGAACTGCCCGCTGCGATGCTCATGGTCTCCTATCAGGGAATCGTCAAGTAGGGGCTGGCCGATGTATGGCCACGACACGGCGACGCCGGGCAAAGGTGTCGAACCTTGCCCGCCCGAATAGGTATTACTTGAGACATAGACTTCAATGGAGGAAATGCGCCCGAGTTCGGCCACCGCCACATGGGTTCGATTGACGAAGTTCCGGTAATTCTCGCGATAATCCCAGAAGGTCTTTTCCCTGCCATCGGTATCCGTAAACATATACTCTGCATCGCTCAGAAAGAAATAGACACCGCGCAGGTAGTCTTTTTCTGAAAACGGAGGACGAGCCTGAGAGCCGCTGGCGTTCGGACGCTGCTTGTTCTTCTGTCCTTTTTCGAGAGAGGCGATGCCGGTCAGAGTGAGAGCGCCGATTTTCGCTTCTGTTTTTAGACCAAAAAGACCCTGATTGCGACCGGAAAATGTCGCGAGTTTGGTGCCCAGACGCATGTCAATATTCCCGGCTTGGATAGACTGGACAATTTCATCTTCGTCGCCGGTATAGGTCAGAGCGATAGAGTTCTGAAAATCAAAGAGACGTTCGGAATCTTGATCCACACGCACTCTGACTTTCTCCCCGACTTTCCCTTCGATGGTAAAGCGTTGAGTCTGGTCAATCAGGAACGACGTGGAAGCGTTCTGATTATTGGCGGTTTGAATCTGAGAAAATTTTTGCCGCCGGATATGACCATTGATGCTGATATCGCCGCTCACGCGCAATCCCACGCGCTCGCCGCCGAAAATCCGGCGGAATGTGCGGCTTTTAATACGGAAGGGAACGTCAATCGCGATGCCTTCTCCTGAGGCGGCAACTTTTTGGAATTTGAACGCGGCGCGCGTTTTTTCATGGAACAGTTGACGGATATCCGCCGCCAAACGCAGGTCGCGGTATTCCTCATAGGTTAAAACCGTCGGAGGACGCATGTCGTCTGTTTTAATTCGTTCGCGCAGTATGACATATTGCAGACTGCTGTCGATAACGGTTTCGATGACATAGAAATTGGAAGTGGGGCGTTCCAGTAGAGCGTGGGGTGTGAGGGAAAGACCTTGAGGGAGTCGCCGGACGAGGAAGTTTGTTGTCAGCGAATCCGCACAGGAGTAGTAAAAACCAACCTTCGCGGGCGCAATGGTTGGATTTCCGACCAAAAGAAGAAAGGCCAGTGGGAAAAAACGAAGGGAAAAACGGCTTTTATTCGAAAGCATCGTGGGTGCAGGCATTCTTGTGCGCAATGACTCCAATCGGTATCGAGCCGATAGGGTTTAACAATGAAGATCCATAGCCAGAGCTACCATGTCCTCCTGAGCGAATGCCTGCAAGATTTTTGGGAATGTAAATCTACCATTTTTCTTAATGAATTGCAAGGCAAAAATCTGGCCCCGAAAACCTTTGAGCCACCCCTGCTCGAATGATAAAAGATGTTACCTATTGATATATAACATCTTAAATCGATTATTTTCGTGAAGGTTACCAAGAAGCCTGCCTTGTATGTAACGAGAGAAAGGCGTTTTTCGTTGCATCAAGAAGGATTTTCCGGTATTCTGGGTTGTGCGTTTCGAAATCAAGCAGGTTGATTTTTCAGAAGATTGTCAATATTCATCTTGCATCTGTCTTAGAGACTTATTATATTCTAATTCATACTATTTAGTAATTCAGATTACCGTAGGCAGAAGGAGATAAACTATGTTTCGATGGAATGAAAAACGTTCGCGCGCACTTCTTAAGGTGGCTTTAGTCGCTGCAGGTTTGGCTTTGTTTTATGTGGGTGTGTCCTTCGCCCAGACCGGAGATGTCGGCCGTCATGTGACTATGTCGGAGCGCATCGGGGTTTTTGTGGTGCTGTTTCGGGCTTTTGATGTCTGGATCTACTTCTTTCAAGCAATTCTGCTGTTCTTGGGATTAGGTTTCACCGCCTACTACCTGATCCGCTTTCATCAGAAAGGCTTTTTAGAGGGAATTCGCCAGACGATTCGAAAACTCGCAACGGGCGGTGGTCTCGACCCTCGCCACGCTGTCGATTTTGAAATGGAAAGCCTTCAGAATCGCTTCCTCTTCCTTGACATGATGATTGCCGCCGCGCCGGTATCGGGATTGCTCGGAACCGTCGTGGGATTGGTTCAGGTTTTCCGGGAGCAAACGCTGGTCGAGCATGTCACGATGCAAAGTCTGGCGGGAGGCATGTATGTCGCGATGGTGACAACCGTCTGCGGCTTGGTCGTCGGTCTCATCGGTATTATCGGACGGCACTTCCTGATCTCTCGCGTCGCCGCGATGCGTGAGCTTCTGGCAGGGCCGGGGGAGAAATAGGATGCGAGTTCGGAATCCATTTGCGGAAGCGACGACCTCCCTGATTGACATCGCGTTCATTCTGATTCTCTTCTTTGCGATTTCTCTCATTTTTACGCCTGAGACCACGATACCATTGGTACTGCCGAATGATTTCACCGGTGGAGACAAGGTGATTGAAGTCGGTGATGAGCTTCTGGTTCAGATTGAACGTGAAGGCGCTGTCTTTGTGGGAGGCGAGCTTTTAGCGCCTGCCGAGGCGTCAGATTCGCTCTTGTTCGAGCTATGCGACAGGCTCTTCGCTGACCTGAAGATTCAAAAGCCGGAGGCGCGTGTGCTGTTGCGGGCTGACAGCGGCGCTGTTTGGGACCGGCCGATTCAGGTGATGCAGGCCGTCGGTCGCAACGGTATCGGCGTCAGTATCGCCTTGAATCCGCGTAACATAGCGGGGACAACGCCATGAAAGAACGCCAGATTCTCATCGGGATTCGAGGGATGGCGTTCGTGCTGAGTTTTGGGGTGCTTTCTATCGTTCCTGATTGGACGGATTTGCCCAATCTTACGTCCGATATACCGATCCTGATTATCCCCATTGAACGGATAATCGAGTGGCGCGAACCTCCCCCTCCGCCGCCTCCCCCGCCGCCGCGCCATCGCCGCGCGAAAGCCGGGAAACCGGCACCCTCGATTTCGGTAAAACCCGCCGAAACTCAGCCTGCGCCTGCGAATATCGAAGTCGCCGGAACGCCCGCCGAACCCGCCGAATTCGGGTTACTTGACCGTGCGCTTGACCAGCCGGTAACTTGGGAACCACGCATGGAACCCGAAGCCGCGCCATTGCCGGAAATCGTTACCCGCAAAGCCGAGGAAGGCGAACGTCATCTGCCGATGGCGCTTCCGGGGCAATTGCCGACGCGAGGAGAGGTCTATCAGGGACGCGGAGGCCGCGATTTGCCGGATGCATCCAAACCATCTTATACAGGTCCTTCGACGGATGCGCCGACTGCAGCAATGCCTCAGGTTGGTATTTCCCATGATGAAAAAGCGCCGGAGTATAACCTTCCGGAATTAGCCAAGGGCGAGACATACCAGAGTCCCGCCGGCCTCAGCGATTCAAAAAAACCGTCCGACGATTTGAGCATCGGCGATGATATCGTAGATGAAGCGGTTCTGGGGGGATTGCTGCGCTGGCTGCAGGGTCAGGGCGGGGCGAGCTTCGCTCCGGTTGTGATGAACTATATGGAGACCAAGCAGGACTACTTGAAAGGCCGGGCGCGCTATCAGGGATGGGACATCCATGTGCAGTTTTCCGAAATCGAACATCAGCTCAAACTCTTCCTTGTGAGGGGCGAAACAGCGATTCTGCTTGTGGACTCGGATTTTCGTTCGAGAAGTCAGTTCCTGGGATTAGGCCGTGTGACTCAAAGCCCTGCCGGACCATCGGCTATTGTCGCTGTCCGCGACCGACCGACGTTGGAACGAACGCGCGATTTCTACGCTGTTTTCCACAGTTGGATGGAGTCGGAGGGAATTACTTTCGGAGCGAATGCGTCGAGGTAGTCACATTCAGGGAAGTTATGAAACCAAAGTTGACGATTAAGCTCCTCCGCGAAGAAGCGAGCCATTTCTCCGAAAGAGAGTCAGCTTTCGCTGAACCTACACTTTTTGGTGTCACAGATGGAAAAGCTGTTGGAACCTACTTTGAGCACAAGTTCCGAGCATATCTTAGCGAGAGATACACTTATGAGGTTGGAAGCTCCGCTAAGGGAATAGACTTCCCTGAATTCGGTGTGGATATAAAGGTGACCAGTGTCAAGCAGCCACAATCCTCATGCCCGTTCAAGTCTGCACGACAAAAGATTTTTGGCCTGGGCTACTCCGTTTTGGTCTTTGTCTATGAGAAAACTGACGACTCGAAAACGCGCACAGGAAAACTGAACATACTCCACACAATATTCGTTGAGGCGGAAAGAACGGCCGATTTCCAAACGACAACTGGTATCCTAAGAATTCTCGAAAACCAGGGCAACAAGGACGACCTTATAGCGTTTATGCAAGACCACATGCTCCCAACGAGTGACATTGAAGCTTCTCAAATCGCTGATGAAATAGTAGCAAATCCGCCAAAGGTTGGATATCTGACAATTTCCAATGCGCTGCAGTGGAGACTGCAATATTCACGGGTAATAGAGAAAGCAGGAACCGTGAGTGGAATCCATCGGCTCCGATAGCATCATGGCAATTACAAAAAGGAATAAGAAGAAGAGAGAGTTTGGAGATTTCCAGACGCCTGTCGAGCTTACTAAGAAAGTCTGCGCTTTGCTGGTCAAACGCGGGCTTAAACCTGCTTCCATACTTGAACCAACCTGCGGCACGGGCAGCTTTCTCGTGTCGGCCCGAGAACACTTTAAGAATGCCCAGAAAGTAATCGGACTTGAAGTTAACGGGGATTATGTCAGAACAGCTCGCGACGCACTTTCAAAGACCAATGGTGTAGGTGATGTATCCGTCTTGCACGATGACTTCTTCAACGTCGATTGGAAACGTATCCTCGAATCTCTCGCTGACCCCCTTCTTGTGATAGGTAATCCCCCGTGGATTACGAACGCAGAACTCGGAAGTCTTGGGAGTTCTAATCTACCTAAAAAGGTCAATTCCCAGAACCATCGCGGAATTGAGGCAATCACAGGAAAAAGCAATTTCGATATTTCGGAATGGATGCTAACCCGCGCGCTTGAATGGATTGACGGGCGTGAGGCGACATTGGCAATGCTTTGCAAGACTTCTGTTGCCAGAAAGGTTTTGTTTCACGGTTGGAAGAGTGGAAAGTCTCTCAAGCGCTCAGATATTTACCACATTGATGCAACGAAGTATTTTGGAGCAGCCGTCGAAGCATGCCTTCTCGTTATTGTTGCGTCTCCTACCACTCGGAACTTCGACTGTCTGGTCCACAACGTGCTCAAAGACAGCCCGCACACGACGGCTTACGGATACAGAGAGGGATGCCTTGTGGCGAGCGTTACAGCCTTTGAGCGCTGGAAACACCTCATGGGAGAAGAACTCTACCGATGGAGATCCGGAATTAAGCATGACTGTTCTAATATCATGGAACTTCGCGAGGAAAACGGTCGATATCGAAACGGTCTTGGAGAAATTACAGAACTCGATAGTGATTATATCTTTCCGATGCTCAAGAGCTCAGAGATTGCCAAGAAGTCAGATATACAGCCATCTCGCTGGATGCTTGTTACTCAACGCAGTATAGGCGAAGATACCAACACGATTGAAAAACGGTCTCCGAATACATGGGAATATCTGAACAAGAACGCCAGTTTTTTGGATCGACGTTCCAGCTCTGTTTATCAGAAACGCCCTCGGTTCTCTGTTTTTGGTGTCGGAGATTATTCATTTGCTCCGTGGAAAGTAGCCATATCCGGTTTCTACAAAGAATTAAGCTTCAGGGCAATTGGACCCTATAGAGGCAAGCCCGTCGTTTTTGATGATACGTGCTACTTCGTTCCTTGTCAAACGAGAGAAGAGGCACTCTTTATTGCACAGCTTTTTAATTCCGATGTCGCGAAGGAATTTTTTTCTTCGTTTATTTTTTGGGATGAAAAGCGACCAATCAAAGTGGATATCCTACGTCGTTTGGATCTTCTCGCTCTTGCGAAAGAGCTCAAGCTAGAAGATACTCTAAAGGAATACACTGGCCCAACCCAACAAAGATTGTCACTGGCGATAACTTAATATTTGGAGAGAAAATGAACATGCGCATTTTTAGTCTTGTTGCGTGGGGGATGGCTCTGCTTGTCTTGGTTTCGGGGGCGTTTGCCCAGCCGGACAGCTTGTGGAGTCACACCTTTGGGGGAAGCGATAGGGATGAATGCACTTCGGTTCAGCAGACCACCGACGGCGGCTATATCCTTGGAGGGGAGACCTATTCCTACGGGGTGGGCGGTAGTGATTTCTGGCTGGTTCGGGCGGATGCGAACGGAGACAGCCTCTGGAGTCGTACCTTCGGGGGAAGCGATGATGATGTTTGCTTTTCCGTTCAGCAGACCACCGACGGCGGCTATATTCTTGGGGGGATGACCAGGTCCTACGGGGCGGGCTCTCTTCATTTCTGGCTGGTGAAGACGGACGTTAGTGGCACCGAGGAGTGGAGCCGCACCTTCGGGGGAAGCAACTCTGATGTTTGTTTGTCGGTTCAGCAGACCACCGACGGCGGCTATATCCTTGGGGGGTATGCCAGGTCCTACGGGGCGGGCGAATGTGATTTCTGGCTGGTGAAGACGGATGTTAGTGGCACAGAGGAGTGGAGCCGCACCTTCGGGGGAAGCAGCAATGATATTTGCTGGTCGGTTCAGCAGACCACCGACGGCGGCTATATCCTTGCGGGGTATACCGACTCCTACGGGGCGGGTTATTTTGATTTCTGGCTGGTGAAGACGGACGTTAGTGGCACCGAGGAGTGGAGCCGCACCTTCGGAGGAAGCTATGATGATGTTTGCACTTCGATTCAGCAGACCACCGACGGTGGCTATATCTTGGGGGGAGGAACAATGTCCTACGGGGCGGGCTCTAATGATTTCTGGCTGGTGAAGACGGATGTTAGTGGCACACAGCTTTGGGATACAACCTTCGGGGGAAGCGATGAAGATGTTTGCTCATCGGTTCAGCAGACGTTAGGCGGCGGCTATATCCTTGGGGGGTATACCATGTCGTACGGGGCGGGCGATGCAGATTTCTGGCTGGTGAAGACGGATGCCAGTGGTACAGAAGAGTGGAGCTGCACCTTCGGGGGGAGCGACTTGGATGGATGCAATTCTGTTCAACAAACATCGGATGGCGGCTATATTCTTGGGGGGGAAACTAGGTCCTACGGGGCGGGCGATAGTGATTTCTGGCTGGTGAAGACGGGGCCGGAATTGGCGGCTGATCCAATGTTAAGTCCTCTTCCGGACAAATACGTACTGCACCAGAACTATCCGAATCCGTTTAATCCATCGACGCAAATCAGCTTCGACCTGACAAAAGCGGGACATGTGTCATTGAAAGTTTTCGACTTGCTTGGTCGGGAAGTCGCTACCCTCATGGATAATATTCAGTCTGTAGGAAGTCACGCGGTTATTTTTGACGGTTCGGGTTTGGCATCGGGGATTTATCTTTGCCGTTTGCAGGCAGGGAATTTCATGACGACAAAGAAGATGATGCTGTTGAAATAAGGAAATCCCCTTTTATTCCCCCCGCACGCGGGGGGAGAGTAGGAGTAGCATTACCTCGGCGGGGAAAGAAGAAGATGACGATTGATTGGGGAAAATATGCGATATAGATTTGAAGCTGTTCTCTGTGGTGCGGTTGCGCTGCTGTTTGGGCTTTTGTTGCTGAGCGGCTGCGCGGCAGGTCGTCGAGGGCAGACGGCTGTGCCGCAGGGAGTCGATACGACGACGGCGGTGGAAGCGGATACGCTCGCGGATGCGCTGTATGGTTCACCGGAAGCAGAACGTATGGCCGAGCGCGAAATGGAACGAGGCCGACAGGATTTCGAAACGGGCGAGGAACTTCGAAGCGCCGCTGATTCACTCGCGCAAATCGAGAGCGTTGACGTGTCAAGGACAAGACCTCGCGGTTTGTTAGGAAAGGTGCGCACGTTGTTCGGAGACACGACGGTGATGTCGCCCGCGACAGAGGAACAGGTTCGTTCGGAAACCGCTTTTCGCAGCGCCGCCAAACATTTCCGCCGGGCAATGGAATTCGTACCGCAGTCGCCGGATCCTCCGTTGTGGCTGGCTGCGACGCTCGACCGTCTGCAAGAATGGGAAGAAGCTTCCCAAGTCTATCGCAAGGTCGTTGAAACCCGGAAAGGCGAACATCGCTTGTGGTTTAATTACGCCTACGCTTGCCTTCAAGCGGAAGATTACGAAGGAGCGATTACGGGATTCAACAAAGCCATTGATGTCTATAAATTGACCGAAGGCGAGGAAATATCCTTGCCGAACACCTATCGAATTTTCTTGGCGGATGCTTATACGCGCACCTATCAGGACGGACTTGCTCTCGCGACATTTCAAGCGGCGCTGCCGTTCGCTTTGGCTGAAGACAGCGCTCAGATTTTGCAAACGGTCAAATGGATAAGCTGGGACAACGGCGGCATTCGCACAGCGGAGTATCGTGATGAAGCGTTTCGCGCCGAGCAGGAAGAGCGCTATCGTGATGCGCGGCGCGAATATGTTGGCGGCGTTCAAGTTGCTCGCACGAAAAAAGCGCGCGCGGAGCTAATGTGGCGGCTGGCGCTTTTGGAATATACGGAATTCGACCCGGTCATGGGACTGGAGCGGCTGAAGAAACTGTTGGACGAATATCCCGACACGGAAAAAGATTACTGGGAAAGTTACGGAAAAATGTTGTACGGCCACGCGCAGAAACTCGAAGAGGAAAAGGATTTACGCGCGGCGCTGTCGTACTATTTGCAGGGGACGAAATTTTCATGGAGCGGACAAGGCGCGTGCTACATCGAACTTGCTCGGCTTGCCGCGAATGACCCGGCGCGCTCGGTGACGTTCGCAACGCAAGCGCTGGATTTCCCGCTGACGAAAGAGCAGCTTCGAACCGCGTATACGATTTTGGAAGATGCTTATCGCCAGCAGTCCAATTGGGAAATGATGCGAAAATATCGCGACGCTTTGGGGACGATAAACGAAACGAATTCTACGAGCAGATAATACGATGATTCATGGTGTGATGATTGTGAAACTGTGGGAGGTTTTCTTTTGAAACGACTACTTTGGGCGCTGTTTTTGGGCTGCATTGCTGTGCCGCCCTTTGTGATGGCAAGCGATGTCGAATTCCAAAATATAACGATAAAGCGAATCGCAAGCCCTGTTCAAATAGAGCAATTTCGCAGCGAGCTTATTTTGGGAGACGAAGCGATTGAACGGCTCATGCTCGTTGACGTTATGAACGACGGATTCGATGAAGCGGACGTCGTGCTGATATATCCATCGGGACGTGTGCTGCGTCTTCGTCCGATTTCACCGGCCCTCGATTCGCTGCTGCGAAGTTTTACCGTGCCGGTGAATGTCGCGGTTTATGAAACCAATCGCCGGGCGGCGCATTTCGATACGATGGCTTCTCAGACTATCGGCTCGCGAGCGCTTGGCTACGGACTTTTAGCGGGACTTTCGCGCGCGATAGATAAAGGTTATCACGGCACCGATGTCGAGGGGACGTTCAAGTTTTCTTTATCGGGCGCTTCGCTGACAGCGTGGAATTTTGATTCGGTGAGAATCTATTTTCCGCCGCCGGAACCGACACCGATTGATACGGTTGTGATTACGAATACCATCTATCGCGTGGACACCGTTGTCATTCATGATACGCTTTATATTCCATCCGAGCTTTTGGAGCCGCCGCGCTCGATGTATTACCGCACGGCGCTGGGTCTTATCGGCGGGCGTTATGACAACACGCAGCGTAATGCGGGACGGCAGCGGATTTTGCTCGGTGCGGGAAACGAATGGGATTATTCGGTCTGGTCGCCGTGGGTCAGCGGTCGGCAGGACGTGCGCTCGCGCGTAGGCTTGCGATTCATGGTCGAAATGGCGCCGTGGAAAGTGGATACGCTTTCGCCCGGCTTTTTGGGAACATCTTTTGAAGCGTTGTGGATTCCCGCGTGGGACAGAAATCTGTTTCTGTTTGGAGGATTCCGAGCTTTTTACCGGGATGATCCGTTCTGGGATGTGAATCGCGGCGCGCGGAATGATGACGACTTCGACGAGCCTACATTGCAGGATATGTCGCGCTATGAGATTACCGCGCGTTTCGGTGTGGACAAAATGGCGGCTTACGGTGCGCTGAAAAAATTCGGCGCGTGGATGAAACTGTCCGCATGGGTCGGAAACTCCGAGCAGCACTTGGAGATGTACGGCGGTAATCACTTCTTCAAATACGAGAATGCGGGTGAAGTTGAGGGCGCGGTTGTCTTTCGTTTCTCGGAGACCGGACAAGCTGTTGCGAGTTTGGGAATCACACCGATTCCGAATTTTGAATATTCCATGCGAGATTCTACAGGAATCCATATCGAAGGTGTTGCCGGATTGGCGCAAACCAGTCAGACATTTAACTTTCGCTGGGCGCCGCTTGAAGGAGCGGGACTTTCACAACTGTTACTCGATTTGAAGTTCCGCAATACTATTCTCGCGCGGAAACATCTCAAGCATGCTGTCAGCAGCCTTTCTGGTCCTTCATCGGAAAACGTATTCGAAGAGCAGGTAGAAAAACATCTCTATCCGTATCTGGAGACGCCGGTGTTTTCGGGAAGCCTGCGCTTGGATGTTTCCATCTTCCGCATTTCAGGCGGTGCGAGTTATTATATGCCGCCGGATAACCGCGACGCGCAAACGCTCTTTTTCGGTGATTTGCGGCTGATGTTTCGGTAAAATTACGCGAGAGGTGAGGGCACCCACTCGCAATAACATTACCGCCGAGCCGGGTCGCCTGACCAAAACTGTCTAAATGCAAGTTATTGGAAATATGGTCTGGTAGTGCCGCACGGCAGTGCGCTCCCAAACCGCAGTGGTCATGAAAGGGTTGGATGGGTCACAGACCGCAACTGTCGCAAAGTTTTATATACTGGTAAAAAGGGTGTTTTCCCTGTTGTATCGGCTACTCAAGCGCACTGCCGTGCGGCACTACCAGACCTTTTTTTAGGGTCGGCTGCAAGCAGCCAACACCGCAGAGGAAATCCCGTCATCACAAGTGCACAAAACATTGAAACAATCGTGGTCAGGCAACCCGGCTCGGCGAGAATAGACCCATGAGCGGCGGCGGGCAAACATCTTAAAAGAATCAAGCGAGAACCTTGTGAGAACAATTCTCATTTTTTTTCTTATAATCGGGTTTGGTATTACGGGATGTCAGCGCAAGGCGGATGTGCCGGACAGTACCGGTACGTTCGAGGCGACGGTCGTGGAAGTTTCCTGCATCGAGTCCGGACAAATCCTCTCGCTCTATGTTGAGGGAGGGCAGGAACTTCAGCAGGGAGACACCATTGCTGTCATCGATACCGCCCGGCTCGCGATAGAGTATTCAGCCACACAAGTCAGCTTGAGCGAATTTGAGCTGCTTCGCAAGCAAGCGGATTCAAAATTAGCTCTTGCTGAAATTCAGCTCAAAGCTGCCGAGCGAGAGTTCAAGCGCGTGAGGAATCTCTATGAGAAAAATTCGATCAGTTCAATAGAGTTCGACAAACATCAGACCCTGCTTGATGTCGCTTTGAATACACTCCAATCAGCGCGGATTGCACGAGATGAACTGGATTATAAAGAGCAATTGCTTCAGGAAAAGCTCCGGCTTGTGCAAAAGCGACTTGATGACGCGATTATTTGCGCGCCGATAAGCGGCACTGTTATAGAGAAATATCACGAGACGGGTGAAGTTTTAGGGCCCGGCGGGAGTGTGGTTTCTCTTGCTGATCTTCAACACATGTATGCGCTCATTTACATCCCGGAAACAAAACTGGGCGATATTAAGCTGCGCCAGACGATACGATTGCGAATTGATTCGCATCCGACTCAGGATTTTCAGGGCACGCTTTCGTGGATTTCTCCGCAGGCCGAATTCACACCGAAGAATGTGCAGACACGTGAAGCGCGAGTCGAACTTGTCTATGCCGCAAAGGTAACGATTACGAATCCTGACGGGATTTTTAAAATCGGAATGCCGGTTGAAGCGTACCTGAAATAACTGCAGTTTCCCTCCTCTTCCTTCCTATCATGACCAAAATTCATGTTTCACACCTTGCCAAGAGCTACGGAAAAAACACGGCGCTGGGCGATGTCAGCTTTGACGTTGATTCGGGAGAAATCTTCGGGCTCATCGGCCCGGACGGCGCCGGCAAAACGACGCTCATCCGTATTCTTTGCAGTCTTGTCGATTTTGACAGCGGTGAAGCAAGCCTTTGTGGTTTAGACACACGGCGCGAAGCCTCTGCGCTCAAGGCTCGCGTGGGTTACATGCCGCAGCGTTTCTCGCTCTATCCTGATTTATCCGTGGCCGAGAACATTCGTTTTTTCGCCGACCTCTATCAGGTCAAGCGGCGCGATTATGATACTCGACTGAAGGAACTTCTCGAATTTTCCAAACTCGGTCCCTTCGCCAAGCGCAGAGCGGGCAAACTCTCCGGCGGGATGAAACAGAAGCTGGCGCTCTGCTGCACGCTCATTCATACGCCGGAGGTGTTGATTCTCGATGAACCGACGACCGGTGTTGATCCGGTCTCCCGCCTCGAATTCTGGGAAATCCTCGAACGACTCTCCCGTGACGGCGTGACGATTCTCGTTTCGACTCCCTATATGGACGAAGCGCTTCGCTGCGACCACATCGCTCTCATAAATAAGGGGCGGATTTTGGCCACAGACACACCGCAGAATCTCCCAACTCTTTTTACAGGTCAGATTCTCGAAATCGAGGGAGAAGGACTCTTTGATTTCGCCAAGAAGTGCCGTTCACTGGAGTCGGTGCGCTCGGTTCATCTTTTTGGAGGACGGTTGCATATCGTTACGGATGATGCCGACATATGCCGGAGGGAGATTGCAGGTGCGACAGGTCTTTTACTTGTGCGTATTCAGACGGCGGAACCTTCGATTGAAGACACCTTCATTAATCTGCTCGAAGCCAAATGAGCGGGACTGCGAACAACTACGCTGTTGAGGCGCGTGACCTTACCCGACGCTTCGGAAATTTTACCGCGGTGGACCGGATAACGATTGCCGTCCGGCGTGGCGAAGTTTTTGGTTTTCTGGGGGCCAACGGCGCAGGGAAGACCACGGCGATTCGCATGTTCTGCGGGCTGCTGAAACCGACGTCTGGAGAGGGGCGAGTCGCGGGACTCGATATCATGCGCGAGAGTGAAAAGATTAAACGCCGCATCGGTTATATGTCTCAGAAATTCTCTCTCTACGATGATTTAAAGGTAAAAGAAAATCTGCATTTCTTCGGTGGTGTTTATGGGTTGCCGGATGGCGAATTGCAGACGCGACTGAAAGAGTCGCTGGCGCGTTTCAATTTAGAGAGCGTAGAACATGAGATGACCGAGCGGCTGCCGCCGGGATGGAAACAGCGGCTCGCTCTTGGGTGCGCGCTTATGCATGACCCGGAAATCATCTTTCTCGATGAACCGACCGGCGGCGTGGATCCTGTGGCTCGCCGCCATTTCTGGGATATTATTCATGGGTTAGCCGCTGCCGGAAAAACTGTTTTTGTGACGACGCATTATATGGATGAAGCGGAATATTGCGACCGGATTTCTATCATGCACCGCGGGCGATTGATTGCGCTGGACACGCCCGCTAATCTGAAAAAGAAGATGCAGAAAGCTACGGTTCAGGATTTATTTGTGGATCTCATTCGCAGCGAGGACACGGCGTGAGGCTCTGGGCGATTATCAAGAAGGAATTCTTTCACATCCTGCGCGATCCGCGCTCGCTGGGAATTATCGTTCTTATGCCGCTGCTGATGGTCTTAATTTTCGGCTATGCGATAAACCTAAATTTGAAAAACATTCCCATTGCGGTTGTGGACAATGACCATTCGGCGGATTCGCGCCGTCTTATCCATGCGTTTAGTCGGTCGGGTTATTTCGAGGTGCGCGCTTATCCGGCGAATGCCGCTGATTTCGAAGCGCTTTTCCGGGCGGGGAAAATCAAGGGAGGTCTGACGATTCCACGAGGCTTCGCGACGTCCATTGTCACACAGCTTGAAACGCCGGTGCAAATCATCGTTGACGGTTCAGACGGCAATGTCGGCCAGACTATTTTGCAATACAGCGAAGCCATCTTGATGGATTTCAGTGCGCGAATCACTCCGCAACAGATGCAAATGCCAATTGAAATGCGACCGCGCTTCTGGTACAATGAAACCTTGCAGTCGGCAAATTTTATTGTGCCGGGACTTGTCGCGGTAATCTTGATGATGATTTCGGCGCTTCTGACGTCGATTACGATTGCAAGGGAAAAGGAAACGGGAACGCTGGAGCAGCTTCTCGCCGCGCCGGTTCATCCGGTTGAAATCATCGTGGGCAAAGTCGTGCCTTATATTGCGCTGGCGCTTTTGGATGGCTTGATTATCATCGGAGCGGGACTGCTTATCTTTGATGTGCCGTTCCGCGGCTCGGCCGTAGTGCTCCTGATGGGAACGTTGATTTATCTTTATCCGTGTCTGGCTCTTGGCCTTCTTATCTCGACACTTTCCCGGACGCAGCAGGTCGCGATGATGCAGGCGCTCATCATTACGATTCTGCCCTCGGTGATGCTGTCGGGATTTATTTTTCCTATCGCCAGTATGCCGAAACTGCACCAGTTTATTTCCAGTGTCATACCGGCGACGTATTACCTGCGCATTATCCGTGGAGTTCTGTTGAAAGGCGCAGATGCAGCGTCGCTCGCGCCTCAAGCGCTTGGTCTCCTCGTTTTAGGGACCGTGCTATTGGGATTAGCGGTGAAGCAATTCAAAGTGAAAATCGACTGATTCATGCTGAAACATCTTCTTATCAAAGAGTTCAAGCAGGTTTTCCGGCAGCGAGAAATGGTTGCGATTATTTTCTTGGTGCCGGTGATTCAGCTTCTTATCCTTGGTTATGCTATCAACCTCGATGTGAAGCATGTACGGCTCGGCATTTTCGACGAAGATCGGACGGCGCTGTCGCGAAGGATTGTGGATACGTTTGACGCGAGCGGCTATTTCGATTTGGTTCCGACGGAAAACGAAAACTCCGCCTCACTTTTAGACGCGGGGCAAGCCGATATCGTTCTGAAAATTCCACGTGATTTCGAGCGCGACATCGGACGCGGCAAGGCGGCGGAATTGGCCGTCATTACCGACGCTCAGAATTCTAACACCGCCGGAATCGCCGCCGCATATACACAGGAGTTGCTGCGTAATTTTTGGGAAGGTGAAGTCAACCGCAAGTTGAGGGCGCAACCCGCTCTTCGTAATAGGCTGCACAGGTTGGCGCTCCGCTCGCAGGCTTATTACAATCCCGAATTGGTTTCGGTTTATTATATGGTGCCGGGAATTGTTGTTATCCTGCTGACGGTGATGACAACGCTTCTGACCGCGCTTGGAATCGTGCGCGAGAAAGAAATAGGAACCCTCGAACAGCTCATGGTAACGCCGATCAGCAAATTCCATTTCATCGCCGGCAAAACGGTACCGTTTATCATCATCGCTTTCATCGAATTGGCGGTAGCGCTTCTCGTCGGCACGCTCTGGTTCGGGATTCCTTTCCGCGGGAGTCTCTGGCTGTTGGCTGGAACGGCGTCGCTGTTTCTTCTGACGACATTGGGGGTCGGACTTTTCATTTCAACGATTTCGAACACGCAGCAGCAGGCTCTCTTTTTTGCGTGGTTTTTCATGGTTTTTGGAATGTTGATGTCCGGATTTTTCACGCCGATTGAAAATATGCCTCAAGCGTTTCAATTTCTTACCTACCTCAATCCGCTTCGCTACTTCATGGTCATCATCCGTGCAGTTTTCCTCAAAGATAGCAGCGCGGGAGATCTCTCTGGTGAAATCTTTGCCTTGGCGCTTTTCGGTATCGTGATTTTTTCGCTGGCGCTCTTGCGTTTCCGCAAGAGAATTGCATAAGCGCAAGACAAATTTCCTTTCTCTGCTCAGTATATTCCTTGCGTTGTTGGTTGCTTACAGCCGAATCAAGCGCACTGCCGTGCGGCGCTACCGGATTTTTTTATTCTGAGGGAAACAATGTCGGTGCGTTCGCCTTATTTCCAACCATCATAATTACGAACAGTTGTTATGCGGAATGATATGGCGAATTGAATCTGCAAAGCAACGTGTAAAGTCCTCTTTTTTGCGCTGGCCCCATGATTGCAGTATGCAACGTGATGAATCTAAGAGGAGTATGATGGCAACAGACCCTGAAACCCACGAATTGTTAGAACCCCTACGCGCATTTCTCGAAAACCTGACGGATGATTTGACGCAAGAGAAGTTCCTTCCGGCGTTTCGAGAGGAAATCACGGAGGTGCGCCAAGCCTTCGAGTCGCTGTCTCAAAGCCAAGAGACCCTCGAGCAAATTTCGCGCGGAGTCGACCGCCTGAGGGACGTTTTTGCCCCCGCTGGTACGCGATTGCTGTCGGGCGTCAAGGATTTCGAGCAGCTTCTTTCGCAAAATGTCGAGCAGTTGCACGGCTATGCGGGGGAGGTTCTTGAGAGCCTGCGCAAGACGCATGAGGAGCTGGAGAATTCTCTGCGGGGGGAATTTGAGAGCGTTCAGGAATCGGCTGCGGCGAGTCGTGAAGCACTCAGAGAGACCACCGAAAATGTTGAGCAGCAGCTTGCGACTCTGCGCAAAGTTGTGCATGTCAAATCCGAAGGAGAGTCTTCGGGTTCGGAAGAACGGAACGCAGCGCTGCAGGAATTTCTTGAGGCTGCACGCCGGAATTTCGACGAGAAATCGGAGAGCATACACACCGTCCTTCAAGAGGGTCTGACGAGTTTAGCCGAGAGCAACGACGAACGTCTTGAGCGTCTCTCGGAAGTGTTGCGCGAAGTCGCCCGTTCGATTGGGCCAAAAGTACGGGAAGAAATCGAGGCGGTACTGGAGCCTCTCAGCGCGTCTCTCCAAGCCGCTGGCTCTGACGAAAAGAAAAAAGGTGGAGCGAAAGGGCGAGGCGCCGCATCACAGGGATCTGCCGAAACATCGGCGGACGCGAAGTCTTTGGTTGCGAAACTCACGGAATTTCAACGGCGCAGTCGGGAAGGCTTGACCGAACTTCAGCGCGTGTTGACATCCGCCGTCGAACAACTGTCGGACGAAACGGCGACGCATGAGAAAAAATCGCGAGAATCTCTTTCTGCGATTTCCTCGTCTCTTGCCGGTTTGGAAAAACGCCTTGAAGGGATTCGGAAAACCGGCGATAAGCCTGCGGCGGTTTTGCAGTCATTATCGGAAGTCATTCTGGAACAGAAGAAAGAGTCCGCTGCCGGTCAAGTGGATTTCTTCGACAAGATTCAGCAACAGATTGCGAACGCCCAAGAAACCATCTCAGATGTCACAGGGCAGATTCAAAGCGAAAACACAGCGAATGCCGAACGCGTCGAGGCCGTTCTTCAGGAGATTCAAGGCACTTTTTCGGAACATCTCGAAACGGAACGTGTGGAAATCGAAAAACTCCTCCAGCATTTTTCACGTGAATGGGAGAAAAAGCTCGGCGGGAAACTGGATGACATCACAGAAAAGATAGCTCATCTCCCGGAGGAATTGCATGGTCACCTTGAAGAGGTTTCGACGAACTTAACAGGGCAAGGTCAAGCGCAGCAGGAGAGAGTCGAAGCGCTCGAGATTTCCATCGGAGAAATCTCCGGCAGTCTTGATGAGCTGCGCCGTTTTTCCGGTGAATGGAAGGAAAAATGGACCGGGAACATCGGTGAAATGAACGGGGAGTTCGAGCGGCTGCACGAAGAATTTCGGAACCACTTTGACGAATTCTCGACAAATCATACTGATTTACGCAGCGAAGAGCAGGAGAGAGCGCAAGAGCTGCATCAAGAGTTTAAGCGTTTGTCCGGCGATTTGGAAAAAATTCATACAGCGCAGAAGTCAGCTCCCGGAACGCTGAAGGACGCTATTGATCATTCCTACAAAGAGACGCAGGAGAAGCTGAAGAAAGTTATCGATGGGGGATATGACAAATTTCTAAAGCAGATTTCGACGGTTCCGCAGTCCTTGGAACGGTACGCAAGTTTGCTGCAATCACTCCATCAAAGTGACAAGCTTGCTTTGGATACCATTTCCGCAGATTGTAAGACTATTCTGAAGGTTACCAACGACGAATTTCTTGAACTCGAAAACAAGCATGAAGCACTCAAGAAAATCTTCCCGCTTCTGGAACGGAAATTAGAGCGTCAGTTCCATTCCATCGGAGATATTCGGCAGAACACCGAAACCCTCGACGATACTCTGCAAACGGTCAAAAAGAATCTGCAGGAGGCGCAGAATTCTTTAACGGATTTGCTCAAGGACCAGACGGACCAGACGGTTGAACTAGCGGATCGCACAGCAAGAAATCTCAGCGAGGTCGCATCGTCACTGGAAGAGCTGCATTCGAATATCGAGCGACTCCGGGACAATACACTGGTGGTTATTCAACGGGAACTTACCGATTTTGTCACAAGCAAATTCGAATTTATGGAGAAGGCGCTTGTTGATCATCACACGACCTTGAAAGCCGAGGTTGCCATTCAATTCGAGCAATACAATCGCGAACGTCGCAAAGGCACCTTGTGGCTTTTTGTATTGGTGGGATTTGGGATTGCCCTGCAGCTCCTAATCCATTTCATTACGAACGGACCTCTGGCGCCTCCAATGCCTTAAAGATAAATAATATTATCTCTCTCATTCGGGAATGTTCTCCTAAGGAAGGGGAAACGAGACATAGTGACATCAACTCCTTTTTATGAGTCAGCGCAGATTGCTCTGCAATGGCTGTCCGGCTTTTTGAACTATGCGAAAAACCGGGTGGCTTTTTCTGCAGCAGCCAACAGCAAAGAAATCCTCGCAAGTTGCCGGGAAGCGGGCTGCGATTTGCCGGGATTGGAACGCTATCATGCGCAGCGGTCAGCGGCTCCGGCGTTCGTGCTTTTTGGAGGTGATGTGGAACTCGCCGAGCGTTTGGCCAAGGCGCTGATGCTCCAGGTTGCCTTTCCTAAAACCCAAACATCAAATGTTGTCTGGGAAGTCGAGAAAGGTTTGCATAAAGGCTGGTCGGTGCGCTTCAAAGGATTCGATCGCCGGATTTCGGAGGCAGCGTTGGAAACTTTCCTTGAAAAGAGTTCCGGCGTTCGTGATAGTGTGATGGTGCGGTGTGTGCTTCCAGCGCAGACATCTTCGCAATGGAGATTTGTCTGGGTGCCGCAGCCGTCGCAACATGAAGCGCTGTGGGAGCGCGCCGAGGGAATTTGTCTGCTCGCGCAGCAGCTTTCCACTGTGGTTGTTTTGGACGACACACCGGAAGCGCTCCTAAACCTGCTGCGCGAAATCGGACAGCAGCGATGGGAGGTGAGACGGGAGACTCTACAGGAACAGGAAGAGCGGGCTCGTCTGGAGTCCGAGATAGGCACTCTGCTCGAGATTAGCGCTGCCGAGCGGGCGGTACAATATGCAGGAGGCTGGGAATGGCTTCGCGAACAATGCCGAACCACTCTCCAAGAGGAAAAAGACGTCGTTGAAAAAGAACTGAACGAGTGCAATGGACGTGTAAATCATGCGCATAAAGTCCTTGCACAGTATAAGAAGAACTGGATCGCGGGTTTTACGAATCAGGTCAAGGGTCATCTTTCTCGTCGTTTGAAAACTCAGGCTGCGAAGAAGCTGATGTCGTCGCAAGAACCGACGGTCACTACTTTTCTACAGACTTTGGCTTTGGGAGAGCTTTGGTCCCGGCTTGAAGATTTTTCGCTGGAGCGATTGACAGAGCTTATTTCGGGACTGGGAGCGCTGGCGGTGAAGCTGGAATTGCCGAAACTCGAGCTGGCGGAAAACACGTCTCACTGGACAGCGGACAATCTAACGGCAACGTTGGAAAAAACATTGACCGAAAAAGAATTCTTTCCTCAGAAAAAGGGGCGCAAGCGACTCGTCAAAACCATCCGCAGCCGCTCGTCCAATGGTCAAAACGACCGCCAGAATCGAGTTGAAATGGCGCGTGACCAGTCGTTGAAAATTATCACCGCGAGTTGGTCGCAGTGGTGCAAAAAATTCTCTGCCAATATGGAAAAGCACATCGTGAAAGCGGTGGATACTCAGATAGCCGCAACAGATAAGCCTGCGCGAGCACAATTAGAGAAAAGAATTGCGGGTATCCATACAGCGATGGCCGCGCTCGAAAAGGAACCCAGCCCGGAAGATGAGCGTATTATTCATTTTGTACGGCAGCATCTCGAGGATTTCGCTCAAGAGCGCTGGCTGCGCCCCGCCTGATTCCTTCTCCGATATCTTCCGTCACCGATCCTCCTCACCTGAATCTCACTTGACTTTCATGCGCCTTTTCCCGAAATTAAGATAATTGATTTCCTTGTAAGCCCATGAAGCGTTTCCCATGCGCCGAACCCTGACGATAATTCTTGGATTTATTGCTTGCGGTAGCTCACTGCTGGGCGGATTGAAGCTGTCCGACTATGAGCTGTGGCAGCGCTACAACGGTCAACCGATAAATGTGATTGAGTTTCCCGGCATTGCAAGTTTTCGGCGGGCCACATTACTGGCGCGTATGGCGACCGATAAACCTCCGTGGATTCGCCGCTACTCGCCGATTGGGCATCGTCCTCTTTTTTTAGCGGATGATTTTGCGGCGGACATCATTCGTCTGGAACGCTTCTACGCCCGTCAGGGATTCCTTGATGCGACGATAGAAGGAGAGGTTGTTCACCAGCGAAACGGCCTGAAACTGAAAGTGCATATCACAGAAGGAGAACCGCTTCTCCTTCGTCATTATACTCTTCATCTGGGGACGAACGCGCCTATCGGGACGGATTCCGCCAAACTCGCGCCTTTCTTGTCACTTCAAATCGGTCATCGCCTTTCGGAAGAAGTGATCGAAGCGTCGCGCGATACCATCCTCTATGTTCTTCAAAAAATCGGACATGCGAAAGCATGCGTTGATATCGAGACCGTGATTGACAGCGTCGCCCGCAGAGGCGATGTGCATTTAACGATGTATCCCGGACCGTATTGCTTTTTCGGTCCCACCGAAGTTGTCGGTTTGCGGCGGGTCTCCCGCGAGGTTGTTCGCCGTGAATTCCAATATGAGGAGGGAGACGGTTTCAATCCGGAAAAACTTGTGGAGACCCGGCGGCGTATCTATCGGTTGGAGCTTTTTTCCACAACGATGATAGAAGCTGACACCAGTGTACCGGGAGTTATTCTTCCCGTACGGATTCAACTTCAGGAAGGACGGCGTTACCGGCTGCGTACGGGCATCGGGTATAATTCGGAAGAACGGGCACGAGGGCAGATAGAATGGACCGACCGCAACTTCATCGGGAGAGGAAGACGTCTTCAAGCTCGCGGAAAAATATCTGCGATTCTCCGCAAGGCCGAGATGCGACTCTTCTGGCCGCATTTCCCCTATAATCCTACAGACATCGTTATCGGTCCGAAATGGCAATTGGAAATCGAAAAGGGATACAGTCTGGAAACCATCGGGTTTACGAATATGATGTCCGCTGAACCGCTGCGTCGGGTCACCTTGCGTTTTCTTCATGACTTAGGTTACGTCCGGCGTTATGGGACGCAGGATACGGTGGAAGCGCCGCCGTCGGAGTACCCGCGTTCGGTGGAAACCGTTCGGCTTTTCTGGGACACGCGCGACAGCCCTCTGCTGCCGACCAAAGGGCATCTTGTAGGGATTGAACTCTCTGAACAGGGGCTTTTTTGGAAAACGGAATTCCGGTGGATGAGGGGAATTCTTTCCGGGAGATTTGCGCATCCCATCGCCCGTTGGACTGTGTTCGCGGGCAAGGTCGAAACCGGGATGATGATTCCCGTTCACGGAGAAAAGGAAACGCCGATTGAGGATCGATTTTATCTGGGAGGCGCGGCGTCCGTGCGAGGTTGGCCGCGCCGAATGCTCTCACCGCGAAGCAGTATGGATTCGGGAACACCGATTGGCGGCGAAGCGACGTTTGAAGCCGCTGTCGAACTGCGCCGCGATGTCTGGGGGCCTCTGGGAATAGCTTGCTTCTGTGATGCGGGGTATATCTGGAAGGAGCCTTCTGAAATTCGTCCGGGGGATTTATTGCCATCGGCAGGATTAGGCATTCGGATTTTGACGCCCGTCGGACCTTTGCGAGTGGATTTCGCATGGCAGCTTCGCGATAATCCGTATGACGATACGACATGGAACTGGCATTTCTCGATTGGAGAAGCGTTCTAATGCTACCCGTTGCAGGGCGCGGGAGCGTCCTGCCGAGTAAAAAAAATAACAGGTACTAGCCCCCACCGTCCCCGGTGGGGGAGCTAAACGAAAACACAGGACGCGGTTTTTTAGCCGATAATGTCTAAGCGAATAAAAATATTTCTCTGGCTTCTGATTCCCGGAGTGATTGCGGGGCTTCTTGTCGTTGCCGTTCTGCTGGTACTCTATTCCAGTGCGGTGCAGACACGAATCGCGCGTTATGTATTGACGTCGATGAGTCAGGATTGGAATGGCAGCATTGAAGTAGAAACAGTGCAAGTGCGCCCGTCCGGAGTTTTCAGCATTGCGGGATTAAGTTTGAAGGCTCAGGACGAGCCGGTCGCGCAAACCGCTTGCGTGCGGGGACGGATGCATCTTTTCTCGCTCCTGCATCAGTCGCTGGATTTTGATTCGCTCATCGTCGAGGGTTTGCGAGCCGAGGTTGATTTCGACAGCAGCGGCTGCTCGTCAATCGAAAGTATTTTCCCTGCAAAGCAAACCACAGAACCAGCCGAGCCGATCGCGAAGCCATGGCGGATGCATCTTCGTAGGCTGCAAATTTCCGGTGAAGAGCTGACGTTATCTCGAGATGACAGCGTGCTTTTTCGGACGGACACTCTACATCTTGTTTCGGCTTTTGATTATGAACCAAAGGAACTCATCGTTCATCGGCTTGAAATTGAGGCAGGTGGATTCCATTTGAACGGCGGGGGAACGTGGCCTTTGGAGGATGGCGTGCGCGGTGCGGGCGCAGTGAATATCCAATTGGCGGATTATCATCTTCGCTCGTTTATCGAAAGTAATTCTTCGAATGATACGGTTTCGGTGACGCTGTTTTACAGTGTGAAAGATTCCGCGCACGTGCGTCTTGCCGCTGATTGGCCGGATGTGGGAGCGGCGGCATTGACGGCGGGAATCGCTTGGCCTCCGGCAGAAAAAATTTCCGGCTGGGCACAAGGCCGATTCTTCGGGTTGCGCTTGGAGCGTTTCGCGCAGACTCCGGGATGGCTTTGCGGTTCCTTTGCTGTCCGAGGAGAAGGTCCGCCGTGGGAAACAGCCGCGATAGATGCGCAGTTGTCCTTGCGCAATTCGAGCATCGATAAATATGCTATTCAACGCGCAGATGTTCACATCGAAGGAACACTGGCCGATTTTTCTGGGACGGGAAAGATTCACACAACCGCCGGTAACGCTGACATGACGTTTCGCAGCCGGGATTTTCAATCATCGATTCCCTATCTAAAAGGCAAGCTCAATCTGGAGAATATCCATGTGCAGGAGTTTGTTCCCGATATGCCCGAGGATTTTCCGCTGCTCAGTGGTTCCGTCCGAGGAAACGTGCGAGGATTTCAGCCTGAGAGCAGCGAAGGAACGGTGGACATCGAACTGACTCCTACAGTCTATCGACAAATAGAAACCGATACGATTTCACTGAGCGCGCAATGGCAGAATCAAAAAATTTCTCTTTCCCATTTTTGGGCATCTTACAAAGGCGCGTCTATCTACGCCCACGGAAGTGGTTATCTTGACAGCACCATCCGAATTCATACGGAATTAGACATTCAAGATGCTAGTGAAGTGATTTCAAAACTACCGCTGCCCGATGAATTCTCCGACACGATTACGGGCAGCGTGCAGGTCTCCGCCGATGCTCATTTTCGCATAGATACAACCGGTTTTTCGGATGTGGAAGGACGCGCGGAAATAAAAGCACATTCCCTGACGTTCGACTCTTCTACTGTTCAGAATTTGACTGTATCGATAAATACATTTCGATTATCTCCTCTTTTCGCTCGTGGAGAACTCAAGGCGGAGGGCGGACGCTTTTCGGATTATTCCGTGGACAGTCTGCACGTATCCTTTGCAGGCCGACCGGATAGTTTGGCGATGAAGTTGTCAACATCGATGTACGGAGATTCTCTGCGCATGCAGATGGAAGGTGTCTTCGGTCAGCGAGATACGCGAGAATTTGCGGGTGACGTGCAAATTCTTGAATCGGATATTTTTGGTGATAATTGGTCATTGGAAAAGCCAGCAAGTTTTGTTTATAACGAAAATGAATTATCGTTAACGGACTTTAAGCTGAGTTCGGGTGCGAGTGCTTTTTACGCTGCAGGCAAGTTGGCCATCGAAGGAGAGCAGGATTTTTCGCTGATGCTTACCGAGTTCCCTGTCGGGCGACTCAGACAAATCTCACCGTTTTCAAACGGAATTGTTTCGGCGCAACTGCACTTTTCGGGTGACGCACAGAGTCTGGAAGCGGATTTCGAAGTTCTTGCCGAGAGTCTTCAATGGGCGGAAAATAATTGGATAGATAAACTTACTGCGACAGGGAAGCTGAAAGGAAATTCACTGACGGCGCGGGGCGCTTATCTTTGGCATGGCGACACGCTCTTCGCTTTTCGTGGGGAGCTTCCGATGTCGCTCTCCTATGAAAGCGGAGCGGTATTTTCGAAAGACAAACCCATGTCAGCGCATCTCCGAGTTCATGGCCAGCCTCTTCCGAAGCTCCAACCGTACCTGCCCTGGGGAGTGAGTCTTGGAGGATGGGCTGGCGCCGAAGTGGATATCTCGGGGACACTGTCAGAGCCGGTCTGGTGGGGAGAATTCCTTGTTGAAGATGGTTTGATCAAGGACGTTGTCCACGGTATGCAGTATGATAAAATCGAGTTGCGCGGCGCCTGGCGGGGAGATTCACTTTTTATCGAGCGCATGGAAGCTAGAGCGTCCGGAAAAACTCAAGCTCATGGCAACGCCCGAATGGCGTTTCCTATGCCGAAAAGCGTGAACCTCTGCGCCGACTTCGATAAATTCCAGCTCCTGAATCGTCCCGACATCCGCGCGAAAATCAGCGGTGATATCGAGTTGGAAGGACCGCTTTTAGGACTCAACGCCCGCGGAAATATCACGCTGGATGAATTGCGTTATCGCATCACGTCTTCGACAACCAAGAACATCGAGGAAATCGATCTGGAAAGCGAGCTGGCAAAGCTGCGCGGAGATACGGTAGCGGCGTTCCGCGTTCCGGGAACGCTGATTTATGAGAAAATGGATCAGGCGTTACGTGTGACCCTTCCGCGCAACTGCTGGGTGCATGGCGGCGGAATTTCCATCGAACTGGAAGGGGATGTCTGGCTGTACAAATCTCCGGATGAAGCCGAACAGGTCTATGGTCAGATTCGTGTTGTTCGCGGTACAGTGAATCTCTATACACGCAAGCTTAAAGTCCAAGAAGGAACAATCACGTTTGACGGAGACCCGCTGGATCCGAATCTGGACATCACCGCCGTTGAAGCAAATTTGAAACGTGTCCGGGATGTTGAAATCATTCTGAAGCTTACGGGCACGAAAAATCATCCTGAAATCGAGCTGTCGGGACAGGATCCCGACGGTGAACTTACCTATGAAGACATCGTTTCCTATCTGATGTTCGGTCGGCGAGCTTCGGGCGGCAGCACGCTCGCATCCCATGAGGAAGAGGGTTCCACACTGGGAGAAACGGCGGCGACAGGACTTTCGGCGGGCGTCAGTGGACTTGTCAGTCAGGCGCTGGGGCTTGAAGTTTTCGAGTATCGTCCGGGGTCGGGAGGACTGACTCAAGGCGAGTTGGAGGTGGGAACGTATGTCACCGATAATCTCTTCGTCAGTATTATTCAATCCATGGAAGAAGAGGAAACGGGGCAGGAAGTTATTTTGGAGTATCAGCTCTTGCCTTGGCTGCGTTTTCAGGGGACGCGAGAAGCGCATGGGCATTCCGGTTTTGATCTTTTCTTTCACTGGGAGTGGCGGTAGATGAAATCGTTTGCATTCATCATTGTCGTTGTACTGTTTCATCTAACGCTGGGGAAAGCGGCGGAGATTACAGAGATTCGTATCGAAGGACGACGCTGGACAAAGCTCTGGGTGATTGAACGGGAGCTTCAGATTTCCGTTGGCGATACGCTTTGCACAGAAGCGCTCGATAAGACGCGCAAACGCCTGCTGAATCTTGGAATTTTTAATGATGTTCGCGTCGTCGCTGATTCCGCGGGAACGGTCACGATTGATTTGGCGGAAGCTTGGAATCTATGGCCGATTATCGATCCAAACATGGAGGAAACACAGCTAAGCGAACTCTTCGAGAATCCGCGTGAATTTTTCAAAGGCCTCAGTCTTGATTTGGGCATGACGGATTTCAACCTGCTGGGAACGGGAGCGAATGCTTACGCGATGGGGCGGATAGGAGTCAGCCGCGGGGCAACAGCGACGTACTACACGCGCTGGTTTTCTCCCCGATTACCGCTGATGATGTATGCTCACTTTCGAAATCTGCGCATGGTGAATCGTCATGCCGCGCTGCAGGGAGTGGACAGCGAGCTGGATAATATTCGCGGCGATATCTGGGTGGGAACACGCGTTGGTGCGCCCACGCGCGTGGGACTGACACTGCGGTATGATTATTTGAGAGAAGAGCCGATTTGGCCGGGAGCACCCGCACCGAAAGACAAGACGGGACGAGTCGGTTTCTTTCTGATAATCGATCGGCGGGATCTTGAATGGTATCCGTCGAAAGGCTGTTTTGTGCTGCTCGAAACAAGCTATACCGGCGGCGACCGCCATTACTTCCATACCATCGCGGATGCGCGCGCCTTCTGGCCGCTCTCAGAAAAAACGAGGCCGCTTGTTTTGGCGATGCGCCTGCGTGGAGGAACCGCTTCGGGAAATATGCCGCCGTGGGGGAAATGGTATCACGGTTTTAACGCGGGTTTTCGAGGGTACCGGATGCATGAAAGCGAGTCGGATGGATTTCTCACGGGAGCGGCAGAGCTTCGTTTTCCATTGACAAAGATTGTTCACTTCGATTTACCTCTGGGCAATCGCTTCCGACGATTGCCGTTTGGATTGAACGGGCTTTTCTTTATCGAGCGAACTGAATTGCGGTTGGGGCATCGCCGAACGGAATTTTTCGCGGGGGGAGTGGGACTCGCTTGCCGTGTGCCGAATATCCAAATCATCAAAATCGATTTAAGCTATACCATCGAAGGCGACAGCGAAATCAGCACAACGATTGGCATGTCATTTTAGATATTTATCATAAAGACGAATGCAAAACGCCCCTGCCGATTTATAGCAGGGGCGTTTTGTAATGATTCTCGAAGGGAATGTTACGGTTCCAACGGGTGGCCGATGGGAATGATGTAGAGCGGTGCCTGCCGTGTACCTAAAAATTTCGCAAGAAGGTCATCGTCGAAAGCGCCCACCGGCGTGCCACCCATACCCAAAGAAGTCGCCTGCAACAGCAAATTCTGACCGATATGACCCGCTTCCAAATTGATATAACGTTCGGTTCGCTCGCCGTATTTTACACGCGTTCGAGACGGAATCGCTGTGATAAAAACAATGATAGGCGCTTCTTCAATCCAGTTCTGACCATACGCGGCTTGCCCGGCAGCAAGACCGCTCTCCGGAATGCGCAACGCTTCGAGAGCGTGTGTTTCGGGTTTGTAAAGATACAACCCGGAATCCAACCCTTGAACATTCGACGCCAGCACACGCAGTTCAATCGGATACAGCGCTCCGGCGGACGGCGCGGCGCGCATGCCTTCGTCGTCGGTGATGCCCTGCCCTGCCCAGAGAAGCTGCGAAAGATGTTCGAGCGACACGGTATCGTCCGTGAACTCGCGCACGGAACGCCGCTGCTGAATCGCGCTTTCAAGCGAGACATCGCTTTGAAACACGGGAGCGGGAAGCTTTATCATATTCGGCTCCGCAAACAGACTTGAGGCCAAGAGAAGTAGAAAACTTAATCGAAAGAACATGGTTCCACCTCTACTGTTTTGATATTTTTGTAACGCTATGTGAAGCATGAATCAGTAATTGAATTCGTCATTACTCGGTTTGCCGCTCGTGGGGACGAACCGGAAATTCGCGTAGATTTCCTTGCCGTCCACATAGGTTTGCACGCCGATAGAACCTTTGTTGCCGGGCAGCACTTCGACCAGCCGATTGAACGCGATTTCAGCTGCACGCAGCATATTCGCGTAGCCCTTCCGTTCGATGAGATGGCGAAGATGCGACACAATCTGCTGCTTCGTGCGAGAATTGCTGATTGCTTTTTCGAACTCATCCCAGTTGACATCTTCCACCGGCTGCCAATCAGGTTTCATCTTTTTCTCTTCCATTTAGAAAATCCTGTTTGAAATGAAAATCTTATGTAATGTTCAATGTCTTATGGTCAATGAATTCGCTCACCACGGCAACTGCTCCAAATCAACATTGCCGCCGGAAAGAATCACGCCGACGCGTTTGCCCGCAGTGTCTATTCTTTTTTCGAGAAGAGCGCCGATGGTGACGGACGCGGAAGGTTCGATAATAATTTTCATGCGTTCCCATATCAGACGCATTCCAGCAACGATGCCCGCTTCACTGACGGTAACAACGCTGCAGTTGTGTTTCTGGAGAATATGGAATGTTCGTTCGCTCAATTGCGTTCGCAATCCGTCTGCTATCGTGCGTGGATTTGTCTGCGGGATAAGTTTGCCGGTTTGCAGAGAACGGTAAGCATCGTCGGCACCTTCCGGTTCAGCGCCGATGATTTGAATATGCGGTGATATCCCTTTCGCAGCGACGGCAGTTCCGCCCAGAAGTCCTCCGCCGCTGACGGATGCGAGAATGATGTCGAGGTCGGGAATTTCTTCAAGCAATTCAAGCGCAGTCGTTCCCTGTCCGGCGATGACATGAAAATTATCGTAAGGATGAATAAACGCGGCGCCGGTTTTTCCGATGACTTCCTGAAGAACAATTTCGCGCGCTTCGAGTGTCGGTTTGCAGAACGTAATCTTTGCACCGTATCCTTCGACAGCATTAATCTTTATCTTGGGAGAGTTTTCGGGCATGACGACATATGAGGGAATTCCTCGAAATTTCGCTGCCAACGCGAGTGCTGCTGCGTGATTGCCGGAGGAGTGCGTCGCCACGCCGCGCCGTGCTTCCTGTTCGCTCAGAGAAAAAACCGCATTGCACGCGCCGCGGAATTTGAACGCGCCGACTTTTTGAAAATTCTCACACTTGAAGAACAGCTTTGTCCCGAATCGTTCATCGAGAGTTCTCGATGTCAGCACCGGGGTGCGATTGGCAAAAGGCCGAATGCGTTCGGCGGCTTTTTGAATATTTTCAAATGTGGGGATGTCAATCATATCATTCAGAAAGGTTGCTTCATCTTTGAATTCCGGCCGGATTCGCGGGACGCATGCCGCGGCGAGTATCAATAAAGAAACGGGTCGGCTGCAAGCAACCGACTCCGCATGAATTTCACCAAAGAAACATCATCAGCTTTCGTCGGGTTTGCCTGAGCGGCCTAAGAGCATTTCGGCAGCGAGTAAAATAAGTGCTAAGATGAGAAAACTTTTCCAGAGTTCGCGGCCAAACCGGCTTTCCAGAATAATTTCGGACAGGCTGGACGTGCGGATTGTTCGCGCTATTTTGCCGCCCCAGAATTCTTTTGCATTATCAATCGGCTGTGCGTTGATTTCTGTTTCCACAGCGGGAACATTCACCGCTAACAACATCGCGTCCCGGGTTTCTTGTTTCAGGCGATAGATGCCGGGTTTTTTGACGGGCGGGACGGGATACTCGAAACCCGCCGGTATCGCTCGCGGGATAATCTGCAGATTTTCTTCTTCGCCGATAAGTTCCGCAGGCGTTGTGGGTGCAATTCCCAAACGCTGAATGGTGCCCGACACGCCCGCGTCGAACGACAGAGCTTCCGCATCTCCGGCGGTTCCGGAAAGGTACGCCGCGAGTCGCACCATCAGAGGCGGGAAGATTCCCGTGCGGTAAAAATCAGACCATTTCGGTTCGGGCGAACTGGTGATAAGCATCGCATGGCCTCGACCGACGCGCGCTTCGACAAGAAAAGGAATTCCGATGCCGGTTGAAATGACCGTCAGCGCTTTGTTTCCGACCGGACGTACAAGTTGTTGTATCGCAGGCGAAATCGATTTCGGCGTTTCTTCAAAGAGTCCCTCGAAAACCGGATGCGTCCAGTCCACATCTGTCCAGCGTGTCGAAAAACCTTCTTCCGCCCAGACATCTCCCAACGCCGGAAGCCCGAGTTCCGGCAGCCACGCGTTGTGAGCGCGCAAGTCCGCGCCGGGCCCGAGCATCACCAGCACACCTTTGCCCGATTCGACAAAGCTGTGCAGCCTCGCGCCCATCCCTGAGGCGAAAGCGGGGGCTTCCATAATAAGGAAAGCATCGAAGGAGCTCCAGTCCGCCGCTTCAAACGCTCCCGGTGTCAGCGGAATAACTTGCACAAACGCATCGGGGCTGCCTGTCGGATTCAGAGCCAGCGCGGTAAACGTTGCGCCGGGACTCTGGGGAGCTACCAGTCCGATTTTCAACTGGTCGGGAACATTCAACACGAAATGGCGACGGTCGTCAATCGACAAATCATCGCCTTCTTCGAGCTTCACATAGCCGCCCTGAGCTCCGGGAATTTCCGGTACGAATCGGAATTCGATCTGTTTGGTCTCAGCGGCTCCGATAGAAACTGAGCGAGAAGCGACGCGCCTTCCTCCTAAGAAGACACTCACGAGTCTATCCGGGAGGGGCTGTCGTGAACTGTTTTTCAGAGTGGCCTGCAGTTCCACGGGACGACCGGGAGTCATCAAGCGTGAAAGGATGCGCACATCGGTTATGCCGACATTGCTGAAGCGTTTCTGACCGACAGGCAGAAGAAAGAGTTTGACGTCCGGAGGAAAAAGCGGGCCGTCGGGCAATCCTTCCGGCCAAGCGGAAATGCTGAAGTCGGACAGGACGTAAATTTCCCGGTGGAGATTCTTCGATTTTGAGGCATTAAACCGTGCCAGTTCGAGGGCTTTCGTTAGATTCGAGCCGCCCTTTGTCACCCGCGTTTCGGAGACCGCTTCACGCACGGCGCGGAATCTGGCTGTAGGTTCCGGAGGGAATGCGACCGGTTCCGCGTCCGCCCAGATGATCTGAGCGTCATCGCCTTCCTGAAGAAGCGAGAGCACCTCTTGAGCGCGGACGGCGGCCTCACGCAGGCGTGTGCCTTCGGGCGTTTCCGTGCCCATTGAAGCGCTTCGATCCATGACCAAAAAGACGCTCGTTCGAGCATGCACTCCCGGAAGAATTCCGGCGGTTGACTGGATAACGGGACGCGCCATCGCCAGCACCAGCGCCAGAACCGCCAGCGTGCGCAAAATGAGGAGCAGAAGCTGGCGGAGCTTCAGTTGCCGCATTTTCCGGCGTTGAAGTTCTTTTAAAAATCGAAGTGTCGGAAAGGGAATGCGTTTCAGTCTTTGCCGCGTAAGAAGATGAATGAGAATCGGCAACAAGCCCAACGTCAGGGCGAAAAGAAGTGCAGCGTTTAGAAAGGTCATTTGTATTTCAGTAGTTGAGTTTCAATGGATTGAATGAGAAGATGCCCGCACAGCAAATGAGCTTCCTGCACTCGCTGCGCATTGTTGGAAGGGATGTGCAAAGATAAATCCAAATGCGCATCCAACAGCGTATCGTCGTTACCCAGAAAGCCAATATTGATTCCCTGTTTTTTATGAGATGCTTTTGCGGCTTCAATTAAGTTTTGCGAGCGTCCGCTTGTTGAAAGTAAAATGAGCACATCTCCTTTGCGCAGGTGAGCTTCAACCTGTCGAGCGAAAATTGCATCGAAACCGAAGTCGTTGCCGCAGGCGGTGAGTGTGCTCGTGTCGGTTGTCAAAGCCATCGCCGGTAGCGCGGGACGTGTCGTGTCTGCGGAAAGCCGGACGACGAGTTCGGTTGCGAGATGCTGTGATTCGGCGGCGCTGCCTCCATTGCCGCAGAAAAAGAGGCGGCCTCCACGGTGAATTGTGTCCGCGCAGGCTTTGGTAATTTCCGCGAGGTCAGTCGAACAGCGCACGTCTAAAAGGGCGTGCATCTCAGCGGTTTCTTTCAATGCGATGCGAACGTTATCTGAAAACTCAGCGTCTCCGGACACGCGAGGCCTCCTTGTAAAATTTTAGGGTGCGGGTGCCAATTCGGGAGAGTCTCCGACCGCACGCGCCAGAGCGAATCGGGCGATGGTCAATTCGTAGCGCGCGCGCAATTCGTTAACCCGCGCCATATTAACCTGCAACTCGGCATCGAGCAGTTCCAATTGCGTGCTGAGACCGTTTTCGTAGCGCACTCCGGCGATTTCGTAGCCTCTCTCAGCCTGCGCAAGATTCTTCTGCTGAACCTCCAGCGCTTTTTGTGCGCGAAGAAGTTCGTTGTGCGCACTCTCGACTTCATTGTGAATTGACTGGCGCAAATCCGTTTCCTGATAGTCGAGGCTGCGCAAATCGCTGCGAACTTCCTGAATCCGAGCCGGAGTGGCAAAACCGTCAAAAAGAGGAATGGAAAGCGTTAATCCGGCGGCGGCGCTCCGAGTCCAGCTATAGTCTCCGAAACCGAAATCATCCGCTTCTGTCTGCCACGTGACACTTGCCGAACCGTAAAGGGATGGCCAGAAAAGACTGCGTTGCTCGATGGTAAGCAGTCTTTGATGCATCATGCGCTGGTGCGTAATCGCTTCAAGGTCCGGTCGCTGTGCAAAGGCACGTTCAACAGTGATACCGAGAGATTCCGGCAGACCGCGATTGGAATCAAAACTCCCTGTCAATGTGAGCGAATCTTCATGAGATAAGCCTAAGAGAAGCTGCAATTGCAGCAGAGCGTTGCGGTAGTTGTTCTCCGCTTCCAAAACGAGCGGTTCCCAATTAGCGGCTCCTACCTCGGCGCGAATTTTATCGTACTCGCTGACGGTGCCCTGCTCAAAGAGAAGCTGCGTCCTATCGCGATGTCTTCGTGCCTGCTCAAGCGCCTGCCGCTGAACCTGAACCAGCTCTCCAGCCAGCATCGCGCCATAATAGCTTTGAGCCAGCCCGAGTCGCAGGTTTTGAAATGTTTGTGTTTCGATGGTCTTGGTAAGCGCGAGGTAATTCTTCGCAATACGAAGCGCCAGACCGATTTTCCCTGCGACATAGATGGGTTGCTGAAGTTGGAGCATGCCGCGATAAGAGTTCTCCAAACCCAATTTAATCGGTTGCACCGATATGTTGCCCGCGTCGTCGGGCATGCCGATGAAGAAGACCGGAACTTCAATGTTGCGCGTGTACAACCCTACAGCGTTCAGTGTCGGCATGGCGGCGCTGTAAGCTTCGCGCACTTTCTGGCGCGATTTGATGACCTCTTCGCGGGAAAGCTGAAGCGCGCGGTTTTGCTCGAGAGCGAGTTGCCACGCATCGTTCCAGTCGAGACGATGGGGCGCGGCATTCGTCACAGTGGCGAAAAAAAGCAGTCCCAGAAGAATAAGGGAAGTTAAACGTAGTTGTGATATCATGTGTGTCGATTCCAAACAGTTTTAGGCGCGGATGGAGTAGCCGCCGTCAACGACCAGTACATGCCCCACGACAAAATCCGCCAAGCGTAAAGCAATCGCCCGTCCGATGCCCCGAGATCCGCCAGTGACAAGGGCGCATTGCCCTTGTAAGGCACACTTCCCCTGAGGACTGATTTCGTTAGCAGCCAAATGAACCTCCCTTATTCTCTGTATGGTAAAAGTTTACGTTTTCTCGACTTTCCCGTAGATAGCTCCCAGAACAATGCCCAGAATAATGATAGCCATAAATTCGAAGAGACTCTGGAAAAAGATGAGAATTCCAGGACTCAATTCCACCGACCAGCGAATGAAGAAGACCGGGACACATAATAGCAATCCCAACCAGAAACCGTAGCGCAAACCTTCCGCCGCTCCACCTTCCCGAATTCCCTTGGTGTAAATGAAGCAGAAGAGAATCGCAAAAAACAGTTGTCCCAGAATCATCGCCCACATCCGGCTCTGCATCTGGGCTTCGGAAAGCCAAAGATCCGCATGCTGTTGATAAAGACCTGCGAGGATTCCTCCGTGAATAATCCACTCCAGAATGAAGTAAGCAATCCAGACAATTACACTGGACAAAAGCCATTTCTTCACGTTCATGGCAGCCTCCTTTTATGATTGGATCTGAATGCCCTCACCTTCGAGGACTCGACCAATAACACTGTAACTATTGACACCGGCGTTTTTGAGCTGCTCTGTTGCTTCCGCCGCCTGATTTTGGGGAAGCGAAGCTAATAATCCACCGGATGTTTGCGCGTCGCAAAGTAAAAGAATGTCCGTTTCCGCGAAGTCTTCCGGATATGAAACAAAGCCTTGCAAATATTCCCGATTCGCCCATGTTCCCCCTGGGAAGTCGCCTTCCCTCGATAACGTCACTGCCAGCTCAACCATTGGAATTTGCGACATCGAGATTTCGAATTTCACTTTCGAAGCCTTAGCCATCTCAGCGCTGTGTCCCAAAAGTCCGTTGCCGGTAATATCCGTGCAGGCGTGAACATCGAACTGTGAAAGAATTTCAGCAGCCGTGCGGTTCAATTCAAGCATGATGTCAATCATCGGCTGCGCTTCGCATGCGTCAATTCTGCCGCTGCGCAGAGCCGTCGTGATGACGCCGCTTCCCAGAGGTTTGGTGAGCACAAGCGCGTCACCGGGCTGTGCTCCGTGATTGGTCCAAATCGCATCGGGATCGACAATGCCTGTCACCGCCAGGCCATATTTCGGTTCGGCATCGTCAATGGTATGACCGCCCGCGATAATCACACCGGCTTCGCTTGCTTTATCGACACCGCCTCGAATCACCTCACGCCAGAGTGCGGTGGGCAATTTCTTCGGGAAGCAGGCGATGTTCAGCGCGAGAAGGGCGCGGCCGTTCATAGCATAGACGTCCGACAGCGAGTTGCTTGCCGCAATCGCTCCCCACGTGTAGGGATCATCCACGACCGGCGTGAAAAAATCCACGGTCTGAACAACGGTCTCGCCGGAAGGCAGACGATACACAGCCGCGTCATCGTGCGTGCGGACTCCGACCAACAGGTTCGGATCCCGTGCCGCCAGAACGCTTCCTAAAATTTCGTCCAGCACCGCCGGACTCATTTTAGACGCTCAACCGGCGCAGTGGCTAAGTGTGGTCAGTCGTATGTTTTCTTTTGGGTCCATGTTTTCAAATTGGAAGGTACGGCAGGCAGAGCCAGCCGTTAGGTTTTTATCCGATTTCATCCTCACCTACGGGCTGGCTCCGCCTGCCCGCAGATGTAACGTCCTTTTAACGAGTGCTCTGGGTATAGGTTTCCGCGGCTTTTGGGCAAGATATTCAAGATAATGATACGATATTTTCTGATAAAAACAACCCAAGCGACCTTACATCAATAATATCAAGATGTTTTCTGGAATAGTTCGCGCTTTCGGTGAGTTCATTTCCAAAAATCACAATTCAGGGTATAACCGCCGATAAGCGGCGATGTGCTGCAGGACATATTTGACGAAAAGTCGCGTCTCGCGATAAGGGATGTGCTCGACAAAAACATCCGCGTCGCCGCCGAATTCCGCATCCCAGCTTTGCGCCGCGCTTTCTCCGGCATTATAGGCGGCCAGCACAAGAATCGAGTCACCATTAAATTCTTCGAAGAGCCTCGAGAGATATTCTGTCCCAAGAGCGACGTTGTATGCAGGGTCGGTGAGTTTCGCTCGGGAGTACGGGATATTCATCTGCCTCGCTAGGCGTTTCGCTGTCGGCGGCATGAGCTGCATCAAACCGACAGCTCCAGCGCCGGAAGCAATGTCTGCACGGAAGCGGCTTTCCTGACAAATAAGCCCAAGTACGAAGTGCGGATCGAGCTTTCGAACTTCGGCTTCGCGTTTGACAATATCGTCGAAATCAACCGGATAGGCAATACGCCATAGTCTGTCCGGCAGTCGTTTATCCGCTTTGGAAAGATAACGGCGGAGATGATTGCGGATAACGAGCCACGCCTGCGCCGCGTCTCCGGCGTCATCGAAAAGCGACGCACGTTTCCACCACAGCCCCGGACTTTCACCGAGTTCGCGCTTCACGCCGGGCCATTCGCGCAAGGCCAACTCTGGGAGACGCAGATGCTCGAAAAGACAGAATTTTTCAAAATGTAAGCTCTTGACGGAATCGGCTGTACAGGAGAAGGTCATCAAAGGAGACGCTCCCCAATCGAGAGTTGCGAGAGTGTCTTCCGGCATTTTTGAAGCGACCCAGAGGCTGTAATAGGAATTCGGAAAGAGCGTGCGCGTTCGGTCGAAGTATTCCTGCGCGCGCGCGGGTTTCTTCATTTTTTCATAGCAGCGGCCACGCCAGTAGAGCGCAGCGGCGGCGTAGTCGGTATCCTCACCCAGCTCCCAGAGCTGCTTCCAGGTTTTCTCGGCTTTGGAAAACTGCGACAAGTCGAAATATATCCAGCCGAGCCGCCAGAGAGCGTCGCTGAGGGCGGGATGTCCTTCGGTGAGTTTTACGAGTTTTTTGAAAGCCGAACGCGCCTTTTTAAGCTCGCCTGCGTCTGTGTGGAGAACTCCCAAGAGCTTGTGGGCGTCAAGTACGCGCGGAAAATTCTTTTGGCGATGGATGACCATTGTCAAGCACGCAATCGCCAGATTGTCTAAGTTGCGCAGATACGCTGAACGTCCGAGCATATAGAGAACATCATCAAGGTAAGGACTGCGCGGGAATTTTCTCTGATGTTCCTGAAAAATCGGAAGGGCTTGTTCGTGTTTCCCCCGGCGAGCCAGCAGTGTTCCCTTATAATAAAGGAGTATCTCTTCAAGCTCGGATGCGCGAGATCCGGCGGACAATTCCTCGATCCACAGAGCTGCCGTGTTATAGGCGCGAGCTTCTTGGAGCGCTGTGAGTCGCCGCTCGATTTCGGTCGCGCTGAGTTCGCGTGATTCAAAACCATAAAGATGCTTCATCGAGAGGCGTTTCAGTTCCGCCTGTTTGCCTGCTTTTGTCGCAGGCCCCATAAGTTCGGCGCGGTAGAGACATTCGATAGTGGCTTCGTATTCTTTCAGCAGGATCAGCGCGGAAGCTTTGAGCAGCTCGATTTCCTGATGATAAGGCCCATCGGGATACCACACGCGATAACGGCTTGTCAGGCGAATCGTCGAATCAATATAGCCCTTTTCGAGAGCCAGCGCAGCAAGCCGCCAGAGTCCTTCCTCGGCTAAGGAAGATGTCGAGTCCGCTGCCAGACGCCCGAGAGTCGTCGCGGCGTCGGCGGGTCGTCCCACTTCAAGATAGGCCAACGCTTTCAGATACGCTCCCCAATCGTTCAGCAATTCCGGGACGCCGAGAGCGATGGCTTCCAGAGCGCCGTCGAAATCATCCGCGTCAAAGGCGGTTTTAGCCAGAAGGAAATTCGCCTTGCGAGCCAGTTCATCGTCCGGATTCTCGCTCAGGGCGAAGAGCCAATCGCGAGCGCCAGCGCTGTCGCCGGACTGCACTTTTTCGTAGTAGGCGGCAATCTGCAGCGAATCTTCCGTAAATGTCCCCGCGACGGCAGGATAAACACAGAGGACGAAGATAAGCAGAAAGAGCAACCGAAATTTTCCGGAGATATTTAGTCTTTTAGAAATCAAGAACGGGCGGATATATTTGAAACAAGAGGTATTTTGCATTTGGTCAGAAGAACATACGAATTGCAAGAATTAAGAGAGCCAGACCACCGAGCAGGTTTGCTATGACGCCGATTTTGCTTGACAGAATATTTCCCAAGAGCATACCCAGTGTCGCCATGACTCCTGCTGTCAGACCGATAACAACACACGGAAGCAGCAAATCGCCGCCGGATATTCCCAGCCATATTCCGACAATCAGTGCATCGATGGAAGTGGCGAAGGAAATCGCAATCAGAGGCCAGCCTCGCGTAAGGTCTTTCGGCTTTGGCGCAGTGGTGCCTCGAAAATTGCGGATTCCCTCGATGAGCATGTGCAGGGCGATGATTCCAAGAAGGATTCCTCCTACGAATTCCGAGATTCGCCCTACGACTTCCGCAAGACCGGCTCCCAAACCATAACCGATAATCGGCATGAGGAACTGAAAGAAACCCGTGTGCCATGCGATTCGAAAAAGTCGCCGCGCCGTTATCCCCTGCATACCCACTGTGACGGCTACAGCGAAAGCGTCGCAGCCAAGGCTGATGGCGAGAACGGTCAATCCAAGCGGTGTTAGCATTTAGCATAATCTAATACTTAAGCCTCACAATTGCAAGAGACCCCACTCTCGAGCGGCAACAGGTCGGGCATAAAAAATATACTTGTTTTTGTCAAACCTTTTGTTTATCTTAGTGATAATATGTCATGTCAAAAAACGTAGAATTCACCATGACAACCTTCCGAACACTCCTTTTTATCCTTCTGATTTCTGCGAGCAGCGTGCTCGCGCAGCAAACCGTCTCCCTCTATGACATCCAGTACACCGATGATCCATCCGGCGATTCGCCCTATGCGGGTACGCGGGTTATCACCGGCGGTATTGTTACGGCTGTCGATTATGGAGGCATCACAAAATACTTCATCGGTGACGGCGCCGGCGGCCCGTGGCGCGGCCTCTATATCAGAGACGTCGCTGATCGTGAAATCGACATCGGTGACTCTGTCCGTTTCGAAGGCGAGGTCTATGAGTCCGGCGGCGAAACGCGCATGAGGAACATCACCTCGACGGGCTATGTCCGAGTCGAGGATGTTCGCGAGATTCCTCCCTCCGCGACCACAACCGGAATACTGGGCGGCGAAGACGGTGAGCCTTTCGAAGGGGTGCTGGTGGAAGTATCCTCTGCCACCGTGACGGCTACCGGGACGACTTGGGAAATCGACGATGGCTCAGGCCCGTGTCTGGTCGGCTCCGGATTCGATTATACTTATGTGCCGACAGCCGGAGATTCCTTGCGCGCAATCCGGGGTGTGGTGGTTTATTCCGGGGGGAACTATAAGCTCGAACCGCGCGGAGGTTTCGATTTTGATTTCTGGGCGAATCAACCGCCGCTTATCAGTGATGTCCAGCAGACACCGGAAAATCCCACTGCTGAACAAGTCGTCATCGTAACGGCTCGGATTTCCGATGAAACCGATGTGGCTGATGCGCAATTATTCTACAAGACGTCGGGTGACGAACAATGGCAAAGTACGCCCATGCTCGATGATGGCATGCACGGAGACGGGTACGCCGGAGATGGTGTCTACGGCGCGTTGCTTCCTGTCTTCCCTGCGTTTGCGGAGGTGCAGTATTATATTCAGGCAACGGATGTTGATGATGCCGCATCGACCAATCCGCTGAATGCGCCGGAGGATTATTACGACTACATCGTCCGTTCGACGACGCTGAGCGTTTTTGACATCCAATACACTCCGGGTCCCGGAGATGCATCTCCCTTGGACGGAGAATTAGTGACGCTCGAAGAGGTCGTCGTGACGGCTTTGAATTTTGATGGGTCTAATTTTTTCGTCTCGGATCCGACGCCCGGTCCGTGGCGAGGCGTTTATGTCTATGGCAACGGTTCATCGCTGGATTTGGGTGACCGAGTTCGCTTTACCTCCCGCGTTCAGGAATATTTTGGTCTCACCGAGCTGTCTGCCGTCAGCGACTTGACCGTGCTTTCAAGCGGAGAAGAGCTGCCGCCGCTGCTCATTTGCGCGACGACGTTCGGTGATTCCGGTGAAATGTATGAAGGTTGCTTCGTCGAAATCGGGGAAGGCGTCGTAGCCAGTGGGCCAGACCAGTATAACCAGTTTACGTACCGCGATGCTTGCGGAACCTGCATTATAGATCATGATTTCGATTATGATTATGAGGCGGTCGCCGGAGACAGCGCGAATTTCATGCGGGGAATGGTTACCTACCATGATGCGACCGGTCATAAACTTGACCCGCGCGGCGATTTTGATATCGGCGTTATTGATAAACGCGCACCCAATCTCCTGCAAGCGACGGCGATTTCTTATCTTCAATTCAATCTTCAGTTCAACGAAGCCCTCGACAGCGCTTCAGCAGTGAATTCAGATAACTATATGCTGACGGATTTCACGGCTCCCGAGGTTCCGTTACCTTTGCGCAGCGCGCGCCTTTTCTCGAATCAGAAAATCGTCGCACTGGAACCCTGGGATTCACTGAAAACCGGCTATACCTATACGATATCCGTTGTCGGAGTTCGTGACGTATCCGATAATGCGATTGACTCGGTACAGTCTGTCGATTTCACGGGTTATTCCGAGCGCGCTTATGCGACGATGGATAGTCTCTATAATTTCTTCGAAATCTTCCGGGATTCGACCGTGACGGTGGCAGGTGTCGTTACTTTTGTACAGGATGTCACGACGACGGGAGGCTCTCGGCGTATCTCCGCGTATATGCAGGATGCCAGTGGGCGCGGGCTCAATCTCTCCGAAACAGGCCCTGCCGGAGACTTCCCGTTTATACAGCGCGGGAATCTGATTGAAATTACAGGCCCCATCACCGAGTACGACGGCGGACTGCAAATGGGCGGCTTTACAGCGGAAGGTGCGATTAAGCTGCTTTCGGAAGATATGCCGCTGCCGGAGCCGATTGAATTCGAGACCGGAAACCGGTACATACAGTCTGGCATCATCCGGACATCCGTTTCCGGTGTTATGGGTTCCGGAACGTGGTGTCAGGTGACGGGAACGATTTACCGCGTGGATGAGAATGTCGGCGGCGGAACGAACATCATGATTGATGATGGTTCGGGGAATTTGACGCTTCGTGTTTGGGATGATATGGGACTGACACATGTCACACTCGATAGTGTGACCTATGCGATGCGTGACCTCGTGGGCGTGACCTGCAAAATGGCAGGGCCATCATCGTTCTATGCCACTGATTTCCAGATGTTGGGAGGCTATGCCGAGGACATCACCCCTGCTCAACCGCGGGGAGAGCCGTCGGCGAAAGCAATGCTCGAGGTCGAAGCCCGACCTTTCGCGCCGGACATGGGGCAGACAATCGACATCTCTTACAACGCGCCGATGGGCGCTTACGTGAAGCTCAGGATTTTTAACCTGCGCGGACAGGTTGTGACTACACTTGTCAACAAAACGGCGGTAGGCCCATATACTATTTCATGGGATGGCCGCAATGAGTTGCGCGAATTGGTGCCGCTGGGAACCTATATCGTTCACCTTGAATCCGAAAATCAAGGCAAGAAAACGTCTGAAATGAAGCCGGTTGTCGTAGGGACGCGGCTGAAATAAGAGACGTTTCCCGCCGCGGAAACGACTCATTATAATAGAGAAATTGGTTATGAAGTTACATGATACCGAGGTATCTTCCTTGAAAGCGCTTGTATTTCTCTTAGGGATTTTCCTTTCTGTCATGCCTGTGATGGGGCAGATGATATCGAATCCGATTCCACCGGTGCCGGAAGCTACCGCTGTCGGCGGTGCATACACAGCTGTTGCGACAGGTCCGGCGGCCTGCTTCTGGAATCCGTCAGGGCTGGCGTACACAAAGGGAACAATAGGCAGTTTTACCTATCATCAACCCTGGGGCATGGCGTTTCTGACGCATCTTTCAGGCGCGGTGACAAGTGAACTTCCTCGAAAAGCGGGCAGTATCGCGATTTCTTATCAGACGCTTGGCACACGCTCCGGCGGCACATCACTTTCGACTGAGGGAGAGCTGGCGTTGTCGCACGGGCTGCTGCTTCAGGAAGACATCCACACCAGCCTCGCCATCGGCTACAGCCTGAAGCTTATTACATGGTCGCTGGGAACATCTGTCGCGGGCAATTCCGGTGAAGTGGATTTGGGAAGCGCCGCGACGTTTGGTCTCGATTTAGGCGCAACAGCACAAGTTTGGGATAGACTGAAACTCGGAGGCACGGTTCGCAATATCAATCATCCTCAGCTCGGTTCGGAATGGAAACGCGACCTGCCGCAAATTTTCTCGGGAGGTCTCGTTTATAATCCCTATTATGGCGTGCAGACATCCTTCGACATCGAACGTACTCTGGGAGGCGAAACGCAGTTCAAGGGCGGCATCAATGCCAATGTGATTCCGCCGCTCGATTTGCGCTTCGGCGTCTTTACGAATCCGAATGCTTTCACAGCCGGTTTCGGAGTCCGCTGGCGCGAACTCGTGCTTGACTATGCGTTTGTCTATCATCCGATTCTTTCGCCGACTCATCAAATCGGGCTGGGATTTAATATCAAGCAATCGCTTTCGGAGGTCTGGACCGGAAAATGAGGTGTGTTCTGAAAGTTGGTCTTGTTTGCGCAGTTTTTCTCGCTCTGACGCTTACGCTCAGTGCTGCCGAGCCGTTTGATCTGAATCAGGCCAGTTTTGAGCAGATTAAATCGCTGCCGCTGACGGATGCTCAGGCGCAGGCGATTTATGAGCTGTTGACCTATGAAGGGCCGGTGAAGAGCATCTACGAATTGCGTATGCTGCCGGAAATTAATCAGGAAACACTGCTTCGAATCAAGCCTCTCGTTCGAGTCAACCCTCCCAGCGTTGCCGATGAGCGTCAGGAGCGTGTTGATCAAGCATACTATCGCATCGAACGCCTGGGAACCGAAGAAGGAACGAACGTCGGTTTGATTGATGAATGGATAGACCGTCTCGCGGAACCGATGAATATCAACGAGGCAACTCTCGATGAACTGATGGATTTGCAGAATGTCTCGCCGGTGGACGCCGTTTCGATTTACAATCAAATTCGGAATACAGGGGATTTGCGCGGCAGGCGGGATCTCGCCGCCGTGCCGGGATTGTCGCGCTGGGGCTACATGAACGCGCGTAACTATGTCGGCTACGAAGATGTTTACCGGAAGAAAAGCCTGCACGGTTTCTATTCTTTCCGCTCCTATAACACACCCTACTTTTTTGATGAGGAGCTGGCGATTCCCACCGAAACTCTGGTTGACCCGGTTCCGGATATTTCGCATAAGCTTCGTCTGGTTTATGACCAACGCTACAAAGGCGGTGCGATTTTTCATCGCAGTCTCGGCGAACAAACGCTCTACCTGAACTCCGGCGATTTCCGTATTCCAAAGATGAAGTGGTTCGCCGGTGTTGAAAAACAGAAGCTCGGACCCGCGCGTCTGGATCGTTTTTACGTGGGTAACTATCAGATTTCCCTCGGACAAGGTCTTGCACTGGAAAACAGCGATTTCTTCAATCCGCGCTATTCCGGCTTCGGTTTTGATAAGCGTATCACGGGAATTGCGCCGGATTTGTCGCGGACGCATGAGTTCTCTCTCACTGGCGCAGCTGCCGAAGCTACTTGGAGTAAATTTCACGGCGTTGGTTTCTGGTCGTATGGCAAGAAAGACGCTATTTTGAATCCGGATGGCTCGATGAATCGCATGATTATTCTTGCGCCGCGCCTCGATTATGATATCTATCCCACTGCGCAATTAGTTTCCAACGGCGATACCGTTCAGGTGCCCGCTTTTGAAGGCAATCAGAGTATGTTGAACGCCGTCAAGGAAATGGGTTACGGCGGGAATGTTCAATATCGGCCATGGCCGGGCAGTTATGTGGGACTGACCTTTACCGAATTTCTCTATGATAGACCGATTAAACCGGATTTCGGTGAATCGTATCAATTCGCCGCTGTGACAGCCGCCGGAGCGGATACCATCGTCGAGATTCATCCGGTGATTCACCCGGAAGAAGTAGATGAAATCGCCGATGCGCGAATGAACAGCGAAATTCTTGGAGGCTATCGCTCGACCGCAACGTCTCCGCTGTGGAATGCGGCGCGGGGAGCGCGGCGGATTCACGGATTTGAGGCGGGGACGGTTTTCGGGAATACATCTCTGCAGGTTGAATATGCAGAGCTTCAAGATGACGGTTCTTTCACCAAGCTCGGCGATGACCCCAAGGCGCTCGTCGCGCTGGCGTGGATGCAGTGGAACAGTCTGCACATTCTGGCCGTTTACCGCAATTATGATGTGGACTTCGACAATCCCTACCATCGCGGTTTTTCCAACTACCATCGCTATAAAGGCACCACCTACGAAAAAGAATATTATCTGCGCGAGCCTGTCTTCGCGCAACTCGAACGCAATTCGCCCTATCCGCAATCCGAAGAAGGCGTCTATTTCGAGACGCGTTATCAGGTCTCGCGACCTTTGACTTTGGTGGGGCAGCTCGACAACTGGCAGCGTAAAGCGGACGCCGCCGATTATTACCGCTGGGTGGCGAAGATTACGTATCGCCCGATTTGGCCGGTGGTGATTCGTATTCGGCAAAAGCTGCAAGGACGCAGCGCGTTCAATTGGCAATCACCGACCATGTTCCAGAGCTACGAAAGTCGGCTGGTGGGAAGTCTGCGGCTCTCGCGCTATGACGGCCTCGATTTGCTCTACGCTACAGGCTATGTCCGGTTTGCTCCGCGCCCGCGTTTGCTCGATGAAGCCGACCCGACGGGTTTGGATCCCATCGACGGTCAAGCCGAGTCACCTTCGGAAGCGATAGGCGTGGCGTTCAATCATTATTTCGCGCCGAATCTGCGGCTGCGGACAGCGTGGCTTTTCTATGACGGTTTCTTCTGGAATTTCGAGGACACGGACTTCGTCGTTCTCGATGGTAAAGCGTCGCGCTGGTGGGTGGCGGTCACGAACCGCGTCTCCGACCATCTGACCCTCCGGATAAAACTGACCGGCGAAAACAGCTATCCTCAAACCTTCGTGCAAGCCCGCCGCAATAACGAATACCCCGACCCCGTTGAAGGCCAGTTCTTCGGCGGCGACAACGTCCAATCCACCACCCTCAGCTTCCGCGTGCAGATAGATTATTTCTTCTAAATCAGCATTCAATATAAAAATCACTGAAGACGCGTTTTGCACACTTTTAACCCCGGTAATAAGCTGGGGTTTTTTATTATGAGTCATACTTTGACATCGGCTCCTTTCCCCGTCGAACAAGGGCGCTTTAGCCCCTTGTTTTTCATCGAAGTAGGTCACCTGACAAGACGGATCCTATTGCGTAGAGAATTTCGAACTTTTTCATAAAGAGTCTTGACATTCTGAAATTTTATTCTAACTTATCAATTAGATAGAAGATTCATTATAATGGGTCAGCATTGTTGAGGATTCCTTACTATATCCGTTTGCTTTCCCACAATAAGGAAATGTGAGGAGCCATGAGAATGAAGAAGCTCAATCTTTTTCTCATTTTACAGGGCATCAGCCTACTCAGCATGGCTTTCGCTGCGCTTGCTGAGCCTTATCCAGATACCTTATGGACACGAACCTTTGGAGGAACTGGCTATGATAAGGCTCGTGATGCCCAGCAAACGGTAGATGGGGGATACATAATTGCGGGAAAGACCTCCTCCTTTGGTGCAGGAGAGCTTGATTTCTGGATAGTAAAGACAGATAGCATAGGTGACACACTTTGGACACGTACATTTGGAGGGGGTAGCTCGGGAGCATTGGCAGTCCAGGAAACTGCGGACGGAGGGTACATTGTCGCAGGATGGACTATGTCCTATGGCGCAGGCGATGAAGATTTCTACCTTGTGAAAATAGACAGTATGGGCGATACGCTCTGGACGCGCACCTATGGAGGAATCATGTGGGATGAGGCTTGGGATGTTCGGCAAACGATAGATGGGGGATACATTGTTACAGGATTGACTAAGTCCTATGGTGCAGGCGAAGGGGATTTCTACCTTGTGAAAACAGATAGTGCAGGTGATACGCTGTGGACTCGCACGTACGGAGGGAGCTTGTGGGATGCCGCACGAGCCGTTCAGCAAACGTTAGATGGGGGATACATCATTGCTGGAGAGACGGAGTCTTTCGGTGCCGATGGTAATGATATTTATCTCGTTAAAACAAACACCATAGGTGACACGCTATGGACGCACATGTACGGCGGAAGTATACGAGATAGGGCTCAAGCCGTGCAGCAGACGATGGACGGCGGGTATATTATTGCCGGAGACAGCGGATGGAAATTCTATCTCATGAAGATAGACAGTATGGGTGACACGCTATGGACGCGCAGGTATGGGGGAAGTGGTGATGATCAGGCTTGGGCTGTCGAGCAAACGATAGACATGGGATACATCGCTGCAGGATGGACTAGTTCAATTGGTGCCGGTGGTTTGGATGTTTATCTCGTGAAGACAAATTTAGCGGGAGATACACTATGGACGCGCACTTACGGAGGAAGCCAAGATGATGCCGCCCGAGCTGTTCACCAGACGACTAATATGGAATATTTCATCGCAGGGTGGACCGGATCCTTCGGTGTTGATGGCTATGATTTCTATGTCGTGAAAACTGGTCCAGAGCGTGGTTTGTACGTTTTCTCACCTAACGGAAGTGAACAGTGGCGGATTCTACAGTACGACACAGTGCGATGGTATGGTTATGGTTTTGAAGGTGGATTGAAGATTGAACTTAATCGCGACTATCCTGGCGGTGTGTGGGAAGTTCTTGTGGATGGCACAGAGAACGACGGCGAGGAACCGATATTTGTGATGGGACCGCTTTCCGACGGCTGCAGAGTAGCCGTGAGCACATTGGATGGAGCCTTTTCGGATACTTCTGATCGGAATTTCTCTATCACTTCTTCTCAGGGGTACTTGGCACTTGTCCGTCCTGCGGAACCTGGAATTGAGGTGCCCGATTGGAATGCCGGGATTATCGAGTGCCGCTCTGACACCATCAGTGAAACCCTCCGATGGAAAAATTTTGGGAGCGAAACGATTGACATCTTCGCTCCCGAGTCGCTGGTAGTCAGCGAACACTTTTATAGTGAGAACGACTGCGATTACAACTTTGGCCTCGCTCCCGGAGAGATAAGCGCATGCACTCTTGCCATTATCTATACCCCACAAAGCGAAGGCGTACACCTTGATACTTTACTGATACAGACTAATGCAATCAACGCGGTAAATGGTTATGTACGCATTCCACTTTCGGGTGAGCAGATCAGAACGCCAGATACTGTGGAAGTGGTTATAAGCATCGAAGGTGGTGATGCACGGCTGAGTTGGGATTCTGTTAAAGTATCCATTTACGGCTGCCCGATTGATGTGACGCACTACCTCGTGTTCGATTCACCCACCTATGAAGGGCCTTACTACTATCACGGCTACTCGGCGGATACCACTTACGTACACTACGGCGTGGCGCATTATGAATATGGCATGTTCTATAATGTCACCGCCACCACTGCGCCGTTGCCGTTGCTTCAATCACTTCCGACGGATGCGGGTCTGACACGCGAGAAGGTTTTGGGAATGTTGAAGGAATACTGATTCCGGCCGGGTTAGAGTTTAATTTATCGGATAATTAAGGGTTGAGGATCTAATTCAACGATAAGGTGGATTGAAGTTGATTCAGAACCCGGCTCGGCGAGTTCATGTGCCATTGCGGGCACAAGAGACCCACAACGGCGGTTATTAATATGAAAAGCCCCGGTTATAAGCTGGGGCTTTTTGTATCTGCGGCTCAACGACCTTGCATTTCGGTGGAGTTTTTGGTAAATTAATCGAGGTAGCTTGAGGGTGATGGAGGTCCCCGCTTACGCGGGGACGACATCCCGATCGCCTCTCTGTCATTTCCGTATAGACTATTCTAAATGTCATTCCCGCGAAAGCGGGAATCCACTAAAGACCTTTATTACACTAATGAAAACCTACTATGTCTATATTTTGGCTTCGCGCAAGCGAGGAACGCTCTATATCGGGGTGACCAACAATTTGATCAGAAGAGTCTATGAACACAAGAACGACGTCGTGGAAGGATTTACGAAGAAATATGGAGTGCATCAACTTGTTTACTTTGAGCAAACCAATGACGTCTACGCCGCTTTGGTTCGTGAGAAACGAATGAAGAAATGGTATAGGAAGTGGAAAATTGAATTGATTGAAAAAGAGAATCCTGAATGGCGGGATTTATATGATGATTTGGTAGAGGATGGATTCCCGCTTTCGCGGGAATGACACTTCAAACGGAGTACGCAGGATGACAACCATCTGTAGCCAGCATTACAACGGATGTCATCACACGCTGAGAATGGAATTATTGTCTGAATAAGACACGATGTATTGATGGTTTCCTCCAAAGCGCCTCGGTTGCAAGCCGGGGCTTTTTGTATCTGCCTACTACTGACCTTGCATTTCGGCGGAGTTTTTGGTAAATTGTAAAGAAATATTAAGAGAGTATCAGGAGAATCGCACTGCCTCGACATAAGAAAAGCCTCGGTCAATGTTTTCTGACGGATGAAGTTATCGCGCGGCGAATTGTGGATGCGCTAGAGATTCAGCCGGGCGATGTCGTCGTTGAAATCGGTCCGGGTCGGGGGATACTGACGCGACACCTTGCCGCGACGCCTGCGAAGATCACGGCTGTAGAGATTGATGCGCGGCTGCTGCCGAAACTCGAACAGTCACTCTCCAAGTTTGATAATGTAAAACTCCAGCACGCCGATTTCCTTGAAACGAGCCTGACGGATATTATCAAGGAGGGCCCGGCGAAAGTCGTCGGGAATCTGCCGTATCATCTCGTATCGGAGATTATCTTCAAACTCTTCCGGCACGCGAGGGCTGCGCGCGATGATAAAAACACTCCGTGGGTAGAACGCGCGGTTTTGATGATGCAAAAGGAAGTCGCGCGGCGCGTCGTCGCATCCGAGGGCAACAAGACTTACGGAATCTTGAGCATTTTTTGCCAGCTTGAAGCGCAGGTGGAATCCATGCTTGAGGTTCCTGCGGCATGTTTCTCGCCCAAGCCAAAAGTTGACGGCGACGTCGTAAAATTTGTTCCCTATAAAACGCCGTCGGTGTATCCGCAAAACTGGCAAACGTTGGAACGGATTGTACGCTGGTGTTTTCATCGGCGGCGCAAAATGCTACGCTCGACGCTTTCGAGCCTCGCGGGAGTCCATCCGTTCTGGCAGGAAGCGTCGCTGGATTTTCGACGCCGCCCGGAAGATCTTTCAACCGGCGAATGGGTGAACCTCGCCGATACCATCTGGCAGCTCCAGCAGAAAAAAGAACAACGTTCACATGGCACACCTGATTCGCGATGAAGGAATTGTTTTGCACAGCCTGCGGCATGGCGAGACGTCGCGTATCGTGCGTGTGCTGCTGCGCGAGCGCGGCAAAATCAGCATGATTTCGAAAGGTGCGCGCTCGAAAAAGGGAGGCGTCGGCGCGGCGCTTGAGCCTTTCAGCCGCTGCGAATTTCTTTATTACGACAAAGCATCGCGCGACGTGCAGTTGCTCAAGGAAGTGAGCATTTTAAATGCTCATGAGGGACTTCGCAAAAATCTGCCGCATCTGACGGTCGCGTCAGCGCTCGCGGAGTTGTGCCAAATGACGCTGAAAGAGCACGATTCGCATCCCGAAATTTATGACGGCCTCGAAGCGTCACTGACATCGCTCGACGCAGCGCCCAAAAATCCGTTACCGTTTTTATGGAAATTCGAGCTTGGACTTTTCGCGGCATTGGGATTCGCGCTCTCGCTGGAAACTTGTGCCGGTTGCGGCAAAAAATTGAAGCCTCCCTATGATGGGCCGGTGAAATTTCGCTATGAGGACGGGTGTTTTTTCGAGCCGAAATGCACATCCGCTTCGAATACGGATGGGAGTTTATCCGCCGTCGCTTTCGCCACGCTGCTATACATCGCGCAGCGTCCGACGGCAGCGATTAGGAATGTGACGTTTCCCGCGAAGAGACGCGGCGAGTTGCAGAATTTCCTGAGCAAATACTTAAGCTACCATCTTCCCGTGAGGGGACATCTGAAATCACTGGAAGCTCTCCGGTGGAGCGATAAAGAGGTTTGAGAACAATGAGTAAATTGAAAATATAGAAAGTAAAAATCTATGGCGAAAAAGAAAGACAGTGTGATTGACAAAGTTGTGTCGCTGTGCAAGCGGCGCGGTTTTGTTTTCCAGTCATCGGAGATTTACGGAGGACTGGGCTCGTGTTGGGACTATGGCCCCTATGGAATTGAACTCAAGAACAACCTGCAGGATTTGTGGTGGCGGGAAATGACGCAGCTTCACGACAACATCGTAGGTCTTGACGCCGCCATTTTGATGCACCCGCGGGTGTGGGAAGCGTCGGGGCATGTGTCAGGCTTCGTGGACCCGTTGGTGGATTGCAAACAATGCAAAGCCCGGTTCAAGGCGCAGGATCTCGTCGATGGATGGCGTGATAAAAAGAAACTCGACGGACTCGCTGACGGCGACATTCCTCCGGAATCCGAAGGGGATTTGGAAACGCTGAAACTCATTCGGTGGGGAGAGGCGGTCTGCCCGAATTGCGGCACGCGGGAATCACTGACCGAACCTCGCCTGTTCAATCTGATGTTCAAGACATTCATGGGTCCGGTCGAAGAAGCAGCGAGTGTGACGTATCTGCGACCGGAAACCGCGCAGGGGATTTATGTCAATTACCAGAATGTCATGAACACGGCGCGCCTTAAAATTCCTTTCGGCATCGCGCAGGTGGGGAAAGCATTTCGGAATGAAATCACCCCTGGAAATTTTATTTTTCGCACGCGCGAATTCGAACAGATGGAGATGCAGTTCTTCGTAAAACCGGGTGATGACGAAGCGTGGCTTGAAAAATGGCGCGATGAGCGGTTCGCATCTTATCTTAAACTCGGAATTAAGAAGGAAAAACTCCGGATTCATGAGCATTCGGAAAAGGAACTGGCGCACTACGCGAAAGCCGCTTACGACATCGAATACGAATTTCCTTTTGGCTGGCAGGAACTCGAAGGGATTCACAATCGAACCGATTTTGATTTGAAGCGCCACACCGAGTTTTCAGGCAAAGACCTCAGCTATTTCGTCGAACAGACACGTGAAAAATTTACTCCCTATATCATCGAAACGTCAGCGGGACTTAATCGCACTATGCTCGTGGTTCTTGTCGATGCGTACGATGAAGATGTGCAGGATGGCGAACCGCGAACGGTGCTGCGACTGCATCCGAAAATTGCGCCGACGAAAGTCGGAATCTTCTCGCTGGTGAAGAAATCAGGTCTCCCGGAAATCGCCGACAAGATTGCGCAGGATTTGCGGCCGGTTTGTGCGGTTTTCACGGATCATCAGGGTTCGATTGGTCGCCGCTATCGGCGCATGGACGAAATCGGTACGCCGTGGGGAGTGACCGTGGACCATCAGACATTGGAAGACCAATCCGTCACACTGCGCGATAGAGATACGCTGGCGCAGGAGCGCGTGAACATCAGCGACCTTCCGAAAATTATCCGAGAGAAGCTGGCGGAATGAGCGGCGCAACACGCAAACCTTATGTTCGACGGCACTAGCTTGGTTAGAAAAGGATAAAGAACATGGCACTAGATAATTACGAAGAGATTGTTACCAATTATTCATCTCCTACCCTTGTTTTAGCAGGGCCAGGTTCAGGCAAAACCTACTTATTAGCTGATAGAATCAAACGTCTCTTGGAAGAAAAAATAGACCAGAACACAATAACGGCACTTACGTTTGGAGTGGAAGCAAGTCAACATATGAGAGATGAACTTATCGATACGACTGGAAAGTTCAGAGTCAAATATGACGACTTGCCACACATTTCTACAATGCATTCTCTTGGCTTTGAAATAGTCCGAGAGAAACCTCATGCTGTCGGATTGAACAAAACCGACCTGAATGTCCAAAGTATTGATAATGTTAAGCGTCTAATGTTTCGTGACGCGGCCTTAATACAAGGTTTTACCGAACAAGATAGCGGGAAAGCATTTAAATGTAAGCAACGCGGCGATTGTGTAGAAAACACCAAGGAAATAAAATGCAAGATTTGTGGAAAATACTGGGAAATAATGTCCAAGTGCAACTATATAGACTTTGATGACCAAATCCTTTTCGCTTGTCGAATATTGGAAGGTAATCCAGATATACTCGAAAAATATCAATCCAGAGCAGAGCATTTATTGGTTGACGAATATCAAGATATTAACGCAGCACAGTTTAGATTTATAAGTCTACTTAGTAAAAAATCTGGAAATGGACTCTTTGTGGTTGGAGATGATGCCCAGAGTATTTATGGTTTTCGAGGAAGTGATCCTGAATTTATCCTAAATTTCGCTGAACATTTTACCGACGCTGCAATCGCCACTCTTGCGCACAGTCGTAGGTGTGGTCCAAAGATAATGAATGACTCATTCAAAGTCTTAGAAGAATTCTACGAAGGTTGGACTAGGCCGCAATTAGAATTTCATGCTGAAATTGATGAAGAACCCGTTGTATGGCAGTTACCCAGCGAGATCGCAGAGGCGCGAAAGGTTGCCCAAATAGCCCAATCTTTCATCCGTGATAAAAAATCAATTTTAATACTTGTTCCTAAAAAGGAGTTCTTTCCCTTAATTATCCGAGAGTTAGCAAAACGCAGAATAGCGTACGATTGCACAGCGAGTTTCTTGCCTGACAGAATAAAAATTGTGAAACTATTTATTGACTGGGTCATAAATTCTTCAAATAGCTTTGCTACACGATTAGTTATTGAAGAACTCTTAAATCATGGTATCGCGAAAGTTCCCGGCGAAAAGAAAAAACCAACATATAAACGCGAAACAATCCAAAGGAGAGTTTCTATTGAGACTGACATCGCTAAGTTATGGGAATCTGTTGACGCGAAGAAGGATCTATTTTCAGTGATCAATAACCTCGGAAATCCAAGTGAAGACCTAGTCAAAATTCGGAATGGTCTCCAAAGTCTGATACTTTCCTACGGAAATTTTAAGAATGATAATCGTGGAGAGTTTGCTAAGCTATTGTCTGTCGTAACCGGCATTTGGTGTGATCCTTCAAAGTTCGCGGAAGATATATCTAAAGTTGTAGAGCTACTACAAGTGCAACGTTCAGCAAGTTACGGCTCGGTGAAACTTATTACAGCGAGAAAAGCGAAAGGCCTCGAAGCGAAGGTCGTAATAATGGTTGGTTTAGAGGATGACATAGTTCCAAATCCTCGCAGTGATATTATCGAAGAAGCACGCTTGTTTTATGTTTCAATGACTCGCGCAAAAGAAAATTTATTTCTCTTTCACTCTTATAGGAGACCACTTAGAATTGCATATGGTACCGAGCTAATGGAAAAACCAAGATCTCGGTTTCTTGATGCTATTGGCAAAAGAAGCGAGTGGAAGGGACAGAAAAAATAGAATAGGTTCCATTCTAGTGCCATCCAACAGAAGGTTGGAGCGAATCATCTGCGCGCCGTTGTCGGTCTCCAGACCGGCAATGGCGCCATTGCGACTCTACAACGGTGCAATTTCTTGCACTAGCCAACATGCTCCTGCGTGTTGGGAATTCGGTTGTACGCGATTGTGGCGATATGTATACAATACGCGGGAGCGTATTGCCTAGTGGCAGATAATATGGATTGGTCGAATTCATATAACATTAAGTCATCATGAGAGCGCAGCGATTACATAAAATAAAACCCGTCGAAGAGCAGCCGCTTGTTCTCGAAGAGATTCCCGTTCCTGAACCGGGGCGAGGACAAATTCGGATACAGATACACGCGTGCGGTGTGTGCCGAACGGATTTGCATCTTGTCGAGGGTGAGATCGCCACGCCGAAGCTGCCGATTACGCCGGGGCATCAGATTGTCGGTGTGGTTGACAAGTTAGGCGAAGATGTCACGGAATGGAAGCTCGGCGAGCGCGTGGGAGTGCCGTGGATTGGCGGGACGTGCGGCGATTGTTTTTATTGCCGGAGTGACAAAGAAAATCTTTGCGAGGACGCCACCTTTACCGGCCAGCATTTCGACGGAGGCTTTGCGGATTATACTGTCGTGCGGAGCGATTTCGCGCACCGGTTGCCGGAAGGTTTCAGCGACCTTGATGCGGCGCCGCTTTTATGCGCGGGAGTGATTGGCTATCGGGCTTTGAAATTGGCTGACGTGCCACAAGGAGGTAAAGTCGGCTTGATTGGCTTCGGAGCGTCGGCACATATTACACTGCAGGTCGCCAAATTTCAGGGCGCTGAAGTTTTTGTGATTTCCCGCAGTAAAAGCCACCAGGAGCACGCCCGGCGTTTGGGAGCTGTTTGGGCTGGGAGCGCCGAAGATTCTCTGCCGACGAAACTCGACAGCGTCGTGATATTTGCTCCGGCAGGCCCGACCGTTCTTACAGCGTTGAAAGCGCTGCGAAAAGGCGGCACGGTTTCCTGCGCGGGCATCACGATGAGCCCGATTCCTTCCTTTGATTATTCCCTCATCTACGACGAACGCAAACTTCTCTCCACCGCCAATTCCACTCGAGCTGACGTTCGCGAACTGCTTGATATTGCCGCGCAGATTCCGATCCGACCCGATGTGGAACTCTTTCCGCTTGAGAAAGCAAACGACGCACTGCTGAAAATCAAAACTGGTGAGCTAAATGGAGCGGCAGTATTGCACATGAACGATTTACAGTAAGAATAATTGATTCCTTTAAACAAACCTCGATAGGTGACAGACTTGAAGTACAAGTCTGTCGCCTTTTTTATTTCCCCCTGCCTGCGGAGGGATAAAGGGGAGTACTATTTCCTCTTAGTCCAGAAATCGAAATCTCGCCCCGGAGAGAAAATGTCGATACCTACCGCGAGTTCTGTTCCGGAATTTTCCACGCGATGAGGTTCATTCGAAGCAAACCAGACCGAATCACCGGGGCCGAGTTTATCGGTGTCACCCGCTTCATTCACCACGGTCATTTGTCCTCGGATGACAATGCAAACCTGTTCGTTGGTGTGCTGATGCAGAGGAGACGTATGCCCGGGAGGTTTTTCGAAATATTCGATGGAAACATTTTCACTTCCCGCGAGGCTGACCCGTTTCCATCCCGGATCAGGTTGATAGGTTTCGCCCTGTTTGAGTTTTACGATGTTCATTTTTTAGATGGTGTAGATCGAGCGGACTGTTCGTTATTGTCGTTCTTCAATTCCTGTGGATTCGAGATTCCATGTGAACATTTCCATATTGCAGATTTCAGTGAAACCGAGTTTTCGACACACCGGCGCTGACGTGGTAAGCTTCGCTTCAATGACCGCCGCTTTCATACCGTCTTTGTGCGCATCGGCCAGACGGCGCGCCATCAGGCTGCTGTAGATTCCTTTGCCGCGATGTTCTTCGAGCGTCGCAGCACCTGCCAGTCTTATGATCGGTTGATTGGGAAGATAGACTGTTGTGCTCGTACCAACAGGTTCGTCCGAGTCATCTACAAAGGCCAGATAGAGACGTGTTTTCAATTGGCTGCGGACCTTGAAGAGAATATCAGTAAACAGTTGCGCAAAATCTTCAGGGATCGGAAATCCATGAGCCATTGTCTGGCTGACTGCAGGGATGTCATCAGCAGTCGCTTCCCGGATTTTCACCGCGGGGTTGATGCGAATTGGAGTGGTCAAATCAGTTAGAACCATCCCCGCCATTTCTATTACTTTTTCGAATCCCGCCACGCTGAGGCGCTGGCCAAGGTCAGTCGGAGTTGTGCGAGGCCCGATAGCCCAGCTAAAAGTTTTCTGCTGATCTCTATAGAATTCGATGACTCGTTGAATGGTTTCGTCAGCATTTTCTGAAGTCAATGTCGCTCCGCTGACGATGTTAGCAAAAAAATGAGAAAGCGGCATGACACGTCCGTGAATACCGGGAATCGTTAAGTGCGCAAGTTTCCCCGGCACTTCGGGCAGCAGAGAAAATGCGGATTCAAACGTATCGAGAAAGACAGCATTATTTAGATCCATAGTGTTTTAACCCATAGAATAAAAGCATGGTCTGGTAGTGCCGCACGGCAGTGCGCTTGAGTAGTCGATACGACAGGGAAAACACTCTTTTCACCAGTGAACAAAACTTTGCGACAGTTGTGGTCTGTGACCCACCCAATCCTTTCATGACCATTGCGATTCGGGAGCGCACTGCCGTGCGGCACTACCAGATCCTTATTTCCTGAAGGTTCTTCCATGTCTTTTCCGAGTACCAGATATCGGCGAATTCGTGGACAGAATTCCTTTCCCTCGGGATCATCTCTTCAGCAACAGGTTTGCGAAGGAGCGTCTTAATGCTGCGGAAGGCCGCACTGTCTTTCTGAGCGAAATCCTCAGCGACTTTGCGTGCTTCATCATCAAGCATGTCTTGCGATGCTGTCAAATCAATGAGCCCCAACTGTTTCGCTTCCTCAGCAGAAAACATAGCGCCGCTGTAAAGAACCTTTTGGGCGTTCCTTGAGCCTGCACAAAATTTAAGCATTTCGACACATCCGGCAAAAACCGACGAGCCGAAAGCGATTTCGTTTAACGAAATCTTTGCTTTTTCCGAAACCATAATCCGGTAGTCACAGGCTAAAGCAAGCATGCAGCCTCCGGCGATGGTATGGCCGTTTAACGCGGCGATGATCGGTTTCGGCAGCAGAAATACATACGTGTAAAGAGCCGTGAATTTCGTCAAATACCTGATGAAAGCATCCTTTGAATAACTTAAAAATTCGGGGATGTCAAAACCGAAAGCGAAGAATTTCCCTTGACCCGTTAAGATGATTGCACGGACAGCTTGATCATTTCTCAGCTCTTCGAAGCAGCTCCGGATTTCTTCCACCATAGATTCATTGAGTGCGTTCACCTTCCCCCTATTCAAAGTCACTGTTGCGATCCCGCCGCCCGTAGAAATCTGAATAGAACTCATGACAGTCTCCTTACTTTCAGAGCTGATGCTTCAGCCATGTTCCCCGCCGGAAGAGCCAAAACGCTGCGAATGCACCCAGCGCATGCGCAAAAGAGCGACCCCACATCAGGCCGTTCGGTCCCCAGTTAAAAACATTGCCGAATAGATACATTGAAGGAATAATAACCAGCCAGGCAAAAATAATCCCGAGCACCATCGGCGGAATATTTTGCCCGGCGCCCATGAACACTTCCTCAGAGGCGATGTGCAGTCCGATGAACGGCATGCCGAGGGCGATAATCCTGAGAATCGCTATGCCCGGTTCGAGCATATCAGGTTCACCGAAAAATGCACGGACAATCTGAGGTGCAAAGACAAGTAGGACAGTCATAAAGACAAACATGAGCACAACGGCCAGACGAATCGATAGGATGCCGGCGAGCCATGCTTTGTGATGTTCCCGACTTCCGAGAAATTGCCCGATGAGTGCTCCGGTTCCCAGTCCCAGTCCTCCGACAATGTAGACTCCAAAATGGAGAAGTTTGTTGCTCATGCCGAAAAGGGCAGTAATCACGGTTCCATAGCTGGTGACGAGACGAATGGCGACCATTTGCGCTAATGAAAAACTGAAATCGTTAATTCCCGATGGCGCGCCGATGCGTATGATTTGCCACATTTCCGAAAACGCCGGCCAGGGAGCTTTCAACCATCTCACCCGAACAGGTGATTTTTGCCTCGCCAGTAAAATCATACCTATGAAGACAACCGTGATATAGGAAATCGATGTCGCCAGCGATGCTCCGAAGACTCCTAATTTTGGAAAGGGACCCACGCCAAAAATCAAGAGTGGGTCGAGCAGCATATTTAGCCCTGTGCCGATGATACTCACAAACAAAGCTGTATTGGGCTTGCCGATGCCGCGAAAAGCCGTGTAGATTGAAAAACTCATGAGCGCGAAGCCAAGCGTACAAAGCTGGAGCACGCCATACGACATACCGAACGCCACCACATCAGGTTCGGCGCCCATGATTTTCAGCACAGGTTTCAACACGAATATCGCAGGCAGACCAAAGACGAGTCCGGCTCCGAATTTGAGAAGGAACGTATTTTTGATAGACTTTTCGGTGCGAGTTTTATCTCCTTCACCGAAACGGCGACTGATGACGGCGACACTACCGGCTCCGATAACCATGTTGGATGACGCGAGCACCCAGAGGAAAGAGCCGAAGATCGTAACGGCGGCCACGGGAGCCGGGCCAATCATGGCCAGCCAGAACATGTCCACGATTTCATAGACAATCATCAACATGAAACCGGCCATGGACGGCAAACCCATCGCAAGAACGCGTCGGAAAATAGAACGAGTCAATATCCTATCGAAATGTTCGGGAAGTTCCGAATCGATGGACTCGCGAATGAGTTTGGCAACTTTCGGTGGTGGGTATGTGCGGAACATGATTAGGGAGTTTAATGAAAGTAAGCTGTACCGGGCACGCGGGACGCATGCCGCGGCGAGTTGATGACTCGCCGAGCCGGGTTCAGCGCAGGTTCCCGTATACCAAACGATGAAACCAGCGCGCGTAACCCAGCCGGAACTTCTAAGATTATATCGATATCCCGAAAATATTTGTCAGCGAGAGATAGATTCCAATGACGATAAAGACGATGCCTGTAATCCGGCGCGCCCAACGTTCCAACTGAGACAGCCGCTGGAAGAGTTTGCCAATGGAGTGAGCTCCATACGCCAGCAGAATAGCGAACACGAGTACGGGCAGAGCGGTGCCGATTCCGTAAATGGAAGGCATCAAACCTATCGAACCGAATTTCACCGCCAGCGGAATCAAGCTGCCGAAAAAGAGCGCCGCCGAGACAGGGCAAAACGTCAGAGCAAAAATTATCCCGAGCAAACCTGCTCCCCAAAGTCCGAACGTTTCCACTCGCCGTCCTAATCTTTCACTCAGACCGGATGAACTCGAAGTAGGAATTTTGAGCAGACCAAGAATAAGAAAACCAGCCAGAATTAAAACCGGACCTAACAACAGGTGCATGATTTTCTGAAGACTGTTCGAGATCTGCGGAATCGACAGAATGCTCCATACCACGAGCATGCCGACGACCACATACGCAACCATTCGCCCTAACGTGTACAAAAGACCGGTCAGCAGAACCCGGCGCGGACTCGCCACGCCGCGTGCGATGTAGGAAATCGCCGCGATGTTTGTCGCCATCGGGCAGGGGCTGATGGCGGTTAAGATTCCCAGCCACAACGCGGAACCGGCGCTGATGAAAAAGCTGTCCATTAGCTCTCCTTTAAGAATGCCCGGACTTCACTTTGCACGTAAGATTGGAAAGCATCTTTGTCATGGAGCAATTCCCAGACTTTTTCGCAGTTTTTCCATCGGATCTGTTTGCCGTTTTGCATTTCCACCAAGATGAGTGATTTCGTGTAGAGCTGGAAGTCATCTATAAAATGCTCGTTCTCTTCGAAATCCGTATTCACCATCCGCCATTCCAAGCGGCCATCCTTCAGCGCATTGGCAAAGCCATTTTCGATGGACTCGTGAGAGTACTTTTCGATTTTTAGGCAAGTTGCACATCTTTTCGTGCTGTAGAAGTAATAGGCGATGATTTTATGCGGAACGTCATCTGTATTTGCGGTTGCGCTTACAGATTCCGATGGCGCTTCCGATTCTATTTCTGCCGCTTGACAATCTGCGATTGCTCCACAGTTACCGCAACCTCCCGTGCAGGATTCCTCAGATTTGGGATTCATTTGCCTTACAACAAGGAATCCCAGAATTCCCACAAGAAGAAGGGAAGATGCTGTGATTAGAATTGTTTTAGCTTTCATGTTGTTCCTGCTCCTGAGTAATTATGCTATCAGCTTTTTGATTTCATCCGTCGTTGCAACTTTGCCCACAACTTTAACTTCGTCCTCAATCACAAGCGCCGGAGTCATTATCACGCCGTGAGCCATAATTACGTTGATATCCGTGACTTTTTCGATTTCGCAGTCCAAGCCGAGTTCATGGACAGCGGCTTCCGCATTTTTTGCGAGCTTGTTGCATTTCGGGCAGCCCGTGCCCAGAATTTTAATTGTTTTCATGGGTATTCTCCAAGTTAAAAAAGGAATCCGTATATCATGCCCGTCATCGTCGCCATCACAACAACAAGCGCCACAAACACCGCTGTTTTCTTCGTTCCCATCACACTGCGGATGACGAGCATATTCGGCAAACTGAGAGCAGGCCCGGCCAACAGCAGCGCCAACGCAGGTCCTTTTCCCATCCCGCTTCCCAGCAAACCCTGCAGGATGGGTACTTCGGTGAGCGTGGCGAAATACATGAATGCTCCAATGACCGATGCGAAGAAATTGGCAAGGAGCGAGTTGCCGCCGACCGCCGCGCTTATCCATTTGGACGGAAGCAGACCTTCATGCCCCGGACGTCCTAAAAACAAGCCCGCCGCAAGAACGCCGATGAGCAATAGCGGAAGGATTTGCTTGGTGAATCCCCATGTCGAACTGAACCATTCTCCGGACTCGCCCTTGTGAATGCTGGTGATGACAGACAATCCGATGACAGCGGCTGTAAAGCTTAGCAGCGGGTTCGCTGGAAAGGCCAGCGCTAAAACTATCGCAGGAAGACTCGCCAGAATGACATGCGACCATTTAAGGTCAAACCAACTGAAAAGCATCACCGCAAACCCCACGGCGAAGCCTCCGGTGATAAACCATTTCGCAGTGTAAACAGCATGCCAGAAGCCGACGGTTTCATCAGGTTTGCCCCAGTTAGCAAAGATAAGAATTCCCACCATTGAAGCAAACCAGAGAGCATTCTGCCAAAGCGGCCGCGCAACTTCCGGTGTGGGCATCGCCGCTTGAGCATTCGCCTTGTCTATTTCTTCTTTGCGAAAGATAAGCTGCATCAACAGTCCGATGATGATGCTGAAGATTACCGCTCCGACCATGCGTGCGATTCCGAGTTCGAATCCCAAAACACGCATCGTCAGAATGATGGCGAGGACATTTATCGCCGGACCAGCATAGAGGAAAGCTGTTGCCGGTCCCAGCCCGGCTCCCATTCGGTAGATGCCTGCGAAAAGAGGAAGGACAGTGCACGAACAAACGGCTAAAATCGTCCCGGATATTGATGCGACACCATAAGCAAGTACCTTGTTTGCTTTGGCGCCGAGATATTTCATCACCGACGCCTGGCTGATAAAGACAGAAATCGCCCCGGCAATGAAGAATGCGGGAATGAGGCACAGCAGCACATGTTCTCGCGCGTACCATTTCACCAGATGCAGCGCTTCAAGGAAGACGGGAGGCAAACGCAGGGAATCCGCAGGCAAATAGAAACAGCCAAGAAATAGGGCTGTGATTAATGCCAGTGGTTTCCATTCTTGTTTCCAGTTCATACTTTTTCCGCGCACCTTACCGCAATTATATAAATAGCCCACACCTCATTCTGATACATCTTTTTTCAGCTAAAGAGCGACCATTCATGGCGTTGTAGAATTGAAGTATTTTTTCCGCAACCACAAGGCTACATTGACCAGGCTGATCAATACAGGGACTTCCACCAGAGGGCCGATAACCGCCGCAAAAGCCACCTTCGAGTGCACTCCGAAAACTGCAATGGCCACGGCAATAGCCAACTCAAAATTGTTTGATGCAGCAGTGAAAAACAGTGTAGTCGTTTTGGGATAATCCGCACCCACTTTCTTTCCCATCAGGAACGATATAAAGAACATGACTACGAAATATATCAGAAGCGGCACAGCGATACGCACCACATCCAGAGGCAACGTTAAGATTTTATCACCCTTTAGTGAAAACATCACCACAATGGTAAAGAGCAGAGCGAGCAGAGTTATCGGGCTGATCTTTGGAATAAATTTCTCATGGTACCATGTTTCGTCTTTTAAACGAATCAGCACAAACCGTGTGAGAAATCCTGCGATAAACGGAATCCCCAGATAGATGAAAACGCTCTGTGCGATCTGACCGATGGTGATATGAACCGCCACTCCTTTAAGGCCAAACAAAGGGGGTAACATTGTGATAAACACAAAGGCGTAAACCGAATAAAACAGGACTTGGAAAATCGAATTGAAAGCGACCAGCCCCGCCGCGTATTCAGTGTCTCCGTCGGCAAGCTCATTCCACACGATCACCATCGCGATGCAACGCGCAAGACCGATCAGAATTAAGCCAACCATGTATTCCGGATAGTCGTGCAGGAAAATCAGCGCGAGGAAGAACATGAGAATCGGCCCCAGCATCCAGTTTTGAATCAGTGATAATCCGAGGATTTTCCAGTTACGAAAAACCTCGCCGAGTTCTTCGTAGCGCACCTTGGCCAGCGGCGGGTACATCATCAGAATAAGACCCACCGCAATCGGAATGGATGTGGTACCTACACTGAAGCGGTTGAGAAATGGAACAATTCCAGGAAAAAGAAATCCCAATCCCACACCTCCGACCATAGCAGAAAAAATCCACAAGGTCAGAAACCGATCAAAAAAAGAAAGTCTGCGTGCTACACTTTGATGAAGGCTACTCATGTATGCACACTTGTCTTGCTTCTCTCTTTAAAAGAATTCTTCGCGTTTACGTTGCCACATCTCTTCTGTTTCAGCCAAATCGATAGCTTCTTCTCAAGCTCTTGCATTCGTTTCTCACCAATAACCTGATGCGCGGCGTCGAGAATTATTTTATGGTCAGCATCCATTTTCTCTGAGTGGCGGTAATGTATCCAGACGGCTTCGCGCCGATCCTCTAAAAAACCCGCGTTATGCAGATAACGCAGGTGTCGGGAAGCTTTCGATTGGGTAATGCCGAGAACATGCTCAAAATCGCAGACGCAAAGTTCTCCGTATTTCAAAATCAGCGCAAGCATCTGCAATCGTGTTTCATCGGCAAGCGCCCGGAATAATAAGGCAAGATTGTGCATTGTTTATCCTCATGGGTTTGAACAATCAATATAACCGTTTAAACGGTTATATGCAAGTAAAAGTTTCGCAGATTTCCGATTCAGTGTAAGTGCAATATAAACAGGTGGATTAGGGAAGCGGATAAGACTTCAGTATCCTGTCTTTGGTCCTCTGGGTTCCGCGTTACAGATGCGAAAAAAATGTATGCCACGGGATTCTCTCTTGACAAAGTCCTAATGTTTCCGTATATTTCGTCATTTGGCGAAATAAGGAAATAAGAAATGCGCGAATTTCTATCAATAGCCAGTGCTCTTGGGGACGAGAACCGTCTTCGGATGCTATTAGCTCTACGTTCGGGAGAGCTTTGTGTATGTGAAATCACCGAATTTTCAGGACTTGCGCCGTCTACCGTCTCCAAGCATCTATCAATTCTTAGAGATGCGGGTCTAATCGACGGTCGCAAGGAAGGCCGTTGGGTGTACTATCGCCTCGCTGGGTCCGATGCCTCTCCGGTTGTGCTTGATGCCATCCGCTGGGTCCAGAACGCTCACGCCGCAGATCCGCGCGTTGCCCAAGACGCTGAACGGATTGTTGAGATTCTGAAAGATCGCAAGAAACAATGTCCGGCGGCAGATGATATAGAGGCAAGCATCGTCTCGGACTTTGAGACAGTCGGCGGGAAACAACGATAGAGAATTGCCACAGCATTGCTGGGGTAATCTTTGTGCACCATCAGAAACGCGAATTAGCGTTCGCTTATGGATAAACACCTTAGTGGCAGGTCTTTTACCTGTCATTTTTCCACTAACCAGTTTGCGATCCAGTCACCTGTGACTGCGTGAGTAATGATCTTTTGTTTAGGAGATGATCGATGAAAAAGAAGTTTATCTTAACTGTAGCAGCGGCCGTGCTGATCACGGTTGTCGCTTTTGCGGTTGTCAGGTACGCCCTACCGACGAAGAGCGTTGCCGAGACGGCGGCATTAAAAATGGCAGCATCGCAAGTCAGTCTGGATAAAGAGCAGACTTCGGCACCCGCGAAACAGCTGCCGCCGGGTAAAGGCATGAGTGCCGTTGAAAATGCGGCGGAGCATGAAAAGTATCTTTACATCCTTTTCTATAGGGAAGACAATGAGCAAACCCGCAGCGCGAGCAATATTGTCGAAACGACAAGGAGGAAGGTTGGTCGGAAAGCTGAGTGGATTGCCATCAATGCTGCCGATCCATCAGAGAAGGAAATTGTCAAGAAATTCAACGCCAGTCGTGCTCCAATGCCTTTGGTTTTGGCGGTGGCCCCCAATGGCGCAATCACGGGTGGCTTTCCTAGAGAATTCGATGAAAATCAACTTAAGGATGCCATCGTCAGCAAGGGCGCAGAGCAAACTCTCAAGGCTTTACAGGATCGAAAGATGGTTCTTCTCTGCGCTCAAAACGGCGCAACGAGGAATAATGTTGCCGCCATGCGAGGTGTGCAAGACTTTAAAAAGGATGCCCAGTACGCCCGTTCCACCGAAATTGTTACTGTCGATCCCTCTGATCCGGCGGAAGCAAGATTTTTATCTCAACTAAGGGTTGATCCGAACATCGATGAGGCCACGACGGTTTTTCTTACACCACCTGGACAAACAGTCGCAACCTACAAGGGAGCTTTACAGAAGAACCAACTGGTAGCAAGTCTGCAAGCTGTAAAGTCTGGTAGATCCGGAGGAGGATGCGGCCCGGTCTGCCCACCCGGCGCCTGTGGTCCCACTGGAAAGAAGGGAAAATAACATGCGGCTCAGAACGCTCGTCTGGCGAGAAATCTTCGAACGCAAGAATCAATTGACGACAGGCTTCCTAGCGATTCTCCTGGGAATCACGGTAATCGTCTCTATAAAGAACATCACCTTTTACTCCGAGAAAGCCGTGATGAGAGAACTGGATGCTTTGGGAGCAAATGTTCTTATCCTTCCCAAGTCCGCTTCCGTACAGGATTATTATACTGCAGACTTCAATGCGGAAGAGATCCCAGAGGAATACGTCATGCGGCTGGTGATGTCCGACATTCAAGGATTGGACAATCTTTCACCGAAACTCTCCCTTCCTGTGAAGGTTCGAAATCAAAATGTTACACTAACAGGGATATTGCCGAAGGATGAGTTTCAGGCAAAGGCCGCATGGGCAGGTGCCGGCATATTTTCGCGGCCGCAAGGGTGTGGTGTGGTCGTAGACATTCCGGGTGAGGCTCCTCCCTCGCCCCGTGAGACTTTGGTGCGGAATCGAGTGATCGAAACGCTTGCCAGCAATGAAGTTCTCGTGGGTGCCGATGCAGCAACCTCCTTAGGAACGAAAGAAGGCGATAAACTTAACCTCTTGGGAGAGAAGTTCGATGTTATCGCAGTCCTTCCACAGACGGGAACCGTAGATGACTCGCGTATCTTTGCCCACCTGCATACGGTTCAGGAACTCACCGGGAAGGGTTCGGTCATTAACGCTATCGAAGTTGTGGGTTGCTGTAGCGAAATATCCGGTGGGCTGGTGCAGAAGATTAACCGTCTGCTCCCTGATGCGAAGGTGGTCACCATCACTCAGATAGTAAATACGCAGATCCGCATGAACCAAATGATGTCACGTCTATCGTTAGCCTTTCTCCTGATCATTATTTTGGTGGGGGGAGCGAGTATCGCGAACTACATGTATGCCAATGTATTCGAGCGGCGGCGAGAGATCGGTACCTTGATGGCGTTAGGAGCAGGTTCCTCTCTGGTACTGCGAATATTCATGTTCAAAGCGCTTCTGCTTGGTCTTGCGGCTGGAATCGGTGGCTATATTGTAGGAACGGTGCTTGCCCTAACTCTTGGCCCTCGTCTTGCCGGAGTGCCTGTTCTGCCGATGCCGGAACTTGTGGTGTGGGCCATTGGCATCTCCGTAGCGCTCACTCTCGCGGCAAGTTACTTACCCGCGAGGCGTGCGGCGCGTCTCGATCCATTCACCACACTTCAGGAGGTTTGATCGTGTTGAAAATGGAAGCTGCCGGCAAGTTTTATAACCACCGGCAACAGATTATAACGGCTCTCAACGATGTGACATTGGATATTCCAAAGGGTGATTTTATTTCCATCGTCGGCCCGAGTGGAAGCGGCAAGAGCACGCTTCTCATGACTCTCGGCGGTATGCTTTCACTTTCCAAAGGCCGGGTTCTGCTCGACGGACAGTCGCTCTATGATCTCTCTCCCGATAAACGTGCCCGGCTGCGAAGGAAAAAGATTGGGTTTGTCTTCCAAACGTTCAATCTTGTGCCGTACCTGACCGCTGCTGAGAATGTCCAGATTCCGCTGTTTCTCGCAGGCAAGGATGAGAGTGCGCAAAAGCAAAGAGCGACAGATCTCCTTGCACGCGTTGGACTTTCCGATAGACTGGATCATAAGCCGTCTGAATTGAGTGTGGGTCAACAACAACGCGTGGCTTTAGCCCGTATGCTTGCGAATAATCCACCCGTCGTTCTGGCAGACGAACCTACCGGCAATCTTGATCCCGAAACAAGTCAGCAGGTTATCGCATTCCTCGACGAGATTAACAAGGAAGGCCGGACCGTCGTCATGGTGACACATGATCCGCAAGCGGCGCTGATGGCGAAGCGAACATTGAGTCTGGTTGATGGCAGAGTGTTTTCAGATGGGCACCATCACTTGGCTACGAGTGATGAGGCTCAAACGCAAAAGGATTGGCGCCAAGGGTTGTCGGGGTGACACCGTAGCGACGAGATCCGGTAGAGCTATAATCGAAAAGCCTGCAAGGTTACGCTTACAGGCTTTTCTATTTGCTGGCTGTGTGAATTTCGAACCCGCGACCTCCAACCTGACAGGCTGGCGTTTTAACAAGCTTAACTCACCGCCAAGGTTAAGGCTATCAGCAGTTGTTTATCCTAGGAGGATGAATATCCGCACGGAAATATCACTCTTTGAATATATTCTTGTAGTTTATGAGTGCATGCAAACTGATGCGAGTATAGAAACCTAGACGCGCCAAGGTTTCTCGCATGACGCCTTTAGTCGCATTATCAATCTTGAGCTTTAGTTCAGCCCGATTTATGTTGGAGAGCATCTGCGAAATGGATGCGAATCCCTTTTCTGACTCTGCTCGTGCAAATAATGGAAGAGCTCTTGACCAACCGGCGAATATCATCGTGCGAGGGTACCACTTTGTGTAATCGTCATCATCTAAAAGACTCCGCAGAAGGAGAACGATATCAGCTTGTATAAATTCATCAAATGAAAGAAATGACAGAGTAGCTCTCTTCTTTATAAGCTCAGCCAACGGTGAAATTTTCTTTGATTTCAATCGCTCGTTTTGAATTCGTAGAATCTCGCTATCAGACCAAAATATGGTAAATGGATGGATTGCATGGTTATAGTCTCGCGCTGCTGCTTCCACATAATAACCATGGGATAGTAAATTGTCAATCAACGAGTACCGCTTATACTTGATCAAGATAGCGATAAGGTAGACAAATGATTCGTAATTGAATATTTTGAAATTCTCAAACCAAGTTTCATCCCAAGAGGTGACATCTATTGGCCTGTAGTTGTAATTCAGAGTTTTTTCAAGAAATTCAATTATGATTTCCATTAGATCATAGTCATCTTTAAAGGAAAAAGCCTCTTTATAGAACTCGAGGAGTTCATTTCTCGCATGAAGCATATCATGAAAAACCCGCAGAAACTCCTCCTCGAGCTTTTTAGGCGGAAGATCTATTTTGAATTCTTCAAGACCACTGTGGAATCTTTCAAGATATTCTATCGCAAGGGCTTTATAACTCGATTTATCCTCGTGTAGTGCTCTGATGAACATATCCAGAGATGATCTGTTTGGAGAAAAGGTTGTTGTTTCCTGAGATAGGTAAGCAGGTGGTTTTCCTAATTTCGGTTTTTGCTGAGCCGGTTTATTGAATAGGGTTCGCAAGAGCCGTTCGTAGTTATCTGCCGACTGCTGGACTGAAGAGAAATCGATGTATATCCTTGATTTCAAGAAGGTAGGTAGACAAGCCTGCCCTTTAGAATCAAACTCAAACACAAGTGGAATAAACTTATCCTGTTCTGTCCTCTCATACACCTCCTTAGATATAATTTGGGATTCTGTTCCAACACCACCTTCTCGCCCGTCCGCCTTTTCTGCGTATCGCCTATCTGATACCACAATAACCTTGTTGACTGTTGTGTCAGTGACCATTTTCTCCATGAAAACAATCTTGTCATGACCTTCCTTAAGGTCCCATTGGTCAAGAACAACATCAACCCCATCTCCAACGAGTCGCTCCGCGAGAGAAACAACTCTATTAATGTGTTCTGGTGATGTCCAACTGTAGGAAATAAAGGCGCGTGGTTTCGGTGTTGTGTTATTTGTTGATTCTGTCATGGTCACTGAAACAGTTTGGTAAATAGAAAAAAAATCAAATAGGCTATAGAATTGCTGGATTGAGAACTGCGAAGAGAGCCTCTAAGAAGTCAAGAAACATGAAATAGGCAGATTCGACTGTATGACCGGCGGCCGGAGTAGCTTTGGCTAAATTACTGAGGATCGAATAAAGGTCATCAAAAGTTGCTTTCTGGTTCAGCAATGCAGTTTCATGAGGGCTACCTGGACCACCTAATGATAATCGGCTAGCTATCTCCGGCCATTTGACATTCTCACTTGCTTGCATTCGAGCCTTACTTTTCAGATCACCTTTCAGCTGGTCGAGAACGTTTCTCATGGCTATAGCAACTGAAGAAGCATCTGTACTATCCACGGCATACAAGTCGAGCCGCTCCTTCGCCAAACGGAAATATTCATGTCGGCCAGAGAGAAATAGTTGGAGTTTAGACTCTATCTCATCGGCTTGTGCGTTGCGATTTGTGATGTTTCTCTCCTCGGCCACGATGGTGCCCAGCCATTGAACTCGAGTAGGCTCAGGATTTTTCAACACGGCTTGAGTAAAGGAACTAGTTGATGCGGTGCTCGCTGTTAAAGTTCCACTGTTAAAAACCGTGAGATCCGTCGGGGCAACAGATATTTCGAACGACGACAGAGCCTCATTTTGTAAATCGAAAGATACAGTAATCACATTCCAATCTTCTTCTTTCATATCTTTAGCGACATTTCCAGGCATTGTTTCTAAACCTTGGAGCACTATAGTGCCATGCGCTTTTGCCTGACTAACGGAGTCAGCAAGTTTTACAAGGTGCTCTTGCGTGTCTTTAATTTCAGACGCTTTATGGTCACATGTATTGAGAAAAGTCCTAACGGACTTCTTTGATTCATCAAGAGAAGCCAACTAATATTCCTCCTAAATTCTCGAATGTCTACACCCTTGCCAAGCCAACGCCCGACAAGTGTTTGTGGATTTGCGAGGCTGACGGGACTCGAAGCAGCAACTTCCAATGTAGCAAGCTTCTCGATAGAATCCCAAACACAATATAGCCAAAGAAAAAGCCCTTGTCAAGATGGAACTTAACAAGGGCTATTTAACGGGGTCAAAGGGACTCGGACTCTGATGCCCCGCTATTTCAGCAGCAGGATGGGCATGCTCTCGATTTTGTCAGCAATCGCAGCACGAACAAAGTATCTTCCCGATGCGAGCATTTCCCCGAAATAATCCCTATAATGTGTATAGTTTTTAAGATTCCAGCCCGAAAACTACGCTTCGGCTGAAAGGGAGTTTCACGTTCGTCAGCAATTTTAATCCTGCCGAGTTCGCCTCGTTCAGGATTCCTTCATATTGTGAAGGTGTGACATGATGTTTTGGCTCAATCAGCAGGAAGCGCGCGTCGGGCTTCATAATTTGCGAGACTTGGCGCAAGAACTCCTTTCGGTTGGGAACTTCATGAACCACGTAGAAAGCAAGAACAAAATCCACCTTTTCTTCGGATAGTGCGATGTCCTCGGCGTAACATTGATGCAATGTTATTCGTTCCAAGACTCCCCTTTTCGCGGCGAAATCCCGGGTGATGTCCAACATTTCTTTTTGCAGGTCTGCCGCGATGACCCGTCCGTTTTCGCCAACCATTTCAGCCAATGCCACAGAAAAAAAGCCGCCGCCGCAACCTAAATCAACGACAACATCGCCGGGTTTCACATAAGCTCCCATAATCTTCTTGGGATTTTGAAGCAGTTTACGCAGTGGACTGTTCAACCATTTTATAACAGATGGTGGACAAACATGTCCAAGAGCTTCATCAGCCATATCTTCCTCCGGCGGCAAGGTGAATTGATTTGAGATTTATGAGACATTATAATTTACAGCAATTGCCTCCGAAAAGCAATAGAGAAGGAAGAAATCAAAGACTGAGGTTTTGGGCTTAGGAGAGATAAAGAAGAGATTGGAAAACATCCAATCCCTTAATGAGTAGTGGTTAGTGGAGACAGCGGGAATGCAACTCTTCAGATGAGCACTATCTAAACATCAAAATAGGACATTTTTATACAGGCGACCGGAGGAAAGTAGGGGAAAACCGGTCTCAACTTGCATTCAGTTCAGGTTAACCAACTTGCTCATCAATTACCGAGCACGTGTTCGAACCTCACCATGGACTTGCATGTACTTTGGCTCTTTCAGCATTGCGTTCGCACAGGGACTCGAAACCCGTATATCGGCGTGAGAGACCAGCGTCTAATTCTTTGTAAACCATTGTATTACCTGACCCGCTCCAAGTGAAACCAAGTGCCACCATGCCAAGTGAATGCATGTGGAAGCAAGTGAAGGCAAGTGATAGCCAAAGTGAGGACCCGGAACGAGGAACTGGGGATCGGAAGGGCTTGATTATTGGTGGGTGTTATTGGTTTGCACATCCGGCGCGAAGTCCTCCGCTTCTGCCTGGTTTCACCTTATCAGCGTTGCCTTCCGAACGATATTGAATCCATCTCCTGACATCACGACAAGGTATATGCCGCTCGTGCAGTCAGGACAATCCCAGATCACGTGGTGATGGCCAGCTTGAATCATGGCGTCCACAAGAACATCCACTTGCCTGCCCAAAATATCGTAGATTCTGATGCACACTCGCGATGCTTTTGGGATGCCGAATTCGATTGTAGTTGTCGGATTGAAGGGATTGGGGTAATTCTGTGATAGACAGAATGTCTTGGGAACTGAAAATCCATTCCTGTCATCGGCACCAGAACCCTCCACGGTGAGACTGCCGTCAGAGGTTTCAGCCTCTGGTGTGCCTTCATTAAACATAAAGCTTGTGAAAGTCAGAGGGCTAACCGATCCACCGGGAGCCTGGGGCAGAACCTGGAACTGAAGACATAATAGCTGTCCCTCACCCTCCAAAGGTGTCGTCCCGAATCCACCGATGTTCAGGGTTCCGGTCGTGTTATTGTGAGTCTCGAAAATGGTCCAATCCGCCGCCAACCGTCCGGTCACATCATAGTAGGGATCCACAGCATTGAGAAGTGTCGGATCAAAGGTCACCGTGAACTCAAACGCCACGATGTCTTGATCCGTGACATCGCCCACTTGAACCGGAATACACAACTGATACCCCTGATCTGCTGTCGTATCCGGAAGTGTTACCGTTATCTGTGCGAGCGCATTGAGGGTACAGATCGTCACGATAATAAGTGACCATAACTTATAGCCGAACATTATGGGCTCCTTTTGTCTGATCTCATCTTCCAATACCTTTTGCGTACTTGCCAGCGCAGATCTCGCAATGGTGTCTACTCCGGTGAATCCGGAGTCATACCTACTTAAGGAGAACCATCTTGTGAATTTGGTGGAATTTGCCGGCATCGAGACGGAAGAAGTAGATGCCGGAAGAGAGATGCGACGCATCAAAGGCCAGCGTATAGATGTTGGCCTCCTGAACCTCATCCACCAATAGAGCCGCCTGTTGACCCAACGAATTGTAGATAGCTAAGCGGACGCTGGCTCTTTCCGGAAGACTGTATCGAATATTGGTCGTCGTATTAAATGGATTGGGATAATTCTGCTCCAGCGAGTATTCCGTCGGCGTCGATGTCACTGTCCAGTAGACTTCGGCGGACGATGCCGGGAATTCATTCACACGATAGTCAGTCACGAGAATCTGCGTATCGGTTCGATTGGGCCCCTTCGGCTGAAAGTGCAGGTGAACGATCTCGGCATTAGCGTCCACCGGAGTGGTTCCAAACGCGCCGATGTGAATCACGCCGTCTTCCGCCCGAGTGAACAAATGCCAATCTTCCAAGCCCTCCGTAAGTTTCGCGCTCTCCAGACAAATCTTCCCAGGATCGTATGTGCAGTGAAATTCCAGTGCATACGCAGCCTCGTTTGCAATGTTCTTGGCCACGAGAATCCCGTTCTCACTAATCATCTCCTGAAGCCGCAAATCTCCCGATGGAGCGCGCGCCAAAACGACACCCGACCAGTTCCCCGATACATCTCCAACACACATGGCGTCATAGTCCTCCCCTGTTTGGTCGCCTGTCAGCGGATCGTAATTCCGGTCGGCCGGTTCAAAACACCATGAATAACCGCACGGAAATTCTGATATGAGCTCGATGGCGTACTGCGCAATCAGTGACGCATCATAGAAAGAAACATCTTGGTTGCCGGACGCATCGGCCGCAACCTGTTCCAAAGCATCGAGCGAGATTAATCCAATGGCATATTGAGCCGCCAATGATGCATCATAGAAACTGACACAGCCATCGCAGCTCACCTCACTATCCCCACCCGGAGTCACAACATAGGATGTATTGATTGTCAGATCTGCGAACTCATACACCCCAGAACCGTTCGTCGTCGTGGTGCCTCCCGGATTGATCCCCATCGTCATGTTGCCAATTGACGGACTACCATCGGAATAATAACTTACAGTTCCCGTGATACTGGCTAAGTTCTGTATCACTTCGACCGATCCATCTTGCACATTGACACAGGGTGTGCCCTCATTGAACTCGAATGATGTAATGTCAAGTGCACTGGATAAGCCGATCGGAGCCGCATCTGGTATTCGAAGAACCACATTAATCAGAGTGCCCGAACCCGACAGCGCTGTCGTCGAAAATCCGCCGACCGTCTGGGAGGTTGTCGTGTGATTCTCGAACAATGTCCAACCGTTGGTCATCGTTCCAGTGGCCGAGTAGTAGGGGGAAATCGGTCCTAAGATTTGAGAATTGAAGCTAACCGTGAATTCAAAAGAAATAATATTTTGCCCAGTCGCATCACTGACGGTCAAGGGAATTTCAAGCGTTTGACCCTGAACGCCGCTTGTCGTCGGAAAAGAGACATCGACACAGGTCCCGCTGCCGTTCCAAGTGACCTGTGCCGAATTGGAATTGTCCGAGGTGCCTTCGTCGTAAACGGCGCGCACGACATAGGTGTAGGTATCCGCTTGGGGGAGTTGGTCATCATAAGTGCCCAAGATTGTGTTCCCCACAACCACGCTATTACGCAACACTTCGAACTGCAGGAATTCATCCAATGAATTCCTGCCAGATTTCATCGGTGGAACAACTCCACTCACCTCTATCCGGCTTTTCATCGTTGCAGGCATCGTATGCTGATTCGTTGTCTGCAATACAGGTTCCACGACGGCCAAGATGCCACCGGTGTACTCCACTACGACGCGGATAAGATATGCCTCGCTCCATGAGCTCCAACCACCTCCGCTGTAGTCCCAACTGCGGCCATTGTCGAGATTCTCGTCATACGCGATGTGGGTAATTTCGTCTACCGACCCAAAGCCGACCACGAAGTCACCGCTCACCATAAGATTCTCGCCGGATACATCCACCAGGGTCCAATCTCCATCCGCTGGACCCGTAACCGGCGTGGTGAGAAGCAGACTGGTGCTCGGCTGAGACCCACTCCACGAATAAACTTCGGCGTTGAATGTGCCGCCCCCTGAGTTGGTCGTAAAGAACATAAGGGTGAGGACTTGGCATGCTCCGGTCGGGCTCATGTGAGTGGCCATCGTGCTACCCGCCCAACGGTAGGCTCCAGTGTATACATTATTGTCGTAGGTTAATGTATCGATGTCACCTCCGCCGCCAAGGCTTGAGTGTTCCCAAGTAAGTGTCACCAGACCTGTTGCTTCATTCAAATCAGCCTGCAAATTCGTGGGAGCCTCTAAAGGAGTCCCTCCCCACTGTAATGCGGCGTAGGCATCAATTCGTCCGTAACCGAAAGTCTGATCCCAGCCTGTCGTGCCCAGATCCACCGCCGTCTGCTGCAGCGCGTCGCGCACTTGGCTTGTTGTCAAGCCGTTCGAAACTAAAAGCGCTGCCACACCTGCAACATGCGGCGCGGCCATCGAGGTGCCCTGCCAGAACACATAATAATCGCCGTATTGTGTCGAGCGCACGGTGGAGAGCACACCATCTTCATACCCATCACTGTTTAAGTCCTGCTCGGTGTTGCCACCTGGGGCGACGACATCCAGTGCGCTGCCGTAATTGGAGTAGGGTGCGATGGCATCATCATAACCAGTCGAGCCCACAGCGATACACTGCTCGTAAGCAGCGGGATAGGCAACATACGGTTGGCCTTGGTTATGCGACGCAGCGCAAATAACAACGCCCGCAGCGACAGCACTAGAGCATATCTCAAAAACATTTGCTTGTTAACTTAGGGTGTCGTATCTTGACGGCCTCTCTCTTTTTGGAGGTTATCAAGATGGATTTAACTGAAGAACAGTGGGCGTTG
>JAUXGA010000013.1 GCA_030622545.1 bacterium | reverse complement strand
TCTGAACGACCATCTATTATTTCACTTGAGGATTCCAGTAGGAAAGATACATTATCGATTGTTGAAGAAAGGTTGCTTTCAGAATTAGCGGTAGATTCCATGGTGATTGATTCGATGGGGACTCGCGAGGAGTTGCCTGTGGATTCGACGATCTCAGAGAATGATACAGTCAGTCAGACGCCGCCAGAGCCGGGATTGGATTTTACTATAGAAGAATTCTGGGAAACGCAGGGTGATTTGCAGAATATTCTTTTCTGCATCGGCGAATTTTACTGGTATGATTTGAACGATATTGATACCGCTTTCATTTTCTTCGAAAGAGCCGTGAAGGATACATTCGATAAAGAAACGCAATGGCGCTCGAATTTAGTGCTTGCGGAATTGTCGAAACAGCGAGGAGCTGATGACGCAGCGATTCGACCTTACTATGAAGCCATTATGAATCTCGATGGTATTTCTTTCGAGGTCGAAAACCGTGCGCGCGACGTGCTTGGACTGCCGCAAAAACCTTTACCGAGGGATACACTTCGCGAGCGATTTTTGCAATTGGAAAAAGGCATTCATGATACGACAACAAGTCCCGATTCTCTCATTGCCATCATCGATAGTCTGATGACAGCCGATACTCTTTCGATTTATTTTCCGAAATTGCTTTTCACGAAGGCCTTCCTCTATGAGCATCGATTGGAGAATCTCGATTCAACTAAAGCAACGTATCGGCAATTGATTTCGATTTATCCCGACTCGATGTTCTCGATGATACTCATGTCGCGTTTAGATACAAACCTACTCGCTCAAGCAAGAACAGATGCAGATTCGCTCGATGATTTTGCCGGTGAAAATGGAGAATTCGAAAACGGTGGAGAATCGGGATGGCCCCCGCCGGAAGAATCTCTGTTGGGAAGACGGGGGCATTAGCGCAATGAGTGATTTAGCAAAGCGATTAGGAGTAGCTGTCTGGGGAATACCGCTCCTTCTCGTATCGCTGTATGTTGGCGGCCTGCTGCTTGGTATCTTAATTTCCCTACTGCTGTTTTTATTCGCTCGCGAATGGAAATATCTCGGGAAACAAATAGGCGCGGATTCTCCTCTCATATTTCTCTGGCTCGTTGCAGCTTCCATCCTCTTTTTTCAATTTTCACAGCAAAGTAAATTATCCATCGGTGTTGTATTCCTCGCTCTGCTTGTAGTATTTGCAGGTGAGATTTTCCGGGTTTCACGATTGCCGCTTAAAAACCTGGGGCATCTAACTCTCTGGCTCATCTACGTTGTCATTCCTGTTTCCCTGATGTGGACGATCCGGCAGCCGGGCGGTATCGCGGGTGAAATGGGAGACCGTTGGTTGCTCGCGCTTTTCATCTCGGTATGGGCGGCCGATACTGCCGCTTACAGCGTCGGGAGATTGTTCGGAAAACATAAGCTAATGCCGAAAGCCAGCCCGAATAAGAGCTGGGAGGGAGCGATTGCCGGTTTTATTGCTGCACCAATCGCAGCCCTGATTATGAAAAGCATCGGCTTTGTTCATTTCTCACTCTGGGATATCCTCGCTTTTACGGTGATTGTTGGGTTCATTGGTCAGGCGGGTGATTTGCTCGAATCGCTGATGAAACGCGAAGCTGAAACAAAAGATACCTCACAATTTCTGCCAGGACATGGGGGGCTTCTGGACCGATTTGACAGCCTCCTTTTAGCAACGCCCGCCCTCACCCTTTATCTTTTCCTTCGCTAACGTCGTGAATCAGCAGGAACCCGACAAACAAATCGTTGAAATGTTCGACGCGATTTCGCCGACCTATGATTTGGCGAATCGCCTGTTGTCGCTTGGATTCGACGTTTCGTGGCGTCGCCGCTGCATTCGCGCGCTTAGTGTTGCTGCAAACCAGCAAGTTTTGGATTGCGCTGCGGGAACGGGAGATCTGGCGATAACCGTCTGTCGGAAAGTTTCCGATATCGATTTGACGCTGCTCGATCCATCGGATGAAATGCTGAAACTTGCGCGAGCGAAGCTCAGCTCTTTTTCGCAAGCACAGCGCCATTTCGTGAAGGGTGGAGCGGAAGCCTTGCCGTTTCAATCCGAATCCTTTCATCGGATTATGGTGGCATTCGGAATTCGTAATTTCCGACAACTCGATGTGGGACTCGCCGAACTCTTCCGCGTTACAAAACGAGGCGGCAGAGGAGCTATTCTTGAATTCACCCCGGATCGCAAATCGATTTTTCAGCCGTTCTTCCGCTTCTATTTTTCGCATGTTATTCAGAAAGCCGGAGCTTTGATTTCGGGAGATGCACGCGCGTACACTTACTTGAAAACATCCATACACACCTTTCCCTCAAGCGACAAACTCTGCGAGAAACTGACACGAATCGGTTGGAAAGTGACTTCGTGCAAAAAGCTCACGGGAGGAATTGTCTCGCTTTTTATTCTGGAGAAGCCATAATCTGATATGCCAATTTTTGAATACACTTGCCGGAACTGCGGAGAAGAATTCGAAGAACTCGTCTCGGCGGCACAAACGGAATCCATTGCTTGCCCGCAGTGCCATTCGATGAATGCTGAAAAGCTTTTTTCTGCTTTTGGAATTGGGGGAGCCGTAAAATTCTCGTCTTCGATGAGTTCGAGCGGCTGTACTTCCTGCTCAAGTCATAATTGCAGCGGCTGTTCAGCCGGTCCGACATAGACAGATGGTTCATGCGAAACCTGCTCTTATCGCATCTCTCTTTCTCATCGGAGGGATTGTTCTCGCTCTTTACATAGACATCTCTATAAGTGCGGCTCTTGTGGTGAGTATCGGCGTACTGCTTATTTGCGGTGCGTTTTTTTTGTTTCGTGCACCGGTAGGAGTAACGCTTTCTACTCTGGCGGTTTTGCTGATTGCTCTCGGTTTTGTTCGAGGAATCGAATCCATCGGGCGCAGCGAGCGAAATGCCGTGGCTCAGTTTACTTCCAACCATAAAAAGGCGGCTGTGTTGGGGCGCTTGGTTCGCGCTGAAACTCAAAGAGACTCTCGCGGAAGGTTGCTGCTCTCTCAGGTAACTCTCATCGCACACGGAGACACACTTAGGTTGCGTTCGCTTCGAGTCGAAGTGCGTGGTGCTGTATCACCGGATACGCTGCAAGTCGGTGATTGGATGCTGACAGGAGGAGCGCTTCGATTGCCGGAGGACACACGCGTACCGGGTCAGATTGGCTTAGTCCGACTGGCGGTCATGGAGCGGGTTGCCGCTTATGTCTATACGGGAGATGATGCAGCCTATATCACGATACCATCACAGACAAAATCTCTGTCGCGCTTTGTTCATTCGCTTCGGCGGAAAATAATTTTTACACTGGATGATAATCTCTCGGAAAAGGCATCGGCTCTCTGCAAGGCGCTTCTCCTTGGGGATCGTTCCGGCTTTTCGCTGGAGTTTAATGAGCAGGTCAAACTGACGGGGCTCAGCCATATTTTTGCACTGAGTGGTTTGAATGTCGGCTTAGTCGCATCTCTGGTTTGGTTGTTCGCGGTGATGCTCGGCCTGCCCTTTAATCTGCGTCTCTGGCTCTGTTTGCTGTCGGTAGTCTTCTACGTAGCACTCGGTTTGGGAATCCCTTCGCTGATGCGCGCGGGAATTATGTGCAGCGTGTTTTTAATCGGTCACCTGCTTCATCGCAAAGCGCAACCCCTGAATATCGTCGGAACGGCGGCTTTTTTAGAGCTCTTATGGAGACCAATGGACCTCGTGGATATTGGCTTTCAACTTTCTTATCTTGCTGTTCTGGGCATGGTGCTGACTTACATATGGCTAAGAGCCGTGGCAACGAAAACTTTCGGCCATAAACTTGCCTCAAAACCCGCAATTCGCTCGACTCTCGACGTTGGTTTTGCTACGTTCGGAGCGCAAATCGGAACGCTTCCTTTGCTCGCAGCGGTTTTTGGAACGATTCCTTTCATAGGACTTTTGGCAAATTTAGTCGCCGTGCCTGCTTTTGCGGTGCTTCTGTGGTGGGAAATTCTATTCTTAGCGATGGTTCCCGTTTCAAGCACGATAGCAGCATCCGTCGGTGCGTCAATTAATGCGTTCGCGGAAGCTCTGCACATGTTCGTCGAGTGGTTTTCAGCGATTCCGGGAGCCAGTCTGCGGTCGGGATATCTCTCTCCGATTGCTTTAGCGGGGGTTTTTCTGGGGCTTGGAATTGCGTGGGGGCAATTGAAAATTTTCAGTTGGAAGAAAGCTTCCATCGGCGCTTTAATTGTCTTGAACGCTCTCGTGTGGCCTCAAGTCTTTCAATGGAAAGAGGCGCGCTTCGAAATCTACGTTCTGGATGTTGGCAACGGCGATGCGATTCTCCTTCGCTCACCGCAGGGAAAAACGATGTTGATTGACACCGGGCCCGCGTATGGTTTCTGGGATGCATCTTGGCGAATTTTGCCGGCGATGAAAAGCGTGGGAGTGGAACGACTGGATGCGCTGGTGCTCACACATGCGGAAATGGATCATATCGGTGGAGCGAAAGCGATTATCGCGCAGTTTCCGGTTCAGGCCGTCTATATGAACGGGATTCCGAGGACAACTCAGGTTTATCAAAAACTCCTTGCAGAAATGAGCGAGCAAGAACTCGAAAACAATCAGCTCGAAGCCGGAGAAATACTCACTGCGCTGCATCCTTTCCCGGTTCGGGTGTTGTCACCGGACAGCATTTGGCTGTCGAAGGGAGACAATCAGAATCAGAGGTCGCTTGTACTGCGTGTTGATGTTGGAAAAACAACGGCTCTGTTTACCGCGGATGTTGACAGTGTTACCGAAAAGCGACTTCTTGTCTGGGGAGATTTGCTACAAAGCGATTTTCTAAAACTTCCTCACCACGGCAGTAAAACATCCAGCAGCAGCCAATTCCTCGAAGCTGTAAATCCTCAAGTGGCCGCTATCACAGCAGGACGCCGCAATCCTCATGGGCATCCGTCCAATATTGTGACTGAACGACTGGACAGATTAGGAATCCCGTATCATGTAACGGGAGCAGAAGGCACGTTGCTTTGGACTTCGGACGGAAAAACATTGCAAGAAGCTTCATGGAGACGATCAACTCTTGCTGAGCAATGGCATCTGCCGCTGATTGACACTGCAGGATGAAATTCCTATATTGAAGAGACCTTTTTCTTGGCGAATATATGACGGAACAAGCAACAAACGGTTTCCTCACGACTGCTTCGGCGGAAGAATACTATTTCGCGTGCGGGTATAGGCGGATTTGTGGTGTGGATGAAGCAGGGCGAGGGCCTCTGGCAGGGCCGGTCGTCGCTGCGGCGGTTGTTTTTTCTGAGTCCGCTAATTTGCCGGACGTGAAGGATTCGAAGCGTCTGAGCCCTGCGGCAAGAGAAAAGCTTTTTAAAGAAATCATGAAAAGCGCGCACACAGGAATCGGCGAGGCTTCACCTACAGAGATTGATCAGATGAATATCTTACAGGCATCCTTGCTTGCTATGAAACGAGCGGTTGATGCTCTGCCGCTGTCTCCGGACATCATTCTGGTTGATGGACTGTATCGTTTGGATGGAAGCATTCCATCACGCGCAATCGTTAAAGGAGATGCGCGAGTCAAAGTTATCAGCGCGGCTTCGATTATCGCCAAAGTTACGCGGGATAGGCAGATGGTTGATTACGAAAAAGAATTTCCGGGTTATGGATTTGCGCGTCACAAAGGCTACCCGACGCGCGAACACAAATCAGCATTAAAAAAACTTGGGCCTACCTCGATTCATAGGCAAACCTTTCGCGGTGTTCTTCGGGAAGAAATATGAAGTTGTTGACGCGACTTTTCGGAAAGAAGAAACGTTCTGATACGTCGTCCAATCGTTCGGTTGGCAATTGGGGAGAGCGTGAAGCGGCGCGCTATCTTAAGCGACAAGGTTACGAGCTTCTGGAGCGAAACTGGCGAGTGCGCATGGGAGAAATCGATATTATTGCTCAAAAAGACGGCGAGCTGATTTTTGTGGAAGTCAAATCGAGTTCGGCACTGTCTGCCGTTGCGCCGGAATATCGTGTGGGAATCAAGAAGCAAAAAAAGCTGCGCGCGCTTGCGCAAGCATACCTGCGAAATAGAAAAGATGCGCCGGATTCCGTTCGCTTTGATGTGATTTCTCTCTGGCGCGAGGGAAAAGAAACGAAACTTCGCCATATCGAGAATGCGTTTTAAAAATCTTACATATCTTTTTTGCATATTTGCATTGCTGCTTCAAGCGAGCAATAGCTCGGCGCAGGTTGTCCTGACGGAAATCATGTTTGATCCAGTCGGCAATGAAAACGCGGACGAATTCATAGAAATCTATAATGCCGGAAACGCAACTGTAAATCTTTCGGGTTGGAAAGTTTCCGATAACGAAGCGGAAGATTATTTGACACCGCTCGACCAAGGACTTTTTCTGGAAGCGGGACAATTCGGTCTTATCCTTGATCCCGGTTACTTTGACTATGAGAGCGATACCTACGACGGAATGGTTCCCACTTCCGCTCTTGTTTTAACAATAGACAACAGCACCTTTGGCTCGAGCGGTCTTTCCAACAGCACCGCTGAAACGGTTTCTTTGTTGAATATCGGTGGGGTTGTTGTTTCGGAATATACTTATAGTCTGAATAATGAATCGGGTTTCTCCGACGAGAAAATCATCCCATGGGAGGGAGATGACTCCGAAAACTGGACAAATGCACGAAGTCTGAAAGGATCCCCCGGAGGCTGGAACACTGTCTCACCGCAGATAAATGATTTAGCTCTAACTGATTTTTGGAGTGACCCCGAAGAGCCGCCCGTCGGAACATCGTTTACGCTATGGGCAACGGTTGTCAACGTGGGATTGGAAGCGATGCCGAGCGTTGAGTTCCATTTTTATTACGATGAAGATGTTTCAGGGACATTCGAAGCAAGCGAGCGATTATCCACGCAAACCATCTCGGCACTAACACCCGCGGATTCAGCATCGCTGAGCGTTTATATCCCCGTAGCTGATGAAGGGGCGCGTATCTTTCAAGCGGAACTTGCGTTTGAAGATGATGATTCGACGAACAACAGCCGGATACTTGAACAGAACGTTTCGCAGGATGAGCGTACTCTCGTCATCAACGAGATTCAATACAGGCCGCTTGCCGGTCGAAGCGAATGGGTTGAGTTTTACCACGCGGGAAGGTATCCGCTGAACATCACCCACTGGCAATTTGCCGACGCAAACGGTCTGACGGATTCCAGCAAACGTTATACGTTCCCGTCGCTGCAGCTTCTGGCTGGTGATTTTCTTGTTTTAGCGGCGGACTCGGAAATCTTCCTCGAATCAATTCCGGAAACGATTAGTGTTATCGTTTGGGGAAATAATGCTCCGGCATTGAATAATTCAGGCGACTCTCTTGTAGTGTGGGATGCAAGCGGCGAACGTATTGAACAGGTGAACTATAATCCGAATTGGGGACGCGATGATGAAGGGCTTTCGCTGGAACGTATATCCCCGGAAAGCGCGAGCAACGAGCCTCTCAATTGGGCGTCCAGCACAGACCCATCGGGCGGTACGCCGGGCAGAGTTAATAGTCAACTCTATGTTCCGTCGCTCGCTGGCGAAAATATTCTCACCATAGAACCCAATCCATTTTCACCCGACGGCGATGGTTTTGAAGACATCGCTTTCATCCACTATAATTTGAACCATCCAAACTCACGGCTTGATTTGAAGATATTCGATGTCCGCGGGCGAAAAGTGCGCTGGCTCGCGAACAATGAACCCGTCGGACAAACAGGCGAGAAACTCTGGGACGGTTGTGATGACCGAGGGCGCACACTTCCCATCGGCATCTATGTGCTGTACCTCGAAGCACTCGCCGAAGGTGATACACGAATTGAAAAAGCCAAACGCGCCGTAGTGATTGCAAGGCGAAGATGAGTCTGATTCAGCTTGATAATGTCGCTGTTCATTTTCCGCAGGATACTCTTTTTGAGGGACTCTCGTGGCAGATTCTTCCGAAAGACAGGTATGGGCTTGTCGGACCAAATGGTTCGGGAAAGACCACGATTCTGCGGTTGATTACGGGGGAAATCGAACCCAGCGAGGGAACAATCCGGCGCGTGAAGCAACTGACCGCCGGGTACTTGCCTCAGGAGGGAGTTATCGAGGAAGAACGCACGCTGTTCGATGCGGCGTACAGCGCTCTTCCCGACCTCCCAGCGCTTCAATCGGAGATAGAAGAGCTGCAGCAGAAACTCACTCGTGAAGGTTCCCGTGAAGATATTCTGGAGAGACTCGGCGCGCTCGAACATCGCTGGCAAGCTCTGGAAGGTTACTCCGCGGAATCACGCGTGGCGCGAGTTCTTTCCGGGCTCGGATTCCGTAAGGAAGACCACGAACGTCCTGTCGCGACATTTTCAGGCGGCTGGCAGATGCGCGTGGCACTCGCAAAGCTGCTCTTAAAAGAGCCCGATGTTCTTCTGCTTGACGAGCCAACGAATCATCTTGATTTGCCTACGCTCGACTGGCTGGAAGAATACTTGACGGAGTTTCGAGGTGCGCTGGTGATTGTCTCGCACGACCGCGCTTTCCTCGACCGGATGGTCACGTCTATCGCCGAGATTGACCGCGGACACTTGCGAAAATATGTCGGCAGCTATTCGGATTTCGAACGCGGACGGGACGAGCGGCGCGAGAAACTTCGGCAGCATGCAGAGCGTTTGGCGACGGAACGAAAACGCATTGAGCGCTTTATCGAGCGTTTCCGCTACAAAAATACCAAAGCCCGGCAGGTTCAGAGTCGTGTTCGGCTGCTTAAAAAACTTGAACAAGTCGAAGAAGAAACCGAAGCACGACAGATACACTTCCGGTTTCCTCCCGCACCTCACAGTGGTCGGGTGGTTTTGGAAGTCAACAACCTATCTAAAAGCTACGATGGCAAAGAAGTTCTGCGCGAGATTGATCTCGTTTTGGAACGCGGACAAAAAGTCGCGTTGGTCGGTGTCAACGGTGCCGGGAAATCTACGTTCTGCCGTATGATTACAGGAACCGAGCCGCCCGATTCAGGTGAGGCGAAGCTTGGCTATAAGGTCGATTTGGACTACTTCGCGCAGGAAGCCGATTTCCATCTGACCGGAGGACAGTCTGTCTTAGATGAACTTGCCGAAAGCGCAACAGTTTCTCAAGTCCCCGACCTGCGCAAAATGCTCGGAGCGTTTTTATTCAGTGGGGAGGATGTTTTCAAGCCTGTGGATGTTCTTTCAGGTGGAGAGAAATCCCGGCTGGCGCTCGTGAAAATGCTATTGCGACCTTCCAATTTCATCATACTCGATGAGCCAACCAATCATCTTGATATTTCCTCGAAGGATGTTCTTCTTTCAGCTCTAAAGAGCTTTGCTGGGACCTTGCTTATCGTTTCTCATGACAGATATTTTCTGGATAGACTTGTGGATCGCGTGCTCGAACTCGACGACGGACGTTTAAAAGACTGGCCCGGAAATTTCGGAGAATATCTGAAACGCAAGGCGCTGTTTCAGGAGAAAAAGAAAGAGGAAACCAGAGCTCCTCAAAAATCCCCCGCGAAGACAGGCGGTCGTAAATCGAAAGAGCAGCGCAGAATCGAAGCCGAAAAGCGCAACCGTTATTCACAAGAGCGCCGACAGATTCAAACAGAAATGGATAAGCTCACTCAGACTATCGAACAGATGGAATCGCGCAAATCCGAGCTGGAAGTTCAGCTCGGGGACGAAGAAACCTACCATAAGGGAGAACAGGCGCGCGATATCGTTCAGGAGTACGAGCGCATACAATCGGAACTTCCCGAACTATACGAAAGATGGGAGCGATTGGAGGAGCAGCGCGAAGCGATAGAAAAAGCGGTTCGCTCCTGAAAAGCTCCCCGCAGCAGGGGGTTGACTTTTCAAGGAATTCTTATATATTTACTTAACTAAATTATCTGAACGTGGCCTCACGTAAAAGGGGGCGATTCTATCGCTCCTTTCTTGCTTATCCTTCTTTCCGCCAGTGAACCATTTGTATTCTATGATCTCGAAATCGCTGATTATAATAGTAATGTATCAAATATTGGGAAATCATTCACAATATACGCCTCCAAGTTTTTTCAAATAGACCGACAGATAAAGAACCTTTGTTGCACTAATTTTTCAGGAGCCCATTGTTATGCCACCGATTCGCACGATTCTTCAAGGCGCAGCTGGCCGCGATTTTCATAATTTCAACATGATTTACCGTGACAATCCCGCCTATGAGGTTGTCGCTTTTACAGCAACGCAGATTCCCGACATCGCCGGGCGTAAATACCCGACTGAATTAGCCGGAAAGCTCTATCCAAAGGGCATTCCTATCTTTCCGGAGGACGAATTACTACAATTGATTGCCGCTCTGAAAGTCGAAGAAGTGGTGTTTTCTTACAGTGACGTTCCCTATGAATATGTCATGCACTGGGCTTCGCGGGTTACCGCAATGGGAGCTTCCTTCCGATTTTTGGGAGGCGCACCGACCATGCTCAAGAGCAAGAAGCCAGTCATCGCGATTGGAGCCGTACGAACTGGCGCCGGGAAATCGCAGACGACGCGCAAAGTCGCTGAGTTGCTCCGCGCCGCGGGCAAACGCGTGGTCGCGGTTCGCCATCCGATGCCGTATGGTGATTTAGCTGCGCAAGCCGTTCAGCGTTTCGCGTCTCTCAAAGACCTCGAGAAGCATCACTGCACAATTGAAGAGATGGAGGAATATGAACCGCATATCGTGGCAGGAAGTGTGGTGTACGCCGGTGTGGACTATGAAGCGATTTTGTGCCAAGCGGAGAAGGAAGCCGATGTCGTCCTTTGGGACGGCGGGAACAACGACCTGCCTTTTTTCCGACCGGATTATTATATCGTCGTAGCGGATCCTCACCGTGCAGGCGACGAACTCCGCTATTATCCCGGAGAAACGAATTTGCTGCTTGCCGATGCTGTCGTTATCAATAAAATCGATACAGCATTTCCCGAAGACGTGGATGATGTACGTGAAGCAGTTTATTCTCGGAACCCTGATGCGGTCATCATCGAAGCGGCTTCCCCGATTCACGTGGAAGAGCCGGATATAATCCGAGGGAAAAGAGCTCTCGTTATCGAAGATGGTCCGACTTTGACTCACGGTGAAATGGAATATGGAGCGGGTGTCGTCGCGGCGACGAAGTATGGAGCAGCCGAATTGATTGATCCGCGGCCTTTTGCCGTCGGCACGATTCAGGAAACGTTCGAGAAATATCCCGATATCGGTGAACTCCTGCCCGCGATGGGTTATGGACAGCGTCAGATGAAGGACTTGGCCGCGACGATAGAGAAAGCAAAACCCGAAGTTGTCGTTATCGGCACACCGATAGACCTTCGTCGTGTGATTAGTATCAAAGCGCCAACGGTTCGTGTGACGTATGAATTGCAGGAAATAGGTAAGCCGGATTTATCGGATGTATTGGCGCCGTTTCTGAAGAAAGCAAGAAAGCCCGCGAAGAAAAAGTCGTAACCTATATGAGCAACTGCACCGCTGTTGTAGCTTTGGGCGGCAACGCCATCTCGAAGCCGGGACTTCCCGATACGATTCCGAATCAGTTCGAGCACACGCGCGAAGCGCTCATGGGAGTGCTGGAACTGGTGCGCCGCGACTACCGGCTTGTCATTACCCACGGAAACGGGCCGCAGGTGGGCAATGCTCTTTTGCGCGTGGAACTCTCGCGAGGGAAAGCGCCGGTTCTGCCTCTGGGGATTATCGTCGCGGATACCGAAGGCGGCATGGGGTACATGATTGAGCAGTGTTTTCAGAATGTACTTCACGAAGCGAAGATTCTGCGGGATGTCGTTTCTATTGTGACGCAGGTTGTCATCGACAAGAATGACTCCAATCTGACCAATCCCACCAAATTTGTCGGCCAGTTTTATTCAGAAGAAGATGCAAAACGGTTGGCGGCTGAATCAGGCTGGCAAGTGAAAGTGGACGGCAATCGCGGCTGGCGGCGAGTCGTCGGTTCTCCGATACCTCTCGAAATTATCAACCGCGCGGCGATAAAACAACTTGTCGAATCGGGAGTGATTGTCATCGCGGCGGGTGGGGGAGGAGTTCCGGTCTATCGAGAGGCGAATGGAAGGTATGAAGGAGTCGATGCAGTAATCGATAAAGACCGGGCTTCAGCAGTGCTTGCGCGAGACATCGGCGCTCAGGAACTCTATATCCTTACATCCATCGACAAAGTTGCTTTGAACTTCAACAAGCCCAACCAGCGCGATTTGGACTCCATGACGGTCGCGGAAGCAGAAAGCTATGCCGCCGAAGGACATTTTCCTCCCGGAAGCATGGGGCCAAAAATCGAAGCGGCCCTTTCTTTCCTTAAGAGCGGCGGTGAACTCGTCGTGATTTGCGCTCTCGAAAATCTAAGTCAAGCTCTCGATGGCAAAGCCGGGACTCATATTCATCCATAGAATATTCAAATCATAGAAGGAAAACAAAGCCAACGATGAAAATTCACGAACACCAAGGAAAAGAAATTCTGCGCCAGTATGATGTCGCCGTTCCTCGCGGAGGGGTGGCTTTTTCCGTGGACGAAGCAGCTAAAATCGCTCGGGGACTCGGAAGCTGGCCGGTCGTTGTGAAAGCGCAAATTCACGCCGGAGGACGCGGGAAGGGTGGAGGCGTCAAGCTCGCGAAATCAGAAGCGGAAGTGCGCGACGTTGCCGGAAAAATTCTGGGGATGAATCTCGTCACGCATCAAACCGGCCCGCAGGGCAAAAAAGTGCAGCGGCTCCTTGTCGAAGAAGGCATCGACATCGCTCGCGAGTTGTACGCCGGTATCGTTCTGGATCGCGCGGTGTCTAAAAATACTTTTATGGTTTCCACCGAAGGGGGAATGGAAATCGAGAAGGTCGCCGCCGAGACTCCCGAAAAAATTGTGAAAGCCGCGATTGATCCTCTAACAGGTTTCCAGCCGTTTCAGGCGCGCAAGCTTGCCTTCGCGCTCGGATTGACCGGTGACGCGTTCAAATCCGGTGTAAAATTCCTGACGGCGCTCTATAAAGCCTATGAAGCGATTGACGGAAGTTTAGCCGAGATTAACCCTCTTGTCGTCACGAAAGATGGCAAAGTAATGGCACTCGATGCGAAAATCAATTTCGATGACAATGCTCTTTTTCGCCATAAAGATTTGGTGGAGATGCGCGACCTGACGGAGGAAGAACCCGCTGAGGTGGAAGCCTCGAAATACGATTTGAACTATATCAAACTCGACGGCAAGGTTGGCTGTATGGTCAACGGCGCAGGTTTGGCGATGGCAACCATGGACATTATCAAACTGCACGGCGGCGAACCCGCGAATTTCCTCGATGTCGGCGGCGCGGCTTCAGCGGAAACGGTCGAAAACGGCTTCCGCATCATCCTGCAAGACCCCAACGTCAAAGCGGTTCTCATCAACATCTTCGGCGGCATCGTTCGTTGCGACCGTGTTGCAGGTGGCGTTATCGAGGCGATTCAAAAAGTGAAAGCAAACCTGCCGGTCGTCGTCCGCCTCGAAGGCACCAACGCGGACATCGCCGCCAAAATGCTCGAGGAATCCCCCCTGAAATTCATCATCGCCAAAGACCTCGCCGACGCGGCAAAGAAGGCGGTGGCAGCTGTTTAATAACTGAAAGGGGAGGACATTTTAGAATCCGAAAGACAATCTACCGGAAACTCTCTTACTCCGGAACAGCAGATTCTTCTGGCTGAGTATGAAGAGATAGGCAAATCTTGGCGTCACGATGACGATATCGCATGGCGTATTCTTCGTATATTTATCCCAACATCTTTAGCGGGATTCTACGTCGCAATTTCCACGGAAAATAAGATCTCTATTGTTTTTGTCGGGGTCTTGGCGTCTCTAATTATTTGGGTGGCATTTGGCTTCTATGTTAGAAAGATGTACCATATGATAGTGCGCTTTAGTCGCACTTTGGAGATCGAAAAAATTCTCAGCATGGACCATCATAATGCTATTAGTAGGAGATCAAAACCCAATCACCCCCAGAGACCTCGCATTCCTAGAGTGCGCAGGCTATTATTACTCCTTACATGGACGATTACAATCTTGTGGGTATTAGTTGTAGTATTGAGATTGACAGGCGCTATGTGAAATGCCCGATGGAATGTGATAATCGTTTTTGGGAATTGCTTCAAGAATTGAGAAGAATGCATTCCACCAGAAAAATGTTCCGCATGACTACGAGGAGGATGTACTCTTTGAAAGGAATTGAGATAACTGTAAAGCTTAGAGATTTCCTCAACTCTAAGGTGTCAACGCGAGATGATGGTAAGCCTCTGAGAGATTACCTCGCCTCGCGCTGGGAGGAGACAGAGAAGTTCGTCATTGATTTCGGGAATCTTAATATTGCTTCTGTTTCCTTCATGGATGAAGCATTCAGGATGCTCGCTGAAACACATGGCAAACGTGAGCTTACTAAGAAACTTGAAATTCAAAGAATTGACCCCGAAGATAAAACCTTGCTAAATGGTATTCTCCGGTCGCGACTGAAACAATTTTCAAGGCGAAAACCTGCTGCATAGTTTTAGCATATTGCGCAGAAGGATTATTATTTGAGCATTTGAAGGAATAACGAACCTCATGGCAATTTTAGTAAATTCAGACACTCGCCTCGTCGTACAAGGGATTACCGGCGGCGAGGGAACGTTTCACACGAAGCAGGCGATTGAATACGGCACGAAAGTCGTCGCGGGTGTCACTCCCGGCAAAGGGGGACGCAAGTGGGAGGACAAGGTGCCGGTGTTCAACACAGTCGAACAGGCTGTGAGCGAAGCGGGTGCGAACACGTCGATAATCTTTGTCCCGCCTCCCTTCGCGGCTGATGCGATTTTAGAAGCAATAGACGCCGGTATAGCCGTTATCGTGACCATTACCGAAGGAATCCCCGTCAAGGATCTAATCATCGTCAAGGAAGCCTTGAATCGCTCGGGAACGCACATGGTCGGCGGGAACTGCCCGGGAGTGATTACACCGGGGCAGGCAAAGGTGGGCATCATGCCTGGATTCATTCATCAGCCCGGTCATTGCGGCGTCATTTCGCGCTCAGGGACGTTGACCTACGAAGCCGTCAAACAGCTTTCGGATCGCGGCATCGGCCAGTCCACGTGCATCGGTATCGGCGGCGACGCCATCAACGGCTCCACATTCGTGGACTGTCTGAAGCTGTTCAACGAGGATCCGGACACGAACGCGGTCGTGCTCATCGGTGAAATCGGGGGTACGGCTGAGGAAGCTGCCGCGGATTACATCAAGACTAACTTCAAAAAACCGGTCGTCGCATTTATCGCAGGCCGCACCGCGCCTCCCGGACGGCGGATGGGACATGCGGGAGCTATCATCGCCGGTGGGAAAGGAACCGCCGCGGAAAAAATCGCCGCGCTTAAGGAAGCTGGAATACAAGTATCCGAATCACCGGCAGATATAGGTGCTACCTTAGAGAGTGTTCTTAAGGTAGCATAGTCTGAAATCTGCTGTCGGATTTATCGGAACATGAACGGTAGGTTCACGCCTCAGTTCTTCATTTTCGGCAGAATGAAAATTTGCATAATCCTTGATTTTGTGAAAGAAAAAACGTAAATTTCAAGTCTGAATAATCGGAGGAAATTATTATGGGGGTGCTTGCCCCGAATCCCAGTGTGATTACAAAGAGTGAAAAGACCGGCCATGCGCTCGAGATAAACGAGGTGATGTGCAAGGGCTGTACGATATGCGTCGAAATCTGCCCGAAGCTGTGTCTTGAAATGGTGGATGTTATTAACCGCTGGGAGGGAGCGGTCGTACGAGTGAAGGATATTGACGCTTGCATCGCCTGTTATCTCTGTGAACATGAATGTCCGGATTTCGCGATTTTGGTACATGCAGCGCCAAAAGCGAAAAAGAAAGGAGTGGAGGCCTAAGAATGTCGCAAGTTGTTTTCTGGACCGGGAATGAAGTCACTGCTGAAGCAGGAATCGCTGCCGGTTGTCGCTTTTTTGGAGGCTATCCAATTACGCCTTCTTCCGAAATCGCCGCTGTTATGGCTAAACGTCTTCCGATGGAAAACGGTATCTTTATCCAGATGGAGGATGAAATCGCGGCGATGGGAGCTTGCATCGGTGCTGCCATGGCGGGCGCGAAATCGATGACGGCGACTTCCGGCCCGGGATTCAGTCTGAAACAGGAACACATCGGCTTTGCGTGCATGGTCGAAGCTCCTTGTGTTATCGTGAATGTTCAGCGGGGAGGACCTTCGACAGGACTGCCGACTCACCCCGCACAATCGGATTTGATGCAGGCGCGCTGGGGAACTCACGGCGACCATGCCATCATCGCGCTCGCTCCTGCTTACTTGCGCGAGTTGTATCTCGAGATTATTCGAGCGTTCAATCTGTCCGAGAAATTCCGCCTTCCCGTGATTGTTCTGATTGATGAAATCCTCGGGCATATGTCGGAATGCTTTGAGGTGCCTGAGCCGCACGAGTATACGATCTTTAATCGAGTGAAGACGGATAAATCGCCGGAAGAATATAATCCATATGAAGTTTCGGACGGCGAGCTTGTTCCACCTATGGCAAATTACTTTGAGGGCTATCGCTTCCATGCAACGGGTCTCAATCATGACAAGACCGGTTTCCCAACCACAGACCAGGTGTTGTGCCAAACAGATGAAGTCCGCAAACACGAAAAGATCGCGCAGAATCGAGCGGAAATCGACAGTTGGGAAGAAATCATGCTCGATGATGCCGAGGTCTTGGTTATTGCTTTCGGTTCCACGGCTCGAGGGGCGCAAACAGCGGTTGAAGAAGTCCGTAAGGATGGAATTCGGGCGGGACTTTTCCGACCGATTACGGTCTGGCCTTTCCCAGAAGAACGCGTACGCGAGTTGGCTCAGGGAAAAAAAGCTGTCATCGTCGCTGAAATGAACCTTGGGCAGATGATTCTGGAAGTCGAACGCGTCGCCCATTCTGATGTAAAAATCGTCGGTTGCCAGAAGATCGGCGGCATTCCTATTGAACCCTATGAAATTGTTGCAAAGATTCGAGAGGTGGGCTAAGCATGGCTTTTGATTACACGCCTTATCTTCGAATGTCGAAAATGCCTCACCTCTGGTGTCCGGGTTGCGGCATCGGCATCGTCGTCAAGAGTATGATTCGCGCGATTGATCGGATGGGTTGGGATAAAAATGACATCGCCGTCGTTTCGGGAATCGGATGTACATCACGAGCGCCCGGCTATCTTGACATGAACACGCTCCATACTACGCATGGCCGCTCGATTTCGTTCGCCACGGGCATCAAGCTCGTTCGACCCGAGAAGCATGTCATCGTCATCGCAGGCGATGGAGACATGACCGCTATCGGCGGGAATCATTTTATCCATGCCTGCCGCCGGAATATCGATATCACCTGTATTATTGTGAACAACAACATCTATGGCATGACCGGCGGGCAATACTCTCCAACGACGCCGCGTGGAGCGAAAGCGGCCACAGCGCCATGGGGAAATATGGACGCGAGTTTCAATCTGACGGATCTGGCGATTGGAGCGGGAGCGACGTATGTGGCGCGCGGTCAGGTCGGAAACGGCACTCAGATGGAGCGATTCATCCGCGATGGATTGAGTCATCACGGTTTCTCGGTCATCGAAACGCTTGCCAATTGCCACACGCAATATGGGCGACGCAATAAATTGCCTGACCCGATGCAGTTGATTAAGGATATTCAAGAGCACTCTGTGTCGAAATCCAAAGCCGAGAAAATGAATCCGGAAGAGATGGAAGGCAAACTGATTATCGGTGAGCTCTACAAGAATACGCAGCGTCCTGAGTTTTGTGACGAATATGAGAAATTGTGCCAGCGCGTCCAGGAGCTGACGAAGAAAGTAGAAGCGCCTGTTTAAGATTAGCGGATGAAAAATCTTTTCAACGATGTCATGGTAGGGCCTAAAACCTGCCTGAAATAGAAAGAAAGGCTGCGAATGGCTGATCGTTTTGAAGCGCGGTTTTCTGCGGTAGGGGGGCAGGGAGTTATTTTGGCGGGAGATCTTCTGGCGCGCGCCGCTTATGAAGAGGGGAAGTTCTCCGTTCAAAGTCCAACCTATACGGCGCAGGTTCGCGGCGGGCCGACGAAAATCGATGTCATCATCAGTGAGGAAAAAATTCTTTATCCCCGAACGATGGCGATTGATTTTTTCTTAAGCTTGGCGCAGCGCTCGTTTGATTCGTTCGGCGTGGGTTTAAAACCCGGTTGCACGATTCTTGTGGATCCCAATCTGGTACATGATTGCAAAGGACACAAGAATGTGTACCGAATTCCGGTTATTGATTTGACGCATACCGGACTCGGTCGAATAGTTTACACATCAGTGGTCGCTTTGGGAGCCATGGTGGAGTTGACCCATGTCGTAAAGAACGAAACCATCCAGAAAATTGTCGAGAAGCACGCTCCCAAGGGAACCGAGAAACAGAATTTGAAAGCGTTGGATATTGGATTTTCCGCGGCGGCAGCGGCGAAAGCAGACGAATAACGTTAGAATATTACAGCAGGAACACAGCAAAGCACATGGAAAAAACGTTAATGATTATTAAGCCCGATTCCGTCCGAGATGGACATATCGGGCATATCCTGACTCGGATTGAAGAAGAGTCTTTTCGCATTACCGGTTTACGCTATCTGCATCTCTCGCAGCAGCAGGCGGAAGAGTTTTACGCGATTCACAAGGAACGACCGTTTTTCGACAGCTTGGTGCGCTATATGACATCCGGGCCGGTCGTCGTCGGTCGCCTCGAACGGGAAAACGCCGTCGAACATTGGCGTAAAGTTATCGGATCGACCGATCCAACAAAAGCGCCTCCCGGAACGATTCGCGCTTTATATGGAATAAGTATCGAAAGCAATGCAGTTCACGGCTCGGATTCTGTAGAGAATGGAGTCATAGAAACACGGTTCTTTTTCGAGGAATAGGGGAAAGGCGATGGCGGAAAACAAGGAAACCTCCCTCAAGGAAGTCATTGGCATGGAAGCTCCATCGGTGAAACGGTCTTCCGAAGGCGCGATTTCACGCATCGCGATTATTGGAGCGGGCGTCATGGGTCGGGGAATTGCGGAAGTCGCGGCGCAGAAAGGCATTGAAGTCGTTTTAGTCGAGCGCAACAAAGAGAGCTTGGACGCGAGCCTTGCGACGCTTGGTGAAGCCTTGGATCGTGAAATCGCGCGATGGGGAATTACCCGCGGCGATAAACGCGCGATTCTTTCGCGAATCACTGGAACGGTAGAGCTCGATGATGTCGGGGATGTGCAGTTTGTTGTCGAAGCTCTTCCCGATGATTTGCAGTTGAAGATACGGATGTTCACCCGTTTTAACGAGATATGGAAAGAGCCCGTTGTTTTTATCTCGAATACATCAACGCTGTCGATAACGGAATTGGGAGAAGCGGCGAGTTGTCCGGAGCGCGTAATTGTAATGCACTTCTTGAATCCGGTTTCAAAAACTCCGCTCGTCGAAGTCGTGCGCGCTTTAAAAACATCAGACGAAACCTATGCACGGGTAAAACGGTTCGCGGAGAAACTGGACAAGACCGTTGTCGAGGTCTTCGAATCTCCCGGCTACATTACGACTCGCGTTGTCGTTCCGATGCTCAATGAAGCGATGTACGCTCTCATGGAAGGAGTGGCAAGCGCGGACGGTATTGATACGGCCATGCGACTCGGATACGGTTTTGAAAAAGGCCCTCTGGCTCTGGCCGATATGATTGGTTTGGATATATGTATGAGTTGGATGGAAGCCCTTTTTCACGAACTGGGTGATATCAAATATCGGCCTTGTCCTATGCTTCGCAAGCTCGTTCGCGCGGGACATCTGGGGCGCAAAACCGGCGAGGGCTTCTTCAAATATGATAACGAAGGCAGGCGAATCGAATGAAAATCCTCGTTCTAAATTGTGGCAGTTCCTCGGTGAAATACCAGCTTTTTGAATTCGTGGACAAGACTCCACAAATGAAAGCGAAGGGTTCCGTGGAACGCATCGGAATTCGAGGCGCTATTCTAAATCACCTGCGAGCCGAAGATGGTGACCGGGTTAAAATCGCCGGTGAGATTCTGGATCATCAAATCGCTATCGAATATATTCTGGCGATTCTTATCTCGAAAAGCCACGGCGTGATTCGTGATTATGGCGAAATTGCGGCGGTGGGACATCGTGTTGTTCATGGCGGTGAAACGCTGACGGAATCCGTGCAGATAGACGCCGATGTCATGGAGAAGCTGCGCGAATGTATCGAACTGGCGCCGCTTCACAATCCGCACAACATTAAAGGCATTGAAGCGTGTCGCCGCCTGTTGCCGGGCGTTCCGCAGGTGGCTGTTTTCGATACGGCGTTTCATCATACGATTCCTCCGTATGCATTTCTCTATGGACTACCGCATGTTCTGTACCGTCGCTACGGCATCCGGCGCTATGGTTTTCATGGAACATCTCACTATTACGTGTCGCGTCAAGCGGCTCGTTTCATCGGCAAACCTGTTGAAGATTTGAAAATCATCACCTGCCACATGGGAAACGGGTGTTCGATTGCAGCAGTGCAGAAGGGAGCTTCCGTGGACACCTCGATGGGATTCACTCCTGTCGAAGGTTTGGTGATGGGCACCCGATCTGGAGATTTAGATCCTTCCGCGATTCTCTATATCATGGGTCGCGAGGAATTGACCCTTGCCGAAGCGAACGCTCTTCTGAACAAGCACAGCGGTCTGGCCGGACTGTCGGGAGTGTCGTCGGACATGCGCGAGATATGGGAAGAGGCCGAGAAAGATAATGAACGCGCACGCACAGCGATAGACCTGTTCTGCTATCGATTGAAAAAGTACATCGCTTCGTATGCCGGAGTCTTGGGTGGGCTGGATGTTCTCGTTTTTACCGGCGGCATTGGTGAAAACGCATACTATGTTCGTGAGAAATCGCTCGATACACTTGTTTTTTTGGGCGTAGACATCGACAAGGCGAAGAATCGTCAACCCATTCAAGGGGATACGGACATCAGTTCATCGAAATCACGCGTGAAAGTTCTGGTGATTCCTACCAATGAGGAACTCGTGATTGCCGAGGATACGCGCCGCATCGTTCAGGAAAAAGTGTAGAAATATAAAGTCGCAAGCAGTCATATGTATAAAATAACCTCTCACAATCTTCTGGCTCCTGCGGTGCGCGATATATTGATTGAAGCGCCGCTGATTGCTCGCAACCGAAAAGCAGGCCAGTTCGTCATGGTGCGCATCGGAGAATTCTCCGAACGTATTCCTCTGACGATTGCTGGTGCGGATACCGAAGCGGGAACGATACGGCTGATTTATCAGGAAGTGGGAAAGACCACGATGGAAATGGGTCAGCTCAAAGTCGGGGATACTCTGGCCGATGTTGTTGGACCTCTGGGAAAACCCACCCATTTAGAAAATTTCGGAACTGTCGTATGTATAGGAGGCGGCATCGGAACGGGAGAAATTCTGCCGGTCGCCGAAGCCTGCAAAGAAGCCGGCAATCGAGTGTTTTCTATTGTAGGAGCTCGAACGAAAGAACTGTTGATTGTCATAGATGAAATGCGCAAGACATCCGATGAACTGCTCATTTCCACCGATGACGGCTCGTTCGGTTTTCATGGGCTTGTCACCGGGCTGCTGGAGCAGCTTGTGGAGCGCGGCGAGAAACTGGATAGGGTGTTTGCTGTGGGGCCTGTTCCGATGATGCGAGCTGTTTGCAATGCGACACGGAAATATGCTATTCCCACAGAAGTATCGCTGAATTCCATTATGGTGGATGGAACAGGGATGTGCGGAGCGTGTCGAGTAACGGTGGGTGGCAAAACGCGGTTTGTCTGCGTTGACGGCCCGGATTTCGACGGCCACGAAGTTGATTTTGATGAGCTGACACAGCGACTTAAGGCTTATCATACGATGGAAAAAGAAGCAATCGAACACTGGAAAGAACATCAGTGTCGTTTGGAGGAGGCAAGCCGCTCATGAGTGAAGCCACGAAGCCGAAACCTCCCCCAAAGAAACCGAAAGTTCCTCGCCAGCCGATGCCTGAACAGCCTCCGGAAGAGCGGAGGTATAACTTCCAGGAAGTTCCTTATGGTTATTCGCCGGATGTGGCGGTCGTGGAGGCGACCCGCTGTATTCAATGCAAGAAGCCTAAATGCGTTGATGGGTGTCCGGTGGAAATCGATATTCCGGCGTTCATTAAGTTAATCGCAGAGCGGGAATTTGCGGCTGCCGCTCGAAAACTGAAAGAGGACAACGCCTTGCCTGCAATCTGCGGTCGCGTGTGCCCTCAGGAAGACCAATGCGAAATTGTGTGTGTTACAGGTATCAAAGGAGAGCCGGTCGCTATCGGTCGTTTGGAGAGGTTTGCCGCGGATTGGGAGAGGGAACATAATCTAATCGAATTACCGGAAATCGCGCCATCGACGGGCAAACGCGTGGCGGTTGTGGGTGCCGGCCCGGCGGGATTAACGGTCGCCGGAGACCTGATTAAGTTAGGGCACGCCGTTACCATTTTCGAAGCCTTGCACAAGACCGGCGGTGTTCTGGTGTATGGAATTCCCGAGTTCCGTCTGCCCAAAGCTATTGTTCAGGCGGAAGTAGATTATGTCGCCAGCTTGGGTGTGGAAATCATTACCAGCGCTGTTATCGGCCGCACGATGACAGTCGACGACCTTTTCGCCGACGGCTATGACGCCATTTTCGTGGCAACGGGAGCCGGCTTGCCTTACTTCATGGGAATCCCCGGCGAGAATTTGAATGGCGTCTTTTCGGCAAACGAATACCTGACCCGTTCAAATCTCATGCGTGCTTTTGAGTTTCCCAAAGCGGACACGCCGATTATGAGATCCAAACTCGTCTGTGTATTGGGTGGCGGGAACGTTGCGATGGATGCGGCTCGCACAGCGCTTCGGCTGGGAGCGGAGAAGGTCACCATTGTTTATCGCCGTTCACATAAGGAGATGCCCGCGCGTATTGAGGAAATCCATCACGCCGAGGAAGAAGGAATCGAATTCAAAATTCTTACCAATCCCACGAAGATTATCGGCAACGATGATGGGTGGGTAACGGCAATGGAATGTCTTCGCTATGAATTGGGTGAACCGGATGCATCCGGACGACGTAAACCTATTCCGATTCCCGGAACCGAATTCGAAATCGAATGTGATACCGTGATTGTCTCGATTGGCAATGGAGCGAATCCACTGCTTCCGCAGGCAACGCCCGGACTAAAGACGAATCGCTGGGGGAATATCACCGCGGAAAATGATAGCGGTAAGACATCGAAAAAAGGTGTTTGGGCAGGCGGAGATATTGTCATAGGCGCGGCGACAGTGATTCTTGCGATGGGCGCCGGACGTCAGGCCGCGCGTTCCATGCACGCCTATCTGACAGGTGAAGACACGTCCTGGCCTTCTCAGGAAGCCTGAAATATGTAACTTCAACTATACGGCATTCCCGCCGAGCTGGGTCGCAATAGAAATAAAAAAAGAGGTTCCAAAATCGGAACCTCTTTTCTTTTCATATATGATAGCGTCAAGCTACGGATTCATTTCCGTCAGCAGTTGCTCCATGAAGGCTCCCGCCTGCGTTTCGTCGCAGAAGTAGAGTGGAATGCCGAAAACTGCAACGCTGTAGGTGGGGCCGAGGTAAACATGGGCGCAGTGTCGTCCCTGAAATTGGGATTCACTATTAGCGGAGTTAAAGGTACCCGTAGTGATGGTTTCACCTCGATTGTTGAAGGTCCAGCATTTGTCAATCGTGCCGTTCCAACTTGAAGGGACTTTAGCCGGGTCTATCGTGATATCCGGATACCCGCCGACGCCCGTGAGACCTTCGGCTTCGCGCCAGCTGGCTCGGTTCGCGTAGAAGAGTCGCAAGTAATTATAAGCAAATCGCGCAGGCTCTGCTCCCGTTGCAGAATAATAAGCTGAATCGGGACCGCTAACCCCGAAGGGCTCCAGTAAATTCCAGCCGCTGAAAATGACTTTGCCTCCCCGGTCCATATATTCGGCCAGAATGCCTCTGTTCGCGTTAAGATTGTAATTGGCTCGATCATCGGTGTGATAGATAATCAGGCCGAAATGATAAACATCCAGCGGTGACAAGTAGCTCACGCCCCCCACCTGGTGAGTGGCGTAGTCTATCTCGCCATAGGGGCGACTGCCCACTATGCTCGCATAGAAGTTATCTGCCTGCTCATCATCAGGACTGCCGGGGTTACCGGTTCCGTCTCGGGTTTCGTCAACAATCAGAATACTGTCTGTGAATTCCGGTTCGAGAATATAGATGCTGTAAGCAATCGTGTCACTGAACTGTCCCGCGACGTCACGAGCCATAATCTGGAACGCATACTCTCCCGAAGGAGCGTTCAGAAGCACGATTTCCGCTTCTTCCTGCCACGGATCCTCGCTGGTGAAGGTTCCTTCGCCGAGATGGTAGCGGTAAGCATTAATCTGTCCAGAACCACCAGCGGTAGCGCTGAAAGTAATCTGCGTTTCTCGGTTGGTTCGATAAAAGACAGAGCCGTCGAGATAAAAATCATCTGCGCCATAAACTCCGGTAACAACTGTGTCCATGGCAGGGCGCACACCTTCAACAACCGTGAAATCCACCGAAACCATGTCGGTTCCCAGTGCTTCGCCCGCGTCTTTCACGCGAGCATAGATAGTGTGTTCGCCGGGCGTCAGGATATTTTTATCGATGAGCGTAGCTGTGCAGGGAACATCCTGCCATGTGGCAGTCGTGCACGGCAGGAACTCGAGACTCTTGTCACAGAACAGGAATGTTGAGTGCGCCGACCAAGGTTGCCATCCGGTTAGAGAATCATCGATAGCAATAGAGTAGTAGAGAGAGGAGGGATTAAGATCCTCCCCTTCAAGCTCAATTGCAAACCCTCTTCCTGTTTCAGCTCCGTCCTCCAGACTTTCTGAACCGAAAGCCAATGCAGGTCGCGTGTTCGTCGCGTAGAAGAAGCGACTGGGCGGCGATGGATCGACAAGCCCGTCATTATCCACGGCTGTCACCTGAACCCGGTGCGGCACGGTCGTGTCTCCCGGCGCATAGAAAGCAATCGTGTCCTCGTAAGCTGTGGTAAACATTAACGTTTCTGCGTCAATTAAAATCCAAAAACCGCTGATGTCACCATCGGGATCCGTACCGGACCATTTCAGATGAGCAAAATGGTTGAATTCCGTCGAATCCACCGGCGCGAGAACGAGATGTGTTATCGGCGGCTGGTTTGGTAGAGCGCTTCCCGGATCACTGACTTCGCACCCGGCGAAAGCGATGAGCAGGAGGCTTAAAAGGCTCAGCCGCAAAATATCTTTCAACATTTGAATGGCTCCTCTGAGAAAAATGATTCTCCTACCAGGCGAATCCCAATGAAAAACGATGCGGCTGCATCATGAACTCGTCCACGGCGTCTGTGATGTCACCGAAATGAGAGTAGGCGTAATCAAACGTGAAATAATTGTTAGGACTTAGGGGAATATTCAATCCCAGTCCAGCCGCAAAGCTTTCTGTATCATAGGCGAACTTGCCGCCCAGCCTGAGTGCGAGGATTTTATTCCAGATATATTCCCCGCCGATATTCAAACGTTCGCGATTGTCATTCGGGTGATTCATTTCAACCGCGATTGTCGCCGCATGTTTTTCATCGGGCTCTACGTTGATCATCTCAAAGAAGTCAGCCGACACTCCCAGTCGGAACATCGTTGGAAGCGCAGCGTCTTCATAGCCGACTTCAAGGAGGCCGCCGCTCTTGGTTTCATTTCGGTAGTCTGAGTAGTCGCCGGAATAGGTGACATTCGGTCCCAGATTCTGGATCGACATTCCTAAGACGAGTGATCGCAAACCGGTCTGGTAAAGAGTTCCCAGATCAACAGATAAACCGTTATACGTAGAGTTTTCCAATCCGGATCTGAGATAGCGAAGATTCCCTCCGAGGGAGAAACGGTCAGTCAAGCGGCGCGCATAACTTCCTCCCAGAATGAAATCGTAGGCATTAAAATACTCGCCGGTTCCCTCTGGACGCTCAAAAGTACGAACTTTCATGTCCCCGGTGTACAGGTTAACAATATGGAGGGACACCGCTCCTTTTGCGCCGAAGTTGTGAGCGAAGGCGAACGTATTAAGCTGGATGTCGGCGGGCATGTTGATTTGCGCGGCAACCGCTTCACACTGTTCCACGTGTACCAACCCGGCGGGATTCCAGAAAATTGAAGACGCATCTCGACAAGAAGCGACTTGCGCATTCCCCATCCCGACGCCTCGCACACCCACCGGAATTTTTAACACCTGAATGGAGGTCGTTCCGACTTTCTCCAGAGCAAGTGCGGGAGGGGCAAAGGCGGTGATGAGGATGATAAGCATCGTTGGAAAGACAAAAAAACCTTTCCAGTGCGAATGTGAGTGGCTCATATTTCGCTCTCTCTATAAACAAGCACGATGGTTCCTATAATGCGGGAATCTATTCCCGTGAGTTTGACTCGAACAGTATGATCGCTCGGTTGCTCTCCTGACGACAGCTCCGCAAGCCAGTTGACTTCAATCGGACGTCCTACGTTTGCAGGGTCAGCCGCCGTCCATTGCCGCAAGAGCATCTGGAAGGAGCGGGCTTTTTTCCATGACGCTGAATCTGTCGGACTTAAATAGAAATGTTGTCCACTTAAGGTACCGGCTTCATCAGTGTAGATGGCCTCAGGGTATTTTGCTGTGGTATCAGCCGCAGGCTCATCCAGCCAGAGAGCCAATGTGAAACGATCGTCCACAACAAGCGTGAGGGAATCACGTCGAACTCCCATTGCGGTGGTATCATCAGTTGCCCACTGTATGCTATCTTGAAGAGCCGCGGCAGTGATGCTGTCTTCTATAGTCCAATCTTCTTCGGGTCCTAAATCTTCAATTGCAATATGATAACCCGTTATTTCGTCTGCTATCGGAGGGATGGAATCGTTTATGACGGCTTCCATCCACAGAATATCATCGTCGGGTGTGATGTAGCCTGCAACGGTCAGGCGAGCGGAGACAAGCTCTCGCTTTACGGTAAAGGTAGCGCTTTGAGGCACATCCCCCGACTCGATATCATCCCAGAGCAGCAGCGTTTCCGTATAGGTGGGCTCCGGAGTAACCGGAGGGGGTGTCCGGGGGTCTGCACAGCCGGATACAAGTACCGCAGTCAGAAGAATCAAAAAGATAAGGTGTATGGTTTTCATGGAAGGTTCTCCTCTCATCGGGACTTTCGCTTCATCGTCGGCAAGTCCTTTTTACTTAATGACGACAAACTTGTCCACGTAGCGGTCCCACGAGCCGCTCCCGGGCTTCTTGTACTCTACCGTGTAGAGATAGATGCCGCTCACGATTTCCTGTTTATTCTTTGTAATGAGGTTCCACGTCGTCTGGTCCGTTCCGTTGTGATGATCGAGGGTGGCTAGATGATCGCCGGCGAGTGAGAAAATCTGAATCTTGCATTGTCCCACTATGGAGTTGGCCGGGAGATTTTTGAAATAGAGTTTGCGGGGATACTCAATCAATCCCTTTGACGGGTTGACTTCACCACCGGCCTCACCCTTATGGGCACCTTTATACGGATTGGGGTACACATAAACATCTGCCAGTTCCTCAGGCGCTCCCGTTTCTTCGTTCAAGACCGTTTGAGCTTCGAGATAATTCCCCGTGCGGGATGAAATCAGAATACCGGCGCCCTCAACACCTTTATCGAAGGCTCGGACGACATAGTAGTACGTATGCCCCGGAATGAGATCCGTATCATCGAAGTAGTATTCAAAATGAGCATCCTCAAACCAAGTGCAATCCGTCGGCATCCCAAGATTGTAATTCTGCCATTCGAACTCACCTTCAAGCGTATCGATCAAATCGTAATAAGCCAGCGTATGCCAGTCCTGCTGATTGTACGAGCGTTCGATGGTGTAGCCCTCGAAATCCATTTCCTGGGTAATCGGATCAATGGATGTTTCTGCATTAGGTCGCCACGAAATACGGACGTGGTCGGAATACGGAGTCACCGAAAAAGAGGGTGCGTTCGGCGCTGATGGACCCTGGAAATCATTAAGGAACAAGCGCAGAGCCCAGTCCGCATTTTTCGAAACGTCGGCCGTGTCATCTCCGGCGATGAAGGCGAGCGTGATGGGCAATTCTTCACCTGGAGCAATTGCAAACTCACCTTCAGCCGGACCGAAACCGAGAAGCATACGCCAGTCCCCCATTTCTTCCGTCGGAGGTGCAATTGTACCGGAAGAGATAAGGTTGTATTTGTCGATATTCAAGTCGGGATCGCCACCGGAAGTTCGCTCGAAATTGGCAAAGGTTATCTTGAGGTCCTCCAACGGCACCGGCGTTTGTACAACGCGAATGGCGAATACCCCCGGGCCAGCCCCGTCATAGTCATTCGGATCGTCGTACTGGACCATCATGAGCCGCTCGGCGTCATAGTAGTTGAAGTCATCGAGGGAAGCAGCGTCACCGCCTTCACCACGCGCTCCGATATCAGGATCCGAGAACATGGCAATAAAGACATCATGCAATGTCAATTGCCCGATGTTGCGGATTGTGAAATCCAACAGGATGAAATCCGCCGCGTATTCTTCCGGGTAGGCGTAAGTTCGCTGTGAAACCTGAATTTTAAGAGGCGTATGTCCATCAGCGTCTGGACTGCCGACATAGGTGTCCTCGATGTCATCTTGATAGATGCAGAAGTATTCCTGAACACCTCGCGACGCGCCGTCTTCATCGAACAGGCCGTCGCCGTCATCATCCAGACTTCCGGGATTGGCATCGCCGTCGAAATCGGGGTCTTCCATATCAACTAGACCGTCGAAGTCGTTGTCGATATAGTCGCTGGAGATATCGCCGGCAGGATCCTCGTCAATATGAGGTTCCGGGTCATACTTAGGATTGCCGTCGCCATTGGCATCTAAGCTGTCTCCGTCCCAGTCGGAGGATGGCTTTCCGTCGCCATCCAAATCATCCGCAATGGTCCAGTCTCCGTCGTCATCCACCTCTTTGGCGCCTTTCACATAGAACCGACCACTCAGTTCTTCCAAATTGGTGGATGACACAATCCAGTCTCCGAAATCTCCAGCGTTTGCCGCTGGATAAGTTCCAATATGCACGGGATAAAACTCGTTGGTGCCGTTATCACCGTCGGTTGCCGTCGAAACGAGCCGTTCATCATTAAGAATGGCTCCAATCCAGACTCCGGCGGAAAAAAGGAAATCGTTGCCGGAATTGATGGGGAATTCAAATCCCTTGAAGCCCACCACACCATCCGGATTTCCCTGTTCTCCCCAGTTCGCGAGCGCCATTCGCACGTTTCCGACATCGTGCATGATCATTGACTTGCGTGACTCGGGATCCGCTACTTGAATAGTTGGATCGCCCTTTCCGCTCCTATCGGCCACAGTACGTGCCACCGCAACAGCAGCGGTTATCATGCCTATGATGAGAAGAGCAAGGATGAAAAGGCGTAAGGAAAAATATCTCATGAGTTGGTTCTCCCCTCTCCTTAGAAATCAACCGCGAGCCCCAGCCGAAGGAGACGACGTTCATCCCAGGCATCAGGGTTCGGTCCGGCTTTGGGGTTCAGACCATAATTGGGGGAAATATTGTCGTTGACATATCCCGCTTGTCCACCGTGCTCCACGTAGGTATCCATCGTATACCGGTTGCGATCCCATCCAAGAACGTTGCGAGCGTTGAAGAGATTGCGCACCTCGATGAGCAGATGGCAGGCCAAATTACCAAAATTGAAATCTCGTTCGGCATTCAAATCAGTGGTGTACGTCCAAGGCGAGCGCTCGGAAAATTCGCGCCCCTCGATGTCGGTGCCGTTGGCATTCGTCGGCGTGTAGGGCAGACCTGACAGCGCTTGCGAAAGGACGTTAATGTTCCATCCGGACTGCAGCCACTCTGTCGAAAATGGTTCCCCTTTCAGAGGGAAATTGAAGCCAATATTGCCGACGATCGCGTGGCGTCTATCCCAAGCGAGAGGAGTCTCTCGTTTCGGATCGATGTAGTTGGCGCGTGTGACGTCCGAGCCGATGTTGTACGAATTCTTGCCGTTCGACCAGGACAGAGTATACGTCAATCGCCCGGCGAGATTTGCTCCGTATTGCTTCGTGACATTGAACTCGAAACCCTGGACGGACGCATAATCCGCATTGTAGTAAATCGCCGCATTTGAACCGACGAGAACACGGCCATAAAGGTCAAAGTAGAGTTGGTTCTGAGAGGCAGTTTGAATCCAGTTCTTAATGTCTTTATAGTACGTCGAGATGTCGATTAAGAAATCTTGAGCGAACTGGTGACGAACACCTAACTCGTAGGCGATAGTTTTCATCAGATCCAGATCAGGATTTCCGACAATCGGAGTACCGCCTGTTTGAAGTTGATTGACGGCCGTGTAATAATAATCCAGACGTGAGCGCTGATAGAAATAGCCATAGTTGAAATGGAATACGTCCTTTTCGGTTACGCTGTAAGAAACACCCAATCGCGGCGAGAGATAGAGCTTCCCTGCTTTGGCCGGTATCTCATAGTCAACGTAGTTTCCGCTTTCGTCCGTTCTGGCAGTCGGTTCCTTTGTCCATCTGGCATTCCAGTAATCCAAACGCAGACCGGCGTTGACAATAATGTCTTTGTACTCCATTTTGTCTTGAACGTAGATAGCGCCCTGAATGGGAAATGTACGGTAAATATCCGTGTAGATGCCTGCTCCGCCATTATCGATAGAAGGATAGGGTCTATCTTCCGACTGACCATCATAGTAGTTGAATTCAAGACCTGTCTTGAGTAGGTGCCGGAGCGTCATTTGGGACGTGACGTCGACCTTCGCTGTCCACGTGGTCGAAAGAAAATCCGCCCAATCTGGAACCAATTGCTGATAATTCCCGGCAAGCCCATCACCGGCGATATGGAAACCGTTGACCGATGGAGTCGCGTTCGCGGGATTTCCGGAATCGTATAGACCATCGCTATCGGTATCCGTAAACGGTTCGCCGATGTCGTACCGACTGTTATACCGACCTTCAGCATCGGGCAGATCCGTGAAAGGTTCTGCGGGTTCGCCATACTCCGCCGGTGATTTACCATTAGCCGACACCACGCGATTGGCCGTGAAAGCACTCAGCTTAATCGTGTAGAATGTCTTCTGATTAATGGTGTGATTCCAGCTCGCGGACAACTGTTGATCGCGAATACGATCCCCTCGGACGTGATCATTGGCATTGTATTCATAAAGCTGAAGGTCTTCGTCAATCAAGCCGTCCAGATCGTCGTCAGCCCAATTCAAAGCCTCTTCGTCAATGCGACCGTCTCCGTCATCATCGATTCCGAAGAGATTGGGGAAGTCCCTCGCATGGGATGTGTAGCCTTTGATACCGGAAAGATTATGAATGCCTGTGCTTTGTTGTTCCGGTGAAAAGTCGTAGGGGAAGTGTCGTGAAAGTCGATACCAATAGTCGTTTTCCCATTGCTGGGATTGATTCCATCCCAAGGCGATCTTGTATTTCTGAGCTGGAACGTACGTCAGTTTCATACTCGAGGCTGAATAGGCAAAGTTCTTGCGCACATCCAAACCAAAGAGATCAGTTACCTGATGGCGATACCAGTCACTCGTGTTAACAGGCACCCCTCGTGCATTGGAATTCCGTGACCAAACATTGCCGGAAGCAAAAAGGCTCATGGTTCCGGGAATGCGGGTGCCCAAACGCGGTAGAATATAATTCGTGATGGGTTCAGGACCCGATATCGAAGCTTCCGTATAGTCATAGTTCTGGTAATGCTCATCCCCTTCCAGATCCATAAGATGGCGCGCCTGGCCGTGATATTCCGGGTCTCCTTCGCGGACGACCAGATTCACGACAGCGGATTGCGCGTCGCCATATTCAGCATTGAAACCTGCTGTTAAAACAATCATTTCGGCGATAGAGCCTGATCCCAAATCCAAAGAACGACGCTGAAACTGCGGATCCTTTACTTGAAGTCCATCGACCAGATAAAGAATCTCGTCGCGCCGACCGCCTCGAATATGAATATTCGTTCCGGTTCCAACCGCTCCGGCTGTCGTTGCGAGAGCCTGCTGGTACGTCGTTACAGGAAGGGCTTCAATTTCTTCGCGGGTAACAATATGTGTCGATGACGTGATATCTTTGCGGACGATATCCCGTTCGGCGGTAATCGTGACCTCTTCTCCAATAAGCACCGATTCTTCCATCCGGAAAGATTGCTCACTAGTGAGGTCCTGAACAACTATAACACCCGTGAGCGTCATCGCCTTGTAACCGATGGCGGAGGCACGGAGGTCATAGGTTCCGGGGCGTACATTCAGAATGAAGTACTCGCCGTCGATATTGGTTGACGCCCCTTGGGTCGTTCCCACGATAAGAATGTTTACTCCCGGCAAAGGCTCACCGGTTGCCCTGTCTTTTACAACACCGGCAATCTTCCCAGTGACCGCACCCATCGCGGGCGCAATCAGTATAAAAAGGAAGATAGGGAGCACCAGATAAATTGCTCGCCTGCTCACCTCAAAACCTCCTGTGCTATAGGTTTGCTCCGGCCTTTGCAAGCCAATTCGTTTTCTTGCGTTTCTTCTTAAGAGTTGTGCCAAGTACATCATTCATCACAGCCCACGGCCGGGGCAGGGAAGATGCCTACCCCGGCTGGAGCTTTGGATAAAAAGATGAGTGCTTTTATTTCAAGAGTACCATCTTGTGGCTTTCGGTGAAGCCCTTGGCAGAAAGAGTGTAGATGTAAACACCGCTGGGTAAATCGGATGCATCGAACGGAATCGAATACGCTCCGGCGGAATGCACACCATCCAAAAGCGTAGCGACTTCCTGACCCAGAACATTGAAGACCTTCAGCTCAACACGAGCACGCGTTGCCACATCAAACTGAATCGTAGTTGTCGGGTTGAACGGGTTCGGGTAGTTCCCATAGAGTGTGAAGACGGTTGGCTGCACCGGATGAGGATGTCTCTCGGCTATCACATATTCCACGCCGGCGATAACATACTCCACCCCATACGCGGCGTAGTTCCCCGTGTAATCGTAGCCATCGCAATAGAAATAGATGGTATCTCCATTTGCGACCTGACTGCCATCCGCATGGGTATCCGGAACGGTAAAGTAGTAAGTTCCGGAGGCGGTTTCTGGATCCGTCCAGGTGTGGCTGTCCTGTTCCGCATAGTTCCATTCAGCACCGTGGGAATAGCAAATCCAGTTCACCCAGATCCAACCTTCATAATCGACCCATTCGTTGTCGCTAAAGAATGCGCTGACCACATAGGGGCCCAGTTCAGTGGCGGGAGTCACGAGTGTCTGTTCGGTGATGACAGGCGGAGTGAGATCCGTCTCGCCTTCCCTGGCGCAGAAAGTGATGTAGGCCACGCCGCCGGTTCCGCCGTCCAATTGACACTGCTCAATATAACCGCCAACCAAGCCGTCATCGAAAATGTCCCAGAGTTTCCAGCCGCCGGCCCACGTTGCGCCACCATCCGTAGAATAATCTACAAGGAGACCTTCCGGAGTGAAATCTCCCCAGACATTGCACATGCTGATTGCATGGGTGGCATCGAAGAAGTGACCCTGATGGACATAGAGCAAGTCACGAGAGCCGTCATAAAGCAGGGAGTCAATCGGGTTTTGATCTGTCCAAAGACCACCGCCGTAACCTCCATCATCGTAGGCGAACCAATCGTGGTGATATTCACCAGCGCCCGGCACACCGACGTTGGAAAAAACGCAAGGAATCATAGAAGCCGAATTCAACGCTACAGATGGGTATCGTTGTGCACCGGCAATTTCTGAACCAGCGTCAAAAGTTGCCCCCGCATCATCGGAATAGTAAACTGCCGTGGCCGACACGTCGGCGTTACGGAAACAGCAGAAAAGGGCGTTATTTGTTGGATCATAGGCAATTGGTCCGCAAGCACCGATATAATAGCTGTAATTCGTGCCGGAATAGTCGTTCAGTGAGACAATTGTGGCACCAGCACTCATATCAGTGGGAAAACGACCGACATACTGCTCAAAGTTTGCGACCGCCTCCTGGAACTGGAAAAAACAGTAGTTAGCGCTGGCATTTTCGGCCAGGTGCGGGTAGCAGGCAGTCGCGTCTATATCGCCGGGGGCCGCAGCGACTACGAGCAGTGCACTCCAAGTCATGCCATGATCAGTTGACTTGGTTCCCCAGAAAGTGACATTCTCGCTGGCGTCGCTGCCAGCGATGAGACAGTATAGGTTGCCAGCGGCATCCTTGGCTTCACTCGCAGAAATGAAGGTGTTCGTTCCCTCAGCCGCAATCAGCGACCGAACCCATGTCGTTCCGCCGTCTGTTGTATGAACGTCGTAAACGCCATTGTCGGCCGCATTCGTGAAGGCGTTCAAGACACCCATATAGTGCACGTTGTTGTCATTGTCGCATAGCGAGCCGAAATCGTACATTTCGCCATTCCAACCCTCAAGGTCGGACAGGTCGCCTGCCTGCATGATGTCTGTCCAGGTTACACCATAATCTGTTGTCTTGTTATACCGATACTGAACGTCGTTTTGGTCCAGATGCCCATTTCCGGAATAGGGCAGACGAAACGCTGTTTCCCGGTCAGCACGGTGGGCTTTCGGATTCGCTGCTGCCCAAGCCGATACGGCGAACATCAGGCAGATGACCAGGATGAGTGTGATGAAGATTGCTCCTCTGTTGCGCATGGGTTACCTCCACATGTTTGGTGGCTTGTGAAACTTGTGGCTTCAATCTCCCAATATTAGGAGTCAGCCATGTTATAACTGGTTGTATATCTTATGTTTACTCTTATTTGAACGAAAACCGACTCATGTTTTCAGGGAAGTCTGGCAAGTCGGCAGTGCTTATCTTATGGTATTCCCTATAATTAAAACTATGAAAGTCGCAAAGTCAAGTAAAAACTTTAAAATCCGCATTTTTTTTCAGAATTTAGGCTTGCGCTCTCATTAGGGTTAGATGACTTCAGTGATTCGTGCAAATCTGCTTTTCAGCACCCTGAAACTCGCTTCAAATGGTGATGGAAGGCAGAAGAGGGTCACTTGACTCTCTAAGATTTTATCTGTATAATTCAACGTTTATAAACTTCTAATAGAATCGGAGCCCTTGCTTGGAAAGGTCGCCTCTCCAAGAGCTTGACTCACGCATCAAGCTCACAGCGGCCGGAATCCTGATTGTTGGGTTGCTGCTGGTTGACAGCGCCGCGAGCCTCGCTCTGTTTGCTCTGTTGATTGTCCTGACAGCCCTGCTGGCGCGATTCCCTTTTCGACTGGCCGCTGTTGCGGGGTTGGCGCTCTGGCCTCTGCTCATACTGACCGTACTTGTTCATGGATTTGCGAGTCCTTCAGCAGGACAGGTAATCGCCACTTTCGGAAATCTGACATTGACGACCGCCGGACTCGCTCGTGGGGCGATTTTCGCCACGCGTCTTTTATTTTTTATTTTCATCTCTCGCCTGATCTTACATATCGGAACAGGCGAGGAATACGCTCGAGCTTTGGGTCGCCTTTTTGCACCACTTCGCCGTTTTCGTTTGCCGGTCGGGGAAATGCAACTCGTTATCGGTATCGCTTTCCGTCTAATTCCTATACTTGAACGGGAAATCGGACGTCTGCTCTTAGCCAGGCGTGCACGCGGATTGGCGGTCAATTGGGTAGGCAAATTGCGCCAGTTGCATGCGATTCTGATTCCACTCTTTGTCGGAGCCTTCCGACGTGCAGATGCCCTTGCCGTCGCGATGGAAGCTCGCGGTTTTGTGGTGGGCGCTCCCCGCTCTTCTTATAAGGTAGCATATTTCAAGCCCCTCGATGGGTTGGCACTTGGTGTGGTCTTGGGTACCACAATCCTGGCGATAACCCTTTCATGAGCTATAACTACCGGCTTCCGTGAATACACATATACAGCAAATGTCATACCGTTTGGAAATCGAGTATGACGGAACCGATTTTCACGGCTGGCAAGTCCAGAAAACCGGACGAACGGTTCAGGGGGAACTCGAAGAGGTGCTGGGCAGATTCTTTAAACATCGAATCACAGCCATCGCTGCCGGACGAACCGATGCGGGTGTGCATGCCGAAGGCCAAGTGGTGCACTTCCATACGGGTTGTTTCCGACCGCTCGATATGGCAAAGCGCGCCCTGAACGCCCAGCTTCCCATAGACATCCATATAAAGGATATCGAACTTGTTCCTATGGATTTTCACGCGCGCTATCGAGCGCATTGGCGATACTATCGTTATACTCTGGCAACGGAGCTTTCCGCACTCCGGCGGCGTTATAGCTGGTGCCCGCGTTTCGACTATGATTTTCAGCGAGTGATGAATGCCACACAGGACCTGAAAGGCCGACATGATTTCTTTTCCTTCGCGCTCTCAGGGTCGAACGTAACTAACACCATCTGTGAAGTCTATCATGCCGGTTGGCAGGAACAGAACTCAGAGCGGATTCTCCATATCGTTGCTAATCGTTTCCTGCGCGGAATGGTCAGACTGATTTTAGGCACCTTGATCGAAATTGGACGCGGCCGATTTGAAGGGCGTTCGATTCCAAAAATTCTCGCAGCGAAAAGCAGTCAGTCCGCAGGAACCTCCGCTCCCCCCCAAGGTTTAGTACTTGCCAAAGTCGGCTATGAACCGTGGGAGAGTTTGCCCTGACAAAGAACCTGACGTTCATATTGAGGAAGCAATGAAGTTTTTTCTGGATACGGCAAATATTGCCGAAATTGAGAAAGCGGTTTCTTGGGGAATTCTGGATGGGGTCACGACGAACCCTTCGTTAATGGCGAAGGCCGGGGCATCGAATTTCAAGGAACATCTGAAACGAATCTGCGATTTAGTAGAGGGACCGGTTTCTGGAGAAGTCATCGGTCTGACGCCGGAGGAGATGCATGCGCAGGCTCTGGAGCTCGCGTCCATCAGCCCATATATGGTCATCAAGCTTCCGATGACTGTCGCGGGTCTTCAAGTTTGCAAACGGCTTAACGCTGAAAATATTCCTGTCAATATGACGTTAATCTTTAGTTCAGCCCAGGCGCTCTTGGCCGCTAAAGCTGGCGCATCTTATGTCAGCCCCTTTATCGGTCGCTTGGATGACATCAGCCATTTTGGCAGTGAGCTCATTCGTGAGATTATCACGATTTTCGACCGCTATGGATTTGAAACCCAATGTCTGGCCGCCAGTTTGCGGCATCCGCTTCATGTCGTGGAGGCCGCTTTGGCGGGAGCACATGTCGCGACACTTCCGTGGGGCGTGTTGGAAAAACTGATTCATCATCCCCTGACGGATATTGGTATCGAACGATTCCTCGAAGATTGGAAAAAAGTCCGTCCGGAAGGCTGGTAAAACCTTCTCTCTCTATCGCCGCGGCATACGTGCGTGCCCGGTACTGACAACAAATCAAACGACGTTAACAAATGAAAATGGCGCGCATTATCTCCTATTTCTTCATTGGCTTGATTATCGGTACGGCAGGTATGTATGTGTACCACCGCGACCGGGCGTTGAGTCGTGAAATCGAAGCCTTGAGACATCAGGCGGCGAACGTTCGCCAGATTGCGAATCAGGAAGCGTCATTGGAAGGCGGCGGCGTCTCGGGATATGGTTTCAGTCCCGGCGCATTGCCTCCGTCTGATGATATCGAAACTTCCCGCCAGACCGCAATCACGCGCGCCATTTCTCGGACGGCGGATGCTGTCGTAGGTATTAACGTCACTCAAGTGCGCGAGGTCGTCGCCCGAACCCCCTTCTATAATGATCCTTTTTTCCGTACGTTTTCCTTTGGCTTGCCTCAGCGTGTTTTTCGTCAAAAGGTCGAAAACCTGGGTTCCGGATTTCTGATTTCTCAGGATGGATACATTGTCACAAATGAGCATGTGGTTCACGGCGCTATCGAAGTGGTCGTAACAACCACATCCGGGAAACGGTTTAATGCTCGAATCGTCGGCACAGACCCTCTTCTCGATGTCGCCCTGTTGAAAATCGAGACGTATGACTTGCCTTATATTGAATGGGGTAATTCGGACGAGGCTGTCATTGGTGAATGGGTCATTGCTATCGGAAATCCTTATGGACTTTTTGCTGTAAACGATAAGCCTTCCGTAACGGTAGGGGTCATTTCTGCCGTGCAAAGGGATTTTGATCGCAATGAAGACGGGCGCATTTACAGCGACATGATCCAGACAGACGCATCTATCAATCGAGGGAATTCCGGCGGTCCGCTCGTCAATGCTCAGGGGCAGGCGATTGGGATGAACACCATGATTTTCACGGAAGGGGGAGGGTCGCTGGGAATCAGTTTCGCCATTCCTGCCTCACGGATTCGTTCCTTGATTGACGAACTCCTGCGGGGAGGTGTCAAACGGAATTACTGGATAGGCATCGTAGCGACGGATCTGAATCGTATGATGGCGATTTCTCTGGGATTGGAATCAACGGAAGGGGCGGTAGTGTCAGAGGTGGAGTCTCAGAGTCCGTCCGACAAAGGAGGCATTGAACCGGCGGATGTTATTCTTGAGATTAATAGAAATCCCATCACCAATGCGCGAGCGGCTCGCGCGCTTCTTAGCAATACGGATTTGAGAGTGGGCGACAGCCTGAGCTTTAAAGTTTTTCGCGACGGTAAAATCCTCGATATCACCATCACGCTCGAGGAACTTCCGGAGCGTAGCAGATAAATCTTCACAAACGATTCTTCGGTTGAATTGATTTCACGGTATTCACGGCCTGACATGGCCGCCATCTGGTCGGACGAAGAGCGCTTCAAAACCTGGTGGCGGGTAGAAATGGCGGTGCTCGAAGCACGCACCGCTCGAGGAGACATACCCGAATCCGACTTGGAAGAGATTCGCTCGAAAGCGCGTTTTTCTGCCGGAGAAATCGCTGAAGTCGAAAAGGTCGTGCAGCATGATGTGGTCGCTTTCTTAACGGTCGTGGCTGAGCACGTCGGTACGGCATCGCGTCATGTTCATCGAGGTCTGACCTCCTCGGATGTTCTGGATACAGCGCTTGCGCTACAACTTTGCCAAGCGATTGATCTTTTACAGACAGATTTGGCGGCTCTTCACCAAGTCTTGCGGAAGCGTGCGGTCGAGTTTCGTGATACGCCCTGCATTGCCAGAACTCACGGCATCCACGCCGAAGCTACAACCTTTGGCATGCGCTGGCTGGTCTGGCATGAAGAATTCGGAAGACATCAGACGCGCTTGGCGGCGGCGCGTGAGCGCATCGCTGTGGGGAAATGTTCGGGCGCTGTCGGTGTTTTCGCCCATACGGAGCTCGAGCTGGAAGAGCAGATGTGCAAGCGATTGCAGCTCAAGCCTGCGATGGCAACCACTCAGGTCATTCAGCGGGACAGGCATGCGGAACTGCTGCAAGTTTTGGCTTTGATTGGAGCCAGCATCGAAAAGATTGCAACAGAAATTCGGCATCTTCAACGCACGGAAGTCGCCGAAGCTTTCGAGCCGTTTGGGAAGGGTCAAAAGGGTTCATCGGCCATGCCGCATAAACGCAACCCGATTCTCTGCGAGCGTCTCTGTGGAATGGCAAGGCTTCTGCGCGGCTATGCCACGGTGGGTCTGGAAAATGTTTCACTCTGGCATGAACGGGATATTTCCCATTCATCGGCTGAGCGAGTGATTTTTCCGGACGCGACAATCGTGCTGGACTATATGTTGCACGTTCTGATTCGTGTGTTGGATGGTTTGGAAGTTGATACCGACCGGATGGCGCGCAATCTCGCGATGACAAAAGGCTTGGCGGTCTCGGAAGCTCTGTTGCTGGCGTTGACGGACGCAGGATGGACACGTGAACGTGCCTACTCGCATGTTCAAAAAGCGGCGAAACAAGTCTGGCAGGGTCAGGCGGATTTCAAACAAGCTGCCGCAAGTGATAAGGACATCGTGGAACTTTTAGGCAAAGAACGCCTTGCACAGCTTCTTGACGTGCGTCCGCCGCTCAAAAAAATACAAGAAATTTTCAATCGAGCTGGATTGACCACAGGGAAACCATAGGTGATTTGTTCAGTTATTTTCAAGGAATGGGGATCAAACCTTTGACTAAGCGGGAACGAATCTACGAAGGAAAAGCAAAACGTCTGTACGCCACGGATAAAGAGGGTTATCTTGTTCAGGAGTTCCGGGACGAACTGCTGAATACGAACGGCGAAGTGCAGGCGGCGATTTCGGGAAAAGGGGAATCGAACAACGGGATATCCTGTTTTCTTTTCCAATATCTGGAAAGCTATCACGTACCGACTCACTTTGTCGAGCAGTACAGTCCCACAGAAATGGTCATACGCAAGTTGACCATGATTCCTATCGAAGTGGTGATGCATAATATCGCTACGGCGAAGCTGGCAAAGACGTTCGCTCTTCCTGAAGGAAGTTCGCTGAATTATCCGATTCTGGAATACTACCTGAAGAATGACAAGCTGAACGATCCGATGATTAACGAGCATCACGCTCTTGCTCTGGGATATGCCGAACCTGAGGAGATGCGCACCATCAGCAGACTCGCCTCGAAAATCAACGCGATACTAAAATCCTATTTTGAACGGCGCGGATTTCTGCTTGTTGGCTTCAAAATCGAATTCGGAAAACTGGAAGATCATATCTGCGTCGGAGATGAAATTTCGATAGATACCTGCCGCCTGTGGGACAAGAAAATGAATCGCCGGTTGGATGTGGATCGTTTGCGGAATGATCCGGAGGGAATGGAAAAGCTGTACCGGGAACTTTGCAACCGGCTGGCCAACACGTCCTAATTCGAGGATTTCACACTTGAAAATCGCCCCGGAAGGAATACGACTGCTGCTGCCGCCGTTGATAATCCTGCTTCTGATGAGCATAGCGGCTTGGCTTTTCAAGCTTGAAGCTGTGCAATGGATTACGAGCGGATGTAGTGTCTTCGTCCTGATTCTTTTTCTGTTTTTCCGGGACCCGGACAGGAAAATCCCGGAAGGGAAACGATGGATACTGTCTCCCTGTGACGGCAAAGTGATTTTAGCCCGTGAAGCTGCCGGAGACACTGAACATGGACGCATCGCCGTTTTTATGTCCGTATGGAATGTTCATGTTAACCGCAATCCTGTGTCAGGAATCGTTCGTGAAATCCGCGAATCTCAGGGTAGTTATCATCATGCGGCAAGCGATGAAGCCATTCGGGAAAATACATCCGTGACGACGCGAGCCGAAACCGAGTTCGGGGATGTTACGTGGATTCAGGTTGCCGGTGCGCTGGCGAGGAAGATTTCCTGTCGTCTTCAGAAGGATGAGTCCGTCATTGCCGGGCAGCGATTTGGTTTAATCTACTTCGGCTCCCGTTTGGAAGTGCTGTTGCCGCCGGGAGTCCGTATTCACGTCAAACCCGGAGATAAAGTCAGAGCCGGGGAAACGATTTTAGGCGAGGTTATGTCATGATGCGACATCGAATCGCGCATCTTTTTACAGTAGGAAATCTGTTTTGCGGTTTCTTCTCAATCGTGATGGTTCTGGATGGGCACGGCGCTCTCGCAGCGTGGCTGATTTTTTGCGCGGCGCTTTTGGATGCCTTTGATGGAAAGATTGCCCGTTTTACGCGCAGCGAAAGTGTCTTCGGTCTCCAATTCGATTCGCTGGCGGATGTCGTTTCATTCGGTGTGGCTCCCGGAATTCTGATTTACCTTCTCGCGTTTCAGGAGCATGGAGTCTTAGGAATTTTCGTCAGTTTCGTTCCGGTGCTTTTTACGGCGATTCGATTGGCGAGGTTTAACCAGAAGAAAGGCAAGGGAGCTTCGCACGAATATGAGGGGTTATCATCGCCTTTTCAAGCGTGTCTGGTGGCGTCGTTTATTATTATGAATCTTTCCCTTTGGGGAACCGTTCGTTCGGATATGGTACTCGCCGGGTTTGTCATTTTGATCGGGCTGTTGATGATCAGTCATTTACCGTTGCCGGGATTACCGCGAATTACGCTTCGAGAGCCCGGATACAACCTGACAAAGCTGCTGGTGCTCATCGGAGCGATTGTCTTTATCGCGATTAATCCTTCACGTCATATTTTTCCGGTCGCAGTTACGGTGACCGTTGCGGCGTTCATCGTAGGCGCTCTGCGGAGTTCTCATGGTGACGAAATCGAGTATGAAGAAAATGAAGCCGGATCGCAGGAAAGCGAAGCGCCGGTGCCGGGAGGTGATTTATGACCGTGAAGATTATCGTGACACACAAACCCGGCGTGCTGGATCCGCAAGGGCAGACCGTGCTGAAAAATCTACAGCAACTCGGCCACAAAGATGTCCATGACGTCCGCATCGGGAAATATATCGAGATAGATATCGACGTATCCTCGCGCGAAGAAGCCGAAAAGAAAGCTCTCGAAATTTCGGATAAAATGCTCGCCAATCCTGTGATTGAGACCTTCCGCGTGGAGCCGTAGGTGGTTTTTGCAGTTATCACATTTCCCGGCTCCAATTGCGACCAAGATTGCATCTGGGCGCTCGAGTCTGTTTTGGGCTACACGGTACGCAAGGTTTTCCATCGCAGCGGCTCTCTGGAGTCCGCCGATGCAGTCGTTCTGCCGGGTGGATTTTCATACGGAGATTATCTGCGCGCAGGTGCGCTGGCTCGCTTTTCACCGATTATGGAAGAGGTGACCGCGTTTGCCCGTGAAGGCGGTATCGTCTTAGGAATCTGCAATGGCTTTCAAATTCTTTGCGAAGCCGGATTGCTCCCCGGTGCATTGGTGCGCAACCGCTCGTTGAAATTTGTCTGTCGTGATGTCTTATTGCGCATAGAAAATCGCTCAACTGTTTTTACCTCCAACTACAAAAACGAGCAGGAAATTCTTCTGCCGATTGCTCACAGCGACGGCCAATACATAGCGGATGCCGAAACGCTGGATATGCTCGAACGTGAAAAGCGCGTCGTCTTTCGCTATCGCGGTCCCATAAGGCCGGACGCTCCAGATGGAAATCCGAATGGTTCCGCTCGCGCTATCGCAGGCCTAATCAATGAGCAGGGCAATGTGTTGGGGATGATGCCGCATCCCGAAAGAGCGTGCGAAGCCAGCTTCGACCGCACGGATGGCACGGGTGTTTTCACGTCCATTGCTGAAGCTGTAGCGAATCGCAAAATGATTCCCGCGTAAACTTTTTGTAATAAAACCATCGTCAAACTAAAGGCGAACCAACCGATGCATCTCGGTGCTCCTGAAATTATTTTGATTGTCATTGTCGTTCTTCTCCTTTTTGGAGGGAAGAAGCTGCCTGAACTCGCTCGCGGAATCGGGAAAGGATTGACCGAATTTCGCCGGGCAACCAATGACATCAAACAAGAAATCCAATCGACAATCGATGTAACCGCCGTGCCACCACCGAAGGAAACGAAGCCTGAGTCTTCCAGCCCTCCGTCTTCGGAAACCTCTTCTGAAGAATCGAAGGAATCTGAAAATCCCTCCTCCTCATCATCTGAAAAAACACCCTGAGGAGTTACCGCGGCGGTTAAGACGATTGCTTTCTGGCATGCCGCGCGGCAGTGCGCTTGGGTTGTTTACTGCATCCAAATACCTCTATAGTCAATAATTTCTCAAGAAAGAACCCTTAAAACAATATGCAACTTGTTTCCATCAGTCTATCCGGATTCAAATCCTTTCCGAAAGGAACGAAGCTCACGTTCAGCGAAGGTGTGACGGCTGTCGTCGGCCCTAACGGCTGCGGCAAGACGAATATCGTCGACGCTGTACGCTGGGCTTTGGGCGAACAGAAAACATCGGTGCTGCGTTCCGACCGCATGGACAATGTCATCTTCAATGGAACGGCGACGCGCAAACCTGTCGGTATGGCTGAAGTCTGTTTGGTCATTGACAACAGTGACGGCGCTCTTCCGACTCCGTATTCCAATGTGGAAATCAAACGGCGTCTTTACCGTGACGGCGGCAGCGAATATTATTTGAATGGCATCGCTTCTCGCTTGAAAGATGTGGTGGATTTAATTCAGGACACCGGACTCGGCCCTGACAGCTATAGCATTCTCGAACTTCGCATGGTGGAGGATATTCTGCGAGAAGGAGGCGAAGGTCGGCGGCATCTTTTCGAGGAAGTGGCGGGAGTGGCGAAATACAAAACCCGGCGCCACCAATCGCAAAATAAACTCCATCAGACTGAAGAAGATTTACTGCGCCTTGCGGATATTCTAAGTGAAGTTGAGCGCCAGGTTTCGTCTCTGAAACGGCAGATGTCTCGCGCGCGACGCTATCAGAAGCTGCAGACGAGTTTATCCACTCTGGAACTCGGCCTCGAATGGCAGCGCTTCGTGAAACTTCAAGCGGAACTGAAGCCGATGGAACAGGCAATGAAACAGACGTCCGATTCCGTTCTGGCAGCTCGCAATCTGCTTCGCGCTGAAGAAGCGACGCTGGAAGAGCAGCGAATGCAGGCTCTGATGAAGGAAAAGGAATTCACGAAATCTCGCGCAAATCTTGAAGTATGCATCACGGATGTGGCGGCGCTGGAAACCGAGAATGCAACTCTGGACGCGCGTAAAGCCGCCGCCCGCGATATCATCAGCCACGCTGAAAGAGCGCGTATCCTGCTGCGAGAGAAGAAAGAACTCCTGGCGAAGAAACAGGAGTTCCAAGAGGGCGAGACACGCAAATATTCCAAAGCTTTCGAAGCGGCCGAGGCAAAGCATACCGAGGTAAAGGAAGCTTATCACAAGCTCGAAAAAGTTCTCGAAGAGGTTCTTTACCGGACTCGGCACCATGATAAATATTTAGCGGATCTTCGCGCAGATGTCGCGGCGAAGGGACGACAGCTCGCAGAGAAAAAAGCTGCTCTCTCTGGATTTGAAGGGCGCCGGGATGCCTATGAGCAGGAGCGGGAACAAATTCTCGGGCAGAAAAAAGAGCTGGAACTCGAGCAAAGCCGAATTGCCGAGCAGGAAGCGGAAATGGAAAAACCGCTTCACGAATTAAAGCGTGAAGAAACTGAGTTTCAGCAAAAACTGCAAACTTGTGAAGAAGATAAGCAACAGCTCGAAGGGAAACTGCGCGAATCCCAGCGGATTTTGGATTTAACGGAAAGCAAACTCGAACTGCTGAAAACGCTTTCCGAAAAAGGGCCTCGTTCAGACCCCGCCTTGAAATTCCTTCAGGAAAAGCCGGTTGCCGGTTTGATTGATTTATTAAGTGATGCTGTCGAAGTGCAGGAGCCGTATTCGCGCGCTTTCGCCGCGATCTTGGGCCCGGCGGCTTATTATTATCTGGTCGAGTCGATGGAAACGGCTTTTAGCGCTGTGAGTGCTTTGAAAGACGCTAACGCTGGAAGAGCTGTTTTTATTCCTGTCAGCGAGTTGAAATCAGAACAAGTATCTCAGTCGCCGCTGCCGGAAGGAACCGTCGGACGCGCGATTGATTTTGTAAACGGTAAACTTTCGGAGCCGGTCGCGTCTCATTTCCTTGGGAAAGTGGTGATTGTACAGGATTGGGAAGCGGCTTGCGCGCTGAAGCAATGGGGACGAGAAAATGAGCTGACACTGGTTACCCTGCAGGGAGAATGGATTACGCCTCAAGGTGCTGTTTGTGGAGGAGCCGCGACCACGAAAACCCCTGCTGATTTCGGCTTGAAAAAGCAGCATGCTCAGCTCGAAGAAGAGCTTCAACAAGCGCGAACGAATTTAGAAGCGGTCAATGAAGAAAAAGAGACATGCGCTCAACAGCGCGCCGCCATTCTTGAAGAACTCACGCAAACACAAAAGCGCGTCCAATCCGTCGAGAGTGAATATAATCGCCTGCGCGAAAAACGACAACAAAAGAGCATGCTGCTCGAACATCACCAGACGCGACTTACCATTGTGGAGAAGGAACTGACAGAGTTGGCCGAGAAAATTCAAACCGCTCGCGTAGAAGAGCAGGATGACTCGGCTGCTTTAGACGGTGCGCAGGAGAAGCTGGATAAGGGATCGCTTTCAAGCACGGATTTAGAACGGGAGCTTAGTGAGGCGCGGCAAGAAGCAACCGCATCCAAAGAACAACTCCATCGCAGTGAACGCAAGTGTGATGCAGCAAAGCATCAGTTGGAACTCGCGCAAATCGAGTTGCAGAGGATGATTGCCACTGCCGAGGAAATCACGGCGGAAATCCAGTCGAGTGAAAAACGCGCGGTTGATGCGGAAAAAGAAGAGAGTGTGCTTTCGAATCGCAAAAAGGAAATCGAAGGTCAGCTTCTTGAAAAATTCCGGAGTAGAGATGAAGCAGCTCTCGACGTGGATAGGCGGAATACCGAATTGGATGAAGCTCGAGAGAACGTCAGGTTGAAGGAAGAGAAACTGCGCAGTCTTCGCAGTGAACGTGAGGATGAATTGGATGGCGAGCGTCGGCTCGAAAGAGAAATCGCTCGCTTGCAGGCTGAACGCGAAGCGCTGCTTGCCGGAGTGCGCACTAAACACGGGCTGGATCTTTCTGATGAGATATTTGCCGAAGAGCATCCCGACGTTATTGAAGCGGAAACGAATGAAGAACTTGTCGCTGAGCTCCGGAATAAGATTGAACATCTGGGACCGGTGAATCTTCTTGCGATAGAAGAGTATGAACAGGAGAACGAACGGCTGCAATCCATGCAGGCCAATCGGGATGATTTACTCAAAGCCAAAGCGACTCTCGAAGAGACCATTGCGAAAATAAACGAAACCGCTCAAGAGAAATTTCTGGAAACTTTCCGGAAAGTCCGCGCGAACTTTCAAGTACTCTTCCGTGAATTTTTCGGTTCGGGGGAGGCGGATCTTATTCTCAGCGGTACGGACCTTCTCGAAGCCGATGTGACACTATGGGCGAATCCTTCAGGCAAGCGCTTGAAATCACTCTCGCTTATGTCGGGAGGTGAGAAAGCGATGACAGCTATCGCGCTGCTGTTCGCACTCTATCAGGTCAAACCATCTCCGTTTTGCATTTTGGATGAAGTGGACGCACCGCTCGATGATTCGAATATTGTCCGTTTCAATGAGATGATCAAGAAACACGCTCCTGAAACACAATTTATTCTGATTACTCATAATAAGCGAACGATGGAAGCGGCGGAAACTCTTTGGGGAGTGACGATGGAGGAAGAGGGAATTTCGAAAGTCGTTTCTGTACGTTTCGTCACGTAGAAATCGGTTTTGGATGAAGGGAGTATTGTCATGCGCTACGTCAAAGCTTCGACTCTTCTTATCCTGTTGTGGTCGGCACAGCAACTGTTTGCCGGATTGGCAATTGATCTGGATCACGCCTGCTATCGCGGGCGGGATTCGCTCATGTATGTTGAGATATTTGCGTCGGTTCAGTGTTCACAGCTTCCCTATGTGGAGACGGATACGGCTCTCGTCGCGGAGTTTCAATTAATCCTTGAACTCGTGCATCACAACGAAACGATTGCGTCGGATACGCTTCATGGTTTCGATGCATTCACCGATACGAGCACACTGAAACCGGGTCAATTCTTTCCACATCTTTTCGCTTTTTATATGAAACCGGGAAGCTATGAAGCGCGAGCGACTCTGAAAGATGAAACCGGCGCTCTAATCGAACGAATGACTCTTCCCCTAAATGTAGTTTTCATTCCCGAAGATTCCCTGTCGATTTCTGATATTGAGCTGGCCTGTCACATCGAAATGACGGCTGAAACGACGCGTTTCTGGAAAAACGGTATGCTGGTCTTGCCGAATCCGGTCAAATTCTACGGAACTCAACTCCCGCTTTTCTATTACTACTGCGAATTATACAATTTTCATTTCTCAGCGGAAGCCCCAGATAGTTTCCTCGTCGAGCGACAAATTCGTTCTGCGGAAACCGGCGAGATTACCCGTTCGTTCCCGCCTCGAAAAAAGCAGAAGGTCGGAACGACCGCTGTGGAAGCGGATGGATTTCCGATTTCGGTTTTGCGAACGGGAACCTATCTTTTCCAAATTAAAGTTACGGATTTGTATGATAATCGCATCGCATGGAAGCAGAAAAAATTCTGGATGTATCGGCCGGAGGATTTTGAGGCGGGACGTGAATTCCCGGCGGACACCGCTTTCGTCGGGCGTATAGCGGAGTTTGCCCTGCCGGGGATGGAAGAGGAGAATGCAGAGATCGCCCTTGAGCAGATGCGATATGTTCTCACGTCTAAAGAGCTCTCTCGAGTTAGACGATTGACTTTAGATGGAAAAGTTCAATTTTTACGAGAGTTTTGGAGTCGAAAAGCTCTGCAAGAAGGTATAACACCGGAAATGGCTCGGTGGAATTATTTCTCGCTTGTCAAACACGCAAACCAACGATTCTCCATTTTCTATTCGAAGGAAGACGGCTGGAAAACGGATCGTGGGCGTGTGTATGTGCAATTAGGCCCTCCGGATTTAATCGATTACGAAACAGCGAACCCGCAGATACCGGATCATGAGATCTGGTATTATGATAAGATCGAAGGAGGTGTCCACTTTGTATTCGGGGACAAATCCGGTTATGGAGACCTTGATCTCCTGCATTCGACAAAGCGCGGCGAGATTTATGATTCGAAGTGGCTGGAAAAATTAGCTCGGAAACCTCTGCATGAAGCGGAGCGCATTCGATGAGCGATCTGCTAATCCATACCGATAAGCTCTCGAAAACCTACTACGACAGCCGCCGCGGTGAAATCCATGCCGCGGCGGATGTTTCCATGGAGTGCTTTGGCGGTCAGGTCTTTGGTCTTTTGGGAACGAACGGCGCCGGAAAAACGACGACTTTACGAATGCTCTCTACGGTATTGCAACCGACGTCAGGTCAAGCGTGGGTGGCTGGTTTTGAAATTACGGAAAATCCTCAAGCCGTGCGTGAACGCATCGGTTTCCTTTCCAGCGACACCGGTGTCTATGGACGTCTGACGGCGCGTGAAATGATGAGTTACTTCGGCAGGCTCTATGGAATGTCTGCCGAGACGATCGAGACCCGCATAGAGGATATCAGTTCGCAATTTGACATGGGAGAATTCCTCGACAGCCGATGTGAGCGTCTCTCGAGCGGACAAAAACAGAAAGTCTCGATTGGCCGGACGATTATTCATAATCCTCCGGTTTTAATTTTAGATGAACCAACGACTGGATTAGATGTTCTGGCGGCGGCGGAAATCGTTCGGTTTGTCCGCCAAGCGCGAAGCGAAGGCCGCTGTGTTCTTTTATCCACGCATATCATGCGGGAAGCGGAGAAATTGTGTGACCGAATTGCGATCCTTTATGAAGGACGCATCCAGGAAGCAGGGACCTTATCCGAGCTCTATCAGCAGTTTCAAACAGATGATCTTGAGGAGATATTCTTGCAAATTGCAAAGGGAGTAGGCGTGTAGCGTTTCAGCAACCGAACGTGGCATCTGTTTTGCCTGTAGAACCATTGATAAACCGGCGAAGGTTTACAGGCGCTATAGCAGAAAAGCGAAATCATCTACAGGAAGAAGAAAAGATGCCACACTCCCGTTCTGATAGTTTCAAGCTGTTAATCATCGATGACGACCATGAAATCCTGACGTTCCTCAAAGATAGTTTTGAGGCGGAAGGATATATCGTTTACATTGCCTCAAATCTTAAAGAGGCGCGCAAATGTCTGGCTCGGCAAGAAGTGCATGTTGTTCTTTCTGACCAAAATCTCCCCGACGGCAAAGGAATTGATTTTCTGGTAGAACTCTCGGGGACCGGCGTTGACGTGATTTCAATTCTAATGACCGGCTACGCTGATTTGGACACGGCGTTGGAAGCTATCAACCGAGGCAAAGTCTATAAATTCGTCAAAAAGCCGCTGGATCTAATTTTCTTGAAACAGACCATCCGGCGAGCCGCGGAATATCACGCTTTGCTCATTGAAAAAAGACATCTGGCGATGGAAGTTCTTCGTCACAATCAGCTCCTCCGGCACCAGAGCGAGGTGCAGCAGCAGAGCCTTGAATCCGCGCAAACGAAAATCCGCAAACATACTCAGAAAATGCGCTGGCAGAAGAAGCAAATTGAGACGCTCTACACCGAAATCCAATCGGCTTATCTGCGAACTGTGACCTCTCTTTGTGCGGCTATCGAGGCAAAAGACCGGTACACGCGTGGTCATAGTGACCGTGTTTACCATTACTGCAAACTCATCGGGCGGCGTCTGGGGCTCAAAAAGACAAGCTTTGAAGCGCTGAAACTGGCAAGTATCCTTCACGATATTGGCAAAATCGGGATTCCCGATAAGATTCTGGGGAAGGAATCGCCTCTGACTGACTCAGAAATGCATGTAATACAAGAACATCCGAAATTAGCAGAAACAATTTTGGCCCCGCTTCCTTTCTTAGATAAAACCCGCCAAATTGTCCTCCACCACCACGAGCGACATGATGGGAAGGGTTATCCGGACGGCCTGAAAGGCGATGATATTTCTATCGAGGCGCGAATTCTGGCTGTGGCGGATGCCTATGATGCCATGCGCTCTCGTCGTCCTTACCGGAAAGCACTCACCAAACGGGCGGCTTTGGCTCAGTTGAAAGCAGGGGCAGGCAAGCAATTCTGTCCCCTTAGTGTTTCTGCGTTGTCTTTGAGTTTGGAACAGGAAGGAGAAGGTCATCAGGAAGAGAATCACCCTCTAACGGATTTCTTGTTTCTATCCCCATCATCCCCACCTTCTAAAAAAGAAAGAAAAAGTAGTAACCCTAAATAACTGATAATTATAGTTATACGTAAAATTATATTGGTACAGTGAACTTGTAAACAGAATGCGGCGTATAAAATAGAAGTTACTTTCCCATAAAGAGCTTGACTTTCACCACATATTTTCGTAAAATTACAAAGTTGAATGATGAACCAATGGAGATAAATGCCCGTTTGATAGAGGTTTACTGACGTCGCCCTTTTTTATGTTTGGGATAAATTCATCTTCGTCGCCTCTGTTCATGCGGGAATCATCTCTGAAAAGAGTTTTTCTGCAGCCGAATGTTTCTGGTGACGAATGTTCGGTTTTTTTGTTTTTAGTTATCGTGGAGCTCATTGATCTATGATTTGCTTCTGGCTACTCTTCCTTATCAGCTTTCCTGTGACTCTGACAGCGAGCAGCCTCGATCTGGGGATTTCAAATTCTGACGGGTGTCAGTTTGTCTATAAGCCCGGCCCGCCGACAGTTATGCGTTCGGATACGATTCGTACGGGAGCGTTTGTTCGGGGTTGGGTGGATACAGACGAGAAGATTGCGGGCGGGCTGCGCCAACCCGTACGCCATGTTTATATTGTTGTGCCTCCTGGGACGACGCCGGTTTTAGATGTCCAAGGGTTACGGACGCACACAGAGTCCGGAGGGCTCGCTCTGCCCGCTCCCGAATGGCGAATTGTGGAGACGTCGGAGACACCCGAAGCATTCGTCAAGCTGGCCGGTGTTTTCCGCTGGAGGGATTTTCGGCTCGCGCATTTGGAACTCTACCCGGTGCGAGAAGCAGCCGGTGAGGCGGTTTTTTTAGATTATGTTCATTGCCATATTCGATTTGAAGGTGTCCGAACCGGTGCAAGAACACCGAAGGATGTCAGTATTATTTCGCGTCTGGCATTGAATGGAGATGTCGGTGCTGCGTGGTGGGAAGCGCCTCCGCGAGTTCGGACGGTTTCAACCTGGCCGGACGGGGATATTTACAAGCTATCGGTGCGCGAAACCGGCTTGTACAAGGTGACTGGATCATGGCTGCAGTCTCATGGACTGGATATTATCGGGCGCGCATCGAGGGATATTCATCTTCTGGGAAATGGTGGACGGTTGTTGCCTCGGGTCGTGGATACTCCCAGAGATACCGTCCTTCTTGAGAATGCGATTTATATCGACGACGGTGGAGATGGAACTTTTGATACCGATGACTTTTTTCTTTTCTTCGGAAAAGCGCTTAAGGGCTATGATTATATTGACGAAGATTCCTATCTCTATGATGCGGCACATCATAGTCCGTTTTCGCGGGATAACACCTATTTCATCCATGTAGATTCGGACGGACCTGCCGGTCTGAGAATGGATGCGCTCCCGATGAACGGCGCTGGTGGCCAGCTTGTGACGGGAACACGCGGCCACGTTGTTCGTGATGAAGATTTCTTTATCTTCGAATCGTCGGCGTTTTCGGAATCGGGTTTGTTCTGGTACATGGCGACCGTGGCGTCGGGAGAGGCACGCTCATTCGTGACGTCGTTGCCGGGTGTCAGCGATGGTTCCGGATATATTCGACTCGATTTCAAAAGGCAAGGAGGCGGAAATCCGTTACTGACGATTTCCCTGAATAATTCCGTAATTCTGGAGAGCTTTTATACGGATCAACCTTTTGATATCCCGCTCTCTTCAGGCGCGTTGTTTCCCGGCCCGAACACGCTGACGATTGAGAATTATGGAACACAATCCACGCTGCTCAATTATATCGTGTATGATTACGCGCGTGATTTGACATCAAGTGGGGGAGAGCTATTTATCGAGGCACCTGCGGAAGCGACGGGTTTGTATCGATACGAACTGCTTAACCTGACCAATGCGTATGTCGCCGATGTTTCCGACCCACTTCACCCGCGAATGGGATGGGGCAGCGTTTTTGTAGACAGTTCACGGGCGGACGCTCAGAGTCGGTATTTCGCCTGCACATCTGAAGCTCTTCGAACACCGCAGTGGATAGGAAAAGATGTTCGCGGGACTGAAGACTATGAACTTTTACGTCGAAGTGATTTGCAGGCGGACATGATTATCCTGACGCCGGACGAGTGGTTCGATATGATGGAACCCTTGAAAAGGTTTCATGAAACCGACATTGAAGAGCCGTTGTCGGTGATGCGGGTAAAGCTCAGCGATGTCTATGACGAGTTCGGCTGGGGGAATACGGACCCTGTCGCTATTCGTGATTTTCTCTACTATGCGCATAATAACTGGCGCGGTCCCAGTGGAGCGGAACAAGCTCCGCGCTATCTGCTGCTTGTGGGAGATGGAAACTACGATTATCGAGGGAATTTAGCGACCTCTGACCGGAACGTCTTTCCCCCGTGGGAATGGCACTCCACCTGCACGGATGATTACTACACGGAATTCGGCGGATTTCTTCCGTATATGTTTACAGGACGTTTGCCCGTGCAGACAGCGTATGAGCTGCAGGTTGTACTCGACAAAATTACCGGCTACGGCGGCAATCCTCTTTACGGCCCGTGGAAGAACACGGCGACATTTGTGGCCGATGATGAATACAAGAAGGGCTGCAAAATTGGAGAGAACGATCATACGATAGATTCCGAAGATATCATTAATTCGGTTCTCCCGCCGTATTTCAGTTTTAAAAAGATATACGAGATATTCTATCCATTTCGCTCCAGTCCGACGGGTGGATTCAAACCGGATGCTACACGGGATCTGATTGAATGTATCAATCGAGGAACGCTCATTGTCAATTACATGGGTCATGGCAACCCGGAAGTCTGGACGGACGAACAGGTTTTTGTTTCGAATCGAGATACACCACTTCTGGAAAATGGACGCATGCTGCCGCTTTTCGTGGCGGCGACCTGCAGTTGGGGTCAGTTTGATACGCCTCTTCTGAGATGTCATCCCGAAGTCCTGTTGACGAGACCGAATGCGGGAGCGATTGGCTGCTTGGCGGCGACTCGCTTTACGACTCCTATCAGTAATAAAGCTTTTCTCGTTCGGTTCTATACGGAGACATTTCAGCAGCGGCTGCCGCGCACATCGCTGGGAGAAGCGCTCTTGCTATCAAAGAGTGTTTCGCAGGTGAATGCCGAACGCTACCATCTTTTCGGAGACCCGGCTTTGCGTCTGGCCACACCCGAATACCGGGCGCGTGTCACGAATCTTTCATCCGATTCTTTGCAGGCGCTGTCTCTCTTCACGATTACCGGTGAAGTGCTGTGGGATACGGTGAACGTCTGGGAGGATTTCGAGGGTATCGTCGAAGCGCGAGTATTTGATAACGAGGAAACGGCGATTTACTACTGGTGTGGAAACGAAAACTACCCGTTTGAGTATCGGCTTCCCGGAAATGCCATCTTTCGCGGAACAGCCGGAGTCCATAATGGCCAATTCTCCGCAACTTTCCGCGTTCCGAAGGATGTGACGTTTGGAGGGCTTGATGCGAAAATCAGTCTCTATTTTTACGGAAGGAATGCATCGGGTGATTCCGCGGATGGCATCGGCGTGCAGGAGCATATTCCGATTGCTTCCACCGTAGGAACCGAAACGGACAGCCTACCGCCCGTCATTACAGCTTGGCTCGAAACAGAAAGTTTCCAACTCGGAGATCCGGTGAGTTCATCGCCTCTACTTTCGGTGATGATAACCGATTCCTCCGGCATCAATTTAAGCGGTGAAGTCGGGCATAAGATTGTCGTCAGGGTGGATGAATCCTTATCTGAAGATTTAACGCCGTTTTTCAATTATGATTTGGACAGCTATACGAGCGGAACTCTGGAGAAAAGACTGGGGCCATTTTCTCAAGGTGAACATCACCTCGTGATTGAAGCGTGGGACAGCTTTAATAATCTGAACCAGCAATCGCTCTCATTTTTCGTCGGCGAAGAAGGTCCGGCGGGCTTCGAATTACGTGACGTGCTGAACTGGCCGAATCCGATGAAGGACCATACCTATTTCACCTATTTCTTGACCCAGCCGGCAGCCAAGGTTCATTTAAAGCTATTCACTTTGACCGGAAAGCAGGTGTTTTCCATGGAGGGGCTGGATACCGGCTACGGGTTCCGAAGCAACAAGACCCGCTCCTGGGATGGCCGCGATGCGATGGGGCATGAGCTGGCGAACGGTGTTTATTTTTTCAAAGTTATCGCTAAATCTGCCGCCGGAGCACGTTCGGAAAAAGTCGGTAAGCTTGTCATCTTGAGATGAATTTTCACTCGCCGAGCCGGTTTCAGCGCAGATTCCGGTAGGCCAAACGATGCAACTGGCACGCGTAACCCGGCCGGAATTTAACATTTTAGGATATGTTCTAACGAATAAAAGAATCAAAAATAAAAAAAGCTCGGAGGAGCAAATGAAACGATTTGGGTGTGTCATTCTCGTAATAGCGCTGGCGTTCTCCGTGTTTCCCGCGCAAGCGGCCGGGGTGAGCCAAGCGACCATGCTCTTTCTAAAGATTGCGCCTGGCGCTCGGCCGACCGGAATGGGAGAAGCCTTCGTCGCCCTGGCGGATGATGCAACAGCAGTCTGGTGGAACCCCGCAGGTTTGGGATTTCAGCAGAAACGGCAGTTTACCGCAATGTACGCCCGGTGGTTGCCGCAATTTAAACTTTCCGACCTCTATTACAGCTACCTGGCGTATATCCACGATGTCGACGAATGGGGCACGTTTGGAGGGAACATTATCTTCCTGAATCTGGGCGAAACCGAAAGACGAGACGAAAACAATAATCCTATGGGAACTTTCTCAAGTTTTGAAGTTGCCGTCTCGGGAGCCTACGGAGCTTTGATTAGTGATAATCTTTCCATGGGCATTGGCCTGAAGATTATCTACTCGAGTCTCTCTCCGCAGGGAGCAGGCGCTGAAAAAGGAACCGGCTCAGCCACCGCCGTTGCCGCAGATATCGGGTTGCTGTATCGAGCAACGTTCCTGCGTGGGCTTTCCGCAGGCGCAAATCTTTCCAACATGGGTCCCAAGGCAGCCTATATCGACCGCGCTCAAGCGGATCCGTTGCCGACCAATTTGAAATTCGGTTTAGCCTACAACGTCATCGATCAGGAATACAACCGGCTTACCATCGCAACCGATATCAACAAAGAACTTGTCGTTCGAAATGACGATGGAACTTCGGACGAATTCTACGAGGCGATTGCCACGGCGTGGGGAGATGGGGATTTAATTCGCTCCATCATCTGGAATGTCGGTATGGAATATTGGTACAGCACTCTTGTCGGTTTGCGTGTGGGATACTGGAACGATGATTTGGGCAAGGTTTTTCCGATAACGTTCGGTGTTTCACTCAGATACAGTGCCTATCGCTTCGACTTCAGCTACTTGAACGCCGGTGAGAATCATCCGTTATCCGATACGATGCGCTATTCTTTGTCCGTGAACTTCTGATAGAAGGAAATAAAATTGAAGGCTGTTTTACGGCTGGGATTTATCAGCGCGTTGTTTTTCGGAACTTGTGCCGGACTGGCTCACGAGTTGACGTCGGTGCCGATGCTGGAGAATGTTCAGGCGACGGGGCAGCGTTGGCCGGTCGGGGATACGGTGGACGTCTGCGCTATTCGTATCGATTTCGTACCCGACAGTCTCAATGGCACCTCGGGCGATGGGACGATGGAATCGGCTTTTTCGGATTCGTTGATTATTGACCCTTTACCGCACGATAAAGCCTACTTCGAAGATCACCTCACGTTTCTCGAACACTATTATCGAACCGTTTCAAAAGGCTGTGTTCCGTTTGGAAGACTGGATGTTTATCCGGAAGCATCGGATAATGTCTATCGCGTCGCTCATCCGATGTGGCACTATAACTATAATTTGAACAATGACCTTCTGAACCAGAGACTGGCGGAACTTTTCGTTGAGGCGCTGCAGCTTGCGGATACTGACGTGAATTTCGCGGACTACGATGCGGTGATTATTTTTCATGCCGGTGTCGGAAAAGATTTCAACATCGGCTATGACGAAACGCCGTTTGACCTTCCTTCCGCTTTTATTACTCCCGCCGATTTTCAGACCTACTTGCCGGATCATGTGAACGGATTCCAAACCAATGATGGCGTGATTGTACATCAGGGATTGATACTTCCGGAAGGAGAAAGTCAGGCGGGTTTTGAACTGGGCTTAAACGGCATCATGATAAAGCTCTTTGGAAATTGGCTCGGATTGCCGGATCTTTTCGATACTCAAGGAGGACGCTCCGGAATCGGACGGTGGGGAATGATGGATCAGGGGAGCGGCAATGTCTTTGGTCTTGTTCCGGCACGTCCGGAAGCTTGGTCGCGCGTCTATATGGGATGGGAAGAGCCGACGATTGTCTGGGCGAATACGGAACTTGAAACGCTGCATGTAAAACGATTCGACGGCGCGGAAGATTCTCCGGAAATACTTTTGCTTCCCATAACGGAAACCGAGTATTACTTAATCCAAAATCGTTCGGACGATCCTGAGGAACGCGGCTATGTCGAATGTCGTGACCGTCAAGGGCGACGAATGCAAATAACGCTCGACGGTGAAATCACAATCTTTGGCAGCGATTTCGGTGTTATGACAGAGGCAGACAACTACGATTTCGGTATTCCGGGAGCCGGACTTCTTATCTGGCATATCGACGAGACGAAGATTCAGGAAGGCCTTGCGAATAACCGTGTCAACGTAGATCCCGAACATCGCGGCGTTGACTTGGTGGAAGCCGACGCTGCTCAGGATATCGGAGAAGAATACGGCTTCGGCTTTTCCGGAGGGGGAACGGAACTCGGTGCGCCGGAAGATGCGTGGTGGGACGAAAACGATTTCAACAAGCAAGCCAACGGCGATGTTCTGTATGTCAACTTCACTAACACAACGTTTCCCGCGGCTCGAACGCATGATGGAGCGTACAGTTGGTATGAACTTTCCGATTTCTCTCCCATTCAAGCGGTGATGAGTTTTTCGATGATTAATCGCTCTCGCGCACCCGGTTTTCCAATCGAACTGACATTTATATCAGATGATTCTATGAATATATTTCCGGGCGACTTTAACGGAGACGGAGCCTCTGAACTGATATTGACAGGTCAGAACAGCACAGTTTACATTATTGATTCAACCGCAATCGCTCGGCCTGTTGAGTTGCCTGCTTGGGACAATTTTCGTGTTGCTGATATTGATCAGGATGGACAGGATGAGTTACTCTTAGGCGGGAATCGGTTTCACATTGTGAAGAATCTAATGGGAGAGTATCCGCTTATTGATTCATCCCAAGATTTGCCTAAAACGGATGTTTATAATTATCTAAATGCAGGAGTCACTGTCGACGGGTTAGCTCGAATATTAGCTGTGCGAGAGAGATATTTTAGCGATGAATCTAACAATAAATTTGCTTTCAGTTTAGCTCTCTTTAATAATATTGCGGAACTGGTGGATACATTGAACTTCCCCGGTGATACGATTTGGCACGTCAGCAATATCATCGCGCTGGAGCCTCCTCCGAGTCATCTTTGGGCGATTGGTTATAAAGCAGAGGGGTATGCTGACATTTTAGTTGCTGTAGCACTCTCCGATGAGATTTCGATATTATGGCAGCGGGAAGAAGTGGATTTACAACCTCTGGCTTGCATAGCAACGGAAGCGGATACATTGTTGTGGTGCGAGCAGGGGTGGTTGAATCGACTCACAGGTGCAACACTCAGCGATGTCGCCTGTTCGTTTCATCATCAAATTCTCGACTGGGACGGCGATGGTGCGCCTGAAGTTATCAGCGAAACCGGAGCGTGTCATCTGCAATCCGGTTTTCCTGTTGAAGGATTTCCTTTGAGACATTCTGTCCGGGATATTATGACGGCCGATTTCGACGGAGATGGACAACCGGGTCTTTTCGGCGACGATGGAAACTGGCGATATTACCGGCATAGTTTTCATGAGCCGCGCGGCTTTCCCATGGCGAAGCTTGGGAGCTACCGATTCATTTTTCACTGGGAAACAGACGAGTCTGTCGAAATACCGACGCTGTTTTCGCCGGACTATTTTTCGAGTGAAATGCAATGGCTGGATTTGCGTCACATCATGTCCGGCGGCGCTCCGGGTTCGCGCAAAATCTTCGGAGCCTATCCTGATGCTTCCCATGATCCGAATCCGACTAACTTTTTCGCCATTGAACCGGGTGAAGGAGCCGCGGTTTATGCTCGTAGTGATTGGATTTACCCATGGCCGAATCCGACGAATGATGTAAGTCAGATTCGTATAACATTGCCTTATAGTGCTCGAATTCATGTACGGCTTTTTGACATTGCAGGTCACTTGGTCGATGAGCTTACTGCCAATTCAAGCGGCGCGGGACCCTTTGATTTGCCGTGGAATGTGTCGAACGTTGCTTCCGGTGTGTACATCGGTATTGTTGAAGTGGAAGGCGGCGGAAAACACGAGCGAGCGCAAATTAAAATTGCCGTAGCAAAATGAGACTATTCATGAGAAAATATTTTCTGACAGGATGGATTCTGTTGCTGCTCAGCCTATGTGGAGTTGCGATTTCTCCTGCGCATGCCCAGAGTTTGTACAATCATCCTGAAGTAAAATGGAATAGTTTCGAGACCGAGAATTTTATAATTTACTACGCAGATGGCCTCAGCAACATCGCAAATCTTGCCGCTAAAATCGCCGAGGAAATCCACGAACCGCTCTGTGAGCTTTACGATTATCGCCCGGATACGAAAGTCTCGCTGATTTTTCAGGATAACGATGATATCGCCAACGCGTCCAGCTATTTCATGAACAATAAGATTTCCTTCTGGTCAACGGCGATGGCTTGGGAGCTGCGCGGAACACATCACTGGCTGCGCAACGTCGTCACGCACGAATATACGCATATGATTCAGCTCGGCGCATCACGCAAATGGTCGCGACGATTTCCCGCTGCCTATATCCAGTGGATGGGCTATGAGCCGGAACGCCGACCCGATGTCTTGTACGGCTTCCCCAATCGCGTCGCGAGCTATCCGTATCCCGCGGTGACAATCCCGGGCTGGTTTGCGGAAGGAACAGCGCAATTCCAGTTTACGGGCGACGGTTATGATTTCTGGGACAGCCACCGTGATATGCTATTGCGCATGGCGGTTTTATCTGATAATTTGCTCTCGTTGGAAGAGATGGGCTATTTCGGAAAGACGTCTCTCGGTTCGGAGATGGTTTACAATCAAGGTTTCTCTCTGACGAAATACATTTCGGACAACTCCGGAGGCCCGGAAGTTCTGGAAAAAATCAGCGATGCAATGCAGGCTCCCTATCCGATAACGCTGAGTCGCGCTTTGAAAAAAACAACCGGCAAATCCGGCAGGGCTTGGTATCGCGCATGGAAGGCTCAGCTTGAGCAGGAATACACCGCCGTGCAAAACGCTATCGCGCCGACGGTCGTGCCCACCGATACAATTCCTACGGAAGGTTTCGTCAATCTTTTCCCGCGCCTTTCCCCTGATGGAAAAAAGATTACTTTTATCTCGAATCAGGGGCGGGATTACTGGAGTCAATCCAACCTGTGTCTCTATGACATCGAATCGGATGAAGTCGAAATTGTCGCGGGAAGCGTCCAAGGAGCGACTTGCTGGCTGCCGGATACCTCCGGAATTCTTTTTTCTCGCAGGTTGCGCAGTCCCCGAACAGGTTCATTGCAGTATGATGTGTTTGTTTATCTCGTCGAAAAAAAGAAGTCCATTCGCTTGACGAGAGGACTGCGAGCGGAAGGCGTGGACCTTTCTTCCGATGGGCGAACTCTCGCGTTGACAGTCAACGAAGCCGGCCATCGTGACTTGGCATTAATGCCCATGCCGGAGAATTTCACATCCAAGAAATTCAAGCCGCTTACGATGGATGATGTAATCTATCGGCACAGAGGGGGAGACCTGTTTCAATATTATTACCCGCGATGGAGTCCGGATGGTTCACAGTTGGTCGCGGCTTCGAGTTTAAACGAAGGGCGGAATATCGAGATTTTCCGTGTGTCTCCCGAGCGCGATTCTCTCTGGCTAAAAGAGACCATTTCTGGTCAAAACATGGAAATGCGGGATCCCAGTTTCTGCGAAGATGGACAGCATATTGTTGCCGCTTACGATGAAAGCGGAATCTCCAATATCTATCGTATCAATCTTGAAAACGGCAACCGCGAACAATTGACATCTGTTATCGGCGGTGCATATTATCCGGATTTACGCGATGGCAAACTCACCTTCTGTGATTTCACAGGGGAAGGCTTCAAAGTTTGTCTGGTTCAAAATCCCGAACCTATAAAAATTCCCCCCAGTCATCTTGATGAAGAAACCTATGCTTCGAAAGTCCCGGCGCCGACCTATGACAATCACTATACGATTGCCGAAGCGAGCTCGTACAAGCCACGTTTTGATAATCTCTATTGGTATCCGCGAGTGATGGTCGATTACGAAACCGTGAAGCTCGGAAGCTATGTCTGGCTGGGAGATATTCTCGATAAGCTGAATTTCTTTGGTGGTTTTGCCATCAACAAAAATCAAGATTTCGATCTTTACGGACAGGTGGAATATCGCGTTTTTCACCCGACGATTTTCGCAGAGGTTTTCAGCATTCAGAGGCGGCTGACTCAGCATTTCGATGATCCGCAAGTCATCATCGGCGAGAAAGATGGTGTCCCAATTTTTGACAGATACCGCATTCGGTACCGTTACGATTTAGCTGAAATTGACGGTGGCTTGAAATGGCCGCTCAGCCGCTCGTCGCATCTGAAATTGATGGGTGTCTATGACCGCTATACCGCTCATAACCGATTCGACGACGGAACGGCGATTGCTTTGAACTATTTCAAAGGCTGGTCTGCGCAGCTCGGCTATTTCACAAATAAAGTCGCTCCGGGAATTGACAGCAGAGTTAATCCTTCCCGTGGCTACTACGGCTTCTTGAAATATACTCGTGCTAATCAGAAATTCTTTACCGGTTTCCGAATTGATGCCGATAAATTCATTTTGGTCGAAGTGTACGAGCCGTACAACTACAACCTGTTGGAAGCAGGCTTCGAGAAATATTTCCCGTTGCCAATCGGTTCTCACGCGTTTGCGCTTCGTTTTCAGGGTGGGTATATTGACAAAACGGTGGATCCCTTTTTCCATATTTACGGTGGAGGACTGCCGGGAATGCGCGGCTATTCGTTCTACAGCCTCGGCGGAGAACGCACTGCGGTTGCCACCGCAACCTATCGTTTTCCTATCGTGAAGCAGGTGGATTGGAGTTTGTTTCCTGTATCCATCAATCGCATTTATGGAAATTTATTCTGTGATGTCGGAGATGCTTGGGTGGGCGACTTGGAGACTGACCAAGTAAAAAAAGACGTCGGTGCGGGGCTGAGAATTCAAATGCATTCCTTTTATATGTATCCAACCGCGCTTGCCTTTGATGTCGCGTACGGTTTCGACCGTTTTACTCATGTAGAAGAAGATTTCGAGGCAACGTACGGTAAGGAGTTTCGTTACTATCTGACAGTGCTGTTTGATTTCTACACTCCTTTTCTCAGCAATCATTGAGACAAGAACTGTAGAACAGCCAAGCTTGCGAAATAAAAGAATAATAATAGAAAGAGTGAGGAGGACGGTATAATGCGCACTCGGGCGATAACAACGTTCGTTGCACTAACATTTCTTCTGGCGCTCGTCGCGCCGGAGATAAGTGTCGCAGCGGAGTGGGAATTTTCACCAACCCGGATGGATCTGCTGAGTCGGTTGGAAGCAGATGCAGAATCCGATCTCGATGTCGAAGAGACAGGAACCGCGGAGGTCTTAGGCAAGAAGAACATAGGTCGCGCTCTGATGTTCTCAATCGTTCTGCCGGGAGCTGGCCAACTCTATGCCGGGCCCTGGTGGCGCGCATTGCCTTGGGTGGCTATCGAAGCTGTGGGTTGGGGAGTCTTTGCAACCTATAACAAAAAGGGAAACGATAAGACCGACGAATTTGAGGGCTTCGCGGACGTGCACTTCAGTCGATCGCGTTATCAAGCTGCAGAGGATTCTATCAAAGATCTGAACGGTGGAGTGCTTCCCGACAATTTCACCCATGAATTGCCTCCAAACAATACGCAGCAGTACTATGAGATGATTGGAAAATATCTCTTGCAATTCGGTTATGGTTGGGATGATGCCGTGAATGACGATCCGGATGGTCCGACTCTCTTTTTCGATGGAACAACAGCCAACTTCTATAATTACGCCGACATGCGCGGTGAAGCGAACGATTTGCTTAATACGGCGAATATCGGTATGGAAGTCGTTATGGTGAATCATATTATTTCGGCTTTGGAAGCGGTTTTCTTAGTGCGGCAGCATAACAAACGTATCGAAAGCGCGTCGGATTTGGGTCATCATCTGTTTTACGAACGCAAACAGATTAATGGAGCGGATACGCGCATGTTGACGCTGCGAATTCCTCTGAAGTAAGATGCACAGAATTCTCATTATCATTCTTTCCGTCGGACTACTGGTGTCCCCGGCAATCGGAGCTTCCAAAATATCCAGAGAGCGGGGAGACGCTTTCCTGAAATCGCTCGTCCTTCCGGGATGGGGACAATACGACAGCGGCCATAGGAAATCGGCCGTCTTCTTTGCTCTCTCGGAGTTTGCTATTATAGGTGGAATGGTCGCCTTTCGCGCTCATGGCTCAGCCAAACGAGACGACTACAAAGCTCTTGCTACAATGCACGCTGGCGTCGTCGGAGAGCATTCCCACGATTTCTATGTTGATATCGGGAACTGGGACAATGTGGATGATTACAACGAACAGCGTCTCCAAGATCGTGAATTTGATCGCCTCTACACCAGTACGTTGGACTCCTGGGAATGGGATTCTCAAGAATCCAGAATTCAAATGGAGAAAATCCGTATTCAATCCGACAAATCTTTTAACTCCGTCTATTACCTGATTGGGGGGATTGTCCTGAATCATATTGCCAGCGCCATTCATGCCGGTCGAGTGACATCGAAAGGAAAAACGCAGGCGACATCTTCTCGCGACTGGCACCTCGGCTTCACACCACTCGCGCGCAGTCAGGGACTTTCGGTTCACCTGAACTACGCTTTTTAAATGCGAATTCTTCTGACAGGTGCGACCGGATTTATTGGAGCGCATCTGGGCGCAGCGCTCAATACAAACCATGACATCTTGGGAATTGCGGGAGAGAATCCGCGTTCGCCCGGATTTTCCGTTCAGCGAGCGAACCTGACAGACCAGAGAGCAACCCGCGATTTGCTCAGAGAATTCGCAGCGGATATGATTATCCATAGTGCAGCTCTGTCTCGCATTTTAGAATGCGAAGCATATCCGAAAAAAGCGGAAGAGATAAATGTAATTGCTACGAGAACACTAACTGAAGAAGCGGCGTCGCGCGGTGCAAAGATGATTTTCTTTTCCAGCGACATGGTGTTTTCGGGGCAGAAGGGAAATTATACCGAGCAGGATACGCCCTCTCCTATCAACGTGTACGGAAGAACAAAACTCCGCGCGGAAAAAATCGTTCTTGATACAAATCCTCAGAATTTAGTTGTCCGCTTGAACTCCGTTGTGGGAGCAAGCCGCGGTTTTGGTGCGAGTTTCTCGGAAAGAATTCTATCGGATATTCGGAAGCAGGGCAAGGTTCAACTTTTTACAGACCAATTCCGTTCTCCGATTCATGTCCGTTCAGTCATTTCGGTTGTCACGCGGTTAATAGCCAAGAATGCCGTCGGCGTCCTTCATCTCGGGGGCCCGCAGCGATTAAGCCGGGCTGAACTGGGGCGCGCCTTATGCAGAGCAGCCGGTATCCCCGAAGAAGCGATTGAAGAGAATTCATATCGTTCCCACCAGCATGCCGCTCTTTTTCCGCATGATAATTCTTTCGGTATTGGACGGCGGGAAATTGAGATGCCGGAGCTACAAGTTCAAACGGTCGAAAAAGAATTTGCCGAAGACAACCGGAGGACATGAGCTTTGATTTATCGCGATCTTCAAACGGGAACACTCCTGCGGCTCTCCATCGGCGAACGCATCCCGGAAGCGCTGATTGAGTTCGCTCGGCGTGAACGCTGGACGGCGGGTTGGCTCCAGGGAATCGGTGGCGTTGAGGAAGTGGAACTCGCTTATTTCAATCGTGAGTCAAAGGAATATCTTCATAAGAAATTCAAAGGAGCCTACGAGCTGATAAGTTGTTCGGGGAATTTGGCGATGGTTGACGGAGAGCCTTTCTGGCATATTCACGCGCTCATCGGCGACGGAGACTGCCGCGTGTTTGGAGGGCATCTGGTCAGCGCAACGATTGCCGTGACCGGCGAATTCTGGCTGACGCGAGCCACAGGCCCTGTTCAACGAATCCTTGATCAGCAGACAGGGTTGAAGCTCCTGAATCTTCATTCACCAGAAACGTGGGTGTGATTCGCCGTGGATGAACTTGGCGGTCGAAGCTATTTTGTCTCCATTGCAGGGAATATCGGAGTCGGCAAAACGACGCTGACGAAAGCGCTGGCCCGACAGCTTGGATGGCGTACCTATTTTGAACCGGTGATAAATAATCCTTATCTGGATGATTTTTACGCCGACATGTCGCGGTGGGCGTTCCATCTCCAAGTTTACTTTTTGTCGAAGAGATTCGAAAGTCAACGCTCGATTCTCACTGAAGACATCTCATGCATTCAGGATAGAACCATCTATGAAGATGTCGAGGTTTTCGCGACGACGCTTCATAAAAGAGGTCATATAAACCAGCGGGACTGGGAAAATTATCATGACCTTTTCAAAGCGATGACATCCTTTTTAAAACCGCCTGATTTGATTCTCTACCTGCGCTGCGATGTCCCGACGCTTATAGAGCGTATCCGTCTTCGCGGAAGAGAATCCGAAAAATCGATTACCGAATCCTATCTTGAGGAACTCAATGAAGCCTATGAAGATTGGGCAAGACGCGCCCAATCTATGACGCGCTTCGCCATCCTCGATACGGGAAGTCGTCAAGACATTAACAAAGATGAGGTCCTTCAGAGTGCTCTCGAACTCCTCCGAACCCGGCTCCAGCTCGAAATCCCCTTCGAGCCACGCTCCTGAATCTCAGTCGAATCTCCATCTCCCAATCTGGCTTTTGCCGGTTCTCTGGGGAGTGATGGGTGTTGTGGTGCAAACTCGTCTGTGTTTTCATTCCGCTCCTGTCGAAATCCTGCCGGTAATTGTAGTGCTAATCTCCAGCGTCACTCTAATTTTCGGGGGGATGACGCTGTTTCGATTCAGAGCAGCTTCGGAATCTCTCGAAGATAATTCGACGAACGCTAAGAGTGTAAAATCGAGTTATATTCTGCTTCTGATTGGAGGTGTTGTTGGGTTTTTCGCGGGGATATCTTTTGGTTTATGGACTCTCGCAACAGCACTCTTTATATGGTTTTATTGTTCTATTCCACAGCGTTTGGCCGTGCTTCAGCATCTACTCCTGGCGCTTCTAACGGCATCTCTTTTCTTGGGTACAGCGCTGGCTTTTGACAAGTTCTCTCTTGCTGCTTACCCTGCAGCGTTTGCTTTCTTTTTCTTTTGCGCATGGCAGACGACTCGTGCTGTGGAAACCAGCCGTGTTGACGCAAAGCGCAGACGCGTCACCATCGCAACATTGCTCGGGCCGAGAGCAACTCTGGCTATTGGGGGTATTCTCTTCTTTCTATTTGGAATTATTACGACCTGGCCGTTCCTGAACAACCTATACAGCAAAGTCTATTTCTGGATTGTGATTCTTGCGGTTGATTTACCACTGCTTTGGATGTGGGGGAAGCTGCGCGGTCGGGACAAGGAACTTTCGACGGCAGCTATCGCAAGGTTTAATCACATGGCCCGCTGGCTCATTTTTATCGTTCTTATAGCTCTTCTTTTTGCGTGAAGTCATCTTTGATTCGATTAACGTTAGTCTCGGCTTCTCCCCGCCGCTTGAAGCTTCTGACTCGCCTGAAATTTCCCTTTGATGTCACGGTTTCGAACATATCCGAGAGATGGAACGGATGTCATGCGCGCGATATCGCCGAAGAGAATGCGATTCGCAAACTTCGAGCATGTCAGCCCCAAGATACTCAGCGCCGTCTCTTCCTTGCTGCGGATACTGTTATTCAAATAGGAAACCATGTTCTCGGCAAACCTATCGGACCGGATGCCGCCGCTCGAATGTTGTCTCTACTTTCAGGGCAGCGCCATCAAGTGGTAACAAGTTTCGCTCTGGCGGAAGAGCCGTTGGGAAAAATAATCACCCTTAGCGATGAAACTGACGTGTTCTTTCGTACGTTGTCGAAAAAGGACATCCGTGACTATCTGAACTCGAAGGAATGGATGGGAAAAGCGGGAGCGTACGCGATTCAGGGGAAGGGAAGCGCTCTTATTGTGAAGATTGAAGGGAGTTTTTCGAATGTCGTCGGACTTCCACTGGAACTCTTGGAAGACTGCCTCCGACAAAACTGGGGAGATTGCCGGTTTTTGTAGGGATTTGCGCGATGCGCGGGTTTCTTCCAGATTGACTCTCGAAGCGGTCGCCGAGAAAATTCACAGTCCTTCGAAAACACTTGAAGCGCTGGAAAACGGTCGCTGGGGAGAGATTGAAGCTCCCTATCTGAAACGGTATCTCCACGGTTATGCTGAAGCCGTTGGTTTGAATGCCGATGATGTACTGCGCCGATTCCGGAAGCTTGGCGAACGTCAATCGGAGCATGGGGGCGCGATGTTCGATGACACAGCAGAATTGCTTCCCAAGCCGGAGGCGGTCGGCGTGACGCGAGCGAAAATCATGCTCGGATGGCTGGCGGCAAGTCGTCGCGTAACGCTGATTCTGTTCATCGCACTTATGGCGGTTTTTCTAATGGTCTTGTTCTCCGCTCGACGCTCTCCCAGAGAATCCATTGCCGAAGCGCCTTTTGATAAAGCCTTGCGTCATGCACGAAATGTCTCTCACGGGCCGATTGAGTTTATCGCTCTGGAATCAGAACAAACGGCGCGGAGAAAAAACACATTCGATCTCATCGCAACCGGCCCTTGTCTTGTGCGAGCCCGCCAGAGTGATGAAACGGAATATCGGCGCCGCCTTCAACCGTTTGACACACTGCGTATCTCGGTTGAAAAACGCCTTTTTCTAATCGTAGAGCCCGCGATGCAAGCCGGGCTTTTTCTTTTGGGGAAAGCGGTGCCGCCCATTAGCTCCGAAACAGCCAGTCGTGATACGTTTGATGTAACCGTGCAGCGTTGGTGATTGGCATCTACCAAGAATATCATTAGAGAATCCAGGCCGTTTCCGCCGAGCCGGGTTCAACACTGTTTCCTTTACACCAAACGACGAACTTATCGTACGTAACCCGGCCGGAATCTGGTACCTATCCTCTCCTTGAATTTTTCCCGCACGCAGAAACGATTCGTATGGTGTGAAATTCATTGACTTTGGCAAGAAATATTCTTATCTTTAACGATTGAAATAACTCCAAGAACGATTATGTTTTTTCTTATTTTAGTCCTTGTTTCTTTAATTGTTTATTGGATATTGGAGTTCCGCGCTCATCAGCGATGGGTCTATTCCATTCCGATTAGAATCCATGTCAACGGCACGCGAGGAAAATCATCTGTGACCCGCCTTGTCGCGGCAGGCTTACGAGCCGGCGGCATTAAAACGATGGCGAAGACTACTGGGACACTCCCGCGTATTATCGACGAAAAGGGGTTGGAAGTCTCGGTTGTCCGACCCCATAATGCGAATATTATCGAGCAAATCAAAGTCATCCGGTATATGGCTCGCCGGAAACCTGAAGCCGTTGTGATGGAGTGCATGGCCGTGCAGCCGGAGTATCAATGGATTAGCGAAAACCGATTTCTTCACTCAACGATTGGCTTGATTACGAATACGCGTCTCGACCATGTCCGGGAAATGGGTCCGACGATTGAGAATATTACCCGTTCGATTTGCAACACGCTCCCGCGAGGGGGCGTGAGTTATACCAGTGAACGGAAAATGTATTGGCTGATGCAAAGACAAGCGCGTAAAATTGGATGCCAATTACATAAAATTGACCCATCAAAAGTCACCGCTGAAGAAATGAGAGGTTTCGATCATATCGAGCATGCGGATAATGTATCGTTAGCTCTGGCGACTTGCGACAAACTCGGCGTCCCTCGTGCGGTGGCTCTTGAAGGTATGTACCGTAGCCATCCCGATGTGGGAGCGCTGAGAGTCTTTCAGGTTGTTCAGGATAGTCGCATTATTCATTTTGTTCATGCGATGGCGGCCAATGATCCGGAATCAACTATCGCTATCTGGGAGAAGACGAAAAACCATATCAAAGATTTAGGCGTTGTGACGGTGTTGCTTCATACTCGCGCCGACCGCTACGATAGAGCGCTGCAGCTCTTGGAGATGATTGGACAGGATATGGCGGACGAACATCACTATCTTTTCTTAACCGGAGAAAAAACCGCCAGCGTTTTCGCGGCGTTGCCGCGCTATGGATTGGACCAGAAAAAAGCATTGAACTTGGCTCACGCGACACCGGAACACATTTATCATGAAGTCCTTGAGCGTGTCGCGTCCAAGGGAACCCTTTTCAGTATCGGCAACGTTGGCGCGGGGGGCTTAAATATCGTGCAATATTTTCGTGAACGGCGAACGGATATTTTGGAGGACGCAAAGGAAATTACATGATAGAACTTTCGATCGGTCTTGGAGTCGTATTCAGTCTGGTTTTTAATGAGGTTTTCGGAGCGGCGGCTGGCGGTATCGTGGTGCCCGGCTACATCGCCCTGCATCTCCATGAACCTTTGAGGCTTCTGGGAACATTTGCCGTCAGCTTTGTGACATTTCTGACCATCCGGCTCCTGTCTCGCTTCATCTTTATTTATGGCCGACGCCGTCTGGTGCTTGCGATTTTATTAGGTTTCGTTTTCGGTTACATCAGTCGGCAATTTATCTTTTATGAGATGTTTTCCATGGATGTCCGGCTGCAGGCTATCGGATTTATTATTCCGGGGCTGATTGCGAATTGGTTTGAACGGCAGGGAGTTGTGAAAACTCTCGCGGCGATGCTGATTGCGGCTTCTTTTGTTCGGTTGCTGGTGATTCTGCTGACCGGAGGAAGGATATTCGCCAATGTTTAGACCATCAATGCGTTCCATCTGGACGCTGCTCTTTCTAGCCGTTGTTAGTTTTGGTCTTTTCCAAGTCGTAGATTTTTTCCGAGTTCTTAGCAGACAGCCTTGGTATAACGAAAAGATTCAGGCCACGGAACTTGCCGTGGAAGGTTTGAAGGCTTTTCAACAGGAGCAGCTCGAAAAGGGCGTTTTTTTACATGAATATGAGGATCCGCGTTTTGCGGCGATTATTGGACAGCAATTCTCTCAGATTACGACTGACTATGGTGTTTTTGAAGCGAAGGTTATGGGAGCAAATCCAAATTTCGCCGCCGTCACAATCGATCTTTTTAGGCAAGCGGGTCTCAAGTCAGGAGATGTGGTCGCCATAGGCTGCACGGGTTCCAACCCGGGAGTCAATCTGGCGGTCTATGCAGCGACAGAGGTGCTGGGTTTGCGGCCTCTGATTATCACGTCTATCGGGAGTTCCTGGTGGGGAGCAAACGATCCGGATTTCACGTGGCTCGACATGGAAGCTGTTATCGAGCGCGAAGGGCTGATTCATTTCCATTCGTTGGCGGCTTCGCTGGGCGGCGGGGAAGACCGCGCGAGGAGTCTTTCCAATATCGGAAAGGGTATGATGCGACTCGCCGCAGAGCGAAATGCTATTCCTCTGATTGAAAAAAGTCTGGCAGCGTCCATTCAAAAACGTATTGAGATATATGAGCAAGCGGCTGGCGGGGAACCGATTAAAGCGTATGTGAATATTGGCGGAGGTCTCGCAAGTCTGGGACACGCGGAGAATGGACAACTCATTTCCAGCGGATACCATCGGCATCTCCCGCTTCGGAATTATCCGGCGCGAGGTGTGATTCATCACTTTGCTCAGCGAGGAGTTCACATTATTCATCTATCAAATATCACGAATGTGGCTCGACAATATGGCTTGGGTCCGGCGCGAGTGCCGCTGCCGGTGACGGGAACGGGTGCCGTTTTCGAAGAGGAACGTTATGATTTGCGTTTGGCAGGCATGGCGACAGTCGTAATCTTTCTCCTGTTGATAGTTTTAGTTAAACTGGATGCGCGTTTATTCCGTCTGAAAGAAGAAGGGGTTGACCCGGATACGTTGATGTAATGTGAGAACAGAATCATGAAAAGATATCGAATCCGAGAAGCGCTCGTCCTCTGTCTCGTGGCAGGCATGACGATGAGTTTGTGGGCGAAAACTCAATGGACGCGAATAACTCCACAGAAGTATAACAAAAAAGTCACCTTGCGGATTTCAGAAAAGAATCGCACATATTTTGAGCTTCGCAAGGACTCTGAAATTGAACTGCACCTTTCCGGGCCGACGAAATTAAGAGTGATTTCGCGAGTACGAATTCCATCATCAAAAGATGAACAGCGCTATTCCTATATGCTTCGCCGAGATGACGGCGAGTGGATTAAATATTCTCAGCGTGATGACGTTGCCACTCATGTCCACCTGAAACAGAATGATTCTGAAAAGATTTCAAACAGTAAGGAACGTATTTTTGAGATACCGGCGGGTACTCATACTTATGTTTTCCGACTCCCTAAAAAATCGTCGCGTCGCGCGTTTTTACGTTTTCATCTGCGCAAAGGCGATATGGGCGCTCCCATAAAAACGGTGGCGATAACTCCTCAGGATTCAAGTGAATCTGTAGAGCTTATCGTGGGTGAGGAGATTACGACCTATTATCGCCTGCTGAAGGACAATTCGGTAAACTTGACTCTCATCGGACCGGCTTCCTTAAAAATTTTAGCACGACTCGAATATAATTCGACTATGCGAGGTCAGCAAAACTTCCGCTTGCAGGTCTTCGAGGATGATTCCATCAAGAGTACGTATTCATTGAGTTCCAAGAAATCGGATGTTTGTCGATATAGAGAACCGTTAGGCCTTGTCCCCAGCAAGGCGGAGAAATTGTTGTTGGATATTCCTGCGGGAGAACACGCGTATCAGTTTGTGCTTCCCGAAAATCACCGAACCATTCTGATTAAATTCCTGTTGCCGAAAAAAGATCTCGCTGGTGAGCCATGACACGGCTGATTCGAGGAATTCTTCTAACGGTTTTACTCGGGAGTTTTGCGTTGCCGACTCAGGCAACGGCGAGAAAATCGTTTCTATCAGATGTCTCGTTATCCCTTCAATTCGGCGGGCGTTACGTGGATAACGCGATTCGGCTCTCCGAAGCCGACATAGATCGTTTCCAGAACAGTCCTCAACCTTTCGAGACACCTCTGAAGGCGTATGATGACTGGAAGAACGAGCTTGTTCTGAAGCCGACATTGAGACTGCGGCTTCCTCAAAGACATCGGTTGATTGCGGTTTATTCTTTTAAGATGGCGGAGTTCGCAAACAACCCCTTCCTGAATTATCAAACCCACACGCTCAATCTTTATTTTCGACCGATGTCTCTTAAGCGCTGGTGGTTGGTAAATTTTCGTGCCTTCACCATTCCGTCCTATTATCTTCGCAACCACTACGACCGGGATACTGGAGCCTTTCATGCGGCGCGTTTCCAAAATTGGCAATACCGCATCGCGCCTCGTTTCCGGTTCTGGAAACCACTGTGGATAAAATTCCAAGCGGAGTTTGAGACCTTATATTATAACACGAAGTTCACCGAATATGACGGTGAAATGATTTCCGTGGGGTTGGGAGGGGATTATAATGGTTTGAAGCCCTTTAACTTCTCGCTGATGTATCTGCGGAATCACTCCGATAATATTGGGCACAGTAGCACAGATGGAGCGAATTGGAATTCTTTGGATCCGCTTGGTTCTGATACGGAATACGGAGACGCCACTTTCGATGAGGATGAATTTTTCATCCGGGGAACAGGACATCTCACCCATCTTTTTTCTATCCCGATTCGCGGTAACATCAACGCGCAACTTCGCCGGCGCATCTACACGACCGATAACTCTCTCGAAAACGATCCTTTCCATCGAGGCCGCCTCGACGTTCGTTGGAAAATCACGCCGTCCATCACCGCTGCTGTGACACCGACTGTCAACATCACGCTTGGCGCTGGCTACGAGGAGAGAACAACCACGAGCGATGTGGCGAGAGTGGAAGAGATAAAAGACTTCCGCGTTCGAGAAGCGTATATCGCTTTTGAGTACGAACTCCCATAACATTTATTAATGTTGTCCAATAGAAAACCCACCTTTTCGGTGGGTTTTTCATTAATAACGTCGCGTATCCTCGCCGAGGCAAATCCCCTGATCTGCCCGGAATGTTATTCGCTCCGAAAGAGCTGGTTATAACGCTCTTCAAACGTATCTTTCCCGCACGCCAGAGCCATCAGGTTCGGCCACAGGCGGCGAGCGTGAGCCACCATCAAATCAGCCACTTGCCGGATTTCCCATTGAGCGTGTTTGTCTTGCCGCAGCCGCGCGATATGATAAAGTTCGCGGGCATTGACCTGAAGTTGTATGCGACGGATATGCGCATTTGTCAGAAGATACGGCGCGATTGTCGGAACTTCCTTGGCAAGGTCTCGACTGGCGTTGGCAGCTTGCCGCGCCGCTTGTTCAAATTTTTCGGCAAGACCAGCCTCAGCGAAAGAGGGAGGAAGCATGAATCCATCATCAGGATGATAAGGAGCAGGCAGAAGCGTCGCCATTCGATGCCGCTTGAGTTGACCATAGCAGCACGCGGACACCTTTACCTGAAACTGCAAGGTTGCTAGCTCGAATTCTCGCGGAGCTGCATCGTGTTCTGTCATCCCTCGAAATACTTCCCGCCAGAACGGTGGAGATACATCTTTCGCTTCCAACTGAGCGCCCGTGTGAAACGCGATGGCGTCAGCGACAACCTGCTCGCCCTGCTCCGTTGCGTTGATAAAGCTCACCTGCGGAGCTGTCATCATTTGTGCAGGTTCCGAGCGTACGTGCTCGGGATAATCTTGCGCAATGTGAGAGCGGTTTTGTCTCGGAAAACTGCGTGCTTCAATGTATTTGATAAGCGAAGGAGCGAGGGAGCGTGCGACTTCGCAAAGTTTTTTTCCAAGCTGTCGCATCTCTGTCAATTCATGTCCCGCGCAATCTCTCAGAACATATTCAAGACTGCGCGCGTTCAAACTCATGCCCATTTGCGTCGTCGTTGCCAGCGGTAGAAGATAGCGCGCGTCTTCCTTCGCGCGGGTTTCCTGTTCCGTGCGAGTTTTTTTGTCGGGAGCTTCACCTTCTTCTGCGACGATTTTTTCAAGCAGAATCTTGAAAAATTCGCGGTAGTTCTCAAACCGAGCTTTAATCTCGGACGGAAGCCGCGTTTCCCATTTCGTCTCCTTCAACTCTTCAGGAAGAATGAAATCATCGGAAGCTGTGATGTATCGCTGAGATTTCTCAGTGAACGAAAGTAGGCGGTGCGACTGAAGCTCTTCAGCGGCCAGACGGGAGAGATCGAGGATGTCAAAGTTTAAAGCGGCATGTTCCGAGACCGACGCGTGGCCAAGTCCGAAAATAATCATCTCATTGCTCTTACGAGCGCGTGAAATGCCTTCTCGAGCGGCTCGGCGAAGTTCGGGAATGGACTTTGGATCGCGACTGATCCGAGCGTAAGCTGCGGACAGTATTTCAGGCGTCAGGGCTTGCTTGGAGATAGATTCTTCGGAAGCCCTGTAAAGCTCGGCAATGAAACGGCGCAACTCAACGTCGCTCCAATGCTCGGCAGAGCCTGCTTCCCGCAGGACGGAATTCAGTATCTCTTGAATTTCGCCCAGAGCATTTACATCGATATTATGACCGGCAAGGTGCACACGGAGCGGCATGGATTATTCACTTATTTGTTGACGAATTTTATTGACGAGTTTATGAGCGGCGCGAATCGGCTCCGGCAAGCGATAGCGCCCGGTCGTTCGCAGTGTCCAATCGATTGCCTCAGGCAACGTGATTTTGTGACCGATAGAAATATAAAGCGGTGCGACGCCTGTACGCGTGCGTAATACGACGCCGATTTCCTCTTCTTCAAAGGTCAGCGGTACTCGCGAACCTCGTATCCGCTCGGGTTCTGCATGCTCGCCGATTAAACGACTCTTCGCACAGCCGATAGAAGGGCAATTTAGCGCAACTCCTAAATGGCAAGCAAGTCCGAATCTTCGAGGATGAGCAAATCCTTGCCCATCGCACAGGACTAAATCCGGCTGTCGTGACAGCTTCTTGAACGCGGGTAGTATCAGAGGAAGCTCACGAAAACTGAGAAAACCGGGAATATAGGGGAACGAAAGAACACTCTGGAACGTAGCAGAATCAAGAACATCAAATGTCTCCGCATCACACACGACGACACCGCCAACACCCCAGTTGGATTTCAGGTTAAACGATACATCCGCCCCGGCAATCGTCTTGATTTGTGATGGGAGAGGAGCAATTTTGACACGTTGTCTTAAAGTCCTTTGCAGTTGTTTGGCTTCCGCGGGTGAAGAGGCATATATGGGATAATCGGAATCCTCTTTGTGCTGAAGTATGTTAGAGTTAGGCATTCTTTTCTTGTTCGATATTTGGATTCATGAAGAAAGATTTTGAATATGGCGGATTATGGAATGCAATGTGTTAGAATTCTAAAAGACTGAAAAGCCGCAAGACTATATAATGTTATATTAATCAATAGATTAGGGCGCATCTATCGCAATAGCGAATTAGCGGGATTCTATTAGAATCTCTCTAAAATGGCGAAAAGCGAATTCTGAAGGACTTTCCAAAGAAAGCGCTTGATTTTTTCTTTTTAAGGTTGTATATTTAACGATGCAAAAGACAGATTATCAACCACCGGAGTTGCGTTTGCTTCGATAATTGGCCCCCCACGATTATCAAGCTCCGTTTTCACCGGTGGTTTTTTTCGGTATCGCCGGGGTGGTGAAATTGGTAGACGCAGGAGACTCAAAATCTCCCGGGGCTTGGCCCCATGCCGGTTCGAGTCCGGCCCTCGGCACCTGTGCTCGCCCCGCAAATTCCTGCGGGGCTTTTTCATGCCTGTAGTAGAGATAGCAGATATCTCCGCCGAGCCGGGTTCAGCACTGTTTCTTTTGCGCCAAGCGACGAACTTATTGTGCGTAACCCGGCCGGAATCTGAGACCATTGCAATATAACAGATTTTTGCTCAAATTCAAGGCATTATTCTTTTTCCTTGACAATGGAACGCGAAATTCGTAAAATTAGATATGACAATTGACTACCGCAAAGCCGGCGTGGACATCGAAAGAGGAGATGCGGCTGCGAAAGCCATCGCCGCATTAGCTAAAACGACGTTCACTCCTTCCGTTCTGCGGGGACTTGGCCACTTCGGAGGTTTTTTTCGGCTCCCGGACTCGGGGCCTGCCAAATCTGTCCTCGTAGCCAGCACCGACGGTGTCGGTACAAAGCTAATCCTCGCGAATAAACTGAACCGCCTGAGTAGTATAGGCGAGGACCTCGTCAATCATTGCATCAATGACATTCTATGTTGTGGCGCTTTGCCGCTCTTCTTTTTAGACTATATGGCATTCGGCAGTCTGGATGTCAAAAAAGTCGAAGCCATCGCTGAAGGATTAGCGCGCGCCTGCCGGGCAAGCGGCGTCAGTCTTATCGGAGGTGAGACGGCTGAGATGCCCGACCTGTATCGAAAGTCGGACTTCGACCTTGCGGGAACGATTATCGGCTGGGTGGGGGAAGATGCGATTATCGATGGAAGGCGCGTAGAGGCCGGAGACATCCTGCTCGGATTGCCTTCGAACGGTTTACATACGAATGGCTACAGTCTGGTGCGGAAAATTTTCGAAACGAAAGAACTGAGTCAGACGGATTCGGCGCTTGGCGAGTCAACGGCAGATGCATTGTTGAAACCTCATCGCTCTTACCTCGAACTTGTCCGACCGTTTTTAGAGCAGGATTTCCTCCATGCGATGGCTCATATCACAGGCGGCGGTATCATCGGAAATGTTTCCCGTGTTATCCCGAAGGGATTGCGTGTTGAGATTGACTGGAACTCGTGGCCACGGTTGCCTATCTTTGAAAAAATTACATCGGAAGGAAAGGTTGCAGAAGAAGAAATGCGCCGCGTTTTCAATTTGGGCATCGGTTACATTCTGATTATTCGTCCGGACGCGGGAAAAACAGTGTTGCAGCAATTGCTTGCTCAGGGTGAAGAAGCTTTCTCCATAGGTCGGGTGGTCGCATGATTTTTATCGTCGCAATAATCATCAGCTACTTCATAGGAGCGATTCCGACCGGCATACTTTTCTGTCGCATTCTCAAAAGAACCGACCCGCGAAAAATCGGCTCCAAAAGCATGGGAGCGACGAATGTCGCGCGCGTTTTGGGGTACAAATGGGGTGTGTTTGTACTCCTCATCGATATTTTGAAGGGCTACTTGCCGGTCGTGTTGCTTGCACCTGCCATGTTTGCGCCGGAACAGTTTGAACTTGGAAGGGTACTAATTGGCGCAGCAGCGGTCAGTGGACATGTATGGACAATCTTCGCCGGTTTTCGCGGCGGCAAAGGTGTCGGGACAGCCGCGGGTGTGCTGTTAGCTCTGGATTGGTCGAGCGTCTTGATTTGTATGGGAATCTGGCTCGTAATCTTCATCGCTTTTCGCATTGTTTCGATTGCATCCATGAGCGGCGCGATTGCTTTCCCTATGTTGATCTGGCTCTCAGGTGGGCACTCCATAGAGTTGAAAATCGCAAGCATCGTCTTCGCTCTTTTTCTGATTTATACGCATCGAACCAATATTACTCGGCTTTTTGCGGGAAACGAATTCTCGCCATTTGACAGAGAGACTCCATGAACATCGCTTGCTTAGGTGCAGGGAATTGGGGAACGACGCTAACAATCCTGCTTGCGCAAAAGCGGTTCTCCGTTCGTCTCTGGGAATATCGCAAAGATTTGGCGGAGGAACTAGCGAAGCAACGAGAAAATCGTCTTTATCTTCCCGGCGTGCGTTTGCCGGACTCCATCATGGTAACGCATCGGTTGGACGAAGCTCTCCAAGACGCCGACATGCTTCTCCTTGTCGTTCCCTGTCAGGTTGCGCGTTCTGTCTGCCGTCAGGTCGCGGCGCATCCCCTGCGTGCGCGTTTCCTTGTCAGCGCGGTGAAAGGAATCGAACTGAAATCCTTAAAGCGCGTTTCGCAGATTGTCGCGGAAGAATTGCCTGCTGAAATAAGTTATGGTGTTTTATCCGGCCCCAGTCTCGCGAACGAAGTGGCGCAGAAGCTCCCGGCTTCTGTCGTCATTGCTTCACAGCATCTCGAAAATGCGCGGGAGATGCAGGAAACTTTTTCCACAGCATTCTTTCGCGTTTATGCCAGCGAAGATGTGGTTGGAGTTGAACTGGCGGGAGCCTTGAAAAATATTATCGCTCTGGCTGCCGGAATTTGCGACGGTCTGGAACTCGGCATGAATATAAAAGGAGCGTTGATTACCCGCGGACTGGTTGAAATCTCCAAGTTGGGAGAAACTCTTGGCGGGAAGCGCGTCACGTTCGCGGGTCTCTCGGGCATGGGAGATTTGATTACAACCTGCACCAGTCCTCTCAGCCGAAATCATCGTGTCGGAGAAGTGCTGGCAAAAGGTTGGAAATTGGACGAGATTCTGCGTGAAATGGTAATGACTGCTGAGGGAGTCCCGACAGCACAAGCGGCTCTCGAATTAGCTCAGCGCCACGGCATTGCCATGCCGATTACGAAGGCAATATGTCAGGTTTTGTTCGAAGGAAAAGTGCCGCGTCAGGCTGTCGAAGAATTGATGCTGCGCAAATTAAAAGTGGAAGATTAACAGTCAGGATGTAGTACATGCAAACCATGATTTCTGAAATTGCTGCCCATGATGGTGAAACTGTCACACTTAAGGGCTGGCTTTATAACGCTCGCTCCGGCGGCAAAATACGCTTTCTACTGCTGCGCGACGGGACGGGAACGATTCAATGCGTGGCGTCACGAGCGGATGTCGGCGAGGAGACCTTTGAATTGATTGACACTCTTACGCAGGAATCCTCCATTGTTGTCACCGGAGTGGCAAGAGCGGACAAGCGCGCTCCGGGTGGTTTTGAATTGGACGTGAAACATCTTGAATTAATCGGGCGCGCGGATGAGTATCCGATTTCGCTCAAGGAGCATGGGACGGCATTCCTGATGGAGAATCGGCATCTATGGGTTCGCAGTCGCCGGCAAGTTGCCATTCTGCGCCTGCGGCACGAAATTATTCGGGCGATACGGGATTTTTTCGATAACCGCGGATTCACGTTGTACGATACACCGATTTTTACGCCATCTGCGTGTGAAGGTACGTCAACACTTTTTGAAACCGAATATTTCGGCGAAAAAGCTTATCTTGCTCAATCCGGTCAACTCTACGCCGAGTCCGGAGCGATGGCGTTGGGGAAGGTGTACTGTTTCGGCCCGACATTCCGCGCGGAAAAAAGCAAAACGCGCCGCCACCTGATTGAATTCTGGATGGTCGAACCGGAAGTGGCCTATCTTGATTTGGAAGGAGATATGGAGCTTGCGGAAGATTTCATTTCCTATATCATCGAGCGCGTGCTTGAAAATCGACAAGAGGAATTAAAAACAATCGAGCGCGACACCGCTCCGTTGGAAAAAATAAAAAAACCTTTTCCTCGCATCACTTATACGGAGTGTGTTGACATCATTAAGAAAGCCGGTCATCCTATTGAATGGGGTGATGATTTTGGGGGAGATGAAGAGACGGTCGTTTCATCGCAGTTTGATGCTCCGGTCATGGTGCATCGTTTCCCTGCGGAAATCAAGGCGTTCTACATGAAGAGTGATCCGGAGGATGAACGACTGGCGCTCGGTTTCGATATGCTCGCGCCGGAAGGGAAAGGCGAGATTATTGGCGGCGGACAGCGTGAAGACGATTACGATACGCTGGTGAAAAAAATCAAAGCGCACAATCTGCCGCTCGAAGCCTTCAATTGGTATCTTGATTTGCGAAAGTACGGCACCGTCCCGCATGCCGGTTTTGGGTTGGGGCTCGAGCGCACCGTGGGATGGATATGCGGATTGCCGCATGTCCGGGAAACAATCCCCTTCCCGCGAATGCTGCATCGTATGAAACCCTAAGAGCTTCCCGCCGAACCGGGTGTAGGGGCTGACCCACGTGTCTGCCCGCAAGATTATTTGATTGATAAAAACGGGCGCACACTTGGGTACGCCCCTACGTCTCGCTATGTTATCGCGCGTAACCCGGCCGGAATGTGATGTTTTTGAAATACGTTCTATGATTGAATTGGTTATCACATGAGTGAGTCAACGGTTCGCGCACATATTGTCGCTTCAGGCTTGGTGCAGGGAGTCTGCTATCGCTATTTCACATCCGAGCAGGCCGAACGACTCGGACTCGCGGGATGGGTTCGCAATCTGCCTACAGGAGATGTAGAAGCGGAAGTCGAAGGCAATCGCTCAGCAGTTGAAGCACTCATTAAAGCGATGAAGGTCGGTCCGCGCGCCGCCCATGTCAAGGACCTTAAAATTAACTGGCTCGAACCTATTGGAGATGCGAGCGGATTTCACGTTCGTTATTAATTTATAGAACTAAACACAGAGGAGTATCGGAAATGAGAAATCTTTTTGTTCTTCTGGGAATGTGCATTGCCACATTCTGTTTTCTCAGTTGTTCAAAATCATCCGAGCAAGTGACAGAATTGCTGCACTTTCCCATCGACAACATGGAAAGTATCATCACCCAAACCGGCGTCGAGATTGATCCGGCGGTATCCAGTGATGGCAATGGCTCCTTGCGGATTTCTGTTGAAGAAGCCGCCACGATAAGATTGTTTGAACTCGGCGATGTTGATATCGAGGAAGCTCGCCTGATTTATCAGGCTCACCTTCGCACCGAAAACATTGAAGGTAAAGTCTATCTGGAAATGCTGTGCCATTTTCCGGGAAAAGGAGATTTCTTTTCGCGAGGACTTCAAAATCCTCTAAGTGGAACGACAGACTGGACGACGGAAGAAACACCGTTTTTCCTTCAGAAGGGTGAGAATCCTGACAATATAAAACTCAATCTCGTTGTCGATGGAAAAGGCACTGTATGGATTGATGATGTTCGACTTTCAAAAGCGCCACTGAAATAGCAGAACACCTGAAAGAATATTTTAGCGAGTAGTTGACTTGGTGTAAATATTGCACATATTACATTAGCTTCGGAAGTATAAATTCAAAGCTGATGAATTTATTCAACACGTTATCTTAGAGCTTTCCTACAAAGAGAATAACCACATGGGAATGGGAAGTTACTGAACTCAGAGGAACGCGTCATGAGCCAAACGTATTTCAATGTAGTCGCTCTGGTAGTTAGTTTCATTGGGGGAGGTGTTATAAGTGCCTTAATAAACTGGGCTCGTGTGCAAAGTGCTGATAGAAAGGAACGTAGGATAAGGTTTCTGAATGATCAGATAAGAAATTTGTATGGGCCCCTTCACTATTATGTTTCTCAAAGTGAGAAACTATTTGAGATCACTGATAGATTCGGAAAAGCTTATGATGAAGAGTTCGTTAAGAAGGAATGGAGTTCAGCCGAGTTTGTAAGGAAAACTCTTGATAAGGAGACCAAGGTAACAATAGATATTCAAAATGAATATATTCACGTTGTTGAACAGAACAATATCAAGATTCAAGAGATCCTCGATAGCAATTATGCTCTTATTGATCCAAGTGATATTGATATATTATTGCGTTTTTTTGAGGATCATATTAGACTTCGCATAGAGAGAGATAGTGATCGCAAAACTAGAACTCCTCACGTGATATACGAACAAGTAGGTGACATTTCATTTCTTTGCCCTGAAGTAATAGAAAGAATAAAAGAGAGGTTTCTTAGCAAGAAGAAAGAATTAGATTGTCTATTGAAGAAGTGAACTTTCGGTAATTATTGAAAATGGAAATTCATACGACAGTACGACAGAAATTTGAGCGTGTTATTCCAAATCTTGAATCCATCGTGACGCCAGCGCAGGTGTTGGTGCAGGGGCATGATGATTTCGAGAAGTATGGAGCTGATGAAACGGAAGATTTGGTTTTTCTTCCGGATGTCGTCGTGCGG
>JAUXGA010000014.1 GCA_030622545.1 bacterium | reverse complement strand
GCACTCTTTCCTTTCTATGTAACCTGTTACAATATGGCTGCTTAATGTTCTAATAAATCGGTACACATGTCGACAAATATCAGAGATACTCAACATTTGTCTTTCTCGGATAATGACACCTCTACGATTGGTGGATTCTCACATTTGTCGGTACGTTCCCTGTTGGATAGGCAATTTGCACTGCACTGCACTGCAATGCGTAAAGTGCTGTTGTTGCAATATTGAATGAACGGAGTTAGTTGATGCTGAAACTTCTATAAGGTGGTTAGAGATACGAAGGACGCAAACAAGCGATTCTTTTCCGCCTGCTCCGCAACGGCGTGAAAACATTCGAGGCCATCAAACCGGAGTAAATTCTAAAGAACAGTTCAATGCTAATAAACGAGCCCCAGCGAAAAATCACCGGGGCTTTTTTTATGTGGCAAGGGGCTTTTAGCCCCTTGTTCAATTTCCGCGACCGGAGGTCGCGGGTAGTAATACATTCGCCGAGACGGAAAGCTGTCCGCAGTGTCGGCTGCAAGCAGCCGATATAAGTTCACACTGCAAAGTTAGGCACTCAACGAGGGGTGTCCACCCAAAGAACAAGGATTGTTGCGCCAGTCCGAGATGAAAAGGGACCGTGATTGGTTTCCTTTGGGATAATTCGAAATGTGCCCGCGGAAAAAGTCTTGCCTTGACTCTCGTATTCTCCTTCAAGAACATAGTGGATTTCAGTAAGCACATGACCATGCTCACTCATTTTCCAGCCGGGTTCGAGTTTCAGCAGGATTGCTGTAATACCTTGCTCTTTGTCAGAAAGAAATTCCTTTGCCATTGTACCTGCGGCATGACGGTGGCTTTCCTTCCATTCAAGATCACGAGCATTGAGATTGAGTTCTTTCATGGGAAACTCCTTTTAGTTTTTGTCGAAGTGAATCGGTTATTATTCCTCGGAAGAGCGTTTCTTGGCGCTAATTACTGCCCGCACCGATAGGAAGATACAGAATTAAAACTCAATCTCCAACGTCAGCTCTTCCGAACAAAATGGGCCGGGAGAAGATACTCCGTTCCGTGATATTCAACTTTCACCAATTGTTTTTCTCGGAGCAATTCATTCACCGTTCCTGTCTCAGAAAAGCTGTTTTCAATTCCGATACCCTGTTCAAAACGCAGAGGATGACGCGAGCCGATTTCCATTAGGGCCTCACGTGCGCCGGTGAAAGCGGTAAGACCGAAATCGCCGGACTCCTGCAACTCAATGGTTTCGGCCTGACCAAGAATTTCTTGCGCATGTAGGATACGTTCGGGTGCGGGAGGTTGAACCCAAGACTCTGCCGGCGGTCTGATGGGAGTGACGATATAGAGTCGGTTGGGTGAAATTCTCTCCACCGCTTTCCTGATGTCCCGCAGAGCTGCTTCGGTATCGTTTATCCCCGCTATAAGCATGACCTCCAACCAGAGCTCTCCGGAGTACTCTTTACGGAAATGAACTAATCCATCTAACATAATTCGGAAATCAATTTGACCATGAGGCCTGTCGATTTTCCGAAAGAGAGATTCAGTTCCGGCATCGAGACTGGGCAGGACAACATCCGCCGCAAGCAGCTCCTGCTTGACGTCTGGTCGGAACAAGAGAGAGCCATTGGTGATGACCGCGGTGGGTTTGTGGAACCTTTCTTTACACTGCCGAATCAGCCATCCGAGGTCGGAAGACAATGTCGGCTCGCCGTCACCGACAAATGTGATAAAGTCAACTTCCGCGTTTCTTAGCTGCTCACTGATTTCCGCAAGGATTTCCTCTTTAGGGAAAAAGCTTTCTCTCTCGACACGTAAATGAGTTGTTCTCCCCAGTTGGCAGTAAACACAAGAGTAGCTGCATGTTTTCGGCGGAATAGGACTAACTCCAAGGGATCGCCCCAACCTCCGCGAAGGTACTGGACCGTATGTGTACATCTCTAAGTATCTCCCTTATCTTCATGCTTCAGCGTGGTCATGATTCCTCTTGATGTCAGAGCAAACATCTTTTTGCCAGACCGCTTCTACCACAATCACTGTTTGAAGTAAGTTTCCATTCTATCAAACGCTTTATTAATCTGCTCGTCGGAAACGCAGAAGGACAATCTCAGATGGCTCTGTCCTGTTGGGCCAAAAGCGATTCCGGGCGTTGTTGACACTTTGCCTTCCCTTAGAAGTTTCTTGCAGAATGTCGTTGAATCCTGACCTTCCTTTAGCAGAATTTTCGGGAACATCAGATAGGAGCCGTTTGGTTTTTGATAGTCGAAAACATGTTTGAGACCGTCAAGGCGCTCACACATCAGATTACGTGCAGACAGGTAATGCTCCCGGAATTCCGCCACGCAATTCTGAGGCCCTTTCAAAGCGGCAAGCGCTGCGAATTGAGAAACGACCGGCGCGCAAATCGCAAAGGGAATATGTGCTTTGGCAATTTGCGGGATTAGGTCTTCGTCTGCATGCAAGTAACCGATTCGCCAGCCTGTCATGGCGTAGGTTTTCGTGAAGGTATAACAGCTCACAGTATTCTTTTTCATTTCAGGTATGGACGCGATGCTGAAATGCTTGCGGCCGTCAAAAATGAAATATTCATACGCTTCATCGGTGACAACCATCAAGTTATTCTCCAAAGCCAGCTCGGCCAACTGCCGGAGTTGTTCTTCGGACAAGACGGTACCTGTCGGATTATTCGGAGAACAATACATAATCGCTTTCGTTTTGGGAGTGATTGCCTTTTTAATCCCCTCGATATCCAAAGTAAATCCTTCTTCTTCGATTGAGGGAACGAGCACGGGTTTCCCTGACGCAATGACGACTTGACGAATATGAGTCGAATAGGTTGGAGACGGCAAAATCACTTCATCGCCGGGATCAATTAAAGCCATCACCGCAGCAGCTAATCCTTCAATCGCCCCTACCGTAACCAATAGCTGGGAAGGGTTCGCATCAACATGGTTGTCTCGTTTAAGTTTTTTAACGATTTCCTGACGCAGCTCCGGCAAACCGGCGTTTTCAGAATAGCCGCCGACAAGCCCGTTTTTTATCGCGGCAATCGCGCCTTCTTTGATATGCTCCGGAGTGTCCACTGTTGGTTTTGCCCAAGATAAAAACGCCACGTCTTCGACTTCTTTGGATAGCCGCGTCATTTCATGTATGGCGGATTTTTGTATCTGTGCGACTCGATTTGATACTCGCGGGTGTTCTTTCATTTTAGTCTTCCTTTTCAGTTATACTCCAAACGAGTTTTTTTATCCGCCAATGTCGGGCGAAGAATTTCCTTCCATTCCGAAGGTTCCCAAGTTTTCAGTTTCTTATGCACATCAAAGTATTTTTGAGGAATAGGATGGGTACCGATGACGACTCCTATTCCATAGTTTGTCTGAATGAAATCGCGAAAGTAGGCGATATAGGGACATGGGGGGTACCCGACCACTAATCCCGTGGCAAGATGAATAACCTCCGCACCGTTTTTCTTCATCTCCTCGGGCGCATACTCGATGTTGCCGCCGGGACAGCCATCGCAAGTTGTATATCCGACCAATTCCACTTCGCGGTCCTTGTAAATGCTGAAAGCTCCTTCTCTGTTGCGAAGAGCTCTCAGGCATTTCCCTCCGGCGCATGTATGATAGCGGTCGCAGATAATAATTCCGATTTTGACATTGTCACTCATGATAATTCCTTTATCCTTTCCACAGACGTTGGGCTTTTTCCATGAAAGATTGCCGTTCTTCAGGATTCATCTCAGCCACTTTATAACTTAATTTTGCCCCCACAGCTTGTGCTGCCTGAGCAAGACTATTAACAAGGTACTGTCGGATTCCCTCCGGGATTCCCAGCATTGGGAGCGCCAATGTCAGAGAAATATGCTGATTATTTGGAGAAACATCCACATCCCTGATCATTCCCAGTTCGAATAGTGTCGCGTTTATTTCCGGATGCTCCACGGTGTGAATCGTTTGGAGAATAGTCTCCTTTGTGATTTTACTGTTCATAATTTGACTCCAAATGTATTACGGATTTTAAAAAGCTTCATTCCGTCTGGGCATTTGCATTTGAAACCTCGCGATAACGGAAGCAAGTGATGAGATGATCGTTCACCATACCCGCCGCTTGCATGAAGGCGTAGCAAATCGTTGAGCCGACGAATTTAAAACCGCGCGCTTTCAAATCCTTGCTCATCGCGTCGGATTCGGGCGATGTCGCGGGAATATCTTCCAATTTTCGGCAGCGATTGCGAAGCGTTTTGCCGCCGGTGAATTGCCAGATGTAAGCGTCGAAACTGCCGAATTCTTTTTGCACCTCTAAGAATCGTTTTGCGTTTTCAATCGTCGCACGAATCTTAAGGCGATTGCGAATAATACCCGCATCGTTCACCAGGCGCTGAAAATCTTTTTCCGTGTATTTGGAAATCTTCTTCGGGTCGAAATTGTGAAACGCTTTGCGAAAATTTTCGCGCTTTCGTAAAATCGTAGACCAGCTCAAGCCCGCCTGCATGCCGTCGAGCACGATAAATTCGAACAGCTTCCGGTCATCATGCACCGGCACTCCCCATTCTGTGTCGTGATACTCGATCATGAGCGCATCATCACTCGGCCACGGGCAACGTTTGACTGTTTTCTTTTTCATTGAAATTCCAAAATAAAATCATATTAGGCAACACGCTCCCGCGTGTTGGCTAGTGCCTTTAATTATCGCCGTTGTGGCTCTCCAGAGCTGCAATGGTTTCATGTGCTTCTCTTTTTCCGTTTAGCTTTCTTTTTTGGCTCCGGTTTGTCCCACAAAATTGATTGTTGCTTGTTTTCGAGTTTCGAGGTTTGAGTCGTATCCCATGCTACTGCAAGTTCTTTGAGTTTGTCTTGAAGCGGTACGTCAGGATGAATCGTGCTCGGTTCAATAGCAATACCGCCGCGCCCGATGAGTCCCCGGTTTCCTTTCGGCGCATTTTCATCGGCGCGGACAAACAGCGGCACCCAGCCATGTTTCACATTTTCCAAAGCGCCTTGCCATGTGCCTCCCTTGTCCAACTCCGCGCTGACCACGAGCGCATAATCTGCCATCGCGTAAATAAGTTTATTCCGTTCCATCGCGCTCCAAACATTGAAGGTGGCGCGAGGAGGATAGGGAGAGAGCAATGCGAGCCGCTCATCAGCAATCCACATTCGACTCTTCTCGGAAACGATTTCCTGAGCAAGATTCCCACTCAATATCCCGATGGCCGAACCGCCGCGTTCGAGTGCGCCTGACATAGCGGTGATGTCCACGCCGCGTGCGCCACCGGAAATAATTTGAATATTTTGTTGCGCGCAAACTTCCCCGACTGTGCGTGCGAAAGATAAAGTTTCCTTATCAGCGTCTCTCGAACCGACGACGGCGAGTCCTCCGCGTGATAAAAACGATTGATTTCCCGCGCCGTAGAGAACGACCGGAGTCTTCGTGAGTAGCCGTTCTTTCAAACATGATGGATAAGTTTCGTCGTTGCGGCCGAGTATCCACAAACCTGTCTGCGTCCACTGTTCGACGGCAATCGCCAGCGCACTTCCGCGACTGAGCAAGTTGCCGAATCGTTCCGTGTCAAAGCCGCTGTTCTGGAGTTTTTCGATTATCAGCGCTGAATCCGTTTCGATTAAATCGGATAGACTTAAGCTTTCATCCGCGAGCCATTGTTCGAATTTGTTGAATTCGGAAAGCGTCAACGGTCGGATGGTCGTCGTTTCATTTCCGAATTGACCGCAGAGCAAAAGCGTTGCCTGCGTGTCTGTGCTTAGAATGTGAGTGTTCATACGAATGTTTCTTATCCGGCGGTTGTCATCGCCAATGCGAGTGGGTACACAGGTCCGCTGTCTGCTTCGAGCAGCAGCGCGGAAACGACGGTAAATGTCCAGCGCGAATCCACCATGTCATCCACGAGCAGAACCGGCTCCGGTCGGATTTGTTTTGAGTCCGCTTTGAAAACGCCCGCTAAGTTTTGTGCTTGCTTGTAACTGTTCGCCATTTCTTTTTGCGGCGGGACGCGGCGTTTTTGACGAAGGCACGCGATAAACGGTAGATGTAATTTTGCCGCAAGTCGCTGCGCGAAATCCGGGACGAGCTTCGTGTGACGCAGAGACGGAACACAGGTCACCCATGCGGGAGGTGGGTTTGGTTTCCATTGTTGTTGTATCATTTCCGCAGCGGCAGTCACGAGTTCATCATCGAAACGGCCATCCTGTTTTCCGTGGCGGACAAGCGTTCCCCAGCCGGCGTTTTCCCACATGCAAAGTGCCCATCCAATTTGCGCCCGTAATTCTTCCGGAATGCGTCCTTTCCATTTGTGCGCGCTCAGCGAATCACCAATCCAAAATTTGCGCGGCTCGAATTTCTGGTAACATCGTTGCAAAAATTTAATCGCGTCGTTTACCGTGGCGGATGAATAATTTTCCGGCAGCAACGGAGCGCCGCAACAAACAGCGCAGCGACCGCACGGCTCGGGATTGGGATCATCCAATTCTTTCTGAAGAAAGGCCATCAAGCATTCCGACGAGTGCAGAAACTCTCGCATGCGCTCCTGTTCCCGCCGCCGCACCTGAATCAGCCGCTCGATCTTTCGTTTGTCCGGCGCGTAGCGAACAGGCGTGCGGTACCACTTTGATTCGAACTTGGCGATGGGCGACGGATGTTCGACGGCAAGCGCTCTCAGTACCTTTTTGATTTGTGTGAAAGAGAGATTGAGTTTCTTCTGAAGACCCGTAATGGAAAGGCCTTTGTTTTCTTTCTTGAGAGCTTTTAGCACGTATTTCACGTGCGCTTCCGGAGGGAAAGACGTCCGCAAGAAATAATCGGCGATTTCATCATCTTCCCGCCCGCCCAACAAAACCGCGTGAGCTGTTTCGAGTGCGCGACCGGCTCTCCCGACTTGCTGGTAGTAGTGGATGACTGAACGCGGACGTTGAAAATGAATGACGAATCCTAAATCAGGCTTGTCGAATCCCATCCCCAACGCCGATGTCGCAACGAGCGCTTTGATTTCGTTTTTCAGAAGCTTCTTTTCGAGAATTCTGCGGGAAGACGTTTCCAAATCTCCGTAATAAGCATACGCATCAATTTCATGTCGCTGAAGCCACTCGGCGACGCGCTGAGCATCCCGCACTGTCAGCGTATAAATAATTCCGCTTCCCTTTAAATTCGGAACCTGCTCGGCCAGCCATGCTAAACGCTCAGCTTGACTCGGCAGCGAAATATTTTGTAATTGCAGGCTTGCTCGCGCCAACGGACCGCGCACAACTCGAAGCTCGCCGATTTGATTTACGACATCTTCCACTACGCGATCATTCGCGGTTGCGGTCGTGGTCAGTACGGGAATGTTTCGCGGCAGCGCCTGCAAAATGCGGACGATGCGGCGATAGTCCGGGCGAAAATCGTGTCCCCAGTCGGATATGCAATGCGCCTCGTCCACGACCAAAAGACCGACGCGTTCCGCCACCGGCATCAGCACATCTTCGCGGAACGCCTCATTGGCCAATCTCTCCGGCGACACGAGCAGAAGATCAATCTTTCCGGCGTGAAGCTCTGTTCGCACGCGCGCCCAATCTTCGGTGTTGCTCGAATCGATACTTTCCGCATTCACGCCGATACGTTCCGCCGCGAGAATTTGATTTCGCATCAACGCGAGCAATGGCGAGATGAGTAACGTCGGGCCGAAGCCTTTATCACGGAGAAGCCGCGTCGCCAGAAAATAAACAACGCTCTTGCCCCAACCGGTTCGCTGCACGACGAGCAGCCGCGCTTTGTCGCGCACCAAACCGTCAATCGCTTCCCACTGACCGTCGCGAAATGTCGCTTGCGGGTCATTCAAAGAACGCCGCAGCAATTCCAAAGCCTGCTGTTTCAGGGAAGCTGTTTCGGTTAAAGATTCAACCTTCATTCATTTCCAAGAGTTCGCCACGCATGGGTGCCCTCACCCCGCGAGTTAAGGAGTTATAGCAGAAAGAGATGTTCCATTAAAAGCCTCCTGCACCTTCCTCTAAGCTGTCATCGATGGTAAAACCTGCTATTTCCAAACCTTGATCTAAATTCCTGTACATACCACGAGATTCCATTATTTTAGCGACACAATATTGACGACGTGTAATGCGTAAGTCGTTTGGACCTTTGGGCATAGGAAAGAGATATCTATGACCGTCAACAGCTATCATACTGAAAGTATGAATCCTAAGTCTTTTATAAGTTATGTTGAAATCTTCGAGTTTTGCTGGATTGGGTATCGATGCATGAGAGTGCGCCGGGAAGATTGTAAGCCATTTTTCAAAAAAAGTATCATCGGCGATCTTATTAATACGTATATCAAAGTCAGGCAAGTATACAAACTCTGCTAACTCGTCATCGTATTCCCAATCCTCTTTCTTAGAATCATAGACTGTTTGGAGGATGTACTGACGCCGATCTCTGTAGTTACCTCCGTCGAAACTATATAAGGTATTGAGAATCATCACGTATAGAGAATCACTGAGCGTCGCGACTTTGGATATCTTTGTATGGTTGGTTTCGGCACTCAACGGTTGCACTCCCATGATCTGCAGCTCACTTCTATTAGGAGCGACAACAGTATCACGAGTCCCATGAATAAAAGCACTATTGATTTGTGCAGTTGAATTAAAGCTGCTCCAAGTTTCTCTGATTGATTTAAGTTTGGTTGATGATGGTCTCAGTTCGTATATTAGCTTACTTAGAGGCAAGAAATCTATAACTCCGTGTGGAAGGAAAAGCGGTAGTTTAATCAATGTAGCCCAATCAGCCCAATTAGATCCCCATAGTGCAGGTGCGAGAAGTATTATACCGCGTATCTTGCGAGACCAGATGGAATCACGTTGTGCCAAAATCGGAATAGATCCAATTGTAATCACTGAACCCAGGCTGTGTGTAATAAAATAGACACGTTCGTATCTCGATAGAAAAGTTTCGGCGAAGGTCACAAAATTATCGATGCAAGCTTCAGTGTTTGCACCTCGTGCAGAAAGGATACTCGTTTTGTAAGAATAAGACACAATGTCTTTATTGCGTGCAAAAGCACTTCCCATCAGAAACGTTGGAAGGTTCTTCCATGTCTTCTCAGGGTGACCAGCAAGTCCATGGATGAAAACCACGCACGCGTTCGCATATTCATCGGGCCATGAATAAAAGATCGAGTTGTCCATTCTGTATTCGGTGCGCTCATAATCACCTATCATAATTTCCCCATAGTTTAAATTTCTCGCAAACTGTAGTTAATAAGCTATTCTTTGTTATATAGCTCACAGACCCATCGTGAGACCCTTCCGATGGGAAACTCCCAGACAAGCTTTGCACTCCGGGCAGAAATACACGCAACGTTTCCCCAGATCGCCTTTGATTTGCTGAAACCACACTTTCGCGAGCTCTTTCTTGCAGTGCGGGCAGATGGGCGAAATGTCTTCTTTTTTTTCTAAGGTGATCATAATGAATACCTCCAGTTATATCGTTTCCAATCGTTCCATCGCTTCTTGAATGCGTTCCAGTGGTTGCGTGAGCGCGAGGCGGATAAAGCCGGTTCCGGTGAGCCCGAATGCGCGGCCGGGTGTGACGACGACGTTTTTATTTAGAGCGGTGTTGGCGAAAGGCATCTCGTCTGTCCCGATATGCACCCAAACATAAAACGTGGCGGGCGAACGCGTGACTTTCAATCCCATCTTTTCGAGAGCTTGTTCAGCCAACGCGCGCCGTTCGCCGTACGCTTTGCGAGTAACTTCCACTTCGGGCGGCGGCGTTGCTCCATTGTAGCGCGCTAAGCCGTCCGCCATCGCCCGCTGAATCATCAGCGGCGCTCCGGAATCCACCTGCGATTTTGCTTTGACCAGCGCGGCAATATAATCTTCGCGCCCCACAGCAAATCCGATGCGGAAACCGGTCGCGTTGAAGACTTTCGAAATGGAGTGCATCTCGACGCAGTTGGATGTGAATTGCAAAAGCGATGGCGCGACATAACCGTCAAACGTCATCTCGCTGTACGCGTTGTCATGCACGACAATCGTTTCCGGATGCGTGTCGCAGAAATCGCCGAGCTGCTTCCAAAAAGATTCCGGCGCAATCGCTCCGGTCGGGTTGTTGGGATAGTTGAAAAACGCCATCCGCACGCCTTCGGCTTCCTTGAGATTCGGCAAGAAACCGTCTTCTTCGCGCAGCGGAAGCGTCCGCACATGAGCATCGCAAAGTGTCGCCACGCCCGCGCCGTAAACCGGATACGCCGGCGACGGCACACCTACTTCTTCGACAGGATTCACATACGCGCGTCCTAAATTCGTCAAACCTTCTTTCGCGCCGATGACGACGCAGATTTGAGTGTCGGGATTCAGTTCGACACCGAAGCGACCTTGGAAAAAGCGCGCGATTTCCTTTCGCACTTCAGGATTTCCCTGCGACGTCGGATAAAAATGCGCGTCAGCATCGGCGGCGTGTCGCTGGAGTGATTCGGTAAAAAAATCCGGCGGTGGCAAATCCGGATCACCGATACCAAGATTAATGACATCGTCTCCGCGCGCTTGTTTTTCAGAAATTTTGCGTTCAAGCTCCGCGAACGGATACGGCGGCAGCGCATTCAGCCGGTGCGCATGGCGGGGTTTGATTGGAGGGGACATGGCAGGGAAACTATTTTATTTGTGATGATAGAAATCCGCGTAGGGGCGCTCCCACGTGTGCGCCCGTTTATTTTTGTGTATCCATCGCGGGCGGACACGTGGGTCCGCCCCTACAATGCAATTCATGGTGTCGCGCCGTGCGAAGCGGCCGTTAAACCCCCTGTTATCCCCCTACTGAAGTAGGGGGATGCCACATATTCTTCCCCTGCTTCAGTAGGGGAAGTTAGAAGGGGTTCTAAGAATCATCCTCCCCCTTCCACAATCTTAATCTCATCCTCGGTTAGGCTATACAATTCATACACGAGCTTATCAATCTGCCGGTCGGTGGCGGTGATTTGCCGTTCGAGCCGCGTCTTTTCATCCGGCGTCTTCGCCTTTTGAAGCTCGCGATTCAGTTTGAGCATCCGCTCCACCAACTTCACCATCTTGTCATGCCGCGCTTTGTCAGCTACTGGAATTGGTAAATTCGCCAGAGCAGATATATGTACCTGTGGAAAATCATCTTTTTGGGCAACCATTGATTTGTTCACATAATACCAAGATACGAGATTTGAGTTCAAAATCCCTAGCGCAAATCCGACATCAGCTTCTTCGCTTTTCGGTATCATGTTAAGGACATTGTCTGTCGTCACCATCGTTTCTTTCACTTTACTTGCCTGCAGTCGGAACTTCCTGGTGATAAGCCGTCTAAGTACAATTCTCTTGCCTTCAAACATTCGCTTTAACCGAAGGGAGGCGATTTCGTCGCAAAAATGGATGAATGACATCCTCTTGGGAGAAACCCAATATCTTGATAGCTCGCTTCCCTGAAGTTCAGGTAAATGATCCTTCGTCAATTCAGACTTGGCATGAAGGAATCTTTGTTTAATCTGCTTTTCAGAGTGTTTCTTCCGACTATATGGTTGCACACCGCGCTGAATTATGAACCAATCTCCGAACGTATATGAACACGATTTAAGTTTATCTAAGATAGGAGCTGCATTCTTTGACAAGATTGTTGATATTCTAAACAAGTTATCTGAGCGAATATTATCAATGGGGACTTCAGTTCCAATTTCAGCTGGGACAAATGCGAGTTTGTCCTTCTTTGGAAAATAATGAACTAGGCACTGTTCATAACCATCATCCTTAACAAACACCACGATTGCAGTATCGATATATGCAGCTTTAAATACATCAAACGGCATTGCGTAAGCCACGATGGGATTTAGGCAAGCGATAAGTGATTTGCGGCTGGCAACATAGTTATCTCCTGTTAACCATGAGGCCGGGATAATCATCGATAAACGCCCAGATTGCTTCAAGAGCCGAGATGCCTTCACAAGAAACAATTCGAAAGAGTCGAGAGATTGCGATGCATCTTTGAATTCATTTCTGAGATAAGTAGTCTCATTCAACAACACGGATGCTCCATACGGCGGATTGCCAATCACCGCATCGAAGCCACCGGCTTTCATGATGTTGGCGAACTCGGTTTGCCAGTCGAAGGCGTTGATACGGTAGCGTTCCTCGTCGTCAAGGAGTGTCATCTGTTCGTGCTCGTAGAAGTCCGGGCCGATGAGGGAATTGCCGCACTTGATGTTCGAACTCAAATCGGGCAGGGCGCGCTCGCGGAACATGCGAAGCTGCGATTCAATCGTGTCGCGCGACTCGCCTTCGAGCACTTTCAGCAGGAGTGACAGCTTTGTCACTTCCACTGCCTGCGGGTCAATGTCCACGCCGTAGATATTGTTCAACAAAATGCGCTTGCGCTCGGCTGTCGTCAGCCGCCATTCGCCCTTTTTCACCTGATAAATCTGTTTGCGGTGTTTCGCGGGTCCGTCTTCTTCATAGTATTTCAGGTGCCAGTCGAGCAGGTATTGATACGCGCCGATGAGGAACGAGCCGGAACCGCACGCCGGGTCCAGAATCCGCAGCTTTGCCGCTTGCTTGGGCGTTTTGTCTTCGAGCAGCTTCCCGACGGTGTGCTTGACGATGTAGTCCACGATATAGGTCGGCGTGTAATAGACTCCGCCTGCTTTCTTGACTTCGGGCTTGTCCTCGACTTTGGCTTGATGCCCTTTCGTCAGGCGGATAACTTTACCGAGGAATTGCTCGTAAACCTGCCCCAAAATATCCGCAGGCAGGACTGAAAACTCGTATGGACTGTCGGGATAGTAGAGACTCCTGATGATGTCTTTGAGTTTCTTGTCGTCAAGAGTGAGCGATGGCGTCAGTTCATCCGGCGGCCCTGGGCGCTCCTTTTCCTTCTTAAAATAAAACAGACCGGAGTTGTAGCGTTCATCGGCACGACGGAAAATATCGAAGAGCTGCGGGTACACATCTTTTTTACTTAGGAGCTCTTGAAGTTGACCGTAGGGTTCGATGCCGCGGTCTTCACATACGCGCAGGAAAATAATCCTATCTATCGTTCGTGATACGGCGAAGTTGAGTTCGCGCTGGCTTAAGTCTTTGTTGCGCAGCGCTAAGTTACGCGCGAGTTCATTTCGCCATGTTTCGATTTCACTCAAGAAAGCCGCATCCACTTCCGCCGTGCCTTTTTTGCGGCGCATGGATTCGGCGTATTTGTCGAAGGAACCCTTGAGCACTTCTTCGCGCGAGAAAATACCGACAATCTCATCCCATTTCTCGAGATATTCGTCATATCGGAAATACATGACGCGGTGGGCGGAGGCTTTGTCGGTTTTGTCTGGCCGGACGCGGCAATCATAGACAGCGAATTCCTCGAAATCGGTGAGAATCGACAGCGGTAGCTTGGCCGACCACGCATAGCGGCGCAATTGAAACGCGGGGCTGACGTCTTCTTTTAGATTAACAGCAGGTTTCTTCGCTTCCACGAAGAATTTGCGCGTGCCGCCGATGCGGAAGCAGTAGTCGGGCGCTTTCGTTCCACCGCCGACTTTGATTTGATCCTCGTGGATGACATCTTTGTAGGCTTCCGAGTAGCCCTGTTCGTTGTCCACATCCCAGCCGAGCGCCTTGAAAAACGGGTCGAGAAATTCCCGGCGCAGTTGCGTTTCATTATACCCGGATGAATGATAGGCGTCGCGGTTGTTTTCGAAGCGGTTGGCGAGGTCTTTAATGATTGGTGGTGGTGTCATGCTGTTTTGATTTTCTTTTTCGTTGTTGGTTCGCGTCGGGATTCCGTTCCGATGCGTGCGAGGACAATCGCATAGATAAACTTTTTCATTTCATATATCGAAGGTTAGATGACGATTTTTCCACTAAAAACAAACTGCGCCGGGCCTTCGAGAGTGACTTGTGAAAAGTCGGGATTCACGGTGACGTTTAAATCTCCGCCGGCTTGAGTGACAGTAACCGGAGCGCCGGATTGCAGCTTACCGAGGGCTGCGCCTGCGCAGACCGTTGCCGCCGCGCCGGACCCGCAGGCGAGCGTCAAACCTGCCCCTCGCTCCCAAACAGTAAGCTGGCAGGAATTCCGGCTGGTAATATGCGCGAATTCCACATTCGTGCCCGCGGGAAAAATATTATCTTTTTCGATTAAGGGGCCATAGGTTCGGACGAAAATTTCATCGCGCAGGGGCCCGAAAATAACACAATGCGGATTGCCCACGGAAAGCAACAGCACTTCGAAAGATTGCCCCTCCACGTCCAATGTCTGCGTTTTGGGTTTCATTGGAGGTTTGATGAGGAAATTCGGGCGCGGCATTTGCACTCGAACAAGAGTGTCCTGCACGATTTCGACTTCGGAAATATCCAGTCCTGTTTCGATGCGGATTGAACCCGAGACGTCCTCGCCGATGTCTCGGAGGAAAAGCGCGAAGCAGCGCAAGCCATTGCCGGAGACTTCCGCCGGGCTGCCGTCAGCGTTATACAGCACCATCCGATAAGGCGCTTTTTGGCCTGCTTGAAGAATTAGAACGCCATCAGCGCCGATGCCGCGATGCCGGTCGCAAAGCGTAAGAATTTGCTCCGGGTCGAGCGCTGGAGTTTCAGCGCGACCGTCCAGGATGATAAAATCGTTTCCCAGCCCGTGGTATTTTTTAAAGCTAAGTTTCATGGGGACGCTTCCGGTATATATCTTTTAAATATACCATTTATTACAGCATTGTTGCAAGTTCAAAAGCGTTGAATGGAGATTACGGCTGCATGGTATGACTTGAAAGGAAGATTGTGAACCGGAATTAGGAAAAATCGCCTTGAAAAGCATCCACTTACACAAGGCACGGCTTTTGCTCAAACCTATCGAGTATTCTATCGCACTCTTAAAGAACGAAATGGAGGATAAGGCTTTGGAACGTTTAGACATGGAACCGTCACGCATCCGCGATTTGAGGCAACGGCTGCGCCTGACTCAGGAAGATTTTGCCCATATGATCGGCGTTACCTTCTCAACGGTAAATCGTTGGGAAAACGGGAAATCCCAGCCGAATCGGATTGCTCTGCGGCTCTTGGCGGGTTTGGAAAGGAAAGCGAAAGTCTCTTAATGCTCCGGTTTCGGGCTTCCGCTATGCGGCAGAAGCTCGATTCAGGTTATATCATATCGTATAGATAATTTTAAGGAGACTTTATGAACTTGTTAGCTCCGACAGCGATTTTGCACAGTGGGGAGATGCGAGTGGTTCATTTCCAGCTTGAGGAAATGAATTTCGCTGCCGATGTCGAGGAAATTCAAGCCATCTGTTGGGCGTATCCGATTATACCCACACCGGATTTGCCGGAATATGTCGAAGGAGAATTGTATCTTCGCGATTTGCGCGTGCCCGTGATAAATTTGCGTTGTCTTCTGGGAATCGCTCCCCGGCGTCTCGATGAAGATATGCGTATTCTTGTCATGCAAACAAGCAAGGGTCTGGTCGGTATGCTGGTGGATAAACTCCATGAAGTCATTAAACTGCCTCCCGGTGCTGTGATGCCTCCATCCAAGGGACATCCTGAGTATATTTCGGCGGTTGTCCCCGGATGCAACCTGCTTTTGCCTGATTTCGAAAGGCTGATAGACGGGTTGGATGAGAGCTATTCGGGTGAATATTTTGAAAGGTGAAAAGGATAAATCGAATGATGGATTCTCCCGCCCCTGAAAAACTAAAAGTTTCTCCGTTAAATGAATCTCACACAGGAAGCCTCAATGCAAATCTGGAGCGCATGAAGGAAGCTATTGCGCGGGCAGGTGACCTCCCGATACTTCCGCATATTGCGATGGAAGTCTCGAGACTGGCTTCCGACCCCATAGCAGGAATGTCGAAGCGTTCATGCTCGAATTAGAGGATCACATTTCGCGCGCGCGGGAATTTGTCGCCATCGCGTCTTGATGAAAAAATTGATTTACGCCATTTAAGCAAAGAGCGACCGCGAGGTCGCTCTTTTCATTTTTTGACATTACTTTTAACAAAGGTTGCATTGATTATTTTATAATCTGGTAGTGCCGCACGGCAGTGCGCTTGAGCCTGCATTCAGCGAGAGACTTGCTCTTTACCAGAGGATAGTCGTATCTTTATAGCATAAACGGACGGCAATCCATCGGGCCGCTACACAAGAGTTTCTCTATTCGTTTCTGATTTATTCCATGCACAACTCTGATTCTATTTCCATACCAGAACAAGGCACTGTTTCGGTCATAGGAAATCCCAACCTGCTCGAGCGTACAGCGGCAGTGCTGAATTCTCGTCATGGGAAATTCCCTGACGCCGGCGCTGATTGGATACGGAAGACACTTCATCTCGTGCAGGGACTTGTGGAGAGTAACGCCGTTATTCTTTCCAGCGTCGGGATGTTTACATGGGAATTAGTGACATGGAAAGCTGCCGCCTGCGGAGGGAAACTCATCATCATCGTCCCGGATGTATCGCAGAACAACGCTGCTGAAGTTGCTTCCGAAATTGAGCGGGATTTCCATCTCGACGCGCACAAGACACTCTTTGTTTTCCCGAAGGATTTACCAAACTTTTATAAATCGGTTTCTGATTTTCCAAAACGCGATGCGTGGATCGTTGCACTGGCCGAGACACTGTATCCTGTTGCCATTCGCTCCGGCGGAAACCTCGAAATGGTTATCAAAACTTCCCGTAAAGTGAATGAAGAAAACAGAATTCCCTATAAGAAAGAAACGAGACGATCACCCTTCTCGAACTTGGAAATTGCTAATCCGCGGAACAATGTACTGCCGTGGGATTCTTTGACGCATTGGACGAGAAAAACGACTACTCCCTGGCCGGGCGAGACGAAAGCTGATTTCTATGCCGCTTTTGATAAAGAGGAAAGCGGCTACCCTCGAAGCGGTTTCCACACGCTGAAACGCATTCTGAAACAGCGGCGCTTGATGGCATCGAACAAGCTCATTCGCGGAGACAAAGGCGTGGTTTCGCTGACGGAATGTCTGCCGTGGGAATTGGCAAAGCTCGTGAAATGGCGACCGGGTCTTTTTCGATGGACTTTCGAACCGTATGGCATCGCACTCAATCAAAGCAAACTCGAATCGCTCGGCGCAAGACGCGTTATCTATGGCGAAGACTACCAATTCCGGTTTTTGCAGGGACAGGACATTTCTTTTTTTCAAAGCTGCGGTCACGGAGAAAACAACTGGCGCGAAGAAAAAGAATGGCGACATCTTGGCAATATTGATTTGAATCAGTTCCAACCGGAAGACGCGATTGTTTTCGTTTTCACAAAAGAAGAAGCTGAAATATTGCGCCGCGAATCTCCTTTTCAGGTGATGTGCTGGGAGGATTTGAAAGAAAGCGCACGCGCCTGTTGATGTTGGACGAATAAAATTTGTTGATGAGGTTATCTATGAAACGGCAAAGTTTGACAATCTTCATATTTCTTGCTCTTATTGTATCCGGTATTGTTGCCGCATCCCCGACGCTGGAGCAAAAGATTCAGACAGTTCACGAAGCTCTTGAAGGTGTGTGGAACGATGCGTCTAACTCTATCGAGGAGCGTGCCGATATCGCGTTGCGACTGGGATATTTCGATGAGGCTGCTTCATTGGGAGAAATGTTACGTGAAGAAAACCCCGAAAATGCCGATGCCGTTGACGCAGAAATCTATTTGAAGCAGTATGATTTCAAAGCCGCCGAAAAGATGATTCGCCAAGGTCTTGAGCAGTATTTAAAGTCGGAGAGCTTACGCTGGCTCGAGTTTCAGCTTTTTTTGGCGAAGGAAAATTTGCCTAAAATCGACAGCCTGAGCGATAAGCTTTTAGCTGAGGATTCAAACAACGTTCCAGCTCTGTTGGCGCGCGCGAATTTGCACTACCGTCTGCTTGATTTCAATCGCTCCAGCGAGTACTACAACCGTGCCATTCAGGAAGTGCAGAGTGAGCATTGGAAAGCTCTGGCCGTCATTGGTATATCCCGAGTCAAGTACAAGCAGAATGAAAATCAAGTCGCGCTGGATACGCTCGTCGCGATTTTAAACGAGCAAACGTTCAGCGGCGACTTGCTCTTTACAATGGTTCAGCCGCTTCTTCGGCTCGGTCGCGTTCAGGAAGCGACGCGTGTTTTGGAAAAAGCGCTCGAAATCAATCCCTATCATGAAATGGCGCATTACTATCTCGGTAATGGTTTCGCGCGCCTTAATTATTCGCAACTCGAAGAAGAATATCCGCATATCTTTGCTGACAGCGAAGGACAAAAGAAACTTGACGAAGCGAAAGATCTTCTAAGCGGTGGGAATGTCGCTGCGGCGGAACGCGAGCTTCAACGCATAGCAGACGCGCATCCTGATTGGGTAGAACCGCTGACGATTTTGGGAGCAATTGCTTGGGCGCGGGAGGAATTCGAAAAGGCGAGGCAATATTTCAAAAAGGCTCTCGACATTTGTCCAGCGTACGGCCGCGCGCATAATGGTTACGCGAAGGCGATGGAAGGCAAACGGATGCGCGAGAGTATCTATAGGGATTCCGATTGGCGGACGTTTGATGCTCGGTTGATGCCGGATGTGGCGCGCATTGATGAATTCGTAATGAACTGGAAAGCTCTTTCGCCTCGCCATCAAAAACAGGTCGCGTTGTCCGTTGCTCCGTGGGAAGCTTTTGTGCCGGTGCTCGTAGAAAGCGGATGCACTTACTACATCAAACCTCTCTACGAACGGCTCTCCGAGTGCCCCGAGTTGGAAACGCTAAAGGATTTGCGAATTTCATACGATTCGCGCTTGTGGGATGATGTGCGCGGCTGCGGCGGTTTCAATACGGTGACCGGCATCGAGGATGTCGAACGCACGATTTATGGCCGCTACAACACCGTTCTGCATGAGCTAACCCATCAGGTACATTACATCCTGACGCCCGATGAAAAGAACCAAATTGAAGAGGTGTATCGAAATGCGAAAGAGCACGAGAACGCCGGAACAAAGATATTCATGAGCCGCTATCAGGGCGCCAGCGTGTGGGAATACTTTGCCGAGGCTGCCAATGCGCATGAATCTCCGCAGCGCAACACCTACGACACGCGTGAAATCGTGCGGGAGCGTCTTTTCGAATTGGACACCGCGCTTGTCGATTTAATCGAGTATTTTCTGTCGATTGAAAACGACGAACCCTACTATGTGATTGGATTAGTCAACGCGGGAGGGAGTTACCTTGAAAAAGGCCGGGCGGAAGATGCGCTCGCGATGGCGCAGAAAGCCCGAGAGCACGATGCGACGGATTTATCTGTTTTAGAACTTCTATCGCACGTCAATTCTATTTTAGGACATCATGACATAGCCATTGCTTATGCCGAAACGTTGAGAACGATGCACCCGACTCGCGCAAAAACTTATATACAATATGCGGAGGCGTATTATCATCGGACGGGGGATAAAGAGATGGCTTGCAAAGAGCTTGAAAAGGGGTTTCCGAAGCTCGCTTCTCAGGAACACTCTAAGCTGAATCAGGCACTTGGCAAAGCTTATTTGCGCGCGGGAGATTATAGCAAAGCGAAACAATATTTTGCGAAGGTGTTGGAGCAGCAAAGCGATAAACCTGATGCGTTATGGGGCATGGCGCTGGCTTTGGGAGATGGAGGCGACAGCAAAGAAGCGAAGACGTACTTTGAAGTGGCGCTCGAACGGCGTACCGGTATTGTCGAACTGCGCCTCGATTACGCTCGCTTCCTTCTGCAAATTGGAGATACCGCAACCGCAAGGCAGGAAATCACCGAAGCGCAGCTTCTCGATCCTGATGGCGATGATGTGCTGACGTTTGTGGGTTGGTTGGAATTGACGGGAAAAAAATGGCCGCAAGCACTGGATTATTTTGAAAAAGCTATCGATATCGCGCCGCACAATGACTTGGCGAAGATTCTAAAACTGAAAGCGTTGAAGGCAATCGGCAGAACCGCTGAAGCAAAAACTTTCGCCAAAGAACTTCGGGAAGCTTCGAAAAACGCCAAACCGGAATGGGTGTATATTCCCCGCAGCGCCGACTACGTTTCTGTCCACGAATGGCCGGAGTGGCAGGTGAGGTTGCTCAAAGCGACTATGATGGAATAGCGTTTCCGCTTCGGTAAAAGGGTAGTGGAAAGCACAGTCTGGTAGTGTCGCACGGCAGTGCACTTGGGTAGCCAACACCGCGAGAAATTCCGGCCGGGTCACTCGCGGCGGTTAGGTTTGAGACTGGATCGTCGGTGCAATTTTCGTTACGAGGACGCAGCGGTGTTGCTGTGCGATGTGTTCGAACGCGCGTCCGAGTGCAGAAAAAAGCATCTCGCTTTCGCCGGTGATATAACTGCTCAAAGGTCCGACTTCCACCTCGAATCCTTCCTTGCGAAGCGCGTCGTTGAACGCTTTTATCGGCGGCAAAAGCTCCGTTGTCTCCAAAGGATATAAACTGACCTCCATCTGCACTTTCATCATCTCTCCCATTTAGTCTGCGTACGAAAAGGGCATCTTCCAAGCAATACAGTTTTTGAAAGATGCCCTAAAAGGTTTCACTTGTAAGAACGACTAACCTCCGCGGTCGCCCATGTCATGAATGAGCTGTTCCATTTTTTTCCACGCCGGTTCCAGCTGCATCGACAAAACGATTAAATCCGATACTCGTCCGCGAGCGTCTTTCACATGATTTTTGAACAGCGCTTCGCGCTGAAATCCGATTTTTTCAAAGCGCTGAATGACCAGTTTCTGCTGCGCGAGAACTTCCACGATAACTTTTTCTTTTTCGAGTTCGTGAGCGATGGTGAGAAGGTCGTAGAACAGCATGTTGCCCAGTCCAAGGCCGCGCCAATCCGGGTGAATCATCCCGCGGATTTCGCAGACGTGGCGAGTCCAACCGTAGTCGCGGTGAAGAACCGCCCACTCGGCAATCATCTTTTTCTCGTGAAAAACCACCAGACGAACGCGCCATTTGTTATCGATGTCCTTAATCCACCCGTGAATCATTTCGGGATTTCGAACGTCGCTTCGGAAATAGTTCACTTCCGTGTCTGGCAGTGATGCGAAGAAGCGGTTCATTTCTTTTTCATCCCCAGATTCCAGCAACCGAATCACGACCTTCTTGTCGTTTTTCAGTGTGTAGGTCTGGGGAAAGTTTTCCTTAAACATCAAAACCTCTATCTATTTATAGTATACAGAAATGATTAGGTTATTTGTGTGGCTTTTCCATCTTGTTAATGCATTGGATCAAATAAGGACTCTACTTCAGAAACAGCTCTTTTTCCCGCCTTTAACCCCTCCCTGCGCATCGCCATAAGTGACATGATCAAGTTTGCTATTCTCTTTTGCTCTTTTTTGAGAGGAATTGGTATTAAAACCTTCGATAAATCCTCTGATGATATACAGGGAATAGCATGACCTGTCATTAACCTTCTGACTTGTCGCAAGTAATGATTGGTACGCATAAAGGCCAGCAAGAAGAGGGGCTCCACACTGTGAATATTCCGTATCACGGCAAAACCATTGGAGCAAATGGCCCCATCTTCATCTTCTGTTATTAACGCTGTTGCATGGCGTTGTGTGCCTGTGCTTGCTCCTGAAACTGCCGTAATAATATCACCCTTGCAAACGCGATAAGTTGCTCTTGATGGGGCTTCATGCGCTTTCATTATTTGCTGCGAAACAACCTGCATTGTTCGTGCGTCAACATTTGAAATAGCAATGTATCGTATTTCACTTTCGCGCGCTTTTCTAAAAATGTCTGTTTCGGAAAGTATATCGGCTATTTTACCAAGTGGTTTTGCTCCAATTGATTTCAGATGCTCGACGAGATACTGGTCTTCAGGTTTGTAATGTTCAGCGTCCAAGCGCGAATCGAGTATTTTTTCAGGGATGATGTATATTCGTTCGCTTTTTTGCATAACCGCGCCATGCTTGAAATTGTTATATGCCGATGCTATTTCTTCTATATCGTCTTCAATTATGGGCAAACCCGATAACGTTTTTGCCAATCGACCAAATTCGTCCCGCTTGTAGACAGGCTGACCTTTTACGTCATAACCCATCTTTTGTATTCGAGCCATAAAACACTCGTTGCTGTCATCGCAAGGTCTCTTTTGAAGTAAGAGTAGTGAAGTCTTTATACCGGTCCCGTAGGGTATAAAAGCTTCTTGCGGAATAGACACAACTCCGAGGATTCTGGCATGTGAGCGGATCCAGAAACGTATATGCGTACTGGTAGGATTTTGAAGGAGGCCATCGGGGAGGACAATTGCCATGCGACCGCCAGGGCGCAACATGTTCAGACATCTCTCAATAAACAAGATGTCCGGCGACTGTCCTGCTAAACCCTTATTGGAAGGTCCCCAATCGTTTGCCTTCAATCTATTCCACTTACGAGCAAGGACGTAGGGTTTGAGAATTTTCGGATCTTCTACTTTGCCTTTGTTCCCAAAAGGTGGATTCGTGAGGACTATATCAAACGAGTTGTTAAGTTCTTCCTTCTCAAGAAGAGCATTATCACAGGAGATTTCTGCACCGGATCCACCTTCGAAAGCGAGACGAATGATTGCTGATAGAGCTACGTCTGGGTTGAATTCTGTTCCCCGTATATTTTCTTGTATATAAGAAACTTTGTCAACATTCGGATTTGTCTTCTGAATATAAGCAAGTGCCTGAATAAGGAAACCGCCGCTTCCGCATGCAGGATCAATTATTTTTTCATGTGGGCGGGGGTCAATCATTTTTACAGCGAGTTTGACGATTGGATATGGCGTAAAAAATTCACCACGATCGCCCCTTTGGTGACGATATACAAACGCCTGAAAGGCCTGTCCTTTTATATCGCCGGGGGTTTTGGTGAGGTTTATATACTGCAATTTTGCAACAACATAAGCGAGTGTCATCGGCCTTAATTTCAAGGCATCGTCATGTAAGAAACCCTTATATTTGCTTTTGACAACATTAAACAAGCTCTTAAGCCGTTCCTCAAAACTGCTACGCGTATTTGTACGTATATTTCTATATTCTACTGACGTTATGCCAAATTGCACACTTCCGTCATTCGTATTTTGTTCGTCAAATAGCTTCATGATAAGAAGTTTTACCATCTCGTGAAAAATTTTGTCTTTCAATAAACCTTCATTGGCGTAAATATAATTGTGGCAATCATCAAACACAGCAGAAAGATTATGCGTTGGGTGCAGTTCGTGGAGCTGGGGCAAATTGCTTGGTATCAGACTATCTTCCGAAAACAGCAATTGTTGTTCGTATGCTTTATTATCTGGTAAATTAATAGAAGTTTCCACAGGTTCTCTCTCTAATCGTTCTCTGCGACAATTTTGTATCTGGTATCAATTTGCATGTCTTCTTCTTTTACGCTGTCCTCGGTGTTCAGCGTCTCATATATTTGGTTAAAATCTTCGCACCACTCCTCTGTTACACTCAGTGGCGAATTACCTTGTTCGTCGACAAAGATAAAGCCTATAATGTAGTTTTGCTGTAGATGATTTGCGTCATCTCCCGATGACTCAAGATGTTTTGGGTTGGCGAAAAGAAATTTATGCGCAGGATAGCGGAGAGAAATATCAATGGAAATCACATTAAACTCATCTTTTCGAGGTGTTGCTTGCGTTCTTTCGCTTGAGCTAGATAGGCCTGATACAAAGTGTGATTCAAGAACCATTATTCTCGACATAAGATATTGTAGACGTTCTTCTATCATTTTGTTGATTTGTTCTCTCGTGAAGCGTCGCAAAGCGGTTATTGCCTTTGATTTTACTGTTGTCCGCTTTGGAATATTCTTTAGGTATTTCTGTACTTCTTCATAGTCATAAAGGCATTGGGAATATTCATTTTGGAATTTAGGTAGGTTCGTATTTATCCAATATTCAATCTGCGATTCAATTTCTTCTTCTTGTTTTAACCATGGAATTTTACTAGCATGGGTGAATAGGAAACTTTTAAAATTCTGATAGTTGTAGAGCTTATGCCATTTCTCCGAGTTTGACTTCAAACCTTTTGACTCGATGACATACCAAGGATCTGCTGAAGATTTTCGGAAGTAAAAATCACCACGATGCCCCGTCGATTTTCTTCCCTCCCACTTTTCCCTTATTCTTTTAACCTCACAACTATATTCTTCTTCAAGTTTCTTAGTCAGCAAAAATTCCGTGATCGAACCACTGACATATCCCTGAGCATTTGGGCTACGTTTTAAGGCCTCAAGAAATACCTCTACGGTTGTTTTAAATACTCTCTCAATAAAGCGAGTTAGTCTCTCGAGAATACTCATTTGCGGCATGATCCTTTTAAAAGTAGATACACTACAAACATACAACCAAACACGGGTCAAAAAGTTTTTCTTTTTAGGATTCTTAGGAGAATTTTCTTGCACTGAAACTTGCTTGCTATGTAACCCGATCTATCAAATTGTTTATTAAGAGGATAAATTCTTGTTTCTACAAATTATATTTAATGTTAATTATAGCAAATGAGCGGTCAAAGTCAAGTCCACTGGGTCGGACACGCTGTAATTTCACAGGCGGACGCGTCATAATCCCTTGACTCTCTTCGCCCTTTTTCTTATTTTAAACACACTTAGAGCGAAAATTTCATACGGAGAAACCCGTGAATAACGACATTTTTACACAATTAAGTGAGGCAGTTCAGGCTGCCGAAAAAGAACGCGCTTTGGAATGTGTCCGGCAGGGACTTTCCGATGGTATTTCCGCTGCCAGCCTTGTCAATCAAGCGTGCATTCCCGCGATGCGGCATTTGGGAGACCTCTGGGAAGAAGGAGATATTTTTCTGCCTGAATTGATGCTTTCCGCCGAAACCATGAAAGCTATCATGGCGATTTTGACACCGGAAATGGCGGCGGGGCAATCCGGGAGTTCTTCGTTCGGGCGCGTGGTGATTGGGACGATTCAGGGAGATATTCATGACATCGGAAAATCTCTCGTCGCCGCGATGTTGGAAGCGTCCGGTTTTGAAGTCCGTGATTTGGGCGCGGATGTGCCGTTGGAAAAATTCTGCAATGAAGCCGAAGATTTCAACGCGAACCTGATTTGCCTTTCGGCTCTACTGACGACGACGATGATGGGACAGAAAACCGTCATCGAAATGCTTGCGCAGAGAGGACTTCGGGCCCATGTGAAAGTGATGGTGGGCGGCGCGCCGGTCAGTCGCAAATGGGCGGAGGATATCGGCGCGGACGGCTACGGCGAGAATGCCATCGAAGCGGTCCGCATGGCGCGCGAACTTGTGGAAACACGTCAATGAACTTGATGGAACGCATCACATCCCGTGGCCTTCTATTTGATGGCGCGATTGGCTCTGAGTTGCAGCGCAAAGGACTCGCGCCGGGGCAGCCTCCCGATATTTGGAACGAGGAGAATCCCGATGCCGTCAGGGAATTACATGCCGCTTATGTCGAAGCAGGCTCGGACGTCATCACGACGAACACCTTTAACTCGAATCCGGTGCGCTTCGGCGAGCATAAAATCAAACAATCCTGGGAAGAGTTGACAAGGAAAGGCGTTCGACTCGCGAAAGAAGCTGCCTCGAAGCGAGCGCTTGTCGCAGGGGAAATCGGCCCTTCAGGACTCCTGCTTGAACCTGTGGGGCCGGGCAAACCTGATGACATCGAACACGCTTTTACGGCTCAAGCGCAAATTCTGGATGAAGAAGGCATCGATTTTTTCATCGCGGAGACTTTTTTTAATCTTCAGGAAATTTTACTGGCGGCACGTGCGTTTCGTTCCGTATCCGAAAAGCCATTTATGCTCAGCATGACATTCGAAAAGCGCAAGAAAGGATACTTCTCGCTTTTCGGTGACAAGGTCGAGAGTGCGATGCGGGCGATGGCGGATGCCGGTGCGGCAGCGGTTGGTGCGAACTGTTCGCTGGGCAGTGCGGACATGATCGAAGTCGCAAAAGAAGCCCGCGGGGCTGTTTCTATTCCTGTCATCATTCAGGCGAATGCCGGTATGCCGCAGGTCACACCACAGGGCACGGTTTACCCTGAAGATAACGAGACATATGTAGCGAACATCATGAAAATCCGAGAACTCGGTGTGAAAATTATTGGCGGCTGCTGTGGTACGAATCCAGAGACGATTGCATTAATTCGTGAGCGGTGGAAATGACAACGACGCTGTTTCATAGTGATGATTTTTCAGTAGTGCCTCGCATCGGAGAAATCTACCGCCTGCTGGGAGGGCGGGAAGAAGACGCTCCGGAAAGATTGCGCGATATGGTGGACGAAGCGTTGCTGATGGGGCACAATCTTTCAAAGCCGCGAGCCGTCTATGGAATTTTTGATAGTGATTTTGGAGAACCTGCACTAAGAAACGACCTTGGCCCGATAGTTCTCAGTATCTGCACCATCGGCTCGGCTTTGGAAGAAAAGGTGCGCGAGTTTTCAGACAAGGGACAATTCGCGCTCGCGACCGCGCTGGATGCGGTCGGCTCGGAAACCGTAGAAAGTCTCGCGGATACCGTGGATGCGCGTATCTGCGAAAAGGCGGCGGAAGAGGGACTCGCTGCATGGCCGCGTTTCAGTCCGGGTTATGGAAACTGGGCATTGAAATCAGGTCAGAAAATCATTTTTTCTCATTTGTTCGCTGAAAAGGTCGGTGTTAAATTGAGCCCGACTTTTCTGATGAATCCCTTGAAATCTATTTCATTCGCCGTGAAGCTGACGGCATCTCCTCCGGGGGAACTGGAAGCTTCAATATGTGAGCTTTGTGACAAACAAGACTGCTCTTTTCGGAGGTAATTGTATGTCCCATATTCGACCTAAAATAAAACTTCTTTCGCCGGAACTGGTGCAGGCGATTATCGACGATGCCTTCGTGATTTTGGAACGCTCAGGCGTGATGGTCGAGAATGCCGAAGCACAGAGGCTTTTGCTCGACGCAGGAGCGAAGCTGAAAGCGGGTAGAGTTAGGATTCATTCAGCCCTCATCGAAAGATGTCTGAAAACCGTTCCTTCTTCGATTCAGCTCTATGATCGCGAAGGAGAATTGCAGGCGGACTTGGGAGAGGATCGTTGCCATTTCGACCCCGGCTCGGCGGCGCTGAAATTTTATGATTACGACAGCGGCAAACTTCGGAGTGCGCGCATTGAAGACGCTGTTCGTTTCGCTCGCTTGATTGACGCGTTGCCGAATTTCGCCGCTCAATCCACCGGCGTCGTGCCGGGTGATGTGCCTCCAGAAGTTTCGGACAGCATCCGTCTGTATATCGCGCTGATGAACGGCACGAAGCCTGTGGTGACCGGCACGTTCATACGCGGTTCGTTCGATGTGATGAAACGAATGCTAATTGCGGTGCGTGGAAGCGAAAAAGCGCTGCGTGAAAAACCACTCGCGCAATTCGATTGCTGCCCGTCGCCGCCGCTGATGTGGAGTGACTTGACGTGTCAGGATTTAATCGATGCCGCGCGCACGGGCATTCCGGCGGAACTGGTTTCGATGCCATTGACAGGCGCGACGTCGCCGGTATCGCTGCATGGAGCGGTCGTGCAGCATTGCGCCGAGGATTTGAGCGGCATCGTGATTCATCAGCTCGCAGCGCCCGGCGCGCCGATTATCTATGGCGGCTCGCCGGCGTTTTTCGATATGCGCACCGCCACGACGCCGATGGGCGCGATTGAGACGATGATGATTGACGCGGCGTACGCGCAAGTCGGCAAACATTTCAACGTGCCGACGCATGCGTACATGAGCCTTTCCGATGCGAAGGTCGTGGACGCACAGGCGGGATTCGAAAGCGGCATGGGAGCGGTGATGGCGGCGCTCGCGGGTGTGAACATGATTTCCGGCGCGGGGATGATGAATTTCGAAAACGCGCAGTCGCTCGAAAAACTTGCGATTGATCATGACATCTGCGGTTTCGCGTTGCGATTGACTCGCGGCATCGAACCCCGCGAAGGTGCGAGCATTCCCGAACTGATGGAAGTGCTTCTTAAGAAAGGCAATCTTCTTGACCATCCGCATACGCTCAAATGGTACAAGCAGGAAGGCTATTACCCCAGCAAAATCGTTGACCGCATGACTGACGAAGCTTCCGAACGTCACGGCGCCAAAACCGCCCTCGAACGCGCCCACGATTTCGTCGAAAAAACATTGAAGAAACACGAATCCCAACCCCTTGACTCCACCATCCAGCGCGAGCTTGATAAGATTGCAGACGCGCGGCTGCAGGAGTTTGGTGTGGGGTTGTCGGAACTGTCCATTGCGAGTGATTTATGATGCACTGTGGACTATGAACAATCTTCGAAATCTGATTGCTATGTCATCGGCCGCCAGCCACTGATATTGCCTGGAGTTCCGTTTGCCGAACTACGGAGATAATCATGAAATACAATGTCATTGCACTGTTTCTTTTCCTTCCGTTTGTTTTTGCATTTGCGCAAGCTCCTGATACGGTATGGACGAAGAGCTACAATCCTGAATGGTTTGGAGGTGCCGCCAACTCGGTTCAACAGACTGTGGATGGTGGATACATTATTGGAGGTGTGAGTCTGTATCTTTTCCATCAATGGTATGGTTCTGTCTATGTACTCAAAACGGACAACGTTGGCAATCAGATGTGGGCGCATGACTATGATCCTGATGTTATGCCCATCAGTGAAGCTTATGATGTGCGGCAAACTGCAGACGGTGGCTACGTAGTGGCAGGAATCCTTGGTCGCCAAGCCCCCGGTACTCTATTCAAAATAGATAGCGCCGGAAGTGTGCAATGGGAACGAACCTATGGGTATCGTACGTATGCCGTTTGCCTGACGAGCGATGCCGGATACATCGCGTGTGGAGATCATACGTACAGCCTTGTAAAAACGGACAGTTTGGGAAATTGGGAATGGCACCTTACACTACCGGCATCATTGTATGGAGTACAGCCAGCAGTGGACGGCGGATATTGTGCTGCAGGGTCATTTCGCGCTTCCAACGAGGATTCTTGGGATTTCTATGCAGTGAAAACGAACAGCATAGGCGATATTCAATGGGTGCGTACATATGGTGGGAACGCTGACGACTTGGCAAATTCGATTTGTGCTGCACAAGACGGGGGATTTTTGTTGGCTGGTTACACATATTCATACTCAGACAACAGCGATATCTATCTTGTGCGTATTGATGGAGACGGCGACACTCTGTGGACGCGTTTCTATGGGATTACAGAATATGATGTGGCAATTTCAGTATCACCAACTTTCGATGGAGGATTTATTGTCGCAGGATTCACGGACTCTCTCTGTCATTCTGTGCCTTATGTTATTAGGCTTAATAGCTCTGGCGACATACTATGGACAAAGATATGGGGCAGCGAGGGAGGGGGCGGCTTTTTCTCGGTGCAACAGACCTCAGATAGTGGTTATATCGCTGCGGGGCAGTACAACGGTCTTATTTATCTGGCCAAGCTCGATTCGGATTCCTTACCGGTAGCGCCGCGGGATATTGCTGCGCTTCCTTCACAATATTCATTCGTTGTTTATCCCAATCCTTTTAACTCTTCGACCACCCTTTCTTTCATATTGCCGCGTGCAGGTAGGACGGTACTCACGGTGTATGATATTATGGGGCGAAAAGTCCGCCTGTTGCAGAATGATCTTATTCAAGTGGGTACGCACCGCATTGTCTTCAACGCATCAACATTGCCTTCGGGAGTTTATTTCGCATACCTGCGAAGCGACCGCTTCAGTGCAACACAGAAATTATTGCTTCTAAAATAAGATTTTCTCCTGTGTGCGAGAGAAAAAGAATGCCATATACTATGATGAGGAGTGACAGGATCATTCGAGAAAAGAAAATCACCCTCCGCCCTGCCATCGAGCGGGACAGGCGAAACATCTACGAATGGCTGGCGGAGGCGGAAATTAGGCGTATGCTATAACACCATTGCGGCTCTGGAGAGGTACAACGGCGGGAAACAGACTAAATTTGAGGTGTAAGAAAGCTCTTGACATTCGGGAATTATTTTCGTATATTGTATAGTTGCCCATCGGGGGCATTGTGAATTCAGCGACGGAATACCCGGCGGTCCCAGACCGCAATTTTTAAGCTTTACAATAGGCGAGAAGAACAAAGGTGGCCCAATAGCCACCCTTTTTTATATCCGGGATTCTTGCCAGAGATTTTCTTAAAGCGAACGCATCTCCAATGGAGTCAATAACTTGGCACCGGCGGGGAACAACGATAGCGCATGCCACCAATAGATGTGGTTAGCGCAAAAAGTCCGGCACAGGGCCGGGAAAAGAACGAAAAGGAAAAAGAATGAACATCTACGTGGGAAATTTAGATTTCTCTTCGACGGAGGATTCCCTCCGCGCGCTGTTTGAGCCGCATGGCGAAATCGCGTCTGTAAACATTATCAAATTCCGGGACACCGGACGCTCTCGGGGTTTTGGCTTCGTCGAAATGCCGAACAAGGAAGAGGCGCAAGCCGCAATCAATGCGGTCGGCGGCGCAGACCTTGATGGGAAAGCGATCACAGTCAACGAGGCACGACCCAAGACCGAACGGCGTGACAGGACCTATAACAAGCAAGATCGCTGGTAGTCCTGCCTACTCAGGCTCGCCTGTAAGAAGGATTGAGCGATGAGAATTACCTACTGACTTTGATAAAACGTCAGATTTGCAAGAGCCCTGTGGATTTCCATGGGGCTTTGCTTTTTCGCCAAACAAAAAACAGCCTCCAAAACTGGAGGCCGTTTTATGAAGAGCGGGTGCCATGCGGTTTCCTAGGTGTCCCACCACGAACCTGACCAAAGGAAGGAGTCCCGCCCGGCTGCGGACAAGCGGGGTTACTCGCTATGGCACCGCTTTGATGGTTGCATTTTCATGTTTCTAATCCACCACTCTAATTTTCTTCGGGACTTTCGGAGGTGATGGCAGTTTGTCATCCTTCGGCAATGATGGGGCTCCCGGGGGTAAGGGCATCTTGGGCAGCCAGATCACATTCACCGAACCCATTCCGATAGACACATCGGCTTCAAGTCCCGGAATCCCTTCCCGGTAGTAAACGCTGCGGTACAGGTCACCGTTCAGTTTATCAAATCCGGGCAAATCCGAGCTTCCCAAAAACGTTTCCACCTGCATCAAAACCGGCAGACCTTGGGGGAATTGCATTTCCACGCTGCCGAGTCCTGATTCAATACTGGCTTTCAACGCTTCGAAAGGGTGTTTGCCTGAGAAATCGAGCACAGACGAACCCAGTCCATTTTCCAGTGAAAATCGTCGGATAACCGCGTTCCCTAATTGAAATGCTTCAAAGGAGCCGACCCCGGTTTCGATTTGACACTTTTCCAGTACAACACGGTTCGGTTCGGAAAAACTGAGCTGCGTATCCGAGAGGCCGGATTCCACATTCAAATTCTCAACCTTGAGTCCCCCCAACTCCATCCGTGTTTCGCAGGCGGCTAAATCCAGTTCGAGTTGCCATGTGACATCTCGACCAAGATAGATGTGCCAGGTATTTTGGAATGATTTCATGTGTTTGTTGAAATCTTCCTCTGCCATTCCGGCTGATTCAAGGGAGATTCTCACATGATTATAATGGCGTTTATAATCCATCACCGGATGCGAGAATTTCTCCGGGTCATATTCCACTTCAACGTACAACAGTGTATCCCCGCCCGCCGGCTTTATGATAAATTCGCCAAAGACGATTTCGGCGGTGAGTTCCGCATCCTTGGCGTCCTCCAGCAGAAGGAGCGTCGAGAAGTGCGCCATGTTCTCATCGTGTTTTCCCCAGTCTTCACTGTCTTTCACGCCTCGGCTGGGACCGGAAGAATCCTCTGCTTCCGTGGCGCTGTCGCGTTCGCTGGCAAGCACTTTATTAATAATAAAGAGCTTGTGAAGCATCTCGAGGCCTCCGAGTGTCCCTAAAGCGGCGGAGGCCGTTGGCACTGTCAAGAGAACGGCGCAGAGCCCTGTAATTGCGAATAACCTCTTCATTTTTCAACCTAATGATAGACTTCAAACTTCTCTCTCGCCTTATAGGACGCTCCAAGGCGGTGTTTTGTTGCAGGTGCGTGGGAGCTTGCTTTTTGAGGGAGGATTTGTTTTATTGAATTCGTATCATGACAGCACCTCAAAAAGGCCCTTCTGCCCGGTCTGTTGCTCTGGATGGACTGCTGACAGCGGCGTCACAAACGGCTTTTGCCGATGAAGTCCTGGCGAGAATGTTGGACGACTCTTCCTTGAGAGGCAGTGACCGGGCTCTAGCCGCAGAAATTTTCTGGGGAACACAGCGCTGGCGCGGGCGTTTGGACGGGGTTATCGCTGCAATTTTTCATGGCGATTACCGTCGGGCAAATCCAACCCTCAAGTTCCTCTTGAGGATTGGAGTCTATCAACTCTTTCTCCTCGACCGGGTCCCGGACCATGCCGCCGTTAGCCAGACGGTCGAAATCGCCATCGAGAGGCTGGGAAAATCCGCCGGAGGTTTAGTCAACGCGATTCTGCGCCGGTTGGCGCGAGAACGCGAACGCTGGGAAATCCTTCCGGAAGGTGCGGATGAATTTTCAAAGCTCTCTTTTCAAACGTCCCATCCCCGCTGGATTATTCGCCAGCTTGTCCGCATGTTGGGCGCGGAAGAAGCCGTTCTCGCGCTCGAAGCCAATAATGAACATACCTCGCTGACCCTCCGCGCAAATCCCATCAAAATAACCATACCGGCACTGGAAGAAACCCTGACCGAACGCCATGTTCGTTTTCAGAAGTCACAGCTTCTTGACGGCTATTTCCGATTGGAAACACCATCTTTCTCCAGTATTCATGACCTTGTGAATGAAGGCAAAGTTGCGATTCAGGATGAAAGCGCGGGGCTGGTTACGCTGGTGTTGGATCCGCAGCCCGGCGAGACGATTCTGGATTTATGCGCCGCTCCCGGAGGGAAAACCGCTCATATCTTTGAGCGTACCGAGGGAAAAGCGCACATCGTCGCGGTGGATCCGGATCCGGTGCGCGCCGATACGCTGAAAGAAAACCTGACGCGACTTGGAATGGAAGGCGTTGATGTTCGCGTTCAGGACGGACGCGAACCGCTGCCGGAAGCATTCGACCGCGTTTTAGTGGATGTGCCGTGTTCCAGCGTCGGATTGCTGCGCCGCCATCCGGATATTCGCTGGCGAAGGCGGCCGGAACACCTCGAAGCGCAGCAAGCGTTGCAGGGGCAGCTTATTCGCGCCGCCGCCCGGAATTTGAAGCCCGGCGGCACTCTGGTTTACAGCACCTGTTCTATCCTGCCTCGTGAAAATATCCACGTTGTCGAAAATTTTCTCCGTCGCAGCGAAGAATTTGAACGGGAAAGCGTTAAACCGTTCGTGCCTGAGAACGTTGTGAGCGACGCCGAAGATATGCAAACGTGGACACACCGCCATGGAACCGACGGCGCCTATGCCGCCCGAATGAAACATACGTCTGGATCCGCATGAAGAAAAGAAAAAATCGCTGGCGTTTGAACAAACGCTGGCTTTATGCAATTCTTTTGGGCCTTTGTGCTTTGGTCCTTTTTTATTTTGCTCTCGACAAAGTTATTCTACCCCTCTACACCCGGCAAGGGCGCGAGTTTGAAGTTCCCAACTTCGTCGAACTTCCCCTTGCAGAAGCGGAATCACTTGCCACAGCAAACCGGCTGGTGCTTGTTGTCGAAGACGAGAAATTCTCGCCGGGTATTTCGAAGGGAACTATCTTAGAACAACTTCCGCGAGCGGGAGCACTGTGCAAAACAGGTCGGAGAATTCGAGTCATCCCCGCCGCACCACAGCCGGTGATTACGATACCGAACCTGATTGGTCTCGATGGACGAGACGCGCAGTGGCGATGCGTCTCACTGGGATTAGTCTGCCCCCGCGAGTTTATCTTTCATGTCTTCTCGGATACGACGCCTTCAGAGAAAATCATCGCTCAGTTTCCGCCGCCGGACAGTACGGTCGCAAAAAACGATACCATCACGCTGACGATTTCGATGGGACCGGAGCCATATGCCTTTACTGTGCCGGAACTCGTCGGTCAAAGCCTGCATGAAGCGCGCAAACGCATCCGCGAAGCCGGACTTATTCTGGGCATGGTGACACAAAAAGCGATTCCCAATTTAGACGCCGGAACCGTCATCGCGCAGTCCATCAGTTCCGGCACCGAAGTCCCCAAAGGCACCTCTATTAATCTCGTCGTCAGTATTTTGAAAAGGGAGTATTGATTTGCAAGTTCTCGCCGAGCCGGGTAAGGTCGAAGTCGCTGCGTTTGATCCGATTGTCGTGATGTCGTCTGTCGGCAACCCGAAACTGACCGACGTTGCGCAAGAGGTGCAGGCGAAACTGAAAGCGGTTATAGATAGTCTATAATAGGAAACCAACGGAGGAACTCATCCATGAAGAAGGTTCTTTTTTTCATTCTTTGCCTTGCTCCTTTGATTATGTCATGCGGAGAGCAGAAAAAGGCAAAAGAAACCAGCGACCTGTTTCCGGTTTCACAGGACGGCAAGTGGGGCTACATCGACAAGAAAGGGAAGATTGTCATCAATCCACAATTCGATAGAGCTGAATATTTTTCCGAAGGATTGGCGTTGGTAGGCATTGGCGGTAAGAGCGGCTACATTGACAAGAAAGGGAAGATCATCATCAATCCACAATTTGATGATGCTACGGATTTTTCCGAAGGGCTGGCGTGGGTAAAGATTGGCGGCAAGGTTGGCTATATTGACAAGAGAGGGAAGATCGTCATCAATCCACAATTCGGTTGGGCTGAGGATTTTTCCGAAGGGCTGGCATTGGTAAGAATTGACCGTAGAATTGACCGTGAAATTGACAGTAAGTGGGGTTACATTGACAAGAAGGGGAAGATTGTCATCAATCCACAATTCGATAGGGCTGGAGATTTTTCTGAAGGGTTGGCATGGGTACGCATTGGGGGTAAGAGCGGCTATATTGACAAGGAGGGGAAGATTGTCATCAATCCACAATTCGATTGGGCTGGGGATTTTTCCGAAGGGTTGGCATGGGTAAGAATTGGCGACAAGTTTGGCTATATTGACAAGGAAGGGAAGATTGTTATCAATCCACAATTTGATGGGGTTGGGAATTTTTCCGAGGGATTGGCAGTTGTAAGAATTGGCGACAAGCGGGGTTATATTGACAAGGAGGGGAAGATTGTCATCAACCCGCAGTTTGATGATGCGTCGCGTTTTTCCGAAGGATTGGCAGCTGTCGAGATTGGCGACAAGTGGGGTTATGTAGACAAGCAGGGGAAATTCGCAATCAATCCGCAGTTTGATCGAGCTAGGGGTTCTTCTGGAAGATTTGCGTCCGCTTTTTCGGGAGGATTGGCGCGGGTAAAAATTGGCGATATGTTGGGCTACATCGACAAAGAAGGGAAATATGTTTGGAATCCGACAAGATGAGAGGAAGATGATTTTACCTCCACGATGACATTTTTTGTTCGGATGTTATGGTGACTGCTATTTGGTCGTGACTCCACTGTGAACCCTGCCTTGATGGGAGATTTGTAGGGCGTGGGTCTGTGACTCATCCGTGTTTCTCGGCGATAAAACAAAGGACATTATGATTCATCCTCCTGCAGATAGAACGACGCGGATTGCGTCATCATTAACGCTGGAAATCGTGGCGCGGACAGCGGCGTTGAAAGCTGAAGGCAAACCGGTGCTGTCGCTGTCGGTCGGCGAGCCGGATTTCGAAACGCCGGAGCCGATTCGCACCGCGGGCAAATACGCGATTGACCACGGCATCACGCGCTACACCGAAGCTCGCGGCACACTGGAACTTCGCAAAGCGATTTCAGAAAAACTTTCGCGCGAACAGAACCTCGCGTACTCGCCGGAGCAGATTCTTGTTTCCAACGGCGGCAAACATGTCATCACGAATTTCATGTTAGCGGCGATTAATCCCGGCGATGAAGTGATTTTGCCCGCGCCGTATTTCTTGGCGTATCCGGAGCTCATCAAAATCGCCGAGGGCGTGCCGGTCATCATCGAAACGACGCCCGAATCGCGCTATCTGGTTTCTCCCGCTCAGCTCGAAAAAGCATTGTCGCCGCGTACGAAAATGGTCGTGTTGATTACGCCGTCGAATCCAACATCCACCTTATACACGAAGGGCGAACTCGAAGCGCTCGCGCCGGTTTTAGCCAAAGCGAACTGCTGGATTTTATCCGACGAAGTTTACGAGCATTTGCTCTACGACGGACGCACGCAAGCATCACCGGCGCATTTGCCGGAACTCTACGGGCGGACGCTGTATGTTAGCAGTTGCTCGAAATCTTACGCGATGACCGGCTGGCGATTGGGTTATGGCGCAGGCCCGAAAGGTATCGTCGCGGCGGCGGCGAAATTGCAATCACAGATGACCTCTTCTCCCAGCGCGATTTCGCAGCATGCGGCTGTCGAAGCGGTTTCGAACGACCAGCGCGACCGCGAGCACATGCGCGAGGTTTTTCAGAAGCGGCGTGATTTGATGTATGCGCTTGTCGAAAAATGGCCGAACGTTAAAGCGCCAAAACCGGAAGGCGCATTTTATGTTTTTCCGCGCATTGATGCCGTATGGAAACAGGCGGGCAAACCCTATCCCGGTTCGCTAACGGTGTCGAAGCAGCTCTTGGAAGAAGAATACGTCGCGACCATGCCGGGCGCGGTTTTTGGCGATGATTTAGCGATTCGCCTGAGCTTCGCCGCATCCGAGGATACTATACGAGAAGCGTGTGGGAGAATTGAAGGATTCTTGCAAAGACAAATGGAATGAGAATTGAAGAAATATGGTAAATGATACTGTGATTCATGGTTATACAAGTTACAGGTATTTTTCCTTATTAAAGAAAATCCGCTTTTTGTTTAATAAGCTCAGACCTTATTAAAGTTATCTTTAATAGGGAAACTTTCTGGCTCTATGCATAATAAAAACAAGAGAATACTGAAATGAATCCAAGAGATTTTGATAACGCGAAGTCGGGACGAGTCATTAAAGCCCCCACGGGGTATTATGCCTTTATTCCGGGGGCAATTCCGCGAGAACTCGATTATCAAGCGGAGGTCGTCAGAGTATTATCTCTTGCAGACAGGAAAATGGGAAATTTGGAGGGCTTGTGTCGACGTTTACCAAATCCTTATCTGCTTTCAGGAGCGTATATTCGTCGTGAGGCTGTATTGAGTTCGAGAATTGAAGGAACCCAGTCAACCCAGTCTGAATTGTACCTTTTTGAGATGGATCCTGCAGAGGGACCACACACTGAAGATATTAAGGAAGTCCGCAATTATGTGTCGGCTCTTGTTTATGCGCTTAAGCGCCGTAAGGAACTGCCGCTGAGCTTAAGGTTTATTCGTGAAATCCACGGAGAGCTTGTGCAAGGAGTCCGTGGCCAGGAAAAAACTCCGGGAGAATTCAGGATATCTCAGAATTGGATTGGGGGAAGTGGGCCTGAGAATGCCCACTATGTGCCTCCGCCAATAGAAGAGATGAAAGTGCTATTGGATGATTTCGAGAAATTCCTTCACAGAGCTGATATTGATCAAATTCCTCCACTCATTGAGTGTGCGCTTATACATTACCAATTCGAAGCTATTCATCCATTCTTAGACGGTAATGGTCGAGTGGGACGTCTATTGATAACTTTATTGGCAATCGAACGAGAATGTCTCAGCGAACCGTTACTATACCTAAGCGCCTTTTTCGAGAAAAAACGGGATGAATATTACGATCAACTATATTACGTCAGTCAAACCGGCGAATTGGATCGGTGGTTGGTGTTTTTTCTTTCTGGAGTCGCCCAACAGGCTGAGGATGCTATTTGGCGGGCGGGTCAAGTTCTCGACTTGTACAGTCGGTACAAACACCTTGGATTGACACCAACAGCGAATAGGATAATTGAGATTCTGTTCCAAAACCCCTATATTACAATCAAGTCGGCAGCAAGTTCACTTGATGTAAGTCATCCAGCCGCCGCGAGTGCGATATTAAAACTGGAGGAACTGGGTGTTCTTCTTCCTGTTCTGGAAGGCAGGAGAAGAGGGCAGGTTTTCGTTGCTGGGGAGTTACTGGATGTTTTTGTAACTGAAATACATGCTGATTTGGAATCCGGAAACCAGGAGTCGAAGAACTTTTCCTAAAAAAGTAGGAGACACATGAAACGAGATTTTGTGGCGATTACGGACTTTTCCCGAGAGGAAATCTTTGAAACTTTGGTACTTGCCAGAGAGTTAAAGGAGTTGCAGCACAATAAAGCTGCCCCGCAACCGCTGGCGGGCAAATCAGTGGGATTGATCTTTCACAAGCCGAGTTTGCGCACGCGGATTTCTTTCGAAGTCGGTGTGACGCAGCTTGGAGGCAATCCGATTTACATCACCAAGCAGGAAATCGAGCTGGGCAAGCGAGAGACGATTTATGACGCCGCAAAGGTGTTGTCCCGATACCTCGGCATGATAGAGATTCGCACGTTTTCGCATGAGGATGTTGTCCAGCTTGCGAAATATGCTGATGTGCCTGTGATTAATGGCCTTACGGATTTGCTTCATCCTTGTCAGGTGATGTCCGATATCTTTACTGTGCAGGAGAAGCTTGGCCGGGTGGAAGATATCAAGATAGCTTATCTGGGCGATGGCAATAATGTCACCAATTCGTGGTTAAACCTTGTGTCCCTTTTGAGCGTCCAATTAGTGGTGGCGACTGCTAAGGAAACTCCGCCAAATGCGGAGATTCTAAGAAAAGCCCGAGCCGCGGGACGTTCGGAGATTTCAATCGAAAACGATCCCCGGAAAGCCGCTAAAGGCGCACATATCTTGTACACGGATGTCTGGGCATCAATGGGGCAAAAAGACGAGTCCGAAAAGCAGAGGCAACTTCTTTCTAAATTCCAATTAAACAGCGAATTACTGTCATTGGCGGACAAGAATGCGATTGTCATGCACTGTCTGCCCGCTGAAAGAGGACGCGAAATTACCGATGAGGTCATGGATGGACCTCAAAGCGTGGTTTTTGATCAAGCTGAAAACCGCCTTCATATGCAGAAGGCGATTATGACTAAACTCCTCGTTTAGAGGAGGAGGCTAAAATGCGACGCACACTACTGATTGCGCTTCCGGCGGTTCTGGTCTGGCTGTTCGTCACCGGATGCTACACCAAACTTTACCGTACGGGATTCAACGGACCTCCCGAAACGATGACATCCGAAACGCTCTATGAGCGCTACGATTCTTCGGCGATTGACACGACGCTGGAGAGAACGGATGTTTTCGGAGAAGCCTATCCGGGCGGCTATGATTATTACGATCCTTACGACCGTTGGGATACGTGGGGACGTTACCGGCCGAGGACGCGCTGGGGTTTTGATTTTTACAACTACAGTCCTCCCTATTACTCGGGCTATTACGGCTGGGAGGATTACTACGGCTATCCTTGGTGGTATTCACGGGGTGGAGGCTACTGGGGTGGATATGGTGGAGGAACCGCTGCACCGGGCGAACCGCCTTCGAAACGGCCTTTCGGGCGGCGCGATGGTGATCATGGCAGTTCACCGCCTTCGGTTGCACCTCCGCCGAGCAGTCCGCCGCCGAGTCATGTGGCTCCGCGAAGCACGCCTGCTTCTACACCGACCCGTCCGGCAAAGGCCACACCGAAGAAGAGCAGCAAGGGTAAACAGCGCGACTTCGGGCGAAGAAAATAGCAAGGGAATTCATCATGCGAACGCTTATACTACTGCTGATTCTGCCGGCACTTTGCCTGACATCGTTTGCGCAATCCGCGCCGGATACGCCGATTCTGACACTGGGCTTGTATACCGGGCCCGGCAGCCGCGCGTTAGGGCTTGGGGGCGCTTACACGGGAGTTGCCGATGATTTCACGGCGACCTACTGGAATCCCGCTGGTATCTCGCAAATCAAACGCATCGAGCTGCAAGGGTCGTTGTTGCAAACCGGCTACTCCAATTCGACGCGCTATCAAACAACGCCTCTGGATGTTTCGAGCAATTTCACGCACTTGAATAATCTTGGAATGGTTTTTCCGGTGCCGGTGTATCAAGGCGCTCTCTCGTTTGCCCTCGGCTACAATCAGGTCGTGGATTTCGGTTCGCGGTCAAGCTGGGAGGATAATTCCGGATTGCACAATAGTGATTTTGAAACACAATCCTGGAGTGAATTAGAAACCGGGCGCTTGGGCGCGTGGAATTTCACAGGCGCGGTGGATGTATCGCCGAATGTATCGCTTGGCATGGCAGTCAACTATTGGGTCGGGAACGACGAACTCACGGTTGAAGAGGATTATTGGTATTCCGGCAGCTTGGAATCCGAGGAACGCTTGATTAACACCACCCTCAGCGGCTGGGGCGCAACCGTCGGAGGACTTGTCCGGTTTGGACGCTGGGCGCGTATGGGGATAGCTCTCGAATCACCGGTGACATACAAAGCTTCCGAAGAGTGGGAAGCGGCTGGTCAATCCGGTTACTGGGATTATCGCATGCGCTCGCCGTGGATGTTCCGATGGGGATTTAGCTTAAGTCCGGGACGCTGGCTTTTGGCGGCGGATATTGACTACCGCGATTGGACGCAGATGGAATATCGCAGCGATCCTTCTCAATCGCAAGTTGTGATTGACGGACAGGTTGTGGATTATAATCGGACGCGCGCGAATCTCTATATCCGCGACACCTACCGCTCGACGCTTGGGCTTCACGTGGGAGGAGAGTATCTGATTCCCTTTTACGGCTTGAGGGGACGGCTTGGTTTCGGTTTGGAACCCGCCAAGGAAGCAGGCGCGGCGTCGAGTGAAGATCGAAAGACTATAGGCTTGGGATTCGGAATCCTCATGGACCGGAGCGTGATGTTGGATGTCAGCTACGTGCATTCGCGGTGGAAGCGATGGTCAGACGACCTCACGGAAGACATTGCGCTCAACAGCCTTCTTTTTACGCTGAGCTACCGCTTTTAAGCTCGCTTTGCTTTCAAAATCGTTTTTTAGTATATTAGAAAAGGTGTTTTCAAACTTGAACACCTTTTCGTTTTATGTGGCAACGAACGGACAAGGCAGGCCTTGTCCCTACACTTGCCGTGGCTTGGCGTTAGCGTGCCCGGTACAAATTGACTCTAACATTTCTGGCGAATACCTATTAGGTTTATGATGTCGGAATTTTCTACCAGCGAAATACGTGAATTGCCTGCCGGTGACGTGGTCACTGGCTTTTATCTATTGAGTCGCATCGAAGCGCGCACTCGCCGCAATGGCGCTCCGTATCTGGTGCTGGAGCTGCAGGATTCAACGGGAAGAATCGAAGCGCAGTTCTGGGAGAACTTCGAGGAGTTTCAGTCCGAGGCTCAGGTTGGGCAGGTGGTTAAAGTTCAGGGGACAGTCGGTCGCTGGCAGGGAGTGGCGCGCATTCAGGTGCAAAGAGCTCGCGTCGCAACTCCCGAAGAAGCGCCGGAAGCGTACGCATTTCTCCCGCGTTCGGAGAGATCCGCTGAAGAGATGGAGCAGGAACTCTTTGAAATCATCGAGAGCTTGACGGAAAGTCCTTTGCGGCAGCTTTTAGAAGAGATATTCAAAGAAATCTGGCCGCGATTCGTGGAAGCTCCGGGTGGAAAATTGTGGCATCATGCCTATATCGGAGGGCTTGCCGAGCATACGTTGTCTGTCGCGCGCTTGTGTGACCTGTTGGCACAACATTATTCGGAACTGAACAGCGACATGCTCATCGCCGGCGCTTTGCTTCACGATATCGGCAAAGTTACCGAATTGGAAATCTCGGCGGGGATTGACTATTCGATTGACGGGCGGCTTTTAGGACATATCACGATGGGTGCACTTTTTGTTGAAGAACGCATGAAACGGATTGAAGGATTCCCCGAGGAAACGCGGCGGCAACTGCTACACCTGATTTTATCGCATCAGGGCAGCGGCGAAATGGGCTCGCCGATTAAACCGATGACTTTCGAAGCGCTGACACTGCATTACGCGGATGATTTGGATTCAAAACTGAACGCCCTCGGTCGCATTCGCGCGCGTACGCCGGAGGATCAACCCTTCAGTGATTATATTAAACTCATGGAGAGGTTTTTTTATTTTGGAAAAGACAAAAAAGAAACACCAGATTCGTAGCCTTGGGTTGCTGTGGACTCTAACCCTGGCGGCGCTTGCGTTTTCGTGGGGGCATCCACTTTGGGCAGACTGGCACGTCACGCATCACGAGATGTCCCTGAAATTTGATTTGGAACAGCACAGCCTCCAAGGATATGACCGCATCACGGTGGAGGGCACTGGCAGTCTCTTGCATCTCCTGATAGGAAAGGATTATGCCATTTCTTCTATTCAGGTGGGAGAAGGAACTACTTACGCCGAGTATTTGCCTGCGAGCGCCGAGCTCTTCGGTGTCCCGGACGACCCGCGCGACTCATCTTTTTGGGCTTCGATGTGGGCGGTGCCGATTACAGTTCCTGAAGGGCAGACGAAACTTGAACTGGGCCTTCGCTGGTCGGGGACAGCTTTTGATACCGCTGGCTTGTCAGGCTTTAGCCATGAAAAAATCGGCATGGAGGTCAATGCTTATATCAGCGAGGAAGGCGTTTATCTTTCTCCCGAAGCGGTTTACTACCCTCGCATCCCGCGCGATCTGGCGACTTTTCACACGGAAGTCGCAATCCCCGCCGAGTATCGTGTCGTGACATCGGGCGAGTGTTTACTCGATGCGGCGACAGAGGGTCACAGGCGAGTGGTTTACAACGAGCCTAATCCCATAGACGGTTTGACGGTTTCCGCAGGCAAATGGATGCGTCACAGCCGTCGTGTGGATGATGTGTTGCTTGAGACCTTTTTCTTCCCGGAAGATACATCGCTTGTGCCGGTCTATCTGAATTCTCTGGAAAAGGCGCTGGGGATTTACACGTCGCGAATCGGGCCGTATCCGTTTGCGAAATTCGCGGTCGTGGAGAATTTTTTCGAGACGGGTTATGGGTTGCCGGGGTTCACGCTATTGGGACGCCGGGTCGTGCGATTGCCGTTTATTCCGTACACATCGCTCCCTCACGAATTGCTGCACAACTGGTGGGGCAATTCGGTCTATGTGGACGATACGCTTGGGAACTGGTGCGAAGGAATTACGGTCTATCTGTCGGATTACATGTATAAAGAAATGATTAGCGACAGCGCCGCTCGAGATTACCGCCGGACGATATTGCGTGATTATACAGCGTACACCGGACAAACGAAGGCCTCGGCATTAGTCGATTTCCGCGAGCGCACCAATCCTGCGCTCAGAGCCGTCGGCTACGGCAAAAGCGCCATGATTTTTCATGCGCTGCATCGGCAATTAGGAGAGGTAGCATTCGCCAAGGCGCTTCGGCGGTTTTACGCGAACAACAAATTCAAATTTGCTTCGTGGGCGGACATCGAGTATGAATTTGAGATGGCCAGCGGTCTGGAGCTTGGGCCGTTCTTCCATCAGTGGCTTTATCGGAGCGACGTCCCAGAACTCAAGCTCGGGCAGGTCAAGCTCGCAGGAGAGACAGGAAATTGGCAGCTTGAAGTCGAGGTGCTTCAGACGAGCGAGCCGCCTTATGAATTGGAATTCCCGCTCAAGGCTTTTTGTGAAGGTGGCATGGAAATCGAGCAGTCCGTACGGCTCTCGACAGGGCGCATCGTGAGCACGATTCATACTCCGGTTCGCCCTGAACGCGTGGCATTGGATCCTGATGCGCACGTGCTTCGGTTGCTTTGGCCTGACGAGCTGCCCGCAACGATTGCCACCATCATCGGCGCACCGAAACGTCTGTTCGTATTGTCCGGCGGCACGGATGCTGAGATGAACAGCAGCGAGAAACAATTATTTGAAAGTCTCATCACTGAATGGGGCGGTGAAATCGTGGAAGGACTGACGTGGCGGGATGTTGCCGAGCCGGGTCAGGCGGTGATAATTCCGTGGCGTTTCGGCGAACTGAAAACAGTGGGATGGCCTGATTTGGGTAAGGAAGTTGCGCAAAGCAGCAGCAATGCGTCGCAGGTACAGGCACTTTTGCGCACGGCTGAGGGAGCTTTATCTCCGACAGTTATCTGCGGAAAAGACAGCGAAGGCAGATTGCTGTTGCTAATTAATTCGGCAGATTCCGAGGCACTCGTTTCCCTCGCGCGCAGACTTCCCCACTATGGAAAATATAGTTATTTAGGATTTGGAAAAGGGCGACATGTCGTCAAAGGCGTTTGGGAACCATCTTCTCCAATGACTCTTCGAGAGGTAACTGTACGATGAAAAAAGATACGGAATGGGTTCCGTTGCCGAAACTGCCCGGGGGTGTTTATGCGGCGATGATAACGGAAGTTTTGGACGAGAAGAATATTCCCAATCTCGTCAAGACGGATCTCTCCGGCGGAGGATTGGGAGTCGTGGTGGGCACATCGACGGTGGGGAAACCGTGGCGAATTCTCGTGCCGCGTGATAACTATGAAGAGGCGCTTCATATTTTCGAGAGTATTGTCGGGTCTTCGTGAGCGCAGACGTGTCGTCGTGTGCGTTGAGATAGCCGATTTGATTTTCGGGTAATTTTTTGTATATTGCTCCCACGTTCTGCATTCGCAGGCGATATAGACGTGATGGAGAAATATCTTTTTTCAAAGGCCTATGACAGAGATTATCGATATTTTCGCGCGTGAAGTTTTAGACTCACGCGGCAATCCGACGGTTGAAGTGGAAGTTGTTCTCGACGGGGGTTCGATGGGACGTGCTATCGTTCCTTCAGGAGTCTCCACTGGAGAACATGAAGCTGTCGAATTGCGCGATGGCGACAAGAAGCGCTTCCAGGGAAAAGGAGTCCTCAAGGCGGTACAAGCGGTCAACGTGGAAATCGCCGAGCATGTTATCGGACTCGATGCCAGCTATCAGCAGGAAGTGGATTCCAAGCTGCTGGAGCTGGACAGTACTCCCAATAAGTCGAAGTTAGGCGCTAACGCTATTTTGGGTGTTTCCCTTGCGGTGGCGAAAGCGGCGGCGACGGCTTTGGAATTGCCGCTCTATCAGTATCTGGGCGGCGTCGGCGCGAAGACGCTGCCGGTGCCTCAGATGAATGTCGTCAATGGAGGTGTTCACGCCGACAATCCTCTAAATTTTCAAGAATTCATGATTGTGCCGCGCGGTTTTGACAGCTTTGCCGAAGCTCTGCGAGCGGGAGTCGAGACGTTTCACGCGCTGAAAAAAGTCTTGAAGGATAAGGGATTTTCGACGAATGTCGGCGATGAAGGCGGATTTGCTCCGGAATTGAAAACTCACCGCGAAGCCATTGAAACGGTTTTGATGGCGATTGAAAAAGCGGGCTGGAAACCGGGGAAGCAGATTGCTCTCGCTTTGGATCCCGCGTCGTCGGAATTCTTCGATGCCAAGAAAAATGTCTATAATCTGACCTGCGAGAAAGTATCTCTTTCGCCGGAGGAGATGGCGGATTATTACGCCGAGCTGTGCAAGGATTATCCTATCATTTCCATTGAGGACGGCATGGCGGAGGATGATTGGGACGGATGGAAGCTTCTCACGGATAAAATCGGGCACAACGTGCAATTGGTCGGTGATGATCTCTTTGTGACCAATGTCCTGCGACTTAGCGAAGGAATTGAGAAGGGAGTCGCGAACGCAATTCTTATCAAGCTGAATCAAATCGGCACCCTGTCTGAGACATTGGACACCATTGATATGGCGCGGAGAGCGGGGTATCGTCAAGTGATATCGCATCGCTCGGGAGAGACCGAAGATACGACCATTGCGGATCTTGCTGTTGCGACAGGCTGCGGGCAGATTAAAACCGGCTCAGCTTCCCGGACGGATCGCATCTGCAAATACAATCAACTGCTGCGCATCGAGGAAGAACTCGGCGCAGACGCCACGTATTTCGGTAAATACTGGCAGGCTTAGAAGCGAATGGCGACTCGCGCGCGAAAAACATCTTTGTGGGTTTTTGGAGGGCTGGCGGGAGCGGTTCTGCTACTGTTTGCCGGACCGGTTATCCTCGGTGAGGGAGGACTGATTCGCTATTTCGAGCTGCGACGCGACTTAGAAAGAACACAGGAACAGATCGCAGTTATGCAGGCTCAAAATACGGAGTTAAAAAGGCAGCTTGAGCTGCTCCGGACACAGTCCCCTGAAGCGCTGGAAGAGGAAGCGCGCCGTCACCGATTGATTGGCCCAAACGAGGAGCTGTACGAAATCGAGGTCCGGTAGCAGGGCAGAAATTGAATGGAATCGAGCGCCGCTTGTGATGTACAAGCGGCTTTTTTATTGGGGTGATTTTGAAATGGTGGGGGCGAGTGTTCATTGTTAAATTCCGGCCGGGTTACGCGCGCTGGCTTCGTCATTTGGCCTGCGGGAACCTGCGCTGAACCCGGCTCGGCGAGTAGGGGAAAAAATGCGGCCACGGATAACTCCGTGGCCGCAAGTGTATGGGACATACTGCGCCTTAAGAAAAAAACAGCGCTGCAAATTTGCTTCGTTTCAGCTTGGAGCCTTAGGCGTCCCAGATGTGGTTGTTCACGAGTTTCGTCATTTCGAACATGTTCACCTGAGCTCTGCCGCCGAAAATAGGCCGGAGCTTCGAGTCTGCGTTAATCATCCGGCGATTGACAGGATCCTGGAGGTCGTACTTCTTGATGTAGGCCCAAAGCTTCTTCGTAATTTCGGTGCGCGGAATCGGCTTGGTGCCGACAACTTCGCCAAGAAGAGCGTCTGGCTGCATGGGCTTCATAAACGCCGGGTTGGGTGCTCTCTTCTTCTTGGCGGCCTTCTTCTTGGTGGCCTTCTTCTTGGTGGCCTTCTTCTTAGTGGCTTTCTTCTTGGTAGCCTTCTTCTTGGTAGCCTTCTTCTTAGTGGCTTTCTTCTTGGTGGCCTTCTTCTTGGTGGCCTTCTTCTTGGTGGCCTTCTTCTTGGTGGCCTTTCTCTTAGTGGCCTTCTTCTTGGTAGCCTTCTTCTTAGTGGCTTTCTTCTTGGTGGCTTTCTTCTTAGTGGCCTTTCTCTTAGTGGCCTTCTTCTTCATCGCCATTGTTTTTCTCCTTCTAACAGATTACCTTTGGTTTTCCGCCTGTGTTAAAATCGAGTTTCAGCACGACTGTGGTCAAGATTCCGAATCAGCTCTACCTTCTTTTCAGGAGAGCATTTCGGATCGACACACGAGGGGGTCTCTTCTGTGAACAAAGTCTCTATATTGAAAATTTGTCGTGCCGATTGTCAGCAGGGTGAAGAGTCTTTTTGCAGGATAAATGGCCGATTTGCGCTGCGAACTCTCCGATAAAAAACAACCCTGCGCCCGATAAGAGAACCGAAAAAGGGGCTTAAACTGGCGAATATGAACCTCGAGGATTCTCCGAAAGTGACAGGCGGTTTAGGCAGTTTGGCAGGCGGCGCTCTCCATCTGAAGCCCCTGCGCGCCGGATTCCGACGATTTCTGCCAGCTCCCCTGAAATTCTATAATCAAGAATATAGCAGGTTCAAAGCTCAATGTCAAGGATTTCTTTCACTAATTTCGCTTTTTTCCCTGCTGAGCGCTGAAATTTGCGACTGGAAACTATAGCTTGGATACTATGGTGAAAGGAATAGGACAGTCTTGAGAGCCTTTTTATGGTGAATTCGACCCATGTTTCATTTTGTCACGTCCCACGCAGGCTGGCTTGAGGAGATACTTTTTATCCTGTTCGGAGTAGTTATTCTCATGGCTGTGTGTGCCCTGATTATAGCGCCCTGGCGGAGAAAAGCCGCCAAACCTGAGACCGCGAGCCAGCTCCCTACCCCTCGTTTTGACCCCCGCCGAAACGGCCGGGGCACCTTCTATCCATGGATTCCTGTGGCGTGAGCGCAGGAATCACAATTTCAGCACGGAACGGCTTCGCCCCAAGACGAAAATCGCCACCCCAAGGCAAATGACTGAGCCAATCAGCATCGTTGCCGGTGCGCCGATTCCGGAAGCCAGTACACCCGCCAGAATATTTCCGATAGGAACCAGTCCGATAAAACCGGTTGCATAAAGCCCCATAACACGCCCCAAGAGCTCGTGAGGCGTCTGTTTCTGAATGAGGATAACCAGCGAGTTGAGCATCAGAAACATACCGAATCCGGCTAATACCAGCAGGGCTAGTGACAGTGAAAACGTCCGGGAAAGCGAGAAACCCAGAAATCCGAGCGCGACTCCGATAGCACCTCCGAAAACCATGCGCCCCCGGCGACTGTCATGGGAGAATGTCGCGACCATCAGTGAGCTTGCAAGCGCTCCGATGCCCATCGCTCCCATCAGCATTCCCAAACCCTTCACGCCGACCCCAAGGACTCTATCAGCAAAAATAGGCATCAGGACGACCATTGTGAAGCCGAAAAGGCCGTAGAAGGCGAGGCTTGTCATGAGAGGGCGAATCACATCGTGCCTGCGCATAAAAGAGAAAGCCTGCGCGAGTTGCGTCAGGATGGGTTCTGGATTTAGAATCCGAATTTGATCCAGCCCGCGCATTAGCAGAAGGCTGACAATGACGCCTGAAAAGGTGAAGGCATTAATGAGAAAACACCCGCCCTCGCCCACCAGCGGCACCAAGAGACCGGCAATCGGCGGCCCAACGATTCGGGCGGAATTGAAGACCGTTGAGTTCAAAGCGATCGCATTATCCATGTCATCTTTCCCCACCATTTCCCGGATAAAAGCGAGCCGCGCTGGTGTGTCCATAGCCATCATCAATCCTATCAGGACGGCCAGAGTGATAATTTGATAGAGTTGAATAATGCCACTGACGGTCAGAATTCCTAAAACAGCCGATAGGAAAGCCATCCCGCTCTGAGAGATAATCAGCAGTCGCCTTTTATCATAGCGATCCACAAGCACTCCCCCAATGGAAGAGAGGAAGAGTGAAGGCATAAAAGGCATCGCTCCGGCGACCCCCAACCAGAAGGCGCTGTGAGTCAGTCTCCAGACAAGCCATCCCACAGCCAGAATCTGCATCCAGGTTCCGATCAGTGAAACCAGTTGCCCAAACCAGAAGAGACGGAAATTACGATGTCGCAGCGCACGAAACATGTTTGATTCAAATTCTAATTGAGGCGCAGGATGTTTGCGAATAGTTAGTTTTCTTAAAAGCCCGCTGACTATATAGATAAACAAACGCCGAAACCAAAAGGTTTCGGCGCTTGGCTTTTTAAATATCGAAGAAAAAGTTAGAAGCCAAAGGCTGGAGGCATTGGTCTCCGCCTTCTCGTGGCTTTCTTCTTCGTAGCCTTCCTCTTGGTAGCCTTCTTCTTGGTGGCCTTTCTCTTGGTAGCTTTCTTCTTCGTAGCCTTCTTCTTGGTGGCTTTCTTCTTGGTAGCCTTCTTCTTAGTGGCCTTCCTCTTGGTGGCTTTCTTCTTGGTAGCCTTCCTCTTGGTGGCCTTCTTCTTGGTGGCCTTCCTCTTGGTGGCTTTCTTCTTGGTAGCCTTTCTCTTGGTGGCCTTCCTCTTGGTGGCCTTCTTCTTGGTGGCCTTTCTCTTGGTGGCCTTCCTCTTGGTGGCCTTCCTCTTGGTGGCCTTTTTCTTGGTGGCCTTTTTCTTGGTGGCCTTTTTCTTGGTGGCCTTTTTCTTAGCTGGACTCATGTTTAATCTCCTTGTGATTGTCTGAGGACAGAGACTCGTTCGGGAACAATTTAATTTGGGCACTGAAGCTTGGCGCTGCCCTCCTCGAAAACTTCAGCACTGCGGAGGTGTTTGAAAGTTTCTTTCACCTCTGCATTGCACATGGGCGGCCAGAATCGTCGTATCTTTGCGATGCCATTAAAAGCCTGTTGCAGCTCGGCTTTTTAGTTTTCCGGCATCCTTCGCCCATACAAAGTGCATCTATGTGAATTGCTGTCTGGTTGTTCCCTGATCCACGCATCTCATGGATCGTGAGTCCCTAATTCGGGCGGCGAACTCTGCTGAGCAGAGCCGTCAGATTTTCCCGCGCTCTCGTCATCAGATGACTGATATTCATTTCGGTCAGCGTCCCTTCACTCACGACGCGGCGTCCATTGACAAAGACATCTCGAACATTTTGCGGCGTTGAACTGTGAACGAGTGCCGCTGCAATATCTTGTGCAGGGCAAGTATTAGGCCGATTTAAATCAATCACAACAACATCGGCGAGCTTGCCTGCTTCGAGAGTACCAATCTCTCTCTCTTTTCCTAACGCTTCCGCTGCCTTCCGTGTAGCCATTTCGAGAACGTCGGATGCATTCAATCGGCCAACGCCTAAACGTCCGGATTGAATCAGTACTGCAAGACTCATTTCGCGGAAGATGTCTAGCGTATTATTGCAGGGAGCACCATCCGAACCCAGTGTCACAGATACCCCTTTTTCAAGCATTTCCGGTACGGGAGCGATGCCGGAACCGAGTTTCAAATTCGCTGTCGGACAATGCAGAACATGGGTGCCGGTTTGCGCTAACAGCTCGATTTCAGACGGGTCCAAATGAATGCAATGCGCGATAAAAGTTGACGGTCCCAGAAGCTCCAGAGAGTGCAGATATTCGATATTTCCAAGACCTGTTTCATCTCGCACTTGCCGAGTTTCCGAATAATTTTCGGACGCGTGCGTATGGATGCGAAGCTTTTCTTGTGCGGCAATATTTGCCACATCATGGAGTAAAGATTCACTGCATCCTAACGCGAAACGCGGTGCGAGACAGACTTCAATGCGTCCATCATCATGACCGTGCCACGCTTTTTTCAGCCGAAGTACATCCGCGATGGCGTCTTCCCGAGATTCAGAAAAATTCGCGATGCCAACAGGCCTGTCAACGAGGGATTTTCCTACAATCGCGCGAAGCCCTGAACGTTCTACGACCTCGAGCAGACTGTCCGTATGGCGCGCCGCTTCCATTGTCAGGACGGTTGTCGTTCCCGACAAAAAGAGTTCGGCAACAGCCAGCTCGGTAGAAACGGCGATAGATTCAGCATCATGCGCCGCTTCAAAAGGAAGAATCCGCTGCATGAGCCAGTCCAGCAGCGACAGATTTTCAGCGGTATTGCGAAAGAGCGTTTGAGAAAGATGGATGTGGGTTTGAATGAAACCCGGTAATACGACACAATTTTCACAGGGAAGAATTTTATCCCCGTCCCGCGGTTCGATTGACCCTACTGCGGTGATGCGATTGCCTTCAATACGCAAATTTCCGACAGTCGGTGATTCTCCGGGGCGCATGGTCAGGAGCGTTGCGTTCGAAAGAAAGATCGGTGGATTCACAAAGACGTTCCCTTCTTACACGTGCGGCGTTCCTGTATGATCAAAGAGCGCGATGTTCATCTTATCAGAAACTCGGAGTCGATGTTCAATCCGTTCACGCTTGCAAAATCCTATCACATCCGAGGTTTCTTCACACTACAGTTACCATATTTCATAAATCGGCGATATCGTTTCTATTGCAACGCGACGAACAGGTTTTTATTCTCGCTTGAATGCTCTTCTAAGGCAATTCAATATATTCATTCCGATGCAATCGAGACGAATAATACCATGTTTCGTTCGCGTTGAAACGAGTACGGAATTTCTTCAAAGAGCATCTTGTCGCCGATTCACAGAAACCCACGTGTGGAAAAGCAATGCTTAATATATAACACGCAATAGAAAATAGCAAGTCATTTTTCAAAAAAATGAAAAAAAATATTCTCAACTGTGCGATTCGAGCCAATTCTTACCATAGCTGAACTCGACGATCACAGGCACGGAAAGGGGTAAAGCGTGCGTCATTTCCTCTTCCACGATGCTTCCGAGCGCATCGATTTCACTTTTCGGCAACTCAAAAACGAGTTCATCATGAACCTGAAGAATCATGCGCGCGGCAAGTTTTTCACGGTGAATTCGAGCGGCAACGCGTACCATCGCCAGCTTAATCATATCCGCTGCGGTTCCTTGTGCCGGCGTATTAATCGCGGTTCTTTCCGCGAATTCGCGCGTCTGCCTGTTGGAAGCATTGATATCCGGAATCGCGCGCAGGCGGCCAAGCAATGTTGACACAACGCCGTTTTTCCGACAAGACTCGATGGTTTCTTCCATGAATTTTTTCACGCCCGGATAGAGTTCGAAATATTTTTCACGAAACTCTTTGGCCTCCCAGCGAGGGATGCCTAATTCTTCCGCGAGGCCGAAATCGGTTTGGCCGTAGATGATGCCGAAATTGACTGTTTTGGCGCTTCGGCGCATATCCGGCAGAATATCCTCCGGAGGGACTCCATAAATGAGTGCGGCGGTTTCGCGATGAATGTCGCCGCCGCTTCGGAAAGCCTCTTGAAGTCGCTTGTCGCCTGAAAGGTGCGCCATGATTCTGAGTTCGATTTGGCTGTAATCGGCTGAAAAGATAATCCAGTCTTTATTTTCAGGAATAAAAGCCTCTCGAATTCGGCGACCAACCTCCGTGCGAATCGGAATATTCTGCAAATTGGGATTGGCCGATGAGAGGCGTCCTGTCGCGGTCGCTGTTTGACCGAATGTGGTGTGCACGCGGCCTGTATCGGGATGAACGAGTGCGGGAAGCGCGTCCAGATAAGTGGATTTGAGTTTCGTCAGCGTGCGATAATCCAAAAGGCGCAGCGGCAAATCATGGTGAGAGGCCAAAGATGTCAATGTCGCCACATCCGTCGAACGCCCGCTCTTGGTTTTGCGCTGAACGGGAAGCTTGAGTTTATCGAAGAGGACTTCCGCTAATTGTTTTGGCGAATTCAAATTGAAGCGGCACTCTGCCAGCGTGTAGCACTCTTCTTCGAGGCGATTTAAATCTCGCTCGAGTTCCTTCGACATGTCACGCAGCAAGTCCAAATCGAGGCGAACGCCGGTGTATTCCATTTCGATAAGCACCGGCAGGAGAGGCAATTCAATCGTCTGCAGAATCCCGTCAAGTTTCTCCTCTTTCAATAGCGTATCAAGCTTGTGGGTCAGCCGCAAAGCGTAATCGGCGTCTTCGCACGCATATTCGGTAAGTTGAGAGGTCTCGACATCAAACATGGATTTCTGCCGCTTGCCTTTGCCGATAAGCTCAGAGGTCGGAATCTTGTCCAGTTGCAGATATTTCGGCGTCAGAACATCAATCGAGAGCTGCCGCGCTCCCGGATCGAGCAGAGATGCGGCCAGCAGCGTATCGAAAGCGATTCCCCGAACGTCAACGCCGTAACATCGAAGCACGAGTGCGTCATACTTCAAGTTCTGACCTGTTTTTGGAACAGCGGCATCTTCGTAGAACGGAGCGGCCACCGACAAAAAAGCTGATATGCATGAATCTGCGACCTTGCCGAATCGCATAAATTCGCGGCGGTTTGCCTGTTCACCGCGAAGTTCGGCAATCGGAACGAAGAATGCCTCTTCTTCATTCGCGGCAAAAGATGCCCCCACAAGTTCGGCCTGCATCGCGTCAATACTGCTGGTCTCAAGGTCAATCGAGACCATCTTTTTTTCCTGCCGCCAGCTATCCAGCAGTTTCTGAAGTTCATCGATTTCCAAGACAGTCCGGTAGTTTCGCTTCGTCTTTTTCTTAGGTTTTTCCGGCAGGAATTTAAGGAGGCTGAAGAATTCAAGCTCGCGAATGATATTTTCAAGTTCGGGAGCGTCGAAAGGCTTGAGGAGGAAGGCTTCCCTGGAGAAGTCAACCGGAGCATTCGTGTCAATTGTCACGAGTATCTTCGAGAGCAGCGCTTGAGCTTTATCGCGCTGCAACGCTTTGCGCACGGACGGTTTCGAAACCTCGTCGGCTTTCTCGAGCGCGGCTTCAAGCGAGCCGTAGGTTCGGATGAGTTCGGAAGCGGTCTTCGGTCCAATCCCGCCGACTCCCGGCACGTTATCTGAAGTATCTCCCATCAGTCCCAACACATCGCAGACTTTTTCGGGAGGCACGCCAAAATTCTTCTCGACACCCGCAACATCCACAATTTGCGCATCGTCCTTTTTCGGGGTGTACAGGCTGATGCCGTCGGTTACTAACTGCTGAAAGTCTTTATCTCCGGAAACAAGGAAGACTTCAAACCCTTCGCCGTGTGCTGTTTTCGCCAGCGTACCGAGAATATCATCCGCTTCCCAGCCGGGTTTTTCCAGCACAGGAAGGTCCATGACTTGTAGAATTTCTTTCAGCTTTGGCAACTGAGCGACCAATTCATCGGGCATCTTCTCGCGCGTCGCCTTGTATTCCTTATAAAGCTTGTGGCGAAACGTGGGTTCGGGGCAGTCGAAAGCAATCGCGAGGTGGGTCGGCTCCTCGCGTTTCAGAAGCGCGAAAAGCATTAGGAGAAAGCCGTAAATAGCGCTTGTCGGCTCGCCCGATTTCGTTCGAAGCGAGACTTTTGAGAAGGCGAAATGCGCGCGATAGACCTGCGCCGAACCGTCAATCAGAAAAAGCTTCATGTCGTTCGTTCAATTTTGTTCCGTGAATGGTTGTTTATATTTTTCCCCCTTACATCCCCCCGCAGGCAGGGGGAGATCTCTTGCCGAGCCGGGTCGCTCAGGCCTCGGCCGCAACTTAAACAATATAATGCCACGTGTGCCTCAATCGCAAGCGTGTTTGCAAAAGAAAAACCCCCGAGGCTTTTTCCTCGAGGGTTTTGAATGGATGAATAGTCGAATCATCAGACTGCGGCCGGTTCCGGAATCTTTTCCGGAGAGGCTTCGAAGAGTTTCTTCATTCGAGCCGCGAAGCGGCACTCGATGTGGTCGAAATAGAGGGTCGGCACGATGGTCGCTTTCACTGGCTGCAGCCGGATTGCCCGCGTGGCGAATCGGTATTTCTCAAGCTTGAGCGGGAAGCGTTCGAGATTCCACAAGCCATCCGGCTCCTGACTGTTCACGACAACATCGCGGTATATGGGCACCATCTGACGAATTTCCTCGAAGATGTCCTCGGTGTTTGTGTAGTTCATTCGGAATCGCAGCCCCATATAGTCGGCGAGTTTGGCGATAATCTCCCAGTTTTCCACGCCCGTGCGCGGTGGAATTCCCTGTTCGAGCCGTTGAACGCGGCGTTCGGAGTTCGTGAACGTGCCGCTGGTCTCCGCATGAGGGCACAGCGGGAGAACGGCGCCGGAAATTTTTGCCGTTTCCGTATAGAAAAGGTCTGCTGTGACCAGAAATTCCATTCCAAAAAGGCCATTCTTGATTTCTTTGGGAAGCTCGTCCATCGCAAGGGGGTCTTCGCCGATAATCAAGGCGGCTTTGATAGTCTTATTTTTCAGAAGTTCCAGAATATCGGCGGATTTCGTTGGCAGGTTTCTTAAGGCGACGCACCACCCTTTTTCGAATTCCTCGACAATATCTTCGCTGTCAATCGGGCGATACCCCGGATACCATGCCGGATAAGCGCCCATGTCGAGCAGCCCTTGCGAGTTGTTTTGCTCGGTCAGGGAGAGGATTTTCGCGCCGGTGACTTTCGCCATGTTCTGGAAAACTTTAATATCGGCGGCTGTTCGAACGCCGCGATAATCGCGATTGAAAATCAACACCCGCCGGGATGCCGCGGCGATGATAGCTGCCGCGCGTTGTAGCGCTTCAGCAGGAACACCGGTTAGTTCCTGAACTGTCTCCGGCGTAAATTCTTCAAGTTTCCCGGCCAGATTTCTGAAGTTGTCGATTTCTTCCAGTTCCGACAAATCAACGCCCGCGCCATCAATCAGCAATTGCATGAGGCCTGAGATCACGATGGTTTCGGTTCCGGGGCGGCACTTCAGGAAGACTTCAGAGAATTTTGCCGAACCGGTTTGTTCAGAAGAGATATAGATGAGATTGCCGCCGGCTCGAATAGCGCGTTTGACGAGAAGGTCAGCGACCAGATGCTCTTGATCAAGGACTGAATTCACCAAGAGTACCACGTCGGCTGAAGCCACATCCGGATAGGTCGCTGTGGAAACAATCGACGGGTCGAAAACTTGCCTGTTTACCAGAAGCGAAAAGCTCGTCACGTTGTGCGTGCCCAGCGCAATCCGTGCGAATTTCTGTGTCAAATAGATTTCCTCGTTCGTCAATCGCGGCGAGACGAAGACAGCGATTTCATCCGGCGAATAGTTGCGAGCCATTTCTTTCAAGCGCAGCGCGATATGGCTGAGGGCGTCGTCCCAAGTGGTTTCCTGCAGGTTTCGTCCTGCCCTGACCATTGGTTTTAACATGCGATTATCGGAAAGAATGAATTCGTAGCCGAATCGCCCTTTGATGCAATGATTACCGTAGGTGAGCCGATTGTCGCAGCCTCTATCGACTTTAATGAGGATATTACCGCGCGTGTGGAGTTCCAGCCGACAGCCCACACCGCAATAGTTGCAGACGGTTGGAGTTATCCGGGTTTCCCAAGGGCCCGGCTTCGCCAGCGGAAGTTTGGCGGCGATGGCGGCGGTCGGGCAGGTCGCTACGCAAAGCCCGCAGGAAATGCAGTCGGTGTCAAGCAGAGAGTTCCCCATGGCTGGCCGGACGATGGTATCGAAACCTCGATTAATAAATCCAAGCGCCGCGATGCCGAGAACCTCGGTGCACATACGCACACATCGTCCGCAGAGAATACATTTATTGGGATCAAGCTCAATCAAGGGATGCGTACGATCCAGTTCATATTTTTTCCCTTCGCCGCGGAAGTTGCGAATATCCACATGATATTCGTTGGCGTAGGCGCGCAAATCGCAGGTGAAAGCCGCCGAGCAGCCGCATTCCAGACAGCGATGAACTTCCCGGCGCACATCTTCAGCTTCAAAACCTAATTCTACTTCAGTAAAATTATTTTCGCGTTCATCGGGGCTGATGGCGGGCATTTTCCGGCGCGGGATTTCTTCCAAATAGCGCAGGTCGGTTTTCGTGATCTCACCGTAATCGTCTTTACGGCTGTCAAACGTCGTCGGTTCCGGAATCGCTTTGTCTTTCATCAGATAGTTGTCAATTGCGTAAGCGGCTTTGCGCCCTGCGGCAACTGCCTCGATAACCGTCGCCGCGCCGGTTACGACATCGCCGCCCGCGAAAACGCCTTCCACATCCGTTTCGCCCGTTGGTTCATCTACTTGAATCGTTTTCCAACGCGTCAACTCGATGACTTCTCCCGGAGGTAGGAAATCCGGGATGCGTCCGCCGAGCAATTCATCCACTTTGGTGGATTGGCCGATGGCGGCGAAAATGAAATCGCAGTCCATTTTGAACTCGGTGCCTTGTTTCGGAATCGGTCGGCGGCGACCGCTGGAATCCGGTTCACCGAGTTCCATTCGGATACATTCCATGCCCACGGCTCGGCCGTTTTTGGAAAGAAGCTGAGTCGGAGCAACTAAGAGCTCAAGTTTGACACCTTCTATTTCCGCCTCGTGAATTTCCATTTCGTGAGCCGGCATTTCCTTGCGAGTCCGACGGTAATAGATGCGGACGTCGTCGGCGCCGAGGCGTATCGCGGAGCGCGCGCAGTCGAGAGCGGTGTTTCCTCCGCCGAGCACGGCGACTTTACCGTGGAGCCGGATGCGCTTGCGAAGGCCTAAATCTTTTAGGAAATCGATACCGGAGAGGACGCCCTCCATATCTTCGCCTGCGAGACCAAGACGGCTGCTTTTCCACGCGCCCAAACCCATGAAGACCGCGTCGAAGCCTTCTTCTTTAAGGCTGCGGATTGTGAAATCTTCCCCCAAAAAGATATTGGTTCGCAAATCCACGCCGAGCTCAAGAATCGTATTGATTTCTTCATCCAGGATATCGGAGGGTAAACGGTAATCAGGAATTCCATAGCGCAGCATCCCTCCCGCTTGAGGCATCGCCTCGAACATCGTCACCTGATAACCTTTCTGCGCGAGGAAATACGACGCCGAAAGACCGGCAGGTCCCGCTCCAATCACGGCGACTCTCTTGCCATTGGGAGGTGCGACATCGGGCATAAAGTGCTGTCGGCCTTCCAAATCCATATCGGAGGCGTAGCGTTTGAGGTAATCGATACCCACGGCTTTATCGAGAATCGTCCGTCGGCACGCGACTTCGCAGGGGCGCGTGCAGACTCGGCCGCAAATCGCCGGAAGCGGATTGGTTTCCTTAATCAGTGCAACCGCTTCACTCCATTTGCCCAAAGCCATCAGCGCGATATAGCCCTGAACGTCCACTCCTGCCGGGCAGGCAAGCTGGCAAGGAGCTACGCAATCAGCATAGTGATTGGACAGCAGAAGCTCCAGCGCGGTTCTGCGGGCTTCGCGGATTTCCGGCGTGTTCGTTTCGATGACCATGCGGTCGGTGACTTTCGTCGAACATGCGGGGACATGGCCGCGCTTATTTTTGACCTTGACGACGCACAGGAAGCAGGAAGAAAAGGGTTCGAGCTGGTCGTCGTGGCAGAGGGTGGGGATTTTAATACCCGCCTGACGCGCTACATCGAGAATCGTCGAGCCGGCTTCTACCAGCATTCGCTTTCCGTCTATTTCAACCTTAACCAAAGGCATTTGCTTTTTATCCTTTCCAAGAATTTACGAAGGAGCTTGTTGCCCCAAAGTTTAATCTAACAAAATCGCATCGCGGGGACAAACGCGGAAGCATTCGCCGCATTTCGTGCACATATCCTGATTGATCACGTGCAGTTCTCCTTTGACGCCGCTAATGCAGTTCACTGGACAAATCTTCGCGCAGGCCGTACAGCCGTCGCACGGGCCTTCAAGAATCGTATAGGTAATCAGCGCTTTGCATTGGTGGGCGGGGCATTTTTTACTCAGGATATGCGCTTCATATTCGCCGCGGAAATATTTGAGCGTTGTGAGGACGGGATTCGGAGCGGTTTGACCGAGACCGCAAAGTGAATTGTCTTTGATTTTATGCGATAAATCCTCCAGCGTGTCTAAATCACTGGGTTTGCCGTTGCCTTCGGTGATGCGGGTTAAAATTTCGAGCATGCGCTTGGTTCCGATTCGGCAGAAGGTGCATTTGCCGCAGGATTCGCGCTGGGTAAAATCCAGGAAGAATCTGGCGATATCTACCATGCAGGTTGTTTCATCCATGACCACCATACCGCCCGAACCCATAATCGCGCCAGTGCGGCTGATCGAATCGTAATCGATGATGGTGTCTTGAAGCTGGGCAGGAATGCAGCCGCCGGAAGGGCCTCCAATCTGCACCGCTTTAAACGTGCGGTCGTCTTTGATGCCATCGCAGATGTCATAAACGATATCGCGAATCGTGACGCCCATCGGAACTTCCACCATGCCGCCGCGTTTGATTTTGCCCGCGAGCGCGAAGACTTTTGTGCCTTTGGAACGGTCGGTGCCGTATTCATTGTAAGCCGCTGCACCGTTTTGCACAATCCACGGGACATTGGCGAATGTTTCGACATTATTGATATTGGTCGGGCAATCCCAGAGTCCTTTGACAGCGGGAAACGGAGGACGAATTCGCGGCATCCCTCGCTGGCCTTCAATAGACCTCATAAGCGCGGTTTCTTCTCCGCAGACAAACGCGCCCGCCCCTTCTTTGATTTTGACTTTGAAATGGAAATCCGTTCCGAGGATTTTCTCACCTAAAAAGCTTCTTTCTTCAGCTTGACCGATGGCGATGCGAAGTCGTTCGATGGCTTTCGGATATTCCGCGCGCACATAGATATACCCTTCGTGTGCTCCGATGGCGTAGCTGGCGATGAGCATGCCTTCAAGCACAGAATGGGGGTCTCCTTCCAAGACGCTGCGATCCATGAACGCTCCGGGGTCGCCTTCATCGGCGTTGCAGATGACGAATTTGCGGTCACCCTCAGACATACGTGTGAATCGCCATTTCATGCCGGTCGGAAAGCCGGCTCCCCCGCGACCTCGCAGTCCCGATTCAATCATGAGATTTATGACGGCTTCCGGCGAGAGTTCTTTTAAGGATTTTTCCAGTCCTTTGTAGCCGTCCTGAGCGATGTAGTCATCAATCGATTCCGGATTGATGAGGCCGCAATTGCGAAGGACGATTCGCACTTGATGTTTGAGGAATTGCTTTTCCGAGCCGAGGCCGTTGTTCGTCCAGACTAGCCATTCTTCGACAGGTTTCCCTTCCACAATGTGCTGGGTAAGCAATCTATCGATTTTCTTTTCGGTGACCGGGCCGTAAATATAGCGCTCTCCTGTGTCGGTGCGAAATTCTACCAGCGGCTCCCGATAGCACATACCGATACAGCCGGTGATGGAAATCGGGAGGTCGAGCTTCATCTGCTCCACTTTTTCCTTCAGCGATTTGAGGACGGCTTCGGCGCCCGCGGCAATCCCGCAGGTTCCCAGACCTACGATGGCTTTGGTCATTTTCCGTTCTCCTTCATATAGCGCTTCAGGATTCGTTTGACACTCGTGGTGGTGAGGTTTCCGTACGTTTGGTCATTGATCATAATGACCGGCGCGAGCGAACAGCAGCCGATACACGAGACAGTTTCGAGCGTGAACAGCTTGTCCGGCGTTGTTTCACCGTTGGCGACATTCAAGGTGTCGCTGACCGCGTCAGTGATGGCTTCAGCATTGGCCACATGGCAGGCGGTTCCGTGGCAGACACGAATGATGTATTTGCCGACGGGTTTGAACCGGAACTGGGCGTAGAACGTGGCGACACCGTAGATTTCACTTGGGGGAATACCGGTTTCTTCGGTGATGGCTTCAATCGCCTTCGGTGCGATAAACCCGTCTCGCGCCTGAGCCTCTTGAAGTCGAGGGATGAGTACTCCTTCCGCTCCCTCGAAGTGCATTCGGCGGAAGTTGAATTTTCTTTCTTCCATTTCCTTTTAATTCTCCTGATAGAAGAGCTGCGCTTCTTAGTAATTCGGCGTATCGGTGATTCGGTTTATCAGTTCGATCATCTGGTTCACATCTCCGAACCCGCCCAAGGCATGTCCTCGGCATCCCCGGCGTGTACAGAAATCGACATGCCCTCCTTTTTTGAGATCGAGAGATGCTAAAGGTGCTTGGCAGGCGCCGCATGTCGAAGAAATCGTAAGGCTTTCCTCGCATTTCGGGCAGGAGAAGTTCATGATGGAGCCGTCGGGGATTTTAAGGTCTGTTTCGAGATTATAGTCTCCAAAATAGGCGCTCAATTTGACGACGCTATGCCCGGTGCCGTCGGCCAGTACTCCGTCGAGCGGAATGTATTCGCCTTCCGTGAGATCCGCTCCGCATTTCGGGCAAGAGACCTCCATTAGTAATAGTGACTTGCTCATGAGTTGTCGCTCCTTATTCGAGTGGTGTATTTCGAAATCAGATTATGGATGTGTATGGGTCGTATATTGTTACTACGAGTAGCTATCCGATGTCGGGCAGGCAGAGCCAGCCCGTAGGCGAGTGTTATGAAATAGAAATCCTAAAGGCTGGCTCTGCCTGCCTTTCCTTTACAAGAAAACTCCACATTTTCGAGAAGCAGCATGATCAGTTTTTTTCTGCTTTGGCTGAGGATTTAGCCTGAGTCGCTCGCGGTTTCGGCGTCTTCTTTTCCTTTTTAAGCTCTTCAATCTTTACGAAGACGCATTCGGAAATCTGTGCATGTCCCCGGACGACATCATCGGCAAACGTTTTGCAGTCGGGTGCACCACACGCGGCGCAATCTTTTTTTGGCAGGCGCTCCAGGATAGCGAGCTTCTCTTTTGCTTTCGCCGCTCCTTCTTTCAAAGTGGGCGCGAGAGGCTGAACCGGCCGCGTCTTGATTTCGCGTTCAAACGCGAAATAATGTTCCTGAAAGAGATTTCGCACTTTCTCTTCTTTGACACGGCTCTGAGACGCCACATTCTGAATATGAAGCGTCATGGTATGCTGGGCTTCGTAGCGCCCGGCGACCGTGAGTGGTCCGCTGATACATCCATCCGGACACAGCATGATTTCAAGAAAATCCACGTTGCGGAACTGGCGGGAATCAATGCGGTCCAAAACCTCCAGCGTTTGCGGAGCTCCGTGAACCGCCAGGACGTTCTGATTGCGCATGCCGGTGATTTCGCCTCCCGCCATCGCCCAACTCATCCCAATCGGGCTGTAGCTGTAGGTAATATCCACTTTATCGATTCCCTTCAGAGCCTTGGAAATCGGCCCAAAGATTTCCCGGATGGAAATCGCACCATTCAAATGGGAGTAAGTTACTTCGAGGGGGTCGTTGATGGCTTCGGCTTTAGCGCTGCAAGGAGTAATATGAAAAATTCCGATGTCCTCTTCAGGTATATCCAGCTCGGCGGCCTTCTTACGCTTCAAGTCCCGCGCCGCCAGCTCCCGTGGGGCGAGAATCGGGATGAGGTGCTCCACTAAATCGGGATAGCGAATGGCGATCAGGCGCATGACCGCCGGGCAACTCGTCGAGATGCGCGGCCAAGGGCCTTTGCATTCCGTCAGATAGGTGTCAATCGCCGCGCTGACCATCTCGCACATCCAGGTTTCTTCATAGACGTCATCGAAACCGATTCGTTTCAGCGCCTGCAAGACTTTGTCGGGATGAACATGTCGCCCGAACTGGCCGTAGAGCACCGGCGAAGGCATCGCAATCTTGTATTTAAATTTCTCCAGCTCGGTCGGGCTTGAGGTCAGCGAAATCGCGGCATCGTAGCGGCACACGCGCACGCATTCCCCGCAATCAATACACAATTCCCATATCGCGTCGGCCACGCCATCTTTCACACGAATCGCGCGCGTTGGACACGCCTTCGTGCAATCAACACAGCCGACACATTTTTCTTTGTCAAACGCTACTGTATGTGGCCTGTTTTCCAAGAGGCTATCCTCCAGTTATCATACCTATACTACTACCCGCGACCTCCGGTCGCGGAATTCTTTGCCGTAGGGTCAGACACATGGGCCTGACCGCTGATGCTCGTATTTGTCCATGGGCGCACACGCGGGGACGCCCTACGGAATTCTATTTCAACAACACCAATTTCCGGGTGTGCTCGAAACCCGGCGCTTCCATCCGGCATAGATACAATCCCGAGGGCAAGCTTGAAGCGTCCCAAACCGTTGTATGAAAACCGGCCGGAATTGTTCCCGAAACCAGCGTGGCGACTTCACGACCCAGAATATCGAAAATCTTGACTGAAACAAGCCCCGACTGTTTCACATCATAACGAATCGTTGTCGTCGGATTGAAGGGATTCGGATAGTTCTGATGAAGGGCGAATTCCGTCGGAAGCAGAACGGCTTCACTGGATATGGCCGAAGCCACGCTGGTAAAGTTCCAAATTTGATTCGAGAAAGTACCCTTATCCTGCGTATCAAAGGCTTTGACTCGCCACCAGTATGTTTGGCCATCCACCAGACCTTCCCAGATGGTCTCGGTTGCGCTCACATCCTGACTGTCAACACCTGTGCTGAAAGTCGAATCAAGCGCGATATAAACCCGATAAAAAGCGATGCTGTCTCCGGGGTCGGGGTCGTTGCTCGCCGCCCACTCCATTGTGACTGCCAACGTATCAACCGTGTCTCCGTTCGCCGGTGAAAGCAAGTCGAAGGGTAACGGCGCGTTGCTGTGGAAGTAGAACGCGCCGATGTCGGTAATTGTGCTGTCCGGATCGTAAGGCAACTCCGGGTCTCCTGCGTCAATGCAGGGTGAGCCTATTAGAAGATTGTAGTCGCTTGCTGCCGTGTCAATGAACATTGGATTTAGGAAGATGTTGTAGTAGGTGTCACAGGAATCGCTGTTGAAATTCGTCAACACGAGCTCGCCAATACCTGCCGGACCGTGGGACGGGTCATCATCAACGAATCCGATATCTGCTACACTGCTGCCATAAACATCGCAGTATTCGAATACACATTCCGGACTAAGATTGAAAAAGATCCCGTCACCGTCAGAGAAGGTGACAATTGTGCTGTTAAAGGTTGGTGAAGAATCGAAACAATACACACCACCGCCTTCGACGGATGCGTTGCCGCTTATCGTGCAATGGATGAAAGTTGTCGATGTATCGCTCCTGATAAATACTCCCCCGCCATCATCGTCGGATGCGTTGTCAGTTATTGTGCATTCGGTGAAGGCTAGTGAACAATACGTACCATAGATCCCACCGCCTTCGTCGCCCGACGAGTTGTTATTGATCGTACAGCCGACGAAGCTGGATGTTGAATGACTGCCATAGAAACCGCCACCGTCGTCATCCGTCGTGTTGTCGTGAAGGGTGCAATTTTCGAGGGTTGCCGAAGCGCTATACGAACAGTGCAATCCTCCGCCGCGGTTATTTGCTATGTTGCCGCTGACAGTGCAGCCCGTAAAGCTCGGTGAAGACGATGAACCATAGAGATCAACCCCACCACCATTGAAGCCTGCCGCATTGTCGCTGATAATACAATCCGTAAATGTCGGCGAAGCATTAGAACAATGCAGAGCACCGCCATTGCCATCTGCTATGTTGTCACTGATAGTGCAGTTTGAAAAACTTGGCGCAGAACCGGAACAATACACTCCACCACCATAACGATCTGTCACGTTATCGCTGATAGTACAATGGGTGAAAGTCGGTGTAGATTGATTGTGGCAATACACGCCGCCGCCATCGCTCTCAGCCCAGTTGTTATAAATCGAGCAATGAACAAAGACAGGCGAGGAACTCTCGCAAAAGACGCCACCAGCTTTATGATCCGGGTAATCCCCGTCCGCTCTACCCATTTCAATCACACAGTATTCCATTCGACACGAATCATGAGCGGACATGAAACGGATTCCACCCCAATGGTCGGGATTGAATAGAGTATCGCAGGTGAATTTAATCGAATCCTGCTCGGTTCCAATTGCCAGTAATAGACCATTGACGATGAATTGAGAGTAGGAATCAAAAATTACCTCAACTCCCGCTTCAATTATAAGCGTATCGTTTTCTCCAAGCGTCACATCACCTGCGACATAATAGGGACTGCAATCAAGAGATAATGTGCCGCTGACAGCTCCATCTAAGACGTGGCAATCATAGATTCCTGTCCCTTGAACAATGACGGTTTCCACCTCATCAAGTCCCCCGAAGGAAATTTGGACGCTGTCAAGATACGAAATATTCCGCCGCGGCATGAAAGTCAATTCGATTTCGACGCTGTCTTGCGCTGGAATTTGCGCTGAGGTTGGATGCGCTTGAAAGAAGAGCGTGTCCGTTACGCGAATGCCTGCGGCGTGCAAGGGATTTTCGGTGGGATTATGTATCCAGAAGCTCAAAGTGGAATCCGTGCGATAGAGCACGTCACCAAAGTCCAGCGAATCCGGCGAAAGCGTATAGGTTGGCGGTGTTTGCGGGAAGTAGAACACTCCGATATCAGCAACGGTCCCATCCGAGTCCGGCAACAGAGTCGGATCACCCGCATCAATACACAGAGAGCCTTCCAATAGGTGATAATCATTTACTGACGTATCCACGAACATCGGATCCAGCAGGATGTTAAAATAAACATCCGACGAATCGTCATTAGCATTCGTCGTCACAAGCTGACCAATACCGGGAGGCGCATTCGATGGATCATTATCACCAAAAACAATATTCCCATCACTATTGCCGAAAACATCGCAGTACTTCATTTGACTTTCTTCGCTGTTCCAAAACCAGATTCCGTAACCTTCGGAAAAGGCGATGATGGTGCTGTTAAGGGTCGGCGAGGAAAACTGGCAATACATGCCACAGTCTAAATCAACCGCTGAGTTGTTGCTGATCGTACAGTTCGTGAAAACCGGCGAAGCCGCGTCGACAAACACTCCGCCAGCATCATCATCTGAGAAGTTTCCAAAAATTGTACAACGGGTGAAGATTGCAGTGGACCCAGCACAATAAACTCCACCGCCTATCCAATCTGTTCTGTTGCCCCTAAAGATACAATCGGTGACGAGCGGCGATGAATCCGAATTGCAATTCAAGCCACCGCCATTGCCAGCAGACGTGTTGTCGCTGATAGTGCAATTATTAAGGGTTGGCGAAGAGTCGTTAGAACAATACAAACCACCGCCGTTGTTTCCTGCAGAGTTGCTGTCTATCGTGCAAGTGGCGAAGGTCGGGGAAGAATACGAGCAAGACACCCCACCGCCATTGTGATGGGCTGAGTTGTCCCTGATGTCGCAATTCGTGAGGGTCGCTGAGAAACTACTTTGATAGGAAATCCCGCCGCCAGAGCGGGAGTCTGACGAATTGCCCCTGATCGTGCAATCGGTGAGGTTCAGCGAAGAATTATTGCAATACACGCCGCCGCCGTCGTAACGGGCTGAGTTGTCGCTGATGTCGCAATTCGTAAGGGTCGGCGAAGAACTACCTTGACAAGAAATCCCGCCGCCATCGCCGCTTGCTGTATTACCGCTAAATGTGCAAGTCGTGAAGTCTGGCGAAGAATTGTAGCAGTGTACCCCGCCGCCGTCGTCGCCTGATGTATTGTCGCTGATTATGCAATCGCTCAAGGTCGAAGAGGAAGCATTAAAGAGCATTCCACCGCCATCGTTGCCTGTTGTGTTGCCAGTGATTGTGCAATTGGTGAAAGACGCTGAAGAATTGTAACAAGACACCCCACCGCCGAAATTTGCCTCGTTATTGCGAATAACGCAATGAGCGAATGTCGGCGAAGAATAATTGCAATACACTCCACCGCCGTTACTACCCCAGCCGCCGGTTGCAAAGGCATTTTCGATGAGGCAATAAGCCAACTGGCTACCGGAACTACTTGCAAAGTCGAAGAACAGACGGCGCCAGCGGTCGGGATTGGCTGTGGTGTCGGTCGTGAAAATAATGGAATCGGTTTCGGTTCCCACAGCCAAGAGGGTGCCATAGATAGAGAAAACATAGGCGCTGTCGAAGTGGAACGTCGTGCCGGGCATGAGCGTCAGAGTGCTGTCTTCGTCAACGAAAATATCATCGACAACATGATATTCGCCGGGACCTAATGTCCCGCTGAGCCATCCCGAAAGCGGGTCATGAACCACTTCAGGCCCCGTCTTCACGAGCCAGAAGTCATCAGTGCCCGCCCCGTAAGAAGAGGTATTCCCCCCAAGGATATAGCCGCCGCCCGACGTCTGCTGAACCGAAAAGCAATTATCCCAACCACTTCCCCCGAAGGTGCGGCTCCACAGGCTGTCTCCGTTGCTGTCCGTCTTCACCAGCCAGAAATCATCAGAGCCCGCCCCGTAGGACTCGGTATAGCCCCCAAGAATATAGCCGCCGCCCGACGTCTGCTGAACCGACTGGCATTCCTCATGGCTGCTTCCCCCGAAGGTGCGGCTCCACTCCTCTGTGCCAGTCGCATCCGTCTTCACCAGCCAAAAATCTCTATGGCCCGCTCCGTAGGACTCGGTGTATCCCCCAAGGATATAGCCGCCGTCGGTGGCCTGCTGAATCGAATAGCAACCATCATAGCTGCTTCCCCCGAAGGTGCGGCTCCACAGGCTGTCCCCATTGCTGTCCGTCTTCACCAGCCAGAAATCATCCCAGCCCGCCCCGTAGGATCTGGTTTCCCCCCCAAGGATATAGCCGCCGTCTGACGTCTGCTGAACAGACCAGAACCAATCACTGCCGCCCCCCCCGAAGGTGTTGCTCCACTCCTCTGTGCCACTAACATCCGTCTTTACCAGCCAGAAATCAGCACTGCCCGCCCCATAGGAATGGGTTCTCCCCCCAAGGATATAGCCTCCGTCGGTGGTTTGCTGAACCGAATGGCAATAATCATCGCTGCTTCCCCCGAAGGTGCGGGTCCAGAGGGTGTCCCCGTTGGCATCCATCTTCAGCAGCCAGAAATCTCTATCGCCCGCCCCGTAGGAATAGGTACTCCCCCCAAGGATATAGCCGCCATCGGTGGTCTGCTGAACCGAATAGCAATGATCATAGGCACTTCCCCCGAAGGTGCGGCTCCACTCCTCTGTGCCACTGGTATCCGTCTTCACCAGCCAGCAATCACTATAGCCCGCCCCGTAGGACATGGTATGCCCCCCAAGGATATAGCCGCCGTCGGTGGTCTGCTGAACCGAATGGCAATATTCATAGCTGCTTCCTCCGAAGGTGTGACTCCACAGGCTATCGGGCGGCTGAGCACACGCCAGAACCGAAATGACAAGCGTGGACAGAATAAGAAATAGATATTTCATAATTCACCTCTCCTGTTTTTTCTACCGGGTTATCAATCCGAGATAGCGGGAATTTATCGCCTGTGTGTCTCTTGGGCTCGCAATGGTGTTGGTAATCTCTTTGGCGCGAGAGGTGAGGGCACCCACTCGCGGCGATATTGGCTCTCGCGGTTGCGTATCCCTTACCTCATCACGGGATGTGGATATTTATCAGAGCGGTGCTGGAAAGTCAGAATCTTCTTGTTCTGGATGACGCCGTCGCGGATTTCGATAGCGCGATGAATGGTTTCGTCCTGCTCCCAAGCGTCTGGGCCACCCATAATCTTGCCCAAATAAGGGACAACGACGCGGGATATTTCCCAAGACGCGCTTCGCCAGAAAAAACTCGGCGTATGATCAACGGCGTAATAGGTGATTCCGTCCACATTGAAGGTCGGCTCAGCGAAGGATGTGGGCCGCGCAAACGGAAAGCCCATACCTTCATCGCAACTGACATCAACAATCAGGCAGCCGGGTTTCAGTTTATTCTCTTCGCCTTTGCGAATATACATCATCGGCCGGTCAGTGTCCTGCAGGATACCATTGACGATGATATCGGCCTCCGCCAATGTGTCCACAAGCGGTCGCCGCGTACCGTCTTCTTCGATAGCGCTCATCGCGCCGTCCTCGTCCATGACCATCTGCCCATAGCGGCAGCCCGGAGGCAGGCTGTTTATCCATGTCGGAGGAACTTCCGGGTAAGCGCTAATATCGCAGATGCCATGGCTGTGCAAAGCATAAATGCTCCCCCTTGCAACCGAACCCAATCCCAGCACGACCGCTTTGCAGGGTGGGCCGTACGTTCCGTCGATTCCGGTCAGTCCCAGCGCGTGAATCACGCCGCAATAGCCGGCCATTTCGTTATTTCGATAGAACAAGTGCGTACCCTGCACGCCTTGATTCCACATAAACATAGATTCCCATGCGAGCAGTGTCTGTTTACGGTCAATGGCCTGCTGCGTCATGTCCTTTTGTTGAACGCAATGCACCCATCCCCAAAGGACGCCGCCTTTGCGCAGAAGGGCTAAGTCCTCCGGGAGTGACTTGGGCAGCATGACAATATCGCAGTCATTCAGTATTTCTTCGCGGGAGGCGAGACCGCCGAAGCGAGTTTTCAGCTCCCGGTCAGGAACACCGAAAGATTCTCCATAGCCTTTTTCAAATATCAGTCGTTTGCCAATATCGGGTGGAATTAGATTAAAATGGTCGGGGTGTATTGATAGCCGGTATTCGTTTTCTTTCCGTGAACGGCCGATGATTCCGAGGTTCAGGTCTGCCATAGTTTTCCTTTTATTCGAGCGGATTTGCTTGAGCGCGACTGCGCCGCTTGGACGGGAAATGGAGCGCAGTCGGGGGTGATGGATGTTCGAGCTGTTACCTAAGCGCTGTCCATCTTGACTGTAAATTTGAGAAGCGTGCCTTCGCCGGGTGTGGATTCGATATGAAATTCGTCTGAGATTTCTTTGATATTGGGCAGACCCATTCCGAGGCCGAAACCCATGGCGCGCATCCAATCTGTTGAGGTCGAGTAGCCGGGCTGCATTGCAAGTTCGATGTCTTCGATGCCCTGTCCCTCATCTTGAAATGTCATCTGCACTTCACTGTCAGTGACAATCAGTTCGACGGTGCCTTTGTCGGCGTACATCACCTGATTCATTTCGGCTTCGAACGAAGCTCGAGCTACGCGGCGTGCGGAAGTGCTGTCCACCCCGATTTCGATCAGCAGGGATTTGACTTCGGTGGATACCTCTCCGGCGCGATCAAAATCGCTGCCGGTGACTTTAAAGGTGCGGCGTAAAAGTTCTGTTTCTGGCATTGCTCTTTTTCGGTTTTATACGGAACCTTTAACATAATAAAATTCCCAGAAGAATTCAAGTATTCACTTGCGGACTCAACACGTCTGCTCTACTGATTAACTCCCGATAATTACGAGGGATAGAGAAAAGAGGCGTATCCGGGTAATTTGAGATGTTTTATAAACTCTCTAAGAAATTCCTCCCGGTCTTCCTATTTCCCGAAACCGCCCTACGGGGACAATTTCTCAGTTTACATCTACGGACTCTTTGCACGTAAAAGACTTGACTTTTCAATACATAATGCGTAAATTAAGACCTGCTTTTACCGCTATTTTACGCAAGAGCTTGCTTCCAAAGGGGGAGAACGTTATCATCAAATCCAGAATCCTTAAGGAGTCTTGGATATGCTGCAGGTAACATCTGGTAGTGACTATGGTATCCGGGGAGTGATTTACTTAGCCCTGCGTGCCAAGAAGGATGCTGTGCTGATCAGTGAAATCGCCAGCGCTCACGACATTCCTGAAAGTTATCTGGCCAAGATATTTCAAGGATTGACCCGGCAAGGTATTCTTCGCTCGGCACGAGGTGTGGGGGGAGGATTCATGCTGGCTCGCCGGGCTGACCAGATTACGATTTTAGATGTTGTCAGCGCATGTGAAGGCCCGGTTCTTGTTTCGAAATGTTTATCGAAGAAAGACGAGTGCGACAAGAAACCTATTTGTGGTCTCTGTGTTGTTTGGGAAAAGCTGCAGGACAAAGTTACTTCTGTACTTAGTGAAACAACGGTTCAAGATGTCGTCGATTCTTTGGAAGAAAAATATCCGGTACCATGATGGACTCTCAGGATTTCTGGCAAAGCGTTAAAAATACCGTCCGCGGAAGCGTAAAAGAAGTTCAAGAACGAGGCGAAATACTTGCCCAACAAGGCCGGTTGCGGTTCGATATTTTCGGGCTTCAGCGTCGGCTTGACAGGCAGCTTGAGTCCCTTGGCAGATTTTACGCTAATCGCGTCCAAGAAGGAAAATCCGTGCTGCCGGATGACTCGGAGATGGCATCACAACTTGCCCAGATCCAGAAAATCGAAGCAGAACTTGCTGCGCTTCGTGAAGAGTTGCGCCTCGCTGCGCGAAAATCGCAAGCATAGAAACCAACCCTTCTCTTGCGTTCTCACCCCCTCTGAAGGTTCCTACCATATTATACGATTACCACGAGTATCTTTTTGACTTGGAGGAGTCCGTTTTTCAGGATTTTTCCTTGATGTTATAGTATTTCTACCGCTGATTAAAAAACGAATCAGATATTGCCCTCTCGATCCAGATTTGGCGCATGCTTTGCAACGATTGTGGACATTCCACTTAAGGCGTCGGGCTTTGTGGTCAGGGAATCGAATTAAAGGAAGTTTTTGTGGAATCAGGCAAGCCGGGCAATGATATTCTTTCCGATGCGCAGGCGCTTGTAGAGCCGCAGCCGGAAGAACTGTCTCAGGGTGAGTTTGAAAGTATTGCCATTATCGGCGTCGGGATGGTCGGTGGTTCCGTGGGATTGGCGCTACGCGAGCTCGGTTTCCGTGGCCGGATAATCGGTCTGGACCAGAGACGCGTTTTAGACGAAGCGCTTGCTATCGGTGCGATTGACCAAGCGGTGGGTGATTTAGCGGAAGCGGTGCCGCGCGCAGACCTCGTGGTTCTTGCGACACCGGTACTGGAAACGAAGAAACTCCTGTCCACTGTCCTGAAAACGGCGCGGCCGGGTACGGTTGTAACCGATACCGCCGGAACCAAAGCGGAAATCTGCGCGTTAGCCGCAGAGACAAAAGACGCCCGCGGTGTTTTTATCGGCGGTCATCCTTTAACCGGTACATCCCGACGGAGCATTGCGAATGCGCGAGCTGAACTTTTTTCGGGCGCGCATTATATTTTATCGCCCACCGAAAAAACCGGAGATGAGCCGCTCGAATCCTTGAAATGGTGGGTTCGGCAGCTTGGGGGCATTCCGCTGGTTCTTAAGCCCGCGGAGCATGACCGGTTGATGGCTGCTATTCAGCATCTTCCGCTGATGTTGGCTCTTGCCCTTGCCGATGGCACCGGCGATCTGGCCCATGCGTTTCCCCTCCTGTGCAAACTCGCTCAGGGCGATGTCCGCGAAATGACCCAGTTGTCCGATGCTTCCTATGAAACGTGGGAAGGTATTTTGCAAACCAACCGGGATGAGATTTTAAAAGCCAGCGTACAATTTCGCAAAACCCTGAAGAATTGCGAAGCACAGCTTAAAAAAGGCGATATGACAGCGAGTTTTCAAGCGGCGCATGCCTTTCGGCGGCAGCTTCTGCGCACCCATGCCGGTCTCTGGGATGCCCGCTGTGAGCTTGTCATCACCGCTCCGGATCGGCCTGGGATTTTCGCTCGCATCACCAGCATTCTTTCTGAACGAGAAATCAGTATCCGCGACCTTCGAGTAATCTATCTGCAGGAAGCCGCAGGCGGAACGCTCAGCCTGTTGGTCGCTTCACCGGCGGAAGCTACGCTGGCTCTGGATTTGCTCAAGAATGAAGGATTTGATGTCCATCTCCGGGAGTAAAACCAGTCACTCGCAGAAGCGATTCTTCTTTTTATCACTCGTAAAGTGTCCTCTTGGAAAACATCCGTACTTGCAAAGACCCATAAACTTTGTTATATTTCCTCGAAGGAATGGAGAGAATGCCAGACTTGATTGTCATCCCTGAAGGGAAGATCTGCGACTATATTGACGGTAAGTTCCGCAACGACACGCCGGAAGAGTACGTTCGCCAGAACATAGAGAAGCGCCTAGTCAACGAGCATAAATACGCCAAAAACCGGATAGCCGTCGAGTACACTATTCGCGTCGGGTCACGCAAGCCACGCGCCGACATCGTCATATTTTCCGCCGACGCTCCAGAACGCTTGCAGGAGCATATTCACGTTATCATCGAGTGCAAGAAAGAATCAGTCGAGCCGACTTCGCGCAAGGACGGCGTCGGCCAACTGCAATCCTATATGTCAGCTTGCCCCAATTGCGAGTGGGGTATGTGGACTAACGGCAAACAGAAAGAGGTTTTCCGCAAGGTCGTCAATGAAAGGCGTAAAATCGAATACGCTGAATTCAATGACATTCCTTCCGCCGACGGCCGAATTGAGGACATCGACCGCCCCAAGCGCCAAACACTCAAGAGTGCCGTCGAAGACAACCTCCTTTTCGTCTTCAAGACTTGCCATAATCACATCTACGTCACCGATGGGATGCAAAAACAACCCGCCTTCTTTGAATTGCTCAAGATAATATTTTGTAAGATTGAAGACGAACGGAACATCGGTAAGCCTCTCGAGTTCTACGCGGCCTCCGGCGAACGCTCCAATCTCGATGGTCAACTCACGGTGCAGAAGCGCATCGCGGCGATTTTTGAGCGAGTGAAGAAAAAGTACTCGCGCATTTTCGAACAAAACGATGAAATCAAACTGAAGCCCCGCAGCCTGGCCTACGTTGTGAGTGAACTCCAGAAATACTCACTACTTAACACGCATATCGATATCAAGGGCAAGGCGTATGAGGAACTCGTCGGTGCGAACCTGCGCGGCAACCGGGGCGAATTCTTCACGCCCCGAAACGTCATGCATATGACCGTTGAAATGCTTGCCCCAACAGAAGACGAGCGTGTTATAGACCCAGCTTGCGGCACAGGTGGGTTCCTTGTCATCGCCATGAACAAGATCATTGCCTCCTTGGAAGAAACCAACACCCAGGAACTCGGCAGGCCCATAGCGCAGTGGAGCGACAACGAGAAGCGCGTCTTCCAACAACGCATCGTCGAAATCGCCAAAACCAACTTCTTCGGCTTCGATCTGAATCCTGACCTTGTGAAAGCCACCAAGATGAACATGGTCATGAACAATGACGGGAGCGGCAACATTTTCCAGACCGATTCGCTTCTGCCGCCTCACGCCTGGGAAGCCGACTTCCGCAAGAATCTAGCAAAAGCCTTCGGTGTCCGCGAGACGGCCCTGCGCAATGGTGGAACCATTGGCCTCGTTGACGTCATCGTCACCAACCCCCCCTTTGGCAGTAAAATCCCGATCAAAGACCAACACATTTTGGAACAGTATGATCTCGGGCATATATGGGAGCGTGATAAGACCGACCGCGACCGATGGATGATGACCGAGCGCCTACAAAGCTCCGTGCCACCCGAACAACTATTCATTGAGCGGTGCCTGCAACTACTCAAGCCGGGTGGAAGGATGGGAATCGTCTTGCCTGACTCAATTCTCGGCGCGCCGGGTCTCGGTTACATCCGTGAATGGTTGGTCCGCAAGACGCGCATTCTCGCCAGCATTGACCTTCACGTGGACACGTTTGCGCCAAAAGGCACCCAAACATCCGTTCTTTTCCTCAAGAAGAAGACTCCGGAGCAGATTCACGAGGAAGAGCGCATAGGCAAGATGGCTGATTATCCCATCTTTATGGCAATGGTGGATCACATCGGCCACGACAAACGCGGCAACCCAATCTTTAAGCGCGACAAGTACGGCAACGAAATTCTGGCTCCCGATGTTGAGGTGATCACGCTGGACGAGAGTCCTGACGGCATACTAACGAGCAAGGTGGAATCGAAAAAGAAGGTCATCGACGACCAAACCCCACTCGTTGCCGAGGCGTTCCGCGAGTGGCGCCAACAAGAGGGCTTGTCATGGTAGTCCCGGATGCCCTCAAATCATACGAGATTCCACATCCAGTAGAAGTAGCGGAACTGCCTGAAGAAGAACTGCGCTGGTGCTCCGTGACGCTTAATGAAGTGCTGGAACACAACTCACGTCTCGAAGCGAGCGTCTTTGACATCGAGGGCAAGCACGCACGGGAAGTGCTGAAGCAATGCAAGTGGAACATTCTTCATATCACCGGTGAAGACGGCCTTGCTACAAGTTTTTATCCAACGCGCTTCAAACGCATACTTGTTAATAACTCAGAATACCCATTAATACTTCCTTCACAGATACAAGAGATCAACCCGACGCCAAAGGGCTATTTGTCGTCTCTCTGTAATACAGATTTTGGCCTTCTCAAAGTGAAAAAGGGGCAGATATTATTGACTCGGTCTGGCACAATCGGTAATTGCTCTCTTGTAGGGGAGACTCTTCACGGCAAAACTCTTAGCGACGACATAATCAGAATTACATGCAAGAATGAAGAAGATGCTGGCTATGTATATGCCTTTCTACGTACTAAGATAGGCAAGGCACTCGTCCGTACTAACGAATATGGCGCAGTTGTCTCACATATTGAGCCGGAGCATCTGGATTCTGTCCCGATTCCTGATCCACCACTGGTTTTAAAGAAACGAATACATGATTTGGTGATTCGGTCATACGCTCTCCGGGATGAGTCTAACGCTTTACTTGACAAAGCTGAGAGGCTTCTCTATGATGCGCTAAATTTGCCGCTGCTGGCGAATCTGCGCCCGCGATATTTCAATAAAGCCACCGACCTACGAAACTATGAGGTGAAACTATCCGGTCTCTCGTGGCGGTTTGATGCTTCCTATCATGTTCCGATTATCAATTCCATCATGCGTCGGCTGAAACAGGCGCCTGCCGAAATAGCTACGATTGGCGACAATCGAATCAGCAATCGAGTTATTTTACCTGGACGCTTCGCTCGGATTTATGTTCAAGAAGGCCAGGGCGTTCCTTTCTTCGGTGGTAAGCAACTTTTCGAGCTAGATCCGAGTAATATAAAATACTTATCACTGGTCCACCACAGGGAGCGTATAAAGGAACAGTTAACACTTGAAGAAAATATGGTTATGATAACATGTAGCGGAACAATCGGAAAAGTCGTACTTGTTCCGAAACATTGGGAGGGATGGACAGCAAATCAGCACATCATTCGCGTTGAGCCTGCAAACACTGACATTGCGGGCTATCTCTACGTTTTCCTAGCGTCAGACTACGGGCGCGAACTTATTACCCGCTTCACCTATGGTTCGGTAGTAGACGAGATCAATGATTCACATGTTTCACAAATCCCTGTGCCTTTGCTGAACGATACCGTTGTACAGGCCAAGATTAACCGTTTGGCGCTGGAAGCTAATGCCAAGCGCACTGAGGCATATCATCTTGAACAGAAAGCTGTCCAAATAACCAACGATGCAGTTATCACATCCTGATGGACATGGATTGTGATGACACGCTTGCGACATCCGGAGAAACGAAAACGCGAGTCGGCTTTTTACAGACATCGCCTGCAATTGGGGCGCTCGAAAAGAATATCCGGCAGATAGAAGATTTGCTTGAAGGGCAACGTGCGGAGCTGTGGGTTCTGCCGGAGTTTGCGCTGACAGGCTACGATTTTGTTGATGTCGCGGAAGCTCGCCAGTACGCTGAGGAAGCGCCGGGAGGGAAAAGCACATCGTGGCTTCAGTCACTGGCGGAAAAGCACAACGCCACCTTTGTAATGGGGCTGCCGGAGATTTTTAGCGGTCGGCTTTTCAACACAGCGGTCGCCGTGGGGCCTAAAGGCTTTATCGGCCGCTATCGGAAGCTGCATCTGTTCGACCGTGAAAAGGAGCTTTTTGAACCGGGGGATGAATGGCTGCAGGTATTTGATGTCGGCGGCGTCAAAATCGGCATGATGATATGCTTCGACTGGATTTTTCCGGAAACCGCACGCACGCTGGCGTTGCGCGGAGCTCAAATCATCTGCCATTCCGCGAATCTTGTGCTTTCCTATTGCCAAAAGGCGATGTTTGCGCGCTCGGTGGAGAACGGCGTCTTTACTGTCACCGCGAATCGCATCGGAACCGAGACGCATGCCGGACGAAGCCTTGTTTTCACTGGCGGGAGCCAGATTTTAACACCACAAGGCGAGACCCTCGCTCAGGCCGGAACCGATACGGTCGAAGCGCACGTCGTCGAAATCAATCCGGAGGCGGCACTGCAAAAGAACGTCACGCCGACCAACCATCTTTTCCACGACAGGCGCACGGCGTTTTACGGGTTGGAATAACAAGAGCGGACTTTCATTGATGTGACCGGTTGCGGGGCGTAATAACCAGCATAATTTTCTTGAAGAGGCCACTAAATAAATAGCGGGTAACAGCAAAAGAGAGAATTCTTTACTCGTATATTTTCAGAATAAGAATTCAGAATCATTCTCTCGTTTTTTCTAATGTATCGTTTGCGAGGCTTCTCAAACTTGCTTCCCCCTCCAAAAGAGACATTGTTAGACAGAGAACAATCAAAAAAGGAGCATGGAATGCAAGGCAGTAAACTGTATGTGGGAAACCTCACTTACGCCGTCACGAACGAGCAATTGGAAGAATTGTTTGCCAATCACGGCAGTGTGAAGGAAGCCACGGTTATCGAAGGCAAGGGTTTCGGTTTCGTTGAAATGTCCAGCACCGCGGAAGCGGAAGCCGCAAAAGAAGCTTTAGACGGAACCGATTTTGGTGGACGCACGATGAGAGTGGACGAAGCCCGTCCGCCCAAAGAGCGCGGCCCGAGAAGAGGCCCCCGCTATTAAGTAACGGTTAGAAAAAATTTCCGCCGAGCCGGGTTCAGCGCAAGATACTACCTAACACGCCGATGAAGTATCCGCGCGTAACCCGGCCGGAATCTGAGAAACTTGCAATTTAAACATCCGACAGTAAAAAATGCTGTTGGACAGTTTGGCTTATCTCTTTTTTCAGATATGACAGGGCGATTTCTATCTTGAGGATTGTTCATGAAAGTTAAAGACCTTCTGCGTGATAAAGGGGATGTCGTTCATACGATTGCCCCGGAGAAAACCTTATCGGATGCTGTCGCGCTTCTGAATAAGTACAAAATCGGGGCTTTGGTTGTCGCGGATGAAAAGAACGCGATTCTGGGCATCCTTACCGAGCGTGATATTTTGCATTGCGTTGAAAAGAAGGCCAGCGTTCTTGGACAGATTCCGGTCAACGAAGAAATGACTAAGGATCTGTTGATTGCGGTTCCGGATGACGATGTGGATTATGCCATGACTATTATGACTGAAAACCGTGTTCGCCATATTCCGGTCGTTTCCGAAGGACGCTTGGCAGGGCTGATTTCTATCGGTGATGTTCTGAAAATTCGGATGGAGCAATGCGAATTTGAAGCCCGCCACCTTCAGGATTATATTACAGGGAAATATCCGGGTTGAGGGACATTCCTGTTACCTGAAGTTACACGCTTTCAATTTCTAAGCCCCATTCGCGGCCAAACGCGGATGGGGATTGCTTTGTGTTGAAATGGATTTAAAGATGAGCTGACTTAACAAGTCGGCTTCTTGTATTTAAAGGACGAAGCGAAACATGACAGAGGAATTAGCGCCGGTGTATCGCTCGCTTTTCGACAAGGCGGGTCCGGTGTTGCGGTATCGCATACTGCGCGATTTAGCTCATCAGGATGATACCTATATCGATGCGCTTATGTTGCGGCAGCAAATCGAAAAATTGCCGCAGGTGCGCGCGATTCTATCCCGGCAGCAGCTTGACGGTTCATGGGGAGATATCGACGCCACCGAGGAGGCTGTTCTCAGTCTTTGCGAATTCGGTTTGGGCGATGGTGAAGCTGTTCGGAAATGTGGTGAAGAGTATCTTCTGCAGCGATTACTTCATAGAGAGGATTTTTCTCGAGAACGACGAGACCGGACGTTGCGTCTTTTAGTGCGTGCCGGTTTTTCGGCGGTGCCAGAAGTTCGTCAGGAAATGCTGAGCGTGCTGAATGATTGGAACGATTTCTTGAAGCGGATTGAATCAGGCAAGCGTGAGGGAAAACTCGATAAAGACGCTGTTCTGCCGACATGGGATGCTTATGATGCGATTTGTTTTTACCGATGGCCTGACAAGGAAGGTGGGAAGGTTGTCGATGCGGTCACTCGCCTTTTTGTTTGGGCGCAGGAAAATGATTGGCCGGAGACGCTTCTGAGGAGAGAACACACTGAGCGGCGGCTCTTTGTGGTTCGCAATAAGGAAGAATACTTGATCCAGCCGGAGAGAATGCTCTATGAACTTGAATTGTCGGCTCGCCTCGGGGTGACAGATCGCACGGCTGCGACACGTTGGATGTTGGAAGAATTAGAAACGCATCAGGACGCCGATGGTTTCTTTCGGTTCGATTCCCCGCCAGTTTCTTCATTGCCTTGGTATTTCCCACTTGAAGAAGCGAATGCCTCAAATCATCATACCACAGACTGGACTTTTCGGGGTATGCTGATTTTTGGAGCGCTTGAGTTCGACGTGTAATGTGATACTGATAAGATTTTGGATGCAAGTGAAATCTTGCACAAAAAAGAGGGTACCCCGATGGGATACCCTCTTGCATTCAATTAGAGTACTATACGGAAAGGCGACCGTTAGCCTACATTCTGAGTACTGCGACGTCCTCTACGCTCCGGGCGATTGGTTTCAGGCTCAATATCCTGGAACTTCATCTTTTTCTCTACCCATTCCTGAAGGGCTTCCTGAGTAAACTTTATCTGCCCTCCCAATCTGAAATGGGGAATTCCCCATCGCTTATAGCCATTTCTCAGGGCCGCCGGCGTTTTTCCAAGGAACTTAGCCGCATCATCGATATTTAGAATCGTCATAAAGCATCACCCTTTCTCAACAAAGTTTTAGTTATTTCGCAATTAATTGCGATTGTCTTCCGATCCTCCTAAGGTTCAAGTATTATAACATCGGTTTTCCTAAAAAGTTCCCGACATGCTCATCGACGTAATTTATTTATAAACAAACTCGTGGTACAAACAAGGCTACTGATTGAAGGTGAAAACCTGCATTGTTTCCATGAGAAGCAACAGTTTTCTGAAGAAATTCAGGACTCAGAAACACCTCTTTATTTAATCAATTGAATTCTATGACGTTATGACGAAATAAATCCAAATCCTCTCCTTCCCAATAAAAAACCCCCGACCTGAAACAGGCCGGGGGCTTGGTTGAAATTACAGTTTGGAGAAGCGTTACTGAACGAGCAACATCTTCTTCGTTGCAGAGAAGTCACCCATCGAAACCGTGTAGAAGTAAATACCCGAGGTCAAGCCAGAAGCATCAAACGTCACCACATAACGGCCCGTGTTCATGTTCTGGTGGTTCACCAGCGTCGCTACTTCCTGACCCATCACGTTGTAAACCTTCAACGTCACATGCGTCAGATTAAGAACGTCATACACAATCTCCGTGGTCGGATTGAACGGGTTCGGGTAGTTCTGGTGCAACGCATATTCCGTCACAACAGCAGCCTTGAACGAAGGCGTACCGGCCCAAACACTGTT
>JAUXGA010000005.1 GCA_030622545.1 bacterium | reverse complement strand
TCAGCGCACTCTTGGCAAAGTGGCTTTCCACCTACACCTGAACGGCGATTTTCTTTCTCGATGTTGTTCCCCGTATTGCAGTTCGTGTTGTTGTGATGTACGGATTGCTTCACCGAATGCCAAGGGGAGGTTTTGGGCATAACTTACTCCTTTCTTTGGTTGAGTTTTGGCCTATGCCATTCATGGGTAATATTTATATTTCAATGAATGCCTTACTTACTGTAGCCAAGCGGCACCCTTAAATTCTAAAATAATGCGGTTTTACTCTTCGATTGCCAATGGTATTTGCTCATTTTGTTTAGGCAAAGCTCTTTGGACTAATCGGTAAAATGCTCCCCAGTTTGCAGAGGCTCGCTCGAAACCAATTAGCATGGCAAGATGCCTTTGAAGGGCAGGATGACCTATATTCGGTGTTAGCCATTGATGAAGTTTAGATTTTCGCTGTCCTTTTTCATCGGGCGGATTTCTTCTCCTGAGTTCCTCAAGGATACCGGGTGCCAACCGTTCATATACAAGGTCATTAGTATATTTTCCAACAATGCTTGGACGATTAACTTTCATCCCCGGCCATTGCCAACCCTTGAGTCGAAACATTTGCTCATAGAATTCATCCGGAAAACGCTTTGCCCATTTAGCATAATCTGCAAGCAGATATTTGTCCAGCATCTTTTGAAGTGCTTTTCTATCTCTGACCTCTTGATAGTTTGTTGCTTCGTCAATAACGGCTGTTATGCCAGTTTTTGCGAAAGCCGAAATTATAGCCTCGGCCTTTCGGGCAATTGATATTTGCGTATCTAATAATTTGCCATCAAGCCTTGCGCGCAAATACATTTGACATAAGTCTATAATATCGGCACCTTCAAAGGCTTGGGCTAATCTTCCCTTATATCGAAACGTGAGAACACTCTCGGAAAGAGGTTTATTCTTGAACTTTTTGGGTAGATAGGGTTTCAGATTTTTTGGCTTTAAATATCTCTCGAAACCTCCTTTTCTCGTTCCAGTTAATAGGTGAACTAATTCACGCTGAACGATAACTCTTTTCGGATTGTCCGATGTTGGATATAGAACAGCGCAGGGTATTTCAACCCCAGCAACCTCTATAACACCGACAAAATTTGTTGTCGTATATTCTTTGATTTCGTTCTCCATTTTGGGGCCTCTTCTAACTATTTGTCGATTGATTGGTTGAATAATATAAAAACAAGCGGAGTTTTCTTAGTCCCGCGCCCGCGTTTGTGTTGCTATCGTTTGGATTGGCTTTTACAGGGTTTACCACATACATAAATATCATCTACTATTTCGACAATTCCGGTGAGGAGGTCGCGTTGCCAATGTTCATGCATAGCTTTCCTAATCTGCATAGAAATTCTCCAAGCCGTGTTTTTATTAACTTTAAGATCAAGAGATAATTGCCGGGAAGATATACCATTGCGGGCGTTCAAGATCAACGCGACGGCGAGAAACCACTTTTGGAGAGGTAGGTGGGTGTGATGGAAGATAGTCCCGACTGTCACGGAGAAGGAGGTATTGCAGTTATTGCAGTGATGCCTCTTCTCTTTTGGAGTAGGAGAAACGCTCTTTGACTTGCAGTACGGGCAAGTGGCTCCATTAGGCCAACGAACTGACTCTAAATGAGTTAGACAGTCTTCTTGGGTTGGAAAACTCTTGAATATAGATACGACGTTCATGATTTGTCCTGTTTTATGGTAGATACAATATACGAATATTCACCCCAAATGTCAAGAGAATTCTCCTACCTTAACATAGGACATTCCATATTATGCAACACGCGCATTCAGGATTGTCTGCAATATAAGACCGAATATTTTCAAATTTTTCTTGACAAAGTTTTGACCATTCACTATATTGCTAAACAGCAAGTGGACCCGGCGGGAATTGAACCCGCGAGCTCTCGTTTTTAAGACCGAACCCCCACCATGGCGGGCCCACATATTTGCTTAGGGCGACTCGCAGCTTCAAACACTGAGTCGCCCTTGCTCTATAATTATAAAACCGTTCGCCTCAAAATGCCTTTCTAATGAGGTAATCTAGTGAAAATCTTTGAAGCGAACTATGATAGATTTGAGGGTTAAATTACATATCCACAGGATATTGTGGTCACAAACGCAAGCCTAATATAAAAGACTCATCCAAGATTGTCAAGCGCTTTTTCATCTTTCTATCCCTATAAATAACAACATAATAAACTCATACTATTGATAATGTTATGGTTGCGTTTTCGAACGGGAAGTCATAGAAAGACAAGCACATCCATGACCATATTGTGAAATCATCAGCAATCTGTTTGTTGGCACCCCTCTTGCTTTAGAGGAATATATAAAGAGTAAAGAGGACATGCTGACGGGAATTTGGGGAACAGGACAAATCTGCTTGATAATGAGAAAGAGGTCTTGACTTATTCGGGAATTATTTTTATATTAAAGGCTTGAATTCGAGACAGTTCCATACGCGAACGCCCAAGCATAAGGAAATTCAAAGCTCATGCGCCTTCGAACATCATCGTACCAACGCAAGCCGTCTTATCTGGATGAGCACAACATCGATTTTGTGGACTATAAGGATTTGAAGCTGATGCAGCGCTTCATCAGTCCGCAGGGCAAGATACTTCCGAGGCGCATTACAAGGCTCAATACTTCACAACAACGTCAGGTGACGCAGGCCGTCAAGCGCGCCCGCCATTTGGCCTTGCTTCCCTATACAACCGACGCGGACACGTACTAATCAGGAGTGCGATAATGGCCAAGCGATGCGCCATGTTGGGAACACGTCGCCACAAAGCGAATAACGTTTCCCACGCCAACAATCGAACACGAAAATGGCAGTTGCCGAATCTTCAAACCAAGCGAATCTTTGATCCGATCAGCGGCCAATGGGTTCGGTTGCGACTGAGTACTCGTGCGATTAAAACCATTGACAAAAACGGTTTGCCCGCCAAGCTGCGGCCAAAACCTTAAGGAGTCTGACCGATGGCGAAAAAGGCAAAAGAAGGACGCATTAAAATTACGCTCGAATGCACCGAAGCGCGCAAATTAGGTGTGCCGCCTTCACGTTATGCGACCACGAAAAACCGGCGTAACCATCCGGAACGTCTGGAAATTAAAAAATACAATCCCTTTCTGAGACGGCATACGGTTCACAAAGAAATCCGTTAGGCTTTTTCTGTTTCAAAATTTTTTTTATAAGCCGCTTTTCTGAAAGGCGGCTTTTTTATTGTCATTTCCTTAATTGCTGTCTGATGTCGGGCAGGCAGAGCCAGCCCGTAGGATAAAATGGGAGATGGAATAAAAATCCTACAGGCTGGCTCTGCCTGCCTTTTTTTCTATACCCACGGGCTATCTCATAGATAAAAACCCCAACTCCTATTGAAGAAGTCGGGGTTTTCTTGTCAGCCCTAAACGAGATAATCCTTCAGGCGAATTGTTCCTCTACAGGATAGCTTGTACGACATAGAAATATTTGTCATCTGCTGCTGCTCCTGTGTCAGTATAATACAGGTTTGATGTCGTACCTTGATAGTTCCCCACATCCGGCGTGAATTCCGGTGTTGTATCGCGGTAAATTTTGTAGCCGGTTACCGTAATCGGATTGCCGTAGATGTCTTCATCCACTTCATTCCATTGAAGCTCGATGTCATTTCCGGCGCGAATTGCTGTCAAGTTCTCCGGCGCTTTCGGCTCTGCGGGAGGAGCTTTCTGCGTGGTGAAGAGAATTGCTCGTCCACTGGTCATAGATGCGGCACCGGGACCGGCTTGATTCCAATAGTTGAAGAGCACGCCGTCGGTCTCCGTTAGGTTTTCAATACCCACGGTTGCATAATCATTCGATGTCGAGACATCACTGGTATTGATTATACCTAAATATTGGAAGAGAATCTCCCCGTCTCCGGTAGGTGTGCTTGGATAACCCGGTTCATAGAGGATACATTCGAAAGTTTCTTGAGGATTAATGCCTCCATACTTATAAACACCCGTCCATTCGATGATGAACCGATGGTTCGTCGCATCATGATACGAATAGATGCCCGGCGCCCGCGACGGTACTCCATAGTCAATGAATAGATCAAAGTCGGGAATGCAATCCGGAGTTGGCCAGGTGTCGACCATGACGTAATAGGATCCCGGGGCAAGTATGACACCAGATAAGCCGTGCGCGGAAGAACCGGAACTGGTGGAATAATCCATACAAGAACTGCCCGGGGGGCATTCATCATCGATACAGATGCCGGTATAAGACGCATTTGGGTAAAGAGTGATGTCAACCGTACACTGCGACGTTACGGTCAACTCGTAGATAATATCCTCGCCACCATCGTAGATGTCAAGACAAGTGCTTTCGTAATCATCGACTCTGCCGCAAGTTGTCTGACCAATGTCTGAGTAAGGCAACTCTGCTGGAAGTGTGACTCCGATGGATGAGCCACAGTCACTGCCGGGCCCAAGTTCACTAACGTTGAAGTTGTAAGCGCTCGCTGCTACATAAGAATAATAATAGCCACACTCGATGTAAACGACCTGGCTTGCAGCTAATGAGACAGTTATCGTTGGATCAAAATCACCACACTCGTCATCTGCCGTAACAGACGCTCCGGAACAACAAGTGCCGTCTGTCCAGATTCTCAGATATGTATCGCCATTGCTGTTGCACATATCGAAAGTATACCCCCCCGCCGACGGAGCTGTGAATACATAGAAGACATCTCTGTACGGTCGATCAGTGCAGTCGTCCGAAGCCCCCATGGTTCCACTATCCGAGTAGGGCAGAGCACCGACAACGGTCGCGTTAGCGCAGTCTTCACCTCCTTGGTCAAGATGCCCTTGCGGCGGCTTATCGCCTGAGGATGTTAACCTTAAGTACTCATTCCAAAGCTCGGCATCGTATAAACCTCGATGCTTATAGTCCTGGATACGATCAAGGAGTTCCTCGGTGTATGAATCAGCAAAATCATCCGTTCTTACATCCCGAGAAGGGCCGACATTCTGAATGTTCGGCGGATTAATACCCGGCGAGGAGCTTGGATCTGAGGTTTGTAGATCATCCCAGAAAGGCGCAATCATTCCTGAAGGACCCAAAGCTCCCGGGATATTCCAATTGCGGAACGTCGTATGTACTACTTGATCAGCTCCCATTGCAAGCCAACCATTCGAACAGACAGAAATGGAATCGAAATCTTGTCCATAGTATCTAAAGGTGAAGGGTAGTTCTATCGCTTTCGTTTCGTCATCTTCGTCTGCATTGTCGGTGATATTGAGCGAGCTACCTGATCCACCAAGACTGGGATCAATCTCAATCCAGCTATAGGTCGGGTGTTTGGCGTACGCCACGTCGGTATTGTCAAACGCCCAGTAACCATGTGAGTCCGGCGGCGTCGGATCCGTCGAAGCGATACTGCCGATAGGCAGAGTAAAGAGAACCGTATCCGCAAAGCCATTGTCTTGTGGAATGATGCAGGTTAGCGGAATAATTTCGCCGGGGAATGCATTCATGGTCGCCGTTATATGAAAGTGTTCCGTGGTGGTGCATTGACCGCCGGGTGTGCCTTCCGCAAACGTACCAGAACTGTCGATAATCGTTACAGCGGGATTTCCCGAGCGTAAATAGCCGATAGTTCCTGCTTCGCTCAAGCGCGTTCCGATATTATCAACTGTCAATTGAAGCCGTTGCTCGCTTTCGCCCGGATAAAGGACACCATCGCCTTCCAACAAGTGGCTTGCATACTCGAAATCCGCATTTGAAACCGTTACGACCATAGAACTTATCCACGTGTTCGGGACATCATCAGTCACGGTTAAATCGAACTGTAATTCATAACCATCGGGCGCATAGCTCGCAAGAGTAAAATCGAAATCATCCGGGGGATTATCGGTGGCTCCCGCGTTGATAGTACCGTGGTCTTCATAGCCGTCACTAATGCTTGCCACAAACGGATCCGTGATGCTGAGCGTTGCCTCAACTCCATTCGCTGTTGATGTACCCCAGTTTTTCAAAGACAAGTTGACTTCGATGGTCTCACCCGGATTGGCCAATCCGTCATCATCTCCGGAACTCTCGCCAGTCATATCATCATCGATTGGTACAACGGAGGAGGCCGGTGACACATAACGCGAGCTCGATGTGACCCATGTCGAATTAATCGCCGGGCGACAATTGTGCTTGGTCGCTGTGACGTAAAGAGAATCCTCTCCGGTTGTTTCGAAATTCAAGACGACCTGACCGCTTGCATCCGTCCAATCCCCGACGAAAACTTCCGTGCCCTTGACCAGATTCACATAAGCGCCTTCGATGGGCTGAGCACTCTCTCCGGTCACTGTCAGCGTCAAGGTGTTCGTTCCTATAGGAACGGTGCTCGGATTATCCACGTACAACTGCTCGGGGGTATCCGTGAAAATGTCCACCGCCGGATCACCTAAAAGAGACTCCCAATGGCAGAAATCTTCTACATAATCATAGGGATCTACCGGATAATTGATGGCAAGCTCAACTTTTGAACGAGTCAGGGAGCCGCCCATTGTATGAAGGCCTTCCCGCAACAAGCCTTGAAAAACTCCGCCCATGAGGATGTTATTAAAGCGCGTATGTGTGCCAGCTGTTGCCATTCCAATCGCGCCGATGGCTCCTTTTGGCTCCTCCACAGAGCCAGCTTTGAGAAGGAGTTCACATATAGTTTCCCGACCTGAATCATAGTTGAAATTGTTCGTCGCACAACAAATCGTCACAATGAAAGGCAAGCGCATTTCGTTGTTTTGATTGATGATGTCGTCCTCGTCGTAATAGAGCATATGATAGCCGCCGCGGTAACAAATTAGTGATGAACCTGCATTGAAAGAATAGGTTATATCACCTTCATCAACACCATCTGGGTGGTAAAACGTATCAATACTGGAACTGATATAACCTGCTTCAAGCATCCTTTCGCGATTCCAACGCACGGTTTGAATGATTGAAAGTCCACCTGAACCCCAGGGATCACCTGCAATACAGCCAGCTCCCTTATACCAGTTTCGGATGGCGCTGCCGCCCGTAGGGGGAGCCGGATCTTTCTCATAGTCGCAAGTTTTTCTAACAAGCCATGTCAGTTCATCAGGGGAATCGAAGCACAACCGCCCTATATTAACATCTGGTAAGACATCTGAGCCTTCGAGGCATGAATAAAACCAATCTCCCGCTCCATAACTTCCCGATACATAATGATAAGGAACCGGATAAGGACCGGATTCATCGCCAAGAAGACAGACATATTCCAACGGTGGATCGGCGCTATTGTAGCGACCCAGAATGAAAGTCTTAATATCGGCATACGATGTCGAGCCAATATCAATTGTGTCCGCGAGTTCGACCGTATAGCCCTTGCGTTTGCGCCACGTGATAAGTTCTTCGGCTTCATCCTCAAGACTATTCTTGCTGGAGATAATATATAGATAGGATCCCTTGACGATGTCCACATTAAGAAGCACATCTTCCCAATTCGGGACGATCGCTTTTATAATCTTTGCGGTCGTTTCCGTAATCGGCCGGTCGTAGCTTATGGGTGTGCCGGTTTCATGGACGAGAATCTCGGCATTCTGTAATACCATGATCTTTCTCTGGATCGGATTGTATTTCGCGGCGCGCACTTGAACAACGGCCAGCGAAACTCCGCCCATAATCTGGCGCGGCGTCACCACGAAGGAAGCTTCGGGGAGATAGTCATCGCGCTGAGCATAAACGCCCGCAAGCTCCGAAGCGCGCTCGTTTTCCATATCCGGTGCCAGCTCGTAGGTGCCGTCCAGTTCTACCCAGTTTTCGCTGACAATCTCAATGTCCGGATTGCCATTTAAGCGCAGCGCAATCATGCGCGAAACCACAGGCAATTCGGCTTCTCCTTCGGCGCCTACCATCATTTCCATCGGCAAACTGACTCGGTCAAATGTGCTTCCTTCCTGAGAAAATGCTTCGTGCGTTACACCGGGAATCGAAACCTCCATCTGCCACGTATTCTCGGATAGATTGCGTACTTCCACCACCGGCACTTGATCAGCGATTGGGGAAGTTACTTCCACCCAAGCGCCCCACGTCGCGCATACCAATCCCATCATCAGCAAACCAAAAAGAATCACTCGAAACTTCATCTGATAAACCTCCTAATCCAACATTAGAATCACAAAATTTCTATAGGACCAAAAATCATTCTCTAAACCACACGGCAAGCAAGCGCAATATTTACGCCGAGAGACCTTTTAAAATACGAATTTTTCTCAAACTCTTCAATGGAAAATTGTAAACGGCGTATTTTTTTTATCATCTCTTTAAGTCAAATATTCACAACATCATATGCAAATCCCTCGCCGGGACTATATAAAATATATATACTATAGAGACCCAATACCTCTTTTCGTCTATTCAATATCCAGAAATCCTCAATTCAGAAAACCGCTTCCATTTTTATCCTGCCTCCTTCCGGCACTTGAATAGAACATATTGTTAATCATCAAATTACAAAAAAAGCCCCGAAATCCGAGGCTTTTTTGTCATAGAGTTCACCATCGCTGATGGCAGGCTACTTTTCACAATCTCTTTTCACATCTTTCAAATGCCTGTTTATAATGATGATAACTACTGATTAACCTGCAGTTGGACCTGCGTCGGCAACTCCCTTTGGTGCATTGGCAGCGTACTCTTTAAAATTCTGATGGAAGTCCTGCGCAAGTTTGCGCGCCTGCTTTTCAAAGGCCTTCTTGTCAGACCAGGTTTCCGCCGGGCGCAAGACAGCATCAGGCACTCCGGGACAATGTTCGGGTGTTTCCAATCCGAAAATCTCGTCTTTAACCGTCGAAACCCGATTCAACTCTCCCGACAGCGTTGCCTTAACGATTGCGCGCGTATGAGCGATGGATATGCGTTTGCCTACACCATAGGGTCCGCCGGTCCAGCCGGTATTGATCAGCCAGCATTTGACATCGTGCCCGCGAATTTTCTCACCTAAAAGCGCGGCGTACTCGGTGGGCGGCAATGGCATGAATGGAGCGCCGAAACAGGCGGAAAAGACCGCTTTGGGTTCGGCGCCAAGTCCTTTTTCCGTTCCCGCCATCTTCGCGGTATATCCGGAAATAAAATGATACATCGCTTGCTCAGGCGTGAGTCGGGCAACGGGAGGCAGTACACCGAATGCATCTGCTGTGAGCATAATAATATTCTGGGGATGACCACCCCGTCCATCACCGATTGCATCTTCGATATGCGTGATAGGGTAAGCGGCGCGAGTGTTTTCGGTAAGACTGTCATCGTCGAGGTCCACGCGTCGTGTCTCATAATCGACCGCCACATTTTCCAGAATGGTGCCGAACCTCCGGGTGCAAGCGTAAATCTCGGGTTCCGCTTCCGGGTCCAGGCGGATTGCTTTCGCATAACATCCGCCTTCAAAATTGAATACACCATCTTCTCCCCAGCCGTGTTCATCATCGCCGATAAGCTGCCGTTCGGGATCAGCGGAGAGAGTGGTTTTTCCGGTGCCGGAAAGACCAAAAAAGATTGCGGTATCCCCTTTCGTTCCGACATTGGCTGAACAATGCATCGGAAGGACTTTTTGCCGTGGAAGCATCCAGTTTAAAATCGTAAAGACCGATTTCTTGATCTCCCCGGCATAACTGGTGCCGCCAATCAGGATTAGCCGTCGTTCAAAATGCACCACAATGAAAGCTTCGGAATGAGTGCCGACCACATCGGGCATCGCGTGGAACATGGGAGCATCGATGATGGTGAATTCCGGTTTGTGCGCCGCCAATTCCCTCTTGTCGAGAATTCGAAGAAACATATTGCGGGCAAACAAGTTGTGCCAGGCGTACTGAGTGACGACTCGAATCGGTAAGCGCCATTTGGGATCGGCACCGGCGTAGCAATCCTGAACGAACAGGTCGCGCCCTTGAAGAAAGCTGCGCAGATGATTAAACAGCATATCGAACTGCTCCGGTTCCAAGGAGCGATTCACCGGTCCCCACCAGATATCCTTCTCGCTGGTCGGTTCTCTGACAATGAATTTGTCGTTGGGTGACCGTCCCGTGTGATGACCGGTTCGAACGACGAGCGGTCCCAGATGAGAGATGTGCCCTTCCATCCGACGCACGACTTCCTCGTATAAATGCGCCGTGCTCAGATTCCAGAACACCTGACCTAAATTAACCAGACCGTGCTGTTCAAGATTGCGTTGAGTATCCATAGTTTATTTCCTTCCTACATTTTTATTGTGAATCCATCCCTTTTTATTTAAAGCCGGGCACGCGGGACGCATGCCTCGGCGTGTGTTGATCTGTTCTCCATCGGATGCCTGATTAGGAATCGTCACCTTTCCTCCATTATTCTCGCCATCGCTTCCATCGCGGACAAGTAAAGCCCATTGGAATAATTCTCCAGCATTTCCGACGCAGCCGCTTTATCCACAGAATAAAGTTGAAGAACCGTTTGTTCCAATAACTGCTGAAAAGTATGAGCTCTCTGTTCAATCGGCTTCACTTCTTCTTCTACGGCAGCGATTTTATTGCTATAGTCGGGTTCCACCTTGTTGTTGAAGTTTGAAAATGTCCAGAAAGCTTGAAACGTATCAACCCGGAAGGTCGCTTCAACTCTCTTCTGATACAATTCATCCGAAGGTTCTGTGCCATCTGTTGCATATCCTGCTGGGAAATTCGAAATGCCAAAATGAAAAGGAATATAGCAGGACGCACAGGGCGCCGAAAGACATACCCAATAGACAATCCCAATATCCAGAGGCATATCTTTGCGAAGCTGCGCGACAAAGCTGGTCTGAGTCGTGTTATTGCAAATGGTATTCAAACTTGTTTCATGCGGGCTACCGGTTTGTTGCGAATCGCGATAAAGCGCCGTTCCTTCATAATGATCCCTCAAAATCTTCTGGACTGCAGCGACATCCAACTTATATTTGGGAATAACCGAAAACGGAAGTTCCGTGCCAAGTGGAACCGCATCCGCGGCGATATGGTGCAACCCGCTCCATTGCCGACAGAAATTAGATGAATCTGAAACGGCTTCAGGAGCAGCAAACGCCGCTGCGAAATCAAACGGTTGTTTCTCATCAGGATGATACCAGCCCCTCAAAACCGCATAGTCGATGAGACCTTCCGACGCGAGAAAATAGTTCTCGTCACTCAGATTGACGTCATGTACGGTATAGGTATTCGCGATTATCGCGACTTCATCATCCGGAACACGCTGAGCAAGCCAATGCTTGCCGTGGACGACGCAGACAAGCCATCCTTCATCCGGGTCGCTGATGACATAAGTCCGTCCCGATGATTCGTAGCCGAAGCGTTCCACTAAGTCGCCCGCTAATTGAACTCCCTCCCGTGCCGACTTGGCGCGCTGAGCTACCAGACGCCGCAGCATCAAACTGATGCCGCCGTCGGTGAATTCGGGATAATCTTCTCGCGAAGGGCAAGCATTGGAGGCAATACAAACGCCCCATTCGTTGATGTAGCTGTCGGAAAAAAGCATCCCCGGCATTTCCGACCAGATATACGCCCATGTTTCCTCAACCTGAGCTACTTCGCCGCCATTCAACAGTTCCACCTTTTCACCCGGCGAATGTTTCATGCGGGGAACTTTATGATGATGGACAATCTGCGGCGGCCCGTCATCCTCGTTGTGAGCCATGATAACATAGCCATCGACGGACGCGTCCTTACCCACGACAATGCTGAAACAACCTTCAGCCTGCGCCGCCACTGACACGAACAATACAACGAAAACAAGCGCGATAACACTTGATAACGTTTTTGGGAAACTCTTCTTTGACATCATATTATGCCCGCTTCTTGATTGATTTACGCCAATAAATGAAGAACAGCAAACCGGCTATCAAAGGTGGGAAAGCCATCGTTAAGTAGATAATAAAGACTGTAATAAGAGGAACACTCATCACTAAAGGATAAACTACGAAAACAGCATGTCCTATCAGGAGAAACAGGACTCCGCCAATTCTCTCTGAGCGCCACGCGATAAAAACCGGTACGACGAAGAACAGCAGGTAAATCGCTATCGGAACGAAAGCAGTTGCTTGGAATGGCTCACTAAGCAAGGTGGCCACAAGAAAGTAACCCCAGAATCCAACCCAACACAATATCAAAACTCGCGCCGCAAAGCGCAGCCAATTCCTTCCTCGCTTGTCACGAGAGCTAACGTCTGTCATGATTGTCCTTTCTACCCGACTCTTTCAAGAGACGTATTCTTGCTCAGCAAACTTCCCAAGATAACCGCTGCGAAAGCCAGCCCGAAGGAAACGGCGCGCACCGACAGCATCGCGTTCAGCGCAGGGATTTCAGTCCAGATAATCGTCGTCAGCGAACCGGTCAACATCCCCGCAATGATGCCTGTAGCGTTGGTTCGTTTCCAGTGTAGCGACAGCAACATCGCCGGACCGAACGATGAGCCTAATCCCGACCATGCGTATGAGACCATTTTGTAAATTAAATCCTTCGTTGTCAACGCCAGAACGAATCCGAAGACTCCAACCAGAACCGTGATGATTCGGCTGAACAGCACCATTTTGCTCGGACTGAGTTTCTTACCGAGTGCGCGTGAATAAAAATCTTCGACGACGGTGGATGTGGCGACTAAAAGCTGGCTGTCAGCCGTGGACATCATCGCCGCCACCGCGCCGGAAATCAGAATCCCTGCAAACCATGCTGGAAAAAGAAAATTCGTCAATACCGGCAGGATTCGCTCTTTATCAATTTGTCCTGCGGCGTCCAGAAGAGATGAATCCGGAATCAGATGATTCTGCACGATGGTGATGCCGACGATGCCGATAAGCACTGCTCCGCTATAAGCCAAAATCGTCCAGACAATCGCGACGATTTTGCCCTGCCCGATTTCTTCGGGTTTGTTGATGGCCATGAATTTCGTAATCAGATGCGGCTGCCCCATGTAGCCGAGTCCCCATGACAATCCTCCAATCGCTAAAGCCGCCGCCTGCCAGCCATGCCGGGCATCGAACCAGCTCGCCGTATTTCGCGTCGCCGTTAGCGCGGCGGAAATATCTATCCCGTGATTTGAAATTAAAATCAATCCAAGAATCGGCAGCAACACAAGCGTCAGTATCATCAAAATCGCCTGTACCACATCCGTCAAACAAATCGCAAAGAAACCTCCCATCATGGTATAAACGATAATCACGACTGCGCCGACTAACATGCCCCAAAAGTGAGGAAAACCAAAGGTGACATTGAGCACTTTCCCCGCTCCGATGAACTGCGCGCCGACATAAAAGGAAAAGAAGAAAACGATAATCAACATGCTGATGACGCGCACGATATTTCCATGCGCGCCAGCTCGCTTATAAAAATACTCCGGCAACGTAATCGCGCCGTATTCCTCGCTCTTGATGCGCAGCTTTCGAGCAATCACCTGCCATGAAAAAATCGCTCCCACGACGCAGCCGAATACCGTCCAGAGTTCCCCCTTACCGAGCCAGAAAACCGCGCCGGAAAGCCCCAACAACAGCCAGGACGATTCCGCCGCTGTTCGCTCGGACAAAGCGATGACCCACGCTCCGAGCCGCCGGCCGCCGATAATAAAATCTTCCTTCGTGCGGTTCAGTCTCCACGTATAAACCCCCACACTTAGAACCAGAATCAGATAAACGACAAGTCCCAAAACCGGTGTATTCATAATCGACCCAAGATTTGCGAAGGATTTTACCTGCCTGAAAACTTACGGCTTATTGCTATAAAATGCAACAGGAACGTGCACCTTCACGAGGATTATCCTCCTTGATATTCATCTCAGAATTCTATATCTTATTTCATAACGGCGAAGAATGTTTGAAAAATACGTTCAATGACGCTTCTGCGAAGAAATTCTTGGGGAGAATTATGAACAAATACGACGTTTTCATCAGCTATAGTCACAAGGACTCTGAATGGGTTTGTGATTGGCTTCTTCCACGTCTTGAATCTGCGGGAATCAGAGCATGTATTGATTCACGCGATTTCGAAGTAGGTGTTCCCAGTTTGATAAATATGGAACGCGCTGTGGAACAAAGCGAAAAGGTCATTTTTGTATTGACAAAAAATTGGATCAACAGTGAATGGACGAATTTTGAACAGATACTTGTCCAAACAGAGGATCCAATTGGCTTGAAAAATAGAATCTTACCAATTAAGTTGGAGGAATGCGAACCTCCAAAAAGAATAGCTATCTTCACATATGCAAACTTCACGAAAAAAGAGAATTGGCTAAACGAATTTCAGAAAATTCTTAGGTCATTCGGTATTTCATCACCAGTGAAAATAGAATCCTCTCGGGAACCTTACTTCGTTCATCCCTTTCCGCTGCAAGAGAATTTTACGGGTCGGATTGATGAGCGCAAGATGTTGACAGAATGGATAGCGAAGGATACTCAACCAGTTCTGGCTTATGTCGCTATCGGTGGTATGGGTAAGAGCTCAGTGGCTTGCGTTTGGACATGTAAGGATTTAGCAGAGCATCAGGTTCCGGGACTACCAGAAGATCCACCGGAGATACTGCCTCTATTGGGTGTACCAAAAGAAAAACGGCCAGAAGGTATTCTCTGGTACAGCTTCTATGAAGGCGGCGGCAACTTTAGAGACTTTCTTGGGAAGGCAATTTCATATTGCTCAAATGGTGCTAAAACAGCGGAAGACTATATTAAAGAAAGTCCATCTGGACCTACAACTAATTACGGTAAAATGCAGGAGGACCTACTTCCGCTGCTCAAGCAAAACAATTTCTTGTTTATTTGGGATGGTGCTGAACGGTTGCTACGGGAATATGAACGTATGGATGCCGAAATGAGAGAAGAACGGGAACCTGAAGAACTTGAACCTGAAGCAAGAGACTTTGTAGACCCGGCAACGCGACGTTTCTTGCAGGAGATGGCATCGCAATCTTGCTCAAGGATATTATTGACGAGCCGTCTCTATCCACGTGACCTTGAGAATCTTTCGGGAGTTAGAGAAGTTAAACTTACTGGACTTGGTAGAGAAAATGCAGTCGCTTTTTTGCGAGCTCTTGGCATTCGGGGCAATCGAGCCGAATTGGAATCGGTGTCTGAACAATATGAATTTCATCCACTCAGCCTTAGTATGCTCGTCGCCGACTTGCGCAACGATTTTGAACTGGAAGGAGATATCAAAGGAGCCGTAAGGCATGATGAAACGGAGAAAGTGAAAGCACGTCATTATCACATAATGGAGCGTGCTTATAATCGCAGGGCTCCGCATCGCCAAGAACTTCTAAGCCGAATGGCGGCTATGCGTGGTGCAATTCCGAGGGATGTGATTCACCTACTCGCCGAAGACATTGCAGGCTTGGAACTTGAAACTCTAGGGAAGGATTTGAGTGAGCTTGTTCGCCACGGACTTCTTCGCCACCCCTCCTTAGATAAATACGATTTTCATCCTCTCGTCCGTCGTTATTCCTATATAAGACTTCAAGAAAAGGAAACAATCCATCGTAGGCTTATGGAATACTATCAGGCAATTCGACCACCGGATAAGGTAACGAAAATAGAAGACCTGACACCGACAATCGAACTCTACCACCACACCGTCCGCGCCGGATTGTATGATGAGGCGTGTGATTTATTCCGCGACCGGCTTATGAATCCCCTCTATTTCCAATTTGGCGCGTACCAGATTTTCATCGAACTCATGCGTGCGCTCTTCCCCGATGGCGAGGATCACCTGCCCCGACTGAAAGAAGAAAGTGCTCAGGCCTGGACGTTGGCCGCATTGGGCAATTCCTACGGCCTTTCCGGCGAGCCCCGGAATGCTGCGCAGACTTTCAAGCAAGCCGTCGGGCTCGCTGAGAAATTAAAAGCCAACAACAACGTCGCCATCGGTCTGGCGAACCTTGCCTATATGGCTCAAATGGCACTGGGCGAACTTAAGGTAGCGGAACACAACCTGCGACGCAGCATCGAACTATTTGTTGATATTCCGAATGAATTCGGCGAAGCCGTGGGCCACCAAGAACTGGGTCGACTGCTGGCCTATGAAGGCGATTTTAGCGAGTCTAAAGAAGAATTGGAAATCGCTCTGAAGTCCTTCGGCAAACTTAGATATACTCAATCCGAAGGCATCGTATGGTCCTACCGCACCCTGCGTGCCCTGCTGATCGGAGAGACCGAAGCTGCGCTGGGAGCCACTTACCAAACATTGAGGTTCTGGGAAAAGGACGCACAAGAAGATTATCCTGTTGAGAGAGACAGAGTTCGATGTGAATGGCTATTGGGTTGGTCTAAAACGGCTCTGGCTTCTGAAAAACCGAAACAGAAGGTAAAATTGCTTGAAGAAGCTGAAGATCACCTGACCGAAGCCCTCACGCGCTGCCGACGAATCAATGTGGTTGATCATGAACCGGATATTTTACTCGCGTGGGCGAGGTGGCATCGGCTTAAGGGAAATGAGAAAGAAGCAAAAGGACATGCTGAAGAAGCTCTGTCCATCGCTGACCGCTGCGAATATCGTCTGAAGCAGGCCGACATTCACAATTTCCTGGCGCAGCTTGCTTTGGATGATGGTGACCGTGATAACGCAAAGAAGCACGCCGAAATCGCCAAAGAGCGTGCTGAATGTGATTGGCCGGAGCATTATTACAAACCGGCGTATGAAGAAGCGGAGCGGCTGCTTACGGAAGCGGGTAAGTGAGACACTATTGGTATGTCACCCGCCCGGAACAATCCCCGCTGAGCCGGGTTCAGCGCAGATTCCTGTATGCCAACCGATGAACTTGTCGCGCGTAACCCAGTCGGAATACCTTTAAAGCGCACTGCCGTGCGGCACTACCGAATACTACTCTAAGGCAAATAAAAATAAATGATTACGATGCTTGTTTTTTATTCTTGACTTTCTCATGAGAAAGTATTATTTTAACGATAACTCAAGGAGACTAAACCATGCTGTCTCAAACAGCGGCCTACGCCATGCGAGCGATGGGATATATTGCGGCTCATGAAGACAGCTCCCCCGTACTGGCTCGAACGATTGCGACAGAAATGAAGATACCGCAAAACTATCTTTCCAAAATCGTGAACCGTCTGGTACATGCCGGACTGCTTCGTTCTATTCGCGGAACAGGCGGAGGTTTTTTTCTGGCGAAAGATGCCAAAGATATTCACTTCATCGACGTCGCTTCTCTTTTTATGGATTCCAGCGATTTCAATACGTGCTTTCTCGGCCTTCATGAATGCGACAAATCTTGCAAGCTGCATGACCGCTGGGCGCCCATCGGAGAACAGGCTTTGAAATTGCTGAAAGAAACAACGATTGACCAATTAATGTAGAACATAAAAGGAATCGAAAATGGTACAGAATAACGCAGACGAGTTAAACGTGCAGGTTATCGAACTCGCTCACGTAGTTGATTATCAGGATAATTCTGTCGTCAGTCGCGAGATAATCAAGAAGGAAACAGGCAGAGTTTCCGTTTTCGCGTTTGACAAAAATGAAGGTTTGAGCGAACATACCGCTCCATTCGACGCGATGGTGTATCTTCTGGATGGCGAAGCGGAAATCACCATTTCCGGCAAGCCTTATCATTTGCAAAAAGGAGAGATGATCATCATGCCCGCAAACGAACCTCATGCTCTGAAGGCGGTTCAGAAATTCAAAATGATGCTGACGATGATTAAGTCATAGCACCTGACGCGGGATAGAGAAAAACAGGGCGACCCATCCGGATCGCCCTGTCCTTTATTCAATAATCAACTGGCGCTTTACAAAAACCGCTCTCACAATTATTTCATCAGCACGATTTTCTTTGTCGCATCATAGCTGCCGGCTTTCATCCGAACGAAATAAACGCCGCTCGATAAATCCCCGGCATTGAAGACCAACCGATGATTGCCCGGCTCGTACATGCCGCTTGCCAGCGTCGTAACCTTTTGCCCGAGAGTGTTGTACACATCCACTGTCAGATTCGCTCGCTGCGGCAAGGTGAACATGATGTTCGCGGTCGCGTTGAAGGGATTCGGATAAATCGAAGTTAGTTCGTAATCAGTCGGCTGCAGTTTCTCGTCCTCGGGTTCCGCAGCGGAGACTTCTATATATGTCGAAAAAGTCCCGCCGCCGTGAGTACCGATTCCCACGTAGCCGTCCGAATGTCGCACGTCCATCGTCGTCACCCAATTATAGCCGATGACGTCGGCTCCCTCGAGCTCCCACACGGTTTCGTCATCCGATAACTGCGTCGTCGAAAATAATCCGACGGTCGTGCCCACCAGATAAATCGGCTGGTCACCGACATAGACAATTTCCGCCCAGAAACAGGAAGGCCCAGCGCCGCTGCCATCCGGATTCTCTTCTAAATTCCCTCCCACATTGCTCCAAGTTATCCCGCCATCTTCCGAATAAAAGAGCGACAGAACATTATAGTTGGTAAACACTACGATTACTTTGTTCGCATCTGTCGGATCAACCGTAATGCAATGTATCCAACCCATTTCCGGAAAATCAGGATCGCTGACATCCATCACAGCCGTTGCTCCAAATGGCTCATCAATCCGATAAACCCGCGAGATATCCGGCTCGGTCGGATGGAAATCACCGTAATAAACCACAGGATTCTCCGTGTTGGAAACACCGAGAGCGGTTGCCCAACGATTGTGGTTCATCGTAATCTGCATCCAGCCGCCGGAACCATTCTCCGGGACATCCGGATTGCCCCAAACGGAATTGACATCCGTCATGAACATGCCGCGATAGTCGTATGGAGTCAATTCAAACGGAGTAATCCAGCGTTCAAAATCGCCCGGCGGGCCATAGTAGTAATAATTCTGGAACTCATCATTCTCATCGAGGACGATTCGATAGAACGACCCTCCGTATTGTGTGGAGACATAAAACGAGCGCCAATTATCCTGTTCAGCCGCGCCAATATCGCACGCCATACCGTCGCCACCCCAGATGAAGTCCCAAGGGTCTGCCTCGTTTTCCGAATTTCCCATGAACGTTCCGTTATCCTGCATCCCTCCCATTATCCGAAGATTCCCTTCCGTCAGAGGATCCACGGCAACCCAGTAGAACTGCGTCGTGATGTAACCGTCAATATAATCCCATGGAAAAGGTATTGATTGAGTCGGCACCGCAAGGCTGTTGGTCGTTTTGCTGAGGCCTCCGTCATGGGAGCAGTACATAATATCGGAATTCGTCGGGTCGAAGAACATGTGATGAATATCGGCGTGATGATTCGGATAACAAATGTCCATACCATTCGGTCCCGGCAGCGAACCGTAGTAGAAATTGTAGCCGCCGATCCAGTAGGTGCTGTCATCTGAATTAAAAGCATCCCTCGAATAGAACATGGATGTGCCACCGATATAAACGACATCCGGATTTTCAGGATGCACCGCAACCACCATGTTGTATCCACCCTGAGAGTGGTAGTCATAACCGAAACCGATGGGTGATTCGTTTCGGAAATTGGGCATGTTTGGCGAGAGATTTTCCCATGTATCCACACCACCGCTGCGCGTTAGTCTCCACAAGCTATGCCCGCCTCCCTGACCGATGTAGCCAGCGCCGGGCGTCACCGACAGAAAATAGAGTACATTCTCATCGGTGGGAACATAAGTCATCACCGTACGATGAAACGTCGCCGGGAAATTCGCAGGTAGAATATCATCCCATGTTTCACCGTTATCCTCCGAGCGCCAGAATCCTCCACCGAGAATATCGCTGTCGAGAGTCGCGTAAACAACGCCGCTCGGTGTAACAAGTACGTCTGTCCACGCATAATCCGTTAACTCGAAAGTACCGAGGACGTCATACCAACTTTCTCCGCCATCCAAACTGCGCTGAATCGTGCCATAGGTCGCGGCGTAAACTTCATCCTCTTCCGTATTCGCAGGATTGACCTCGATGCGAAAGACCACATCAAAGGGACTGGCGAATTCATGTACCGGCGATACGGTTGACGCAAGTTGCTGCCATGACAGACCATTATCGGTCGATTTGAAAATACCATCGCCGGTAAATTGCGGCACCCGGCTGTTGATTGAACGGGAGCCGCTCCCCCTATACTCGCCGGTGCCGTGGTACCAGATATGCGTGTGCCCTTCGCGTGGATCCTGAACCAGACACGTCACACTTGGAGTGACCGCCAAATCAGTTGTGCGACTCCATGTGTTCGCGCCATCCCCGGAAATCCACATCCCGCCGGTAACTCCCCCCGCCAAAATCCGATTGCTGTCTGCTTTATCCACAGCAAGCGCACGCGTGCGTCCTCCGACATTGAACGGCCCTCGAAAAATCCATTCCTGCTCATCAAGGGCTCTGCCACGAACCGGCAGCTTTCTTGCAAAAGCGAGTTCACGGCTGCGGATGCCGCGCGGAATCTGTCCCGTAGCCGGATCGCGCAGGCGGTACCATTCGTATTCATTGCGTCCTCTGGACTTGCTCTTATCGCCGTTGGAAAGCTGCTGCGGAGGCGCGTTCATCTGAAACGCCTGAGTTAATCCATCTGCTTTCGGCAAACGATTGTTCTGCGGAAGCAACAATATCGCTGCTAAAACAACTGTTAGCGCCGCCGCGAAAATAATTGCAAAAATCCCGTATGGTTTCATGGGTTTCTCCTTTTCGGTACAACCGAAAGTTGTCAAATCATCTACGGTAGTGACGTTCCTATCCTTAGAAGATACTCCCCGCATTCTAAATATAACAAACTCTCGCCGGAATCACAATTCCTTTCGGAGTGTTCAATACAAATCAATGCCCATCACTTCACGGAACGATGGCTCAGACCTTGACCCTCAATGGCTTTTATAGTATATTATACCTATGAATGGTGCTTTTCTTATTGCCACAAACACACGATATTAACATGAAAAAATCCCTCTTCACCGACAGACTGGTCAATGTTCATGCCGAGAAACCTCGAACAGCCGTTGTTACTGCCAATCAAACTGAAGAACAACGCTTCATGGAACATGTGCGCTCGAGAGTCATCGGCGCAGGCTTGAAACTTGAAACGCCGTTCGGAACGAAACCTCTGCGCTATTTCGATTTCATCGCATCAGGCCGTTTCCATCGAGACATCGAAGACGAACTGACCGAGCATGTCCTGCCTTACATGGCCAACACGCACACATCATCGAACTTTACCGGCCAACAAATGACCAACTACTACGAGTACGCTTTCAAACGCATCGCAGGCTATATTCATGCTTCGAAGGATGACGTATTGATACCGGTGGGCAACGGTTCGACCGGCGCAATTAACCGCATGATTACCGTGCTTGGTCTGCGCATTCCTGACCAGCTTGACGAGGCATATCAGTTGTCGAATCATATTCCGCGCGAGCGGCGGCCTGTGGTGTTCCGCTCGATGATGGAACATCATTCCAACGACATTGCATGGCGGGAAACCATCGGCGAAGTGGTCTATGTGGATTTCGACAAACAGGGACGCATCAGTGTGGAGGATTTGGATGCGAAACTCTCAGAATACAAAGACCGCTCATGGAAAATCGGCACCTTCAGCGCGGCTTCGAATGTGACAGGCATACTGAATCCCTGCCACGAGTTGGCTAAAGTACTGCATGAGCATAATGCCTGGGCGTTTTTTGATTATGCAGCGGCAGGGCCGTATGTTCATGTGAATATGCATCCGGCGGATGAACCGGAAGCTTATTTCGACGCGATTTTCTTTTCGATACACAAATTCCTCGGCGGGCCGCGCACACCCGGTCTTTTAGTCGCAAATCGGAAGCTGTTCACCAATCGCGTTCCCGCCGAACCGGGCGGCGGAACCGTGCTCTACACATCGCCGTGGGATCATCGTTATCTTTCGAGAATTGAGGAGCGCGAAACAGGGGGAACACCGCCAATCGTGCAGTCGATTCAAGCAGGTTTAGCGTTTGATTTGAAAGCCGCTTTAGGGCCGGAACGCATCGAAAGAATCAAACAGGATTATTTGAAACGAGCGCTCGATGAATGGACGCGCCATCCTGATTTGCTTGTGCTCGGGTTAACGGAAGCAAGACGTCTGGGAGTGGTCTCGTTGATTTTCCGCGACCTGCATCACAATTTAGCAGCGATTCTCTTCAATGATTTATTCGGAATACAAGTGCGCGGCGGCTGTATGTGCGCAGGCCCTTACGGGCATCTGTTGCTGCATATCGAACAGGAACATTCTTCCGGAATCCGCCAAAGCCTCGCGAAAGGACACATCGGTGAGAAACCCGGCTGGGTGCGCATCAGCCTTTCCCCAACAGTGACCGAGGAAGAATTTCAGACACTGCTCGAAGCGGTGGATTATATAGCCCGTCATGGCCGCGAATATCAAGACCGCTACGAACTCTGCGACGAAACAGGGGAATGGGTGTATAAAGGCGAAACGAAAAACGTGAAACTCGAAGTTAAAAATCCAATCTAAATGGTTCGATAAAACAGTCCGCCACTAATTAAAAGGGTAAGAATGATGTTCATTCCAAAATTGCGGATTCTCGTAATCGCGATTTCAAGCTTGTTTCTCATTACGGGCTTGGCACTTTCGCAGGAGTCTCAAACCGTTTTGAATCCTGAAACGGGAGAAACCTACAATCTCTATCCTCATACTTATGAAACTCCACCAAATCTCTCTTCTCCCTTTGCCCCGGAAGATGGAACTGAAATCATTGTTGGATTTTTGAAAAATGAGCAATATGCTCTTATACCCGTGACGGTCGAAAACGGTGAGCCTTACAGCCGAAAATACCACCTTTACGGCAAAGGTAATCAACTTGAGATTGATGCGGGAGATTTTCCTGCGTTGGGGAAAACGGGTTTGCATTCCGAACAGGAATTGGATGCGAAGGAGATGATTACGGGGAGATTAATCTCAGTGATTAATTATATTGGTCGACCCGGCAGGTTTTCACACGAAGGTTTTATGAGTCATGATGAAGATATTATTTCTGTTCTGAAAGGTGATAATCGAATTGTTGAAAGACTCGGATTCACTCATCCACAAATGGCAATACCACTATTTCATGTATGGAATCTGGTACTCGATGGCTTTTGGGATAAGATTGTCTACGTTCTATATAACGGGAGAAAAGTCTACATCAGTGCTCAGGGTGGAAAGGGTTATCAGGAATCCATCTTTCATGATGAGATTCATGGAGGATGGAATATTCATATCTGGCGAGTGATGGATAAAGAAGAAAGGGATTTCCTAAACAAGAAATACTCGAATCTTAGCGAAGAACATAAATCCGAATTGCAAAATAAGCTTTCCCACATTCATACGGGCGAGATGGAACCGTTTTACATCATGCGCTATGGATTTTATGAAGGTCATACCAGTTATCGAGTCGATCCCTTAGCCGTATCGTTCATTTTTGGATTAAAGAGTCTTAAAGAGATTGAAGCATCATTCAACGAAGAAATCTACAAAACTCTAACTGAGCATTTTACTGGTGAATAATACCATCTTTTTTAATCCGCCGAGCCAGATTCAGCGCAGGTTCCCTTGTACCAACCGACAAACTATCGCGCGTAACCCGGCCGGAATACCTTTTGAGCAACAACCCCGTGCGGTACTACCAGACCGTTAACAACAAGCCTGCAAGTTTCACTCTTGCAGGCTTTCTTTCATACGTACACAGGGACTCAATTTTCAGCAGCTACCGAAGCAAAAGAACTTTTCGGACTTGATGAAACTCTTCGGTCTCCATTCTCACGAAGTAGAGTCCGGTTGCCGCTCCGTCGGCTTTCCAGACAAGATGATGATGTCCGGGAGCATAGGTGCGATTTGTCAGCTTTGCGACTTGCCGCCCGAGAATGTCGTAAATCGCCAACTGAACGTGTGACGCGCGTGGGAGCGCGAAGTTTATCACCGTCGTCGCGTTGAAAGGATTCGGATAGCAAGGCGCCAGCTCGTAATTTTTCGGCAGGGATGAAATCGTTTCATCTGCAGCGGAAGGCAATACTACAATCACATGATTCGACGAATCGCTGACGCCTCCATCATAGCGCGCCTCCACGAAATAATCATAGACGCCGCTGTGAAGCAGCCTGTCTTCATAGAATGTATCCGCGACTTGAGCAATCAGCGAATCATTTCGGTAAAGGCTGTAGTCTTGAAAAGCGTCCAGATGAATTCCCTGAACTGATTCGGGAGGAAACCACTGTAAAAAGACATTGGAATCGTCGCGCGAAGCGGAAAGTTCGCGAGGGGGATCAAGCCGCCAGATTTCGAAAGCAATCGTACTCGTCGAATCGCCCGCAATCATTGTTTCCGTTCTTCCCACTTCATATCCGTTCAAAAAAACTTCAGGACGGTGCAGTCCATCCATCAGCGAGTCCACTTCAAAAGAACCTTCTTCGTCCGGATGAATTTCATTACACCCCACATGAATAACCGCTTCGGTAAAATCGGATGGCGGTGGATACGCGATAATCTGACCAGCAAGCGAGCCATAGGATATTTCCGACGAGCGCGTCGTCAGTCGCACCGCCGCTCCGGGACCGATAAACCACGTTGAAGGATTGTGGCTGCTGTTATAAAGAAGTTCGAGCCCGATGGTTTCTGTCGGATCCTCGATTCCCACTGTCGCAGCATCCGCGACATCAATGCGTTTGTAAAGATATAAAATTTCACAATCGCCCGTCGGTGTAGGCCACGCGTCGGACGAATAAATCTGGATTTGAAACGTTAGATGTGTACCCGTGGGTGGTGGATACTGCATGTCATAATATTCGATAATGAAGCGGCAATTCAAACTATCAAAAGCATAACAAATTTCTCCGTCGGAACCGTCGTGCAGATTATCCCAGAAAGGCGCCAGCATCCCCGAAGGTCCCTGCTGCCCCGGAATCGTGAAATTGAAGAAACTATGGTCATGCGAAATCCCCGGCGACAGCCAGCCGTTTTCATTCATCGTTAGACTGTCGAAGACTTGACCGTAAAAATAAAAAGGAAACGGCATCTCGACAAATCCCGAAGAATCGCGCGCGGGAAGGTTGATAACGGTTCCGCTTCCACCAAGTAATGGAGAGATTTCCACCCAATCGAAAACAGCCGCATTGCCAAAATCAAACCGGTCAAACGAAATATAACCGTACGCATCCGGCCCGGTCGGCTCGCTGCGCGGAGATTGCAGGGCAAGCGTGATTTCTGTAACGACACCTGTTACAATAAAAACCGTTGTGTCCAGCTCAGCGTCTTGATAGGAAGTATAGACGGCATAAGTTGTATCTCCCGGCATCGAAATAGAAATCGCTCCGAGAGAGTCGGTTTCTTGCGGCGAAAGAGGCGTACCCGGAAATGCGACAAGAGCTCCTTCGACCGGAACAGAATCTCCCGCGACGATTCTGCATAAGAGTGTCCCCGCGGAAACCGAAATCAGAAAGACATCCTGTACGGTCGTATCCCCTGTTATCACTTCGACATCATACGCTTGAGAATCGTAACCGAAAGCGCTGTACTGAAGTGTCCATGTGGAATCACCGGGAAGCGACATCCGGTAGAATCCATCCTCATTGGTGCGCACGTTCCGTCCGGTCTCCACCGCTTTAACCACAGCGCCCGGAATCGGTTCGCTGGTGCTGTTATCGCGAATCGTCCCCTCAACGCGGCCACGACCGGCGGAAATCTGCAAGACAGCTTCATAGGCATCCACAAATCCGAATCCGTAATCGTTATCTTCTCCGGGGAAACCGTAGTCATGAGCGGTTCGCATCAGAATGGATTTGATATCCCGCACATCAGCATCCGGACAAGCCTGCCGCATCAGAGCGACAATCCCTGCCACGTGAGGCCCGGCCATCGACGTGCCATCCCAGTTATGCTGCCCATAGTGCCCACCGGGAACCGATGAATAAACGAACACCCCCGGAGCACAGACTTCCGGTTTGATGGCCGTGAAGGGCGGACAATCGCTGGGCCCGCGACTCGAAAAACCCGCGATTAAATAGGGAGGAATCGTATCGTTCGTCGCATCTACAGCGCCAATGGCAAACATCGTCACCGAATCAATCGCTACGGTCGCGGGACTGCGGCATGTCTGAGCTCCGGAGGAGCCCTCGTTGCCCGCGGAAAACGTCACCACAACTCCGGCCGCTTCGCAATTGATAATGGCGTTGTTCCAGAAATTAAAGCATTCTTCGTAGCCTGGCCATGTACCAAGAACACCCCATGAATTCTGAACGACATCCGGCACATCTTCTATCGTATAAGGATTGCCGTCAGGATCAGAGAACCATTGAAACGCATCCAGAACATCGTTGTCGAATTCCTCGGTGATACTCTGATCAAAACCATGACAAGCTATCCATAGAGCATCCGGCGCGACACCGATGGAGTCATTCGTAATTTCGGAATTGCCGCACATCGTTCCCATCACATGAGTTCCGTGACCCACAAGATCCCGGGGAAATGATGTCGACCCAAGCGCATCAAGCCAGCATTCATTCGCTGGTGCGAAGTTGCCGCGCCATCTCGAAGTAAGAGCGGGATGTGTGCCATCCACACCCGTGTCAAGATTCCCGACCAACCGCCCTGCGCCTGTGATGCCGAGTTCGTACCACACGCGGGGAGCGCCAATGGCGCGGATGCCTGCAGGGATGCCGTGATTGTCGTCAAGATGAGCGCCGCATACGGGGCCTTTGCCCGGAAACGGTTCAATGAGTTCCACTCGGAAATTCCGCTCCAACCACTGAACATCATAGCGGTCGCTGAGCTCTTCCAAAACCTGCGGATACGCCTGAACAACAACACAATTCGTAATCCAAAACGGCGTATATCCCCCCACGTCTCCTGTTTCTTCCAGCTCATCGAGCGCGGTTAGCAGCTCTCCCTGACTTCCTTCAGCAGCATGCTGCAAGGCTTCCATAATTACCTGATGGCGGTAAGACCTGCTCGCCTTCGTTTCATAAAGCTGCCTGTCCAGCGCTGAGATATCCGCCTGTTCGCTCAAATGAACGATAGCGCTTATCATTGAATCGGCGCGAGCAAAACGCAATTCTTCCTGAAGTGAGACGCTGATCTTTTCTATGGAGACAGCCTGTGCGCTTGAGGCAAACAACCCAAACGCGATGAAGATCAGAATGATGCGATGCATAAAGATACTCCCGCTATAGAAACCGCCGAGAAATGGATCATTTCAATTTACATACAATTACTGACCCTCTGTGTAGGGTCAGAACTATACGACTAAAAGTATACGTATCCTTCGGCAAGATGTCAAGTCATATTTATTAGAGACCTCTCATGGAAGAACTGTGCCCGTTTCTGTGCAATACCTGCATTTTCGAGAACAATATCGTTAAGGTTGATGTTCCGACGGAGGATTGCCGGGGACTCTATCTTTCCAGTGCCACGCTCCCCAGAGATGTGACCTATACGCATCAGGATGTGCTGCCTGCCGCAGGCATCAAATTCTATCTGGTCGTTTCATCCTGGGACGCGCCTCCCAGCCCTCCCGCACCCCAGATGGAAGACCGGCGAAACGACTAAGAAATTCCGCACATGATAACTCTGGTGAAAAGGGGATGCCGCGTCTGCGGCATCCCCATCTTTTTCAGGACAATTCATTCCGGGCATGCGAGGACGCACGCCGCGGCGAAACAATAACTCGCCGAGCCGGGTTCAGCGCAGAGTTCTGTATGACCAAACGATGAAACCAGCGCGCGTAACCCGGCCGGAACTGTTATAGAAAGCAATAAATTGTTTGACTTTCTATGGAAAAATGATTATCGTTCTTACAACTTTGAATCCCGCAACAACTCCTGTTCTTAATAGGAGGCAACTATGAAAAAACGAATCATGTTTTTAGCCGCACTGTTCCTCTGGTGCGCTACTGCGACAGGTCAGGTCGTGGTACATGAAATCACAGCCCCATCGGGTACGGCAACCGGGCTATGCTGGGATGGGGAAACTCTCTGGGTCAGCAACTATTCGTCGAACATCTGGCGTATCAATCCCGCTGACGGAGCTATTCTGAAAACGCTCACAGGTTCGACCGAAGGCTCCGACGGGCTCGCTTGGGAAAATGGCAGCTTGTGGACTATTTCCGGAAATCAATCCGACCATACGATTTACAAGATTGATACGACCGATGGAAGCGTTATCTCTCAAATCATCGATCCTGCCAGCGGCTACGCAGGAGGCATGACATGGGACGGCAGCGCTCTCTGGGTTTCCCAGTACTACGCACAAGAAAAGATTTTTAAGATTGATCCGGCCACGCAGGAAACGCTGATGGTCTTCGACGCGCCCGGAATCAAACCGTATGGACTCGGATTTGACGGTGCGAGCCTTTGGCACAGTTCCGAAGATGGAGACATCGACCGTATCTATCAACTGAATCCGACAACCGGACAGGAACTCTGGTCCTTTGAGCTGCCGGAGCACGTCCCGGCTCCCGGAAGGCGACCGAGAGGACTAGCTTGGGACGGAAGTCATCTCTGGGTGCTCGCCTACGGAGTCAACAACTGGGATATGAAGATTTTCAAGTACGATGTCAGCAATGCCGACAATCCGGATATTGAGTTCTCACTGACGGAGCATGACTTCGGTTCGCACGTCGTCGGTTTTCCCGACACTTGGAACACAATAGCGACCAACATCGGTAATGCTACTCTTATATTAGACAGTGCAACTTTCGTCAGCGGCATGGCTTTCCATCTCCTCGAACCGGACGAATTTCCCGATACATTGAATCCCGAAGAAGGCCGCCTTTTTATTCTTGAATTCGATCCGCCGACTGCGGGCTTGTTCTACGATTCGTTAGCGGTCTATTCGAATGATCCCGATGAGAGTCCATTTTTTATTGCTTTGACGGGTACGGGATTGCCGGATGAAGGAGACATCGATGTCGAACCGACTGTCGTGGATTTCGGAACCGTGCGCATCAGCTATCCCGCTCTTTCCACCAGCCGGAGTGTGCAGGTGTGGAATGTAGGAACCGGTGTGCTGACGGTTTCATCCGCCGAAATAACGGGTGAAGGCTTCAGGATGGATCCGCTGCCGGGTGCGGTGGAAATTGATTCGTCAAGTTACACAACGCTCCGGGTTTGGTTCGCTCCGACGGAAGCACGCGCCTATGACGGCATCCTTCGTATTCTTTCAGATGACCCCGATGAGAGCGTTTTTGAAGTTCCCCTGCTCGGTATTGGCGATGACACTCCTTATGAAGGCGGTGAAGTCTTCTGGCACTATAATGCGGACGGCAATTGGGATAACGGTATCAATTCCATCCATTGGATTAACGATGTGAATGGCGACGGCACCGCGGATGTATTGGCGGCCAGCGGGAATCATCTCGTCTATTGCCTGAATGGAGAATCAAGTGGATTGGCCGATACATTCTGGACGTATGACACCGGCGCCGACCAAATGCATTCCGGCATCGTCTGGTATGAACGCGGGATGAGCGCTTGTCCCGATTTAACCGGCGACGGCGTGGACGATGTCCTGATTGGAACGTCCGGAGGCAGCCGCAGTGTTTATGCGCTTTCTGGCGCAGATGGCGTGGAATTATGGATGTTCGACACGCACTATTGGGGTGAAGGCGGCTGGGTTTATGAAGTGTATCCGATTGAAGATGTGAATGGCGATTTTATTACGGATGTTGTCGCGGTGGCTGGTGACGACGGCAACGGAACCGGTCCGCGATGCGCGTTTTGTTTAAGCGGCGCAGATGGTTCGTATCTCTGGTCGAGTCCATCCTCAGTCGCCTATTTCTGTGTGCGCACGATTGCGGACGTCACCGGAGATGGGATCCCTGATGTCGTTGCCGGAAACACAGACGGAGGTGTCATCGGTCTCGACGGTGCGTCGGGAGCTTCTCTTTGGGAAGCGACAGTTGGAACCGGCTCACCGGTATTTGTTTTAGTGGAGATGGGAAATGCGAATCCACAGCAGACTCAGACGGTTGATGTTGCTGTCGCTTCTGCCTATGAAGGCATCTACTGCCTCGACGGCGGCAATGGCGCTCAGATTTGGTTTACCAACATGAATTCCACTGTCTATGAAATCGCCGCGGGTTCCGATATAACCGGGGATGATATTTCGGAGATATACGTCGGCACGGTTGGAGGACGCGTTATCTGTTTGAATGGAGCAAGCGGAACTCAAGTCTGGTCGGTCATTGCGGATCCATACTCAGCGGCGAATGTTCTGTCAATGGCCGCGATTCCGGATGTAAACGATGACCGTGTGAGTGAAATTGTCGCGGGAACACTCGGAGATTATGTCGTTCTAATCGATGGATGGGACGGGACGGAAATCTGGTCGAGTGTGGGGCAAGGACAGCCGGATGCTGTCGATGCCGTTGGTATTCTGCCGGACATTGACGCGAACGGTTCGTGGGAAATTCTCGCGGGCAATCGCTACGGTGTGATTCAAGCGTTTTCTGGAGGTCTCGAAATTTCTCCAGCGCCGATTCAACCGGCGGTGCCGTCGGCATTCACACTCGGGCAAAATTATCCGAATCCCTTCAATCTTGAAACCGTAATTCCGTATTCGCTTGCCAGTACGGTTCCGGTATCTCTGAGCGTCTATGATATCCTCGGGCGACGCGTCGCGACACTCGTGGACGCTGTTCAACAACCGGGGGAATACAACGTCATCTGGTCAGGCAAAAACATCGCCGGACTGACCGTTGCATCGGGCATCTATTTCGTACAGTTACATGCGGAACCTTTCTCCGCTACACGTAAGGTCATTCTTCTGAAGTAGGCGATTCTCGCTGGAGCATATCCCAAAAATATCATTGGAGAATCTGCGGATGTCTCCGCCGAGCCGGGTTCAGCGCTCTATACCTTATCCCTGCGTGAGGACGCTATCGCGTGTAACCCGGCCGGAATGAATGGCGGTGCCCTGCTGCTTGCAACCAACTCAAACCACTGCGGGCAAATACACCGTCCTACCGCAGTAGTACCATCTTCTTTGTCACAGAAACATCTTGCGTTTCCAACCGGCAGAAGTAAATTCCGGACGGCAGTTTCTGCGCATCAAACGTGATGACTCGCGTTCCCGGCGCTAAATGCTCGTTGCTCATCAACGTCCGAACCTCGCGCCCCATGATGTCGTAGATTTTCAAAGTCACATCGGCAGCTTCAGCGATATCAAATTGGATTTGCGTCGTTGAATTAAACGGATTCGGGTAGTTTGGATAGAGCGTGATTTCCGGCAACGCCACAGAACGAGAAGGACACGCATTCAATAGTCCATCCCCTGCAATCGAAATAAGCGACGCAGCACCATCCCAAACAAAACCGATGTGCAAATGACGTTCTGTATCATCATAGAAAACAGCGGAATCGGCTGTAAGAAATTCCGCCATTGTTGGAACGAACGCTAAAGAGTTCCCGGCAATTTGTACCGCTTCGGGATGCGTCGCCACGCGGTGCAATTGGAAATACATCTTCCGCAAATCCGGCGCGCCGGGATAGCCATGATTATCGCGCTCGAGGTGAATGCTAATATCATCTTCGCAAGCATTGCCTTGGAACGCAATCGTCTCGTAGCTCTCCATCGTGTAAGCATCCGGAGTCGTTCCGTCATCATTGTAGAAAATGCCGTCTGAAACAGGCACGCCGGGATCTGGATAATAGTGTACGATTAATGTATCGGTAGTATAATCGCGCGTTGTCTCAAAATGCGGTCTCGTTGGAATAAAACTGCCTGCTTTTACATAGAGCGGGATGGTCTCGAGCGGCGCTTGCGCGGTAATCCAATGGTTGCCGATATGAGCCGCGTCATTCCAGAAATCAATCCAGACTCCGCTGGGAAGATAAATGTCCCTCGTGGTTTGATCCTCCTGCAGGATGGGAGCAACAAGCAACGCCGGGCCCCATAGATATTCATCGTGCATGTTGGCGACAGCTTCATCCTGCTCTTCGAAAAACAACGGCCGCGCCAACGGCGTTCCGGTCACCGAGTTCTGCCACGCCAGCGTATAGTTGTAGGGCAGCAATTCATAGCGGAGTCGAATGTAGTCACTGACAATGTCTCGCGTCGCCGGATCCCAGAAAATCGGTTCCGTCGGAACTCCCGTTCCGTGAGCGCGCATCACCGGAGAAAATGCGCCAAACTGCATCCATCGAATGTAAAGTTCGGAATTCTCCGAACCACAGTTGAAACCGCCAACGTCTGAGCCTGTGTAAGCGACGCCGCTCAATCCCATGCTGAGCATGATAGGAGGTTGCGCCCGTAACCCTGAGAAAGTCCGCTGCACATCCCCCGACCACGGAAACGTGCTGAAGCGCTGCATTCCGGCATATCCGGAGCGAATAAGATTTAACAACCGTTGCTCTGGGAAATTCTGACGATAACGTTCATAAAGCAGCTCTGCCCATAGCAACGAATAGATATTGTGAATTTGTGCCGCTGAACCCGCATAATGAACCATCTCCGGAGGATGCCGCTCGGGCTCACCAAGATCGCACCACCATCCCCCCACTCCCTGATTGACTAAATTCTCGTAAAGAGTCCAGAACCAGTCGCGCGCACCGGGATGTGTGATATCCAGAAGACCTGCCGTTCCCGCCCAAAAATCCGGCATGATGACAGGATTTCCGGCGGCATCGGGCGTGAGGTAGCCATTTGCATAAGCCGTCCCGAAGTTCGAGGATGTTTCCAAGATGTATGGTTCCGTGATTAGAATTGTTTTCACGCCCACCGAATCGAAATCCCGAATCATTTGGACGGGATTAGGCCATTGAGAATAGTCCCAGTCCAAATCTCCCATCTGCCCCCAGCCAAACCAGTAGAGATCAAGAATAATCGCATCGAGTGGAATATGTTCCGCGCGAAACGTGTTTACAACGCCCCGTGCCTGTGATTCATTTGCATAGCCATAGCGCGATTGAAGGTAGCCGAGCGCCCAACGCGGCGGCAGCGGTTGTCTGCCGGTCAATCGGGTGTAGGAGTCGAGAATATCCGCATAGTTGTCCTCCGCGATGAAGAAATAGGATAATTCCCCACCATTCACGCCGTATTCGAACACATCGGACACGCTGTGACCGATATCGAAATAACCGGGATAGGTATTCTCGAAATAGATTCCGTAGCCTCGCGACGAAACAAGAAAGGGAATCGTAATATTCAAATTGGCCTCTTCCCAACCGTAGCAGTAGTGTGGCACGTTGTAGGAGTTCAACTGCTGCCCGCGGAGGTCAATATCAATGGCTCTTTCCCCAGCACCATAAATATGCTCGTTACCGGCGATGCGGAATCGAACGCCGCGCTCTTCACCTTCCCAGAAGAAACCATTCTCGTCAGATAACACCGTTATGCCATTTGCAATATACCGAAACCGCACCGGATATTTCTGTATTTCGATTGCTAAACCGTTCAATTCCATTGATAGCATAGAATCCTGTACCGTCACATTCCATGATACATTTTGCGGCTCCAGCACAACGACTACGGAACTATCCGATTCAACAACTCCATTCGGATAAAGAGACATTTCTACGATATGATTCGTATAAGGTGTAATCGAAACAGCGGCGGTTCCCGCATAGATTACCAAGCGTTCGTCTTGAATCTCATGAGAACTGTAGTTCCCGAGAAACTCAGCCATTGAAACCGAATGCAGAATCAATATTAAGAGGAAGGAAATAATATGCCAAATTCTCATATGATAAAGTCCTTTCAACATCTCTACCTTATTCATTTCTCTCCCTCCTGCTCCCTAACCATACCCTCAATGACCGCTGAAAAATTCTTCCATTCTTCGAGCAATTTTTCTAAATATTTCGTGCCCTTTCCTGTCAGTCTGTAGTATTTGCGAGGCACGCCGCGCTTGGGATTGTTTCGATAGGATATGATGAATCCTTTGTCTTCAAGCCTGTAGAGTACGGGATAGAGAGTCCCTTCCCTAATTTGAAGTATCTCGCCTCCCTTTTCAGCAAGTGCGGATAAAAGCTGATAACCATACATCTCCTGAGCATCGAGTAACTTCAGCAATATCAATTCGATAGTTCCTCGTTTTAACTCCCGGCGCAGGTTCTGCATCCTTTTTCCTTTGCAATATACCTTGTATAACCAAATACATGGTACAAAAAGATAGTTGCTTTGTCAAGGATTCTTCTAAGAAATCCATATCATTATTATGTATCCTCAAATAATACAACTACTAAAAGAGTAGTTACTACCGGATGAGTATTGCCTTCTGAACGATATTGAATCCTTTGACAGTAGCGCATTAAAATAGCCTCCTGCTCCGGCCTCGAAGTTCTCTTGTTGCGCCGCAACGTATTTCCAGGTACTGTCGGGGTACCATTCACTGCCCAACTTCAAATCATGGTTTTGTAGGAGCTGACTCGCCCAAGGATCGCACAGAGACCAGCACATGTCCAGCCCGAGTGAATCTCCTATAAGCGGAAAATAGCCGGAACGACTATTTAAGATATCCCAGCAGAGCATCGTATCCGCTGGCGGATAGGAATAGCCGTGATACCTGAGATGGCGGATGATCCAATACGGATCCAGATATCCGATTTTCGAGTCGGCAAAGGTTTGCGATGTTGGAGCATACCCCAAAAATATCATAGGAGAATCTGCAGATATCTCCGCCGAGCCGGGTTCAGCGCAGATTCCCGTATGCCAAACGATGAAACCAGCGCGCGTAACCCGGCCGGAATCTGGGACCTATCCTCTCCTTACATCCCTCCCGCAAGCAGAGAGAGAACACAGGCTTAGCGTTGCGAAACAACCGCAACGTTTTTGAGATATGCTTTAGTGATGCATCTTTTCGGAACTTTCTGGAGTCGCATCCGATTTCACTGAGCTGGATTCGTTCAGCTTCTTCAAATACTCGTCCGGATTCTTCTCGAAAGCTTCGACGCAGCCGCTACAGCAGAAGCGCACCAACTGGTTGTTGTGAACATAGTCAATAGGCTCGCCCATACTGCCCAATTTTCCTCCCGACACAACGCAGGTTTCAAGCGGGTAGCTTTCCTTCTGTTCCGTAATAACCGCGGCATCAAGCTTTGCGACATAGGTTGCAGGATCTTTCTCAAAAGCCGATACACACCCACCGCAACAGAGTTGGATTTCACGCCCGTTATGGTCATACTTGACAGGCTCTCCCATGGCTCCAAGTTTCTCGCCGCTGACAAGGCAGTAGTCAATCGGGTAGTCAGCTTTCATCATTTTCTTGGACTCCATTTTCTGTGCGGGATTCATCTTTCCATGCTCATGCATTTGCGCAGACGCGCTGAAGGACGCGATAAGGACCAGCGCAATCGCCAGTACAATACTCTTTTGTGCTTTCATGATAATTCCTCTTTGTCGTTTTGGATTCTTTGTTTGAGCGAAGCCTGTTATGGCTCATCTTCAATAAAGAATATTGGCAAGTGTCAGGCCATAAAAAAACCACTCGGAAGTGTATTCCAAGTGGTTGTCTTCTTATGTGTTAAGCTTTCGTGTTTCTACTATAGTCTCGAGCGATTGAAGCTACCTTTCAATACTCCATTGAAAAAGATTTTCAACGCGGCGGCGGTTTGATGTCGTAGTCCTCCATTTTCTTGCGGAGCGTCGGACGAGTAATACCGAGTGCTTCACACGCCTTTCCCAGATTCCCGCCGACTTCGATAAGCACCCATTCGATGTGTTCTTTTTCCATCGCCGCCAAAGATTTCATCTCCCGTTTCTCGCGGGTTGTCATCGTCATCTCCCCGGGAAAATCCAGAGACAGCGTATCAGTGGAGGATCTCACGACGGCCTGTATCAATACATTTTCGAGTTCCCGGATATTCCCCGGCCAGTCGTACTGCAGCAAACGCTTCATCACCGCGTCAGGAACTCTCTCGATGTTGCGATGCAGTTCCCGATTGATTTTCTTAAGCAGGTGCGCCACCAATACAGGAATATCTTCCCTTCGTTCACGCAGCGGCGGCAGCGAGATAACCGCAACTTTCAGTCGGAAATAGAGGTCTTCCCGAAACGTTTTTTCCTTAATCATATCTTCAAGATTGCGATGTGTTGCTGTGATAACACGAGCATTAAACGGAATTGATGCCGCTCCTCCGACTCGCTCGAAGCTTTTTTCCTGAAGGACTCGCAGAAGTTTCGCTTGAAGTTCCAGAGACATATCTCCGATTTCATCCAAGAAAAGTGTCCCGGACGCCGCTAATTCCATTCGCCCGATTTTGCGTTGATGCGCGCCTGTGAAAGCGCCGCGCTCATGCCCCCACAATTCCGACTCCATCAGCGTCGGCACAATCGCGCTGCAATTCACGGCCATAAAAGGCTGCTCCGGTGTCGAATTGTGATGAATCGCACGCGCGACTAACTCTTTTCCTGTACCGCTGTCGCCGACAATGAGGACACTGATTTTCGATTTCGACGCGAGTCCAATCTGTTTGTGAATTTCGAGCACAGCCTGACTCTGTCCCGCAATCCGGTCTGATTTGAATTCGCTTGCGTCATCGTCTTGGAGCGTTTTCGCCTGTTTCCCGGCTCGGATTTGAGATACGGCTTTGTTGATAACGACATCGAGCTCATCGATGTTCAAAGGTTTGTGAATATAATTGAACGCCCCGGACTTCATGGCTCGAATGGCATACTCCATATCCTGATAACCGGTCACCATGATGACAATCGCATCGGAAGCCGCCTGCATCTGTTCTTCCAAAAGCGATATGCCGTCACCGTCGGGAAGTTTTAAATCAAGAATAACAACATCGGGTGACCGCGCCAGCCAAAGTTCCCGACCGGAAGCGATGTCCGCGCCGCTCAGAACTTCAAATCCTTCGTCCTTAAGATGCAATTCCAGCGTCCGCCGAATCGCATCATCGTCGTCTATGACAAGAATGGTTTCCATGATCAAGTTTCCATAGGAATAATAATGTCAACTTCGGTGCCTTCGCCCACTCGACTGCGAATGCGCATCGTGCCTCCGTGCGCCTCAACAATTTTTTTTGAATTCGGCAGGCCAAGTCCTGTTCCTTGTTTATGCGTCGTGAAAAACGGTTCGAAGAGTTTCTTCATGTTCTCCGGGGCAATCCCGTGTCCTTCGTCTTTGACGGAAATCAAACAGGCCGGAACATCGTCCCAATCGGTGTCTTCTGTTTTTAGAATAATTTTGTCGCCGGGATTGCTGGCTTGCAGCGCATTGAGCAGCACATTCAACAGAACCTGATGAATTTTTTCGGAGTCAACCTGAATCATCCTCGATGAATCATGCAGTTTCACCTCAACCCGGAAAGCTTTCCTTTGAGCTTGCGTCTCCCGCAGAACACCGTCCATTAATTCCTCAAGGCGAAGCGGCTTGCGATTAAGCGCGATAGGCTTCGCATAATCCAGAAGGCTGGTCATCATTTTTTCAAGCCGTTCCGTTTGACTCGTCGCCAATTGAAAATGCTCTCCAACCGAACCATCCGTTGAACATTTCGTTTCGAGGATTCGCAAATTCATCTTGACCGCAGATAGCGGATTGCGAATTTCATGAACGATACTCGCAACGAATTCTCCGATAGCAGCTAACTTTTCGGATTGAATCAATTGCTTCTGAGTCCGGACGAGTTTTTCGTAGGCGTCTTGCAGAGAGTCACGCGATTCTTTCATCGAATGAACCATCTGATTGAATCTCTCCGCCAATTCGCCTAACTCGTCGTGAAGACGAACAACCACGGCTCGCTCCAGATTTCCCTTCGATACGTCGAGACTCGCATCGGCCAATTGCCGAATCGGCAGACTGATAGACCGTGAAATCAGAGCCACCACAATCAAAATCACACCTAAGACGAGTATCGCGACAATCAGCGCATTGCGCCGCAGCCTTGTCAGAGGAGCAAAGGCTTCGCGGGCATCCATTTCGGCAATCAAAGCCCAGTTCTGCTCCGGCGAAAACAGCCAGGCTCCCATAACCTGCTGCCCGTCGAATCCCCGATAAACAGCCGCTCCGTTCACACCCGTCAAAGCCCGCCGAATTCCTTCGGTATCCATCTTGTGAGTCAACGGAGCAGGGTGCTCCATGAATCGCGAAGGTGTGAGCATGACCTTTGCCGTATCCACAAGGTAAGCCTGCCCGGTCAGTCCAAGTCCGGTCGTGTCCAAAATAATGGGATTGAGCGTGTTGGAGAGCGCTAAAAGCACTGCAATAATCGCCACGGGTTCTCCTGCTGGGCTTCGAATCAGAACCGCCCAGTTCATGACAGGCCCGAAGCTCTCGTGCGCGTGAATAGGACCCTTCACCGGCCCATCAGACAAGAGAGCCCGTTTGAACATCTCCGTTCGCCCAAATCCGGGCGCTGGGAGGCCGCATCGTTCGGCATGCGCCAGCGGCCGACCGTTCATATCGTGAATACACAGGCCTTCATAGGCAGCGGAACTTCCCTTATACGAACGCAAAATCTCCGCGAGTTCATGCACCAGCGAAGCATCTTCGTCTTTCGACAGGAGAACGCAATTACGAACAACAAAAGGATGGGCCGCCAAAACTTCAAGATCAGAAACCCGCTCGGCAAACCATTGATTGATTTGCTTCATCTGGCGTGTCGCGACGGTCTCCATATGTAGGAAGACTTCCTGCGTGACCGCCTGCTTCGCGAAATAATACCCCTGATAGCCCATGAAGATAAGGGGAATTAACGCGACAATCAAAAACCATCGCAAAAGACGTGAGCCGATTTTACCGAAAAACACCACGAAAACCTCATCACACCAAAACAGGAACAATTTACCACAAAACCGTGAAAATAACAAGGAACAACCGCATGCGCTGGATTCCACTCCAAATCAATACTGATTTCCAAAGTGAAGAAACAGAAAACCCTTGTCAAGTATGAACCTAACAAGGGAAATTTAGCGGGCCGACAGGACTCGAATCCCGAACCTGCTGCAGCGCGCGCTTCCTGCATATCTATACCCTGAAATGTTTCCCTGACTCCATGATATGATTCACTGTACATCGCGTTCGGTAATTGTAATTCATGACCCCAATACAGGCGAATGACAGAAAGGGTGACAAATATCCGAATGCACGCTTGACTCTGCGCCATATGGCAGGATGCGAATAGAAATTCGAACGAACCCAGTCGCAGCCGTGTTTCAGCGTGTGGCGGCTCATGTGATTGGGTTCAAAAACCACTTGCGTAAAATCATATCGACTCCAATCCTTGCAGAAAATACGTCCTTCCTTGTCCATTTGTTCGAACAGCTCTGTACCCGGAAATGGAGTCTGAATGGTCGCCTGCAGCAAATCTATCCCTGACTCATGAAGAAATTCCAGCGTCGTTTTAAATACATCAGGTCTATCGTTGTCCATGCCGAACACAAATCCCGCAAAGACTCCAATCCCTGAATCGTGCAGAATTTTTACGACCTGCTTGTACTCACTGGATTTGTTGAATCGCTTGTGGCTGTCACGAAGGTTATCCTCAGACAGTGATTCGAAACCGATGAACATTCCATGACAGCCGCTTGCGGCAGCTAACTGTCGAAGCTCATCGTCATACGCAATATTGATTCCACCCTGACCAAACCAAGTTTTCTTGAGCGGAATCATGCGCGAGAACAGCTCTTTGGCATATTCATGCTCTCCTACCAGATTATCATCCATAAACAGTACATGCTTCCCCATGCATCGCAGTTCTTCAAGCACAGCCTCAATCGGCCGAGTGCGATGATTATGCTGGTGGAAAGTCGATACCGAACAAAACGTGCATCGATGCGGGCACCCGCGCGTCGCCTGCAAAGCCCAGGGAGTGATATACTGTGACTTGTCGATTAAATCACGATTCAAAATCGGTAAGTTACTTACATCCGCCAGCCCATTGTAGTACGTTTTCTGCAGTTTACCCGCCCTGTAATCCTCAATAATTCGCGGTACGTTCGGCTCCGCTTCACCGATACATATAGCATCCGCATGCGGCGCCGCCTCATCAGGCATGAAGGTCGGATGAAATCCACCGAAGATAACCGTCTTGCCTTTCTCGTTGCGGAACTTGTCAGCAATCTCATAAGCTCGGGGAGCGTTGAAAGTCATAAAAGAGATGCCGATGATATCCGCATCCGAATCGAAGTCGATTGGCTCAATATCTTCGTCAATAATGCGCGTCTCCACGTCCGGCGGCATTGATGCCGCAACGTGCAAACTTGGCAGCATCGAGAAGCGGAAGGTTTTCGTGCTGCGGCGCGGCTTCCTACCCGGCTTCACTTGCCATTGCGGAGCGGTTGGATTCACCAGCAGGAATTTGAGTTTGTCTTCCATGACAGGCTCCTAAGACGAAGTTGTGCGTGATGACCAACTCGATTGCTCGAAGACTGGAGAAAATAACGGATACCGAGAAAAGAAACATGCAATCTGGTCGGGGATGGGTGATTTGGATTTGTCAAACGTGTGCCGTTACGGTTCCTCGCTTACACGTTGACGCAACGTCATAATAATCCTCGGGAAATAATAATGAACCGCGCGATGAATTATGAACGGAGGCAGCCACGCGTTGAGGCGATACCGCATCACGCAAATGACGATGGTTTGATCGCCGCTCGGGATGAACCGCCAAGCACCCTCGTGAATCCTTATGTCGCTGGCGAGCTTTCTCCAATAGATTGTGTAATCGTTCGAATCAGACGTGACTTCAAGGATGGAGCGAACTCGTCCGACCGGGAAGATAATGTCAATCTCGGAATAGATCAACGTTGTCTCACGCGGCATGAAGCATTCTACGGTATAATCTGCGATGCCCATTGATGAAGGAAACTTATCAGAGCCGCTGATGGTAGGGATAATTTCGGGGTTGACGACCACACTATGGGTACAGCGTGGAATTAAATGAGCGTATTCGCGATAGTCTGTGACGATTTCCCAGACTCTGTCGATAGGAGCATTCACAAGTCCCGCCACGCAGCCGATACGTGCTTTGGAGCCGGCGCATTTCATCGATTCAACGAAGATAGTGCTTGTATCATCGAAAGAAACTTCGGGTCGCTGGAAGACGGCGGCATGCGAAAGGAGTAGGTCTTGGCTGGAGTGAGAAAGGACGCTTGTACCCTTGCTAAGAGCCAACAAGGGTATTCCCACCAACGTGATGAAGATAATGGCTGTTCTCATGGTTCCTATCCCTCCTTGCGAAGGAAAATCAATGAATGAAAGACGAAGAACACTTCAAAGATTCTGAATCAGCCTATCACAATAGATATGCCCAAGGATTAAAGCGCGAAGTCTTAGTGAGTTAACGCGACTAGCGAAGTGAAAAGGTGTCTCTTGTTTCATACAGTGTGTATCACTGAGATGACATTGTCACCTATAGGAATTCACATGTCTAAAGCCGGTGAACTCACAACCACGGTTTAGCCCTGCATAGCGCGAGAGGCGCGGAATATAGTAGCCGCGATCTCCGGTGGTCACCGAGCATCTCTGACCGCGTGTCGTGCACGCAACGGCAATTGCGTTCGCGAAATCATGATTGCGCAAATAGATTTCGATAAATGAACCGCGTTGTGTACGATAATGTAAATCCGGCAGGAAAGGCGAATAGTATGACTCCTGAGAAAACGGCACGTCTGCTTTGTCGTTGACAAAGGGACTAATCTGCACGACCACCATGTTCTCATAACCGGTTAACGGCTGCTCCAGATTTGGATCATGTAAGCCGAATCTCATCGTTGTATCTACGGAAAGATCCGCGTATAGAAGCCTGTCGTGAACAAAACTGTCAAAGAGAATCATCTCAATGGAATCTCTGGACAAGTCACAGTTTAGCGCTTTCTGAAAGGGTTCGATTTCGTGACCGAAATGCCCGGCGAAAGCTATCATGAGAGGTGTCGAGTAGATGCGCGGTTTCATTTGCCAAAGCCCGGCATCGCGCAGAGCGAAGGCACATTCGACTCGCGTATCGGCTGTTCCAAGCAGCCGATTATGAATCCACGTGTGACGTAAATTGGGAAACAGGACAAGCAAGATCATAAACACATATGCTGCTATAGATACCTTGCGCAGTTTCCTGAACCGGGTTATCCGCGCGTGGAGCTCGTGCAATGCTGCCGCAGCATACATGGCAATGAACGGAACGAGTGGCAGTACGTAGCGATAGAAGCCAAGTCGATGCTGTCCCATATATAGATAGAACAATAAAGGGAACACCAACAAAGCAACTTTTGTCTTCATATCGAATCTTCTGTTTACAACGATGGCAATAATTCCAATGCCCGCGAGGACTAATAGAAGTGCACCCACTCCGTAGTTTAGTGAAACTCCAATCTGATGCAGCCATCCATTCGCGGCTGAATACCCGAAATGACCCACTTGTGCGTGAACCATCTGAATTGCAAATTCCTTTCGGAAGCGATTGAAATCAATAAGCAGAAATGGATTCGTCAGTAAGAAGACCGCGAATGATGTCAAACCGACCAGAACATTATCGCGTATCGCACGCCATACATTTGATTTGTAGTGAACAAAAACCACCGCGCCGATACCGAGCAGAACGAGAGCGCCGTTGTATTTGGCTGAGGTTGTCAAGCCAACCAGAATTCCGATCAGGATTAGCCGCCCGAGTCTTAAAGGCGTTCCTTCTCGCGTGAATCGCCACGTGAAATAAACAGCAGCGAGCCCAAGAGCTGCTAACGGAACATCGACGGTGATATAGTGCGAATGAGATGTCCAGATGAAAGCCGTTGCAGCGAACAATCCGGCTATCCAAGCGATAGAGCGTTTGCAAAAGATATCCCGTGTAAATGCATAGACACACAAGACACCGAGCACTCCGAACAGTCCTATGAATATCGTCGCAGGCCACAGCGTGTGAATCTCCACCGGCCAGGTCAGAAGATTACCGGAGAACAGGAGGTTGACGTATTCGCTGGTGTTGCTTATAATTCCCAGTAATAATAAGACGAAGTAAATCACGGCATAGAGTGCCGCCAGTGGATAAATCAGTACTCCTCCCGGATACGACAAGAACTCAGGATTCCCGTCATTTACGAGTGCATGCAATGCAGGCTCAAGAATCGAGTCCTGATGGAATTCTACAGGTCCCCCGCCAACACCCAATACAAGTGTTATCAATCCCAACCAGAAGAAATCCCACCGAGGATTTTTTAGAATTTTCATAGCAACACCTCTCAGATTTGCGTTAGAACATATGACCGAAATTCAGAAATACGCCTAATTCATCTTTGCCGAAACCAACATCAAGTCGTACGACAAATGTGCGTAAGTTATAGTACAGACCAGCGGCCGGATTCCATTCCCATGTGAAGGAAATTTGACAGACATATAATTGCGGCCAGTAGTGATAAAATCCTGCACAACGGCAATCTCATGTTATCTCTCTCTTGAGTTAGTGAATTATATCGGCTGGTTTTCGCTTGTACCGAGCGTTTTTCTGCCAATAGGGAATTCTGTTCCGAAAGGATTCATGGATTCCCTTCACAGGCCCATTCTTCTTGATATTCTCACCAGCGCCCAAAGCTCCACCGATGAGACCAAGAGGTATCCCTGCCGCTGCAGTGAAGACAGCAGCGTCCATCCACGCGTTATCACCACCGTCGATTCCGCTGGCAACACCAAGGATAAGAATGGGCACGAAGGCATAGGCAAAACCCTTCCAGAAATTCGCTCCGCCGAGAACCTTCACTCGTTCAATCTGGTCGTACCGAAAAGACCACTCGAATGAGTCTGGAGCTGCCTCACTGCAAGAAGACCTCACCTCAGATCCGGCAAAGAGATGGTCGTCGGTAACATAGAGAAGTCGCCCTCGGTAGGCGCTTCCATCGAATAATGTGACATCCACGCGTCGTCCCGGCCAAAGGTCCGACCGCTGAAACGTAAGGGAGTCATAGCTGAATCGTTTCCCTTCGATGCGAATGTCTTCAACGTTGTCGGGCGTTACAAGAGTATCGCCAGACAACGCGGGTGCCGTGATTGTACACCCGAGAATAATAAGCCAAATGAATACCGTCATGATTCTATCCTCCTATTCTAAGTTGCAGATGGCGAATTATCGCCTATCCGGCTCGTCGTAAAATTCAGACACATCCGTATGAACTCCCACCGCAAGATATACCTGAAAGTACTCCGGAAACACCGTGGCAAGCCCCTGATTCAACTGCACGGGCACAGAGTAAGTCTTCAGATAACGGACTCCCATATCCACGTAAATCTTTCGACTGACGCGCAGGTCGAGACCCAATGTAAAATCCTGCCCGAAAAGCCAGTGGTTGTCGCGCCTGAAGTTCTGTGTGATGAACTCCTCAGAGTAATCATCATAATGCACGCGGTCAACCGTGAAGCCATAATTGACTATCGCGAAATTCATCCCGATGTGCGGCCGGAAGAAACCGTAACCGTGCCCCCCAAATTCGCCTCCGATAAAAAGCCGCGTATATCGCTGAGTGATATCTTCCTGGACAAATTCGTAAGTGCGTGTGTCGTAGACTTCACGGCTATCCGTTCCCATAATGATGTTTTCCAACCCGAGCGTAAAGGCAAACATGTGTACCGGACGCGGTAGTGGCGCTACTAAGTGAGCGCCAAAGCCGCCAGCAGGGTCGCTGTAGTTTTCCGCGTCCGGGCCGTTCGGTTCCATATAGATTAAATGAAATCCGAGCTTCTGGGCTTCCGCGACATCCGCCAGTCCGAGCAACAATGCAAGTAGGCCGATTGCAGCAATCCCCAAATAACGAACGAAAAAGTTTCTTATCAGCATGATGTAACTCCGGATTTAAATTGTCAAGAAGAAGTGAATCACACCATTCGACCGATTTTATGACAGACTTACCACAGTTTGCCGATGATCAAAGATATAGTGGCGGCACCGTAAGATCTCTCGGAATTCAAATTGCCGAACAAATCCAGCGCCAGACCAATACCGTTAAAGGGTGCAAGGCAAAATTGCATGTCTACCGGCAAACCCACGGTGGTAAACGGTACTTCTTCATAATATGAAGTGCCGAACCAACTGCCACTGCTCCTGACGAACTCTCCTCGGCGTTTTCCATATACAAGCGCGACACCGCCGCTGACAGACATGAATCCCAGTCCCGGTTCCGACAAGCGCTTACCGTATAGTACACCAAGATCACCCACCGATTCCAGAGGATCCATAGAACTTAAAAGAGCGAATTCGGTGCAGGAGGAAGATACAACCGTCCATTGACCCGGCCCTTGGCACCAACTCACCGCCAGCCGCGAACCTATCCAGCTTTGCCCGCTTCCTCCATTTGCAACTCCGCCTGGTCCTATACCCAGTGTGACCCAGACCGGTGATTTTGCGAGTGCCGTAGAATGTGGAAACAACAAACCGATGCTGACGAGCGCCGTTAGCAGGCTTACTTTGAATAGATACGTTTTCATGACAATCTCCTAGGAATACTTTGAGGAATTACGGTAGCGGAGTCATTCGATTATCCCTTCGGTCTGGGAATGCCAGCTACTACCATCATTAGTAGTGTGCAAAATTTTTCTTTGCCCCACAGCCCAGCCATTATTCGCATCTGGGAAAGCAACACCACGAAGTTCGCTGGTCGCGCCACTATTCTGTGAAATCCAAGTATTTCCACTATCCGTCGTGTGTAGAATCACTCCCCCGTATCCCACTGCCCAGCCATTAGCTCTATCCGTAAACGCCACGTCATAGAGTTTGGAGGTCGTTCCACTAACTTGAGAATTCCAACTGTTGCCGGAGTTCCTTGTGCTCAAAATCATTCCGTCTTCCCCCACGGCCCAACCGTTGTATGCATCTGCGAAAGCCACACCACAAAGGTCTTTACCTGTCCCGCTGATCTGAGATGTCCAAGTATTTCCTCCATCTGTGGTATGTGTAATAGTTCCATACCACCCTACAGCCCAGCCAGTGTTCGCATCTGAGAAAGTCACATCAACAAGTCCATGGGCCGTTCTGCTGCTCTGCGAATCCCAATTAGTGCCGCCATCTCTAGTCTGCATGACGAGCCCTCTGTATTTGTTTTGGATCGAACCTACAGCCCAAGCGGTGTTAGTGCTCGTCAAAGCCACGCTACAGAAGCACATATCGCTCGTGTAACTGGTCTGGGATGTCCAATTACTGCCGCCGTCCGTGGTGTGCACGATTCTCCCAGAATACCCCACAGCCCAACCATTATTCGCATCCACGAAAGCTACGCCACGGAGTCCACTGGTCGTCGTTCTGTTCTGAAAAAACCAAGTATTGCCGCTATCTGTCGTGTGTAGAATCTTTCCATACCCTCCCACCACCCAACCGTTATTAGTGTCTGGGAATGCTACGCTGCAGAAATTAAGGTTACTTCCGCCCGACCCCCCCCACCGCCATAGCCCCCGCCTCCTCCTAAGATTCCATCACCAAAATCCATATCCATTTCACAACCGGCAACCATCAGACTGATCAAGAGCAAACTGATGACGTAGCGCAAGAAGTGTTTCTTCTCTTTTTCTTGATTCGAATAGGTACAGGATAAATACTTTTTCACGACAATCTCCTCAGTTGATTTCTTGCTTGCTTACAGACCGCATTCTGACTCTATATAAAACAATCCCCATGCCAAGGGTTCAACTTCAACACATACAGTACTTAATGGAGGATTCGGACATAAAAAAGTGTATGCTCAAAACATACACCTGTATGTTCGAGCATACACTGTTGGTGGACAGGCAGGAGCCAGCCCATAGGTCGGGGATATGAAAAACAACCCTAGCGGCTGGCTCCTGCCTGTCGTCTCTATTTAAGAATCAAGCAGACGTTGTTTCGAGAAACACAATAAAAGAGGGAAAAGGGAGAGAGATTAAACAGAGGGAGAAGAGGGAGTAGAAATGGGAAGAGTGAATTCCACGCGTGTGCCGTGGCCTTCTTTGGATGTAATCATCGCTTTGCCGCCATGGGTTCTAATAATGGAACGGACAATAGCCAAGCCGAAACCCGTGCCTTTCCCTTTGGGTTTGGTCGTGAAATACGGCTGGAATATTTTCGCAAGATGTTCTTTTCGGATGCCAACGCCGGTATCCTCAACATAGCCAATCACGAAATCTTTGTCTGCACTCAAGGTTGTTCCCACAGTCAATACGCCGTGATCAAACGTTTCCATCGCATCCGCCGCGTTGAGAATAAGATTGATAAACACCTGATTGATTTGTCCCGAGTCCGCTTCAATGGAAGGAATGTCCGCACTAAAATTTTGCTTAAGTTGGAACGGCGCATCGGGATTATCGCTCTGGAAACGCTTGATGCGTCCGGCTGTTTCGGAAAGGATTTGAATAGCGTTTTCCGCGATGTCGTTCAGATTCACGCGAGTTTTATTGGGACGAACCGGTTCAGATAGACGATTCAAGTTGTCTGCGATACGCTGAATTTTGTCCGACATTTCGACGATGATATGTGCGACATTCGCAAATTTCTCTTCGGGCTTATGCGCGGATTCTTGTTCGATGCTACGCGCCATGAGCTGCGCTTGCCCTTTGAGCGGATACAGAGCATTATTTATTTCATGCGCAATTCCCCCGGCTAAATCTGCCGCGACAGCTCGACACTCACGCGCAATCAATTCGTTATGCAGTTCGAGATTCGCAAGCGCCATTCCGGAAAAAGACGAGAGCGCGTCCAGAAGCTGAAAATCCCGCACACTATAGGGCGATTGAGACTCTTTCCGGCCAAGAAGAAGACAACCCATGATGCGACCCGCATGCTCAAGCGGCAACACGGCCGTAACTCCCCAGACAGCTAATGGGTGATGACGTGGTACGGATACGGCGCGCGTCCCATCTCCAGAGTTTGCAATCAGCTCTTCGAGACGCGTCAGTGCGTTTGTAAATTCCGCAACCAATGGCACATTTCGTTGAGGCGGTGGAATCCATGTGCCATCGTCACCGCGAATCAGCAGAATTGCTTTCTCGATGCGTAGCAGATCCGGGAATTGTTCCGTCAAAATCGAAACGATATCCTGTTCCAGCATTGAACCGGAGAGTTTGTGTGAAAGATTCTGAACGGCGTCGCGGAAGTTGTACCAATCTCCATAGTAAACCCGATCCACGGCACTCCGGATTCCTTTAGCAAGAGAGAGCCCCGCTAAATAGGCGATAAACGCTGCGACCACGATTAGCGCGGCAACTGCTCCCGCATTGTAGGCTTTATATTCACCCGCGCCAAAGCTGAGCAGAATAATCATGGCATACAAGACAATCCCGGCGGACACAACATAAACAATCGTTCTCGATAGCGTCCACTCAATTCTAAGCAATCGGAACGATGCGACCGCCATCCCCCAGCCGATAGGAGCGACGGGGAGAAAAATCAGGGCTTGGTCGAGTGAAACCAGTGACAATCCTCCCCAGAGTGTCGGAAGTTTGTGAAGCAAAATAAACGGAGCGACGCCGGCGAATGTGCACAGCAGAAGCCATCGGTTGCAATTCCTTTCCTCGGGGCGGGAGGATCGGCGCCAAGCATAGGTTAGAACCAAGAAGGTTATCACAAAATAGGTAAGCATCAGCAGACCTAAAACCGTGCGCATGCCTAAATCAAAAAGAGAAATGAGAATCGGGTTTTGTGTTACGGAAGCTGAGATGAATACGATGCTGAGAGTGATAAGTAGCAGAAAAGGCGGAATGTACAGAATGAGCGTGTGCCATTTGAATCGCGGATACTGTCTCCTCGAGAATCGCAATATGAAATCAAGAAGAGCTCCCGGAATCAGACAATAACAGGCCATCCACGCGAGAGAATAAGCATGATGAAGGAGCGCCGGTTCGAACGCATTGGTGAGAGATTCAAGAAGGATGGCTAACCCGGTGATGATATTCAAACGCAAAAATGCAGCGACGAGTGAATCTCCGATAACCGGCCACCAGACAGACAACCCCAGCGCCAGAAAAAGCAAACCTACGACAGCAACCAAGATACCATGACCGAAAGACACCGGGCGATCGCTCACCAAAGCGGCTGTAAAAATCGAATCACCCCGCAGGCACATAAACCTCAGTGTTTCATAGGGTCGAATGTGATCCAATACCCATCGAGCCTCAGCGAGCGAATGCAGCTCGCTGCCATTAATACGGTAGATAATGTCCCCTTGCCGCATCGCCGATTCTTTCAGAGGACCGCCCGTGTGAACGCGTTCAACGATGACCTTGCCGTCGCTTTCCGCAAGATCAACGGGTAACGTCCGCACCCGGATGATATTAATCATGCTGACGACAACGGCAAGGATGCAGAGACCGACAAGCAGAAGCTGTTTGACACGTTGTGTCATCGTCGCCGTCCTTCGAATTCCGCCAGCAGACGATTTAAGTGTGTGCGCTCGATTCCCAAACGTCGTGAAGCTTCCGTTTGGTTTCCACCACAGCTTGAGACGACGCGCAAAATATGATTCTTCTTATATGAATTCAGAGCCGCTCGCAAATCATCATCCGATGCTTCGTTCGACTCACCGTGAGAGGAAGGAAAAGACAGCCATAATGATTTTTTAATAACCGGATCATCCGTTAGAAGCGCCGCACGCTCCACATGATGAAGAAGTTCCCGGACATTGCCCGGCCATGGATAGCGGGCGAGCTTCTCCATGGTATCATCATCGGGCATCCGGTAGTCTCGTCCGTATCGACGTCCGCATTGTTCCATTGCCCACGAAACGTAAACGGACACGTCTTCCGGACGAGTACGCAACGGTGGAAGTTTAAGACGGAACATCCCGAGCCGGTAGAACAGATCGCTCCGAAAGTGTTCTTTTTTAATCTCCGCATCGAGGTCTCGATTCGTTGCGGTAATCAGTCGGCCGTCAAACCTCAACGTTCGAACGCCGCCCACTCTCTCGTACAGGCGATCTTCGACGGCGGTCAACAGCTTCGCTTGACACCGAACCGGCAGCTCACCGATTTCGTCAAGGAAGAGTGTTCCTCTGCCGACCAATTCAAATTTGCCCGGCTTACGGCTGATCGCTCCCGTAAACGCGCCCTTTTCGTGTCCGAATAGCTCTGATTCAAACAAGGTCTCGGTAATGGCGGCGCAATTGACGATTACAAACGGCTCATCAGCGAGATCGGAATGCGCGTGAATGTAGTGCGCCAGTACTTGCTTGCCGGTTCCGGTTTCTCCTTCAAGCAAGACCGGATGGTCGCCAATCGCGATCTTTTTTGCGTCGCGCAGCAACGCTTTTACAAGAGCGCTGTCTCCGCGAAATTCCACAGCTTTCCCGCCGGTCAATTGTCGCAGCCGCAGATTCTCTGTGCGCAGCAGGTGCGATGTCAGCGTCCGCTGCACGACGGCTTCCAATATCTGCATATCAATCGGCTTGACAAGAAAATCAGCCGCGCCTTGCTTCATGGCGGTGACAGCATCGGGAATCGTCGCCGTTCCGCTGATAACAATCACCGGAGCCGCCAAGCCCTCCTCTTTCCATTTCTCCAAGAGCTGCAGGCCGTTCGTGTCGGGAAGCATGAGGTCCAGCAGAATAAGACTATAATCTTTTGCCTTGAGTTTCTGGAGAGCGGTCGCACCGTCGCCGGCATGCTCAGGATTATATCCAAAGGCTTTTAGCTGCTCAGTCAGTGTCGCAGAAATCTGCGGATCATCATCTACGATTAAAATATCTGCACCCATAAGTGTGCCTCATGATGAGTGATCGGATAGAATACGTTTTATGAATAATTGAAAATAATCTCGAATCGGCGGCGCTTGCAGTTGGGTGTCCCTCACTGTATTCGAATTGTCGAACAGCAAATCGCAGAATAGATAAGGGACATAATACGACAATTCCTCGAATACCGCTTGTTCGTCATCCGATAGACTTTTCTCGGCATGTTTAAGGAACGCCGCGTATTCATCGCGCGGAACAATCTTGAATTTCGGTCGACCTGAGTAATGGCTCGCTAATTCTTGAATCTCTCCGAGTGTTGTCGTGCGTTCTGGCCCGGCTGTCAGATTATAGCACACGCCCGCGCTGTTCGGATGATGCGCGATTCGAAAAATCGCATCACACACATAATCCACCGGAACAAGGTCGAGCAGCGATGACGGTTCACCGGGAAGCAAAGATAAATCTTCGAGAAGATACATCCGAAGCGCGCGGTAGAATCCGTTATGATCCGACGCCTTGCCTGTCCTCGAATCACAAATGACGACACTAGGACGAATCACCGAAATCGGCAGCTTAGCCATCCATTGCCGCACCAGCAACTCGGCTTCGAATTTGCTTCGCTCATAGGTGTTGCGGTGCTCCTGCCCGACGTCTAGCTCATCTTCTGAAACCGTTCCACTTCGCACCCCAGCCACGTACGCCGTTCCGATATAATCCAGCTTCTGAAGATTCGAACATTCGCTGGCGAACGCAAGCATGTTTTTAACACCGCCGACATTGGTCTCTCGAGCATCTTCCAAGCTAAGGTCAAAACGAGCGGCGGCGGCGCAGTGGATAATCTTTGAAACTTTTCCGGTTAGCGATTGATACGATTGGGCATCCAATCCCAATCGTTCTTGTGATACATCCCCTTTGAAAATCTGCAGCCGATCTGACCAACGCGCATACGCATCAGAACCGCACGCATCACGGAGGCTTTGTTCAATCCGTGATGCGGGAGGCAGTCCGTGACGACTTCGCACAATCAAGTTGATTCGTTGGTCGGTTTTCTCAAGCCACGTGCCTAACAAATTTTGACCGATGTATCCCGTTGCCCCGGTCAGGAGAACTTCATTGTCTGTGTGCGCCATTTTCATCCTTCGTGTACATGGAATCGATTAAATCATGATATTGTTCAGCGATTGCATTTCTTCTCACCTTCAATGTTGGAGTCAACAGGCCGTTATCAACCGAGAATTCTTCAGCGATTAATTGAAAGGCTTTTATCTTTTCAAAAGGTGCGCAGTCCTGTGTCGCCCGCTCTATTTCCTGCGCGATAAGTCTCCTAATTTCTTCATGTTGCACAAGCGCCGAGTTCCCTTTGACTGCAATCCCTCGCTTGCGCGCCCAAGTTTCGATGGCATCACGCTCCGGAACGATTAGTGATGTAATATACTTCCTTTTGTCGCCGAAAACAACAACTTGTGATATATATGAACTCCGTGTGATTTTTCCTTCAATAACTGCCGCCGGAATGTTTTTTCCATAGGATGTGATGATGAGGTCCTTAATCCGTCCGGTAATCACAAGATTGCCTTTTTCATCAAACCGTCCCTGATCCCCCGTATGCAGCCAGCCCTCGCTGTCCAACGTACTGGCTGTGGCTGAAGCATCATTTAAATAGCCGCGCATCACATTCGGGCCTTTCACGTGAATCTCATCATTCTCCCCAATGCGGACCTGAACTCCATCGACCGGCTTCCCGACCGTTGCAAGAGTGTTATTGTGGGGTGCATTGCAGCACACCACGGGAGATGTTTCGGTCAAACCGTAGCCTTCCACAATATTGAATCCCAAAATATGGAAAGCCTTGGCAATTTTCCTATCCAGCGGAGCTCCGCCCGACGCGATAAGTCTGAGCCTTCCACCTGCCAATTGTCGGAATGTTGAACCGACGAACTTGTCCAGAACTGCGCACTTCGCTCGCAGTGAATACGGAACACGTTTGTTCTGATAATTCAGATTAGCCTGCGTGTTCAGACATCGCATCGCCGATGAGACAAGCCATTGCCCGAGAAACGATTTGCGCTGCACACCCATCACCGCTTGCTCGAAAGCCCTCTCGATGACTCGGGGCACCGCGATTAAAACCGTAGGCCGGATGGTGGCGACATCGGTGGCCACTGTGGTGAGAGCCTCGGCATAAGCGATGGTTCCGCCGCCGAAAAGAATCGCGTAGTAGCCGCAGGTGCGTTCGAACATATGACACAGAGGAAGGTAGGAAACAACTACGTCGGCGGACGTCACACGAAAACGGGATATGATGGCCTGAGCGTTGGAAACGACATTGGCATGAGTCAGCACGACTCCTCTCGGATTGCCGGTCGTCCCGGAAGTGTAAACAATCGTCGCAATATCCTGCTCAGATGCCGGGCGTTTTTCCGCCATTGAATCACACGGCTGGCAAAGCTCCGAATAGAAATCCAGCGTATCAGGTGATGGCTCGAGGCTGTTCTCGATGGCAATGCAGGTCTTCAATGTGGGCGTTTGTGATTGAACACCTGCCACGAGCTCTGCCAGCGCATGATTTTCCACCACGATGAGTTTCATCTGCGAATCGCTGATGATGTATTTCAACATTGAAGCAGGCGTGGAAGGATAAATGGGGACGACAATGGCTCCCAACTTGAGCGCGGCAAGGTCACAGATCGCCCATTCCGGACGATTGCAGGAGAAGATTCTAACAACATCTCCCCGGCGGAAGCCAAGTCTGATAAAATTATCCGCCGCGGTTTTCACCGACTGCAGGAGTTCGTCGTAACGGATTTCAACGAATTGTCCGTGCTTCTTGTGCTTCAGCGCCGCATGATCCGGATAGCGACACGCGGCGCTTTCAAACATTTTGTACAGATTAGCTGCTGACATGGTTTTCACCACTTAGGTGTTTCGGAAGACTGTTCTGTCGACATCAATGAACGATAACCGATCATGCTAATCGCGAGCAATCGCGTAACCGATGATGAACGACACTCGGTTGCCATCAGGATTTGTGGTATAGACGAGATTGAGCGGGATGCTTACGCCGCCATAATTGAACGTCTTCCCGACTCCAACAACCAGCGCTGTTGGGGGGCCATCACCCTTAGTAAGTGTAATGTTGGGTCCCAGTCCAAACTCGTAGCCATTCGGAAAGCGAATACCCATCGCCAGAGTCGCCCCTGGAATGACTTTGCCATATTCGACACCTCCAATGAGAGGTGTGAACTGAACCACGAATTGCGGTCCGCCGCCGTCTGGAATGATCTGGTGCTCAAAATGCCATCCAAACTGACTGATCTGTTTGCCGATATTCTCCGCATCCAGACGTCGCGATAGTTCGTTGTCACCGGCGATAACTGTGATACCAAGTCGCGGGCCGCCCAAATTTCGTCTCGAAAATCGAACCCGCTCTTCTTTCGTCGCAGCTTGTGCTGGTACAACCCCGGCGAAAAACGTGAAGCACGCCAAGAGGATCAGCACTGGGGTAAAGTAAGATTTCGTTTTCATGATGTCTCCAATCGTTGTTTGGTTACTGACTAATGACCAAGGTTTCCTGCGTAAGCATATTAAATTATGGCATTAGCAGCTTGCAGCAAACAACGATAGACAGACTGCGAACCACAATTTAATACCCTGTTTTCCAATTATCAAGGATTATCACACCAAGTGATATGATAGGTTCTTGTCCCCTCTGGGGATGAATTTAGATCAATGTACATGGTGAATGATGCGGATTCTCCCGGTTCGACCGTCAACGGCGACGTACCACAGTTGCCGAATACGCACCCTTGGGTGTATTTGACGCGCACAGAGTACGCTGCTGCTTCACCGATATTTTCGACGTGTCCCGTCATCAACAGAATACTCGGAGAACCAAATGCATAGATAACGCTTCGCCTCGGTTCACCCTTCATAACAACCTGAGCTGCGCCTTGGCTTGATGAAATCGTCTGGTCCGGCCCTGTCAGGTTATTGCTGCATCCAATCAACAAACCCGTAAGGACGAGCAGCGTGCCGATTGTTTGAAAGCGTTTCATGATTGGCTCCTATTGGTAGGTTTTGCTTCGATTCATATTCAATTTCTGCATTAACCTAAATCAATATTGGTGCCACACCATGAATCCTTTGTTATTGTTGAAGTTACGGTGAATGGGTTCTCGATTTACTGTATGATTAATCTCACAGTCCGTGCTCTGCATACATCACCCTCAAGAATTCCGGCTCTACGACGCGTATCTCACCACACAACTTGGATGAGTGTAGGGACAAGGCCTGCCTTGTCCGTTAAAACCGTCTTGCCCGTTGGTTGCTCGTCTGAAATAATGTATGCGGTCGGGTCACAGACGCCGACCTTACGCGTCTATCGTCGAATGAAAAACGGGCGCTAACGCGTATGCCCGGAACGTCGTAATGCTTCGCAGATAAAAAAAGAGCCTGCAAGCATCTTCGCTTGCAGGCTCTTACGATAGTGCACCTACAGGGACTCGAACCCCGACGAATCAGTCACGATGCTGTGGTCGCCCGCTTCTCCGCCGTCTTGCGCTCCTCTGCGTTCAAGAACACCTTCCGTAACCGAAGCGATTTCGGCGTAACCTCGACCAATTCATCGTCATCGATGAACGCAATCGCTTCTTCCAGCGATAGTATTCTGGGCGGCGCGATCTGATAGTGTTCATCCGAACCTGCCGCGCGTATGTTTGTCAGCTTTTTCTCGCGAACAATGTTGACGACAAGATCAACATCGCGCGAGTTCTCGCCCACGATCATACCTTCGTAAACGGGTGTGCCAGCTCCCACGAACATATCGCCGCGATCCCGCAGGTTATTGAGCGCGTAGCCCGTGACTTTACCTTGGCGGTCGGCTACGATAACGCCGGTAGGTCGAGAACTCACTTCGCCTTCGAGCGGCCGGTAGCCTGCCGATTGACTGTGCAAAATCACCGTACCGCGCGTCGCCGTGAGCAGAAGTGGACGAACGCCGATCAGTCCGCGCATTGGAATATCGAAATTCATGCGTACCCAACCCGTCTGATGATTGTTCATCCGTGTCATCCGCCCGCGCCGCATCCCAAATATGCCCGTAATCACGCCCACATAATCTTCGGGACAATCCACGAGCAGCGCCTCATACGGTTCGAGAATCTGGTTGCCCTCTTTTTCAAACAAGACCTGAGGCTTGCCAATGCACATCTCGAATCCTTCGCGGCGCATCATCTCGATCAGGATCGCAAACTGCAATTCACCACGCCCGAAAACGCGAAATTTGTCGGTTCCGCTGGCATCGTCCACGCGCAACGCGGGATTGCCTCGCAGCTCTTTGTGCAGCCGGTCGCGAATCTGCCGCGACGTCACATATCTGCCTTCACGCCCCGCGAACGGCGATGTATTAACGCTGAATACCATCTCAAGCGTAGGCTCGTCAATCTTGAGCGACGGTAACGGGCGTGGGTCATCGGGATCGGCCACCGTATCTCCGATATACAGATTCTCAATCCCGGCAAGGGCGACAATGTCTCCCGCACGCGCTTCCTGAATCGCGATCCGGTTCAAACCCTCGAAGCCGTAGAGCTGCGATATTTTGACCGAATACTGCTCGTTCGCCGATTTGACGTGTCGCACCTGATCGCCGACCTTGATCTCTCCATGAGCAATTCTTCCGATGCCGATCCGACCCACATAGTCGCTGTAGTCGAGGGTTGTAATCTGCATTTGCAGACCGCACTCCGGATCATATTCAGGCGCTGGAATTTTCTCAAAGATGAGGTCAACCAGCGGCCGCAGATCCTGGCCCGGAATCTCTAAATCGAGAGTGGCCGTTCCCGTTCGCGCGTTGGTGTAGATCAGCGGAAAGTGGCATTGTTCCTCGCTGGCGTCAAGGTCGAGGAACAACTCCAGTACTTCATCAACCACCGCGCTGATCCGAGCATCGGAACGGTCTATCTTGTTGATCACAACGATGGGAGAGAGTCCGTTGTCGAGTGCATTCGAGAGCACGTAACGCGTTTGCGGCAACGGTCCTTCGGACGCATCCACTAACAGCAGACAGCCGTCAACCATCTTGAGCACGCGCTGCACCTGTCCGCCGAAATCGGCATGGCCTGGCGTGTCAACGATGTTGATGGTTCGGCCCTGCCAGACAATGGCCGTGTTCTTGGACAAAATCGTGATGCCCTTCTCCCGCTCGAGATCGAGCGTGTCCATGACGCGCTCTTCCACCTGCGAATGAAGACCAAACACCCCCGATTGATGCAGCAGCGCATCCACCAACGTTGTCTTTCCATGATCCACGTGGGCGATAATGGCGACATTCCTCAAGTCTTCGCGACGCTTCATCATTCTCTTTTCATTGTCTCTTGTTGATTCCCATGTGGATTTCTTCTACGATGTTCGCATTATGGCTGAGACGGCACCGAGCGTAAGCGTCTTTGCCGGTATCCCGAAACGACAAACAACACTCCCAGCACGAACAGCGGAAATCCCATCACGATGGCTCCGCCGCTGCCCCCTCTTGCGACCATCAACGTCTCCAAGCCCCACATCGCCGCCCACCAGAGTATGAAAAGCACGCCTGCTGCCAGTCGATTCTTCCACGCCGTGAAAAATCCGAAGAGGAAGAACACGAACAGGACTTTGACGAGGCTCCCTTCGAGAGCGAACGGATGATACGGAACGCTGGGGCTGACTGGGGACCCTTCTTGAGATGGTACGAAGCCGATAATGACAAACACAAGATACAGTATCCCGTAAATCGTAAGCAACACATGAAGGGCCGTTGGAAAGAGCCTCCGCTTTGCGGGCGGCTGAGCACTATCCGCTCCCATGTTAAACTCCTATCTGAAAGGATTCTCCCACGAGTGTTCACCGGCAGTCAACCAACCCTCACATCACCCGATGACACATCAACAATATGGAGTCATCTTTGCCGAATTCGCAGACGAAAAACAAATCTGTCACGAGCGCATGAATCTCTCTGAAACACAGGTCGCTCATCGGTCGTCTCCTGCCCTTAGGCTAGTAGACAGCAAGCGGCGTAATCTGAAGTTCCCACACACTAGCAGCACGGTTCACTGGCTGCCATACCTTTCCAAACACTCGCAACGGAATTACCTTCCCTACCGACCGTGCGTAGTTACTTGCGTACCGTTGTTCGATGCCGTCTTTGGGTAAAAAGATAGAAATTGTTAGCGGTGCAGCCTCCTCCGATAGAAATTCATTAACTGGATGATGCAATGTGCATATATAGAGATTCTCACTCCTCGCAATCGCAAATTTGCCCTCCATTAAAACCCAACCCGATGCTGCCTCAAGTTTGGCCAGAGTTTTCTCGGCGGCTTTCTCTCGGAGCTTAGTTCTGTGTTCCTCCACAAGTTCACTGGGTACAACAAAGGCGAAAGCTTCATCGAGCTTCTCAACCGAAGTATTGAATTCGTGAAGATCTTTGAGCTCAATATCAAGCTCCTCAAGTCCCAAAGTAATTTCATCCCGCTGAATCATCTCTTTCTGGTACTTCACAAACATCCCAGATAGAGAAGTCTCTGGCAATTTAATTGTTGAGATCCATTTGTTGATATCGCGACCACCTATCTTCGACTCCAGAATCTTTGGTAGACCTCCTTTGATCTCTGCAGAAACCTCGCCCGTGATCTCAGATATCAGACTTTCGAAGGTCGGCTCCCGGAATGTGTCGTTGTAAAAGCCCTTTACTTCATCTTTGTCAACATAATGGAAGGAGACTCCACTCACTTTCGAGAAGCGTTCTTTCTTATCGAGAATAATCATCTCTATTGTCTTTGATTCCACACCCATAGCAGTCGCGATCTCTCGCCTAAGGAACAGAAGCCGTTGATCTATCATATCTCTTTCTTCTTGTTCTTGTATGAATCTTTCCAGATCGAAGCGCATACGAGGGCGATGTTGTATACGATAGATCGTGAAGATTGAAGATGTAGCGAGAACCACTGCGACGATGAGGGCGGTAATTGACAACCTGTTCCAAGACATTATAGCCTCCTTTTTCGTATCCCCAGCGGAAACGAGGGTCAAACGCCTCCATGGGAGTGCGTACTTATGCGTTGCGGCCAGCTAAACATTGATTGGATGATTTCTGCATAAGAATTCTTCAGTCGTTATTGGGAAAAAGAAATTTCTGCAAATATCGAGACCTAAGTAATTAGAATTTTATGAATTGCCTCTGGTTTTCCATTCCGGTCATATTCTATCTGGCCTCCGCATAACACAACCTCTATCAACTCACAGCTTGTCCGCTGGATTGCGCACCTCATGGTTCGTCTTCTTCCATTTCTGGCTCACCTTCGTTGTGACCTTCTCGTTGTTGCACAATGAAATCCTCGACGCCGTTACGCCACTCCGTCCAAGACCGCACCGATTTGGCATATCTTTCAAGGCTCTCAACACTTGCATTAGCGTCTAAAGCTTCCTGCAGAAGCTCGAGAGCAATGCTCTCATTAAGGTAGTCGAGACGGTTTCTCAGAATGCCCCGAATGTAGAACAATCGTTGAGTATGCGGCCGTTCTCTCTCAAGTTGTCTTATGTTACAGATTCCACCGACTTTTTTCCATGCATACTCCACGGACTCTTTGGTAGGTTCCCCATCTTCGAAGTCAACATACTGATCGACCGCGATCCTCATTGCAGCCAGGATTTCATCGATCTCAAACCGTTTCTTGAGACGTTTCAGCCCCTTGAGGCCGTTCTCGTTGAGGCTATAGCCGGGCACTTGTTCTGACCAGCAATCCGAGAGTTGGGTGATTACCTGATCTTCCAGATCATGTAGGCCTTTCTGCCACTGGAACATCATCTCGATTTGGTCCTTACGCTCTTGGAGTTCCTCCAATTGTTGCCGTTGTTTGTCGAGGACAGTCGTGTCTGAAAGCCGTCTATCAGACTTACCTGCATTGCAGTCTTTGCATGCCGTGATCAAATTCAGGATGTCATTTGTGCCACCCTTGGAGACCGGTTCAATATGGTCAATTTCCAGAAGCACATCGGGAGACTTGCGGCCACAATACTGGCAAGTGAATGAGTCACGTTTGAAGACTTCGAATCGGATGCTCTTTGGTATGGATTGTCGCATTGACATCCTATTATCTTGGCAATCAATGATCATACAGTCTGCTAAACCTTGCCGGAATTCAGCCTTCCGTGTTCTTCTTTTCTTTCAGCGCTCTCAAGACCTTTTCCGCGGTGATGGGGAGGGATTTGATGCGGACGCCTATCGCGTCTTCAATGGCGTTGGCGATGGCGCCGATGACCGGTAGTGTTGAGCCTTCACCCACTTCCTTCGCTCCGAAAGGGCCTCGCGGTTCATACGACTCGACCGTGCTGCAGTTAATCGGTGGGACGTCTTTGGCAGTTACCAAAAGATAATCATGAAGATTGGGATTGAGGTTTTTTCCGTTGTCGTCGAAGACTACGTCCTCGAATAGTGTTTCACCGAGCATCATCGCAATCGCTCCCTCCGCCTGCCCTTCGACAGCCGCGGGATTGACCGGCGTTCCGACATCGTGCGCATCCGTGAAAGCGGTCACCTTCACGCGTCCGGTTTCAATATCCACGTCCACCTCGCAGACGCAAACGGAAAACGAATACGCAGGAGATGTTCCGACGGTTGCTCCTTTGAACTTCCCTCCCAATCCCTCCGGCGGAGAATAATGCCCGCGACCTGTAAGGGGCCCATTCTGCGCGAAACACTGTGCCGCCACTTCATTCCAAGGGAGTTCTTTGTGGCCGTTCTCTTTGCGAAAGATTCGATTCTCTCGTATCTCAAGTTGCTCCCAAAAGAATCGTCTGGAGGCCTGTGGCACAAGCCTGTTCCACATGATAACCCGGCACGCGGCGCCCAAGGCAGCTTGCTATGAGTGGTGCGTTCCAAAATTTCCAATGCCAAGGGACTGTGGAGCCAAGAATAAGGTAGTCCAGCTCACTCTTGGGAACCTTTCTGATTCCTAAAATCTTGTTCATAGCCTCGCTGGCAAACTGGCCGATATTAACCTCCGCCAGTGGAGACATCTGCCAGGCCGGGAAAAAGCTGCTTCCCCAGGTGCCATAGGGAATTCTGGCTTTGGGGAATATGTGACGCTTATCTCTCATCGATTCTCCCTATAGTCTATTGGTTTTTTCAGGGATATATAATTTGGTTGGATGAAAATGCAATATTCTCTTATCAGATGATTGGATTTCGGTAGCTAATGGTATCAGGATGCGTTCGTGTCCAAGTTCGTCTGTCGAAGGTAATACGCGAAGGAAATGATGGGCAGAATGAATACAATTTATAGTAATTAACTCATAAATGCAATAGAGAAACTCATGTAATTGCCCTCTGATGCCTATGTCATCTGCGCACGCATTTGTGAAAATGGCTCTTTGCAACAGAACATGTTGATATTGCTATTCTTAAAATCCTCCAAAGTGCTTTTTTCCCACCGAGGCAAATTGGCAGATCTTCCCGGAAGTTGAATCAGTCAAGGTGAAAAGGTGAATATGAGGATCAATCTCTGTGAATTGTTATAAACATTGGACTTACGTGCTAATTTTATTGAACACCTGTTCATATCGGCTTCAAAAAAAAGAGCTTGTAAGCATCATACTTACAAGCCCTTACAGTAGTGCGCCCAGTAGGAATCGAACCTACAACCTACTGATTAAGAGTCAGTTGCTCTACCAATTGAGCTATAGGCGCTGACGCATCTGAATTCCGTTTGAATTCAAGCTGTAAATTTAACAAATCACTTTCTAATTGTCAAGTTTCCTTCCATTATAACGCGCTGTTTTTCTTATCGAAATCCTGACTATCCGAATGCTTCTTTCGGCCAAAGAGTTGCCCTACGGTCTCGACTCCGTTTTTGACTCGGTCCAGCAGTTTCTTCGCCCAGACAAGTTCGGTGGCGAGGATGGCCAAACCCACCGGGATGACAATAAACGCCGGGCCCGGTAGAATTAGCAGCGCAAGTCCGATGACAAGCACAGTGAATCCGATAACAAGCCTGACATAACGTCGGACTTGTTTGAGTGTGCCAATTGTCCGCTGGCTTATGCGCATACAATCCTCATACTAAAAGCGAGTTGTAGGGACATGACCTGTCATGTCCGTTTGCTGCTAACGATCACGAGGCTCTCGTTTGATAAACGATCCTCCAAAAGTCTTTCGGTAGGGCGTCATTGTGGGACGCCGCGATTCATAGTCGCGTAAACGAACCGCGACGACACTCGATAGCCCGATGAGAGCGACGAGATTGGGAAACGCCATCAGCCCGTTGCCGATGTCCGAAAGATTCCAGACTAGAGGAAGCGAAATTGTCGCTCCGACTGGAATCGCCAGCACATAGAGCCATCGGTAAACGTGAGTCGCTTGTTTGCCGTAACGCCCGAAGAGAAAGAGCACCGCTCGATCCCCATAATAGCTCCAAGCGACAATGGTTGTAAACGCGAAAAAGATAAGTCCGAAAGCAACGACGTGCGCTCCAAAACCGGGCAGGGCTTTTTCGAATGCCGAAGCCGATAACGACGCTCCGGTATAATCCGTCGTTTTGTGAAGGCCGCTGATGATAATCACAAGCGCGGTCATCGTACAGATCATCAGCGTATCGATGAAAGGCCCCAGCATCGCGACGAATCCTTCGCGCACAGGTTCCTTCGTTTTTGCAGGAGCATGCGCAATCGCCGCTGAGCCCAAACCCGATTCGTTTGAAAAAAGTCCGCGCGCAATCCCCCATCTCATTGATTGAACAACCGTGTAGCCCACCACGCCGCCTGCGGCGGATTTGATTCCGAAAGCGCCCCGGAAAATCTCAGCGAATGCTCCCGGCACGGCGCTCAAATTTGTAATAATGATTGCGACAGCGCATACGACGTAAATCAGGCACATCAGCGGAACAACGCGTTCGGCCACCTGAGCAATTCGTCGGACACCGCCGATAATCACAAATGCCACAAGAATTGCCAAGACAATTCCGATGAGAAGCTTAGGCACGCCGAGATAATCATAGAGCGGAGCCGCGACGGAATTCGCCTGAACCGTATTCCCACAACCAAAAGTGGCAATCGCGGCAAAGAGAGCAAACAACCATCCCAACCACGGAAGCTTTAGTCCATTCTTGAGATAATACATGGGGCCGCCCGCCACGACGCCGTTCTCATCAATTTCGCGGTAGAGTTGAGCGAGCAGGCAGCAGGTGAACTTCGTGCACATACCTACCGCCGCGGTTACCCACATCCAGAAAACCGCGCCGGCTCCGCCCAACGTAATCGCTGTCGCGACGCCTGCAATATTTCCGGTGCCAATCGTAGCGGACAGCGCGGTTGACAGCGCTTGAAAGTGCGTAATCTCACCGGCATCCTTGGGATTGTCCCACTTACCTGAAATCAATCCCCAGCCATGAAAAAACTGCCGTAGTTGCACCAGTCGAAATCGAAAGGAGAGAAAAAGGCCGGTTCCCACGAGTAAGAAGATAAGAAAATACCCCCACACCCAACCGTCAATGACCTCAACCCATTCTGCAAAACTCAAGTCGTATTCCTTTCGCTATTGAACCACTCCCAAATCCGCCCCACATTTCACGCAATGACCATCTAAAAGTGCATGAATCTCTGTAGCATAGCCACGCCGCGAAATAATAAGTTCGTCACAAACCGGGCAGCGCGTATCTTCTCCACCGTTGGGCGCGATATTCCCCAGATAAACAAAGGGAAGCTTCTCCTGACAAATCCGCCGCGCCTTTAAAAGGAATTCTCCCGACGTGGCGGGCTCGTTATATTTATAGTGAGGAAAATAGCGAGACAGGTGCAGCGGAATCCGAGGGCTGATAGCCGCGATAATATCCCGGATGGCGCGAATATTCTCTTCGTTGTCGTTTTCACCTGTGACAACGAGATGCGTCACCTCGATATGGAGTCCCAATTCGACGCCGATACGTATCGTCCGCAAAACATCTTCCAGATGTCCTCCGCAAAGACGGTGGTAGAAATCTTCCTGCGAAGATTTCAAATCCACATTCAGTGCGTCAATGTGCGGTAGAAGTTCTCGTAAAGGCTCTTCACAAAGATAACCGTTTGTCACCAACACGACAACTCCGCCTTTCTCGCGTACCAAAGGAGCGCTGTCGCGGATGTATTCATACCACATCAGAGGCTCGCTGTAGGTGAAAGCGACGCCGATAGAATCGTAGTTCTCAACCAATCTCGTCAAATCATCCGGCGATACGTAGTGTGTCGAGACACGCCCCTGCGAGATGTCCGCATTCTGGCAGAACTTGCAGGAGAGATTGCAGCTATTCGGTCCCAGCGAAAGTATCGGCTTCCCTGGATGAAAATGAAACAGCGGTTTTTTTTCGATCGGATCCACACCCATTGAAACGGCCTGCCCATAGTTCGTCACATAGAGTTCGCCGCCTGAAACTTCCCGTCCCCGGCAAAAACCTTCCTGTCCTTCGGCGAGCCTGCAAAATCGCGGACAGAGTTCGCACAAGATCCGGTCACCCTCTTTTACCGCATACGCCGCTTTTATCCGTTTCATGAGTCACCTTCATGCTTCCTTACGTGAAAAGAAATCTGCCGGGCTCCTGAATGAAATCCTTCGCTATTCGCTCTCCGCATTCGATACCATGACGCATTTCATCAGGATGAAATTTCGTCGACTCTTTCGGCACCATATCCAACTGCGGTTCAATCAGGTAGATTTTCAATTTAACATACTTCGCATATTCTTCAGGGACATCCAGATGAGGATTCATCTTCTGCATCGAATCTAAAAAGTCAACCAGCCGGTTTACTCTGGCGGCTTCCTTTAAATCTTCGACTAACATCTCATCCATGATAATGCCGTACGTCCGTTTGGCGATATCAACGATATGCTCATATTTTTCTTCCGTGGCGACAACTCCTCGCGGGCCGGTAAGAATTACGTACAGCTCATAGTCCTCATCCGGGGCCTGTCCTTCCGATAAGAGGAGCTTAACACCTTTTTTGAGCGGAGTCATGTTCCGCACGCCGCCGTCGAATAAACCATTGACTCCCGGAAAGACAATGGGAATCGCTGTACTGGCAAGGATATTCGTAATCGCTTCCCCCGCCTTTAGTTCGATATCTTGATAGTCCCCAGTGCGATAATCCGTCACGCCGACAAAGGTCGTACCGGGATGCCAGCGGGCGTTCTGCAGATGTTCTTTCAGCAGCTCGAGAAGCGGAGAATTGTCATAAACCGCCGATTTTCTCCGAAGAACCGCCATCGCCAAATCCTTCATGTCCGGCGAAAGTTTCGGGACAATCTTTCGGAGCGTCCAACTCCAGAAGTTGTTGCGCCAAGACTCGAAGATGCTGGAGTTTCCTTCAAGGCTGAGCCAGATCGCTTTCAGACTTTGAGCGCTTATTTTCTGCTGGAGCGAGAAGTTATCGGGAGTTCCCGGCAGCCAATGTCCCATCCACGACGCCTGTAACGCGCCTGTCGAGACTCCCACCCAGCCATGAAAATGGAAATCATGGGCTTCCGGTCGCTGATGGAAGAGACCGTGGAGAAACCCAACCTGAAAACAACCGCGAGAACCTCCCCCCGAAAGAACGGCAACTCGTCGAATCTTACCCATTATTTCCCTCCACAAAAAGAACCATCAAGGACACGCTTATGAAAATACATCTAAAATATCACAAACGCAACGTCCAAGAACACCCAGATTATATCCTCCTTCGAGGAAAGCGACGAGTCGCCCTCCGGCATGATGGTCGGCTATTCCGTAAACGATTTCAGAAAGTCGTCTGAAACCGGCATCCGTCACACGCAAGCTCCCAAGAGGATCCGCTTCATGAGCATCGAAACCGGCTGAAATCAACACGAACTCCGGACGAAATTCTTCCATCGCGGGCAACAATTCTTCTTCAAAGGCCGCAATGATTTCTTTGTCGCCATCACCCATCATGAGTGGCCGGTTCAGTGTAAAACCTCGTGCCTCACCCGTTCCTGTTTCCGAAGCTGCTCCCGAGCCGGGATAGATTCCCCATTGGTGTGTGCTGAAATAGAAAACGCGACGCGAGTTGTAGAAAATATCCTGCGTCCCGTTCCCATGATGCAAATCCCAGTCGGCAATCAGAATTCGAGAGATTTTGGTTTCTTCAAGCAGATAGGCTGCGGCAATAGCAATGTTATTAAAGAGACAGAATCCCATGGACTGCGATGCCGTCGCATGATGTCCCGGAGGCCGAACAGCACAAAAGGCGTTGTTGAGTTCGCCGTCCATCACGGCCCGTGTCGCAGCGATTCCGGCTCCAGCCGCAAGATAAGCAGCTTCAAGAGTCGCTTCATTTACTTCCGCCTCCATGCTCGGAAGATAAGCTTGGTTGCGGCAAAAGGAAGAGATTTCCTCTATAAATCTCTCGTCGTGGACTCGCAGGAGGTCGGCGCGAGATGCCTTTGGCGCTTGACGGAATACAAGCTTCTCTTGAAGAGAGATTTTTCTTACAGCATCTTCAATAGCGACGAGACGCTCAGGCCTTTCGGGATGCATGGAACCGGGGTTGTGCTCGATGAAGGCGGGATGTGTGAAAAATCCAGTGGGCATAGAGTGGTTTTGGAGGGAGGAAAGTTTCGCCAAAAAAATCCTTCGAAATAGATAAGTGGTAGGGGCGCACCCACGTGTACGCCCGCGAACTACTCACAGCAAAGACGGGCGCACACGTGGGTGCGCCCCTACGCTATTTAATCAACATCAGCTTCTGTAAAAGAACCTTGCCGGTGAATTCAGCTCGAAGGAAATAGACACCCGCCGGTCTGCCGGAAAAATCCAATTGAAGATGATGCGTGCCCGCCGACCATTCCTTTACCGGAAGACGCTCCACATGCTGTCCCAACACGTTGTAGAGATCAAAGAAAACAGTGCCGCCGTGAGCCAACGCAAACGGAATTTCCACGCTCGCGTTAAATGGATTCGGATAAGGAGCCGACAGCCTAAATGCCGAAACAACCGGATTCTGACTACGCGGCTCTATTGCAGATTGACTGACAACCCTTAGCCGCACCGGCCAAGTAAGCGATGGCTCGTTTGCGTCGTTGCTGGTAAAATTCCACTGAGTTTCGTAATAGCCCGGCGCAAGCGATTCACTGGACCAGCTTAAAATATACTCGGCTTCTTCGCCGCCCCCTAAAATAATATCCGAAGGGCCGGTTGCGCTCACCCACGAGAGTGCGGGCAAATCCGTTTGAAGCACGAGCGGTGCATCGCCTATATTCATGACGCGGAAATGTGTCTCTCCCGACGTATTTTCGAACAGCGTCGTTTCGGCAACCGCTACAGGCATATCAATATCCGCGCCTTCGCCGGTCGAACCTTCACCGATCCATTCGAAAAGGTTGTTCATGAATTGCACATTGTCGCCTTCATCCGCCGGGAAATACAGGTCAGCCAGACCCACAAGCCGTCCCCCTGTTGCTTCCTGTCTCGCCACAACCACCGGCGGGTAGCTGCCGGGAGGGAACGGCGAACCCGGATAGTCGCTGGCGGTATCATCATCACCTGACAGCACCACCTCCGCTTCACCTGCCGCGGGCTGAATCCCGCAACTGAACATGCCGATAACCTGACTGACATTTTGCATCAGTCGCGGCGCAAGCGGACTGGCTCCCTGAGTGTGGAAAATAATTTCTTCCGGCCACTCTACACAATCTGATGTATCATAGAGCGACAGGTCATAAAAATACCAGCCCCACTCGTCCAAATCATCGAGCGCATCCCCTCCATAGGTCTCGCGCAAGAAACCATACTCATGCAGCATACCAACTCGTTGCGCCGCCTGCGAAACTTGTGGAATGGTTGCACGCGGATGCACCGCATGGTTCGAACCTGCAATTTCCGGAAGCATCGAATAAACCCAGAGTATCCGGCGCACTTCTGCCGGGACAGGCTCTGACGTCATTGGCAAAAGAGCATCGTAGTCATCGCCTTCAATACGATAGAGACACACCGGAGTGTCCGCCGCGGACACATCCGCAATGACACGATACGCCCAAGTATATTTCGTGAAGAAAGACCGCACTTCGTCTGCGGTCATCCCGGCTTCGATGGCCTCCCGCCGAAAGATGTCGTCGAGTCTCTGGCAAGCCGCGAGATACGGCAAAACGACTCCACCCTGCGACGAGCTTTCTTCTCCGGGTAAAAGTGTTCCGATTTCACGAATCCGATAACCCCTGCCGGGTACGAATTCGATAAGTTTCAAATCACGAACCGTCGCCCACGAACGATTGACGAGCTTACCGGTGGATTCACGGGCAATAAAATTAAGCGGCCTGCGAAACGCCCCCTCATAGTATAATTCCGCCTCTGCGTTTCCCGGAGCCACCTGCCAGATAAGCGGCGCTCTCGCCTGCGGCTGCGGAAGCGCATAGGTTAATTTACCGGGAATATTGACCTGAATGGTCGCTCCTTCAGAAGCAAAATTCTGGACATGTATGATGGGCTTCATGGCAATTGGATCCGCTCCATCATAGAAAAGACACAAGCCCCCGCTCGCATCCAACATTTGTTGCAGCTGCGTGAAATCATCGCTTGAATACGGCGGCGGAGTTCCACGGAAAAGCATCCACGTGAAACCGAGAAAGCGCATCACCGCATCGTAATCTTCCAGAGGATACACGTCCCAAATATGCGGACCGGTGCCAATCTTGTAGTAAACCGGGTCAAGATACCAGCCGATAACGATAGTATATTCCCCCGGAACCGGGGAATCGATATGACACATACCATATGCTCCTGTGGTTACGCTCTGGTCAGGGCCTGCCACATGAAGCATCGGAAGTTGTTCCACTTGTTGACTCGCGGAATAATCCACATCCAACGCGACATAAAGAGCCTGCGCTCCGGCCGGAACATCCACCACAATCGAGTCCACCCATTCTCCCTGAGTCAAACCCTCCGCAAGCATATCCGTGAGGGGCATGCGCTTGGCGTCAAAGGTGATGAAGTCAATGTCCGGATAGAGAGCTTCCAAATCAATAACCTCGAATACCGCCTCCAAGATGGGTTGCCCATGAAGGCCATCAATAGCGATTTTCCCTCGCGCTCCGGCAGTTGTCCAGATACCGAGTATCAGCGCGAGAACCCCACAAAGCCGGAATGTTGTTGTACGAAACATGATGCTACCTCCTGATCCTATTGGCTTTAGTCGGCCCTCGAAAACTTGTTCTTACCTGAATCGATCAATATAAAGAAAAAAACGCAACGAATTCGTTGCGCATATAAAGAACCTAAGTGGCTGTAAGTTTAGTATAATCAGTTTTATAAAACATAGACCCGCCTGTAATTGAAAAAACGATTAAATCCGTTCTGACAGGCTAAGGGCTCTCACTTAGAAATATACAACATCTTCTAAGCGAAGTCAAGCGAAAAACGACAAATTTTTAAATAAATCCAAACATCGGACAGGAAACCCGCCGAGCCGGGTTCAGCGCTGGTTCCCGTCTGCCAACCGAGGACTTCATCGCGCGTAACCCGGCCGGAACTGTTTTACCGGGTAATACGCTTCGTCATTATGAAGGATTTCTTATCTTCTTGAAAATCCTACTCAAGATACCCGCCGAGCTTTCCTCTCGGTATCTCGAAATCACTGGCAGAGCTTCACGCGCCGCTTTCGCTCCCGTTTCGATTAAGGCGTCTTTCTCCTTGGCGTGAGACCACGTGTACTGACCTACATCCGGATCAATAATGACCGCCGCTTTTTCAAGGTGAGGTTTCTTCAGCCAAAAACCTGCGATGGATTCATTGCGCAAGACGACATCAAGGGCGTTGGAAACTTCGACATCGCTTTCGAGATCACGACCGACATCAACGGCAATAATCGGATACCCGGAATCGCTCAGGCTGCGCGCTTCTAATACCGGCACAGGGCTAACCGATCCCCCGTCTATGTAGAGATTTCCATTAAAAAGCTGTGGTGGAAAGAAACCCGGAATGGCGCAACTGGCGACAACAGCGTCGTGCAAACTTCCCAAATCGAGAACCGTCGGTCGCCCCGATTTCAAATCAACAGCGACCGCAGCAAAAGGAATTTGACACTCAGACATCTGCACGTCCGGCAACAGGGAATCCACAATCGTATGGAGAACTTCGGTTTCAAAAATTCCCGGACTGGCGGCGGCTTTGGTCGCTAAAAGGAATCGCTTTACGCGCAGCAGAAGTCGTGGTAAGGAATGAATATCGCCTCCGGTTCCCCGTAGCCTGTCCTGAAAAAGATTTTCGATATCTTTGAACGTTTCGCCATCCAGAAACGCGCCCGCTTTGCGACGTACGTCAGAAGCGTCAGGATTACAGGCGTACATCGCTCCGATAATTGCTCCTGCGCTCGTTGCGACAATGCGGCCTATGGGAACGGCGGCCTTTTCGAGTACCTCTAAAACTCCGATATGAGCCAGCGCTCGCACGCCACCGCCACCGAAAACAAGTGTGAATTTTGTGAAACGCTTCTTCAATCCTTCACCTTTATTGATTCCGTTCCGGCCGGGTTACGCGCGATAAGGTTATCGGTTGACAGACGGGAACTTGCGCTGAACCCGGCTCGGCGAATTTCCGCCGCGGCATGCGTCCCGGCGGCGAGTCGTAGGGATAAGGCCTGCCTTGTCCGTTTGTGGTGTGTCACCCGCCCGGAATGTGCTTCTATATCCAACCTAACGCAAACGCCAGCGTGATAAAAATACCCGTCAGGCTTTCTCCGGCGATGAGTCCGGATGCCGCTGGGATGGTATATTTCTCCGCCAAAGCGGGTCGGATTTTCATCAGAATATAAGCAATCAACCCGCCGATAAACATAGACAGGCAGTTCCAAAAGGGAATGCAAAAAGCAAGCCCAAGTCCCATCGCCGATGGAATAAAAGGCCGCGCTTTCGGAAAGAGTCTCTCGAGCATCGGAATCATCAAGCCAACAACTCCTCCGATAGCCAGCGCAAGACGCGCCGTCGGATGAAGCGACTCGAATCCGCCGGAAAGAAGCCTCGCCACAGACGCCCACACCTGTGCTGCCGGAGCCGGGAATTTATCCGAACCCAAAACGCTGACATCCGGCACAATCAGATAGAACGCGGGTACGACGACGGCTGTGCCAACGAAAATCCCGGCGAATTGCGCCAAGAACTGCCGCCGGGCATTCGCGCCCAAACAGTAGCCGCTTTTCAAATCAATCAAAAGATCAGCCGCAGAATCTGCGACACCCGCTGTGATGCAAGCCGTCATGAGATTCGTATTCATCTGACGCGGCGCGATAGCCCCATAAATGAGTTGCGTAATTTTGCCCATCGCTCCAACCGGAGTGGTATCGGTTTCTCCGGTCGCCCGGCAGGCCACGAGCGCAAGGAAAAACGACAGGAAAACTGCCAAAAGCGCCATCCATACCGGAACAGCAAAATAGATAGAGACAATCGCCACGACTCCAATCGTCCCCACGGTCATCCCTCCGGCAAACCATGATCCCGGCACTTCAACGCGCTCCAGCGGATCTTCTTCCTGCTCGCCATTACGGCGTCTCCGTCTGAAAATCCGAGTCACGCCCGAAAAAGCGCGCAAAGCCGTTTTCCATTCGAAGGCAAACGCTAAGAGTCCCGACGTGACCATGCAAGCCGCTCCCGCCCAGAGACTCCAAGCGACGATATTGCGGTAGCCGCCCGGCTCCTGATGATCCATGATACCGGATTCAAAACCCAGCAGATGCGAAACAGCAGGAGCGGTGATAAAGAGCGAATCCTTGCCTGCGGTAATCTGAAAAACATCGGCCAAAGAAGCCTGCCCATCCTGCGAATTTCGGGATAAATTCAAATCTCGAATCAGAGCTGTCATCGACCCATAGCTGACTTTCATCGGCCAGACATGGGAAAACGGCGTGTACTTCTGCCCTTCCTGTAAAACAAGTACAACGCGTGTTCCGGCGTCTATCGTTACCGGAAACTGCGGCGCTCCCGCCAGGCGTGTGCCTTTCGTTTCGTCAAAACCTAGCGATTTTGCTATGGTTCCGAAAATAGCGACCTTTGCAAACTCACCTTCGGGCGCTGAAAGCTTCGATTCCCGGCTAATCGCACCCGAAGCGCGCGCTTCGAGATAACCTTCCTCGTAAGCTGCTTCCGGCTCGCCAAAATCGATATGGCCGTAGAGAGGATTACTGCTTCGCCCGTCACTCAGCAGCGAATCATTGAGAGAAGCTACCAGAGATTCCATATCCTGATAGGTCGCCGCTTCCCACCACGTATAAGCCAAACGAACCGTGTCTGAACCCGACGAGAAGAACGACCCGTTAGACGCCTCGATAAATGTCAGCTCCAAAGAGTGCCCGGCTGGAATGTGCAGAGGAAAACTTGGTTTTTCTGTGGTGCGAATAGTTGGCGCGGGGTGGGTGATGACGCCATTTTTAATCAGCGGAGGCGCGAGTAAACCCCAGTTTAAAACTCCACCGATAAGAAGGCTTGTGGCAACGCGCAGACCCATAATCGCTCCGGCGGCGACTAAGATAAAACTGGCTTCAAACGAAATCGTATAGCTGGCCAGCCGAGCGCCAAACCAACCGTAGAGCATCGGCAGCCACCCGAAACCATCACGAATCGTCGCGGTAACGATGCCGATTGCTCCGGACGCAAAGAGAGTCCGCGCCGCTCCCATCCCTTCCGCTTTTCCTTCTTTACCGTCTCCGTGAAGGCTCTTTAAAGTTTCGGCGGCGGCGATTCCCGACGGGAATTTCAACTTCTCGACATTAATCATCTGCCGCTTCATCGGTATCGCCATCGTCACTCCGAGCACCGCCAGGAAGAATATCCAGAAGGTGAGGATGCCGTAGCTGATATGGTGTCCATAGAGCAGCATATACGCGGCAATCGCCGAGACCATCGTGCCGCCGGTGGAATAACCCGCCGATGATGCTGTGGACTGCATCGCGTTGTTTTCTAAAATGGACATGTCTGTCTTGAAAAGGCGTGGCGCGATTTTGCGCAGTGTTTTCCAGATGGCAAATGATAAAATACAGGATGTAATCGCCACTCCCAATCCCCAGCCAGTCTTCAAACCGATATAGAGATTCGATAGGGACATAAACGAACCCAAAAAAGAGCCCATGATAACCGCACGCAACGTAAGCTGGCGCATGTCATCACCGCGATAAACGTTATCGTACCATTCCCGCTCAATCTCCGCAGGTGTCATTTTCTTTTCAGGTGCTTCTGCCATTTTTAGATATCTCTCCAAAGGTAAGAATTTATAGTCATCGCTTTCTCCGCTGCGATTCTGCGGTGTTGGCTGCTTGCAGCCGACCCTTAGATTTTCCCCGCGTGCGGGTGAGACGTAGGGGCGTTCCCACGTGTGCGCCCGTCTTTACGCCGAGTCGGGTTCAGCGCAGATTCCTATACGTCAAACGATAGCCTTTACAATACAAGAAGTTAAGGACAAAGTCAAGCCTTTTCCCATTAAAATCACGCAAGAACGCCGGGAGAACGAATCCCGACTTGCTTTCTGCGACCTTGTGTGCTAAATTATGAGGGTATCCTTCCTCGAGCGTAGAAGTGGAATTTTCCTATGCCAACCCGCATGCTGACAAGGCGTGATTTTCTTACGTTTGCCGGGCGATTAGGGCTTCTCGGAGGCAGCCTCACTCTAACGGCATCCTCTCCGTCGTGGCTTAAATTCCTTTTTGAAGTCAGCCCTCAAGAGGCGTTTGCGGCAAGTGCTCTCGCGCAAACCGCTCCCGAAGCCCGCTTCTGGGTATCGCTTGCGACAGCCGCCGGGCGATGCGACCTTTGCCATGATGAAACAGCATTAGATCCGGATTTCAAACACCCCGAAGGGCTTGTGCAGTGCCTGCTTTGTGCTCAGGAATGCGCCATCCCAGTCGGCAAACGCGGCATGTGCCGTGCGCGTGAAAATGTGGACGGCCAATTGCGCTCTCTTGTTTACGGTCGCCCGGTCGCCATTCATGTTGATCCCATCGAGAAGAAGCCCCTTTACCATTTCTTGCCGGGCGCAAACGCCTATTCTCTCGCGACAGCCGGATGCCCGCTAAGCTGCAAGTTCTGCCAGAATTGGGAAATCTCACAGGCGAGTCCCGAAGATTTTGATCTGCCGAGTTCTACGCCGGAGCAAATCGTTCGTTCCGCGCGAACCCGCCAAGCGCCGATTATCGCGTTTACGTATAATGAACCCACTGTCTTCTTCGAATACATGATGGATATTGCCAAGCACGGCTCGACTCAGAACCTGCGGCATGTGCTCATCAGTTGCGGCTTCATGAATCCCGAACCGCTCCAGGAACTCTGCCAGACACTCGACGCGATTAAAATCGACCTCAAAGGCTTTAGCGAAAAGTTTTACCGTGACGTCTGCGGCGCGGAGCTGAAACCGGTTCTGAGAAACATTAAAGCGGTGGCGAAAAGCGGCACGCATCTCGAAATCGTCAACCTCGTTGTCCCGACGCTGAACGATTCCGAAGAGGATTTACGCGGGCTTTGTGAGTGGGTGGCGGGTGAAGTCGGTCCTGATATTCCGATTCATTTCACGCGTTTTCATCCCGACTATCGGCTGCTGAATCTTCCACCGACTCCCGTTTCGACGCTGGAACGCGCCCGCGAAATCGCGCTAACAAGTGGTTTGCACTATCCCTTCGTCGGCAATGTCCCCGGTCATCCGGGCAACCATACCTACTGCCCCGGCTGCGGCGAGAAAATTATCGAACGCATGGGATTCCATGTCACCGCGATTCACCTGAAAGATGGGACATGCGAATTCTGTTCTACGCCTATCTACGGCGTCTGGCATTAAATTTCTTAAGGTCGCCCCCTTCGTCCCCCCGCAAGCAGTGGGTGAACACAGGCTTTAAAACATCATGAAGTTCGTTCATATCCTCATCCTTATTCTCTTTGCATTATTGGTGATTATCATGATTGCACGACGCAAGACGGCAAACTCAGCCGGTTCGCCCGGAGCCGACGTCCGGCCACCAGCCGTAGCGGGACAATTCTACTCCGATGACGCCGAGCAGCTCCGGCAAGCCGTCAACTTCTTTCTCGAAGATGCCGCGGGAACTCCCGAAGAAGAGCCTGTCGCCATTATCGTTCCGCATGCAGGCTACGTTTTTTCCGGGCAAATCGCCGCCGACGCTTTCAAACAAGTCGAAGGCAAATCGTTCTCCACCGTCATCATCCTGGGAACGAATCACACCGCATCCGCCTTTCGGGGAGCATCCATCTGGCAGCGCGGCGCGTATCGCACCCCGCTCGGCGACGTTCCTATTGACGAAGAATTGGCTCAAGAAATCGCATCGGCCGACGAACGTTTCACGTATCGTGCGGAAGTGCATGCACAGGAGCACTCAATCGAAGTGGAAATCCCGTTCATTCAAACGGTTTTGCCGGGCGCGCAGATTGTTCCCATTATCGTAGGCTCATCCGATTTCGAACTTTGCCGGGATTTAGGCAATGCGATTGCGGAGCTCATCCGCGATAAATCTGTGTTGATTGTCGCCAGCTCTGATCTTTCGCACTATCCCGATTATGATGATGCCGCTGTCACAGACCGGCGAACCTTAAAAGCGATTGCGACGATGGAACCCCGGAAAGTTAAAAATGTTATTGCGGAAGAAATGAAACGCGGCGTTCCCGGCTTATCGACCTGCGCCTGCGGAGAAGGCCCCATATTAACAGCGTTGTTCGCGGCTAAAAAACTGAACGCCACGCGCGCAACCGTTATCAGCTACGCAAATTCCGGCGATACACCTTTAGGAGATATGGATCGCGTGGTCGGCTATGGAGCGGTCGTGCTGGCGCGAGGCTCCAAGGAAAGCGATGTCTCAGCGTTGGAAATAGCAGAACTCGAAGAGACGGAAACTCCCTTGTCCGAAGACGAGCAGCAGCAATTGCTCACCTTAGCCCGCAAATCCATCGATCACTATCTGCGAACCGGCATGGCACCTTTAGCGCGTCCCGACACTCCGAAGCTCTATCAAAAGCGCGGAGCTTTCGTGACGCTCAAAGACCGCGGGCGTTTGCGAGGCTGCATCGGTCACATGGCCGAAGACCGCCCGCTTTGTCAGGTTGTCGGCGCGATGGCTTTGCAGGCGGCGTTCAATGACCGACGCTTTAGTCCCGTCACTCTCGATGAATGGAAAAATCTGTCCATCGAAATCTCCGCTCTGACTCCTTATAAGAAAATAAGCAGTGTTGACGAAATTGTCATCGGTCGCGACGGAGTTTTGCTTCGCAAGCGAGGTCACAGCGCAGTGTTCCTCCCGCAGGTCGCTCCGGAGCAAGGATGGAATTTGAACGACCTGCTCGAACATCTTTGCGCCAAAGCCGGTCTCGGCAGCGATTGCTGGAAGGATGACGCCGAGCTTTTTGTTTTTCAGGCGGAAGTTTTCAGCGAAGAAAAGCACTGACATATGCAGCCGGTGAAAAATAAACCATTGTCCGGCTTGATTCTTCTCTTTATTGGATTCATCTCGATTCTCGGTCAGGTCGCGCTGCTGCGTGAACTGGCCGTTGCTTTTTTCGGCAGTGAATTAATTTATTTGCTGGCCATCGCTTTCTGGCTCGTTTGGACAGGTTTAGGCGCGCTTCTCAGTCGCAGAATCGGAACGAACAAAGGACTGCTGGCGTGCGTCGCCGCTCTGGGATTCGCACTGCCGCTTGAAGTTGTCTTCGCGCGGGGCGTCCGTCTGATTTTCGGAGCGACTCCCGGCGCTTTTATGCCGTTCGAACAGCAACTCATCGCGATGGCCGCGACGCTCGCACCGGCGGGACTTCTGCTCGGATATCTCTTCGTGCAGGCCGCCCGCAGGCATGTGACTCGCGGTGGCAGTTTCGCTACCGCTTATGGACTGGAATCGCTGGGAGGAGTCATTGGCGGGCTGGCGTCCACTTTTCTCTTAGCCGGTCATCTGGCGACATTTCCCACGATTATTCTGTGCAGCGCGCTCACGTTTTTCATCGGCTCTCTTCTCACGCACGATGCACGTTCTGCGCGTTTTCTTTTTGCTCTGACAACATTAGCATCTTTAAGCTTTCTCTTTTTTGCAGGCAATGCAGTTGACCGAGCCACTCTCCGCTGGCAATTCCCCGGACTGTTGGACAGTCGCGATTCCCCCTATGGCCGCCTGACAATGACAGAACGCGGCGGCCAACTCGCCGTGTTTGAAAACGGCGCACTCTCTTTCGAAACACAAGGCACAGAACCCGAAGAAATCGCACACCTCGCACTCTTGGCGCACGAAAACCCGCGCCGCATTCTACTGCTCGGCGGAGGCGTTTCCGGAACCGTGCGCGAAATCCTGAAGCATCGCCCAGAGAAAATTGACTATATCGAACTGGATCCGTTTCTCATCGAACTGGCGCAAGCGCATCTCCCCAACGAAATCAGAAATTCGCTACAAGCCCCTCCCGTAAACCTGATTATTTCCGACGGACGCAAATTCCTGCGCAGCACAACGAATCGCTACGATGTTATCATCGTGGATATGCCCGAACCCACGTCGGGAGGAACAAACCGCTATTATACGCGTGAGTTCTTTGCAGCGTGCGCTCGCGTCCTCATAGAAGACGGTCTAATAGCGTTTCGACTACCGTCTTCCGAGCAATACTGGACACCGGGCCTCGCGCGCCGCAACACGAGTATCTACCGCGCAGCGAAATCCATCTTCAGCGACATCATCGTCCTCCCCGGCGGCGTCAACACGTTTCTCGCATCAAATACATCGCTCAGCCGAGAGCCGATTGTCAGCGTCGAGCGTTTACTTGCGCGACAAATCAAAACACGCCTCATCCTTCCGCCCTACATTAACTACCTCTACACGAACGACCGCTTCACCGAAATAGAACAAATCCTGAACCAGACTATCGCTCCAGTCAATTCGGATTTGAAGCCGGTCTGTTATCAACTGACACTGCTGCTGTGGTTGTCAAAATTCTACTATGAACTGTCCGATTTTCAAACCAGCGCGGGGAGTTGGCTCTGGTGGCTTCTGCTTCCACTGCTCGCACTTTTCTGGATAGTAAGACGGCGCGCTGTCGCCGCAGCAAAACTTCTTTTAGTTATCCTCGCCGGTTTTGCAGGCATGGTTATCGAATTCGCTGTCTTGCTGCGTTTCCAAACAGCGAGCGGTGTTCTGTTTCAAGACATCGGATTACTCTTAGCGGGTTTCATGGCGGGATTAGCTGTCAGTCCGCTGCCGGGAAAATGGGCAGCAAGAACAAGAACACGCGGGTATGTGCTTGCGTTGTCGCTCGTTTTGCTTTGCGGCGCGTCCATGCTCATCTTTCACTGGGAAGGAATGCGCTACACGATTGTCGGAATAGTCTGGCTTTTCTTTGCGGGCGCGGTAGTGGGTTCCTTCTTTTGTTATGCCACCGAAAAAACACCGGACAAGGGCGGGGCGCTCTATGCGGCAGACCTTCTCGGCGGCAGCTTTGGAGCTCTCATGGCAAGCTTGCTCCTGCTTCCCTCGCTGGGCTTAGACACATCCGCGCTTTGGATGGGACTCCTCGCTCTGCTTGGATTGCTTTTAATTTAACGTAAGAGACCCTCACTAGAGCATATCCCAAAAATATCATAGGCGACCCGGCTTGGCGAATAATAGAAAGAGGGTCCGGCTTTTGCCGGACCCTTCTTCCATTTAAAAACAGCACACCCGCCTAAATCGTCCAGGTCATCCCGGCAAAGAACTGTCGTCCCGCTCCCGGATAACCCAACTCTTCCTCGTAGTATTCGTCTGTGAAATTATAGGCTTTTAAATACACTTTTAGATACGGAGCAATCCTCTGAGAAATCGTCAGATTGTGAATTCTATACGCGGACAGATCCCGGGTTGCAATGTAAGTGGTTCGCTTGTCGAAAGCATTCAATTCATAGAGCATTTCCATTCCGAAATCTGATTTGCCGGTGAGTGATGCTCGAATCCGATGGGGCGACACCTCTTCCAAAAGAACCTCGGAAGATTCTTCAGGATTGATAAAACCATAACTCACATCACCGGATACATAGCGGGAAAGTTCGAATCGGGTTCGCAGTTCCCAACCCTGCAGCGTCGCATCGCCGATATTCTGGAAGCGGTAAGACCTCGACGCTCGATAAATCAAATCCGTCAACTCATTATGAAAAAATGCGGCTTCTATCGAAAAATACCGGTGAGCGTTGTTGAATTCGAAACTCCGTTCCAGACCGATTTCAAATTTATCCGCTTGTTCCGCATTCAAGTCAGAATTACCGGAACTCTCGCTGTATAAATGATGCAGCGTCGGAAAACGAATGGCGTTCGCATAGCTGGCGCGAAACGTAAACTCTAAGGGCAGCCCCTGCCGAATGCTCACCATCGGACAAAGCTTCTGCGTCGAAGAATTCTTCTCCTCTATCCCGAAAACGTTATAACTTGCGCCTGCTGTTATTTCCGTGCGTTTCCAAGGGCGGTAGTTGTCCTGCGCAAATACTGTCCCGGTATAAATGGTATGTGACACCAACGGCTCATCAACGTCGGATTTTTTATTCATCAAATCGCGTTTGAAATTCATTCCTGTTTGCACTCGGTGATTTTTCCAAGTGTTAAGCCGACCATCCACCGAACCTCCGAAAGTCCAGTTCTCCAGCTTTGAATCCCAATTAATCTGGTCATCACGCATCTCACGTCCAGTGTAATCAATAAAGCGATCATTCTGTGCATCCGCGAAGATAATAGCCTTGAGGTTCACATCGTCACTCAGCAGCCAGTTGCCGGAGAGTGCGCTGCTCAGTCGCTGCCATTCCGGAAAAGCTCGGAATTGTGGAGATTCAATAGAACGATAAATCGTGTACGGCACGTCCTTCTTCGCCCAATGATAACCCAACGACAGCGCATACAAACTCACCGGAGACGGTTGAAATCCTATTTTGCCGTTCATCCCGGTCTTATGATAGAAGCTGTTTCCTCGCAGGCCGCCGTCTTCTAATGACGTTGCCGCGAAATCCCCGCTCATAGCAAAGCCATCGGAATAGTTTTCATAGCCGGAGAGCCAGTAGTTGAACCGACCGACTTGCCGGCTGTGATTGATGCTGAGCTTGCGGAATTTATAGTCGCCGAACTCGCTTTCAACGACCGTCCGAGGCGTTTCCAGTCCGTTCTTCGTTACGATGTTAATCACGCCGCCCATGCTGTTCGCACCGTACGCGACCGAAGCCGGTCCCTTGATGATTTTGATCTTGGCGATATTATCCAGCGGGAGCATGGACAGATCCACTTCCCCGTAATAGCCGGAATTAATCGGCCGACCGTCCACGAGCACCAGCACATCCCGCGCGGGAAAGCCGCGGATTTTTGTTTCGGTTTCCGCTTTCGGGCCCGCAGTCACCGCCAATCCGGGGTCAGAGCGCAGAATATCTGCCACCGTGACGGCATTTCTCTCCTGAATCTCCTCTGCCGTGATTTCAGTGATCATTGACGTGCTGCCGATAGTGCGAATTCCGTAAACAACCACTTCTTCCAGCGTATAAACAAGCGCGCTCGTGTCGTCTTCCGCATTCACAAAGGAAGCCGCAAAAACCGGCACCGCCAAAAACGTACAGGCAGTTAAAGCCACAAATATTATTATCAACATCCGCTTCATTGAACGATGATCTTTTTTAGTACTTTGAGTTTATAGCTGCCGCCCGTGAGACTCGTGTCCGTAAAAATCGTTCTCTGACTGGTCATCAGCCAATATCCGGTTTGAAATTCCCCCCATGTCATCTCTTCGTCGGGGCCGAAATCATCGAGCGACCAGATATTGTACTGGTAATCTCCTGGATTGGAAACCAGCGGCTCCACGAAATCCTTCAGCGGGAGCGCGTCTTCAGGTTCCCCGTCATGATTGGTCACTTCCACAGAAGCAACGTCTTTGAACTCCACGAAGGAAAGCGTGTCGGGCGTATTGACGTCGAACTTGCGATGAATATAGATGCTCGCGACATCACTGACGTTGTAAGCCCCGGCCAAATCAATCAGCTCATCAGGAAAAATCGCGCGCCCGGTAGAAAGAACGATATGCCCCAGCGCCATCGCTTCCCATCTGTTATCCAGATAGCCCCTGGAGCCGGACGCCGAAAAACCATCTTCACCCATAACTTGATACCCATACAAAGACCGTGCGTCCCACAGGGTATCTCCATCATCGAACATGGGGATAAGCGTGGTATCGATAAATTCGTTGAGCTGAATGGCTTCTTCACCATCCACGTCTATTTTAGGCGGCTCCGAAAAGAGAACCTCGATGGAATCTCCATCCATGTGTATCCAAAGAGCACCGGGCTCTGACGAATCCGCGGGATTGTTGTCCTTACTGCAGCCGAGCATAAACGCAAGGCAAAGAACGGAAAGCAGCATCATGCGATTGAAGAAACGCATTTCAGTCTCCTTTATGAGTGTCGTTCCGTTAAATTAAATAGGTTCTGTAGAAATGAAAAGGAGACAAGAACAAGGAGGATGTTCTGTGCGAGGGGCTTGAATCACCCGGGAGGATAACGTGGGGAATTTCAAGGTCTCATCTCCTTTCCAAAATGTGGAGGCTTGATCGTTTCCAATCAAACCCTGTCGGTCTCGTCTCATAGGTGGCCCCGTAGAGATAAAGACTCGGAGATATTATGTTTTCGTGCCTTGTGTTTACAGCAAAAAGGTCTCTATCGGCCTCTGCGTGAATGTAAATATCATCGGGCTACTACAGACTTTCAAGACCTTTTATACCGCAAACAGGCGAAATTAATATAATAAGAAAAAAAGACTTTGTCAAGAGAAATTATTCACATATTCATCGCGGATTCGTTGCACCATTGCGGCTCTGGAGAGCCACAACGGCGCAACACGCAAACCTTATGTTCGACGGCACTAGCCAACACGCTCCCGCGCGTTGGAGAGTTCTAATTCATGCGCATCGTGGGGACTCGCGTGCAATACGCGGGAGCGTATTGCCTAGTGGGCTTTACAAATAAGAATCCTAATCTTCGATCAAGTCAACGAGTTCAAAATAAACCGTGTCCACGCCGGCGGCACAGAATACTCCATGTCCCTGACTCAGATTCGTCACCGGATAATTTTCTGCTTGACCGAGCATCGTCGTATTCACATAATCCCACAGAGCCTGACCGCAGGATAATACGCGTACGCTGTGGGTCCCCGTAGATCCATAGAAAACCCATGGAATCGTAAACTCATCGGTATCCCTCAGTGGAATCGCGGATAAATTGTTCTCGATGGAACCGTTGTCATTACCGACTTCCCGATCTTCGTCAAACCAATCCGATTCCAAATTCTCCATGATTATGAAATAACCGAAATTCGCCGGATCGTCGTTCCAGTGAAAATAGAACTCCGTGTCTCCATATTCAATGGTATCCGGATTAACAGGGCCGGAATTTGCGAGATTCGTGGAATCAATCTCAAGCGCCGCCGCCGCGACAGTGGTCGCCGTGATAACCGTGCCGTTCTTTTTCAGCCATAAATCATAACGTTTTCCCGTCGTGACGATGTGCGAATCGGCGGGCAAAGCGTAGGTGCCGGGCTTGTCCGGCAATTGTTCTATCAAATGGAACTCATGGCCATCTACTGTGATGCGAACATCGGCTCCGGAAACTCGAACTTCAGCCGGATCATAATACTGCGTTATCGGCATGGTATGAGTCAGATTGATTGACAGCGGGCGATTGACATAGAGAAAACCATCCACGACGATTTCTTCGACGAACAGATCATCTTCACTACTGTCGCACCCGACCAACGCCAGTGCGATAAACAAAAACCACAAGACATATTTTGTATGCTTCATTTTAGAACTCCGCGGTAAATCCAATCGTGGGTAGAATCGGAAGCTGACCCATTTCTTCCCGGGTCGCCGGATTGGTGGTTAAATCATAATCCACCGTTAGAACATTTTTGTGATTGGTCACATTGAGAATTTCGATAAACGGCGAAAACGTCCATTTCGAGTACTCGTATCTCAAGCGATACGCCACATCGAGGCGGTAATAATTCGGGATTCGGAAATTGTTCTTCCTGCCCGGAACGAAAAACTGCGGCGGCAAATCCAAGCCGGGACTGTAAACGCCGACCGTCGAGGTAATCGGCTGGCCGGAACCGTAATTGAATCGGACTTCCAGGCTGCCGCGTTTTCGAACCTTTCGAGAGAAAAACAGGTTCGTGTTGTGCAACCGGTCGAAAGGAGCCGGATAAACCAGTCCATCGTCATAGGCCTCAAAGGAACGCCTCGAACTTCCCAGACCATAACCAATCATGAAATCATACGACTTCCAATCGCCCTGCAGCAGCACATCCCATCCATAAGCGTAGCCGTCACCTTCGCGAAACATATCTTTCAGCTCGGTATCGGCGTCGTCTGTCGTGTTCATATCGAACTCGATGATGTTGTCGAACCGCTTGTAGTAGATGTCCGTCGTCAGTTCGAAGGGGCCGAATTCATCGTTTTTGTAGGTCAGCGCAAACTGCTGCCCGCGATTCGGTTCGAACGCTTCATCCAGCGATACCCATGAATCGAAGATAGACGCGAACCCATCTCCAAACCTGACCAATTGCAGGTATTGCGTGTACATTCCCCACGCCGCACTCAGATGCGAATAATCGCTCAGATCCTTGCGAATCCCCAGACGCGGCATCAGTTCCGTTTGCTCAGACAACGTGAAATGCTCGAGACGCACGCCGGGAGTAATGGCGATGGAAGACGTCAAGCGGATGTTATCCGAAAGATACGCCGCCATCAGTGTCCCTTCATCGCGATCATCCACAAAGACTCGCGTATCCGTATAGATACCCAGATCCGTTCTCAGGTGTTTTGCCATCGCGCCAAAGAGAAATGTATGACGCGGGGTCGCAAAAAAGGTTAAGTCGGATTTTAGGGTCAAGTCCTGTACTTCGTTTTCAAATGCGAAGAAGAGATCTCCACTGTCAAACCGGTGTTTGGAATCGAAGTAACTTCCCGCCAACGTCGTTTGCGAGTACAGTTTGTGCGAAAAAATGTGAACGAAAGGCAGGCTGTACGTCGTATTCCCCCAATTCATACGAATCTGATCATCGGTGGAAGAGGTCAGCTTCAAAATATCACGGCCGGTATAGACCGATGGCGACAGACGGTCTCCATTGGCGAAGTCACGCGTGATTTTCGCATTAAAATCATAGAAATAGTAAGGGAATTCACCGTCGATGACGCCACCGTCATTTAGCAGTTTCGTCGCGGCATCAACATACGTCCTGCGACCCGCGACGAGCCAGGAGCCCTTCGGAAACGGTCCTTCAAAGGTCGCATTTGACGACAGAAGCGACAATCCGAGTTTCCCCTGAAAATCATTACGATTGCCTTCACGATCGGCGATATCCACCACCGCAGATAACCGTCCGCCGTATTCCGCCCCGAATCCGCCTTTAATCAGCTTCACATCCTTCACCGCGTCCATATTGAAAACGGAGAAAATGCCTCCCAAATGCGTCGGTTTGTACACTTCGATACCGTTGAGTAGAATCAGGTTCTGATCACTCGAACCTCCCCAGATATTCAATTCCGACGAGAAATCGGATGAGGACAGCACACCGGGCAGAATCTGGAGCGAGCGAAACAAATCAGGCTCGGCCAACTGCGGCAGTTTCGCAAGCTCGCGTGTTTCGATTTCGACATGAGCGACTTGCGGTGTGTATTTCAATTCTTCCGATTCCGCCTCCACCACAACCGCTTCCATCTTCAGAACCGTTGGATTTAAATGGATGGCCAAGTTAAGATGATCCCCCTCGACCAAATCAAGCAGCTGTTCAAAACTCTCGTATCCCATCGACGTAAAAACGAGTTTTATGGATTCAGGTTCCAAATCAGGAATCGAAAAAAATCCCTCGACATTGGCCGAGGCTCCACGAGTGGTTCCCTTCACCCAGACCGAGACCCCCGGAATGGATTCTCCCGTCTTCTTGTCGCGGACTTTTCCGGAAACAGTCACCAGACTGAAGGCATTGCCTGCAAAGCCTGTCAACAAAAACAGAAATACCATGATAAGCGCGGTGAATTGTAAAAATGGCATTCCGGATTCAGCCGATTTTACACGCGGTTTCGACGCATAAATGGACAACGCTCTTCTCCTAAAACTTGTAAACTTTCACTTTCGCAAGCACAAGATGCTATGTAGTTAGACGAAACACTTCCCTAAAAGATTCACTTTTTTATAAAAATTGTCCTATTATTTGTGGCAGGGGCGCACCCGCGTGTGCGCCCGTCTTTGCCTTCGTTTATTCGTTCGCGGGCTGACACATAGGTCAGCCCCTACAAAAAAACGCGGCCCTCGGGAAAATCCCGAGAGCCGCATTGTTTGTGCTTCTTAAGCTTCGCGATAACTTCTCATACAGAGAAGAATTAGTAGGCTACGGTAACGACGTAGAAGTATTTGACGCTTGCAACAGCGTTGACATCTTTGTAAAACGTGTCTGTTATCGGTGTCGGTGTCAGCAACGTTCCTGTCGTGTAGTCCTGCATCGGGTCGGTCAGACGATAGACATTCGCAGAAGGACATGATGTCGGTGATGACCATCTTAGAGTAACGTCGTCCGTTGCTCCATCTCGGAATACTGTCAGATTGTCCACCGGTTTCACTTCTCCAATCGTCACTTGAATCAGAAAGCGTCCGGTTGAGAACGTTAATCCGTCGTCGAGAAGAATAAAACTGTGGCCGTCAGAGACAGTTTCATCAGTGCCCAGGCCCAGCACATTTGGCACCTCTCGCAAATCGCCGTCATGGAGGGCGGAATCCTGGCCTGCGATAGAAACCCAGAAGTCACCCGAGCGGTTCTGCAGCACGGGAATAGTGTCTAAGTCGAATATCCACCAGTGGTCGGAGAGAGAGCTGCCAACCGTTTCGGTCGTATCAATCTTGGTCACAATTCGATGGATGAGCGTGGTGCTCGGATTTTCCGCCGTGCTGTCCTCCCAGAACTCAATCCAGACGGTTCCGCCCGTATCGGAGAGAGCCGGGTGGTACATCCACATCACCTTCAGCCGAAGCATGTCATAGTTGTCCACGTCAGGCGACGGGACTCCATCATCCACCGGGGTAAAGCGAGTGTACCGTGGATAGAAGAAGTAGTTCCCTGCGCTGCGCGCATGATACGCCAGTTCATAGAGTCCCTCGGGCAGCACGGAGACAGCGAGGTTCTCGTTCGGATCAGTCTCGGGTGAATTAATCGGTGTTTCAAGGGTGTCATTGGATGGATCGACGTCACCTGCCAAAATGCATGCTGCACCAAGACGCCAAGAGCCGCAAACATCCGGAGTCCAGAGAATGGTAATCGTGGAATCGTCCCCAGTATAGAACGAATCCGCAATATTCACGCTGCCTGAGGATATCGAAGCATTGGGATCCTCAATCCAATAATCGGTGTTGATCGGTTTTTCTCCATTCGCGCCGTCGTTATATACGTTGTACTGAAGGTCAGCCTGCAAGCCATAAGTCGTGGGGAAAGGAACAACGAGATCTCGTAAGGCAAGGTCATGAGCATAACGCCGCGAAGCGATGATTTCCACGTCGTCAATATGCAAACCTGTTCCCGTTATGAGAGTGTCATCAGTTGTGACACCGAAGGCGATGCGAACGGTCTGTCCGGCCCAAGGCATGAGATCAATTGGAACTCCAGTCACGACCTCGTTTATCACACCGAGACCTTCAGCGCGTTGAACCCATCCCGTTAGAGAGTTGCCGCCCGGAGGAGGCTCACCGTTGTCATACGCGTAGTCATAGACAACCTGTTCATATGCCGGGCACGCAGCGTCAGATATCACGATTTGGTAATAGTCTAAAAGTGAATTACTTCCAGGAAGGCTGAAATCCGGCCAGTCGCACCACACCCAATAACGCATAGTGAGAAAGTCGTAACCCGCTGGAAGTGTTATAGGATAGGAAACAAGCCCAAGGGTAATACTAGTGTCATTCGCAATACTCCAGCAATGTGTAGGAGAGTGGGACTCCGTATTGTCATACACCCAAGTACCCAATGCACCCGGACCTCTGTCAAACGTGAACTCACCTTGTTCACCATCATTCGAAAGCTTGATGCCCTGATCAGTATTAACACGGATACTGTCAACAATCAAGCAGAAGAAAGACGGATCATCTATGGAGCACCAGCCTTGATCTGAGGCGAAAGCCCAGCGCACCATACAACTGTCTTTGCCTGCCATAAAACCAGTGCCGCCGGCGTAGAGATCATAGCTAATTTCTTGCCATTCCTGACTATTAGTATCACCAAAAGCGGGGATACCGGGGCCATAACCCCACCCCTGTCCATCATGACCGAAGGCCCAGGAACTAGTACCTCCAAAATCTGAATATCTCGGAGTAACACTGCCTAAAACACTCCATGTCTCTCCAGCATTAGTGGAACCCCAGCAATTCCAACCATCCCACATATCCCACGGTGGGTCAGTGCCGGCTACAACCTCGATCTTCCAGCGCGCCTTGAACTTCAGTGTGGGTGTTGTCGTAGCGGTCAAATCGAAGGTGTCTGAAACCAGGAATTGAAGCCAGTGATCGTTATAACCACCTTTGAATCCTGGGGCGTTCAAGCATAAATCAGCGCACCACCATGATGTGTCGTTGAGATGGGGAAGGTGAAGCGTATCATCACGACGCCAGAACCATCCGGCATCCAGATCCGCGCCAGCCCAGGCCGTGCAATCGCCTTCCAATGAGTCGAACATAGCCGTACTGTCGATGTAGTCTAAATGGCGACCACCATCCTTCAAATCGGCTCCCATCTGGACGGGGAAAACATCATACCACCCGTCATTGTAAGCAGGTACCGGAGTCGTCTGAACCGGTGTCACCGGGTCATTGGATACCTTTACAGGTCCAACCTGAGGCGCCGGCAATGTTGCGGCAAAAACGGCTCCTGCCGCGACAAGCGCGAGCACCACTAAAAACACAATGTCTCTCCTCATGAGCAATCTCCCAAGTTATTTATATGGGTTCCTTTGACTTTCAACGAAAAAAATGCAAAGCGAACAAATGGCCATAACAAGGCCGTTCTTCGCCTAATTCCTTGTAAAACCTAATGATCCCCAGTTTTGTACACGAATGCATTGAAAGATGGGAATTGATCCTTGCGGATATTTATCTTTTTTTTGCAATCTAAGTCAGGTCGTGGTGTGTATTTAGATAACAGGAAACCGGTGTGTTTCTCAACTCACCTTAGCACTAAGGATAGCGCCGAAATGACACAACTCCTGCAATATTAATTATACTAATAATACAAGGCATTGTCAAGAGAGTTTTAGAATTTTACAAAAAAAATTCATGTTTCCCTAATATGTTGTTTAATATGGTGATAACACGTGATTCTCAACTGGAATGCTGCTTTTGCAAGGGTCTCTACCACTTAAAAACAAAGAGAAATCTCCTCGCTGAGCGCTCACGCCTCTTCTTTTAGCCCTATAGACCTTGCGCCTCCGAAAGCAGCGCAACTTCTTCAATAGAAAAACAGGAGCGCGGTTGCCACGCTCCTGTTTTACTGGCGTTTACCTCTTTTCTTAGAAGAATATCCTCTGTGAAATCTCCAATCCTGCGCCCTGAGCCGATTCGAACAGCCCGCCGATGGCCGCGATAGAAATATCCAGTTCGTAATGACCAAGCCTCAAACCTGTTCCGCAGGAAAACAGAGCATCATGCAAGCCGGATTGAGTAGAGCCGCTCGCGGGCCGCGATCATCAAAGCGAAGCCCGACTGCAAATGCCGCCGATGATAGAAGCAGCAATAGTATTCCACCAACGTATCTCTTCATCATTCACCTCCCGCCGACAAACGATACCTGACCGTCGCGACCGCTTCGTATCGAATATAATCAAATCCATAAGCGGATAAGGTATCCCCATCGGAGTCGTCAATATCGAGTTCGGTTCGCGTGAAGAACGGCGGCTCTCGCAGCAGATGGAAACTGCTCTCCGGCGGATGAATCAGTAACTCCTGACAACCGACTTCGGACACCTGTCCCTGTGAAAATATCGCCTGCGGCAGCACAACCGAAAAGAATGTATCGGCAGACAGTCCGGAGTTTTCGGCAACCGCAGATTTTCTTCGCGCCGCTTTCCTGATACGTAGGATAGGCAACCCCTGTGCCGCGATCACCTGAATCCCGGATTGTAAATCTAAGCAAGATGCCTTATCTTAAGAGGGTCAGCAGGAATTTATGAGGCTTCCCATGATAAATTGGATCTGGTTGGGATTGATTGTTTCAGGAGTCATCGTCGCGGCCTTCACAGGTCGGATGGCGGAAGTCACCAATGCCGCTTTCGACGCGGCGAAAACGGCGGTAACTCTCTCCATCGGTCTGATTGGCATCATGGCGCTCTGGCTGGGGCTGATGAAAATCGCCGAAGAAGGCGGCGCGGTGCGCTTCATTGCCCGATTGCTTCGTCCGGTGATGACGAGGCTGTTTCCCGACGTACCAGCAGAACATCCGGCGATGGGTTCGATGCTAGCCAATATCGCCGCCAACATGCTCGGGCTGGGCAACAGCGCTACCGCTCTTGGGTTGAAAGCCATGCAGGACTTGCAAAGCCTGAATAAAGGCAGCGCGACTGCAAGCAACGCTATGGTGACTTTCTTAGTCATCAACACCACTTCCGTGACCGTCATTCCCGCGACCGTCATCGCATTGCGTGCTTCGGCAGGCTCCATGAATCCCACCTCCATCATCGGCACCACCATTATCGCTACCATCTGCTCCACGGTTGTGGGCGTTATCAGCGCGAAACTGCTGCAGCGCGCGAAAGGCTACCGGATGGAGGCGCAAAATGTCTGAGAATATTTCGATGATTTTTCAGGAAGCGTCCGTCTGGGCGATACCGATTATCTTTCTAATCATCGTCGTCGTAGGAGCGATTCGGCGTGTGAAAATCTATGAGGTCTTCGTGGAGGGAGCGAAGGAAGGCTTCAATGTCGGCGTGAGGATTATCCCCTATTTGGTAGCGATTTTAGTTGCGATTGCGGTCTTCCGCGCATCGGGAGCGATGGACTGGGTTGTCGCGGCGCTTCGGCCAATTTTGTCTCCATTAGGTGTCCCGCCGGAAGTTTTACCGATGGCGGTCATCCGGCCTCTTTCCGGCAGCGGTGCTCTGGGTGTGATGACGGAAGGACTCAATACCTATGGAGCGGACAGTCTCATCGGCAACATGCTTTCGACCATGATGGGCTCGACCGAAACCACCTTTTACGTCTTGGCGGTCTATTTCGGTTCGGTCGCTGTCCGCCGCTCGCGCCATGCTGTTCCCGCGTGCCTCATCGGCGACGCCGTCGGCATCACCATCGCCATCACCATCTGCAACCTTGTTTTTGGTTAGAATTCAATAATGCGAATCTCCAACATTCAAATAGACATCGGGCTGCTTTGGAACGAAGCCGAAATCACCGGTGAACTTGCGGGTGAATTTGATGTCGATGTAACAACGCTATCAGGTAAGCTCGAGCGCTTCACCGCAGAGAGCCGCAACTTCCGCGCTCGCGCTCCTCTGACGCATAAAAAAAGAGCGTTCGGCATTCGTTTGGATGAGAGCCTTTCCGAAGAACGCGCACAGGAAATTTTGGCGCGCGCGCTACGTGTCTCCGGGAGTTTCAAAGGAGATGTTATCGAGGCGGGAGTTCGCTGGAGTGAAAACTTGGATGGGCGCATCTGGTGGCCGGTGCTTGCGGCGGGTTCCTTGAGCGACGCCGAAGAGCTTCTGCATGACCTGCGCGACAAGACAAATCTGGAGCCGCTTGCTCTGTCCATCGTCCCGATGGAAGATACGCGTGAAGCACCCTTTCATTTCACCATCGGTGAAATGAAATTTGAAGCAGCGCGCGTTGCCTGCATTCCGCGCGCGAAGACTATTTTTCATCTTGACAAGATTCCCATCGGGCGCGGCTTTCACTGGGAACGGAAAGAAAAACTAAGCTATCGCGGCCAGCTTCATTTGTTTGCATCTCCCAAGCAAGGTCTGACAGCAGCGAATCGGTTGCCCCTTGAAACTTATCTGCATAGCACGGTCTTTTCCGAAATGGGCGCTGACCTTCCGGATGCGTTCCTTGCGGCGCAAGCTATCGCGGCGCGTTCGACAGTTTTAGCGACCACCGGACGGCATCACCGCGGCGATGGATTCCATCTGTGCAATGACGACCATTGCCAATGCTACCAAGGAGTCAGCCGCGAACCGAATGACATCCATCCTGCGATTGGCGAAACGGCCGGTCAAATTCTGACACATGAAAATAAACCCGCCGATGCGCGTTACGCGAAAAGCTGCGGCGGCGTGAGTGAAACCTACGAAGCTGTCTGGGGAGGAGAAGGCCCGGCGTATTTGATGTCGCGCCCTTGCGGCGAATTAACTATCGGGAATTTGAAAGACGAGAAAGCGGCGAGCGACTTCCTTCATCAAAAACCCGCCGCTTTTTGTAATGACGACTTCTATCCGTACCCGGAACGCTGGAACGAAGAAAGACATTTCCGCTGGCAGCGCGATTACAGCGCAAAGGAACTCGAAAATATCATTCAAAATAAAACAGGAGTTGAAATCGGGAGACTTCGAGAACTTCGACCGCTTGTTCGCGGCGCGTCCGGTCGCATTCTCATTTTAGAAATCATCGGAAGCAAACGAACATTAAAACTCTACCGCGAGCTCGAAATTCGCCGCGCGTTATCATCATCGCATTTGCCGTCATCCTGTTTCATCATCGAACTGCAGGGCAAAGGGCCGGACAGATTCACTATCATTGGCGGCGGCTGGGGTCATGGCGTCGGCCTGTGTCAACTCGGCGCTGTCGCGATGGCAAACCAAAACATGAGTACTGAAAAAATCTTGGACCATTATTACCCACACACATCTCTTTTCACGCAGACGTAGAGAGCTAAATGATTGACACTCACGCACATTTGTTTTGGAATGATTTCGAAAAGGATTTGCCTGAAGTTCTTCAGCGAGCCAAAGACGCCGGTGTTTCGCGCGTGATTACCGTTGCGCTCGACCGCGAAACCGGTCAAAGATGTCTGGAAATCGCGGACGCGCATTCCGATATGGTTGCAGCGACGATGGGCGTTCATCCTTCCGAAGCGTCGAACGTCACCGAAGATGATTTGCTTTGGATTGAAGCGCAAGCGGGCGACCCGCGAATCATCGCTATCGGCGAAATCGGTTTGGACTATTATCGAGGCGAGACAAATCAATCCGAGCAGGAAACTCTCCTCGAACGCACGCTGGAATTGGCGCGGCAATTGGCGCTTCCCGCCATCATCCATCACCGAAAAGCAGGCAAGCGCACGCTGGAAATTGTCCGGCAAAGCGGCGTTTCATGCGGCGTTTTCCATTGCTTTTCCGAAGGGATTGAATTCGCTCGCGAGGTGCTGAATTTGGGATTTCATATTTCTTTCACCGGCAATATCACCTACAAGAAATCGAGTCTGCCGGAAGTTGTCGCGTTCATTCCTTTAGAGCGGCTGATGCTGGAAACAGACGCACCCTTCATGGCGCCCGCGCCTCATCGCGGCAAACGCTGCGAACCGGCAATGGTACGGGAAATCGCCGAGAAAATCGCAGAAATCAAAAACGTGAATTTCAATACCGTAGCTCGAGTCACGACGGAAACTGCAATAGAACTTTTCTCTTTATAGTAAAGCCCTCACTCGCCGTTGTCGGTCTCCAGACCGGCAATGGCGTCATTGCGACTCTGGAGAGTTCGAATTCATGCGCATCGTGAGGACACGTATGCAATACGCGGGAGCGTATTGCATAGTGAACGATGATAAAAAAATGCCCTCGGCAATCGCCGCGGGCATTTTTCCTTGAAATAAAAAGACGCAGAATTCCCTGCTACTTCCTCGATTTATTCGTCAAAGCAAAAGACAGCGATTCGATTTCAATCGCCATGTTCTCGTTGCGCACATAAACGCCGGGGGGAGCAAAAATCGAAACCGGCGCGAAGTTCAAAATCGCCTTGATTCCCGCATCAACAAGTCTATCCACCACGCGCTGAGCCGCAGATGCCGGCACGGCTACAATCGCGATTCTTATTTTTTCGCGCCGCACCAGTTCTTTGCAGTCTTCACTGTTTTCTATCGTTAAATCTCCAACGGTCTGCCCCCATTTCGCCGAATCGCTGTCCATAATGAGCTTGATATAAAAACCCTGCTCCTGAAACTGTTTGAACCGTACAAGCGCCCGACCGATGTTTCCCACACCAACGATGCAAACATTCCAAGTGCGATGCAGGCCGAGAATCCGGGAGATGTTGCGATGCAGGTCCGCGACATTATAGCCCAAACCTCGCCTGCCAAATGCGCCGAAGAACGACAAATCTTTTCGCACCTGCGCCGCTGTCAGGCCGTTAATGCGCGCGATTTCTTCGGACGAAATCGTGACTTTGTTGCTTCCAATCGCGCTTTGAAGCGTTCGATAATACTTGGAAAGCCGCTTGACGGTTGCATCGGAAATCTTAGCGGCTTCCGAACTGCGCGTTTTGTTCTGTGTGCGGGAATTCATGTGCATCACTCCGAAAACATGATGTATAATCTGATTTCAATGTTGAGTTCTCTGATTAGACACCGCTCTCGGTGACTTCTCAGGCACCGCCCATCCCTTTGAGTATTGTCCTATACTGAAAATCCAACTATTGATGAACAAACACGAAAACTTAATTGCCGCGCGGCGCTCCTTTGAGCCGGAGAAGTGGTTTGCCTCCCACGTCGCCGAATTGCATGCGTGAAGGCATCACTTCAAGTATGCCGGGCGCGTAAAGCAACTCCACCGGTACTCCCTCGGCCGCTTTCATTCCTTCCACCATCCGCTCTTCTTCTCCCGGCGGCAAAGAAATCACCAGAAAATCAATCTTGTGTTTCGCAGCAATTTCGGAAAGCTCTTCGAGCGACCCCAGACTCTGCTGGTTCGGATTCAGTGGTTGCCCGACGATTCCGATAAGGTCAAAACCCTGCGCACGCGCGCGGGTAAACTCATCATAGAGCGCTTGAGCTGCGGTTCCCCAACCCCAGAGAGCCACACGCTGCAATCCCAATCCCCGGCGAAAAAGAGCTTTCTGAATACGAAAGAAAACCGCCCGCACCAAAACGAGTAGAAGGATCATCAGGATAAGCGTCCCGAGGAAAATCGCACGGGAATAGTTAAATTCCCGATAGAAAAAAATCGCCGCCAGCACCAGACCCATCGAAAGTACGGCTCCGGTCAGAATTCGGCCAACCTCCCGCTCAAGCGGTACTCGCGCTCGACACAAATCATATCGATACGAGCGAGCAATCAGCACATACACCAGCCCCAAGACAAATCCGAAGAGCATATACTCGCCCAGCTCGGGAAACGCTCGGGGAGCTCGCACCGAGACAAACGGCTCGGAATAACGCAAAGTGTACGTGATAACCGCCGCCAGAAAGACCGCCGATATGTCGAGGAGCACCGCTAAAAGCGGCATCCAGAACCACCCTGATCGACTCTGAGGGCGCACTTGTGGGGATGTCTTAGATTGGGAACTACTCATATCGAGAAGACTTCTCTTTTAACAAATTTTCAGACCTCGGTTGGCCTGGTAGCAACAACTTTTACTATTTTTCGCAAGTGACCATTAAACGATGTTTGAGACCACAGAAAAGCGGGATTTCCGAAAGCAGTTCCATGCAAAGCAACAGAGCAAACACCCATTTCGGTCGCCTCATTCCCGGCAATCCCCAGCGATAAAACTGAATATTGCGGAACCCGGCTCGTAATAAATAACGCTTGAGACGCGCCTTTGTATTCGCTCGATACGGTGCAGGATAGGTTCCCTTAATCTCCCATTCGTTCATGTGCAGAATGTTCTTTTTAACCCACTTCCGAAACTTCATCGAAAGAAACTTGTTGGGAAACATAAAGGGATTAAAAATACTGTTTGTATTAATCAGCACCTTTCCGCCTGGTTTCAACACGCGATAGAACTCACGGCAGGTTGCCTTCGGGTCCTGAATATGTTCGAAAACCGAATCACAGTAGATGGCGTCGAACGTCTCCGCGCGAAACGGGATTTCTTCCACAACTCCCTGCACTTTCCAGCCCATATGAGGGCCAAGATGCAAAGACTCAAGGAGAGGGTCTAGACCAAGAACGTGCTGAAGAGGAGGTTGGCATCGGTTGAGCATGCTGTCGTCACCACAACCCGCTTCCACGACCCATTTATCCGTCAGGTCATCCGCCCACTCCAAGGCAAAACGTTTATTGAAGTAGTTGTTCCGATCTTCAAGGACTTTGCCATAGTTCTGAAAGATCCGCGGACATTGCGCAACAAAATCTGACAGTGGCTTCGTTTCTTCCATAGAGTTCATCCTGAATTAATCCATTGTTATTCGTGGGACTCTTGCTTGTTATTGGGGCCGTTAACGTCCCCATTCTCCGGCAACACACGGGCGATATCGGCGATTTTGTCTCCCGGATCCAGTCGAATCAGACGAACACCCTGCGTCACGCGTCCCATCTTCCGAATATCTTTCACAGACTGCCGAATGACAACTCCCGCTCCCGTGATAATGATAAGATCGTCTTCATCGGTAACATTCATCATAGAAACCATTGGTCCGGTTTTAGACGTCGTTTTCAACGCAAGTACGCCTTGAGCGCCGCGCTTTGTCAACCGATACGCCGAACTTAGCGAACGTTTGCCGTAGCCGCGCTCTGTTGCTATTAGAATCGTACTGCCTTCACTCGCAACCACCATACCGACCGCTTGAGCTCCTTCCGGCAGACGAACTCCCCGAACGCCCTGCGCTGCGCGTCCCATCGGGCGAGCTTCCGATTCATGAAAACGAACCGCTTTCCCCTGAGACGTTCCAATCACGATTTCGCTGTCTCCCTCAGTCATCACCGCATCCAGAAGCTCATCATCCGAATCGATTTTGATGGCGATAATCCCTGACTTGCGCGGATGCTTGAAATCCGCAAGGCTGGTTTTCTTTACCGTTCCCTTGCGCGTCACCATCATAACATAACGTCCCTCTTCGAAATCAGAGACGGTTACCAGCGCGCGCACGCGTTCCTCGATAAGGGGTTCAATAAAATTGACCAGCGCTTTCCCGCGGGAGCCGCGTCCTAATTGAGGGATTTCATGGACTTTCAGCCAATAACACTTGCCCCGGTCTGTGAAGAAAAGAATATAGTCATGGGTTGACGCGACAAAAAGATGTTGAATCGCATCTTCTTCTTTCGGTCGAGCGCCCTGCGAACCTCGCCCGCCGCGCCCCTGCCGCCGGAAACCCGATACAGGGAAGCGTTTGATATAGTCCGCGCGGGAAATCGTCACCACCATATCTTCAGGTGCGATTAGATCCTCGACATTCACATCCGCCGTCTCATCGACAACGAGCGTCCGGCGATCATCGCCGTATTTCTCCGCCAACTCCACCAGCTCATCTTTAACGAGCACCATCCGCGCTTCACGGGATGCCATTAACTGCTCAAACTCCTCGATTTTCGCCCGCAGCTCGACCATCTCATCATGGAGTTTTTTCCGTTCAAGACCGGTCAACCTCTGAAGCCGCATCTCAAGAATCGCCTTGGCCTGACGTTCCGAAAGTCCAAACGTCGCCATCAATTCTCGCTGAGCCACGTCAGGTGATGTCGCGGCGCGAATGACTTCAATCACTTCGTCGATATGATCCAAAGCCGTTTGCAATCCCTCTAAGATATGCATCCGGTCTTTGGCTTGCTTCAGTTCGAACTGCGTGCGCCGAAGTACGACTTCGTGCCGATGCTCCAGAAAATGTTCGAAGATGTCGCGAAGGGTCAGAATTTTCGGAATCCCTCCGACTAATGCCAGCAGAATCACTCCGAACGTCTCCTGCAGTGGACTGTGCTTGAAGAGCTGCGACAGCACAATATCCGGAATAGCTTCTCTCTTCAATTCAATCACAAGCCGCATACCGTCGCGATCAGATTCATCCCGAATATCAGCGATGCCTTCGACTTTTTTCTGTCCGAGCAAGAAGACAATCTTTTCGATAAGCCGCGATTTATTGACCTGATAAGGAATTTCCGTGACCACGATGCGGTCGCGGGCTCCGGGCTTGGTGGCTTCTTCGATGTTCGCCTTGGCGCGTACGATAAGCCGTCCCCGACCAGTCGTGTAAGCTTCACGAATTCCTTCGCGGCCAAAGATAATCCCGCCGGTCGGAAAATCCGGAGCGGTGACATATTCCATGAGCTGTTCAGTGGTAATCTCAGGCTTATCAATCATCGCACAAAGACCGTCCACGACCTCGCGCAGGTTATGCGGCGGAATCCGTGTCGCCATCCCGACCGCAATCCCATCCGAACCATTGACCAGTAAATTCGGCAATTTTGACGGAAGAACAGCCGGAACTTTCAATGTCTCATCGTAATTCAGAACGAAGTCAACCGTGTCCTTGTCGAAATCATTGAGAATTTCCTCAGCCAAACGCTTCAAGCGCGCTTCGGTGTATCGCATCGCGGCGGCTCTATCACCGTCGATGGAACCGAAATTGCCCTGCCCTTCGATAAGCGGGTAGCGCATGGAAAAGCTCTGTACGAGTCGCACGAGCGTATCGTAAATCGCCATATCGCCGTGCGGATGGTATTTTCCCATGACATCCCCGACGATGCGCGCGCTCTTCTTGAACGCCCGCCCGGCGCCGAGACCCAGCTCATGCATACCGTAGAGAATACGCCGGTGCACAGGCTTCAAGCCATCGCGCACATCCGGCAGCGCCCGCGACACAATCACCGACATGGAATAGTCGAGATAAGAATTCTTCATCTCATCTTCGACATTAATCGGAACGACGCGCTCGCCGGTTTCATTACCGTTGCCGTTGCCATTTTCCGGCAATAAATTCGTCTGCTTTCCCGGAGGTTCAGTCATAATTTATATGTCTCACTTTACTTTCCCCCCGCCTGCGGGGGGATGAAAGGGGGGTATCCTTATTTTGTCTCGCTAATCAGGATTCCGTTATCCTGCACAACCTCACCCTGTTACTAATATCTTCTGCATCGCCAGAGAAACTCCTTGTTGTAGTACCTGAACAAAATAAACTCCTGCGGCCACTTGTTGATCCTTTGCATCCCGCATTCGCCAGACCGTGCTTATTTGCCCTCCTGAAGCTTGCACCTCCTTTTTCCAAACGCTTTGGCCCAGTACATTATAGATTTCCACCACGGTACTCCCCGGTGATAAATCCAATACTTCAATTTGTACTGACTCTCGCGCTGGGTTTGGATATGCTTCAATTTGCACAACCGATTTCAGAGGTGAAACCGGTCGATCATCTGCGGTTAGTTGCCACTCCTCATTCCCCGCGAAGGCCACTATTTGGCTTCCACTGTGACCCGTCGTATCACTCGCGCAAATCATAGCAAAGTCATCTATCCCATCCCCATTGACATCCCCAACGCCATTCATGTTCTTTCCCTCTGCCCAGTAGCCTGTAAATCCCCCATGTCCGTATGTATAATTACTGATCCACGGACCGCCCAAGAAGAGCATAAAGGCTCCTAAATCTCCAAAATTCCGCTCACTTCCGGCCAACCAGTCTCCCCAGCCGTCATTATTGACATCCCCTGCATACGCCGGTTCACTCGCCCAGAGAAGCTCATCTAATGTAAACGTTCCGTCCGGAATTGTATCCAGTTCTTGACCCCCGAGATGGATGTGGACGTCGGGGGGGATTAAATAACCCCTTTTATGAGTCAGCGCCAGTGCCGGTCTGCCAGCGTGATAGGCTTGAGGGATTAACGTCCCGAAATTCCCATTCGCGAAGAGCTCGTGGTTCGATAGGTAGTTACCCGGTTGTGGATGAAAAAGAACGAAGGTCGGCGCATTGTTATAAAGGCAGGCAAAATCTCCCCAGCCATCGCCATCCATATCCGCACCAGCAACCAGTCCCCTCCCAAGATTATAGCCCACATTATCTAACGTCTCCACCGGCCCTTCAAATCCAGTCGGTGTGCCTAAATAGACTTCCAAGCGAGAGTTGTTAGAGCTACCTAATACCAAATCTGGTAGTCCATCCCCACTAATATCTCCCGGAATAGCCATGTCTGTGAATCCCATTAGCGGCGTTTGTAAATTCTGTAAGATTTCTACTTGTCCACGCCCTCCCCGATAGACTAATATGTGATCCCAGCATGCAAAGACTAATTCCGAAATCCCATCACCAGTCAAGTCACCAACCACTTTAATGTTATAGAAGTACGAAGAATCTGGGTGATATAGGCTTGTATCTGGATCTGCGGATAGAGTTACCCCTCCCCACCAAAAATCAACCACAGAAGCATTCGTCAAAACCGCAAAATCATCAATCCCATCTCCGGTCCAGTCGCCTAAGCCTTCCACTTTCTCGTAAAACCACCCCAGCCTGTCCCCCTGCCGATGCAGCAACACCTCCGGCTCCCATTGAGCATAGGCATTGCCAATCAGTATCAGCAAAATTCCGTAGATGATACCCCTCATAACAACCTCGTTATCTTAGCCGCTACAAATAAAACATCAGCCCGGCTTTCCAGCGCTGTATCAGAAGCGGGCGTTCGCGGTCGTAAGGCCAGTCGGTGTGATAGGATTGAAGATGATGCGCTCCCGCGGACACGGCGATGCGCCAGGCAAACGAACAGACCTGCACCGCCCAGTTGTGCCCGGCATATTTCGAAAGGAATTCCGGCATCGCTTCCATCGCGAAGCCCTGAGCCAGCGCATGAATCGCTGCAGGCCAGAACACCAGCGCGCGCTTCACCTCGACAAATTCATAGCCCACCTGCATGCCTACATGCCGAGTGGTGAACCGAAGCGCCAACTCGTTGCTCAAACCGAACTGTCCTTGATTGTTCTCGTCTTTGAGCGGCGATGCTGTCGAACCGCCGAGAGCCGAAAACGCTGCGGGTTTGAGCTCCAAGCCGTAGATTCCCAAAAACGTACCATGATAACCTGACACAACCCATTTGTTCCCCCCGAAAAACTTGCCCGCACTTCCCGAACCAATCGTGACTCCCCACAAACGCGCGCGTTTTTGCGAATCCGTCAGATTCAGCGACGTCGTAAAATCATCCTTAAGGATGATCCGATCTTCGGTGTAGCGCAGACGAATTTTATCGCGCACAGGTCGCCAGTGACCGAAATCGAGCTGAGTGAGCACGACGGAGACTCCATAACCGAAATCTCCCTCGTAAGCGTCTTCGATATGAGCACGCGGGACAGGCAACGCTCCTTCAAAGACAAATCCGGGACGTTTCACGAACGTTTCCGTTTCCCAATACTCGTCGTCCCAAGTTTCATCATCCCACTGAGCAAAACCCGCGAGAGGAAAACAGACCAGAATTCCCACAGCGAGCATGAGTAAAAAAGTTATGCGTGACATGTCAAACCTCTTGAATTTAAGGGTGCGGCAAACAATTTCCAACAGATGTGAGCAGTCATTTGAACTCTATTCTATTGGAGCATGTTATTCCGGAAGAAGTTGCGCCGCTCGAAAGCTTATCTCATCAGGAAAAGCTTCCGCGTTTGCGGTGATGGAATTCCTTCGAGTCGCACAAAATAAATCCCGCTGGGTAAATCCTTCGCCGACCAAATCACATGATGAATCCCCGCTTTATAGGAGCCACTCGCAGGTTGCGCTATCCGGCGGCCGAGAAGGTTGTACACAACGAGCTGAATATGTGTCTGTAACGGTAAAGAAAACGTGATGTGAAAACTTGGATTTCCCGGATTGGGATAAATCGAGAGAGCCGGTTCTTCAGGGAGCACCGAGCTTGAGAAATCCGTTGCCACATCTCGGCCTTCTCCGCGACAAATCACCCGGACATCCTGACTCTCGCTGTTCAGAATGGAAATTGCGTCGCTGAAAATTCCCACAACACCCGGCTGAAATGTCACAGGAACTTCCACCGAATCTCCCGGAACAACATCGAAAGGAAGCACATCCGGCAACGAATTGAACACCGGATCGACGTTCGTTAAATCGGTAATCGTGATTGCACGCGAACCGAAATTAGCCGCCCAGAAAGAAAGGGTGTCCGTTTCGCCCGGAAGAATGCTGCCAAAATCGATTGTATCGGGCCATGCAACGAGAACCGCGCCGGTATCCGGGAGAAAAAGGCTTGTCCTCCAAACACCGCCGATAAAATCAGGATAAAATCCCGCCGCAAATATACTCATATACGCCGGGCTGTCGCGCCGTGAACCTAAGACCGTCACCTCAGCTGACAGAGCGACATCCTGCTGCCAAGTTTCTCCACCGTCTCTCGTACTCCAGATGCCCCCAATCGAATCCCAGATACCTCCTGTCGTATCTTGGTAATTTCCTCCCGCTGCAAAGCCAATATCCCGCGTGAGAAAATGCACTGTTCGAATAGGATAGTCCGTCACGAGGATGCGTCCGCTCCAGGTCAACCCTCCGTCAGTTGTTCGATGAACCCATCCTTGAGATGGCTGAATCCGTCCTCCTCCCGTCCAACCGTAAAGCGTGTCCACAAAAGCAACGCCGCCGTCGAAAACTCCGTCGGCGCTGGGACGAATTTCCCATGTGCGGCCTGTATCGTGACTCACCCATTGGCGCGCGCCAACCGCATAGAGAAAGCCGCCAACACAAGCCATAGGACCCGTCACCCATCCGCCGGGATCAATTTGCGTCTCGGTCCAATCCGAATGGACCATGGAATCAACAGTGTCGAACCATGCTTCCCAATGAAGGTCATACCCGTCCCAACTGCCAAAAGCGGTAAGGTGCGCTGTATCCGGTAACACAATATGTCCGAGCCAGTAACCTGCTATCTTGTACGGGTTTGTATCGACGGAACTATAATACGGATTCTGAAATCGGGCTATCCTGATATAACCCCAACCCACTGACGTATTCATACAAGCTAAATACACCAAGTCCATTCGCATTTGATTGGGAACAGAAGAATTCGCCGCCATTCCATAGATGTAGTTCGGATAGCGAACTGGCAAATATGTCGAGCCTAGATTCGCATCCCCCCAATGAGCGCCGCCGTCTTCACTCCGGAATATCGTATGCCAGGAGCTAATGAGGCCGCGCGCGTGCGAAGGAAAGAAGAGAATTCCCGTGGGGACAACTGCTTGAGGCGGCGTTCTGTTTTCGACGAGTGAATCAATGAAAACCCACTCGTTATCATCCAATCGTCCTGCTTCCATCCGCGTTTCCCCTCGCTGAAAAGCGGGCATTTGCGCGGATGTCAGGCGCGGCGGCGGGAAATAGTGCGAAATACTTCCCGCTTTCCCAAAAGAGCGCACTGGCGCGGCAGCATTCACAACTCCGCACGTGAAAACCAACAGCAGAACAACACCTGTACGTCTGCAGCACGCCATCGCTTACTCTTGAACTCGTCGTTTTCTCGAGACCGTCGCTTCCCAAAACACGACGCCCGCCATTAGCACATAGGCGACATCTTCAAGGAGGCGATTGAGCCCAATCTTATGAGCGATTTCCGCTCCGCGTTCCGTGAGACCGAAACAACCGCAGTCGATATTCAGATGACGCGCCAGCGCTGACGCGAGAGCGGCGATAAACACGAGCATAATCGCTGCTATAAGCAGACTTGCGCCCCGCCTCCAGAATCCCAAGATAAGCAGGACACCAATTACTGCTTCCATCGCAGGCAGGAACAATGCCATCAGATAAACGTAGTCCATACCGACAATCGGCAGCACCATATGGTAATTCGTTATCGCTTTGGCAAAAGCCGCCGGATCCTGGAGTTTCGGTACAGCAGCATACAAAAGTATCGCCGCCAGCCATAAACGACACACGATTGCCAGGAGGCGAAACAGTCGCGAAGATGTGAAATTTGGCATACTAAAACTTATTGATAATTTTTCACAAAGTCAAGCGAAAATCCGCACCAATATTGAGTTTCTGCGCTTAAAAAGCCCCCTTTCATCGGGGGCTTTTTCCCAAAAGATTTCGCGAGAATCTATGGCGTGTGGATTCGACTCGTTCGTTACGGCATTTCAGCCAAGTGTTAGGGAAGTCAGTCCAGAATTCCGTCCGAGTGGTGCAAGCTCAAGCCCGGCTCGACGAGGCATCCATCCGCCGCGGCATGCATCCCGCGTGCCCGGAATAGAGCTCACGCCGACCTTTCTTGCATAAGCGCTAATCCTGCTCCTCTATTCCGGTTGCTGTAGGATAACCGGATTCCACCCATTGATCCCAGCCCTCTTCAAAAACGGCAATTCGCCGGAATTCCATTGCCAGCAGAACTTCAGCTAAATCGAGCGATAGCTGGCACTCATGATTATCGCAGTAAATTACAATCAGTTTTTCCTTATCGAGGAGCTGAACCAACACATCGAAATGTTCGTCGAAATGTTCACACGGCAGACTCAAAGCGCCGGGGATATGCCCTTCCGCATAAAGCTCGTGAGATCGAGCATCCACAAAGTAAACACCTAATTTCTCTCGTTGAAGATACAGCCCGGCGGCTCTCGCCAGCGATATATGATACGGCGCGTCTGCAGGCGTGAACATACTATCCGGATGTGTCGCCTTGGGTCCGGCGTTTGCATCCGGCAAATTGATTAACTTCACGGGAATCGGTCGTCCCCAAAGCGGAATATTGCTCTGATGCACAGCCTTGCCGCCGAATCCCACGAGAATGCTTAGCAGCGAAACAAAAACGATTTCTCTAAAAAGGGAAACTCTTCTCATCTGTCATCCAAACTAATTTCTGAAATTATCTTTCCAAACGTTATGTGCAGATAGTCTATCGGTCGCGTTGCGCCCTGCTTAGTTCGCGTTTCTCCGAAAGTGCTTTGTGAAGTGGAATCGCCTCACGAAGGAAATCAAACGCCTCCTGCGGGCTGTCGCACCAGTGAAACAATTGAAGATCTTCCTTCGTTATCAGCCCCCACCGAACCATGGCTTCAAAATTAACGACCTCACGCCAGTAGGCGCTGCCATAGAGAACAATCGGCAGAGTTTTCCTGATTTTCCTCGTCTGAATCAGCGTCAGGACTTCAAAAAGCTCATCGAGAGTGCCGAATCCCCCCGGAAAGACGATCAGCGCACGGGCAAGATAAACAAACCAGTATTTGCGCATAAAGAAGTAATGGAATTCAAACGAAAGATCAGGCATCAGATACCGGTTGGCCGATTGTTCATGCGGCAGGCTGATACAGAAACCCACCGTTTTCCCATTCGCTTGGCGAGCGCCCCGATTGGCCGCTTCCATCACCCCCGGCCCTCCGCCCGAACAAACGACAAAACGATCTCGCGGATTCGGTTGGTTCTGATAGAATTCCGTCAGCTTCTGCGCTAACTCCACCCCTTCTTCATAATAACGAGAATTACGGGCTATCCCCCGAGCGTTTTCTAAAGCTTCTAATGCCTTCGAATCTCCCACCTCACGGACACGCCGCTCCGCTTCTTCTAAAATCGGCCGCACATCTTCAGACGGCAAGGCGCGCGCCGAACCAAAGAAGACAATCGTCCCGCGAATCTTTTCACGCCGGAGGCGGGCTTGAGGTTCCAGATACTCGGTGAGGATTCTTACGGTACGGGCATCCGGTGAATGTAAAAACGCAGGATTATTATAAGCCTTACGCATTTCAATGGGTGTATCGTCAGCCGCAAGGTCAGGATTTTCTTTTGTCATAAATATTTCTCATCTCTGAATTAAGTAACCTTTTTACCCCGTACCCCCCCGCGAGGTTCCGATAAAAAATCAGGCAGCCGACCGGATTTTTCTAAGTTACGGCAGCAAAAGGTAATAGTCAAATAAGGAAGACACTTCTGAAAAGGACTTATAGACAACATGCCGCAGGCAACATGAAGCCGTTACTTGACTTTTAGATGGATTTTATGTTTCTTTGAGTCGGATAATTGGCTTGGCAATACATGCAGCGTACAGCCTTCTTTTTCAAAGCTCGCAAGGACTGCACGTTGCTCCTTTTTCTATTGATAAGAAAGGTTGTCTTTTGAATCTGGACTGGCTGCGCCGATTCGGTCATGCAAAAGACCGCGCCGAGCCTCGTAAAACAGGAGGATTATCGAAACCGATGCAACAACAAAAACCGCAACAGATTAATATTTCCTTAGAAGAAAAGGTCGGACAGGGCACCTATTCCAATCTGGCTTTGATTGCTTTCAGCCCAGCGGAATTCTTTCTCGATTTTGCACGGCTTGTGCCGGGGGTTCCCAAAGCCTCCGTGCAAGCCCGAATTATCATGACTCCTGCTCATGTTAAGTTCCTGCTGAACGCTTTAAGAGACAACATCGAACGTTTCGAAAAACAATTCGGCGAAATCAAACTGCACGGCCAGACTCAACCTACCGGTGGATTCGGTTTCAAAGCGCCGGAAAATCCACCTGCAGTCCCTTAGACGTATTTTGTTATGAAAACCACTTGAAGAGGTCGATTTTTCACCATCTCCTATTGGATCACTCCATCTCATCATGAAAGGGATTCTCGACACCTGATTCGGTGATTAAGCTCATCGCTTCATCCGTGATTCTGCATTCTTTCCAGCTCTTACCCTCTGAAAAAACAGAGTCTCACCTTGACAATATTGTTTCTTTTTTCTATATTTGGATTAGGTAATGGGGATTTGTCCTGCAACAATTGACACTGCGGATGAAGCCCTGTATTTTTTAACTATAATTGTACAATATTTCACAAACCTTTCAGGGAAGGGTGTCTATGAGTATAACTCGCAGACAATTTTTGGGGATGACCGGGGCTGCTGGAGCAGCAGGTCTTGTCGGCAGCTCTGTGGCGCAAGCGCAGGAGCACTTTACGGGCTGGCCGGATCGATACGGTGTACTTACCGACTTGACCCTTTGCATTGGTTGTCGTAAATGTGAAGAAGCTTGTGCCAGAGTCAACGATTTACCCCCGCCGGAGCCGTCCCCGGAAGACAAGTCCGTTTTTGACGAAATCCGGCGAACCGATGCGCAAAGCTATACTGTCGTCAACCGCTTTCCCAACCCGGATCCGGACAAACCGCCCGTTTATGTGAAGAAGCAATGCATGCACTGCAATGAACCGGCATGTGCTTCGGCTTGTCTTGTCTCGGCTTTTTCCAAGACGCCCGAAGGAGCGGTTACCTACAACGCCAGCGTCTGCATTGGTTGCCGTTACTGTTTGATGGCCTGTCCGTTCTATATCCCGGCTTATGAATATGACAAAGCACTCAAACCTCGCGTGATGAAATGCACGATGTGTCATGACCGCGTAAAAGAAGAAGGCAAACTGCCCGGCTGCGTCGAAGTCTGTCCCGTGCAGGCACTCACGTTCGGCAAACGAAGCGACCTGATTCGATTGGCTCGCGAAAGAATCATCCGAAATCCCGATAAATATATCGACCACATCTACGGCGAACATGAAGTCGGCGGAACCAGTTGGATGTATATTACCGGAGTTCCATTCGAGCAGCTCGGTTTCAATATGGACCTCGGAATAACCCCTTATCCTGAATTTACACGCGGTTTCCTGTCCTCCGTCCCACTCGTCCTTACGCTTTGGCCGGTCTTCTTCACCGGCGTCTATCTGTTTTCCAGACGTCGAAATGAAATTGCGAAGGAAGAAGGGGACTCGTCACATGAGGAGGAGGCCAAATCATGACGACGATTACCGGTGAAAACATAACTTTTATAGAGTGGCTGCAGGATAAGCTGTTTCTGGGGATGTCCTTCAAAGAGTATTTCAAAAAACTTATCACTCCCTTCAATATCATTGCCACGCTTATTCTTTGCGTTGGAATCCCGATAGCTTTCGTCCGGTTTACTCAGGGATTGGCAGCCACGACGAACCTGACGGATAACAACCCGTGGGGAATGTGGATTGGCGTGGATGTCCTGTGCGGAGTCGCGCTGGCCGCCGGAGGATTCACGCTGGGCTCCGCCGTGTATCTCTTTGGCATGAAGGAATACCATCCGATTGTTCGTCCGGCGGTACTGACGGGCTTTTTAGGTTATTTCTTTGTTGTCATCGGTTTGTGCTTTGACCTCGGGCGTCCGTGGCGGCTACCTTATCCCATGTTCGTTTCGTATGGGACAACATCCGTGATGTTTCTGGTGGGATGGCATGTCGCGCTGTATCTTTCCTGTCAGTTTGTCGAATTCTGTCCGGCGCTTTTTGAATGGCTCGGCTGGAAAAAATTTCGTAAATTCGTGGTAGGACTGACGATTGGCGCCACGATTTTTGGAGTCATCCTTTCAACACTCCACCAATCTGCCCTTGGAGGCTTATACTTGCTCGCTGCGAAAAAACTTCATCCTCTTTGGTACACGCCTTTTCTCCCGGTGTTCTTTCTTGTATCCGCGATTATTGGGGGGATGACGATGGTCATTTTCGAGAGCTCTCTCACACACCGTGTCTTTTCCCATCAAATCAGCCTTGACCACAAAAAATTCGATAAACTTACGATTGGTCTGGGAAAAGCGGCTGCGATGACTTTAATGGGCTATTTCTGCCTGAAAGTTATCGGAGTGGCTCATGGCGACCATTGGCATCTGTTGGGTACACCGATGGGACAATGGTTCCTGTTGGAAGTTCTCGGATTTGTTCTCGCCCCCTGCTTCCTTCTCGTCTGGGCGGTTCGTCAGGAACGCGCTGGTTGGGTTCGGTTTGCAGCCATCTGGACTGTTATCGGACTTATCCTGAACCGCGTTAATGTTTCCATGATCGCATTCAACTGGAACCTTCCCGATCGTTATGTCCCTAAATGGACCGAATTCGCCGTGACCATCACGATTATTACCGTGGGTGTTTTAACCTTCCGTTGGATCGTGAACCGGATGCCCATCTTATGGGAACACCCGGACTATGAACCGGAAATCTAAGCGAAATTAGGTGGTGAAAATGATTCACACGCTGCATGATTTCATGCTCTTTACCAAAGGTCAGGAATATCTCATTGCGGTTTTTTTCCTGATTGTCTTTGTCGTTTTCTTCGGGATTTTAAACAAGAAAAAAGAATCGACTCGAAAATAAAATCTTTTCCTGCGTGCAGTTTCCGACAATCTTTCTTTTTGTAATCGGAGATATATTAATGTCAAAAAAGATACTTCTTGTGACCGTCTTACTATCGGCGATCATTCTCTTTGTCGGCGCAACAGCCCATAGCGCTCCAGAAAACAAGACCATTACATCCGGGCCATTTTCTGGTATCACTTGCAACGATTGCCATACCTGCGAAACACCGACAATAACGGATCCTTGCCTTCAAGCTTGCCCGCGCCCCAGAATCGGCTATGAAAAAGTAGCCCCGGATACGATTATCATTGACCTGTTGGAAAACCTCTACGTACCCGTTTCTTTCTCTCACAAAATGCACATGCATATGGGAGAAACAGATAAAGACTGCGGTACCTGTCATCACCATACGCCGCCCGGCCATGGATACCCTGTTTGTCAGGAATGCCACACGATTGAGCCTTCTGTTGAAAGTCCGATTCAACCTACTCTTAAGGGAGCCTATCATCAGAATTGCATGGCTTGCCACATGGAGTGGAGCCATGATAAAAAATGCGTCGTATGCCATGCAAAAAAAGGAGAAGAAGTCGCTGTTGAGCACCATTATCCCGGCGTCGAAGAACCAATGAAAATGGTCTGGCCTTCAGAGGAATTCGATAAAGGAACGAAAGTTACCTTCTTTCATCAGAACCATGTCGAACTGTACGGCCTTGCCTGTACGAAATGCCACCAAGGAGAAAGCTGTCGCAACTGCCATGATAAGGGAGAACCCCGCTTTAAATTCCATCGGGATGCTGACGCCTTTCATGATATGTGCAACCAATGCCATGGAAAGCGAAGTTGCGAATGGTGCCATCGAACGGAAGAAATCGCGGCCTTCACTCACGCCACATGGCCGCTGAATTGTTACCATAAACCTTTGAGTTGCGCTAAATGCCATAAGACCAAGGGCAAATTCAAAGGTCTCTCTCGGAATTGTAACACCTGCCACAGTGATTGGAGCACTGCCAATTTCAATCACGCCAAGATCACGGGCGTTGGGCTTGACGAGATTCATCTCGAAATGGACTGCGGCGACTGTCACATGGATCGCAATTTCGCTCGTAAACCAACCTGTGATGCTTGCCACGATGATAGCCGGGCATATCCCGCCAGCAAACCCGGGCCATAGACTTAAGAATTCGCTATTGATCTTTTCTTGACAGAGAAACCCTGACCGAAAACGATCAGGGTTCTCTTTTGCAATGCGATTTTACCACTTGACAAAGCAAAATTTTTTTCGTATATTTAGTTAAGGATGTGAACAGTAAATAGTATTAACCATAAGATGATGAATCAATTGACTTCACAAGCTCATGAAATAGCTACGGTTATGAAAGCGCTCGTCGAGTGCTGCACGGACAGAGAAGCCACGGGTTTCTCTCAATTTGGGCTTACAGTCGCAGAGGGACGCTTTTTGCAAGCACTATCTGAACAACATTTTTCGAGTCCCAGCGCTGCCGCCCAGATTCTGTCTGTTGCGCGCAGCCGAATTACCCAAATTGTGAATGGGCTTGTAAATAAAGGACTTATTCAGCGCTCCGAGCTTAAAGGCGACCGCAGGTTCCAGAGCCTACATTTGACGGATAAAGGCCATGAAACCTTGTGCCACATCACCGATTACCTTGAAGATGTCCACGTGCGTCTGCTGTCCTCTTTCGAAGGCGATAAGCGACAGGCACTGATTCAAGACCTTAATCTGCTGAAAGAAAAAATAGATATTATTCGACAAGAAATAGATAATGCCGCTCGACCAACAAGCGGCACGCAAAAAGAAGGAAATCTAAATTATGCCGATTTTTGAGTACCACTGCCCCGACTGCGACGCGCGTTTCGAAGAATGGGTATCGACATGGCGGGATGGTGAGAAAATCAAATGTCCGCACTGCGGAAGCGAGGCGGCGGAAAGGCAAGTGTCCCGATTCACGAGCTGTTCGTCCGGGAATCCGTCTTCCTCCTGCGGCCCCGGATATTTTCGCTGAGGCTAAAGACAATCGGAAGCCGGAGGCTTCCCATTCCCCATCTCGATTGCCATTAAGCTGCAACAGAGATAAAAAAAGCCGGAAGCATTTGCCTCCGGCTTTTCTATTTTGCAGTGTTTGCGAATTACTTCGGAATCTTGTAGAACATGCTGAAGCGATGGAAAATCGAGCCAGGTGAACCCGAAATGAAATGCGGGCCGCGACGGACAAAGTCCTGATCCAAGAGGTACTGGATCGTTACCGGACCAAAGTTGAAATCACCACCGAAGAACATTGCCGTGGTTGTTCCAGCGTCATCCGGATCAAGCGGATAGAAGCCATATTTTTCATATTTGTCAGTATCCCAGCTCTTCGCGGCTCCGGCACGAACTTTTAGCCACTTGTAAACGCGGCCTTCCCAACCAATACGCCAATACGGCATATGGGTGGCGCTGTATGTCGCATCTTCGGCACCAGCGACTTCGGATGAGTACGTTGTGGTTGCGAAGCGAACACCAAGTTCAAAAATCACCAGAACAGTCTTGACCGGCTTCCAATTGTGGCCGACGCCGAAACGGACATCCGTCAAAGAAGAGGACATACCATCAGGAACCGGAGTCGAATAACCGTCTTTGTGCATGACAACTTCCATATGCGGAATCATGGTACACTTATCCGCATAGTGATACCAGTAGCGAGCGGCAAAATCAATATGGCTTGAGCCGTCATTTTCTGTAATGGTATTCCCATCAGCGTCCGTGTTTGTGAAGCTGGGGAATTCAAAACCGAGAGCAACATCGAGGAGCTTATCAAGCGCTGTGACACCGAGTTTGATGCCAATCACCGTTGCTTTTTGCTCCAGTTTCGAGTCAGAGCCGTCGGATTTTTTAGCCTCCATGTGAGATTCGTGGAACAAACCCAACGCCGCGCCGAAGATAACATTGCCAAATGGCTTCGCCCAACGCAGATTTGCACGGTAGGGAAGCGCATTGTCTCCCAGTGGAATCTGAGGCATTCCCGAATAGGTGCCCTTTCCTCGGTTGAAAATATCAAAGCCCCAAACACAGTCTTTTCCTTCAAAACCGTACCAGGCGCCGACACGATCGAGCTCGGTGAGGCCAGTGCTCGGGTTCGTCCCGAACTCTGCATAGAGCAAATGAGAGTAATACGCGAGTGTGGACGGGAAATGTACCGGATTGACCGCGTCCTTCACGATGTACGTCGTTCCCGGCCATCCTCCAAGACCTGCGATGCGTGTTGCGGTTCCAAGAGCAGTGGCTGGAATGATTACCAAGATAAGAAAAATCACTAAAACCTTAGTTTTCAAAGACATCTGTCTTCCTCCAAAATTGTTCGAGATTATTTAAGTGGATACTTTTCAGAGATTACGTATTATAACAAATCTCATGCTGATTGTCAATAGTTTTTATAAGAATTTTTCCATAAAGTTTGCCTTTTTTCGGCGGTCTTATGTTTACTATGCTCGGGTAAGTAGGCTTTTAAGCGAAATTTCAGCAAGTGATTTTTTCCATCCTCTTTTGGGCTCCGTTTTTCCATAGCGATAAATAGAGTTGCCACAGGCGCCGAATCGTTGTATATTTAACTGTTGGCGCTACCTTTGAGCCAGATTGAGCACTCTATTATGAATATAACTGACCCCCGAGATTACGACAAACGCAAGAGCCTATGAAAACACATAACTCCTCCTCCCCTAAGTCAAAAGTAACCGTGGAAGAGTACGAAGCCTCCGGTGATTTAGGGTTTCGAGCTAAGGGGCCTGACTTGCTCTCCGTTGCGGCAGCAGTCGCGCAAAGCCTTGTTGCCGCTCTACTTCCGCTTGATACTATTCGCGAGCGTGAAACCCGAAGCCTCGAAGTTTCAGGTGAAGATGAAGAGGAGCTGATGATAAATTTCCTGAATGAGGTGCTTTTCCTTGTCTTCGGACATCGCTGGCTCCCGCGCAGAGTTGAATCCTTGACTTGGGACAAGAAGCTAAAAGCACTGCTCATCGGAGAACCTCTGGATTCAAAACGGCACCAAATCGAGCGGGAAATTAAAGCGGTGACCTATCACAATCTGTCGATTATCCACACGCGAGATTCAGTTACCATCGACATCCTCTGTGATTTATAGAACTGCGAAACCAAGCACGCGAGGACGCATGCCGCAGCGAGTTGTAGGGACAAGGCCTGCCTTGTCCGTTCGTAACCAGTCTGCAATAATTTAAACGGTCGGGTCACAGACACCGCCCCTACCAGTCAATGGTGGAATAAAGACCAAGCACGCGAGGACACATGCCGCGGCGAGACAGCAACCCGGCCGAAATCATTCACAACAGGAAATTGCCATGACAACGAAATCAAATATTCCCCTCGAACCCATTGACCGCTGGCGTGTACGCATCCCGAAAGGAGCGGTCGCTGGCATGCGTACCGATGGAATCATCTATACGAGTCCTGAATTCCTCGCCCACGTACGCACGGACAACACTCCGCAGCAAGTCGCCAATGTAGCCACCCTTCCGGGAATCGTCGGCAGTTCGATGGCCATGCCCGATATTCATTGGGGCTACGGTTTCCCGATTGGAGGCGTGGCGGCTTTCGATATCGAAGAAGGCATTATTTCACCGGGCGGAGTCGGTTATGACATCAACTGCGGCGTCAGCCTTCTCCGAACGGATTTGTCACAATCAGATGTAAAGCCCGTCCTCGAAAAACTCATCAGCACCCTCTTTACCAAGATTCCCGCTGGAGTCGGCACTGGCGGCCCGATTCGGCTCAAATCCAAAGACATCGACAACGTTATGACACGAGGAGCGCGCTGGGCGGTGGAACACGGGTATGGGTGGGATATTGACCTGAATCACATCGAAGAGAACGGCTGTTTGAAAGAAGCGGATCCGAATCAGGTGTCGGACAAAGCGCGATTGCGAGGCAAAGACCAGCTCGGAACACTGGGCTCCGGCAATCATTTTGTCGAAGTTCAGGTTGTCGAAGACATCTTCGATGAGAAACTCGCCGGGATTTTCGGTCTAGAGCGAAATCAGATTTGTGTTATGGTGCATTCCGGCTCGCGTGGATTCGGTTATCAAGTCTGCGATGATTTCCTGGGGGTTATGCAGAGAGCCGCCCGTGAATATGGATTCGAACTTCCCGACCGGCAACTCGCCTGCGCACCCATCCAATCGAAACAAGGCAAAGCGTATGTCGGAGCGATGTCCGCCGCCGCGAACTACGGCTGGACGAATCGTCTCGTTCTGGTGCACTGGGTGCGCGAAGCTTTCCGGCAGGTGTTTGACAAAGAACCGATGCAGCTCGGGTTGCGCCTGATTTATGACATCACTCACAATATCGCTCGTTTCGAGACTCACAACGTGGACGGACGCCCCCGGAAATTGTGTGTTCACCGGAAAGGAGCGACGCGTTCTCTCCCGGCCGGTCATCCCAAAGTGCCGGAGGTTTATCGTCATATCGGAGCCCCGGTGTTGATTCCCGGCGACATGGGACGCGCATCCTATCTGCTTATTGGAACCGAAAAAGCGGCGCAGGAGACGTTCGCTTCGACCTGTCATGGCGCGGGACGCCTGCAAAGTCGACATGCGGCGGTTCGAGCGACAAAAGGGAGACATATTGCCGAAGAGCTGCGGTCGGAAAAAGGCATCATTGTCTATGCGCGAGGACGACGGACCTTGGCGGAAGAATACCCGGAAGCCTACAAAAATGTGGAAGATGTCGTCGAAATCGCGCATCAGGCCGGGCTTTCACGCAAGGTTGCGAAACTCCGACCTTTGGGAGGAATCAAAGGCTGAGCACGGCATAAAATTTGCGTACCTTGAGTATCAAATTGTCCCTTCCTTCACGAACGATAGCAAACAAGGAAAAAAGCGCAATGACAAAGTGTCTTGTTGTTGATGATGACGCCGACATGCTGCAAGTTCTTTCAGATCTTGTACAAGTTCTCGGATTCGAAACGCTCACAGCCCGCGATGGAGACGAAGCTTGGGAAGTCTATAAGCGCGAACTCCCAAGTTTCGTGATTTCAGATATTCACATGCCGAATCGCAACGGCCTGCTTCTGATGAGCGATATCCGGCAGCATAATCCTAAAATTCCGGTCATTCTTGTCACCGGATATTTTCAATACCGCGGGATATTGGAGACTCACACACCCGATGCCTATCTGGAAAAGCCTTTCACCATCGCAGACCTACGCCAAGCCATCGATCAAGTGTTGTCTCAGGAGCACTTGGAACATTAGATTTACCTGAAACTGCTCTCAATATAAGAGCCCGGGCAAAAACCCGGGTTCCTTTATTTCTTCCCCGCCGAGCCGGGTTCAGCGCAACTTCCTGTAAACCAAACGATGAACCTATCGCGCGTAACCCGGCCGGAACTGTTTTCCGCAAAAGCCACATCTTTTTCCTTGACAAATAGCTCAAAAAGCGTTACATTTTCCTTAAGCAAAAACTATACCTATGGCGATCTATTTACCAGATTTGTCACCCTAAATCGTTGTAAAGAAACTATATGCCAGACGTTCCGAATCTTTTCCCTGAACAACCACGCACCTCAGAACTTCCAGACGATATTCAGCAGCGATTTGCTCGTACTCGTATGCTTTTATTGGATGTAGACGGCGTCATGACGGACGGCACCATCACGCTTGATGATAGAGGTATCGAATCCAAGCGTTTCTCGGTACGCGATGGTCTTGGGTTGATTCGTTGCCGCCGTTTCGGGTTGAAAACCGGCGCGATTAGCGGTCGGGCTTCAGAATCCACACTGCTTCGCTGCAAAGACCTCCAGATGGACGAAATCCATCTCGGAAATCCTGAAAAACTTCCGGTCTTCGAGGAAATTTGCAAGCGTTACGGTCTGCTCCCGGAAGAAATTGCTTTCATGGGAGATGATGTTCTCGACTTGTCTATCCTTGAACAAGTCGGACTGGCGGCATGTCCGGCAGACGCTCATACGGAAATCCGCCGAAAGGTGCATTTCATCAGTCGTTTTCCGGGCGGATATGGGGCGGTGCGAGAACTGATTGACCATTGGCTTCAAGCCACCGGTCATTATGAGGAATTCCTTGCGTTTCGCCATCAACCGACTGCCAAATAATGGCGCGGATACAAAACATGAATACCAACGTTAAAACCACTGAATCACTGGAAATCGCGCGACGAGTTTTACGCATTGAAGCTCAGGCGGTGGGGAATCTGGAACAGAGAATAGGGCCTGCTTTTGCTGAAGCCATCCAGCTCCTTGCCGGTATGCGCGGCCGCATCGTGGTGACCGGCATGGGGAAATCCGGTTTGGTGGGTCGCAAAATCGCCGCGACGCTTTCTTCCACCGGTTCGCCCGCGGTTTTTCTTCATCCATCCGAAGCCGTTCATGGTGACTTGGGAATCATCGGCAAACGCGACGCGGTGATTATCATCTCCAAAAGCGGCGATACCGTTGAACTTCAAGGAATTGTTCCGTACATCAAACTTATGCGCGTACCGGTCATCGGTCTTTTGGGAGCGCTGGATTCTCCTATCGGAGAGAACTGCGATGTCGTGCTGGATTGTTCGGTAGAAGAGGAAGCCTGCCCGTTGGATTTAGCGCCGACCGCTTCGACAACCGCCGCGCTGGCAATGGGAGATGCGTTGGCGGTTGCGCTCCTGCAGGTCAAAGGCTTTCGCCGCGAAGACTTTGCTTTTCTCCATCCCGGAGGAGCACTGGGACGTCACCTCCGCGAAAAAATCGAAGATGTCATGGTGAAAGGGGACGGAATTCCGCGAGTGCAGAAACACACTCCTCTTCCAGCAATTATCGAGGAAATTACCCGGAAGGGTTTGGGAATTGCGTGCGTCTTCAATGATAAGAATAAACTCTGGGCGATTATCACCGACGGTGACCTGCGGCGTCTCTTGGGAAAAGGAGGCGATTTGAGCAAGGTATGCGCGGAAGATTTCGCCACGCAGAATCCCAAAACGATTTCGCCGAAGGCTCTGGTGACGCGAGCCATCAACATCATGGAGACGCACAATATCACCGTGTTGCCTGTCGCCGAAGATGACCATCGCGTTGTCGGTGTCGTGCACATGCATACGCTCCTGAAATCCGGGATACCGAAGTAAACCATGTGGAGAGTCCTGTTACTGATTCCGGCACTGATGATGATGTCTTGCGCGGAAGTTTCTCTGCCGCCTGCTCCAACCGAGAAAGCGGGGGATATCCCTGATCAGGTACTTTGGGAAGCGAAGATTACGTTCCTGCGTGATGGTATCCCGGTATCTATTCTGCAGGCAGGATACATTACGAAATTCACGAAGCGCTCGGTTATTTATCTTGACAGCGGCATCATTGTCGATTTCTTCAATGAAGAAGGATTGCACACGTCCCAATTGACAGCCGCGAGAGGGCAAGTGGATGAAGTTCGCAAAGATCTTCAGGCTTTCGGGAATGTTATCGCTGTCACCGACAGCGGGGCATCGCTCAGAACACCCGCACTCCGGTGGGAAAACAAAGCGCGACGTATTGTCTCCGATACACGCGTTACCTTGACGACATTGACGGACACTATCTACGGAATCGGGTTCGTTTCGGACGAACATCTGAAGAACTGGGAAATCCAGAAACCGACGGGGCATAGCTTTCGGACACTTGAGAAACCTCGTCATGAGAACATTCCGCCGCCCGCTGTTGAAACCGAACCTGCGCTCCGTGATACAATAGAGCCTCGCGCAGCAAAGAAACGATGAAATTCTTGCTCTGGATAACCGCTCTTGTTCTGCTAACGGGAGTCCTTGACGCCGCCGCAGAAAAACCCCGCTCGCCGATTGTGCTCCGGCGCGCCGATGTGCTTCGATCTCACACCGAAGGAAATCGGCAATGGCAGGAGCTGAGGGGCGATGTTTGGATGACACAGGACAGTTTTTCGGTCACGTGTCAGGAAGCGTTTCACTACCCGGATTCGGGACTGGTCATCTTTCGCAGGAATGTCGAGTGCACGGATCCCAATCGGATTCTCTTAGCGCATGAAGTTATTTATTATGAATGGACCGGCGCGCTCGACGCTTCCGGTGACGTTCGTATTTATCAGGATACACTGTCGGTCACCTGTTATCGCGTAAAATATCTCGACGGCCGCCGCGAAGCGTTTCTCTATCAGAATGTGCGGCTGCGGGAAGATAACCGGCACCTTTTACTGACGGGACAAGAAGGCTACCTTCGCGAAGCGGATCAATACGGCCGGGTGACTGTTAATCCGGTCTTGACAGAACGAGATTCCGTCGGAAATGTTCGGATGGAAATCCGCGGGGACACCGTCGAGTACTTCGGTGAAACCAAGCGCGCGCGCGTTCGCGGTCATGTCGAAATTCAGCGCGGAAAATTAGTAGCGACCGGCGACCGCCTCGATTATATCCGTGAAACGGAAGAAGCCATCCTCATCGGAACTCCTCAAGCCCGTCACGAGCGAGACGAGATTCTCGGAGACACGATTACGCTCCGTTTCGACGGCGAGGAACTCCGGCAGGTTTTCGTGGCGGGACACGCTGTGGCGACATCACCGGGAGATTCTCTCTATGAAGAACGACGCCATCGCATGGAAGGCAAACAGATAACTCTCTGGATTGAAAACGATAATCTGGAGCAAATCTTCGTCGAAGGAACGGCGCGCGCGACCTACTATATTCAGGAAGAAGATCAACAGCGCGGGATGAATGAAACATCTGGAGACCGGCTGCGGGTCCTTATCGAAAATAATCAGGTCTCCCGAATTCAGGTCGTCGGGGGAACCGAGGGTCGCTACATACCACAGCGACTCGTGGACAGAGGCAACTGACGCGCTTTACGAATTCTTTATAACCCGCAAATACATCGAGGATAACTTGAGCCGAAAAAAGAAAACACCTCCACGCGGCAAATCGGGAAAAGAAAAAGAAACACCGGCCGCCGTGTCTGAAAGCAAGGGAACACTGGGTTTGAGAATCTGGCAGGCGGATATCATAGCCTGCGTGCTGATTTTCTTGGCGGTTTTCCTGCTCTTCAACGAGCTCATCCTTCGCGACATGTCTTTCTCAAAGGGAGACGACACGGAAACCTCGACCGGTCAAAACAGCTTCGTCTATCATGAAATCGAAGCCGGTCATAAATACCCGGCTTGGTGTCCCAATCTATTCGGGGGTTTCCCGTCTCTTGCCGCGGGAGCATACTCGAACTACAATTATATGGGCCCACCCTATTCGCTGGCAAGAAAATGGCTGAGTCCTCACCACTGGGCAGACCTTATTTCCCGAAACGTCCTCTTCCTCGGTGCGGGCAAAGGGAGAGCATTACTCACGAGCCGCTGGTTGATTTCGCTTTTTCTCTATGCGGGTCTCCTGACCTATCTCCTGATGCGGCGGTTGTCGTTTCGACCGCTGATTGCGCTTGTCCCCGCGCTGTTGATGGCATGGAATCCCTATATGATTTCGCTGGCTACGGCGGCGCACGGCGGCAAATTTATGACCTTTATCTACCTCCCGCTGATTTTGCTTCTGACGCATCAGTTGCTCGAAAAAAGACGGCTTTTGGATGTCGCGCTTTTAGCGCTGGCGTTCGCCTGGCAAATCGCTTGGGCTGGTCATACGCAAATCGTTTATTACGGCTTCATCATGACAGGCCTTTACTGGCTCGTTTGGACTCTGTGGAATGTCAAAGCAAAGCCGCTCGGCTGGGTCGCGCCCACGGCGATGATTGCGGCGTCGGTTCTTTTAGGATTTGCGCACGGAGCCATCTGGTATATGCCGCTCTACGAATACCTCCCGTATTCCATTCGGGGAACGGCGGCGGCGTTTTCCGCCGGAAGCACCGGTGGGTATTCCATTGAACAAGCCACGATGTGGAGTTTTCATCCCAAAGAATTGCTGACGTTCGCTGTTCCATCTTGGTTCGGTTTGAAATCACCTACGTATTGGGGTCCGATGCCGTTTACATCGTCGAGTTTCTATTTCGGCATCGTGCCGCTTCTCTTCGCAGTATTCGCCTTTTTCGCACCTAAAAATCGGATGGTGATTTCACTCGGAGTGATTTCAGCCGTTGCTTTTGTCCTGTCTCTCGGGCGACATTTCGAAGGCTTCTACAAACTCTTGTTTAACTATCTACCGTTCTTTGATAAATTCCGCGTCCCGTCGCTGATTATTCTCTTAGTGCAGCTTTCCGGAATCATTCTGGCGGGTTTCGGCATTCGCTATATCGCTGGTCTCGAAAAATCGAAACGCTGGCGCAAAGTTTTTCTGATTGGAGTCGTCGCTTCTATCGCTCTCTTCCTTATCGTTTTGGTGGGCGGCAGCGCCTTGCAGGGAGCCTTCGGTTCGTTTGAGAGACCGGGAGAATACAACCAATACATGCAGCAACTTACTTCACGAGGTATCCCGCAAGCTCAGGCTCAGTCAAATGTTATGCAGTACCTCGGGCAAATTCGCGCGGAACGATTTGCACTCCTGAGAACAGACTTGCTGTGGGCGCTCACCTTTTTAGCGCTGGCCTTTGCCGCGGCGTTTTTGAAACTGACCGGCAAGATAAAACGTACACCGTTCATCATCGCTATTCTGGCGATTGCCGCGCTTGACATCTGGCTGTTTTCGCATAAATTCTTCAGTCCGCAGCCTCCGGAAACCGCGGAACAGATGTTTCCGAGAGACAGCGCTGTCCAGTATCTCGAACAGGATTCAAGTCTCTACCGCGTCTTCCCCGCCGGAAGACTGCTTCAGGACAACAGTTGGAATTATTTCTCCATCCAATCCCTCGGCGGTTATCATGGGGTAAAAATGCGCGCGTATCAGGACATGCTGGATTATCTTTTCTACAAGGGACCGGATGCGCGCCTTCCTTTGCACCTGCCATTGTTGTCGTCGCTCAATTGTAAATACATTCTAACAGACGCCGAACTTGGCACAGTCCCCACGCTGAAGCCTGTGATTTGGGATCCGAAGGGACACCGCTACCTCTATGAGAATCTGCGCGTATTGCCTCGCGCCTATTTCGTTGACTCCGTCGCGGTTATCCCTGACCGGAAAGACGCGCTGACAGCTCTGCAGCGACCGAATTTCCAACCCGATTACTGGGCGGTCGTGGACCGCGAGCTTCCCGGCCCCATCAGCCCGACACAGAATCGGAGCGCCACTGTCACGTCCTACGAAACTCATGAGGTGAACATCAAGGTCGAAACGGATCGGCCGAGTTTCATGATACTCTCCGACGCGCATTACCCGCCGGGTTGGAAAGCGATGGTGGACGGCAAAATGGCCGATATTTTCCTTGTCAATACATTCGTCCGAGGGCTTTATCTAAGCGAAGGCAAGCATCATGTGCGATTCTTCTTCCGCTCGAATACTCTGCGGGCGGGAATCGGCATCGCAACGATCTCACACTTTGTCATCTGGGCTTTGATTGGATGGGGATGGTGGATTTCGCGCAAATCGAAAAAGAAAGCGACGTCGTGACGCCCGAAGGAAAAAAAGAACAGTCGCTGCTTCGAAGTGAGGGGCTTGTCAAAGCCTATGGAAAGCGGCGCGTCGTGGATGACATCACTGTAACGGTGAATACCGGAGAGATTGTCGGCCTGCTCGGACCCAACGGCGCCGGCAAGACAACGACCTTTTATATGATGACAGGCATGATTTCTCCCACGAAAGGCGATGTCTATCTGGACGACCGCAAACTGACGAAACTGCCTATGTTCAAGCGAGCGCGTTTGGGCATCGGCTATCTGGCGCAGGAGGCTTCAGCCTTCCGCAAACTCACCGTCGAGAAAAACCTGCTGGCGATTCTCGAACTTCTTCCGATATCGCGGGGCGAACGTCGGCGGCGACTCGAGGCTCTCTTGGAGGAATTTTCGATTACCCATGTCGCCAAGAGCAAAGCGTTTCTGCTTTCCGGAGGAGAACGTCGGCGGCTCGAAATCGCGCGGTCTCTGGTGATGCAGCCGAAATTCATGCTCCTCGATGAACCGTTCGCCGGTATTGACCCGATTGCGGTCATTGACATCCAGAATATTGTTCGCAGGCTCAAAGCGCGCGGCATCGGCGTCCTGATAACAGATCATAACGTCCATGAAACTCTTGAGATTACAGACCGCTCCTACTTGCTTTATGGAGGACAGATTCTCAAAGAAGGCAATGCCGAATTTTTAGCCAATGACGCGGAAGCGCGGCGTATTTACCTCGGAGAAAGCTTCCAGCTCAATCGGTAAATGCTTTTTCTTAAAGCCCGCGCAGAACTCGCTGTAACATGACTGGCATAATTCATATAAAGTTTTCTGCAACAACTGCCGATAAAGGATTATGGGAGGCCAAGTGCGTCTTGGGGGAAACGGCGCGACGTGAGGATTAAGGAATACACAAACCTCAAGAAAATTCCCGATGGCACGGGAGAAGGAAATGAAAATCCATGCAAACTCTTAGACAGGAACTGCGGCTCAGGCAAGAACAGATTCTTCAGCCGCAGCAGATTCTCCGGTCAGAACTGATTCAATTGCCCCTGTTGCAACTGGAATTGCGGGTGCGTACAGAACTTGTCGATAATCCCTTTCTTGAAGAACTCTCGGAAGAGGAAGCGATTGTGGACAAGGATGTGTCTGAGCTCGAATCGGACAAGTCCGCCGCCGCGACGGAGGAAACCGAAGAGAACGCGGGCGAGACAGCCTCTACAGAGACTCCAACCGAAGAGAATCACAAAAAGGAACAGGAGATAGACTGGGAGAATTTCCTGACGGATGATGATCAATACCACTATCGCGCCTTCCGTCCATCACCAGACGAATTAGTGGAAACACCGCGAGCCGCTCTCCCGAGCCTGTCTGATCATCTCGAAGATCAACTCCGTCTGCAGCGTTTGACGGAGCTGGAACTGAAAATAGGATTATTCATTATCGGCAGTCTGAATAACGACGGTTACTTGGCGATGTCCACCGAAGAAATCGCCCAAGAAATCGGCACGTCAAACGAAGCCGTCGAAAAAGTGCTTGAAACTGTGCAGGGTTTCGATCCTTCGGGAATTGCCGCCCGCAATCTGACGGAATGTCTTCTGAGTCAATTACACCAGCGAGAAACTCCGGCTCCCAACGCCATTCGGGTGCTGACAGAGTCTTTCGATGCGTTCATCAACAAACGCTATGAAGTCATCTCCCGCAAACTTGATATTACACTCGAAGAAGTCAAAAAAACATTCGAAGAAATACGAAAATGCAATCCCAAGCCCGGCGAAGGTTATTTCGATGAGAAGCAGAACTACATCATTCCTGATTTGATTGTCAACCTCGTCGGAGACGAATTTGTTGTCTTTTTAAATGACGGTAATATTCCGAATTTCTACATCAATACCGCTTACAAAGATATGTTCCTGAAAGGCGAGTCGGATAAGAAAGTTAAGGAATTCGTCACTCGAAAGCTCGAAAGCGCCCGCTGGTTTATCAATGCCATCCATCAGCGCCGCACGACAATCCTGCGCACCATGCGTGCGATTGTGGCGCGACAGGCAGCATTTTTCCACAGGGGAAGAGAGTACTTAAAACCGATGATTCTGCAGGATATCGCCGAGGATATCGGTATGGATATTTCGACCATCTCCCGTGTGACATCGCGCAAGTATGTACAGACGGACTGGGGCGTTTTTGAACTGAAATATTTCTTCAGCGAACGCATGGAAAGCACCTCCGGCGAGGACGTTTCCACGAAAGTCATTAAAGGACGCCTGAAAGAAATTATCGACAGCGAAGATAAATCGGATCCTCTCTCGGATCAGGCTATCGCGATTATGCTGGCGGGAGAAGGCTATCCCATCGCTCGCCGCACCGTCCAAAAATACCGCGAACAGCTCCGTATTCCCGTGAAAAGACTACGCCGCGAAATCTGAAAAAGAGTTTGAATAAAGATGCAAAACGAACCTCTCTCGACCTTTCCCGTCCTACCCCTGCGAGATGTTGTGGTTTTCCCCGCGATGATATTTCCCCTGCTCATCGGGCGGGAAAAAACCTTGCAGGCCGTCGAACAGGCTATGGTAAAAACGAAGCAGGTGCTTCTGATCGCTCAGCGCGACCCCGCGAAGGAAGAACCCGAACCGGAAGACCTCCATGAGGTCGGTGTCATCGGAAACATCCTGCAGGTTTTGAAACTCCCCAATGGTCTGGTTAAAGTTCTCGTGGAAGGCGTTCATCGCGCCCGCATTGTGAACGTTAAAACTCAGGACGATTGCTTCTATGCGGTGGTCGAACCGCTTTCTCCTCAAGATACAGACAGCCTGCATCTGAAAGGTCATGTCCGATTCGCGGAGAACCTGTTCCGAGAATATGTCAGTTTGAATCGCGAACTGCCCGACGAGCTTTTAGTTTCCCTGACCAATCTCCCTGATCCTCAGCAGGTGGCTGATTTCATCATGGCTCACCTCTCGCTGCCGCTGGAACGGAAGCAGGAAATCCTGAGCATGGTGGATTTATCGGAATCCCTCTCCGCGATTTCCAAGATTCTCAGTGACGAAATCGAAATTCTCAAAGTCGAGCAGTCCATTGAAGGACAAGTCCGTGAAAAAATCACGCGCTCCCAGCGCGCGTACTACCTGCAGGAACAAATGCGGGTGATTAAAAAGGAACTTGGCGAGGATTTCGAAGACGATTTCACCGATATTCTTCAGTACCGCCGAAAAATCCGCAAGGCGCGCCTGCCGAAAGAAGCTCGCATGAAGGCCAATGAAGAACTCAATAAGCTCAAAGGCATGCCGATGCTCTCTCCCGAAGCGTCGGTTATCAAAAACTATCTCGATTGGCTGACCGCCTTGCCATGGGTAACCGCGACCGAAGATAATCTCGATATCGCTCTGGCGCAGCGCATCCTTGATGAAGATCATTACGGTCTGGAAAAACCGAAAGAACGAATTCTGGAACATCTGGCCGTCCTTGGGCGCGTCAAAAAGATGCATGGGCCAATCCTCTGTCTCGTCGGACCTCCGGGTGTCGGCAAAACATCCCTGGGACGCTCGATTGCCCGCGCGATGGAAAGGAAATTTATCCGTGTCTCTCTGGGCGGCGTTCGCGACGAAGCGGAAATTCGCGGCCACCGACGCACCTATATCGGTTCGATGCCGGGACGCATCATCCAGCAAATGAAACGCGCTGGAACCATTAACCCCGTCTTCCTCTTGGATGAAGTCGATAAAATGTCCACCGATTTTCGAGGAGACCCTTCCGCCGCGCTGCTCGAAGTTTTAGACCCTGAACAAAATGCTCACTTTTCCGACCACTATCTTGAGGTGGATTACGACCTATCACAGGTGATGTTTATCACCACCGCGAATTTGCGTCAGGAAATTCCGCTTCCCCTTCAGGATCGCATGGAGATTATCGAACTTCCCGGCTATTTGCGCCACGAAAAGCTGCAAATTGCCCGGCAGTTTCTGCTTCCGAAACAATTCCGCGAACACGGCTTAGCGCCGGAAGAAGTTCAGTTCTCCGAATCCGCCATGTTGCGCACCATTGACGCGTACACCCGGGAAGCAGGCGTTCGCGAACTGGAACGCCACATCGCTCGCACCTGTCGGAAAATCGCTCGCGCGCATCCTCAAAAAACCACGAAGCCTGTTCCCGTGACGGTGCGAAGTTTGGAAAACCTTCTCGGCTTGCCGAAATTCTTCGGTGAAGAAATAGAGAAGGGAGACCGAATTGGTTCCGTGGTGGGCTTGTCATGGACCTACGCCGGCGGCGAAATCCTGAACATTCAGGCGACCCTGATGAAAGGCAAAGGAACGCTGCAACTGACCGGTCAACTTGGCGATGTCATGAAGGAATCCGCTCAAGCGGCGCTCTCGTACATTCGAGCCAATGGTCATCACTGGGGCGTTCCGGAAAATTTCTATCGCAAGAGTGATATGCACATTCATATTCCGGTCGGCGGCATTCCGAAAGACGGTCCTTCAGCGGGCATCACGCTGGCTACAGCGATGCTTTCCGCGCTGATTTCGCGTCCCGTCAGTGCGGACATCGCGATGACCGGTGAGATGACGCTGCGAGGCAACGTCCTGCCCATCGGAGGATTGCCGAGCAAAGTCATGGCCGCGAACCGCGCCGGAATTCAGCATATCATTCTCCCCGAAAAGAACGAAAAGGAATGGCTCGATCTCCATTCGGAACTTCGCAAAGGCATGAACGTCCTTTTTGTTTCCACCATCAAGCAGGTCTGGGATTTCATTTTCCCGTCCGAGGAAATATCACCGGCAAAGACACCTGAAAAAGACGCGTCCCTTCAAACCTAACAACCCCCGTGAAAATCCCTGAAGCAAAATTCATCACGTCCCGCGCAAATTTGAAAACGAGGATAGAACCCGCGCTCCCCGAAATCGCTTTCGGAGGACGCTCGAACGTGGGAAAATCCTCGCTCATCAACAGCCTACTGAACCGCCGCAAATTGGCGCTGGTCTCAAAAAAACCCGGCAAGACGCAGCTTCTGAACTACTTTCAAATCGACGACTACTTCTACTTTGTTGATCTTCCCGGTTACGGTTTCGCGCGCGTCTCGAAAGCGATGCGGCAAAATTGGGGGAAACTCGTGGAAGGCTACTTGCGCGAATCGTCCGAGCTGCGCGGCGTGATTGTCATTCTGGACAGTCGCCGCGGCGCCAGAGAAGAAGACCGCGAGCTTTTGAAATGGCTGCAAAACTACGAGCGACCTTTCATCATCGTCCTGACAAAAATAGATAAACTAAGACCCTCCGAGCAACGCACAATCCTTCCCCGCTTGCGCCAAGAACTGCAACCCTTCAACGCCACCGCAATCCTCACCTATTCCGCATCGAAAAACCACGGCCGCGACGACCTCTGGGAAGCAATTTATAGACTTCTTAAGAAGTAACCAATTTTGCGGTGTTGTCCACCAGTACTGGTGGATTGCAGCCGACCCTAAAAAACAAAAACCCCGACCAAATCCGGCCGGGGCTAATTCCCTTCCCTCGCCGCGAGTGGGTGCCTCACCCCTCGCGCAAAAAAAATCACATCCCGTAAATCAGCAAGCCGGAATAATTATCAGTCACGTAAACTTTGCCATCCCGCGCAACAACCGCGCTCGGTTCCGGCAATTCAATTAGCTGCACTTCCGCAGGTGTCAGCGGATTCGACACATCGATAACATAAATCCCGTCGTTCGCATCGAGCACAAACACATAATCACCATCGGCGGCAATCCGTTCCAGCCGCGACGAACCCACCGGCATCACCGACGCGACAATCGAAGCGCTTGGCGGTGTCGAAGCGTCTATCACCTGCACGCCGTTGCCGTAGTCCGCGACATAAATATAATCCCCCACCCAAACCGCATCGCGCGCACCGCCGGGCGTGTCCACCCACGTGATTTCCTCGGACGTGCGCCAATTGTAAATCACCACGCCGAGCTGGTCGAAACACAGCGCTGCGAGATTTCCGTCGGTGCGTCCGAAGCCGTAAATCCGGTAGCTGTTTGCATATTGGAACTGTTCATTGTCCACCGTGCTCCAACTGTTTCCGGATTTCGCAATCATGCGCACCGTGAAGCCGTCGCTCGTACTTTTATCGCCGGTGAACAATTGGAGCGTGTCAGGTCTCGACACAAGCTCCAGCTTATAGACTTCAAGCGAATTAGCGAAACCGCCGAGCGCAGATTGACCGGTGGAAATATCATAGAGCGGCGGCCCTCCCCACTGCTCGTTGTACGGCCCGAAAACGCCGTTCTCCAGCGACACAACGCAGAGCACCACGCTCAAATTATGACTTCCCGCCGGATATGTCGCCAATGTTTCCGGCGCGGCAGCGTCGCGAATCGTGACAATCGCCGTTCCCGCCTGTCCGTCCGCGACAACCGCAATCGTATCATCCACCGCAACATCTTCCGCCCATCCCCGCGTCTGAAGTTGCCCTAAAAGTCTGAACGGGCCGGTGACAATATCCGCTTCATTCCGTTCCCCGCATCCCGCCAAGAAAACAATCAGCGGAATCAACAATAAAATTCTCTTCGTCATAGTAATCCTTCACTTCTTTCCCCCCTGCTTCAGCAGGGGGGATTAAGGGGGGTTTAAAACATCGAAAGAAAATATTTCCCCACCCTTAAATCATCCGTCAACTCCGGATGAAATCCCGTCGCGAGCAGATTCCCTTTTCGCAGCATCACCGGATCCCCGCGAAAGCTGGACTTGTCCCCGCGAAAGCTGGACTTGTCCCCGCGAAAGCTGGACTTGTCCCCGCGAAAGCGGGGACCGTCCAAGCGCGCCAGCACTTGAACATCGTTGCCGACTCGCGTCACGCGCGGCGCGCGAATAAAAACGCCTCGAAACGGCTTATCACTTTCGTTGAGCGATGGAATAGCCAAATCCGTTTCGAACGAATGCACCTGCCGCCCGTAGCCGTTGCGAATCACATCCGCGTCCATCAGTCCCAGACATGTCACGCGCGAGTCAGCCGCATCTTTGCACAGCAGCACGAGTCCCGCGCACGTGCCCCACACCGGCCGCGCCTGAGCGAATTCCCGAATCGAATCCGCAAGCGCATCCGTCAGCAGCCGCGAGAGCGTCGTGGATTCTCCGCCGGGAACGACGAGCCCGCCGAGTCTCTCTAAATCCGCTTCCGTGCGCACCTGCCGCGTCCGAACATCAAGCCGCCCGAACGCCTCTTCATGCTTCGGAAAATCCCCCTGCAGGGATAGTATACCGATAAGATTGCACAACTCTAGTCTATGTCCCCACTTGTTTAATCCAATCACGAATATTTATACCGATTCTTTCAATGTCTTCACGCTCAAGACTTCCACTATGCATAATTACATTACGCGAACGCTCAATAATTTTGAAAATTGCAGCAGCCCATTCGATTGATGGAATATATGGTTCAAATACGGTCCAATTTTTTTGAATGATTTTTGCCAAATCTCCCATGTCAGTGTAATTTATCGGATCACCCCCACGATGCGAATGCCAGCGATTTCTTTCTTCATCTTCGCGTCTCTTTTCAGTTTTCGAGCGAATAGGTGCTGATACGCACTTTTTCCACCAATCTCCACCAGATTCATCTAATAACACTTTGGATACTAAGCGCCTAACAGAATTTTCAAATGCGGCAATAGCTGCATATACAGTAGCCATTCTCCTTGCACTATCTATCAGAACGTCGTCGAGTAAATCTATAGATAGAACTTTCGCAAGTTCTACTTCAAGGATACCACTGACATTTCGAATTGGACGACCAGCGCGGTCAAGCGCCTCCTCAGTCAAGAGTCCTCTAAAAACGAACTCATACAGACGCCCAGATTCATTATTCATAGCAGATGCTCCTTCAAGCTCTTGAATAGTACGTCGTATACCTCGCCATTCCGTGATTCCGGCAAAACGATCTGTATGTTGTAAACGAGGCCACCCAAGTCCACAGTAGGCCTAATCACGGAAGTTTTCCCGGATATTTTATCGCCTTTTACATCTTCCTTTTTCTTGGCTGGTGCAGCTTGTGGCAAAGGTGGCGCACTAAAATCTGCATGCTTCACCAAACTAGAAAAAGTCATCGCCATTTTACTCAGAACTGACTTTGAGGGCTTGCCTTCAGTTAGCGTTTTCAATTTGTTGACAAGTTCTTCGCCGGATAAATTCTGGGCGTCAACCCTTATTTGGAAGAGGTCAGCATAGGCTTCTCTAATCCCTTCGGCAAGAACGCGACCGGACTGTGTCTGATCCAGAAACCTAAAATATCTTTCCGTCGGCTGGCTGCTGTCATCAAGAAATCTCAGTGCTTTCAGTACGCCAGTGATGAGACGGTCGGAGCTACTCGTAAATCCCAGAGTCTCGAGAAATCGTTGTATGAATTTCTCGGGTGCCTGGGCCGTTTTAATAGCATTCAGGATTGCTTCAAGATTCTTTACACTTGTGAGATACTGAGATGGTAAAGCCATTTTTTATTCTCCATAATAGGGTTTCTTCTACTTCTCCACTGCCTTCCTTATCGCGCGGAGTTCTTCCAGGATGAGGGCGGAGGTGTCTTTGCTCGGGGGTTCGGAGACGGCGGTAGCTCCGGAAAAGGGATGCAGGTGTTTGAGTTTGGCGCGCAGGTCGGTGTGGAGGCTGTCCCAATCGAGCAAGCCGGAGAGTTTGCCTTCGTAGCCGGTTTTATTCTGGTGTTGACCGGCGGTCTGAATGCGAATCGAACCGATGCCCAGCCAGCGGTCATAGAGCGAGCGGTGCAGTTGAAAATCCGTTATCGCGCGGTAGGGAATGTTCTGCTGAATCTTCGACAGAATCCCCTTGTGAATCGTGATGCGGTCGTCTTCGATGTAGTACGACAAATTCTTCACCCATAAAATGATTACTGGCACGCCAATAATCCACAGCAGCACAATCGCTAAAAGCGCAATCGGCCAGACAATATTCGCGACCTGCGCCTCCGCAATCTTCGGCGATAACGGAAACAGAATCTGACAAATAAGCGCGCCAATCACAATAAAAACTGAAATCGTGAGCAGCGTCAGCCAGAGAACGGTGTAAAATTTTTTGTCGGGTTTGATTTGCATGGGCGGTTTCCTCTTTTATTCTTGTAGGGGCTGACCCGTGTGTCAGCCCACGAACGTACAACGAATTTGAACACGGGCGCACACATGGGAACGCCCCTACGGATTTATTTCGCCGCGGCATGCGTCCCCGCGTGCCCGGGTTTGTATGAACTTCAAAATAATTGTCATTACTATTACAAATGATTGTCATTCCCGCGAAAGCGGGAATCCAGCCATCAGCGATAATAGGTGTCCATTGTGGATTCCCGCTTTCGCGGGAATGACACAACGGGCATGGGAATGACATTTCGGATCACCGCGTACGCGGAGGTCGCCGCAGTATATCGCACGCAATCCTTCAGAAGGGAAATTTTATTAAAACGCTTTTACGGTGACGCCGGTGGTATCGGTGGCTTCGCGAGCCCATTTGTTCATCATCTCGCGGGAGACGAGCTTGAGTGTTCCGACGGCGGGAGGCCGGTCAATCGAATAGATATGCGCTTCGACGGGTTTCAGTTCCTTGATAATTTCCGTCCACGCCGCGCGCTCGTCGGGATTGCTGTTGCCGCCGCGTCCGGCGGTGAGGAGCGTCTCGGTGTAAAAACGTTTGAGCTGTTTCGCTCCGTCCAGAACACTTTCGAGCGTGATTCCTTTTGCAGGTCGGTTGTAGCGCAAAAACGTTTCCGCCCGGCCACAATCCACCTTGATAACGCACCGGTCAAGCTTATCGCATGCCGTACGTACGTCTGCGTTGCCCAGCATCGTGCCGTTCGACAGCACCGCCACTTTCGCCTTTGGCATAAAACGATTCCGGAGCTGAATCGCCCACTCCACCATATCCGGAAACTCGGGATGCATCGTCGGCTCGCCGTTGCCGGAGAACGTAATCTGGTCGAGATGCGTATCCTGTTTCAGCACCTGCTCCAGCGACCATATGACATCGCTGAGTTTCGGCAACTCTGCGTCTTTCGCCGTCGCCTGCAAAATTTCCGTCGGGCCGTATTGGCAATAGACGCAGTTCATCGAACACAGCTTCCGTTTTGTCGGCGACAGATTGATACCCAGCGACATGCCGAATCGCCGCGACGAAACCGGACCGTAGATAATCCCACTTTTCAGCGCCAAAAATGCAGACATGCTACCAGCCTCGCGTTTGCAGCAGTTCTTCTTCGGGCATTTTACTGATGTCGAGCCCCGGCATCGCCTTCTGAAGCCCGGCTGAAACTTCCGCCAGTACCGCCGCATCCTGATAATGCGTGACGGCTTTGACGATAACTTCTGCACGCGCCGCCGGGTCTTCCGATTTGAAAATCCCGGAACCCACGAAGACCGATTCCGCGCCGAGCTGCATCATCAGCGCCGCGTCTGCCGGCGTCGCGATTCCACCCGCCGCGAAATTCGGAACGGGCAGTTTGCCGAGCTTCTGCACTTCCTGAACAAGCTCGAGCGGCGCGCCGAGCGCTTTGGCTTCCGCCATCAATTCTTCAGCGGGCAAAAGCTTAATGCGGCGGATGCTGCTCATAATCGAGCGCATGTGCCGAACCGCTTCGACGATGTCACCGGTTCCCGCTTCGCCTTTCGTGCGAATCATCGCCGCGCCTTCACCGATGCGGCGCAGCGCTTCGCCTAAATCCCGCGCACCACAAACAACCGGCACCTTGAAGGCATATTTGTCGATGTGATTCGCTTCATCGGCGGGAGTCAGAACTTCGCTCTCGTCGATGAAATCCACTTCGAGCGCTTCGAGAATCTGCGCCTCGACGAAATGTCCGATACGGCATTTGGCCATCACAGGAATCGAAACCATTTCCTGAATTTCACGGATGCGCTGCGGGTCGGCCATGCGCGCTACGCCGCCTTCGCGCCGGATATCCGCCGGTACGCGTTCCAGAGCCATGACGGCGCACGCTCCCGCGTCTTCGGCGATACGGGCTTGCTCGGCATTGGTCACGTCCATAATCACGCCGCCTTTGAGCATTTCCGCGAGACCGATTTTTGTGCGAAAAGTTCCCGTCAGAATCATGGCTTCACCTCATAGTATGGTTGATTATTTAATATCATTCCTTCGAAACATCACTCCGCTTCATTCGAAGGGGGATGTGCCGTTCCTTCGTCCTGAGAGAGCATGACGTTCATATAGTCATGCATCTTTTCAAGCGTCTCATACTCCATCGACGGCAAAGGAATTTTTGTTCGAATGCCCTTGTAGTGCACGATATGCCCCGGTACACCAACGACTGAGCAGTGATCCGGGATATTACGATTAATCACAGTCGTCGCGGCGCCGATTTTCACATCACTACCGATCAGAATCGGCCCCAAAAGACTCGTGCCCGTGCCGACGAGGCAGTTATCTCCGAGCTTGGGATGGCGGCGACCGCGAACGGTTTTCGTACCGCCCAGCGTGACATTATGAAAGATAATGCAGTTCTCGCCAATTTTCGCCGTCTCTCCAATCACGACTCCCATGCCGTGGTCGATGAAAATTCCTTTGCCGATACTCGCGCCGGGATGAATTTCCACGCCGGTCAGGAAACGATTAAGCTGCGAGAAAACGCGCGGAATAATCGGCAGCTTGATTCGCCAGAGAAAATGGGTCAGTCGATGTATCAGGATTGCGTAGAAAGTCGTATAGCATACGAGAACTTCCAGCCAATTACGGGCGGCGGGATCGTTCTTGCGAATTGCCCGAAAATCCGCCTGAATTGTTTGCAACATCCACGTTTCCTCTGTAAAAACACACCGATGCCTAACCTCAAAAGATACTGATAATAGAGAACTTTGTCAAGCTGACCCCGACCTGACATAGCGTCGGTACCGATTTTATAAATTCTGTTTCCGGTCTAACTTGAGGTGATGTAAATGAAGCAACTTTTGAAGCTATCCGGTCTCGTTGGAGACATCGGTTTTGGCATTCTGGGAATCCTTCTACTGTTCTCAGGCCGACCCACAGCCGTCGAGGCGGAAGCGGTATCATTGATGCGGCGGATGACCTGTTTTAATCCAGCTGCACAGAGCCGCTGAAAGCACGACCTTTTCAGCTCCCTATCCCGGAACAGGCACATAAAGAGCCGGAAACCCCTCCGACTACGCAAATTCGATTGCTCAGCGAGGAAGCGAAGGAGTTCGCCGGACAATTGCCCGTTGGCAGCACGTCGGAACCTGAAATCAATCCCCCAAAACCCACAGCGCTCATTGTCGATGAAGATGAAACCGTGCGCTCTCTTGCGGAACGCATCCTACAGTTGAACGGTTTCGATTGCGTTTCCGTGGCCATAGGAGCCGAAGCGCAAAGCTATCTGTCCGTGAGTTCGACTCCCGCAGCCATTGCGCTGATTGATATGAATGGAGCAAATATAGATGGAATCGAGCTCGCTCGAATGCTCCGAGCTGTTCAGCCCGGATTTAAAATCCTCCTGATGAGCAATCTCGTTGTTCAGAGCCAAGTTCTTGATAACGAAAAACTTGAAGGATTCGTCTGTAAACCCTTCCAAGCGCAAACGTTGCTGGATACTGTCCAATCCTCATTGCGAGAAGAAGGGTCAGAAGTAGAGTACGAAGCCACTGACAGTCAAAACTCCCCCTAATTACACTCTAAAATAACTTCTTATTTTCCCTGCGAGGAACCCCTCTGAGCGTCTGCGGGAAATATGAATGCCTCTCTCTTGTGAGCCGAAACGTCTCTTTTCCTGACCATCTAACTGTATCAAACTGAAAAATATGGACATACGAATATGAGATAATGGTGGATTTCGCTTGAATTATCTTGAATAAATACTTATATTTTACTATCTGGGGGAATATACTTATTAGACTTTAATCGATTAAATCTTTAGATTTTTGTACGCAAACATTCAGTTTTTTTAGGAGGAATTCACATGAGAACGCTCTCTAAAACCTTGTTTCTTTTAGGCATTATGGCTTTAATCGCTTTCCCTGGCCAATCGTTCGCGACGGATGTCGTCGAGAACTTCGATGGGCTTAGCGAGGGCGCTTACGGAACCTACGACTACAACGGCTGGCACATGGAAGTTACCCTGTGCAACAGTGTGAATGCCCGTTCTGGAAATGCGCCGCGGCTGCGCGATGCAACCGGCTCGCTTCTGGAGTACCAGGGCGATGGCGGTGGTAAAGACGGTGGCGTGGGCACCATCAGCTTCTGGTACCGGGCCTGGGACGGCAACCCGACAGCAGTATACGATGTCAAAGTGAACATCAATGGCGCTGGTTGGACGAATATTGGCTCCCAAATCAACACAACCAGTACGACCTATGCCGAGTGGACGCATGCCCTCGATAATCCGTCCGACAACATCATCGTGCGGGTCGAGCGCGCCAGCGGCGAGCGCCTGCACGTCGACGATTTCACCATCGCGGATTACGGCCCAGACACGACTCCGCCGGAACTCGTGAGCGCTATAGCGGTGTCAGCAACGCAAGTAGATGTCCTCTTCAATGAGAATGTTGACCCGACCACGGCCGAAACCGAAGCCAATTATTCTATTGACAACGGTATCGGCGTTCCGTCATTGGCGGAACGCGATGCTGTGAACAATGCCTTGGTGCATCTGACCGTCAGCACGCTTTCCACCGGTATCACCTATACCCTGACCGTGAACAATGTCGAAGACATCGCGGGCAATCCGATTACTCCCGGCAGCCAGATCACGTTCAATTATCAGGATGTCGAGGTCGGCGACCTCATCATCACCGAAATCATGCCAAATCCGAATGCTGTTTTTGACGATGATGGAGAATGGTTCGAAATTTACAATACGACGGCGAGCCCGATTAACCTGAACGGTTTCATACTGCATGACAACTTTGGTACGCACGTGATTAGTGGGGACTCCATCGTCACAGCACTTGACTACTTTGTCTTCTGTGTGAATGATAATCCTGCCACCAACGGCGGCGTCCCAACAGACTATACTTATCCCTACAGCACAGGATCGACCGGTCTGTCTCTATCGAATGGCGGCGATATCGTGAAGCTCTGTGATCCGTCGGATGTCATTATCGACAGCGTTCAATACACGGATTTATGGCCCTTTGGCACCGGCGCTTCAATGCAATTGAGGGATGTGGTATTGGACAATGATGTCATGGCGAATTGGTTCGAATCTGAAAACGCATGGATAGGCAGTGCAGGTGATCTGGGTACTCCTGGCGAAGTCAGTGATTACGTACCCGATACCGAGGGTCCTCTTCTTGTAAGTGCGGGAGCACCGTCATCCACCCAGGTGGACGTTCTCTTTGATGAGGATGTGGATCAAACCACGGCCGAAAACGCAGGCAACTATACCATTGATGGCGGCATTACGGTGTCAACGGCGGTACGCGATGCCAGCAACTATGCTCTCGTCCATCTGACGGTCAGCACGCTTACAGGCTATGTCACCTATACGCTAACGGTAAACAATGTCCAAGACCTCATCGGCAATCCCATTATACCGGGCAGCCAGATTACTTTTGAGTTTCTGGAAGAAATCGGCGATGTCATCATCACGGAATTCATGGCGAATCCGAGTGCCGTCAATGATACTTTAGGGGAGTATTTCGAGATTTACAATAACACAGGCTCGCCGATTGACCTAAGCAATTGGATTATCAAGGACAACAACGGTGCGGACACCATCGAAGGACCGGCAACCATTGCCGCGGGCGACTACTTCGTTCTTTGCGTTGAAGCGGACCCGCTAATCAATGGCGGTGTGCCTGAGGACTACACCTATGTCTACGGCTGGACTGGATGGGGTTTGGCGTTTTCCAACAGCAACCCAGACCGAATTGTCATCTTTGATAATCTCGGTCAGATGCAGGACAGCGTCGCTTGGGATTATACCGGCTGGGGTATCACAGCGGGTGCGGCTCATCAGCTTAAAGACCTTACCTACGACAACAACATTGACACAAGCTGGTGTATCTCCCTCTATGCCTGGCCCGGCAGCGCGGGCGATCTTGGAACTCCCGGCGTCTCCAACGATTGTGCGCTTGGCGACACGGTAAGACCAACGATATCCAGTGTCGGTGCGGTCAATGCCACTCAAGTGGATGTTACTTTCGACGAGGATGTTGACCAGACGACCGCCGAGACTGCAGGCAACTATACTATTGACAACGGTATTACCGTTTCAGCGGCCGTACGCGATGCAGGCAACCTCGCTTTGGTGCACCTGACAGTGAGCACACTTTCCGAGGGAATCACCTATACGATTACCATCAACGCCGTCGAAGACACTTCCGGTAACGCGATTCTCCCCAACAGTACGGCGCAGTTCGAGTATGTGCATTATGATCCACTCGACATTATCATCACCGAGATTATGCCGAATCCGAGCGGGACTGATTCGGTTAGAGAATGGTTCGAGATCTACAATACGACCGATTCTCCGATCAACCTAAACGGTTGGATTCTGCACGATGGCGGAACAAATAGTGGCACCGATGTCATTGAAGGCGACAACATCATTGCTTCCCATGACTATTTCGTCTTCTGTGTTAGAGCAGACTCACTCACCAATGGCGGTGTCCCCGAGGATTACGACTATATATACGGCTATTCAGGGACCGGCCTGGCGCTTTCAAATACGGAAGATACGCTGAAGATATGTATGCCGGCGGATGTTATCATCGACAGTGTCCGCTATGTCTATAGTTCTTGGCCGTGTGGCACTGGCTCTTCGATGCAGCTCAAGGATGTAGCCTTGGACAACGATGTCGTGACAAATTGGTGCGCGTCGGTGAACGCGTGGTACGGTAGCATGGGCGACTTAGGAACACCTGGTGCAGCGTCCGATTGTATTCCCCCTGATACCGTTGCCATGACAATCTGCGAAGCGCGTGCGCAGAGCAGTTGCGGTGTGCCGACCTATCTGGACACGCTGATTCGGGTTAGCGGTATTGTCAGCTTCGCCGATTCCTGTATGGAGCTCGCTTTCATGCAGGATGACGGCTGTGGCCTTGCTCTTTATGGCTCATCGGTGTATGAGCTGCTCCCGCCCCCAAACCGCAAGATGCGACCGGGCGACTCGCTTCAGGTTACGGGCTACTTGGCGCAGTATAACGGCCTTGCAGAAATTAAGTATGCTTTCGGCATGTCGCCGATCGTCACTCTACTGGACAGCGATAAGGTTGTGACGGTGACCGCTCTGGCATGCTCGCTGATTTCAAACTGGGCGGATACTTCGGGGGCTGATTCCTGTACCGGCGAAGACTACGAGAGCGAGAAAATTCAGGTGGACAACATCACATTCCTCAATGCCGGAACATTCAGTCCCGGCGATGCGAACTATGAGGCCACTTGCGCGGCCGGCGACACGATTCAGGTTCGTATCGATTCGTGCAGCTCATTCCTGGATCAAGCAATTCCTGTTGGCGCGGTGAATGTGGTTGGTATTCTCAGTCAATATGACTGGAGCCTGTGCTATTGTCAGGGCTACCAGATATACCCCATGGAATTCGCTACGGCTGAATGTGATTCGGCGGAGGATGTGACGGTTATCCGCTCGCCCACCACTCCGGAAAACGTCATCTTGAGATGGGAACCGAGCGCGACCCTGCCCTGCGACTGCTACAAAATCTACTGGAGCAGCACTCCCGATGCAGCGTTCCCAGGAGGATGGACGGAAGTCGCTTGCGTATGTGGTACGACGGAGCATGAATATGCTCCTCCTGTCTCAACAACAAGCAAACTCTTCTACCGCGTAACAGCCGTTGATTCATGTCCGTAACCCGCTGAATCACGACGAAATATAGTAAAAGAGGCTGTCCCATAAGTATGGGATGGCCTCTTTTTTTGGGGGATGTTGTATCTTGGGTATCTTAGATTATGGAGAGGGAGTGTGCCGATGCCCTGAGGTGAGTTGTCGGAGATTATCTGAGCGTTTGTCCGCCTGACTTAAAACCATTCTCCTCCCTATCCCCAAATCCTCATAAAATAAGTGCTTACAGAATCTTCGCCTACTCTTACGGATGTCCTCCGGTATGACGTAAGTTATTGTTCTTTGCTCTGATTTCTCCCCAAAACAGTACATTTTCAATACAGGAAATAGGGGAAAGAGACCGCCATGATGTTGTGCTCTGTCTGGTCTGAGTACGAGTGGCCGTGCCCTGAATAAGTAGCCAATGCAATGAGAAGGCAAGGTTCATACGAACCTCTCGTTTGCAGCTTAATCCAGCAGTTGCGGAGTTGATTATTTGCACTCAAAGCCGTATATTTTAGGATAAATATTTTCCCTTTGAATGATTGTTTTTTGATGTCCCGGCGGCGGAGAAGGCCTGTGCCGAGTTGACGGTTGAACAGGTAATGTAAAGCCCGGGTTTTCAGAGTCCACATGATAAAAAACTCGTACTCGCAATCGCGGGTACCCAAAGAAAAGGAAAGGCTTGAGATGGCTGGCAAATCTTTCAATCCATTCGAAATGGCGCAAGCTCAATTTGACAAAGTTGCCGACATTCTGGATTTGGATACGGCAACACGCGATTTATTGCGCAACCCAATGCGAGAATATCATTTCAGCATCCCCGTTCATATGGATGATGGGAGTATGAAAGTTTTTCGAGGATTTCGGGTTCAACACAATGATGCGCGAGGGCCCGGCAAGGGCGGTATTCGTTTTCACCCTCAGGAAACCATCGATACCGTACGCGCTTTATCCATGTGGATGACTTGGAAATGCGCCGTGGTGGATATTCCTTTGGGCGGCGGCAAGGGCGGCGTTATTTGCGACCCGCACAATTTGAGCGCTCGCGAGCAGGAGCAGATTTGCCGGGGATGGATACGGCAGCTCTCCAAAGTGGTTGGACCGTTGGTGGATGTTCCCGCCCCGGATGTCATGACCAGTGCTCAGCATATGTTATGGATGCTCGATGAGTTCGAATGGATTCACGGCGGTCACTATCCCGGTCTTATCACAGGCAAACCGGTAGGTATGGGCGGTTCGCTGGGAAGAACAGAAGCCACCGGCTATGGTGTGGTATTTACGATTCGAGAAGCATTGAAAGAGATGGGAATCAAACCTGAAGAAACGACGGCGGGTTTCCAAGGGTTCGGGAATGTATCTCAGTATGCCATTGAGCTCTATCAGAAAATCGGCGGCAAAGTGATTAGTGTCTCCTGCTGGGATCAAAAAGACCAGACATCCTACACGTTCGTCAAGAAAGACGGGATTGATTTGAAAGCCTTACTCGATATCACAGACCGTTTCGGCGGCATTGACAAGGACAAAGCCCGTGATATCGGCTACGAGGTGCTCCCCGGAGACGCATGGATTGAACAAGAGGTGGATATTCTTATTCCTTCCGCTCTTGAAAACCAAATTACCGCCGACAATGTGGACAAAATCAGCAAACGAGTTCGTCTTATTGCTGAAGGAGCGAACGGCCCGACAACCCCGGAAGCCGACAAAGTAATTATCGAGCGCGGCATCTTCATGATTCCCGATTTCCTGGCGAATGCGGGCGGCGTGACTTGCAGTTACTTCGAGCAGGTGCAGAGCAACATGAACTACTACTGGGAGAAAGATGAAGTGCTGGGGAAATTGGATGTAAAAATGACAGCCGCATTTCTCGCGGTCAGCGAACTGGCGCAGCAGCGCAAGCTTTTCATGCGCGATGCCGCTTATGTCATTTCGGTCAGCCGCGTGGCTCAGGCGTGCACGGCTCGGGGTTGGGTGTAAGCCATCTTGCCGAGTGTAAAAACCCGAAGGAATTCGTTTAACAAGGGACAATGATTCCTAACAATCAATTCGATGTGGAAACCCGTTTTTGCAAGCTGGTCGAGGTGATTAAGTTCGTTTACGCGTCCGTTTTTTTTCAGGAAGCGAAAGGGGAATGATCTCTTATGAATAAAGAAGACAGACCAATTGATAAAGTGCTTTGGAATCTTCAGGAACGAGCAAAAGAGCTGAACTGCCTCTATAAAATCGAGGAGCTCTTGACGGATACGAATGCACAGCTCGCATCGGTTTTAGGCGGCGTTGTTCAGACAATCCCACCGGGATTGCAATATCCCGATACCTGTGAAGCCAAGATAATCTATGACGGGACGACTTATTCGACGTCGGATTTTAAGGAAACACCATGGGTTCTATGTTCCGATATCAATTTCATGGATGAGGTTGTGGGGAAAATTTATGTCTATTATACGCAGGAAATGCCGCAGGTGGATTCAGGTCCGTTTCTGAAGGAAGAAGTAAAGCTTATCAATACCATCGCCGACCGACTTGAGAATTATCTTCAGTTTCAGAACCTGCGAAAAATCAATCAGAAATGGAAATCAGCCAAGCAAGATATCGAAAAATCCCAAAAAGGAGAATGGCGCGTTGCTCTTGAACTTTTACATGGAACGGACCAGAATCTCTATCGCCGTATCGTGCGAAAGATGTTCATTCGTCTCTGCGCGAGCGGTATCCTCGAAGCGGAGAATCTGCAGGAGAGCTTAGAAGTCGATAAGTGCAGCCCGCAAGATGATAACCGCCCGATCCGAAAGATGGATGTTGACATTTCCCCCAAGTTTACACAAGAGGTGTTCGACATCGCGGCGACATATTTCAGCGACGCGGAAATCCTGTCATGGATTCAAAAGTGGATACAGGAAGACAGATCGAGTTTCCTGGTTACGGCGCTGGAGAAATTTGACACATCGCTAAACGAAATCGCCGATGCGGTGCGTCGCTTTCATCATCTCTCGACGGAGGGAATCAAGTTATCACCGACCAGTGAAAAAGAAGTACGCGTATCTCTCATTCGACGATTTCTCAATGACCAATTGCAATATATCAATGTCGCTAAGCAATTTGTGGATGTCGATGACTTCTTTGAACTTTTGCAACATGTTATTTTCCCGATTGGCAGCCATGGGAAAGTCGGTGGAAAGAGTTCCGGTCTATTCTTAGCGACTCGCATTCTGGAGAAGATGAGTGGCGAGTTGGAAATCCTACGTGATTTAAAGATTCCCAATACTTGGTATGTTACCTCAGATGCCGTGCTCAGCTTTGTTACCTATAATAATCTGGAAGAACTGGTTGAACAGAAGTATAAGGGGATTGATGAAATCCGCCGCGAGTACGATCAGATTGTGCAGGTTTTCAAGCATTCGAGTTTCCCGCCGGAGATTATTCAGGGGCTTTCGATGGCGTTGGATGATTTCGGAGATCATCCCCTGATTGTGCGCAGTTCCAGCCTGCTCGAAGACCGGTTCGGAGCCGCGTTTTCCGGAAAGTATAAGAGCTTGTTCCTCGCTAATCAGGGAAGCAAACGAGAGCGCCTTGAAGCTTTGAAGGATGCCGTGGCAGAAGTGTATTCGTCTATTTTTGGTCCGGATCCGATTGAATACCGCGAAGAACGAGGCTTGCTGGATTTCCGTGAAGAAATGGGCATCATGATTCAGGGAGTTGTCGGTAATCGCATCGGAAAATATTTTCTGCCTGCCTATGCGGGAGTCGCATTCAGCAACAACGAGTTCCGTTGGTCGCCGCGCATTCGTCGGAATGATGGATTAGTCCGGATGGTTCCCGGTCTTGGAACAAGAGCTGTAGACCGCCTCAGTGATGATTATCCTATTCTTGTCGCTCCCGGTCAGCCGGGTATGCGCGTTAATGTCACTCCGGATGAAATTATACGCTATTCGCCCAATAAGATAGATGTTATCAATCTCGAAACGAACAATTTCGAAACGGTGGATGTTTTCGAATTCCTGCGCGAGTACGGCCACGAACTTCCGTGGTTGAAACAGGTTATTTCAATCTGCCAGGACCACCATATTCAAATCCCTACCGGCCTGCTTCCCGACCTGAATCGTGAGGACTTCGTCGTTACCTTTGAAGGACTCATTTCCCGAACAACTTTCGTCAAGAAGGTGCAAACGATTCTTAACGTACTTGAAGAGAAGCTTGGCACGCCGGTTGATATCGAGTTCGCCTCTGACGGTCGTGATTTCTATCTTCTCCAGTGCCGTCCACAGAGTTATGTTGAAGATTCTGCGCCCGCGCCAATTCCCAAGGATGTGCCTGCACGTGATATGATTTTTTCGGCCAACCGGTATGTATCCAACGGCAAGGTTCCTGATATAACTCATATCGTTTATGTGAATCCTCAACGTTACAGTGAGATTGGCGAACTCTCCGTGTTGAAAGAAGTAGGCCGGGTGGTGAGTCAACTCAACAAGACGTTGCCCAAGCGGCAGTTTATCCTGATGGGACCCGGTCGCTGGGGAAGTCGGGGCGACATCAAATTGGGCGTCAACGTTACTTATTCCGATATCAATAATACGGCTGTCTTGATAGAAATTGCTCGCAAGACCGGGAACTACCTTCCGGATCTTTCTTTTGGAACGCATTTCTTTCAGGATTTGGTGGAAGCCTCGATTCGTTATCTGCCGCTCTATCCGGATGACAAAGATATACATTTCAACGAACACTTCCTGACAACTGCTCGCAATATTCTTCCGGAAATTGTTCCAGACAGTGCTCATTTGGCTGATTATGTAAGGGTGATTGATGTCCCCAAGTCAGCGAAAGGGCGCGTGCTGCGAGTGTTGATGAACGCTGATTTAGACGAAGCGGTGGGAATTCTCTCGCAGCCTGCTGTCGCCGCGGAACAGAAGAGCGAGTGGAAACCTTTTGCGGAAGAACAGCCTGCGGAAGAACATTGGAGATGGCGGCTGCAGATGGCGGAACGTATCGCCGAACATCTCGATCCTGATCGCTTCGGGGTGAAAGCGTTCTATGTTTTCGGCAGCGCCAAGAATGCCACAGCCGGGCCCGGAAGCGATATTGATATTCTGGTTCACTACGGTGGGACAGAGAAGAAGAGAAAAGAGTTGGAACAATGGCTGGAAGGCTGGAGCAGGTGTCTCGACGAAATAAACTATCTGCGCACCGGCTATCGCTGTGGTGAACTGCTCGATGTGCATTTTGTCAGCGATGACGATATCGCGAATCGTACCAGCTATGCTTCCAAAATCGGAGCGGTGACCGATGCCGCCCGCGAGCTCCCGTTGAAAAAGCGCGCAGGTGATTCTAAATCAACTGGCGCGTAGCTTCGGTGGGGTTTTCCAACGAGAAACGAACGAGAGAAAGCTCCGGGCCGTCGTGAGCCGCCGAAAACATCTGTGTCCTGCCGATAGCATCTTTCCAAAAACCGGTGAGTCGTGCTGACTCGTGAATGTGGCCGTGCAGGGTGACCAACGGTTGTCGCGATTCGATAAAGCGTCTCACCGCTATACTGCCGACATGCACATCCAGCGACACATGCTCAATCTTCTTCTCGTCCAGCGCCGCGCGGTCAAGATGTGTTTTGTGAGGGGGAGTGTGAAATAGAAAGACCGCATGTTCCATGTTCGCGTTCTCCGCGAGCAGTTCAATATCTTCCTTAATGGTTTTATACTTCTTTTCTTGTTCCGACACCGCTACTGTACGCCGGCCTTCTTCGGGTGAAACGCAGCCTGGATCAACACACCGCGAAACATCATAGCGCTCCCAGTCTTTCAGCAGGAAAGGCGTCGGGGGCACATAAGCATAACCGTAGAATTGGTATGCCCCAATATCGACTCTGCGGTTATGAATGTATTCCCACACTCCCTGTGTTACTGCATCCACAACGGTAGCTTCCTCCAGTCGGCTGTCATCATTCCCAAGAATTATAAAGACGCGAGGATACGTTTCTCCCATCGCGTGACGGAGTTTCAGGAACTCCGGCACGAGAAAATCGCGGATGAAATTCTGATGCGCGTCATCTGCCGAAAGAGAAGAAAAACCATGCGGCAGAATGTCCCCGCCGATAAATACGATATTGGGGTGTTCATCCGCGATGGCTTGAAAGAGTTTCTCGTAGCGTTTTACCCGGCCATGGAGATCAGATACAAAAAAACATGAAGTCAATTTCTCGCCTCACAGCTATTCACATCCTCTGATTTGAAACCACAATATAACACCAAATGACTCTGTTTGGCAAGGTGCTTAAGAAATGTTACGTGAGATCAGTCGATTTGGGACGGTGTGGAATCCGTATCCTACCAGATCCCGGATCCTTACGGCAGTCAAAATCAGCCTCAGCAATGAAGCGACGGGCAATGTCGTAACGATGCGCCAAACTTCCGGCTGCAGCATCTTTATCACCCACCACCGCCGCAGTCAGATTGTTCTTGACTGTGACACCTGACAACCGATACAATCCTATAAAAAGAAAAACCCGGCGCATTGCCGGGTTTTTTATGTCTATTTCGCTGCGGTGTTGTCCACCAGTACTGGTGGATTGCAGCCGACCCACACCCGAAAAATCTTTATTTAGCTTTTTCCGACGCCTTCTTCAGCTCTTCCGGCACTTCCTCGCCGATCTTTTCGCGCCAAGCTTTATCAAAATTCTCTCCACCCCAAGCCTGCCGCAACCTAACGAGAAGTGCGAAAGCCTGCGGCGCACGCGGATCTCCCAACTCACCAAAAAGCTGTAGGGCTATCAGCGTGTGATATAACGCCTTATCAAACTGCTTCATCTGCGTAAAAAGCAATCCCAACTGCCCATTCGATTCAGCAACTCCCTGCTTGTCTCCTATCTTTTCTTCTATTTTCAAGCTAGCCTTGTATTCGATCAACGCCACGTCCAAGTCACCCTTTTTCTGATACAACCTCCCAATCTCGTGACGGCTTCGGGAAATGCCTCGTTGGTCGCCAAGCTTCTCTGCGATTTCCAGACTGGCCCGGTATTCTTGCAGCGCTGCGTCCCAATCGCCCTTGTCATGATAAGCCATTCCAATCTGGTGGCGGGTCGCAGCTAATTTCGGCAAATCGCCAAGTTCCTTGAAAGTTTCCAGATTAGCTTTGTACTCTTGTAGTGCCGCATCCCAGTCGCCCTTGTCCTGATACACCATCCCAATCTGGTGGTGGGTCGCAGCCAAGTTCCGTAAGTCTCCAAGATCTCCAAAAGTTTTCAGGTTGGCCTTGTATTCTTTCAGCGCCGCATCCAAATCGCTCTTGTCCTGATACACCCTCCCAATCTGGTGGCGGGTTCTGGCAATCCCTTGCTGGTCTCCAACCTTCTCTTTGATTTTCAAACTGTCCCAGTATTCTCGTAGCGCCGCGTCCCAATCTCCGCGGGCTTGATAGCGCATACCGAGATTGTGGCGATGTTTGGCAAGCAAGGAAGCATCTGTTTCTAGTGCGATTAATTGCTCAAACAGACTGGTTAAATCCACCCATGCTCCAACGCGATCAGCAATATTATGGAATTCTGCGTCTCCACATTGGCGTGCGATGACCTCATTCAAAAGACGCGTTCCTTCTTTTGCTTCAGCCAGATGCACTCCCGCTTCAAGCAGTGGTTGAATCTCGGCTATGGTTGTCGGCATCTTTTCCTTACCGATATCCTTTCCTTCTTCCAGCCAGAGGCTTGCCGCGCGCTTGTGCAACTCACGTAGTTTCTCCTCGCTAAACTTCTCTTTGACGATTTTACGCACAAGGTCGTGATCAGGTGCATAATCGCGAACGCCATCCAGAGATTTTGCCAGACCCCATTTAATCAAGGCATCGAGCTGCTGCTGAATGTTCTTTGCCTCGAGGAAGCGTCCTAACCTCTCCGCATTTCTCCCACGCCGGAAAACACAAAGCGCCGCCAAGAGCTTCTGCAATTCCTTTCCAATCGCTTCCCACATTGCACGCAATGGTGCCATGCTGCTTTCGATCCAGTCCGGACGCTCGTCTAAGATACTCGCATCTCCTTTATGTGGAGCAAGTAATAAACCGAGTATTTCGAGCATCTTAGGATTGCCTTTGAGATTGTCCACCACTTTTTCGAGCGTGATTTTAGGTTCGCCCCTGACACCTTCCGCCCTTAGCTTTTCGATACCGGGTTTCTCTTTCAAGCCTTCCAACTCCCAGACAAGCACGCGGTCTTTGCCTGTGCCGAGGGCGTCGGTTCTCAGCCAACTGAGCGTTAGGAGCTGTCCTCCCGCTGCTTCGCTAAGTTTTGCGAGCAGCAATTTTGCCATATCATCCTTGGGGTTCGCTCTATCATCAAGCAAAACATGCAGGTTATCAATCACGAGAAGGCATCCACGCTGGTGCCATCCTTCCATCGCCAACGCGACAATATCAGCGTGCCTCTTCTGTGGTGCGGGTAGCTGTGTGAAGATTTCAAAGAGCTGTTCCGCTACTTTTTCCGTGCTTTCGCCATGCAACTCCAACCGCACATAATCGAGGGAGAGTTCATCAACAGCTTTCGCCGCTAACATCGTCTTCCCAACTCCACTCATCCCTACAAGCTGCACAACTGGTGGCTTGCGGCTCGTTAAGAGCTCTTTCAGTTGTTTAAGTCTTTCCTCTCTACCAAAAAGTTTATGTACCTCAGGAAAGGAATCATCAGCACGCCTTTGAATAGGTAATTCAACCTTTTCGATATACTCCCGCCTGATTTCTTTGCCAGTTAATTTACATTTTAACTCTCGAAGTAGGTAACCAAATTGACTCCAAGTCCTTTCCTTTACAACGCGATACATAAGCAGGTACGCGAGAGATATCAAGAATAGAAAGAGAACACTTGTCAGAAGTGGATTATCTAACATGAATATGAATGCATCCAATACAGCCTGAACCAACGACGTATTTGATGAAGTATCCGAACTGACAATCTGCTCAGTCACTGCTCGGAATAGCGTGTCCTGACGCGTAACAGAAATGGTGTCAATTATAGATGTTGTGTTCACAATAGAACTCACATTTTACATTAGCGAAAACAATAATGGGTGAAAAAATTCAACTTTACGAAATAAATTTGCTTACGCTAAATGTGGCTTTGGATTTACTAGTGCTGTTTCTAAAAAGGTTTGCGCGTTACGCCACATATGTCATTCCCGCATAAGCGGGAATCCATAAGAGCCTCGAAAATACTGGATTCCTGCTTTCGCAGGAATGACACAATGGGACACTACCATTGCCGGCCCAAGAGACCAACAACGGCGAGACAACCTTTCGAGAAACGGCACTATATACTTGAACCCACATCAGGATCTTTTGGTAACCCAGTTCTTATTCGAAGCTTTGACTTGGATCCATCAAATTCCAAATCGGTTTCACATTCTCTATCCTTTGGAAGCGCTCTAATAATCTCAGTGACAAATGATGCTGACATTAGTTGTTTATGTCCTGATATTCCATTGACAAATGCCCTATAGGGCTTCCCAAGATTATGAAGGGACTTTTCTAACCACTTTGTACTCTTTATTCCAAATAATCGAAGCAAGCTATTCAACGCTGCCAAAGCAAGAACAATAACTAAGGGAATAATTATGGCAGCGAGAACTGCGCCTGCTAAGTATATGATAATTGTTGATAGAGCAAAAGAACCCTCATGATTAGATGCGGCTTTGGGGATTGTATCCCGAACTCCTTGGATAATTGTGTCAACGGTTGTGACTGTGTCTGCTCTAAGGTTCAAGAATTTATCTCAGGGATATGCTGATTCTCATTTGAATATAGTGATTTTAAAACATATTATCAAGGATATAGTGCCTCGCTCTCAGAATTAATCGCATGATGTGATGGAAGCGACGCAATCCCGTGCCTGATGCCGCCTTTAGGAGCCAAAATGCTCCTGTTCCGGGCACGCGAGGACGCATGCCGCGGCGGGTGAAAAAAGTGCTTGACAATGAAGGATTTTGTTTGTATATTGCTACTTGAGAATGATTATTATTATCATTTTATGACATCATTGTGAATAAAGAAGCGGGTAAGATATTGTCAAACAAAAGCTTAAGAATGACGCGGCAGAGACAGATCATTTTAGAAGAGCTGCAAAAGGATTATTCTCATCCGACGGCGAGCGTCGTTTATCTGAAGGTTCGGCGTCGGTTGCCGCATATCAGTTTGGGCACCGTTTATCGCAACCTCGAAATCCTGAGCGAACAGGGTCTGATAAAAAAGCTGGAACTCTCCGGAACGCAGAAGCGATTCGATGGGACGCTGTCCGAACACTATCATGTACGCTGTTTTAAGTGCGGACGAATCAGCGATGTCAGCATGGAGACCCTCACAGCGCTTGACGAGAAACTCAGCGAAATGTGCGATTACGAAATCATCGGACACCGGTTGGAGTTTATCGGCCTGTGCCCGAAATGCAAAAAGAATAAAAAACACGCACACAAAACCAAAACAACGACACCCATATCACCCGGAAATATTTCTTAAACGAAAGGAGAAACAACATGGGTAAGCTAAAGGGAACTCAGACAGAAAAAAACCTACTGACCGCTTTTACCGGTGAATCGCAGGCACGCAACCGCTACACGTATTTCGCCAGTCAGGCGAAAAAAGAAGGCCTCGTGCAGATGGCGGCGATTTTTGAAGAAACCGCAAATCAGGAGCGAGAACATGCGAAGCGCCTGTTCAAGTTTTTGGAAGGCGGAGAACTGGAAGTCTGTGCCAGTTTCCCGGCAGGCGTCATCGGCACGACACTGGAAAATTTGAAAGCCGGCGCGGCGGGAGAACACTACGAATACACCGAGATGTATCCCGGCTTCGCGAAAATCGCTCGCGAAGAAGGATTTGAGAATATTGCGAAAGTGTTTGAAGCTATCGCGGTCGCCGAAAAGCAGCATGAGAAACGCTACCTTGCTCTTGCTTCGAATTTAGAAGCCGGACGCGTGTTCAAACGAAACGGTAAGATTGTTTGGCGCTGTATAAATTGCGGCTATTTGCATGAAGGCGAGGAAGCGCCGAGTGTTTGCCCGGCGTGCGCGCATCCGCAAGCTTATTTTGAACTCTTGGGAGAAAATTGGTAATCATAAGGAGCGAAGCATGAAAACGTTCGGTTCCACAGACGAAATCTTGGATTTTGCCATCGAGCGAGAAGAAGAAGCCGCGGCGTTCTATCGAAGCCTAATGGACAAAACGAAATGGCCCTGGATGACAGACACTTTCGAGGAGTTCGCTCGTGAAGAAGATAGGCACAAGGCGAAGCTCGTCGGTATCAAAAAGGGCAAGCTTCTGGCGAGCGCTGCTGAGAAGGTCGTCGACCTTAAAATCGGAGACTATCTCGCTGACCCTGAACCCAGCGGAGAACTCGATTATCAGAATGTTCTCATTCTTGCTATGAAGAGAGAGAAGAAAGCGTTCAAACTCTATTCTGATTTGGCCGCGATGATTGAGGATGCCAATTTATGTGAGGTTTTTCTGTCCCTTGCCCAAGAGGAAGCCAAGCATAAGCTTCGCTTCGAACTTGAGTACGACGAACACATTTTAACCGAGAATTAGAGGAGATAGCTTTGAACGAGAGAACGGGGATCATCCTGATGAAAGGAAATCCGTTAACCCTCGTCGGCAACGAGGTAAGTGTTGGAGACAAAGCGCCGGATTTTGAAGTCCTTGCCAATGACATGACGCCAATTCGTCTTTCATCCCTGAAAGGAAAAATCGGCATCCTGACCAGCGTTCCATCGCTTGATACAGCAGTCTGCGATACTGAAACGCGCACGTTCAACGAAGCCGCGTCCAAATTGGGCGATGATGTCATTGTACTCACGGTCAGCATGGATTTACCGTTCACCCAAAAGCGCTGGTGCGCCGCGGCGGGAGTGGAACGCGTCATTACGGCATCCGACCACCGCGATGCTTCTTTCGGTACGTCCTACGGCGTGCTCATCAAGGAGCTGCGCCTGCTGGCAAGAACCGTATTTGTGGTTGACAAAGAAGGTATCGTTCGCTACATTCAATTCGTGAAAGAGACATCAAACGAACCTGATTATAAAGCGGTTCTGGACGCTGTGCGCAAGCTGGCCTGAGCTTGATTCACTCGGGACCACCCAGAGAAAAGAACAAAATATCCGAATTGAAAGATCGAAACAAGGAGAAAATAATGACTCAAAGAATGCAAGTCTATAAATGTGAAGTCTGCGGAAATATCGTAGAAGTGCTTCACGAGGGGGCAGGAAAACTCGTCTGCTGCAATCAGCCGATGAAACTCTTTGCCGAGAATTCTGTTGACGCCGCTAAGGAAAAACACGTGCCTGTCATCGAAAAAACCGCTGACGGTATCAAAGTCAGCGTGGGAAGCGTCGCGCATCCGATGGAAGCCAAACACTACATCGAATGGATCGAACTTATCGCTGACGGAAAAATCTACCGGCAATATTTGAAGCCCGGAGATACGCCTGAAGCCATATTTCCTGTCACGGCGGAAAAGGTCATCGCCCGGGAGTATTGTAACCTTCACGGATTGTGGAAAGGAGAATAATACCCATGATAAACAAGAAAATGCAGCAGGCTCTTAACGAGCAAATCAACCACGAAATAGGCTCTGCTTACTTATATCTCTCGATGGCCGCTTATTTCGGTTCCGCTGGTTTTGACGGCATGGCTCAATGGATGCACATGCAAGCCCACGAAGAGTACGCACATGCGATGAGATTTTTTAATCATATTCTGGAGCGCGACGGCAAGGTCGAATTGCTTGCACTGACCAAGCCCAAAATCAAATGGGCGACGCCGTTGGCTGTTTTTCAGGATACGTACAAGCATGAGAAATTCATCTCTTCCAAGATTCACGCCTTGGTCGAACTCGCTTCGAAAGAGAAGGATCACGCGGCAGGAATCCTCCTGCAGTGGTTCGTGACGGAACAGGTGGAAGAAGAAGCGACCGCTTCGAAGATTTTGCAGATGCTGGAGCGAGTCGGCGATTCCGGAAACGGCATGTTCATGCTGGACCGGGAACTCGGAACACGGACGATAACAACGGGAACGGAGGAGAAGTGACGATTGAAGAAGCATTGAAGACCGCTATTGAATATGAAACACGCGTATGGACCGTTTACGTAGATGCCCTCAAGCAGGCAACGAATAAAATCGGACGGCGTGTCTTCGGAGTTCTGGCCAGTGAAGAACAAGGACATCTGAAATACCTCAAAAGCCGACTGGATGAATGGGAGAAGACTGGAAGCATCACCGTCGAAAATTTGAAGACCGCGATTCCATCTCGAGAAGCGATTGAAGAAGAGTGCAAGAAACTGAGCGCCAAAATCCGAGAATCTCCGCAACGCTCAGAAATCACCATGCTGACAACTGCTCGTGATTTGGAGATGGAAACCAGCAATTTCTATAAAAAGATGGTCGCGGAATTGTCGGGAAAAGGACAACAACTGTTCTCTCGCTTTGTCGAAATCGAGGAAGGTCATCTGGCGCTCGTTCAGGCTGAGTTGGATGCGGTTTCGGGCAACGGATTCTGGTTTGACATGCCCGAATTCAATCTGGAAGCGGGGTAAAGAGGATTATTGGTCGGACAGCGGCTTCTCTCCTTTTTAAGAATCAAACCGCCTTTTTACTTCGGAAATCAAACAGGATATTTCGGAGACATTCCACGTGCCCAAAAATAAAATCGAAGCCTTTCAAGAAACTCGCGACGAACAGAATCAGCTCGTCATGAAATATGCCGGCAAAGATCTGAAGCGATTTTACAATCTTGATTGGCAAATTTACCGCGATGGAGCCTTGCCCGGTCGAGTCAAAGAACTCATCGGGCTTGTTTCTTCTCTGGTGCTGCGATGCGATGATTGTATCCTCCATCACCTGACACAATGTTTTGAAGCCGGTATATCAGATGAGGAGCTTGAGGAAGCTCTTGCGATTGGAGTCATTGTCGGAGGCTCGATTACCATCCCCCATCTGCGAAAAGCGTTTCAAGCTTGGGAAGAACTTAAAAAAGCAAAATCCCCTAATAAAAAAGAGGATAGCTGATTATGGATGCTGTTCTGCTTTCCAGAATCCAGTTTGCATTGACGATCGGTTTTCACTACATCTTCCCACCGTTGACGATTGGGCTCTCGTGGCTCATTTTTTGGATCATGACGAAGTACAAGAAAACCGGTGAAGAACTCTACCGCAAGATGGCGCGCTTCTGGATAAAAGTCTTCGCTCTAAGCTTCGCGATTGGAGTGGCGACCGGCATCGTTATGGAATTCCAGTTCGGTACGAACTGGTCCGAGTACTCTCGTTTTGTGGGGGATATTTTCGGAGCGCCTCTGGCCGCCGAAGGTATTTTCGCTTTCTTCCTCGAATCGAGCTTTTTGGCCGTTCTTGTCCTGGGATGGAACCGCGTTTCCGTCAAGGTGCATTGGTTTTCCTCGCTTATGGTCGCGTTTGGTTCGACGCTTTCGGCATTCTGGATTATCATCGCGAATTCGTGGCAGCAGACTCCGGCCGGATTCGAGGTTGTCGATGGCCGCGCCATGCTGACGGATTTCTGGGCGGCGGTTTTCAATCCATCTACAATTCCGCGCCTCCTGCACACCGTCGACGGGGCTCTCATCACCGGCGCTTTTTTTATGCTGGGAATCGGTGCATGGTACATCCTCAAGGGACGGCATCTTGAATTTGCCAAACGCTCTCTGAAAATCGGTCTCATCTTCGGCTTTGTTACATCGGTTCTCGAATTAGGACTCGGACACTTCCACGCAATTCAAGTCGCGTTCACACAACCCGAAAAACTCGCCGCCATCGAAGGTCTCTTCGAAACGGAAACCAGAGCGCCGGCTCTCATCTTTGGTTTCCCCAGCAAAGAAGCCGAAACGGTGTACGCACCCATTCGATTGCCCGGCCTCTTAAGTCTGCTCGCTTTCGGCGATATCGACGCTGAAGTCAGGGGTTTGAAGAGTTTTCCCAAAGATGAATGGCCGCCTCTCGCCCTCACCTTTTATCCATTTCATCTCATGGTCGCGCTGGGTATGTACTTTATTTTGTTCACCGCTATCGGCATATTTCTACTCTGGAAGAAGAAACTCTATGATAACAAGCTTTTCTTGAAGATAGCCTTCTGGTCTATCCCCCTGCCTTTCATCACCAATGAGCTGGGTTGGATCACAGCAGAAGTCGGGCGTCAACCGTGGATCGTTTATCACTTGCTCAAAACAAGCGATGCCGTATCTATATCGGTACCGGCGTGGCAGGTGCTGTTCAGCATTATCATCTTTGTTCTTATCTACATCCTGCTCTTCTTCGTCTGGATTTATCTGCTTAAGCGGCAACTTCATCAAGGCCCGGACGAAGGCGTTCCCACTCAAGGAAAGGGGGTAGCGGCATGACCCCCATCCAAGTAATCTGGTTCCTGCTTGTCGGCGTCCTGCTGACAGTCTATGCGATTTTGGACGGCTTTGACCTCGGAGTAGGATTCTGGCATCTCTTTACCAAGAAAGACAAGGAACGCCGCGCCATGCTCAATGCCATCGGTCCGGTTTGGGACGGCAATGAAGTCTGGCTGGTGACCGGCGGCGGAGCGATTTTCGCTGCGTTCCCTCATGTCTATGCCACGGTCTTCAGCGGTTTTTATCTTCCGCTGATGCTCATCCTCTTCGCGCTCATCTTTCGCGCCGTTTCGATTGAGTTTCGCAGCCAGAGTGACTCCAAACGCTGGCGTAATGGCTGGGACATCGGTTTTGCTCTCGGTAGCATTCTCCCGGCGCTTCTCTTCGGTGTTGCGGTGGGAAATATCATGAACGGCATCCCCCTCGATGCCAGCAAAACCTTCACCGGCAATTTCTTTACCTTGCTCAATCCCTACGCCCTGCTCATCGGGCTTTCAGGTCTGGCGATGTTCATGACACACGGAGCCATCTACATCACCTTAAAAATCGAAGGAGACCTTGCCAAGCGCGCCAAGAAATGGGCGGATATAAGCTGGGACATCTATCTGGCGCTCTTCATCCTTGCGAGCGTTGTGACGATCTTTTTCAAGCCGCAGCTCATGTCAAACTACAAAGCTGTTCTGGTACTCTGGATTTTCCCGCTGCTCACGCTGGGGATGATTATCGCGCTCGCCATCTTCAACAAGAAAGATAAACCCGGCAAGGCGTTCCTTGCATCGTCGCTTTCGATTGTCGGTATGTGCGCCACGGTGGCTGCGGCGATCTTTCCGAATCTGGTCCCCGCGCTCAGCAACCCTGCGTTGAGTCTGACCATTGCGAACTCTGCTTCATCGCCGCTGACGCAATGGGTGATGTTGATTATCGCGATTATCGGGATGCCTTTCGTTTTCGGCTACACGATTTGGATTTACCGCATCTTCCGCGGAAAAGTGAATATGGAAACTGATCTCCATTACTAATCAGCATTCCTCAAGAGAAAGACTATACTATATCTCGAAATAGTGTCCGATTTATTCTTTGACGATCGAGTGTTTCCTTTGAAAAGGAAGGCAGGCAGAGCCAGCCTTTAGGGTTCATATACAATTTCCTTCCCTTAGGCTTATATTGAATTTCGTCCCCTTAGGGTTCATATTCAATCTCCCCCTCCCACGGGCTGGCTCTGCCTGCCCGACATCAAACAGTATCCACAAAATAGGAAAAGCCGTGACTCCTGAAATCAACCTCGAAGCTTTTTGGAACTTGAGCTACGGCCTCTATGTGATTACCTCCCAGCTCGACGGAAAGTTCAACGGTCAAATCGCCAACACAGTTATTCAGGTGACGGCGGAACCGCCACGTATCGCCGTGAGTATCAGTAAAAAGAATTTCACTCACGACTTTATATCACACAGCGGCGCCTTCGCCGTCTCCGTTTTGGATGAGTCCACTCCGATGACCTTCATCGGTCTTTTTGGATTCAAATCGGGTCGGAACATCGACAAGCTTTCTCAGGTATCCTTTAAAAAGGGAATTACCGGTTGCCCGCTTGTTCTCGAGAACGCTCTTTCCGTTCTTGAAGCGAAGGTCATCGAGCAGGTGGATTGCGGCACTCATACGCTGTTTATCGCGGATGTGGTTGGTGCGGAAGTACTCAGTAAAGGTCACCCATTGACCTATGCCGATTATCATCTTGTCAAGAAAGGCAAGACTCCCAAGAATGCCCCGACCTACAGGTCACCCGAATCGGCAATCAAAAAGGAAAGAGGTGAAAAAGCCATGACGAAGTACAAGTGCAACGTGTGCGGCTATATCTACGAACCGGCTCTCGGAGACCCGGACAACGGGATTGCTCCGGGAACCGCCTTTGAAGCGCTTCCGGTTGACTGGGTTTGTCCGATTTGCGGCGCTTCCAAAGAGGATTTTGAGCCGGAAGACTAATCACTGGCCTATAAATTGCGTGCATTTTTCGCTGTAGAATTTGTTGAATCCTGAAAAAGGAACTCCTATCCATGAAGAAGAAAAAGAAGAAAACAGTCCCCTCACAGGCGCCTTTGCCACGCTTCGTTGTTTATCTGGTGGTGTTCATCTGCGGTGGCATCGTGATGATTCTCGAATTGGGAGGAGCTCGTCAGCTCGCTCCCAGTTTCGGTCAGGGACTCTATGTCTGGTCGGCGCTTATCACCATCACACTGCTGGGTCTGGCAATAGGTTATCGCGTCGGAGGACGCATCGCAGACCGATGGCCGTCGGCGCGGACATTGTTTTTCATCTTCCTTGGCATAGCAGCCTGGATTCTTATTTTAGTGCCTTTTCAAGGCATGTTGATGTTCCATCTTCAGCCTCTCGGTCCCCGGCTCGGCTCTCTTCTTGGTGGAGCCCTCCTGGTGCTTCCACCGCTGATAGGTTTAGGAATGATGAATCCCTTCGCGATACGGCTGCGCATTCGAAGAACTGATGAGGCAGGCGATGTTTCTGGAACAATCGCTGCTATTTCGACCGCCGGAAGTCTCTTGGGAGCGATGGTAACGGGATTTTGGCTGATCCCGTGGCTGGGATTGAAATTCCTCTTTCTCGGTTCAGGATTCGTCATGGCCGTCATAGCTTACTTAATTGCATTATGGGGTTTCCGAAAAAAAGTACCTCCACTAAGCCCCGCAGTCTTTATCGTGCTCGCTGTCATCTTCGCGTTTCTTCGTCCCGATTCACCTATTTACTACAAGGGAAGGCCGATCCCGCTTCTGGTTATGCAGGAGAGCAATTATGGCCAGGTCGCGATTGCTGAGGCTCCAGATTTTCGAGGCATGCACTTGAACGGCGCTATGCAGTCGCTGATGAGGAAAGATGATCAGGTGTCACTCGTCCACTACACACACGGCCTCGTGCGTTTGATGAATCAGTTTCTCCCGGAGAGCCGCAAAGTTCTCGTCATTGGTCTGGGAGGCGGCGCGATTCCTATTTTCCTCGAGCGGCAGGGTTTCGATGTCACCGCTTTGGATATTGATCCCGTCGTTGTTGACTTCGCGCGGAAGTATATGGGCTTTGATATCTTCAAAGGAAAGGTCGTCATTGAAGATGCGCGCGTTTTCCTGAACAGGACATCCGAAAAATACGGCGTGATTATCCTTGACGCCTTCAGCGCGGACGCTCCGCCGTTTCATCTCGCGACCGCCGAAGCTTTCGAAGCCTGCAAAGAGCATTTGGAGGATGATGGTGTCTTAGTGACAAACTATATCTGCAGCACAGCAGAAAGTAAACGTAAACCTGTCGCGGGGATTCTGGCAAGCATGCGGCATGTTTTCCCGGACGTTCGCGCCTATGGAAATCCGGAGTCAATAATTCCGGTGAATGTTATGATTGCGGCGGGACGGAATTTGGAAATCGCTCCGGATTCCATCCGCTTTGAAGAGTTCATTCCTCCGGAACTCACTGCAAGCGTGGATGAAGCGCTGGCTCAAATTCTTACGATTGATGACCCTGTTCCTCTGGTCACAGATGATAAATACTGGTTGGACCTTTACGACTATCGTGCTCGTCTGGCAACCCGCGGCCTTGTCGAATCGAATTAACGATATGGTTTTTGCGACACCTTGAGAAACCTCTGCTCTATTGACAAAGACGCGGGAATTTTGTAGATTTCAGGGTTAGTAAAGATTATCCCTTTTACCCCGCCACTGTAGCTCAGTCGGTAGAGCAGCTGATTCGTAATCAGCAGGTCGTCGGTTCGAATCCGACCGGTGGCTCAAGAAATATCAACACTTTACAGCGGAGATTCCTCAGATGAACGTCTTTGATTATGCCATGCAAATGGAAAAAGACGGCGAAGCCTACTATCGGGAGTTGGCTCAGAAATGCAGCGATACCGGTCTGGCGCGGATTCTAATTATGCTCGCCGACGAAGAGGTGAAACACTATAATCTCCTTAAGCAGATGAAAGCAGGCAAGGCCGAATACTCCGAGATTCCGCTCTTGGCAAATGTGAAAAATATCTTCGCCGAAATGCAGCAGAGAGGTGAAGCGTTCGATTTCGCAACGGAGCAAGTGAATTACTATCGCAAAGCTCAGGAAATCGAAAAGAAGAGTGAGAACTTCTATCGGGAGAAAGCGGCCGAAATCTCCGATAGCGACCAGAAAGAAATCTTTGTCAAAATCGCCGACGAAGAAAAGAAACACTTCCTGATTCTCGACGGCATCATTGAATTTGTCCAGCGACCGAAAACCTGGTTGGAGGATGCCGAATGGGGAAACATCGGGAAGGACTATTAACAGGTCTGCTATATCTTGGTCTTGGAATATGAAACACCCCTGCTGTAATCACAGCAGGGGCGTTTTTTATGCGCGCTCCTGTGGGAGGAGATGGTAGCTTCAGAATTCCGCCGAGCCGGGTTCAGCGCAGATTGCCGTAAGCTTAATAACACATTTTGTCGCGCGTAATCCGGCCGGAACTGAAACTTACAAGAAAGCCGGGCATGCGGGGATGCATGCCGCAGCGAGTATGGCTACAGCGAACCGATTTTCAGTTCGAATTCTCTTCCGGTGACATCAATCCCAGCCAGCACATATTGCTGCTCGGAACCGGTATGCCGATCAAAGAATTCATAACGCGCTCCGCTGGAAAAACTGCCGCGACTGCGCGGTTGAAAAACGCGCTGCCAAGTTCCATCGGCATTGCTCACTCGATACAGCTCAAAGTGATGCAAATCAGCTTCAAAACCCGTTTTCCAACGGATAACGGTTCCACTATCCTGCTCGGCTATCGTGAATTCCTGTAGAGACACCGGAAGCGTATATTCGAATTCCACCGAAAGCTCGAAACTACCGCAATCAGAGCCATATCCCCCGATAAGGACATAATAGACTCCCGGCGGAACTGACGCGAGTCTTATCCTCTCTGCCCGCCCTTCCTTTTCTGTATCCTTCCCCGCAACACAGAACAACTCACCCAACGCATCCGCGCGGAACAAGCCCACGGCGACATCGAAATCATCTCGCATCGGCCGTACGGTAATAAAAATAGATTCAACGTCATGAAGTGCTATCTGATAACCAATTGCCGATTGGTTGGAAATCAAGCCTGTACAGTCCCAAAGCTCAACACCTTTCATCTCATATAAGCAGGTATTATCCAGCGCCACAAAGGGAAATCTGTCGATACGTACGGCGTTTTCTATCGTGACCTGTTCTATCAACACCGCTTCCCGTGAATGTCCGTCTGAGGTCGAATACGACGTCATTTGAAGCTGTTTAGTACCATGCCTCGCCTGTGCCAACGCCCAGAATACGGTCGTAAGAAGAAGCAAAAGAGCGATTTTGCGATAGCAAAGTTTCATACATTCTCATCCGACAAGTCAATATTTCATAAATAGAAAGAACTTCAGCTTTCCTATAAGTTAAATCAAAGCGATTTCTCTCTATCAACTATATTTAATATAAAAAAAATCCCTCGCAAAAGCAAGGGATTTTTAACGTAAAACTTTTATTTTTACGATGTTATAACAAGCTGAAGAACTGCTTTAGGTTTACTTGATAAGCAGAATTTTCTGGGTGCTCGTGAACTGTCCGCCAATATCAATCCGGTAGAAATACAAACCCGAAGGAAGATCCTTCGCGTTGAAGACGATATTATGGCGACCTTTCAGCTTCACATCGTCTACGAGCAGCGCAACTTCCCGTCCAAGAATATCAAAGACACGCAGGTCAACACGTCCCGCCTCAAGCACGTCATAAGTAATCCGGGTTTCGGGATTGAAAGGATTGGGATAGGCTGGATGCAGAGCATAAGCTTCGATTTTAACCGCACCACCGTTGAGAGAAGGAACTCCTGAAAAGATGCCCGGATAACCATCCTGATTCCCGTGCAGGTCTTCCCGGCTCAGCTTGTAGTAGTAGACATGCCCGTTTTCCAGACCTCCATCCTGATATTCGTAATTATACGACCCGGTCGTCTTGATATCAGGTAATTGTGAAGGGATCGTCGCCACTTCTGCAAAAGGTCCTTCGGGTGCTTCTGCGCGCAGGACATGAAAGCGATAGGTTTCGAATTCTTCTATTGTCTGCCAGCAAAGGACTAATTCGTTATCGCCTGCCGTAATTGTAGGATCCGAATTCAAGGGGATACGCCGAGGAGTCGTTCCATGACAATCAAAGGTAAAAAAGCCGCTCCGATCCGTGGCGAACTCAACATATTTCTCCGTTTTATCATGTGCTATGATGGGAGCCCATGAGCAAGCGAGTTCATTGAAGCGAGCTGCAAACAAGCAGGTGACTCCATCGAATCCCGATTCATCAAATTCATCGGAAGAATAATACATTCGCACCAACAGAGTCGTGCCTTCGTCCGCGGAACCATCCCAGTAAACGGCAACAACACGACTCATATAGTTAAAATCCACGGGATGACATTCCGGAATCCCGTCATAAACTTCGACACTCACACCATGGGCATCGCCACCCTGAGCGGTAATACGGACTGTGCAGGTATCGATGAACGACAATGTATCGTCACTCAGAATATCGTGAGGACCATCGAATCCCTCTTCAAGTGGATCGACTGAATCACATGTATCAGCAATTCCACAATTGCAGTAGATCCAGTCGTTTTCATAGAGAGGGATATCAATGGCGCCCGGTCCAAGGATATACTCTCCAGTCCGATAGATACAACCCTCATACCGAACTTCCAAATACGTGACATCACCCTCTACGCCAACACCGCCCCCGGCATAATAATCCATCGTAAAGTAACCAGCTAATCCACCCCAGTCGTTAAAGTCATAAGGCCCATATTCTACACCTTCAATGAAGGGATACAGGACGTCCTCCGAGCCGAGGGGAATCCCGGTACCCGTCCAACACGACTCATAGGTCAGCGGGTCATGGCTACTATGATCCCAATCGCCCGGATAGAAGTACAAAACCTGGGCGGGGGTGGCACCAAACGACAATGATGTCATCGCGAAAAGCACAAAAACGGTTACAAATATCCTTTGTGTGACGCTCATGTAAAACCTCCCAAAAATAGAAGTTGGCCTGAAGAACAGCCCGGTATTATCGACGAGTAGCAATAAACGAATGTTTGGTGGGCATAGAAGAGCCCATATAAGATAATATACTCAATAATTTCACATTATGCAAGAGAAAACCTATTATTTTCTGAGGACTTTCTTGCTTTCGCTAAAAAGCCATTGGACGCTTTCTACGCGATTCGGATGGGGGGCAAACATGTGCCCTCCACTATTCCCGCGTTCGGTTGTAAACTCCCTTGAATCTTGATAATATTCAGCTTTCGAGGGATCACGCCCCTCCCATATCCGTAAGTATATACTTTGATTCGGTTTATACGATATGAAATAGAACATCCCAATAAACATGCCCGCTGATAGCCCATGCGGAATGTGCTTCTCGCCATTGATATACTGGATATTAAAGTTGCCCTCCGCTAATGTATCATCGCCACTGGGACTGCCATCCAGATTGGGAGGGTCTTGAATACCATTGCCTCCATCGGCAATAATCTGGATAATATGTCCATCTGGGTGAGGATTCCCATTGTGGTCAAGAACCGGAGATAACCAGGAATTCATGCCACAAAGAGTTTGGGTAGGATTGTAGTTTCCTACAGCCTTCGGATGAAAAGCAATGCTATCCGGATCGAATTCATCGCTTGACAGTGCAAATGGTGCTATAAATATGAGCATACAGAAAATTAAAACAGATGTATAGGGGATTCGGTTGTAAAAACAATCCACGGTCAAGCCCTCACAATATCTGAACAGAGATTATTTTGAAGTTGCACAGGTTTTTAGAATGGAAACAATCAGCGAATCATTCGGAAATCGCTTATCCAATGTCGCTTTCTTTGCTTGATAGGGAAGGACGGTGTCCGGGGAGGCTAAAGTCCACTCGATATAATTTCCATAATAGCCTTTGTGTTGAGCCCCCAGGACCAGCGAATTCCCGTGTTCAATCGGACGATCACCTTTAGGACTGGACAGCGTTAAAAGCAAGTCGATTTCGGGATAGCGATTCAGCAAAGAATCAATTTCATCCTTCCCAAAATCGCCGATGACAGTCAGGTGATCCGATTTCTTGGCGGCTTTGCGGATCCAACGCTTCGCGTAGGTGTACGCGGATCGGATCTCGTAGTGAGAGGTATCCGGCCCCATAGCGGGAATCAGCGCTGTTGAAAGCAAACCAACAATGCCCATGCGGACATCGTGGTCTTTCTTTATCATATAGGGCTGGAAAATCGGTTTGCGAGTTCTGCGGTCACAAAGATTGGCGCAGATTACCGGTAATTGCTCGCGTTCGACAAAACTGATTAGAGAATCCATCCCCATTCCCAACTCGTTTTTGCCGATACCGACGGCGTCATACTCCAAAGCTTTGTAGTATGCCGCCAACACGCTGTTCTTATAATTTGCGTCGCGAGCGCCGCGTCGTCCGGTGAAATTCCCAATTTCAACAACAAGACTCGCCTGATCTTCCGGCCGGTTCGTGTCGATAAAGCTGGCCCTCCGGGCCAAGCCGCCTTTTTTAGACTTTCAACCGCACGGTTTAAGGTTCCCCACAAGATTGCCTGAATAGCAAATCCAGATAGGAGTAGGCTCCTTAATCCGACGACGCGCTTCCGCGATCTGCCAGAACTGAGATCCGGCTAAGAATAGAATGAAAAGAAACCACGTGGTGCGATGCTTCATGAAAAATCCTTCCAATCGCCTGCACAAACGGCTACTTCTTAGTTCCCGGTTTTTCCGAACGTTTTACTTGTACCTTTTGATTCGCTTCTCTGAGGCTTTGGCCTTTTTTGTCAGGAGATTCCTTACTGGGCGCTGGAATAAGTGGTTTCGCTTCAGTGGGTAATCTCGATTCTGAACTTTTCCTGTGCGGTTTCTTCCTGGATTCTTTCTTGAATTTAGCCAAGAGAGGTGAAATCGTATTTTCGCCTTCATATTCGTCTGTCAACGGGACATCTACGAAATCATACCCAATACTGTCCCCCCAGGATGGGTTGAATTCCAGCGTAAGAGCGGTTCCATTATGCCCGGATGAGCCTGTCGGTACCAGCAATGTTTTCCCTGCAAGGCTGACCTGTGACCTCGGTCGTAGCGAACCTTTAGTGATGATGACATCGATTTGCGGTACTGCTTGGAGAAGCGTATCAATATCCGGTCGTGTAAAATCGCAAAGCAGGATAACCGCATCTACTTTGCGCTTCAATTTGGGAATCACAGACTGCGCAACTTCTATGGCGGGTAGAAGCGTAAACTGCGTTGTATCTATCCGGTGATACTTCCGGGGATTCTTATCTTTGATAAGCGCCGTTACTCCGATGACCATATTGCCGTACTTCTGGATATAGTAAGGCTTGGCAATCGGCTTATTGGTCTTTGCATTAACAGCATTCGCACAAATTACCGGGATATCGAGCGTATCGAGAACCGCTTGTAAAGAGTCGCTACCCAAAGCAAACTCGGCTCGTCCCAAACCCAGCAGATTGTACCCCATCTCTCGATAACTATTGATCATGAGCCGGCAAGTCGCGGAACACCCACCTTTCATAGAATGAACTCGACCTACAAAATCTCCGGCATCCAATAGAAACTGGTTTGCATCAGCGTCGCGCATTCTGTTATAAAAATTGGCCCTCCGGACCAATCCGCCTTTTTTCACCTTTCAACCGCAGGGCTTGGGATTGCCAAGCACATTCCCGCTAAATAGGATCTGCAATTTGCCGTGAGCGGGCTTCCGGACACATCCTGTGCCGAAAGGAAGCACTGACACAACAAATCCGATAATTAAAAACCACCCAAAAAACCTTCGCATTGCCGCCTCTGTATTTCTTTATTTCTTGCTTTTAAAATAGATAGAAGACCTCATTTTCTCAAACAAAGTTAAAGATAAAAAGTTTCCGGAAAATCCGCAAGTTGATACTTTACCCTCCCTATTTTCCATTGTATAATAATAAAATATTGCGCAGAAACCGTACCAACTAATTAGTTTCGCACATAGTCATATGCTACTATGAAAGATGAAGAGAAGGGATTTGCGACAGTTTCTACGGGGACTTAAGAGATCAAGAACTGCAGAGCAGGATAGCCCTCTAAAAAGAAAAACGGGATTTCTCATAATGAAAATCCCGCCTCTAAACTCCTCGATCAAAGTGAAATCACTTACGCTTCAGTTGGACCGTCTGGCTTTCTTTCATTACAAGACAGATTCCCTCAAGAAAACCAGGAAGAAAATACAATAAACAGAACTGATCACCTGTGCTTGGAAATTATCGCTGCAATAGCCTCACCCTCAGTCGGGATTACTGGGGAGACTATTCGCTGCTGTATTCTTCGATAACCTCGCAGCCCGGGTTTACGCAATAGCAGTAAACGAAATCGGCTTCATAGAGAGGGATATCAATGGCGCCCGGTCCAAGGATATACTCTCCAGTCCGATAGATACAACCCTCATACCGAACTTCCAAATACGTGACATCACCCTCTACGGCAACACCGCCCCCGGCATAATAATCCATCGTAAAGTAACCAGCTAATCCACCCCAGTCGACAAAGTCATAAGGCGCATACTCTACACCTTCAATGAAGACATACAGGACGTCCTCCGAGCCGAGGGGAATCCCGGTACCCGTCCAACACGACTCATAGGTCAGCGGGTCATGGCTACTATGATCCCAATCGCCCGGATAGTAGTACAAAACCTGGGCGGGGGTGGCACCAAACGACAATGATGTCATCGCGACTAGCGCGATTGCAATAAATAACACTCGAAACTTCATCGGATTTTCCTCCTAAATCACACTACTCGTCCATCGTGAGTGCCGTGAAAATAAATAATATCAAGGATTTCTTTGTGGGATACGTTCAGATAGCACAACGTGTAAGTTAAGAAATTTCTCGCAAATAAGCAAGCCAAATCTTTTGTCACATATTTTTTTTCTTCGACTCAATGGAGTTAATTCGTTGCTATAATATCATGCCGCGTGCTATTACAATCAGAATGATAATAAAAATTAGAGGGTCAGCACCATACTTTCTCTTTGAAGAGTTCTTCACGAAACTATATAGAAAAAGGCGGGATCAGACCGCAGCCGGATCCCGCCTTTCAGCATTCTAAGAAAACAGAATTACTGAACGAGCAACATCTTCTTCGTTGCAGAGAAGTCACCCATCGAAACCGTGTAGAAGTAGATTCCCGATGTCAGACCTGTCGCATCGAATGTTACCGTATAACGGCCGGTGTTCAGTTCCTGATTCACCAGCGACGCCACTTCCTGACCCATCACGTTGTAAACCTTCAACGTCACATGCGTCAGATCAAGAACGTCATACACAATCTCCGTGGTCGGATTGAACGGGTTCGGGTAGTTCTGGTGCAACGCATATTCCGTCACAACAGCAGCCTTGAACGAAGGCGTACCGGCCCAAACACTGTT
>JAUXGA010000018.1 GCA_030622545.1 bacterium | reverse complement strand
CACCGCTTGTGCGGGCCCCCGTCAATTCCTTTGAGTTTCAACCTTGCGATCGTACTCCCCAGGTGGGTCACTTAATGCGTTAGCGTCGGCACCGAAGGGGTCGAATCCTCCAACACCTAGTGACCATCGTTTACTGTGTGGACTACCAGGGTATCTAATCCTGTTTGCTCCCCACACTTTCGCGCTTCAGCGTCAGTAACCAGCCAGGAGACCGCCTTCGCCACGGGTGTTCCTCCCGATATCTACGCATTCCACCGCTACACCGGGAATTCCATCTCCCTCTCTGGTACTCAAGGGTGGCAGTTTCGGAAGCACTTGATACGGTTGAGCCGCACGATTTCACTTCCGACATACCACTCCGCCTACACGCCCTTTACACCCAGTAAATCCGGACAACGCTTGCACCTTCCGTATTACCGCGGCTGCTGGCACGGAATTAGCCGGTGCTTACTTTAGGGGTACCGTCAGGCCCGCCGAATGGCGGGATGTTCGTCCCCCTCTACAGGAGTTTACGATGCAAAGCACCTTCATCCTCCACGCGGCGTTGCTGCGTCAGGCTTTCGCCCATTGCGCAATATTCCTCACTGCTGCCTCCCGTAGGAGTCTGGGCCGTATCTCAGTCCCAGTGTGGCTGATCATCCTCTCAGATCAGCTACCCATCGTCGCCTTGGTGAGCCGTTACCTCACCAACAAACTAATGGGACGCGACCTCATCCCGGACCGCCGAAACTTTCAAACCCAAGGGATGCCCCTCAGGCTCAATATGCGGTATTAGCGCCAGTTTCCCAGCGTTATTCCCCTGTCCAGGGTAGATTGGTCACGTGTTCCTCACCCGTTCGCCACTAACCAAGCCATATTACTACAACTTGGTCCGTTCGACTTGCATGTGTTAAGCACGCCGCCAGCGTTCGTCCTGAGCCAGGATCAAACTCTCCATTGTAAAAATATGCGAATTTGTTTCTCGCTCTTGTACTAATTAAGGGTACTTGTAGTTCACCTGCCAAGCTCGTCAAGCTCAGGCAGGGCACACGCCTTTTGTCAAAGAACAATCCTGTAACGAGAGTTCGGACACAAAGAAATCCATTCCCCCATCCCCCTCGTTTCAGGCGAACCCTAATATATATAGAAGAAAGGTCTTTGTCAAGAGCTATGAAGCGAATTCCACCGATGCCGACCCGACGGACTTCGTAACATTTGTATGGGCGTTTTACCTAATATCTTCTTTATTTACAAGTTCATACGCATGTGAATTCCATCTCAAATCCTCAGCGTCTCCTGAAAATCCCAAAACCAAAACCAAATTTTCTTATACTTATGCCTCCTCAGCCTCTCTTTGTTATGAGTTTACGAGACCGCACCGACACCTCTCCGAAGGTACTTACACTGGCAACGAAAGGTGTCGATATTTTCGTCCCCCCCCCGCCTGCGGGAACTCGTAGGGGCGCTCCCATGTGTGCGCCCGTGTTTGCATTCGTGCGCGTATCGCGGGCTGACACACGGGGCAGCCCCTACACAAAAACCTCGCCGAGGCGAAAACACATCCTACGGCGCGACGCGCAATCCGATATGCGATTCGGTCAGGAAATATTTATTGCGGCCGATTTGGTTCAGCTCGTGCACAAATTCCTGCAGCGTATCCAAATCCGGATATTCCATGGCCGCCATCATCGACCAACCCGACGAGAAATGACAGTCATACGTGCCGAGCCACTTCACACCATTGGACGTCCATTTCTCTAAAATCGCGTGCTGCTTCTCGCGGTAATCCGCGCGTTCCTTTTCTGTTAAACCATACCATGTGTCCCGCGGTCGCCAGAAAACAATCGCCCCAAACGGCGCCAGACTCTTCTTCGCCATGATTTCCTCCAAATCAATTTATTGACAAGATAAATTAGCAAATCCGCCCGGAATGTCTCCACCTTGAAATATAATGAAGATGCCCTGCGTTTGCAAGGCATCCTTTAGAATATTCATTTTTGTGACAAAGCTCACTACAGCTTCATCGTCACAGAAATCCCATCGCGCAGGGGAAGGATACTGGTTTTGGCGTCGGGCAGTTCATAGAGCATCTCGGTAAAGTGGCGGATGGCGACGGTCGAAGGTTCGTGATTATCTTCCCAGACGCGGCCTTTCCAGAGCAGATTGTCCGCGATGAATAGTCCACCCGGCGCGATTTTCGGCCAAGCCTGCTCGAAAGCCCGCGGATAATCCTCCTTATGAATGTCCATCAAAATAATATCGAAGGGGCCCGGATATTCGCCGAAGATTTCCAATGCATCGCCGGTGCGAAACTCGAGCTTCGAAATCTGTCCGGCTCTTGTAAAGATTCCCTTGGCGAGCTCGGCGTTCTCTTCTTCGCTGTCGGTGCAAATGACTTTCCCATCCTCTGGCAGCGCTCGCGCCAGATGCAACGCGCTGAATCCGAAACCCGAGCCGAGTTCGAAGCATGTTTTTGCGCCAATCGCACGTGCCATGAGCCCCAAATATTCTCCTACAAGCGGCCCGATAAACGCGAAGCCGCGCTCGATGGCAAGCGCTTCCATCTCCATCAATACCGCATCCCGCTCCGGCAGAATGTTTAAAAGATACTCATCCACCTGCGGCAGCGCTGAATATTTCAGGTAACGTTCGTCCATGATTTTTATCTCCTATTACATTACTTAGCCTTAATGACTTCTTTCAATTTCATTGCAATATTCTTCGCCGTCAAACCTGCGACTTCAAGCAGCTCTTCAGGTGAACCGCTCGTCAGGTAAATATCAGGAATGCCGACGATGCGCATGGGGACGCGATGGCTACTCTCTGCAATATGCCTCGCGACAACGCTTCCAAGACCGCCATAGATGCTGTGTTCTTCGGCGGTGACAATCGCGCCGGTCTGTTGTGCCGCCGCGTCAATCGCGTTTGTATCGAGTGGTTTCAACGTCGCCACATTAATCACACGCGGGAAAATGCCTTCTGTGGCCAATAGCTCCGCCGCCTTAATCGCTTCCGAAACCATCAAACCGCACGCGATAATCGTCCCGTCTTCTCCCTCTATAACGACTTGCGCCTTTCCATGTTCGAAAGAGCTTTCGCCGTCCGTAATTGTCGGCACTTTTTCGCGGCCAAGGCGAAAATAAACCGGCCCCACATAATCCGCCGCCCAGCGCGTGACAGCTTCCGCTTGCGGTTCATCGGCAGGCACAACAACGGTCATGTTCGGCAACACGAGCGTGTTCGACAAATCCTCCATAGACTGATGCGACGGCCCGTCCCGCCCGACGCTGATGCCGCCGTGCGCCGCGGCGACTTTGACATTCAATCGCGTATAGTCCACCGTGTTGCGCAATTGATCAAGAGAGCGGCTCGTCAGGAAAACCGCATAGCTCGAAAGAAACGGGATGTATCCCGTTAGCGACAATCCCGCCGCGGTGTTCATCATATCCTGTTCCGAAATTCCCATCTCGAAAAAGCGGTCAGGAAATTCAGCAGCGAAATATTTTGTTAATGTGGACTGCGACAGGTCGGCATCTAAAACAACGACACGCGAATTCTCGTGCCCGAGTTCCACGAGTGTGCGGCCATACCCCTCGCGCGTGAGTTCCATCTTCCAGAATTTCGACGGCAGAACACTCTGAAGCTGAGGAGTTTTCATAGCTGTTCCTCCATCGGCACTGCCGGATGAAAATCGCGATTTCCCATACTTGCCCGCGCCTTTTCCAAATCATCATCGAAACCTAACTCGCGCAACATCACGCGCGCTTCGTCATCTGTCGGAGGGCGTCCATGCCAGCCCGGAATATTTTCAAAACTCGGACAACCCTTCATCATCACCGTGCGAAAAAGAAGCGCGGTCGGTTTTCCTGCGCGCTGCTTCGCTTCGGCAAATGCGCGATCAATCTGCTCGAAATCATGACCGTCGGCTTCGATGACACGCCAATGAAAAGCGCGCAGCTTCTCCGCTAACGGAGCCAGTTCTTTCACATCCGGAACGAAGCCGTCAATCTGCGCGTTGTTGTAGTCCACCATGAGAACGAGGTTCTCGGACTTTCGGTGCCCTGCGGAAGTAATCGCTTCCCAGCAACTGCCTTCCTGCAATTCACCGTCGCCGCAGTTACAATAAATCGTCGCATCATCCCACCCGCGAAGTTTCGCGCCCAACGCCATCCCATGCGCCACCGAAAGCCCCTGCCCGAGCGAACCCGTGGAAACTTCGATAAACGGCAATTTTACCCGTGAAGGATGACCGACAAGCCGCGATTCCAAGGTGCGGAACGTGAGCAAATAACCCGGATCGAAAAAACCTCGCCTTGCCAACAGCGCATAATTGAGCGCCGAGCAATGACCATTCGACATCACAAACCGATCACGCTGTTCCCAGAACGGATTCTTCACATCACAGCGCAGATACTTGAACCAAAGCACGGTTAAATAATCCGCCGCCGACAACGGCCCTCCCGGATGACCGGATTGCGCATTGTTAATCATCAGAAGCACATCGCGGCGAATCTGCTGCGCTGTGGCTTTCAAAACGTTCAATTCATTGTTTGCATTCATGAATCTTCCCAAAGACAAGACGAGCGCGAGGATTCGCGCTCATCAAGAAACTAAATTTCCACCGGAATTCCCGCCTACTCGCCCATGACCTTGATGATGACGCGTTTGCGGCGTTTCCCGTCGAACTCAGCGTAATAAACCTGCTGCCACGGGCCGAGATCAAGCGCGCCATTCGTAATCGGCAGGATGATTTCATGGTGAACCAGCAATGATTTCAGATGAGCGTCGCCGTTATCCTCGCCGGTGCGATGGTGCCGGTAATCTCCATACGGCGCAAGCTTTTCCAACCATTCATCAATATCAGCAAGCAGTCCGTCTTCGGCATCATTCACCCAAACACCCGCGGTGATGTGCATCGCCGATACGAGCGCCATGCCTTCCTGCACAGACGATTTCGAAACCGCATCCGCGACTTTGTCCGTGATATTGATATACTCTCGCCGCTTGCGCGTGTTGAAGGTCAAGTATTCCGTGTGTGATTTCATTTTGAGCTTCCTGTTTTCTATCGGACAGGCGGAGCCAGCCCATAGGTGGGAACTTGCAAAGGATGGGTCACAGACCCACACCCTACAGATCTTAATACCGTTCCGACACGATTCTCGTTTTCAACTGCGAAATGTAATCGGTGATGTTGATGTCCTGCGGGCACGCATCCATGCAGTTAAAAATCGTATGGCAGCGCCACAAACCTGATCTCGTGTTCAGCATCCGGTAGCGCTCCTCAGCGCCTTGGTCACGCGAATCGAAAACGAAGCGATACGCTTTCAGCAGCGCCGCCGGTCCGAGGTATTCTTTGTTTGCCCAGAACGACGGGCACGATGAGGTACAGCAGTTGCATAAAATACACCATGAGGCTTCTTCGATTTTTAGCTGATCCTCTTCGCTTTGATAACGCTCCGTCGTCGGAGGTTTGCTGTTATTAATCAGATACGGCTTAATCGCTTCGAATTTCTCCCAGAACGGTTCCAAATCAATCACCAAATCTCGCAGGATAGGAAATCCCGGCAGAGGTTCGACATAAATCACTTTGCCCTTAAGAAATTCCACTTGTGTCTTGCACGCGAGGCAGTTGATGCCGTTGATTTTCATGCCGCATGAACCGCAAATACCGCTGCGGCAGGAACGACGATAGGTGAGCGTGCCGTCCAGCTCGCCCTTGATATTATACAGCGCGTCCAGCACCGTACAACCCGATGGACAGTCCAGCTTGTAGGTCTGGAAATGGGGCTTTCCATTCTTTTCGGGATCATAGCGGAATATTTTGAATGTGCGTTCCATTTAGTATTTCCTCTCCATCGGCTGGTAATTTTTGATGATCACCGGTTTGTAGTCGAAGGTGATTTTACCGTCTTCACCGCGCCACGCCATGGTGTGTTTCAGCCAATTGTCGTCATCACGCTTGGGAAAATCGGTGCGCGAATGCCCTCCGCGGCTCTCGTTTCGATTCAAAGCTCCTTCGACAATGACCTCGCAGAATTCAAGCATGTGTTCGAGTTCGATGGCCTCCATGAGGTCGGAATTAAAAATCTTCGCCTTATCGTCAATCTTGATATGACGGAATCGCTCATGCAGGTCTTTCAAAATCTGCTTCTGCTTCGTCAGTTTTTCAGACGTTCGGAACACGCCGCAGTTCTCTTCCATCGAATCGCGAAGGTCATGGCGAATGCGGATGACTTTCTCTTTTCCAGTGCCGCCAAGCACACGATTCATTTCATCCTGCGCGGCTTTCATTGGATTGTCGGGCAGCTCACTGTGTTTCAGTTTGCCGACGTCCGCGCAAATCGCCTTCCCCGTGCGGCGTCCGTTGGCGGCAGCATCCAACAGCGAATTCGTCCCCAGACGATTGGCTCCATGAACCGAAACGCACGCGCATTCTCCGGCGGCATAAAGTCCTTCAACGATGGAATTCTTCGCATCGTATATCACACGCCCGTCAACCGTGACCGGAATACCGCCCATCGAATAGTGCGCCGTCGGTTGAATCGGAATCGGCTCCTTGATGGGATCAATCGCCGCGAAGTCGAGACACAATCCCTTGATTTGTGGAATAACGGCGGTGATTTTTGCTTCACCGAGGTGCCGGATGTCCAGATAGACATGATCTTTGTTCGGGCCGCAACCGCGCCCTTCTAAAAGTTCAGTTTGAATGGCGCGAGCAATCATATCACGCGGCGCGAGTTCCATCAGCGTCGGCGCATAGCGTTCCATGAATCGCTCATTTTGACCATTTAAAAGATACGCTCCTTCACCGCGAGCGCCTTCGGAAACTAAAATCCCCTGTTTGTAAAGTCCCGTCGGATGAAACTGCACGAATTCCATATCTTCAATCGGCAAACCGACGCGCGTGCAAAGCGAGAGACCGTCGCCGGTGGACGAGTGAGCGTTCGATGTAATCTTGAACGCTCGTCCATAGCCGCCGGTCGCGAACATCACCGCTTTTGCATGGAAAACGTGCAGCCCGCCATTGATAATATCCCACGCAACGAAACCCTGACAGACGTTGTCCTTAACAAGCAGCGACATCGCCTGAAATTCGTTATAGAAACGCACCTGATTTTTGATGCACTGTTCGTAAAACGTGTGCAGCAGGACATGGCCTGTGTAATCTGCCGCGTAACACGAACGACGCACGGCCACCTTCCCATGGTTCAAACTGTGACCACCGAACTTGCGCTGATGGATTTTACCATCTTCAGTTCGGCTGTAAGGCACACCCATGTGTTCGGTTTCATAGACGACTTCGGGTGCCTCATTGCACATATTCTCGATAGCATCCTGATCCCCGAGATAGTCCGAACCCTTCACCGTATCAAATATATGGAATTCGACGCAGTCGTCAGAATCAACGTTCTTGAGCGTCGCGGCAATACCGCCCTGCGCCGCGCCGGAGTGTGAGCGTGAAGGATAGAGCTTCGTCAGGACGGCGACATCGGCGACTTTACCGACTTCAAGCGCCGCGCGCAACCCCGCCAAACCTGAGCCAATAATAATTACATCATGTTTATGCGTCATTGCCCATCCTCCACAATCTGCCACAGGGCTTGATTTTCTTCAGCGGGCTGAGGCACGCCGGTGACTTTCCGAACAGGCTCCGGCGTCGTGCCGGGCTCGTGCGGTTTCAACGTCAGAATCGTCACACTTCCCCACACACCGAACACAATCGCTAATATCCACACGGTTCCGACCGCAATCATGCGCAAGCCTTGCCGCTTGATGTAGTCTTGAATCGAAAGCATGACGCCCATGAGTCCATGCGCCAGCGCGAGCACCAAAAAGCTCAAATCAATCGCTTTAAAAAACGGACTGGAAAGGCGGTTCATGACATCATTGAATGTCAGCAGTCCGTCGCTGGTGACATCCGTCGAAAAATGCACCCAGGCGAAATGCAGAATCAGCAATATCACCAGAGCAAATCCCGAAACCCTGTGGAAAAACCAGATAAACTGGCCTCCCGGTTCAAATCCTTTTTCTCTCAGCATCAGTGCCCCCCTCCGTGAATAACTTCATAACTTGGGGACAGCAATTGCCCACTGGAGATGCCGTCGAAGACCGCAGGCAGCAAATGAATCGCGCCATAGAGTACAACCAGCGTGCCGACACCGACCGCAACATAGAAAACAGTGGCCTGTTTGCGAGACGCGCCCCAGAAATCCACCGCGATAATGCGCGCTCCATTCAGGACATGCGCGACCACGACACCAAGCAATCCGAGCTCGACGAATTTAAACAGCGCCGATGAATAGAGGGCCATCTCCTCGTTGAAGCTCGCCGGATTGGCCAGCCTCGACACCGAGAAGATATGCACGAAAAGATAGAGCACCAGAGCCAACCCTGTGGCCCGGTGCAAAATAAATGCGAGTGCCCCCGTACGAATTCGATAACGCAAGGGTACCTCCTTCAATCAATATATGTACAAAATTGCTTTGAAATAAAGAACACTAGCCCCCACCGTCCCCGGTGGGGGGATACCTTTATTGATGAAAATGTTCTTCTAAACCGTTATCACCGTAATTCGTCAAACACACACCATATTTTTATCAAATGGCACTAGTTCTTGCCTTCAGATGAAATCGGCCCCCCCACATCTAAAAGCTCCCTAAATTCTTCCTGCAAGTTCTCCTGAATTTTGGGAAGTTCTTTTTCTATAATCTTCCACGATTCTTTCCATGCTTGGGCTTTCTCTTTTCGAATATCCAAATTACTTCTGTCCACATTAGATTCCCATGATATTTTGGCAGCAGTCTGTGCTTTATATGCTTTGGGCAACATTGAATCAATCAAAGCACAGATATTCTTACCAAAATAAATCATATTGCATTTATAATAGAATTCAAAATCTTTGATGTCCGTATATGCTGTTTCAGCTTTTTTCTCAACAGATACATCACCAGATTGATGAAGTGTAAAAGACTCTAGGGACCAGTACATCTTTACCATTTTTGTATTTAACTCTACGATAACGGCAGCTCTATCGGTGTGCAACTTTGAATATGTAATCTGGTATTGTATCGCTGCCCGTTGCAGATCAGCCTTGTGCTTTTCAAGGTCTATATTTAGTTGTGATTTGTACTTCTCCAAAGCAGCACTAAAAGAATGTTCAAAGAAGCGTTTAATCAAGAAGACTGATCCGAGTACTACTACTCCACTGATACTTAAATTACTAAGAACTGTCGTCCAATCCATAACTACATTCTTCACTTAGATAACTATTAATTGATTTGAAGGGATGAAGGTATAATACAAAACGCAATTTCACTGAACTGTTTCCCAGATATTTCGGAAGATTTCACAGGAGGGTTTATCATAGAGGACAAAGATAACTTTTTGAGGGATGTTGAATTGTTCGAGATGCTGCTTGGCAATTTTCAGCATCGTCTCGGCGCATACATTAATATCAAGCCCGCCGATGCCCGCGCCAATCGCTGGAAAGGAAATGGAAGAAATGTTATGTTTGCGGCAGATGTCGAGGCTGGCGCGTGTGCAGTTTTCAAGAGCGTTCGTAGTAACCGGACCGCCGGGCGCCATCCCCGCCGCATGAATCACCCACTTGCACGGCAGATTTCCCGCTTTGGTGATGGCAGCCTCACCGACGTTGATAGGCCCATGCCGGTTGCATTCTTCCTGAATCGTCGGCCCACCTTTGCGAGCAATTGCTCCGGCGACACCCGCGCCCAATACTAAACGGTTGTTCGCCGCATTGACAATCGCATCGGTTGTCTGGTCGGTGATGTCCCCCTGAAGAATTTCGAGTTCGCCCTTGCCGCATTTCATTATAAAAATCGCCGCGAGTGGGTGCCCTCACCTCTCGCGGAACGCCTCGCTCAGTCTCTCCCAGCCTTCCTGCAACGATTCCGAGAGGACTTTCGTTTGCCCGACGACCGGCATGAAATTCGTATCGCCGCCCCAACGCGGCACCAAGTGATAATGAATATGATCAGCGATTCCCGCACCGGCAATTCGCCCCAAGTTCATGCCGATGTTAAAACCCTGCGGCTGCATCGTGCGTTCTAAGACGCGTACGGTTTGCTGAAGCAGTTTCCCGAGCTCGAGCATTTCCTCAGGCTGCAAATCCGAAAGCTGACCGATATGCCGGTTCGGGACAACCATCAGATGCCCGGAATTATACGGATAGAGATTCATCACGACAAACGCCGACGAGCCGCGATAGAGAATCAGATTCTCTCTGTCCCGATTCTCTTTGAGCATCCTGCAAAAAATACAGTCTTTCTTTTCGTCTTCCACGGCTGTCCCGCGTAAATACTCCATCCGCCACGGAGCCCAGAGTATCTCCACTAATCCTCTTCCTTCTCTTCGGTGTGAGCCGCCACGAGCTTCTGCTGAATATCCGGCGGCACTTCCTCATAGTGAGAAAAGCTCTGTGTATGGATGCCGCGCCCCTGCGTCATCGACCGCAAGGCCGTCGAATAGCGATAGAGTTCCTTCAAAGGAATCTTCGCTCGAATCACCTGCATGCGTCCCTCGGCGTCCATCCCCTGAATCTTGCCCCGGCGACTCGAAAGGTCTCCCATGATGTCGCCCATGAATTCTTCCGGCACGCGGACTTCAAGGTCATAAATCGGTTCCAGCATAATCGGCTTGCATTTTTTGAAGGCGCTACGGAATGCCAGAGATCCCGCGATTTTAAACGCGAGTTCCGACGAGTCCACATCGTGAAACTTCCCGTCATAGAGACTTACTTTAACATCCACCACAGGATAACCGGCAATAACGCCTCGCAGCAGCGTTTCCTTGATTCCCTTATCCACGGCGGGGATAAACTTCGTAGGAATGGCACCACCCGTGATTTGATTGACGAATTCGTAACCTTCCCCGCGAGGCTGCGGTTCCAATTTCACAAACGTCACGCCGAACTGCCCCCGGCCGCCGCTCTGTTTTTTATGCTTTCCTTCAGCTTCAGCCGAGCCGCGGATGGTTTCCCTGTAGGGAATCTTGGGTTCTACGAAATCGACTTCCACGCCCGATTTTTCTTTCAGTTTGTCCACTAAAATCGTCAGGTGCAAATCACCCTGCCCGGCGAGAACGATTTGAGAAAGTTCAGCGTCCATGGTCAGCGTAAAACTCGGATCTTCCGCCTTCAGAGCGTGCATTCCTCCCGAAATCTTTTCCTCATCGCCCTTGGCCTTCGGGACAATTCCCGTCTCCAGAACCGGAGCCGGAAATTCAATCGCCGGAAACTGAAAGGGATTGCGCGGGTCGCAGAGTGTATCGCCGGTGCGCGTATTCTTCAGCTTAACCGTCGCACCGATTTCGCCCGCGACAAGTTTGTCGGCTTGCGTTCGCTTCTTGCCGCTCATCCAGAAAATCTGGCCAATCTTTTCACTGCTGTTCGTGTTGGGATTTTTTAGTTCCATTCCGGGAGTGACCGTTCCGGAGAAAATACGGAAAAAGGACAGCTCACCTAAATGAGCTTCCGAAATTGTTTTGAAAACAAGCGCCGCCGCAGGATCACTCTCGGATGGGGCGCGTGTCAACTCTTTTCCATCATTGGGAGATGTTCCAACAACTGCGGGACGGTTGAGCGGCGAGGGCGCGTATTGAACCAAAAAATCGAGGAGCCTGCGAATCCCTATATTGCTGTCACCAGCGCCGCAAAGAATCGGAAAAACTTTGCCGGTATTTAAACCGAGCTTCAAACCCTTTTCGAACTGTTCCGGCGTCAGGTCTCCCTTATCGAAGAAAGCTTCCATGAGTTCGTCATCGGCTTCCGCGACGAGTTCCACCAGCTTATTACGCAAATCTTCCGCGCGACTTTTCGTATCCCCATCAAGCTCGGACATTTCGAACTTCCCAGAGCCATCCATTGCAAACTTCAGTTTCTTCATCAATAGAACATCCGCAACCGACGTAAAACCTTCACCGGTTTCGAGGGGGAATTGTACCAGACAGGCACGGTCGGTGAAACGCTCCTGAATTCCTTCGATGATATTATCCCAGTTGATATGATCCCGGTTCAGCTTCGAAACGAAGAACATGCGCGGTAAGTCGAGATTGCCCGCCATATCCCAGATGCGGTCCGTTCCCACATCCGCTCCAGAAGAACCGTTGATAGAAAACAGAGCTAAATCCACAACGCGCAGGCTGCTGACGACTTCACCCACGAAATCAAAGAAACCGGGCGTATCAAAAAGCGTGATGGTATGGTCTTTCCAATCACCTCTCAGGACGCTGGCTTGAATGGATATCTTACGTTCGATTTCGGCTTTGGTATAATCAGAATGCGTGGTGCCGTCATCAATTGACCCCAAACGTGTCCCTTCTCCCATCGAGAAGAGCAGCGCTTCGGCAAGGGTCGTTTTTCCGGCGTCGCCATGGCCAAAAATCCCAATATTACGAAAGTGATCAATAGCATGAGCTGTCACAGGGGAACCTCCAAGGCTAAAACGGGGGGCAATGGAAGAAAACGCGCGCAAGAAGCGCCGCGTTTTCAGGCAAGTTTAAGATTTTAAATATACAGAGATTGTCTCTAAGAGTCAAGCCTGCGCTCTTCGCTTTTCAGCTCTCCGGCGATTTTCCAGAGCTCCGCGCTTCTCTGCCGCAGTCGTTTCCGTTTGTCCCGGCTTGTCAGCAAGCCCAAGCTCCAACACAGGATTGCTCTGAAACGCAGAATAGAACGCACCATCAGACGCTAAGATGTACGCCTGCAGTGGAGGCAGGTGTTACACGGAGACTATGGAATTTAGATGATTTACTTGGATTGGAACAGGTGTATGAAGTATAAGATAGCTATCAATCCATTTCAAAAATAAAGAACCCCGATTATTCGAGGTTCTTTATTCTTATCAGAGAATAGATAATCTGCTCTAGGAATCACATGGAGACGTTTGCTTCCATTCATTTGGTACTGATATAACCTTAGATTTGTGTCGTCTCATGAACGGTCTAATCTCTTCTAGCATTTCTGAGAAGCTCTTCCTAGTTGCATTTAATCGCTTTTGATATTCGTCTTTATATTCTCTGTTTAATTTAGTTGTTCTCTTCTCTTTCATTTCTTGTACTCCTTTGGTAGTGGCACATAGAACGAATGGTCTTTACTTTCAATACATTTTGCGCCTTGTGTTGACACGAAATTGTTCGTTCGAACATGCAACTCATAGAATAATTTCCATGATGTTTCATTTAAGCGTTTGGACTCCACAATCAATCCACAACGTTTAGCGCGAGCTCTATATATGGGTCTACCATGTGTTTTCACTTCTTCGGGTATTAGAAATATCTTAATCTTCTCTTTGATTTGTGTTTCTGATTTACCTTTCATCATTCCAGATCGAAGGAGTTTTACCGCAATATCTTTCGATAATTCTAAACCCGCTCTTAATTCTGCTATTTCTTTATCATCATAATTAGATAATTGAAGCATATATGGCTGTAAATTACCCTTTTCACTTACTGCTCTTGCAAAGAGGTCATCATAGCTCTGTACGATATTATATACTGATAGAACATTTAGTAAACCCCTTTCTCTTTTCTCCACACCTATTTGTGGGTCAATCGGTCCTAACTCAGATGTCGGACCCATAAGTATTTTACTAGCTCCCATACAAATAATAGTGGCAGCAGATTTTGCCTTACTAGGCACCACTGCCCAATATTCATTAGTTTTACTGTAATTCCTACAAATATTCGCTATTCTTTCTGCTGAGAGACCTAATCCGCCCGGTGAACTCACGACCAACACTAAGCCATTGGATAAGTCTAGCTTTTGCAATATTCCTTCCAGTATATCAGCATCTCTATCTTCAATTAGTACAGGATGAGTGAAACTTGTATAAAATGTAACAATTGGTCTTTTGAGTCGCTTTTCCAATTCTTGGAAAAGCTTATGTCTAGTTTCGCTTCCTTGGTTTTGTTCATCCAATACTTTTGTTATTATTGGATTTGAGTATTTTGTATTCATTTCCAGATTATCTTGCCTTTATTTAGGAAAAGTTATTCTACTAGACCTAATATACTGTTGGAAGTAGCCAAAGTCAAGTCAAATCTTTGTCAGGTGCAAAATTAAAACAAGGTTAAACAGCTACAAAAACTACTCCAAGACTAGCAGTTAGTGAAACTAGACTAGAACATATCTCAAAAACAGCGGCATTGATAAGCCATTGTTCATGCTCTATTTACGAAATGATGAGCGAGCGATGATGATAGTTCAAATTCCGGCCGGGTTGCGCTGGAATACGATCTCGGTACTATGAAAACGGTAAGACAGCTTAACCCGGCTCGGCGAAGAACTCTCGAACTCCCCTATGATATTTTTGGGATACGCTCTAGTATAATTTTGTTCCTTTCAAGATAGATTGACTGAAATTCTAGTCTAATTAGCCCTCTACCCGAATTTCGTGCAAAATAAGTTCCACTTATTGATTGTGTCGTTTAATGCCTCTCTATTCAATTCAAATAAACCCATTTACGCAGATCAATCTCCCGTTGTTCCATCCACAAAGATACGCGAAAACTTGTTTGATAAACCAGACAATTTTTTGTTTCAAATTAGCCCACTACCCTATTTGCTTTTCAACTCCCCGGCGATTTGCCAGAGATCCGCGCTTCGCTGCCGCAGTCGTTTCCGTTTGTCCCGGCTTGTCAGTAAGCCCAAGCTCCAACACAGAATGGCTCTGAAACGCAGAATAGAACGCACCATCAGACCCCAGACAGTATAAGAAAAGCGCGAACCATGCTCCGACCAGAAATAATCCATCCCCTTAAGGCGATACCTGAGAATGTGCGTCGGGGCGAGGCGAAAGCGGCGCGTGCCGCTGGCTTGGCCTTCATAGTGGAGAACCCGGGCGCGAGGTTCCAGCCACACCTCCCAACCCTGCTGACGCAGACGGTAACACAATTCCAATTCTTCGTGATACAGGAAGAATTCCTTGCGAAATCCGCCCAACTTGCGAAAGGCATCCGCGCGAATAATCATGCAGGCTCCCGCAACAGAATCCACTTGCCGTATTTCGGGATCCCAGCGATAGCTTCCACGCCAGAGTTTCGGCAATATTCGCGAGAGCCGAGACGCGAGCGCGCGAACGTGAAAAAATCCTTTTAGCTCCGGTAAATAGCTCCAGAACTCGCGCCAGAGCGTCGGAAAAGCGAAGCTGGAAGGCTGGGGATCGCCATTCTCGATGACGAGCTGTCCCCCGGCAACAGCGGCGGCGGGATGAGTGTCCAGAAGCTTGCGCAGCTTTTCTATGGCTCCCCGCGTGAGCACGGTATCCGGATTCAAGAAAAGGATTTCCGGGTTGGATAACTTTTCAACCGCGCGGTTGTTGGCTTGAGCGAAGCCCAAATTCTCTTCCAACGCAATCAGCCGCACCTCAGGAAAATCATTGGCTACCATCTGAACACTGCCGTCGGAGGAACCATTATCCACAACGACAATATCAAAAGGGCCTTCATCCGAAAGACGCTTTAAAGCTAAAAGGCTCCCGCGAAGGAACTCGCAGGTATTGTAGGATACGATGACGACGCCAAGTGGCGAGGAGTGGGTCATAGGGAGGGTCAATTTGCGCCGACTTTCAATTTCTCGGCGCGGTCATGAAGTTTTAAATTTTCAATCAGTTCACCCAAATTCCCCCCTAAAATGCTTTCTAAGCGGTGGAGGGTCAGGTTGATTCGGTGATCCGTGACACGATTTTGAGGAAAGTTATAGGTGCGAATCTTCTCGCTGCGATCCCCTGTTTTGACTTGAGCTCGGCGGTCAGCGGCGACTTTCGCCGCTTCCTCTTGCCTGGCCTGATCCAGAAGCCGGGCGCGCAGCAGCTTCATCGCCTTTGATTTATTTTTATATTGCGAGCGTTCATCCTGACAGCTGACGACAATCCCGGATGGCAGATGGGTGATGCGCACCGCCGAATCGGTCGTGTTCACATGCTGGCCGCCGGCGCCCTGCGAACGATACACATCAATGCGAAGGTCATCTGTGTTGATGTTCACATCGACATCTTTGGCTTCAGGCAATACCGCGACCGTCGCCGCGGATGTGTGAATGCGTCCCTGACTTTCGGTCGCAGGCACTCGCTGAACGCGATGCACTCCGCTTTCCCATTTGAGCGTTCCAAAAGCCCCGTCACCGCTCACCAGCAGCGCAATCTCTTTGAAGCCGCCGGCTTCACTGGGGTTCACCGTCAGGTATTCCTGTTTCCATTTATGCCGCTCGATAAAACGAGTGTACATTCGCAGCAAATCCGCCGCAAAAAGAGCCGCTTCGTCACCGCCGGTCCCGGCGCGAATTTCGAGAATCGCATTTCGATCATCATCCGGGTCTCGCGGCAGGAGCAATCCCTTAATCTCGTCTTCTACCTCAGCAATCTGCGACTGTGTTTCCAAGAGCTCCTGTCGGGCAAGTTCCTGTATATCCTCATCCGGCTCTTTGAGCATAGTGGTTGCTTCTTCGGCGCGCTTTTTCAGATCCATCAGCCGCTGTGCGGATTGCACCACCGGAGTTAGCTCCTTGAGTTCCTTCAGAAGCGGTGTGGAGAGCTCGGGATTGGAAGCAATTTGCGGGTTGACCAGCCGCTGCTCAAGCTCCGCATAATGCGCTTGTATTTCTTTGAGCTTTTCTATCATTCTCGTCTATCCCCCGGTTGAGTATCTTCCGGCGGGATGCATATCTTTTCGCGCGGGAATTTCAGCACAAATCGGGTTCCGACTCCCACGCGGCTCTTAACCTCCCATTTTACTTTGTATTTATCAAGTAGTTCCTTCGATGAGGAAAGCCCCAAACCAAGGCCGGAATCTTCTTGACCCTCACGACGTTCGCGCGAACTGACATACGGCTTGAAAATATCTTTGAGGAATTGCTCGGGAATTCCGATGCCCCGGTCTTCCACCTCAAGCCAGATGTTCTTCGCATTTTGACCTGTTCGTATCGTCAGTTCAGGATTCTCTGTATGAGCCATCGCGCTGGCCGCATTCCGAAGCAAATTGATAAAACTATGGCTGAAATCATTGTAAATTCCATAGAGCGGCGGCAGCTCTGTATCCAATTGCGTATGGCAAACCACCCGCAACTGCAGAACCGGATCCGCTCCCATCATCAATCGCAATTCTTCACGAATCAGCGCGTTCAAATCAAAACCAGAAACTTCCTTAGCGAGGCCGCGCCGCGAAACCCGAAGCAGATTCGCAAAATCAGAATGAATCCGCTGACACTGCTCGTAAATCATGGCGAGGTCTCGCAAATGCACATTTTCTTTCTGCAGAGTTTCCAAAACAGCCAAAACTGGCGCAAGCTGATTGTTGACGTTGTGGACAATACTCTGGAGTGCTTTGCCAAGTTGCGCTTGACGCATCAGAAGACGGTATTTCTCTTCGATTCCCCCTAAAAGCATGAGCTTTTCATTGATGCCGCCGAAAAGACTTAGTAAAGACTGAAAATCTGTTTTAAGAAATTGCTCCCGTTCCGAATAGATGAAGTGCGGATCTGAGGGCAAGCTCTTTGGGGATGTTTTTCGGGGGTTCAGGTAGACGGTTAGATGGTTCAATATCTTGTTTTCAAACTCTTTAAGCTCAATATTCTGGCCATCCACCACTGCCATGAAGGCCTGTTCCTTCTCAGGTAACGCTTTGATTTCTTTAATCTTCCATTCAAGATGATTCAGAGAGGAGGCATGGGCAACAAGATCAGGCGCCGCTCGAACGAGCAGAATGTGCCTCTCCTTGATGCCTCTCGATGAAGCTCGAGTCGATAACTTCTTTGATGGAGTCATGTTAGATTCAATATAGTGATTTCTTTCGCCGAATTCAAGGACATTTTTCCCCCGATTCGGTAGGTTAAGTAGCTCTTGGGTCTCTAAATTTGCGTTTTAATCTTCAAGAGGCAAAACAAATCTCTTGCTTTTCGGAGGTTTATGTGCTATATTTTCGTTGCAGAGTTGCCTCTCAACATACTCTGTTCCGACAAATGGGTCTCGAATATTTCTCGATTTCTCTTGCATTTCGAAAAGATATTTATTATCTTTCATTTGCACGAAAACAGACCCCCCTAATCGGGGGTGAAAATCAAGAGATTTCTTCATCCATTTAATTGGAGGAACAAGCGATGTTGCGGAGAGGCACCTTGCTGCTTGTTTTTGCAGGACTTTTTGTACTATTTTGCGTCGGCTGGGCGCTGACGACACAGGCATTAGCGGACGGATCGAATCCACCGATTGCTGCTGAACAACAAGTTGTTCAGCAGGGGATTTCGGCTTTTAACCCGTATCCTCCGCCACCACCTCCTCCCCCGAGGAAGTAACTCGCTATATCTCGGGCACTTAAGAGGACGGTGGAAATGAGAAAGACTGTCCTCGTATGTTTGCTCGGATCTACATCTTTTTTATTGCAGCCCTAACCCTTTCAGCAGTATTTGTTGCAGGGAAATTCGGTTTTTCGACTGAGTCTTTAGTTAACAACATGCTGTACGGTTTGTTATCGCTCCTGGCTGTTCTGGTTTTGCGACGAGAACAGCATTTCAGGAGCGTTTTTTATCAAATGTGGTTGCTGTTCACGGGTTTCACGATTATCATTTCACTGCAGGTATTTTCGGGTCTTTTTTCAAATCCTTACTTACAGTCTGATTTTTACGTCTATTCGACGATGTTGCTTCCACTCCTTGTCTGCTGGACAGTCGTTTATGTCCTCATGGAGTATATCTTCGCGGATTGGTCTCTATTACGGCGAATGATGCTGACACTGGCGATTGTTTTACCGGTCTGGCTTGTCGCTTTTTACCCGTATTACATCGACCCGCGAGCGTTGGCACTTGCATCTCAAGCGAGCGATCCCGCGCTCTACTACCAACCGTTGTTTATACGTGCCGCTTATGTCAACTTCTTATCCTTATCCGCGGTCGGCACCTTTTTTGTAATAAAACTCAGTTCTGATAAAGCAACCGCGGTCTATGTGGACACGTTAATGTTTTGGTTTAGCCTGTTCGTGATTTTTGAGATTCTTTATAACTTTGCAAATGCGACGAATTTTTCGATCTTCACGATTTCGCAGTATGCGGCAATGGGCACACTCCTTTTGATTGCAGGAACGTTTGTCATGAGACTACGCTTCCTATCACAAGCTGCAGGAGCATTTTATGAATCCCAAATTCTTTCTGCTGTTCCATTTATTGGCCGTCGCGCTGGTTTTTTTGATCGCTTTATTCGCGGGAATTTCTTTAATTCGAAAGCGATTGCGAAGCGGATATTCCTTGACGCACCGCAAGGAAAAGTCTCCCTCCGAAATCCTCGAGGCGGTTCCGGAAAAACAGACTCCTATCGAACAGTCTCTCGAAGAAGAGACATAAGAAATACAACCCTTAACAACAATCTAGCTCATGCGCAAAGAGGTTCTGAAAATGGCGAAAATTGACAAGAAACATCGCTACGCTTATAGCACCCTGATTGCTCACAGCCGTGCGATGCAGAGCTTGATGGATAAGATCAGAAAGTGTGCCGGCTCGGACAGTGCTGTTTTTATCACCGGGGAAACAGGGACAGGCAAGTCCCTCGTGGCTCGTGTGATTCACCATAACAGCCCGCGAAAGGATAAGCCGTTCGTCAGCATCAATTGCGCAGCGGTGACTCCGGACCAGGTCGAATACGTTTTCTATGGAGACGATTTCTATAACCGCCCCGGTAAATTCGAAGAAGCGGCCGGAGGAACAGTCTTTCTTGAAGAAGTCGATGAGCTTACTCCAATCGCACAGCATAAATTGCTGCAGATTCTCGAAGAAGGTTACGTGGAACGGCGCTCGGGCGGTCGGCGGATCCCCAATGATTTTCGCATTATCTCCACCTCATCGGGATTGCAGGAGGATGGTGAGAGACCCGCGTTCCACCAGGATCTCTTCTATCATTTGAATACCCTGCCCATCAGCATACCGGCGCTGCGGAAACGCATGGAAGATGTCCCCTTCCTTGCGAGCATCTTCTTGGAAGAATTCTGTGAGCGCGAACAGATCGCAAAACCGGTGATTCCCTATCACTACATGGAATTGCTCATGAAAGTGAACTGGCAGGGAAATGCGCGACAAATGCGCAACCATGTCGAAAGTGTCATGGTGCTTTCGGATGGGGAATTCGATCCGGAGATTATCCATTCGCAGTTTCAGGTGGAACGGGCGGGGGACCCCAGCAGTTTCCTCAAGGGTCTCTACGAAAAAATCTTCCGAGGCGAGCCGGTCCGGTTGGATTCCGTCTTGGGCGAAATCGAATTTGCGCTGGTGAAAAAATCTCTGGAAGTGACGGACGGAAATCAATCCCGCGCCGCTAAAATCGTCGGCTTGAACGAGCAAAAGATTCGCCGCGTCATGACGAAACACGGCTTGAAATTAAAACGCGAGCGAGGTAAATCGTAAGCGATAAGAATATCTTGAAAATTGAAAGCCCCGGCAATCGTCGGGGCTTTTTATGTCCATCCCATTTCAGGAAAGTGACTATCTCTTCGGCTCCAAAAATGCCACCGGCAGAATCATCTCTTCCAAAGAAATCCCGCCATGCTGGAACGAGTCTTTATAGAGATTCGCGTATTTGTGGAAGTTCGTGGGATAAATAAAATAGTAGGCTTCCTTGGCGAAGATATAATTGGCGTTGAGACCGCGTCGAGGCAGTCGGAATTTCTCCGGACGCCGGCAAATAAGCGCATGTTTGCTGTCCACGCGAAGATTGCGTCCGTGTTTATAGCGCAAATTTGTGGACGCTTCCTTATCCGAAACAACCCGCGCACCTTTCAAACCACGAATAGAACCATGATCCGTAGTGACGATGACCAAAAAATCCCGCTGAGCAAAAGCTTTCAGGATTTGGAATAACGACGAATGTTCGAACCATGCGCGAACCACACTGCGGTAAGCCGCTTCATTGCGCGTTATCTCTTTGATGACATCGCTTTGCGCGCGACTGTGAGCCAAAATATCCACAAAATTGAAAACCATCGACACCAGCCGGTTGTTGAAATAACGCTGCACTTTCCGAGCGGTGGCGTTGGCTTCATCGATATCCAAAATCTTAACATATTTCGGCTCAGGCTCGATCTTCAACTGAAGCCGATCAAGCTGTCGGTCGAGAAATTGCCGTTCGAAACGGTTCGATGAAAACTCGTCGTCCTCACTCCGCTTCCACAAGTCCGGAAATTCCGCCTCAATGTCTCCCGGAAAAATACCAGCGAAAAGAGCATTGCGCGCATAGGGAGTTGCCGACGGAAGAATGGAATAATAACTGTCTCGCGTCACCGTATAGTAATCGTAGAGCATCGGCTCCAAAGCCAACCACTGGTCAAAGCGCAAACAGTCGATCACCAGAAAGAGAACATTACGCCCTTCTTTCAGTTTCGGCGCAACGAAATGTTCCACAAAGCTTGCCGAAAGCGGTGGTTTGTCAGCGCGGTCCCAGAGCCAATCCTCGTAATTCTCTTCGATGAACTTCCCGAACTCCGTATTGCATTCCGCCCGCTGACCTTCGAGGGACTGGCGCAAACCTGTATCCGGCATCGAGTCCAGTTCCACTTCCCACGCAGACAGCTTCGCATGAATATCCATCCAGTCTTTCCACGTCGGGCCTTCGGAAACCTTCTCGGAAATCTGACGGAATTCCGCAAGATAATCTCGCGTGGCGCTTCGTCGCTCGAATTCCTGCCGCTGCGTTACTTTCTTCAATGCGCTCAAGATTTGTGTCGGATTCACCGGCTTGGTCAGGTAATCGCTGATTTTTGCGCCAATGGCTTCTTCCATCAGCGTTTCTTCTTCACTCTTGGTAATCATAATCACCGGTAAATCTGGCCGCATGTCCTTAATAACCGCGAGAGTTTCGAGACCATCACGACCCGGCATGTGCTCGTCAAGAAAAACCACGTCGAAAGCTTCTTCGCTCACCCGATGAATCGCATCATCTCCATTCGTCACACCCACCACGTCGTAGCCGCGCTGATTCAAAAAAAGAATATGAGCTTCAAGCATCTCGATTTCGTCATCCGCCCATAAAATTCTGCGGTTATCCGGCATCTTTACTCCGTTTAAGTAAAACCAAACTATCGAACAGCTTGTGCATCCATTGGATACTTGTCTCGAAACTCTGACTGCTTGTTCTCCCAGTGTTTTCTTGCATCTATAGGATCAATACCATGGCGAACCGCATAGTCACGAAGATTACTTATTCTTGGGTAATATATTTCAGCAAAATCGATTAATTCTTGCTTCTTTTCGGGTGTAACTCTCTGTCTCTTTAGAGCAAAAAAGTTGTCTGGACTTTTCAGAATTAGACGAAAATCATCATCAGTAAGATTGCTTTTTATCGAATTGCAGATTCTGCAAGCCAGTGTTAGATTTGCGGGTGTATGGCTTCCACCATCATCTCTTGGAATAAAATGCTCCAAAGGAACACAGACGCCGTCGTTAATAAAGTTATCACGTGTCAATTGACGCGAACAGAAATAGCAGCGTGGAGCCTTTTCTAAGGTTTCACAAATATTGCATGCCATCCATAATGTTAAACGCTCATTTTTCGGTGTATCTTTTACATAAAGTCGTTGTGATGCTCTCTTAAGGCCTGACTCGAATAGTTCCGGATCTCGTACAACTATGCTCTCCACTTGATTCCACTCGTAGCTACATTGCTCTATTTTAAAAAGTCGCTTTACTTTTTCCAATAATCTGGTCACCCCTTTATCTTCTTCTGAAAAGCGATTCACCACGATATGTCCATCTATTTACTAATAGGGTTTTTCGGGAATTGATAATAAAATTCGGTAAGCTCGCTAAACCTTTTTCAGATATTCAGAGAACTTCCGATAAAGCTCCGCCAGCTCCGGGTCGATTTTTCGCAGGGCTTCTTCATGCCGGGCAAGCGTTTCGTTGTCGCCTCGCGCCGCCGGGCCGGTCAAAGCACCCTTCACTCCTAACTCCTTGACATTCCTGAAAGTTCCCTCCACTATCGGTGAAATAACCTGCAAAGCCTGCGCTTCATCCAGACCTATTTGCCCGAGCATTTTCACAGCTAAAGCCAAATCCCCAACGAAAAAATTCGATGCAAAAACCGCCGCTAAATGATAAATCGCACGGCTGTCCGCGGGAACGATGAGAGGACTGCCGCCGAGGTCGCGGGCGATTTGTTCGGCGCGAGCTTGAGCTTCAGGCGTACCTTCAATCCCGAAAGTGAATCCTTTGAAAGACGAGACGGCTTTCCCCGTCCGCGGAAAACTTCCGAAAGGATGAAACGACGCGACATCCGCTCCCTTTTCACGCAGCGGCGCAAGCACATCCGACGATAACGCACCCGCTGTGTGAAAAACAATTAAATTCCCCCCTGCTTGCGGGGAGGATAGGGGGGGTCTCCGAATATTCTGAGATAGTTCTTCGGCGAGCGACGCAATCTGATTATCCCGCACGCAAAGAAACAACAAATCAAAATCATCCGGCAACGAATCCAAAGACATCATCAGCGGCGCTTTGCACAGGCTCGCCAGAGACTTTTCGTCTCCGCGACCGATAAGACCTCGACAGTCGTAGCCAGCTCGGACAAGCGCCGGCGCCAGCGCTCGCCCCACCGCCCCCAGGCCAATTAGTGTGAAGCTATTTGTCTTGTCTCCTGAGTGAATCAATCTTGTTCCTCAGCGTTTTTCCAATATGTTTGCTTAGAGGGATTCCGTAACGGTTCTCTAACGTGCAAAATGATAAGGCAAGAGAAGTCGAAGTGCCTCCAAACTGCCATCAACGTTTTTAGGATCAAGAGGGTACCGTTTCCTTGGTTTCAGTAAGTTTAGGTAAGCCGAAGGTGCTCGCGAAAAGGATCCACTTTCATTGCGGCGAAATGCCTTATAGCAATAGCCATTCGAAACAAGAACTACCTGACAATTGGGGAAATGCTTGGCATATTCCCTTGCCTGAGCCTGGGCATAGTCTAAGCCCTTAACGAAACCTTTGGTCTCAATGAGCAAGGTGCAATCATCATTATTCCCTTGGTAAGGTTTTGAAAAACAGGCGATATCCGCCCTTTGGCGTTCAGCAACAGGTAGTTCAATTTTTATCTGCTGTTCTGCCCAACCGAGAGCAAGTAGAAGAGGGATTATCAAGAATGTACGCGTCTCATGTTCTCGAATATTTTCCCACGTATGTTCATCGTAATAGTATTTCGCTAATAGTCGAATTCGGTTGAATGCAGCTGTTAGGTCTTCAGCGGATGCAGGGCGAAGTCCCTCTTGAATGAGAAAACTTAAAATCTCCGCATCTTCCACAGGCTCAGGCGTTTCCGGTTCAGGATCATAGTTTTCTTTTGCAGGTACTGTCTTAATGATGCTATCACAAATTTCTTTCAAATTCTTCTTTTTTACGCGCTGGATTGTAGCGCGTGTAAGTCCCTCGGTTTCAAACGGCTTATCCGGTTCGTGCCAATCCACAAAGCAATATGCTCGCAAGTCCCAACCATCGAAATCACGCAGCCATTCTTTATCATCTTGACCTCGACATCTTCCGTCACGATTAATGACCTCACCAGCAGCTACAATTTTGTACATGCCCCGCTTTAATAAGACGCGGTCTCCTTCTTTCACTTTGGACATTGCGGCTACATTGTCATCTCCGCCTACAAAGGCCATACCGAAACGGATGAATTGATCCGTATACTCTCTTCCGCGAGATCCTGATGCGATTTGCCAATAGTTCATTATTTATCTCCTATTTAGGTTTCGCGCGAGCCTGATTCATTTCTATCCGCCGCGGCATGCGTCCTCGCGTGCCCGGAACGGAAAATCGCAACCCTTCAAGATACATTGACTTTCCACAAAATGCAAGCCCGGCGGCAATTCTTGCATAGAGTAAATTGCCTTGACATTCCGCATAGAATTGGTTAAATTTTAAGACTTAAGACAATTCACTTGAGATTTCGATGAGAATCATTTTAACAGGCGGCGCGGGCTTTTTGGGCTCCCATCTGGCCGACAAATTCCTGACCGAAGGTCACGACGTTATCGTGATCGACAATCTTTCCACCGGCCACGCCTCCAACATCGCCCACATCAAAAATCCGCGGTTTCAATTCATCCACTACGACGTCACGAATTATCTGTATGTGGATGGGTCGGTGGATTTCGTTCTGCATTTCGCCAGCCCCGCTTCGCCTATAGACTACATGCAGATGCCGATTCAAACGTTGAAAGTCGGCTCTTTGGGAACTCACAAGGCGTTGGGTTTGTCCAAAGCTAAGGGAGCGGGTTTTCTGCTGGCATCGACTTCCGAGGTTTATGGCGACCCATTGGTGAATCCTCAGCCGGAAGATTACTGGGGGAATGTCAGTCCGGTCGGGCCGCGAGGCGTTTATGACGAAGCTAAACGTTTCGCCGAAGCGCTGACGATGGCGTATCATCGCTATCACAACATGAACACGCGCATCGCCCGCATCTTTAACACCTTCGGGCCGCGCATGCGCGCTAATGATGGACGGCTTGTTCCGACACTGATTAATCAGGCGTTGCGAGGCGAAGCACTCACGGTTTTCGGCGATGGCAGCCAGACACGTTCGCTCTGCTACATCACTGATCAGGTGGACGGGCTGTACCGGCTGGCGATGTCGAACGAAATCGAACCCGTGAATATCGGCAACCCGGAAGAGTTATCGGTGAATGCGATTGCCGAAATGATACGCAGACTCACCGATTCGGATGTGCCGATTATTCACAAGCCGCTTCCTGTGGATGACCCGAAAGTCCGCAGGCCGGACATAAAAAAAGCTCGCAGAGTCTTGAACTGGGAACCCAAAATTTCCATCGAAGAAGGTCTAACAAAGACAGTGAACTGGTTCAAGAAGGGGTCCAACAAGGGGCTTCAGCCCCTTGTCCAATCCCGTAGATAGCATACAGGCAAGGGGCTGAAGCCCCTTGTTGAACTACCATAGACAAGTAAAATCCATCTCGATAAAATCGGAGCTCGAAATATGAAAGGCGTCGTGCTGGCAGGCGGTCTTGGAACTCGCCTCCATCCCCTTACGAAAATCACGAACAAACATCTTCTGCCGGTCTATAACCAGCCGATGATTTATTATCCCATCCAAACGCTGGTGCAGGCCGGAATCCGCGAACTCGTTCTCGTCACCGGCGGGCACTTCGCGGGACATTTCCTGAATCTCCTGAGCAACGGAAAAGACCTCGGCCTCGACGTCATCAACTACGCCTATCAGGAAGGCGAGGGAGGAATAGCCGCCGCTCTCCGGCTGGCGCACGTGTTCACCAAGGATGAACCGATGATCGTGATTCTTGGAGATAACATTATCGAAGACGACATCACGCCTTTCGTCCAGAATTTCCGCAAAGAACTCGGCGCAAAAATCCTTCTGAAAGAAGTGCCGGATCCTCAGCGGTTTGGTGTGGCGGAAATCGAGAACGGAAAAATCGCTCGCATCGTTGAAAAGCCCAAGCAGCCGAAATCGAATTTAGCGGTCATCGGCGTCTATATGTATGATGCTCATGTCTTCGAAATTATCCGGACGCTGAAGCCGTCCGACCGCGGCGAACTCGAAATCACCGACGTCAACAACGCGTATCTTCACGAAGGCAAACTGACCTATGACGTCATCAAGGGCGCATGGACGGACGCCGGGACCTTCGAATCCCTCTACCGCGCCACGCGCCTCGTCGCCGAAAAAGAACAACGATGAGTCAGACCGTCACTGAAATCAATATCAAATCCGATATGCCCGACGTCAAAGAAGCTCGCAAACGGCTGCGGGAGGAATTGGATAAAGCGAGACAAAAAGGGCATGTCGCTGTTAAGATTATTCATGGTTACGGCTCGAAAGGCGTCGGAGGAACACTGCGGGATGCGCTTCGCCGAAGTTTGACCGGTATGCGAAACAAAAACCAGATTCAACATTTCGTCCATGGCGAGCGTTTCAGTTTCGACGAACTTGTCGCCCGCGAAGCGATTGATATGTGTCCCGCGCTGAATCGCGACTCGGACTACAATCGGCACAATGAAGGCATCACCATCGTCATTCTCTAATAAAATATGGCTTCACACATCCTCATCACCGGCCATAAGGGCATGCTCGGCAACGAACTTTTTTCCTTCGCTGAGAATTCAGGTATGCAGGTCAGCGGAATGGATCTGCCTGAGCATGACATCACGAAGCGCGACGAAACGTCGGCTGTCATAAAAAAAGCGCAGCCCGACATCATCATTCACGCCGCTGCATTTACCGCTGTGGATAAATGCGAAAGTGAAGCCGATACCGCTTACCGTGTCAATGCCAATGGCACACAGAACGTTTGCCTCGCCGCGAAGGAATTATCGATTCCGATTGTTTATTTCTCGACTGACTATATTTTCGACGGCGAAAAAAAGGAACCCTACGACGAAGATGACGCGCCGAATCCGCAATCGGTTTACGGCAAATCCAAATATGAGGGCGAGGAATTCGTCCGCGAGCTCTGCCCCAAACACTATATCGCGCGCATTTCGTGGCTGTGCGGGCATGGTGGTCAGAACTTCGTGGAAACGATTTTGAAACTCGCCGCCGACAAAGATGAAATCAACGTTGTCGCTGACCAGCGCGGTAGCCCGACATTCGTTACGGATTTAGTGCCGGAAGTTTATCGCCTTATCGAATCGGAATCGTACGGTATCTATCACATCACCAATCAAGGCTATACGACTTGGTACGATTTCGCCAAAAAGATTGTCGAGTTGGCGGGTTTGAAAATGCGCGTGACCCCGTGCAAAACTGAAGACTTCCCTCGCCCGGCTCCGCGCCCGAAAAATTCGCGCCTATCGCACCGCCTCTATGATGAGACTATCGGCAATAAAATGCCAACGTGGGAAGAAGGATTACAAAGATATCTCAAAAAATGATTTTCAATAAAGGAGCAACAACCAAGTGATTGATGGAGTATCTGCAAATACATTACGCCTGATTCCCGATGAACGGGGCAGGTTGATGGAAATTATGCGCTGCGACTGGCCGATTTTTAAAAAATTCGGGCAGGTCTATATGACGACGAATTATCCGGGCGTCGTCAAAGCGTGGCACTATCACACGAAACAGACGGATATGGTCGCGTGCGTCAAGGGGATGGTGAAGCTTGTTCTTTTTGATGGTCGCGAGGGCTCGCCAACCCACCGCGAGGTTAACGAGTTTTTTATCGGCGAGCATAATCCGAAACTGATTGTCATTCCGCCGGGAGTTTATCATGGGTGGAAATGTATTTCCGAAACAGAATCTATTGTCGTGAATTGTCCGGATGAACTTTTTGACTATGACAATCCCGACGAGCACCGCGCACCTCACGATGACCCGAATATTCCCTATAACTGGGACATCGTTTTCAAATAGAACATGCACACCACTATAAGTGAGTGCAATGAAACCTTCTCGAAGCAAACTATCCAACGCCGACGTTGAAGAACGCACGTGGCAATGGTTCATGGGAGCCGTGTCACGCCGTTTCGGCCCGGCATACTACGCGAGCGCGCACCATCCGGTTAGCGAGAATTGGCCGGATATTATCGCTAAGCGAGCGAAGGCGACCATCTGCTTCGAAATCACATCGCCGCTTCGCCCTGACGACGTCAATTCTCACAAGACAAACGATGACGAGCAGCCTTTTCTGCTGCATCAGCGTATCTTGGAAGCGACCGCTCGCAAAATCGAGCGTTACGGTGCGCGCGCCATCGCGGAACCGATAGCGCTGCTCATTACGCTGGCTCATCCCGCAACGCTGCGTCTGACTCGCGGCAATACGTTTCTGCCGGGAATCGCCGAAGAATTGCGGGAGTCACTCGCACAGGAATTGGAACAACCTTTTGACGCTATCTATCTCGTCGGTCCGGGCGAAAACTCTCAGCTACTCTGGCGTCGCCCCGGCTCAAAATGGAAACGCATCTTCCCGGAACTTGACGCGATTCAATCCGAACAAGTTAAGTCCGCTATCACCAAAAATACACGAACGGATTTTCTATGAAACGTCTGCTTGTCACCGGTGGGGCCGGTTTTATCGGCTCCAACTTTATTCGTTATATGCTGAAGAAGCATCCCGATTTGCACATCGTCAACCTCGACGCGCTGACCTATGCCGGCAATCGTGAAAACCTGCGCGACCTTGACGGAAATCCGCGCTACACGTTCTGGCACGGCGACATCTGCGACCCGGACACAGTCGAACGTTGGATGTCCAATGTGGATGCGGTCGTCAATTTCGCTGCGGAAACTCACGTGGACCGTTCCATCCATGAAGCGGGCGCTTTCGTGGAGACGGATGTGCACGGAGCGTTCGTTCTTTTGGAAGCCGCACGGGAGCACAACATCTCCCGCTTCCTGCACATCTCCACCGACGAAGTTTACGGTTCGATTGATGAAGGTTCATTCACCGAAAAGGATATACTGAATCCGTCGTCGCCTTATTCAGCGTCGAAATCCGGCGGCGAACTTTTGGCGCGCAGTTATTTCATTACGTATGGATTGCCGGTGCTGATTACGCGTTCGTCGAACAATTTCGGGCCGTACCAGTATCCGGAAAAGCTGATTCCTCTGTTTATCACGAACGCCATTGACGATAAACCTCTGCCGATTTACGGCGACGGCAAGAACGTGCGCGACTGGCTCTATGTCGAGGATCAAGCGGAAGCTCTCGACCTTGTGCTGCAAAAAGGAACGGCGGGAGAAATCTACAACATCGGAGCCGGCAACGAAGAGATGAACATCACAGTTACGAAAAGCATCCTGAAGCTCTTGGGCAAACCTGAAAGTCTGATTCATCCCGTCAAAGACCGGTTGGGTCATGACCGCCGTTACAGCGTGACGATAGATAAAATCCAAGCCCTCGGATGGAAGCCCCTGCATGATTTTGAAGAGGGAATGAAAAAAACCGTTGAATGGTACGTGAAAAACGAATCTTGGTGGCGCGCGCTGAAAGAAAAGCAGGCGGCTTATCAGGAATGGTATAAAAAGCAGTACGGATAGCGCTGGCGTTGTAGCTTCACCAAAATCGCCAATTAACAAGTGGAGGAAACTACTATGGTCTATGCAAAACGTTTGGGAATCGCCGTTGTCCTTGGCATCATCTGCGGATTGATATGCGCTGTTGCCGGAAAGACAAAAATGGGCGATGAAATGACGACCGCCATGATGTGGTCGGCTATCTTTGATCGAGCACTAATTGGTTTGATTATCGGCATCTCGATTTGGAAGCTTGGCTGGTTCTTTCACGGAATCATCATTGGCTTTCTGGGTTCGCTACCTATAGCTATGAATGAAGATTTTCTCTTCATAGTTATCTTCGGAATTATATGGGGCTTCCTGATCGAACTCTTCACCACCTTCGTCTTCAAAGCACCCATGAAAATGCGAGAAGCATCACCCGAGTAACTTCATTACCTTCTCCATGAAAAAACGAAAGCCCGACTCGAATGAGCCGGGCTTTTAATTCTGCGTATTGCTTGGTAAGACGCACCACGCGCTCGCCACCCGTCCTCAGTTGACGCACCAGAGCGGACCCGATAAGCCCCGTGGAACCGGAAAGGAGGATTCGCCCGTCTGCGCCACGGGATTCCTACGGCTTATCCGATTGGGCAGGGTGCTTCATTTCCCGACCCTTCACCATGACGAATGCCAGCAGCGCCACGACGAAAAACACCAGCAGCATCCAAGCGACACTCTGGAGCGTGCCGATGATCGTGCGGTAGATCTCGAGAATCCAGCGGTCACTGTTCAATTCCAGAATCGCTTCACCCGCCTTGGCGGGCGTAATATAGCGTTCCAGATCCCAGACCCGCACACCACCGGAGATTCCCACAACATACAAGGCGAAGAGCAGGTAGCGCGTCCATGCAAGATAGATGTCTTCGCCGACCAACCGGTTCAGAATCCGATCCAGTGGTTTGCGAAAGACTCGCGCCAGTACGATACACGCGATCACCGATACCACGAAAGTCACAGCCAGCAGCAAGATGAACATAGTTATCTCCTTGTTAAGCCCGATTGCGGATAGGCATAGTAGTCACAGTGTAAGTCCCGAATCCTGTGTCCCAACGCCGCATCTTCACCCCCCACGTGAAAATGATCTTCACATTCAATGGGGAGAATTTGATGAAGCTCAGCTGCGCCCACTATCATCCTGGCGAATGATAATGATGAAGGTGGCGATGGGTGCTGGCTCCAAGGGCTCTGAGGGCCGCTTGGCGGCAGTGGTCCGTTCCAGCGACTGTTGTCATCTTTGCTATGATGGTGATGACGGCTGTGATGTAAACTCCTTGGCAAATCGTGCTCATCCATGCCAGCACAACACAAAATCCAACCGCTCCGACAATCATCATGAAGATAAAGAGTATCAAAGTCTCATATTTGAGTCAACCCGTGAATCTCAAAAGTAGTTTCGAAGAGACTCCAGTGTTCAGATTACTTCCTCATTTTTTGATGGTGTATTCGCCTGCCCAGTCGCAAGTATAGGTCGTCTTTGAAGTAAACTGTCCCGAATAGGTGCCATTTCCCTGGATGTTCTCAAACTGACCTGTCCCTTTTATCCAAGAAAAGGTTCCTTCAAATGCGATGATTGGGGTATCTTCGGCTGAAAGAGTGGTGGTGACTCTGCCTTCCCATTTGGCATAAGTTCTATCGTCCTTTTGGGAAAACTCTATATAGCCTTGCTGAGGCCCATTTCCCTTCAGAAGATCTGCGAATGATACATTGAAAATTTGGGCACCATCCATGAACTTGTACTCGCCAGTACTGACATTCGTCCCCTTGTATTCAGTCAAGGAAAAGACATGGCCTTCGGCATCTCCGATAGCGCTGGAGTCCATTCTAGTCTGAGAAGACGTGAACTTTCCCGCAACTTTGATATTTTGCTGTGCCATCAAAGATGAAATGCCAATAGCGAAGACCAAGACAACACTAATCAATAGTGTCATCGAGTGTTTCGGTGTAAGCATCGACATAGTAATTGTCTCCTTTGGTTAATTAGATTGCAAAAAGACTCGGTTCGTATCCCCGGTACTCAGGTTTACCAATCAAAAAACCAAACACCACCTGCAATCAATATAAATATGAGGATGTAGAAGAGGAGCATAGAGTTTTTCATTGATTAAATGCTATATCTAATGGCATCAAATAACTCGCCGAGCCGGGTCGCCTGAACCCGGCTGCAATTTAACTACACCCGTTCGTTGCGCCGCAGGAGACGCAGCGCGTGCAGGTTCCGTTGCGCACCATCGTGAACTGGCCGCATTCGATGCAGGGATCTCCTTCATAGCCCTGCAGCCGCGCCAGCTTCACAAGCTCCGCCAAATGTTCTTTATTACCGTTGCCACCGTTTCCCCCATCGCCATTAGAGCCTTCAATCGAGAGATGGAGATGACTCGAATGCGGCGAGCGTTTCGGAGTGTCGCTGACGGTGTCGTGGCGCATATCTTCGGAACTGGTATTGAGCTGAGCTAAATCATGGCGCCCGAGATAGGTGATGGCGAGCTCGCGGAAGATATAATCTATCACGGACGTCGCATGTTTGATATGCTGATTCCCCACCACAAAACCGTTCGGCTCAAACCGCGTGAACACGAACGCGTCCACAAATTCTTCAAGCGGTACACCATGTTGCAGCCCAAGAGAAATCGCTATCGCAAAGCAATTCATCATGCTGCGGAACGCCGCTCCCTCTTTGTGCATATCGAGGAAGATTTCTCCCAGACCACCGCTGTCGTATTCACCCGTCCGTAGATAAATTTTATGTGAGCCGATACTCGCCTTCTGTGTATAGCCGCCCCGCCGGTCAGGCAGGCGGCGACGCTGAGCGAAAACGTGCCGCGTAATTTTTTCGGCGGCTTCTATGACGCGCGGCGTTTCCGCTTCTGCGGAGACAGTTAAATCGCTTTCGACCAGATGACTCAGCGGCTGACTGAGTTTCGAGCCGTCCCGGTAAATCGCCACCGATTTCAACATCATCTTCCAACTGTCGAAATAGATATCTTCGATGGCTTCGATGGTTGCGTCGTTGGGCAAATTGATGGTCTTGGAAATGCCGCCGGAAACAAAAGGTTGAGCGGCGGCCAACATGCGCAAGTGAGCCGACGACGCAATATAGCGCTGCCCGTACGCTCCGCATTTACTCGCGCAGTCGAACACCGGCAGGTGTTCCGGCGATAGATGAGGCGCGCCTTCGAGAGTCATCCGCCCGCAGATATAGTCGCTGGCTTCCCGGCACTGCTCCCGACTGAAGCCTAGCGCTCGCAGAAGGTCTCCTTCGGCCTTTAGGAGCTTCTCGGAATCTATTCCTAATTTCTTCTCGACAAACTCTTTGCCCAAAACTCGCGGCATGAACGCAAAGCTTAAATCAAAAGCGGATTTCAGTCCCTGTTCCACCTTCTCGATAGTTGCATCGTCGAAGCCTTTCGAGCGCAGAGTCGTGGGATTGACATAAGGCGCGCCCTTCAGAGTCCCTGAGCCAACGCAGTAGCGGACAATCTGCCGCATCTGATCTTCCGGATAGCCCAGTCTTTCCAGCGCCAGCGGCACCGAACCATTGATAATCCGGAAATATCCTCCCCCCGCGAGCTTCTTAAATTTCACAAGCGCGAAGTCCGGTTCAATTCCAGTCGTGTCGCAATCCATCAATAGCCCGATAGTTCCGGTCGGAGCGATGGCGGAAAGCTGCGCGTTCCGATAGCCGTATCTTTCCCCCTGTGCGAGCGCAGAATCCCATGCTTGCTTTGCGGCCTGCTGCAAATAAGATGGGCAAGACGATGGCTCCGGCAAATTCGGAAGTGTCGAAAGCCCGTCATACGCATTCGACGACGCATGATAAGCGGCTTGCCGGTGGTTCCGAATAACACGCAGCATAGAAGCCGCGTTTCGTTTGTACGCCGGGAAAGAGCCAAGTTCACCGGCCATCTCCGCCGACACGCGGTAGCCATGTCCGGTCATTAAAGCCGTGAGCGTGCTGCAAATTCCGAACGCTTCTTTGCTGTCGTAGGGAATTCCCAGTACCATGAAAACCGCACCTAAATTCGCGTAGCCCAATCCCAGAGTTCGATAGTCATAGGAGCGCATCGCGATTTCCTTGCTCGGGAATTGCGCCATAAGAACGGAAATGTCCAGCACGACTGTCCAGAGTCGTGTCGCATGCTGAAAACTCTCGATATCGAATTCTCCCTTACGGATATCGAGGAATTTCATCAGGTTCAACGACGCCAGATTGCACGCCGTATCATCGAGGAACATATATTCCGAGCAGGGATTCGAAGCGGTAATCGATCCGTCAGCGGCGCATGTATTCCATTCATTAATTGTCGTGTTATATTGCACGCCCGGATCCGCGCAAGCCCACGCCGCCTCCGCCATTTGTCGCCAGAGGTCGCGCGCGTCAATCGTCTTATGAATCCTGCCGTCCGTCCGTCGAATCAAATCCCATTGGCCGTCGCTCTTAACCGCCTCCAAAAACTGATCCGACACGCGCACGGAGTTATTCGAATTCTGGCCGGAAACCGTCATGTACGCCTGCGAATTCCAGTCGCTGTTGTAAGACTCAAATTCAAAATCCCGAAATCCCTGACGCGCGAGCTGAATAACGCGATGGATATAATTCTCCGGAATAAAGGCTGAGCGCGCTGCCCGAATCGCCTCTCCCAACCGGGAATTTTTTCGGCCATCAAAGCGAAAATCATCCGCCAGCGCTTCGCTGGAATAGCAAGCCTTCATTACAGCTTTCAGATGCTTTTCACAAGATTTGGAACCCGCGATAAGAGCCGCGACCTTATGTTCTTCAGCAGCTTTCCAATTAATATATTGTTCGATATCAGGATGATCGACATCCAGTGTCACCATCTTCGCGGCGCGGCGTGTCGTGCCTCCGGACTTAATCGCACCCGCCGCTCTGTCGCCGATTTTCAGAAAACTCATCAGTCCCGACGATTTTCCGCCGCCGGAAAGCACCTCTCCCTCTCCACGTACTTTGGAAAAATTCGTCCCAGTTCCGGAACCGTATTTGAACAACCGGGCCTCGCGCACCCACAAGTCCATGATACCGCCGGACTTAATCAAATCATCCTTGACAGACTGAATAAAACAGGCGTGTGGCTGAGGACGTTCATACGCGCTGGATGACTCGCACAATTCTCCGGTATCCGGAGCACAGAAATAGTGACCTTGCGCATGACCACTGATGCCATAAGCCCAATAAAGACCGGTATTAAACCATTGCGGCGAGTTCGGCGCGACCATTTGCGTCGCCAGCATATAGCAAAGTTCATCGAAGAATGTACGCGCGTCGGATTCCTCGTCAAAGTAATGATGCTTCCAACCCCAGTAAGTCCAGCATCCGGCAAGACGAATGAAAACCTGCCGGGCATCTTTTTCGTCGCTAAACCGCTGTTCTTCAGGTAATTCCTTCAGGGCATCCTCGTCGGGCTCCCGGCGTTGAAGCCAGACGGGCACTCCATCCTCCTCCACTGGCTGCATTCGCGCAGGAATACCTGTTTTCCGGAAATACTTCTGAGCTAAAATATCTACAGCTACCTGTGACCAGAAATCCGGGGCTACGACATCACCCGCCTCGAAAATAACCGTTCCATCCAAGTCGGTCAGTTTCGAGTCATGGGTGATAAAGTCTAGTTTTTCAAAAGGATCGAGACCCTCAGAAGTATAGCGGCGTTCAAAATGCAATGGCTTTTCCCCTAACTAAAGTAAAGTGAACGGACATAGAATTTATGAATACTGCCCAAAATGAGCGAGAAAACCGCTACTCAAGTTTGAATACTTCATAAATCGTCTAAAAATGAGTAACGGCGTATCTATCGGGCTGCTTGCGCAGGAAATTCTATAATATGAGTGACTTGCCTTCGGCTCCTAAAACATCCAAGCGAACTACGACAGATATGGTCTACTAAAAATCTATCCACAGGATATTGTGGTCATCAAACGCAAGCCTAATATAAGGGACTCAGATTACTTAATCAAGGAATATCTTAAAAAGTTTCCTTTTTCTCATTCTAATTGAAATCAAGAGCTTGATGTATTCTGCACTCGTAACCTATTGATAATTTTACTCTTTCTTTTTGGGATTTGGAAATCCATACAACACAACAACATTCGGATCAATATTGAGAAAATGTTCACAAAGTAAATGAGTCATGCCCCTCTTCTTTATAAAACATCATAATAGAGATAGTTGAAAAGGATAGATCTTGTCTGAAATTAGAACACTGGAGGTATGGAAAGGAAGTGGTTAATGCCTTAAGACGAGTGTATAGCGTCGAGGATGGAGAGTTGAAGGGGCCGTGGTGGGAGTTAATGTTCTCTCCCACCACGAAGATTGACTACTTCCCTTGCGTGTTCAGAAAGTCGGATCGTAGCCATGTCGTTCTGT
>JAUXGA010000007.1 GCA_030622545.1 bacterium | reverse complement strand
CTTGAGTTGCCGGCTCATCCACGTCCCACAATTCCACTCCATCGTTCTGTGTGCCTGAAAAGAGCACTTCCCACGCTCCGGACGGATAATCCCGATTGAGGGAAATGGTAACATCGGTCTCAATACCACTCCCATCCCAGGTGATATCATACCCTTCGCCGATGCACCAGACTTCCCCACCATTGGGTGATAGCAGTTCGAAATCAGGATAAATCCGGCGAATAGCTCCTTCAACCCATGGACTGCATCCTTCCCACGAGCAATAGAGTTCGTCCACAGTGTACCATGTGTTGTGGCTGCTGTCCCAGCCATAATTCATATGTACTTGATTGGTTCCGGAAACACGCCATCCGTCACAGACAATCGAGTGGCGGGAAATGTGGTATTGCATCGGTCGTAAATGATTCAGCTCTTCGGCGAGCATATCAAACCACTCTTCCGGAGAGCCATAGCTTGTGCGGTATTGATAATTGATCTGGTCGGAGTATCCAAAGTGAATCGTGAAAGCATCCATGGCGTTCGACATATAGGTACCGGAACCGCAAGCCCCATACATCATATCTTCCGCGACTCCGACTTCGTAACAGAGTTCCGCGACCGCGTCTTCCTGAGCTTGAGTTTCCCCGCCGTCGTAACGGTCGAGTATATTATTCCAATCATAGGAATCGCTAAACGTGGCCGAGAGATACCGCCCGGATGTCGAGCCGCCGCAGGAATAGTCTCCACTCCACCAGTACGTGTGGGTGCCTATGCCACTGCTGGGAGATTTGTGATAGTAGAGAATCTGAGCGGTTGCTGTTGCGACGCATCCGACGACACATCGGCCTCCATCACCCCAGGGGCAGTAGTTATAATAGGGATACCCTTGGTGCCAACTGCTCGTCAAAAGAGGCCCGATATCCAAGATTCCGTGTGGTCTATACATCTGATCTTCGCTGTCCATTCCCCGGCTGAAATTCTCATTTTCGACAGCCTTAATGAACGTCGAATAGTTTCCGGAAAAATCCTGCCATAAAGCGCGATGGTGTTCAATCGCGTCCTGCAAAGCTTGCCATTCGGCAGGCGGATTTGGATTAGTCAAATACTCAGAAACCAAAAGAATCTTATCACTCAGCACTTCTTTAATCATTTCACAAAAGCCGTCTTCCTGGTTGACGTCAAGTGAAGAGACTGTGGAGTACGCTGTAATCGGCGGCAATTCTTGAAAGGCGGGAGTAATGAGATAGCCGCCGCCCATAACAGGCAAAGCATAAGCGACAAGCTGCCCTTGGTATTCGATTTCTTGTATCGATGCGGGAGTGAAAACGGCGGCAGCCGTCCATCCCCATTCAACTTCCTGACCTAAACGCAGCCAGTTGTTGGCAATAGCAATGACGTCGTCGGAATTTGCGGGAGTTAGCTGAGAAAAGCCATCAGAATATCCTGTCAAAACACATACAACACACAGCAGGATCGTTGCAAAACGTTTCCATGGATTCACGTTGTCCTCCAACAGAATCTTATCTTTGATACACATATTTTCTTATTTTAGCGAAGCGCTTCGCGTATAATCATATTTCGTAATTCGGGATTCCGCTGCAGGAGTTCTTCGAGTGCGAGCTTAAGTCCAGCCAGCAGCACGGAATCATTTAAATCTATCGCATTTTGAATCTGTAAATCCAAAAGCGCCAGCTCACGCTCCATGAAGATTTGCCCGATAAATTCACCGATTCGCCGCTGGATGGACGTATCATGCTCCAGCCCTTCGAATTGCAGTGCGAGCCCGCGCAATTTGTCTTCGGTGGCCTGCATGACCGAATCCATAGAGAACTGGATAGCAAGCTGCGATGGATCAATAACAAGGCGCGGCGCGGCGGTGTCCGTCGCCGGAACATACAAAACGGCTCCCTGCGTATCGGCAGGAAAGCTTTGGGTACTGCGCCCCACGTCTATGACCAATCTTGGAGCGGCTTGCAGTGGTGGAATAAACAAAGCAAAAAGCAGGAACGGAAGAATAATTTTTTTCATCAGGTGTTTCCTCGACGTTCAATTTTTATAGAAGAAAGAACCATTCCAAAGATAATGAGCACGGCTCCAATCAGAGTCGGGAGAGGAGGTATTTCCGCTAAAAAGAGCCATGCGGCGAGCCCGGCGAATACCGGCTCCATTGCAAAAATCACGGACGTTGCAGCGGCGGGCAATCGCGGTTGATACGTCATCTGAACCCAGACAGCCAGCGCGGAAGCAAAAATCGCCGTAATCAGCAGCGTCTCGAGCACAAGAAACGTCGGATGAAAGTGTATCGCCATGAAAGGCACTGAACACGCAGACAGAACCGTGCTGGTCACAAGCTGAATCCACGCCAGAGCAATCAGGCTTTCTTTACGGCTCCAGCGATTGATGTACACAATCTGCAGAGCGAAACAGGCGGCCCCAATAAGCACCAGTCCATCGCCTAAACGGAAACCTCCGATGGAAGGTTGTGACATCACAAAGATGCCGAAGAAGGCGATAAAGACGGAAATCCAGAGGCGTAGCGAAAACCGTTCTCCAAAGAGCAAAAAAGCAAACAGCGGGGTCAGCGGTACTAAAGTTCCTGTCAGAAAACCAGCCCTTGAAGCCGCCGTAAATTGCAAGCCCGTCGTCTGACCAATATAGCCGCCCCATAAGAATAAGCCGATAACGATGCCCTTCGCCAGATAGCGCCTGTTGGCCGGGATTACCCGCTTTCGAAAAACGATAAGCATCGCCGCTGCCGCAATCAGAAAGCGCAATGTCAGGAAAAGGGCTGGGGAAACGTCTCTGAGCGCCATTTGAACGAGCGGGAAAGTCAAACCCCAGACGACGGTTAAAAACAGCAGCGCTGTATAGGCTGTAAGCACTTTCAAAGATACGCATTCTTTTGCAAAGTTGCAACCGGTCGAAAGCAGGTTTTTTAGAAAGATGAAGGGGCTGTTCAGCGCCGCCGTAGAAAGAGGGTCAGGAGGAGTATTGGGTTTTATACTTGAATCTTTGTAAATAATTAGGTATATTAGTATACTATATTCTCATAGGTATTTCAAGGTTGAGATTTCAAAGGTGTCACGAGCGACTTTGGCTCAGGCCATCACGGAATTTGCGCGCTCCCGGCGCATCGAAAAACGGCTGCACGAGGCGGATGTTTTTAGGCTTTGGCCGGAAATCGTAGGCCCTCGAATTGCCAAGCGAGCCAAGCCGGTGAGACTGCGCCGCGGACGCCTTGTGGTTGAATGTGTCGATGCGGTCTGGCGAACCGAGTTAAAATTTTTAACTCCGGAACTTCTGGAGCAGATTCGCTGTGTTGTCGGAAAAGGGTTGGTGGACGAGATCTTCTTGAAATGACCCTTGCGAAATGCGGATAAAAAAAAGGTAAATTCCATGCCTGAAACCGATGTAAAAGTTGACATGCAAAATCAAGACACCGAAGGTTACGGTGCCGATAAAATTCAGGTGCTCAAAGGACTGGAAGCTGTCCGGAAACGTCCTGCGATGTATATCGGAGATGTCAGCACGCGAGGGCTTCATCATCTTGTCTACGAAGTCGTGGATAATTCCATTGACGAAGCCATGGCTGGGTGGTGCACCGAAATCGAGCTGACCATCAACGAGAACGGCAGCGTGACCGTGAAAGACAACGGCCGCGGAATCCCGGTCGAAGAGCATCCAGTCGAAAAACGTTCCGCTCTGGAGGTCGTGATGACCATGCTTCACGCGGGCGGAAAGTTTTCGAAGGAGACTTATAAAGTTTCCGGCGGATTGCACGGCGTCGGTGTGTCAGTCGTCAACGCGCTCTCGGAGTGGCTCGAAGTGGAAGTACGTCGTGATGGTAGCCGGTACGTGCAGCGCTATGAGCGGGGTATCCCGACAGGAGGTGTTGAAGAGCATAAAGGGGGTAGAGGCACAGGCACCCAAACGACGTTCATGCCTGATCCCGATGTTTTCAAGCAGCGAGACTTCAGTTTCGAAACGATTTGCCATCGGTTGCGCGAGCTGGCTTACCTCAATAGCGGTCTTAAAATCACGGCTACCGACAAACGGGATGGCGAACAGGAAGTCTTTCATTTCGATGGAGGTTTGGCGGCGTTTGTAAAGTATTTGGATGAGACGCGGACGTCGATTCAGGGAAAGCCGATTTACTTTTCGCTGGAGCGGGATGGAATTCCAATCGAAGTCGCACTTCAATTTAATGACAGCTATATGGAAAATATCATTACCTACGTGAATAATATCAATACTGTCGAAGGCGGGACGCATCTGGTCGGCTTCAAGAGCGCTCTGACGCGAACATTGAACAGCTATGCCTACAAACTGAACATTTTTAAAAACGGCAAGATGAGTCTTTCGGGAGAAGATTGCCGGGAGGGGCTCACAGCGGTCATTTCTATCCGTGTTCCCGAGCCGCAGTTTGAAGGGCAGACAAAAACGAAGCTCGGCAACAGTGATGTCAAGGGAGTAGTCGAATCCGTCGTCAATGATAAACTGTCCGAATTTCTCGAAGAGCATCCGCAGATTGCGCGGCGCATCATCGAGAAATCAGTCAGCGCGGCACGGGCGCGGGATGCCGCAAGGCGAGCGCGGGATATTGCCCGGCGCAAGACAGCATTGGAATCGGGAAACCTGCCGGGGAAATTAGCGGATTGCTCCGACAGCCATCGCGAACTTACCGAGCTTTTTATCGTCGAGGGTGACAGCGCGGGCGGCTCCGCCAAGCAGGGACGGGATCGCCGTTTTCAGGCTATTTTGCCCTTGAAGGGGAAGATTTTGAATGTCGAAAAGGCGCGGCTGGATAAAATCCTGAGCAATGATGAAATCCGCACGATGATTTCGGCTATCGGTACGGGCATCGGCACCGAGGAAGAGTTTGACCTGTCCAAACTTCGCTACGGCAAAATCATTCTTATGACCGACGCGGATGTGGACGGCGCTCATATCCGCACCTTGCTCCTGACGTTTCTTTTCCGTCATATGCGCCGGCTCATCGAAGAAGGCCGAATTTATATCGCGCAGGCGCCTCTGTTCCGTGTTTTCAAAGGCAAGAAAGAGCGGTACTGTTTCGATGAAGAGGAAAGAGATGCGGCGATTAAAGAGCTGGGCACTCAGGGTGTGCATATGCAGCGCTATAAGGGTTTGGGCGAGATGAATCCCGGACAACTCTGGGCGACGACAATGGATCCCGAAAAGCGCACCGTTCTTCAGGTAACGCTCGAAGATGCCGCCGCCGCTGACCGCATGTTCACCACGCTCATGGGAGACGCCGTGGAACCTCGCCGCGCCTTCATCGAGCGCAACGCGAAATACGTCCGGAATTTGGATGTGTGATAACCTTCAGTCTTATCTAAAATCTTGAAAAGGAATAATAGAAAAGGTCCCGCAGTGCGCGAGACCTTTTTGTTTCTCTCGTTTAGCCAGTGTTTACGAGCGCAAACACATATCATTTCATCAGCACGATCTTTTCAGTATCGATTCCGACACTGGTTTGCAGACGAACAAAGTAGATACCGGATGGCAAACCATCAGCGTTAAGCGCCACGCTGTAACTGCCTGCCGAGAGACTTCCGTTATGCAACTCTGCGATTTCTTGCCCTAATAGATTGTGCACAGTAAGTTTCACATTTCCCCCAATGGCTATCTGAAAATTAATTCGCGTTGTCGAGTTAAACGGATTCGGATAAGTTTCCAAAGCATAATCCCGAATCCAACCTATGGTTTGCTTTGGCACACTATAGCTCGCTTCATGATCGAGTTCCAGATAAGGGCGAAGGTTCTCGTTTGAGGCTTCTTTGGAGTAGCATTTGGTGAATTTGTTATAGGGCAGTGCCTTAAGAACAAGTCCGAAATTTTCAATGGAACCTTCGATCCAGGCTCGAACGAGTGAGGTAATATCAATAGCATGCGAACCGTTAGCGCTGAAAACATACGATGCCCACACAGAATCCCCGTGGGCGATATGTTGATTCGACGGCCAAGTGCTCTCAGTCCAGTCTTGAGTGACAACGAAAATATTCACATTCGTGGGATCGCCGCTGGGGCATCCAAAAAAGCGATAGAGGTTCAAAGTCGCACTGTTAATCGTCTCTCCTGTGAATTCATTCAAGTCGAACTTGAGCATAATACGCTGGTAGTTTCCGGTAGGTTCATAGTCTGCAACCCACAATTGATCCATAGGATTTCCCGAGTGCTCGGGGTCGGTGTACATATCATCACTTGGGATAATGCTTGTAATGTCAGCATTGGCGGAAGTGACGAACCCGATGAGCAAAAGCGCCCATGCGAAGGAATGAAAACGTCTCATGATTATTCTCCTAAAGGGTCTTAAAGGTTTGACGCCAGAATAATTTGTCACTTGCAATCTGCTCAAAAAATGCTCGTCTGAAGTCTTATGACTAGCAATTCGGAATCCTTATCCACATTGTCGGGAGTGACCACCGGCGTATCATAGTCAATTCTGAAAAGAGTCTGATGGTGTTCGTCCAATACCAAAGATACACCCACTGTTACATAGGCGTAAATATTATCGCCTGCCGCATTGGATGCCTTATCCCACGACTGGTAGCGCAGATAAGGCCGGACAAAAGGCAACGGTTCCAGGTTTGTGCCAAATGTATATCCCCCTTCAATATAAAAAGCATCCATTTCAAGATCCGCGGACGGGATATACTGCGTTTGAGCGTCATCTCTGTAGAATGTATTCAGAAAAGGGTTGTTATAATATCCCTTGAGTAAATAATATTCGCTGCGAAAAAGAATGCTATGCGCGTCATAATCGAGCCCGAAGCCCATCCTCTGCCCTTTGTCATTGACCATGACAAAATTTTCATCGGGCCCATAGCTCTTCCGGATGTCGTTATAAAACCCTCCAATGGATAATCCCTGATAGGGTGTATGAAATATTACGCCGAGGTTTATATCCTTCTCGTCATCCAGGTTTTGTGTAACCGTCCCATTCAAATAGGCAAATTGCACTGAAAGCCCTGTCGGACCTGAAAAGCTATAATCAAAATCCACAGCTGCCCCGGTTGGATGGCAGGGCGCGATAGTCGTCGCAAAGCGAGGCTTTTCCGCCGTGAGAACATTTACGCATTCTTCTCGGAATTCAAACCCGCGCATAATCTCGCCCTTTATAAAACCCAATCGAAGGAACTCGAAAGGCTTGTAAAATATTTCTGCATCCATCAGCGTGAATTGCCCGCCCGCTAAGCATGTCGCCGAACCGGCAGCCACCTCATATTCAATATGCTCTCCAATCGAGCCCATGACTCCGATTTTCGCATGTCGAACGGAATATCTGTTTACGGGTGTAGTATATCCGATAAAAGAATTGAAATGATCTCCGTAAAACTTCTCGGCTTGCATGGTAACGTCGGCGAAAATTTTCGGCGCATTCGCCTCAAAGATATTCTCAGTGGCATTGGCAACTCCAAGACTTGCGAAAAATATCACAATATAACCCCAAAATCCCAATCTGTAAATCATGATTTCCTTTACTTTCTTTTTGTGTTGTTGTATGGATTAGAATTCAGTGCCAACCGAATTAACTGTAATTTCAGCATATACGGTCAAATCCAACTTGATAGAGGAGAACATTATGTAAATTGTCATCTGCTAAGAATCCACAAAGAAACCAAAGTTAGGTATGCCTAAATATATGGTATCTTTTTCACTTTGTCAAGAGCAACAGGTCTTGTTGAGTGCAACGCGAAATACGTGCGCAATCTGGATGTGTGATAACCGTCAATTTCATCTGAAACTCGCAAAGGAGTAATACAAAAGGTCCCGCAGTGCACGAGACCTTTTGTATATTTCTCGAAAGAGATGTTGATTTATTCTTTTCTGATAGACAGGCAAAGTCAGCCTTTAGGAGAGTCCTCCCTACGGTCGGGCTCCGTCCCGTCCGCAACTATAGGGCGGAGTTCACCCGTGAAAGTCACTTTTCATCGGGCAGAACCCACAGGCGCAGTGCAAAAGCGATGACGAGGGCGATGACGAGGGCGAGAAGGTAGCCGCCGAGAATGTCGGATGGATAATGGTGCCCGAGATAGACACGGCTGTAGCCAACCCCCAGTGCAGCGAGATAGAGCAGCGGTGCGACTTGAGGATAAAAGTAGGCCCAGTAGACGGCTTGACCGGCGATGTTGGCGGCGTGAGATGAGGGGAAACTGGGGGAGTCTTTATAGGTCGTTAGTCCGAATTTATCCGTGGTAATCCATTTCCCGTCCTCATAAAAATGGACGCTGGGAATCACGTTGCACGGACGTTCGCGTTCGACATAGGGTTTGATGACGGAAGAGGCGAGCTGATCCGTCAGCGCAACAACGACGATGGCGAAGACGGCGATGAGGCGTTCTCGCTTCTTGCCGCGAATGATATAAATCAGCCAGATGATGCCGAAGGGGATTTGCCAGAGAGCCCAACTTGAAATAATCGGCATCAACCAGTCGAAAAACGAACTCGTAAAGACCGAATTGATAATATGGAAAATGCCATTATCCCATGATGCGAACCAGGATAGTTCAGTCATACAATCCTTCCCGAACTTTATACGGCAACCATTTTTCTATTATCAATGTATTCGGCTTCTTTGGCGGTCGTGACTTGACCAAGTTTCTGCGTCAGTTTGGCGATGCGCTGAATTTGTTCTTCCACAACAGAGAGACGCTCGCGCCATGCGGGGTCTCCGTTTTCGATATCCTGTTTGAGCAAGTGCGCCTGTCCAAGCACGATTCCCAAAGGGTTGTTGATTTCGTGATTGAGAGTCGTGGCCATCTGACGGATGCCTTCAAGCTTCTTCGCTTGAGATTCGGCCTGAGCTAATTGTTTGAGAGCGGTCACATCCGTCAGCAGCGCTAATAGGCCTCCCTTGGGGTCTGACAATAAATCCGGCAGGGGATGCAGCTTAACCAGATAGTGTCGGGTCGTACCGCGGGATGACTGCGCTACTTCAAAAGTATCCGGAGTTTTTTGTTTCAGCGATTTTTGAAACGTGTCTCGCCCGACCTCTTTCAGCCATGATGGCAGCAGCGATTCGATGGGTTCGTTTATCTTCGCGGTTTTCTTTGCGAAAATTCGCTCGCGGCAGATTCGATTGGCGGCGACGAGGTTTAATGAAGAATCGACTACAAAGAGAGCATCCTTGATTTCATTGAGAAGCACTTCATAGAAAGTGCGCAGCCGCTCATTTTCCGCCGTTATGCGCTTGTTTTCAGCGGTCAGTCGACGTCGTTCCACCGCTATGGTCAGGACGCGATGGAGCCGGGCATGATCCACAGGTTTGGTCAGATAGTCAAACGCGTCCTGACGCAGCGCCTCCAGTGCGCTTTCCAGCGACGCGTATCCTGTCAGAATAATCACATCAGGCCCATCGGGAGATTTGCGGGCTGTACGCAAAACATCCAGCCCATCGACTCCCATCATCTTCAAATCCGTCAGAATCACATCAAAAGACTGCTCGTTGATTTTCTCGATAGCTTCGTGTCCATTGCTTGCAATCGTGACATTAAAATCCGGAGACAGCTTAATCTCAAGAGTCGTTCGAATCAGCTCTTCGTCATCGACGACCAATATCTGGGCTTTACTTTCCTTCTTATGCCGGCTCATGCATTCTCTCCGGTTAGAGAAGCGGGTTCAGGTACAAGCTCTTGACTGGATTCCGGGAGCCACACTGAAAACGTGGTTCCTTTGCCGATTTCTGAGCGAACGTCAATCTTGCCGCCATGACTCTGGACAATGGCGTCCGTTACGGAAAGACCCAACCCCGAATGATTCGATTTCGTATGGGTGGTGTAGAAGGCGTCGAAGATATGAGGAAGGTGTTTCTTCTCGATGCCGACTCCGGTATCGTGGACTTCCACCACGACCGAATGACGTGATTTGCGCGTTTGAATTGTCAGCGTACCTCCGGAAGACATCGCTTTTCGAGCGTTCGTGAAAAGATTCAAAAAGACCTGCTCGATTTGTCCGGGAGAACCGCTGATGAAGAGAGGTTTGTTGGAGAGTTTATGTTTAATTTCGATACTGTGACTGGCCAGTTGTCCCCCCATGAACGTGAGAAGATTTTCCAGCAGGGAATTGATATCGAGTTCCTGACGTTCGTCTTCGGAAGGTCGGTAGAAATCGAGCATCTTAGCCAGCAGGAGTGAAATGCGGTCTACTTCCTTTAAAGAAAGAGTGACGAGATGGATTTTATCGTTGTCTTTCGGCAGTTCTTTAGCCAGAATCTCGATGGCATTTCGTATGCCGTAGAGGGGATTGTTGATTTCGTGAGCTAAGCCCGCCGCCAATCGCCCTGCGGCGGCCAGTTTCTCCGACCGAAGCATTTGTTCTTCAATCGTCTTCTGCTCGGTGACATCTTGTCCGATGAGTACATAGCCGATCATCTGGGACGCGTGGTCGAGAAGGGGGCGCACATTGAGCAGCGCGGGGAATACATCCCCGGATGCCCGCCGCAAATCCTTTTCCCCCTGCCAGCGTCCGCTGTTTAAAACCTCGCGGGTAATCTGTTCGAGCCAGTCGTGTTTCCCGCCATCTTCAGGTTCGAGAATCGATACGCTGGTCTTGCCTACCAATTGGCGGGACGCATAGCCCAGAATTTTTCGAGCGCCTTCATTGATGGAAGTAATAATGCCTTCACGGTCTGTCGAGAGAATAAAGAAATCCTTTACCGATTGAAGAATGTTTTTGAGCAGTTGGGTCACGCGCTGAACTTCACTGGATTTCTCATCTACTAAATTCGCCAGCTCCGCCGCCTGTCGGCTCAGTTGTTCTTCATGATCCTTGCGTTCCGTAATATCCCGGGCAATCGCTTCGGTTCCTAAAAAGTGCCCGTCTTCGCCGTAGATGCCATGCGCCTTCAGCTCGATGACGCGATGGGGCGGGGCGCCCTTGCCTTTGCCATTCTTTGTTAAAAAACGAGTTTCGACCCATTGTTCCGCGCGTTCATCCCGCCGCCGCTCTTTCACATTCCAGCAGCGGGATTCCATGTCCTCAGGATGGAGAAGCATGCAGACCTCTTGGCCAATCAAGTCGCGAGGATTATAGCCGAGCGTCTGATGAATTCCCTCATTGACGAAGGTAAAAACCCCCTCCGTGTTGAGCGAATAAAAAATATCCGAGCTGTTCTCCACGAGGTTTCGATAGCGTTCCTCGGAAGCGGCCAGCTCGGCGGTTCGCAATGTCACCATCTTTTCGAGATGGTGCTGATAATCTCGATTTGATTTTCGAAGCCGGGAGTTCTCCAGACTGCGTTCCAACGCCGCAAAGAGTTCGTCAGCCGAAAAGGGTTTTTCCAGATAATCCGTTGCCCCTTTGCGAAGCGCATCCACCGCAATCTGATATTCCCCGTAGCCGGTCATAACCAGAACAGGCAATTCCGCGTCCATTCGGCGGATTTCTCCGAGGAGATCCAGACCCGTTTGACCGGGCATCCGGATATCCGTCAGAATCGCGTCAAAGGTAGGACCGTTTCGGTAGAGCTCGAGAGCTTGCTGGACGTTCGTAGCGGTAGTGGTGGTGTGACCGCGGAGGGCGAGTAGGTTCTTTAGAACCGCCAGAATGGTTTCTTCGTCATCTACAACAAGGAGCGTTCCCCTTAAATCTTCGGGAAGCTCCGACTCAAAGACACTCATGGAATCTCTCTGTGGGCTTCAGGATTGCGAATTTCGACTGTTGCAACGGGCAAAATCATGCGAAATGTGCTGCCGACGCCTTCTTTGGTTTTGGCTTGAATCTCCCCTTGGTGAGACTGCATGATGCTGGCGCTGATGGATAAACCCAGCCCGGTGCCATGTCCCGTTTCCTTTGTGGTGAAGAACGGTTCGAAAAGCCGGGACTGAACTTCCGGAGACATCCCGCCTCCGGTATCGGAAACTTCGATGAAGGCGGTTTTTCCGTCGGGTGTTGTTCCGACTCGAATGGTCAGCACCTTTTTCCATCCATCAGGCACTCCGCCGTCCAACTGATGTTTCTCTCCTAATTCATCCATAGCGTCGCGCGCATTCTGAATGAGGTTCACCAGAACCTGCTCGATCTGATTTGGTTCCCCGCGGATATCCGGGATGTCATCGGGAATCTCGCGGACAACCTCAATTTGATGGAGACGGAGTTGCTCTCCCAAAATGGAGAAAGCTCCATCAATCACCATGGACAACTTGACCGCACTGAAATTGGATGAATCAATATGACAGAATCCCCGAAGGTGATTGATGATTTTGGACATGCGGTCAACCATGGATTTCATCATTTCCATATGGCCTAAAAGCGCCTCATCGGTAAGTTGACCGCGCTTCTGTAAAAGCCGTATCAGGTCCGCTGTTATCGAGATGCCGTTGAGAGGCTGCTTCATCTCATGGATAATCCCCGCCGCCATTTCCCCTAAAGAAGCCAGCCGCGCCGAATGGATGAGCTGGACGTCTTTATCTCGAAGTTCGGTTGTTCTTTCCTCGACCATCTCCTCAAGATGGGTCGTATATTTCTGGAGTTCGGCTTCGAGGTGTTTTTGATCGGTGATGTCAATGCCCAGCACCAGATGACCGACAATTTTCTTGCGCTGACGGAAGCGATTCGTCTGCCATTTCAGTGTGCGAATCTCACCGCGTTTCGTGCGAATGGAAGCGACATAATCCGAAATGTCTTTTTCCTTAGCTGGTTGGAATACTTTCTCAAGATGCTCGTTTTCTCTCGCCGAAAGAAGAGAGCATGGCTCGGATTCCTGCAGTTCCCGTTCGCTGTAGCCGCTGAGCTTCTGCGAGAATTTATTCCACCGGGATGGTTTGCCGTCCGAAGGAAAATAGGCGATAAGCACGCCGGTAGTGTCCAGCAGCCGGTCGGAAAAGTCAAGGGCTGTTTTAAGGCTTTGAGTACGCTCATCCACACGACCTTCGATTTCCCGGGTAATCCGAAGCAGTTCCAGCTCCATAGATTTTTGTTCCGTTACATCGGAAAAGCAAAGCAGTGTCTGAGATGGACTCTTCGGGGGGCTGAATCGCGTGCAAAAGACAGAGAGCCATCGCTCACCGATTTCCAATTCGCAGCGCGAGGAGCGGGGAGGAGAGCCGTCGGCAAACCAGGACTGAAGTGTCTTACAGCCGGGCGCTTCGAAAATGGGCTGGCTGACCAGTGTCATTTCCAATGTCCCGAGGAGTTCTTCGGTGTCATGAGTGATACCCTGCACCGTCCCGTCATCGTCACACCATGCAAAGCCGAGCGGAAGATTTTCCAGAAATCCCAACCAGCGCGCAGAAAAAGCCTGTACGCGCCGCCGTCCAAGAGCGCGCTGAACGATGTGACTCAAATCCTCGAGTTGAAAAGGTTTCTCGACGTAGTCGTCGGCTCCAAGACGGAGAGCTTGGATGGCAAATTCCTTCTCGGAATAACCCGTCATCAAAATGACCTGGACAGAAGAATCACGCTTCTTGATTTCGCCCAAGACCTCCAAGCCGTCCATCTTCGGCAGACGGATATCCGCCAGAACCAAGTCGATATCCGGCGAGTTTTCAAACTTTACCAGACCCTCTTGGCCGTCCGCTGCAAGGGTGACTTGGTGTCCAGCCATCTCAAAAAAGCGCTGGATAACCTTTTGCAGGTTTGCCTCGTCCTCGATAATTAGAAGATGAGTTTTACCCATATGGTAAATTTATATATTATATTGCATAATGTCAAGAAAAAAGTGGGAGGTCGGCAAAGAGGGAATCACTTCTCAAAAAGCGTATCATTTTGTTTTTGCTTCTCATCCGCAGGAGAATACTTTGCGTTTGGATTATGCATTTTAGCAACAATCTGACTTTCCTCTAAATCCTGTGGGTCGATTGATTTAAAGGTTCGCGCCACCATGATAAGTCTTTTTCGGCTTCCCCTAAGAGTTGGTAGGCTTGTTCGATTTGCTGAGCGGTGATATCCTGAAATTGGAGGTAATCCATGATTTGGAAGGTATCGGTCTGTTCAGTTTCAATCCCGCTGGCCAGTTACTTCAGTGTCTTAATCAAAGTTTGCGGAGAAATGGAATTGTCGCCTTTTTCCATCACACCGAGGAGTTCCGAGATTTGCTTGCTGTTGCTCGTTTGTAATGCTATAACTTTTTCAACAGCATCCAATATCTGCTGTGTCGCATTTTCCGTTGTCTGCGTGACTTTTTGCAACTGCTCTCCGGTTTACTGGATCAGCCCTGTGTTTTTTGTCTCCCACTGAGATCGTCCATCGTGAATATTCGAAAGCACCTGTTTCAAATGCTCGAATGTCTGCTGAATGTCGTGGTTGATAGTGTTGAGTTCTGTTTGGAAGTGATTATAGAACTTTGATATGGACTCGGGAACTTTCTCGAGGAAAGACCCGGAGAAGTTTTGGAGAGATTCTATCCGGTCCAGAATGCAGTGAGCGTCGGCCAAATCGCTGGAAACCGGAGATGTCTGTGTTGCCTATGCGGCAGGAGCCGCCGCATCGTCGGAGAGTCATCCACGATTAGAATTTTCATGGAAGCCATGTTTTCCTTTTCCTAAACGAATTTTTTGACCAGTGTGTCCAATGCCTCAAGCGAGAAGGGTTTTTCCAAAAAACCATCAGCTCGCGCCGTGTTATCGGAGAAAAACCTTCGGAAATGGGCGAAGCCGGTGATAAAGACAACCGGCAAGTCCGAATTAATCTGCTTGATAGCGCGCAGGAGTTGAAAGCCATTCATAAGCGGCATGTGAATGTCACTGATGACGAGATCAGGTGTTTCGGAAAGCACAATTTCCATCGCCTTCTGGCCATTCGCCGCTCCGATGCCCTCATAGCCGGAGAACTTCAGGAAATTAATCAGCAAATCCCGAATCACCTCGTCATCATCGACAACCAGTACTCTCTTTTTTGAATTTTCCACGATGCACCTGTTCGATTTATCAGGAAGTTATTTTGTTCACTTTTATGTCGTCTATTTTGAATGAATCAAGTCCAGCATTTCCACCCCTTCAATGGAGTATTCTTTAACCATCGGTTCGGAAAGCCGTTTCAACTGATTCATAATATCCTTGATTTTGAGCACCTGCTTTTCAATCGTTTGCAGCGCATGAATATCCTCAACAGCGAGGGCGTCGATTTTTCGCTGCAGGAACTGCGCATAGCCCAGAATGACCCCGAGAGGAGTATTCACCTGATCGTTGGTTGTCACGGCGAGCTGTGTAATCGCACTGAGTCGCTCGCTTTTAATCAGCTCTTCTTCCAGTCTTTTCGCGGCGGTCATATCATGTTCGATGACGGAGAATCCGATGAGAGAGCCGTGCGGATTCGTAATCAGAGAGTAGGTTGCCGTGACGGGAAACACCATTCCATCTTTCCGCCGTCGCCAGATTTCCTTGTCCGTAAACGCCCCGCGTTCCTGAAGAATGTTCACCACATCCGTTGCTTTGCGAGTCTGTCCGGGAGGATCTAAATATTCATCGACAATCTTTCCCTGAATCTCCGCGGCGGAATATCCATAAATCCGCTCAGCGGCTCGATTCCATACTCGGACGCGGCCAATGACATCGCAGGAGAAAATGCTTTCCTCACTGTGAGCAATCAGGTGATCCAGATAGGTTCCAATCTCTTTCAACCGGTCAATCTTCTCTTGAAATTGAGCATGGATGCGGAGAAAGGAAAACTTGCCGTGAGCTCGGCGGCAGGCGTCCCGAACATCAGACGCCTCGAAAGGTTTGCGTACATAATCATCAGCGCCGGCTCGGATAAGATCAACAACGATTTCCTCGCTGCCGTGTTCCATCATCATAATCACAACCCGGTCAGAATACTTGCGTCGGATGTGGGCCAGAATATCCCGTCCGCTGATATCAGGAATCTGATAGTCCAGAAAGATAATCTGTACCCGGTCATCCTGCAGCAATCGCATCCCTTTCTTGCCGGAAGAGGCCGTGAGCACTCGCCAGGAATCCGTCGCCAGAATTTCAGAAAGGAAGGTTAATATATCCGGATCATCATCAATCACGGCAACCGTCCCGCAGTACGCAAGGATGGACGGATCATCATCGAGATTCTTTTCCCACCCAATGGTGTGTCGAACCAGACGCAGAAGATCAGTTTCTTCATGCGGTTGCTGCAGATAAGCATAAGCTCCGACATCGCGCGCAACCTGTTCTGCGACAACATCCTGATAGGTCGCCGAGGTCAGAACAATTGGGACCTGGTTAAACTGCGAGAATTCGGGAGTTTTCAGAATCTGGCAGAGTTGGAACCCATTTAATCGAGGCATATTGATATCGCAGAAAATCGCAGTGGGATTGTGTTCATCAAGCAAACGAATGACTTCTTCGCCATTCGAAGCCTGAACGACATGTATCCCGCCAAGACTCGAGATTTGTGCTACCATCAGCTTCAGCAAGTTTGAATCGTCATTCACAACCAGTATCGTAGGGAGTTGTTCTTTATTGTCCATCGTGTTCTTCCTGTTGCTGACGTGAAATTTCCGTTATGGTGGTCTGGAGTTCGGTTGGGAGTGCGCGGACAACTGAACCATCATGTATATCAGCGCACTCTTCAATTCTCGCTCCCAAATCAGAAATTTCAGAGAAGCCGTATGCTTTGCCTGAGCCCTTCAACTGATGCCCAAAATGTTCGATTTTGACCCAGTCATTTTCTGCGAGATACTGTTCGAGAGCCGCGAGCTTCTCCGGAAACGTATCGATATAGAAAGTCTGTAGTTTTTGTATTGTGTCTGTTTTAACGAGTGTTATCATGGGTCATATTTTCCAGTAATTCGATAACGTCAGCGCCGAGTTCCGCCGGATCAGAAGGCTTTTCGATAAATTTTGTCGCGCCAAGTTCTGCGGCCTGTGCTTTAGGAACAGCCTGTCACTCATAAACATCATAGTCCGACAGGTGATACATGGTGCAGCGTTTCTTCTTTCGGTTGTCGGATGGCTTGAAATGTCACCCGAGCCAAACGCCCACCTTTATCGTAACTCACGCTATCAGCGAAGCACCGAACCAGAAAAAGCCCTTTCCCTTTCCCGTCTTTTGAAAAGTGCTCCGGCTGCATTTCGCCGATTCGTTTAGGATTGAACCCGTCTCCTTCATCCTCGATTTCTATCGTTAGTGCTTGCGGCGAAAAGAAAACGCGAACGGTTACGCTGGTGTTCTCACGGCTTTGATTTCCGTGAATAATGCTGTTTTGAATCAATTCGTGCACGGTCAGTGGAATATTTCGGTCACTGACGATGCGCGAAAAATCCAGCGCGCGAGCCAAATCCCGCATATATGCGGGAATGGCTAATGTGGAAGCCAGCGCTGTTGGCACGCGGAATTCGGTCGTCTGATGCAGATAAGGACTCAAGGTCTGAAGGGAAGGTGCCGGGCGACGAATCGAATTTCCCAAGTCGATAAGTTGCGTGATATCCGCGATTGTGAATGGTTTCGAAAGAATAGCGAAAGCTCCTGCGTCCAGAGCTTTTTTAAACAGATCCCCTGATTGGAGTCCCGTGATGATAATGACGAAGATCTCCGGGTTGGTCTCTTGCAGTTCCTCAAGAACGATCAGCCCGTCCATTTTCGGCATAACCATGTCGGTTATCGCGAGATCAAAGGACTCTTCACGGGCCAACTCAAGTCCCTTAACCGCTGAGGTGCTGTAGCGGACCTGATAGCCTGCCATCTCCAATGCAACTTGAAGGAGTTGGCAGATTTCTTCTTCGTCGTCAATAACAAGAATACGTGATTTCACAGCACTACATTCTGGAATTTAGTTGTCGATTATCAAACCACCTCTGTTCCTGCGTCAACAGGAATCATGACCCCTGTTGTGGTTTTCCTTCCATCCAGAATGTATTCGGCAATATCTATACCAAGGAATAAAAAAAAGGTGCTTCTACCACTGCGGGGGAGCGCCTGATTTTTTGGTGAAACATGATAATGGACATTTTTGAGGGGAAAGGTTAAAAATTACCCATTATCGGCGTTTTTCTCCGCTTCCGCCATGGCTGAAATCGAAGCTCTCAACCTTTCCGAAATCCCGAGGCCGGTCGGAGCATCCCATGCGTAATTAATCCGAAGACCGGAACTCAAGCGTTGAACGGCTTGGTCAAGGTCTAATTGGGTTGACCAGAGGGCCCGCTGAGCTGTGAGCGAAAGTAGATTATGATTAATCTGTGTGCTCAGGCTCTTTATCCTCCATTATAAGAGGGAATAACGACAATCCCCTCTTAACTGCTTTTCTTTAAAAGATAATCCGACATGGCACGCGCCAGTTCGGCAATGGGATCCTGCGAAGCCGGATCGGTTGTTCCAACCTGTTCCAAATTGTCGAGCTGTCGCTTCGCTCCTTCAATAGTGTACCCCTGAACCTTGACCAGATAGTTGATCTTCTCGATTTTGGCGATACTGTTTTCATCATATCGCCGTTGATTGCCGGTTGTCCGGCGAGGATCGAGGTAATCCCCGAATTCCTTCTCCCAGTAACGTAATGTGGGTTTGGGGATGCCGGTAATGGCATTGACTTGGCCGATGGAAAAGGCTTTCAGACCTCGTACCCCTTTTAGCTTTGGCATGGTGAAACCTCCTACTATCAGTAAAATTTCGATATACAGTGATGTCGTTTTCGTTTCATTTGTAGTATCGGAAATTCACCCGCAAAACTTTAATTTTTTTAAATCCAGCGATTCAATTTGTTTTGAAGGGTTTATCCACTAATGTAATATTTTGTTATTGTGGTAATTGCGCAACATCACCATTCCGTAATAACGATTTCTACCTCTTTGGTGAATCCCTATAAATAGATGTTGACCCAAAATGTTTTCTTATTTCCACGTATGTAGCTTTTCGGCATCCTCCCTCTTGCATTCTGCCAAAGTCAAAGTTGCCGGACTGTGTGGATTTTTTCGGGAGATTTCCTCTTGTAGAAAACGTTCGCAGTGGTGCGTGGATTGTACTTTAATGAGGAAAGGAAATCGACACAGAGCTGTCAGGTTTTTATGAAGCCGGGATACCACCCTCTTCACGTCCTCGACATGTTTTCGTGGGGCTTGTTTTTTAAGGCAAAGTTCTGTAGTTTAAAGGAGAAGCATATCGGTTGGAGCGTCGTACCCATTGTGTGGGGTGTTCGCTTTGGAGATTGTCAGGCATGTTTGAAAGCTCGCGTAAGCGAAGAAACTACGTTGCTGCTTTTCTCATCGCCTTCGGCTTGAGCATTCTTGCGGTGTGGAAAGTGGGATTATCGGAGGGACCCATGAAATGGAATCCGGACTCGTTGCGCACCCGGATGGTTGAAACGCAGCTCATCTCGCGGGGGCTCAAAGATGCCCGTGTTTTGGAGGCGATGCGAGTTGTGGAGAGGCATCGATTTGTCCCCGCAAGGATTCAGCGCCGGGCTTATGAAGACAACGCCCTTCCGATTGGAGAAAGACAAACTATCTCACAGCCCTATATCGTTGCTTATATGACAGAAGCCCTGAGACTCAAAGACCGTGAAAAAGTGCTGGAGATTGGAACCGGTTCGGGCTACGCTGCGGCAGTTCTGGCGCAAATCGGCTGCGATGTCTATACGATTGAAATCGTCCCCGAGCTGGCCAAGCGAGCGCGGGCAAGCCTTGATGAGGCGGGATTTTCTCAAGTGCACACACGCGCGGGTGACGGCTATTTCGGATGGCCTGAAGAAGCTCCGTTTGATGCCATCATTATTACCGCCGCACCGGAAAAAGTGCCGCAAACGCTTTTCGAACAGCTTAAGCCCGGAGGGTATCTGGTCGCGCCGGTAGGGCCGGAGTACGGCGTGCAGAACCTACTGCGTTACCGTAAAACCGACGAAGGCACGATGGTTGCGGATACATTGATTCCCGTTGTCTTCGTCCCGATGACCGGCGAGACTGAGCAGAAGAACAAATGAACCGTTTGAAACGGTTCATTTGATACCTCGCCGAGCCGGGTTCAGCGCAGGTTCTCTTATGCCAAACGATGAACTTTCGCGCGTAACCCGGCCGGAACTATCAGACTATTCCAAAAGAGAACAACTTTTCCTTTCATCCCTAAACCAAGGAGGATATCATGGAGCAGACCAGAGGTTTCTTCGGAGCGCTTTTTGACTTCACCTTTACGGATTTCATCACCTCAAAGATGATCCGGTTGTTGTACATTATACTCATTATCGCTGCAGGTATCGGGACGATTGTTTTTATCGTTGGCGCTTTCGTGAAGTCGGCGGCTTTGGGAGCGTTGACGCTTCTGGTTCTCGGACCGATTGCTTTTCTGGTCGGCGTGATTTGCATCCGGATATATATGGAAATCATCATTGTCCTTTTCCGTATTGCCGAGAACACCAATATAATCGCGCAGTCTCACAAATCAGATACGCCGCCGGAAGCAACACAAACATAGACTGTAATCTAATATCAATCGACATCACATGGCGGCTCGGCGCAGCATTCATTTTCTGATACCCATTGCTGTTCTGTTTGTTCTTGTGCGCCTCGTGTATTTGCGTCAGCTTGAAACCAGTCCGCTCCTCGAGCTGTTGACGCTTGACGCCGCGTATTATCATCAGTGGGCTATGCGGCTTATGCAGGGTCTGGGACATCCTTCAGGCCCTTTTTTTCTCTCGCCTCTCTATCCCCTCTTTCTCAGCGGTATTTATTCGGTTTTGGGAGCCAATCCCTCTGCCGCTGTCGCAGTTCAAATCATTCTTTCTACAGGAACGCTCATCTTTCTCTTCTTGGCGGTTCGTATTTTCTTCGACGATACCGTCGCTGTCTTCACAAGTTTGCTTGCGCTCCTCTATGCTCCGTGGCTCTATTTCGACGGGATGCTTCTGACCAGCAGCCTTATTCTTTTTCTGAATGCGCTGCTGCTGTTTCTTTTGGCGCATCTGTTTAGTGGCAGAACTCTTCACGGTTGGCTTTGGCTGGCGGCGGGAATTACAGCAGGCTTGTCCGCGCTTGCCAGACCATCAGTTCTGCTTTTTATTTTGCTGCTTATTGTCTGGTTTGGATTGAGAAGAGGCAGGAATGTTCTCGCATCGGGTAAACTGCGATGGCGCGCAATCACTGTTCTTATTTTGGGTATTCTGGCGCCGCTCGTTCCTGTGTTGGTGCGAAACATGACTGTCGGAGGCAGTTCCTTTTTAACGACCTCATCGGGTGGAATCAATTTTTACATCGGCAATCGCGTCGGCGCATTCGGCGCACTTGAAGAACTCCCGTGGCTTGAAGCATCAGACCCCCAAACCGAGGCGAAGCGCTATCGTGAGGAAGCCTCGCGGCGCGTAGGACGCTCCCTCACTTTGGAGCAGGCCTCGCGCTACTGGATGGGGGAAGGTTTGCATGACATCGTGCACCATCCGGGAGCATGGCTGCAAACACAAGCTCGCAAGTTATGGCTGACTGTTCAGGATGGCGAGATTCGCACAAACTTAGGGCTTGAATCGGTGAAGAGCTTCTGCCCGATTGTGCGGTTGATGCCATTGACTTGGGGGTTGCTGTTTCCTCTGGCCGCCGCCGGTTTTTTTCTCCGCCGTCACCGGAAACGAGAAACCACATTTCTGATACTTTATCTCGCCGCGTATCTGATGATCAATTTGATATTCTTCGCGGCTTCCGAGTATCGCTATCCGATGATTCTGGTGTTCCTTCCTTTCGCGGCACAGTTTTTCGTCGGGATATTTCGCGAGTTGCGAGAGAGACAATTCAAAAAAATTCTCTGGGCAATCGTCATCTATTGTGCCATACTCGTTGTTGCGAATTTCCCGTCCCGACTTCGAGCCGAGCTGACAAATCCGTCAATTGATTTCTTTAATCTCGGAAGCGAAGCGGTGAATCGCGGTCAGATAGAAAAATCGATTCCGCTTTTCACGCGCGCCTTAGCGGCACAGCCCGATTATCGGCACGCGCATTTGGAACTCGCGAGGTCACTCTGGCAAGTCGGTAACTTCGACGAAGCCCGCCGGGAATTCGAGGAAGCAAACATGGCTCCGCCGGACACGCTTCACGGGGAACCGCTCAGCCGAATTTTGCAGGAAATAGGGATGCTATTAGAGGAGGGGAAATATGACGAGGCTCTTGCCTTTATAGACAGTCTTTTCCGATCGGAAGCCGCCACACCAATAGAAGTACTCGCGTTGCGCGTCGAGAATCTGAAACGCTTAGGTCGTTTTGAACAGGTATCCCGCACCTACTCGTACATGGCGAAACGCGCACCGGAAAATCCTGAGTGGCCTTATCGCGCAGCATTGGCGATGCGTTTGACAGGAGATACCACCGCGTGCGATTCTTTGCTTGAGGCGGCTCTTAGCATCTATCCGGCATACGCACCCGCCCGCGTCGAACTTGCGAGTAACGCTTTGGCGCGCGGCGATACGGCCACCGCACGAACTCAGCTAAGAGAACTGCGCCGCATCCGTGTGCCGATTGATTCCATTCGATGGAAAATTAAAAAGTTAGAGAGAGTAATTAGTGGACAGGCAGGAGCCAGCCCGTAGGTGAGAATTTCCCCCCGCATGCGGGGGGAATAAAAAGGGGGGTCGCCGAGCCGGGTTCATACACTCCATAGCAATTTCCCCTATCGTTGAATCAGCAGCTCGACCTTTCGCTATTCAAAGAACTGAATCCTAACCCGGCCGGAATATATATTCAGGCGGAAGAGAATTAAGACTCTTTTTTGAATGTACAGTATCCGGATGATCCTTACCGAACACTGCCATACGAATTAGATATGCTCGCTCAAAGTATTTTCGAGCCTTTGTTAAGTCTCCTTCTTCTTTCAGTACCATGCCTAGATTATTAACGCGAACGGCCACGCTCGGATGGTCGGGGCCGTAAGCTTTCTCGTTAATCCTTAAAGACCGCTCGAAGCACTCTTTCGCTCCCGCAAGATCTCTCGTATCATACAGCACATTACCGAGGTTGTTGACACAAATGGCCACACTCGGATGGTCAGGGCCGTAGGCTTTCTCGTCAATCTTCAGAGCACGCTCGAAGCATTTCTTCGCCCCCGTCAGATTTCCTTGCTCTCGCAGCACATTACCGAGGTTGTTGACATCTATAGCCACTTCAGGATGGTCAGGGCCATAGGCTTTCTCGTCACTCTTCAACGCCCGCTCGAAATATCTCTTCGCCCCCGCCAAATCCCCTTGCGCTCTCAGCACATTACCGAGGTTGTTAACATCTGTGGCCACATTCGGATGATCAGGACCGTAGGCTTTCTCATCAATCTTCAAAGCCCGCTCAAAGCACTGTTTCGCCTCTATCAGATATCCTTCTTCTCTCAGCGCTTCGCCGAGGTTGCTGACTGTCGCGGCCACGTTGGGATGCTCAAACCCATGAGCTTCCTCACAGATCTTCAAAGCCCGTTTGTAAAGCGCTTTTGCTTCAGCAAACTGTGCGCGACCTTGCAGGTAAACTCCCGCTTGATTCTGCAGTCGTGATGTCGCTTCGGGTGCAACCTTTCGTTCTTCCGCCTCACTCGCTGATGCCTGAGCGTGGGGCAAAAGGCGCGCGCAAATTGGCCAAGACTCTATATTTGTGGTTACTTCACCCGGAAAGATACCGTTTACAATTTCAACAGCGGCCTCTGCCAATGTTTCTTGTGCGTCTTCTGTAAGTTGTTCTCGAATCACAGCCTGAAGCAAACGGTGAATGGATAAACCATCATCGCGCGCTTCAATCAGTGAGAAGTTGCGTAGTGCGGTCAATGCTCGGTTGAACAGCAATGGTTCTTTCACAGCCTCCGCCAGCGTTTCAGGCAAATGCTTCGCGCCTTCAATTAGCATCTCCTTTGGAATATCATCCGGCGCGAGGAAGGCGCACAGGTTCATCAACTCGATGGCTTCCGGGCTTTGTTCTTGCACTTTTTCCAAAGCCGCCGTCCATGTCGTCAGGATCGTCTGTTCATAATCCATGCTCGGCTTTGCTGCATCTTCCCCAAATATCTTCGTCTGATTATCGCGAAACAGCTTCAAGTAACCAGTCAGACTTCCGGCGGTCTGCTCGATGTAAGCTCCGGCTTGCTCCAGCGCTAAGGGTAGGTATCCGAGCTCCTTGGCCAGCTCAGCCGCCGTCTCTTTATCCTCGGAATCCGTGCGCTTCAATAAGAATGCAATCGCTTCATCCGGCGGCATGATTTCGATGTCCAGAGGCTCGGCGGTGCCTATCCACGCTGAATGACGCGACGTAATAAGAACATGCCCAAGCGTAGACTGCGGTAAGTATGGACTAATATCTTCTGGCCTCTCGGCATTGTCGAAAATCAGCAGCCATTTGTCATTCACGCGCAGCCATTCGCGCACGGCGTTTATCGTGATGTCTAAATCTCTGGCTCCGGCTTCTTTCAGACCGAGCTTCCCCGCCAAACCTGCGAAATCACTCGCGCGCTTCGTCGCAACTTCCGACTGCACCCACCAGACCACGTCATATTCTCCCGCATGACGATAGGCGTATTCGGCGGCAATCTGCGTCTTGCCCACGCCGCCCATCCCCCTAATCGCCTGTGTCAGCGCTGTAGGCTTCCCCGACTGAAGCGAATCGTGCAGCCTTTTCAGTTGCTCTTCGCGCCCCGTAAAATTCCGATTCCGCGCAATCGGCACATTCCATATCCACGGAACCTTGGGAAAAGGAGGGGAAGATGTCGTGGGAAAGGTTGGCTTGCGCTTGGGCTTGTGACGACCTTTCTTGAGTTCATCAATGAGTTTCTTTTGGGCTACGCCTTCTTCAAACCCCACAAGGTCAATATAGTCAATTGGCGCAAGCAATCCGTCGGGTTTACATTCACGGACACGAACAGGCCGCAACAATCGCTTCTCTCCAGTCGGATCCTTGACGAACACAGCCGCCCATTCCGGTTGTGTAAAACTCGCTGTCAGGAAATCAGGCGAAAGCACAAGGATCGTTCGTTCCGAGTTCTTCAGCGCACGATCCATTTCGAGTGCGAAATTACTGCCGGAGAAATCCCACGCCTGAAGAATGGTTGTGTCGCCATTGGCTTCCAACTGCCACGCAATCCATTCGGCCCACGCTTTGTCGGCGCTGTTGTAACTGATGAAAAAATCTTTCATGCGTCCATCGCTTTCTTCATTATAATAGGCGTCCGTATTGTGTATTTATGGTTTCTCGATTTGCATTTTCATCATCATCAGGCCTGTCAACAGCTTCGGGTAAAAGTCGGTGGATTTCTGCGGCATGCGTTCGTTTTGCAGCGCGACATCGCGAACCTGCTCAACGCGGGTGGGATTGACAAGGAACGTGGCTTGAACCGTGCCGTCGCCGACTCGTTCGAGCGCTTTATCACGATTCCTGCCGTAAAGAACATTGGTTTGAGCTTCCAGAGCTTTCGCATCGATTCCCAGCAATTTATCCAAAATAAGCGTATGCAGAATGTTGACATCGAGAGCTTTCGACGCAGCGGAAAATCCTGCCGGAGCGGCATTATCCATCAGCGCCAACTCTTTCAAACGGAGCAGGTAGTACGCGTTTTTTGTGCCAGCAGCGCGCAGTCCGAAAACATGGTCATCGCGTTCTTTGTCCATGAGCGAATAAAGCTGTTCAGGAGTCGAGCAGGGCTCAACATGAAACCATAATTCAAGTTGTCGAATGAACTTAGCACCATCGAAATTCTTTACGCTGTGAATGATGCGGTGAGTCGGAAGCACGACGAGCCCAGGGTCTTCCATCGGGAAAAGCGCCATCATGCGGTGCGTGAACGTCTCGACGCCTTTCGGTTTCCAACCCTCTTGAAGGCATAGGCGTTTGAAATTCTGCGCGGTTTCGAACCGGTGATGTCCATCGGCGATTAGCAATTCTCTATCCGTGAGCAATTCCGTTAAATCCTTTTGGATTTTCGAGTCTGTGATTTGCCAAACCCGGTGCGTTTCGCCGAAGTCATCTTTCACATCCATAATCGGAGCGGACTGAGCAATCGCCACATCCATCATCTCGACAGCCTGATTCTTTGCGTCCGAGAAAAGCATGAAGATAAGCTCGTCGCTGGCTTCAATCCGACGCAGCAGCCGCAAACGATCCGCTTTCGGGCCTGCCAATGTCTTTTCATGCGCTCGCACTTGCCCTTCTTCCAATTCGACCAGCGCGACAAAACCTTTTCGCGTATATTCACGGCCTTCGACGTTGAATATCTGGTAGTACGGATACACGCCGGGCTTGGCATCGGGGCGCAGGACGCCGTCTGAGAGCCATTTCTGAAAGATTTGACCCGCTTCAGGGTAATCGGTGGAGGAATCGGTTTCCTGTTCTTTGGATTTTATCACACGGGCGATGTTGTAAGGGCTGCGTGCGCAGTATTCACCCCGCAATGGCGGCCCGATTTTGTCATAGGGTTGTGTGACAACGGGAGTTAAATCTCCCACAATGGATGTGTCAAAACGATAGGCTCGAAAAGGGGTGATGTGTGCCATAGGTGTCTCCTTATCGTACAATCAGGGTCAAAGATAGAAATTTCGCTTGATTCCGGAAATGGAAATGCTTAAATTAAATTCAAAGAATTGAGAAGTCCGGCCATGAAAAACAATGTTTTCCGCGAAGAATTTGTCTATCTCTCCCGAATTATCGGCCGACGCGCCCGAAGTCGGGAGCTGAAAACGCCGATGGGGTCGGTCTATGACGTTGTTGCGACCGTGGGAGAAATGTATCCCCAGCTTCGGGGAATCGTGCTGCATCACCGGAAAACTTTTGCGTTTTATCCGGCAGACCGCGACGATTATATTGAACTTATCAATCGAAAGCGCCTGACGGTTGATGAGCGGCGCATCGAGCCTGTCGAGCTGAATCCACAGGATATTTCACTGCGGGATTTGCTCTGGGATAAGCAAATCGTGGATGTCGAAGGAGCGAAGGTCGAACGGGTCAATGATGTTCAGCTTCTGATTTCCGACCGGCAATGGGTTGTGCATGTGGATGTCGGGTACAAGGGATTGCTGCGCCGCATGGGATGGCTCAAACCGATTCAAACGCTGTGCTCGCTGCTGCGAATTCCGCTGAAGGACGAATTGATTTCATGGAAATTCGTCCAGCCGGTTTCTTCCGAAGGCGATTTAGGGCCGGTGCGCCTGAAAGTCAGCTCGGAGCATATGAAGCAGCTTCATCCCGGCGAACTGGCGGATATTTTCGAAGAGCTCGACAAACTCGAACGCCAAGCTATATTGGAAGCGATTGACGACGAGACCGCCGCTGAAGCTCTCGAAGAAACCAATGATGAGACGGTCAAAGCTATCTTCGAGGATCTTTCAAAGGACAGAGCGGCGGATATTCTCGAGGAGATGGAACCCAGCAAAGCGGCGGATGTTCTGTCCGCGCTCTCCGGCGATATTTCTTCTGAGATTATCGAAGAAATCGAACAGGAAGCTAAAGAAGAACTGCAGGAGCTAATCGCCTACCCGGAAAAAACCGCCGGAGCGATGATGACCACGGACTTCCTTGAAATCAATAGCGATGTGACTGCGGCGGAAGCGTTAGCCGAAATTGCTCGAGCCGCTGATGAAGTCGAAGCGCTGTACTACGCTTACGTTCACGACAGCGAGGGATGCCTCAAGGGTGCGATTTCGCTGCGGCATCTTTTAGGAGCAAAACCGGAAGAAAAAGTGGGCGGGATGCTGCAACCTCGCCTCGTCAGCGTTCAACCCGACACTCCGAGCAGTGAAATCGCCGAGCTGTTTCTACGCTATACCTTTTTAGCTTTGCCCGTCGTCGATGATAAAAACCACATGAAAGGCGTTGTGTCCCTCAAGCACGCCTTCGACGAACTCCTGCCGTATTTCTATCGTCAGTGGAAAGCCGACACCTGATGAACCCCGTGAAAATCAAAACCCGAGTCTCGCCTCTCTGGACGCGCATCACCATTTTTTTCGCCGTGATGGGTCCGGGACTGATTACCGCCAACGTGGACAACGACGCCGGCGGCATCACGACGTACTCTCAAGCCGGAGCTCATTTCGGCCTGAAGACGCTCTGGATTTTTATCCCAATGATGCTCGCCCTTATCATCGTACAGGAGATGGTCAATCGCATGGGCGTGGTGACGGGCAAGGGACTTTCGGACTTGATTCGCGAGCGCTTCGGAGTGAAGTGGACGTTCTATTTGATGCTCGCGCTTTTAGTGACGAACTTCGGGAATATCATCGCCGAGTTCTCAGGTGTCGCGGCGGCGGGTGAGATATTAGGTATTCCGCGATGGGTGACGGTACCGCTGGCCGGTGTCGCGGTTTGGGGACTCGTCATTGCGGGGACGTATGCCAGCATCGAAAAAATCTTCCTTGTCGCGACGCTCTTTTACGTCTCGTACATCATCGCGGGATTTCGTGTCGGCCCGGATTGGAGCAATGTCGGTCAGGCGCTCGTCACGCCGCATTTCAGTTCCGATAAAACGTACGTCCTGATGCTTATCGGGCTTTTCGGAACCACGATTGCCCCGTGGATGCAATTCTACCAACAGTCGTCCGTGGCGGAAAAGAACATCAAACTTGCAGACTATAAATATTCGCGTCTCGATACGATACTCGGAGGCGTTGCCGTTTGCATCATCGCGCTTTTTATCGTCGTCACCTGCGCGGAAACGCTCTTCGTAAATGGAATTCGTATCGAATCAGCCGCGGAAGCCGCTCAGGCGTTAACACCGTTCGCGGGCAAATTCAGCGCGTTGCTTTTTGCCTTCGGGCTTTTAAACGCCAGCCTGTTCGCCGCTTCGATTCTTCCGCTTTCGACGTCTTACAGTATTTGCGAGGGTTTCGGCTGGGAATCGGGTCTGGACAAGAAATTCAAAGAAGCCCGGCAGTTCTATATTCTCTATACGGCGCTGATTGCTCTCGGAGTTTTGGTCGTTTTAAAACCGGGTCTGCCGCTTATCGAAGTGATGTTTCTCTCGCAGGTTCTGAATGGAGTGATGCTGCCGTTTATTCTGGTGCCGATGCTGTTTCTTGTCAATGATAAGCAGCTCATGGGTGACTACGTCAACAGCCTGCCATACAATATCATCTGCTGGGCTTTAGCCATCGGACTCGTTGCGCTTAGTATCGTCTATGTCTTAACATCGTTCGTGTTTGTTTAGAAATTAATCTCTCCTCGCCTGTCATTCCTGTGAAATCAGTCCGAAGTGTCATTCCCGCGAAAGCGGGAATCCACTCTCTCTGAAGTCATAATGGAAATCCAGCCATCAGCGATTGCTCTTTAATTTCTATGGTCATGCAATTGGTCACTCCGATAAGAGTCCCCGCAGTAGGTTTCCATTGTGGATTCCCGCTTTCGCGGGAATGACAATTATTCGTGATGGTGACAACCGTCTGCGATAGGAATAATAGGTGTCCGTCTCAGCGATTACTAGGCAGGACGCTCCCGCGTCCTGCATTTCTTTGAATGAATAGCAGCGAATTCCTTGCATAACAAAGAAGAAGTGAGGTGAAGTCGTATAGCCATTCGTATAAAATGGGGAAAATAAAAACCATTGTGATTCCAAGTGCAAACCCTGCAGCGCATCTGGGCCAAATTGGCAAATCGTAGCCAATGAACTTGCAGATGATTGATAAAATCGCTACGAAGAACACAGGCGTCAAGAACAATCTTGCCCGCACATTTTTTAGAACAAGGAATGCGCCCACAATAATTCCTAAGAGGATACCAGTGCACCTTGCACACAGTCCCATTTTATGTCCCCATATAATAAAGCACCGTTGCCCGGGTTCATGGAGGAGAGAGCCCTTTCCGTCAAAGAGAACCGGAGCAAAAGATGTAAGAAGCGCAAAGGCTGAGAAACCCATTATCAGAAGAAGGAGTCTCTTCATAGTACTTTTACTCGCTGCATCTTTTTTTCGTTTGCTATCTATTAGAGATCCAATCACTATACCGATCAGTCCACCCCCAAATGAATACAGCCAAACGGGGGGATAACAAGCGAAGCAAAAAGCCACGTCATTCCAATGAATCAAGGCTCCAACAGCCATTCCGATTATCACCCCGATCATTGTGCCCGAGTAAGATCCCGGCGCTGTTGTTGCCCACATATGGTCTGAGACTTTTTTCCTGCAATGAGGGCAGCGGGAAGCCTTAACGCTAACCGGCTCGCGGCAATAAGGGCAGGGGATTTTTTTGTCATCAAAGCTACTCATTGTAATAACTACCGTGGATTATGTGGATTATATATATCTGAAGATTTTAAATAGTCTCTGTAATATTTTATACCCAAGTACATTCGTATTCGATTTCTATTTCCGAATACCTCACGTTGCGTTCGTTAATAAGAGATGCGAGCTCCTCATAATTACTTAAACATACTGCACAGTCCATGTCAAGTTTTATGATTAAGTAAACGATTCTGAGCGCGATATTTCCATTTTTTATACTGAGTAGTTGTTGACGAGCATTAGTTATGACTGGATCTAACTTGGAATTTATAAAACCTACAGGTAGACTCTTTTGCGCTTCCCTTACCTGCCTATTGCGAGTATTCTTGTGTCCTTCATCGGAGTGATTCAAAGTTTTTACCTCCAGTAAAACGATTCCCCTTTTACCGTTCGCACGAAGGTCAGGAGTGCTTAATTTATCCTCAGGTATGAACTGGATATCTGTAAAACCTTCCCTTTTTAGATATAAATATCCTTTCACTTCATTGAAGCAATCAACAAGTTGTTGGTAATTGTGCAGAGGGTGCTTCTTACAAACGAAGGGCAAGACTTTTCTCTTGAAGGCCTGCCATGCTGGTTTATTTAACTCGTTTAATCCATCTTCAAGCTTCTTGAAAGCTTCCAGAGCATTGGATAAACGCAATTTCCTATGAAAATCCCTGAAGTAGTTATCTGCATGATCTTGCTGGCTTTCTGAATATATTTCAAAGAGCCTTGGAAGTTCTTTTGCCCACCAATGATCCATTGATAACATTTCTCCATTTTGACCTATATCAAAAACTTCCCATCCCGATAAAACACTTTTCCATCCGCAAGAATTTCTCCGCCATCCTTTAGATTGCAAATCAAATCGACATGGATGGCGGATTTATTTGTCGCGCCGGTCTCGGGATAAGCCGCGCCGACGGCAAGGTGAAATGTCCCGCCGAGTTTCTCGTCGAAGAGAATATTTTTCGTGAAGCGTTTGATGCGCGTGTTCGTGCCAATAGCGATTTCCCCGACGCGCTTGGCGCCTTCGTCCGCTTCGATCAGCTTCTTCAAATACGCTTCGTTTTTCGTTGCCGTGGCGCTGGTAACGACGCCTTTCTCGAACTTCAGCTCGATTCCTTCGATTTCCCGACCATGCTGCACCGCGGGGTACGTGAATTTCACGACGCCTTCCGTGCCGTCATCGAGAGGCCCGGTAAAAACTTCGCCGTCCGGAAAATTTATCCTGCCGCAGCAGTTAATCCATTTGCGCCCCTCCACGCCGACCTTCAAATCTGTTCCTTCCGCTTTGAAATGCAGCAGCTTGACCTTGTCCAAATACTGCACCCATTCTTCCTGCAGAGCTTCTACTTTTTTCCATTCCGCCACCGGATCATCGTAGTTCAACAAACACGCGTCGAAAACGAACTCGGCATATTCTTCCATGCCCATTTCCGCATCCTGCGCCGCCGCCGGGTGAGGATAGAGCGTCAACGACCAGTTCAGTTCCTTTTTCGCCGAGCGGTCGAGCATGGTTTGCAAGATAGGACCTCGCGCTTTGGCATGTCTCTGCTGACGCGACGGATCAACACTTGAAAGGTTCTTCGTATTGTGAGTCGTCAGAATAACGAATCGCGCATCGATATTTTCCATTTCGTATTTTGCAGACGGCGACACCCAATCCAAAGTTTCCTCAGAAGCTTCGTTCAAAAAAATCTCTTCAAGCTCGGGAAAACCGATGCGCAAATCAGGTTTCGCGCCGACTTGCAGCGCTTTGCGGTACAGCGCTTCAATCAGCGGATACGCCAGCGGATTGCCCTGAATAAGAAACCACTGCCCGGCTTTCAATTCCAGACAATAACGAACAATAACATCAGCCCACTTTTCGACACGCGGATCACGCAACATAACAGCTCCCGAGGTTAGAAATTAATAGGTTTGAATTTCATCGACGATTCCGATGATGACACTGCGCACCGGCCCTTTCGGGTCGTTCAATACCTGACGCGCGCCGTTACCTTCATCGAGAACAAGAACGGTTTCGCCGACTCCCGCGCCTACGACATCGATGGCGATGATGTAGCCGCCGCTGGGTTTGCCGTTTTTTCCGAGACGGTCAGCTATCAGGAGTTTGCGATTGTCGTAGAAGGGGTGATTAATGGTGGAGTGAATATTCCCGCAGACACGAGCCAGAATCATGGGCGGACTCCGGGCGGCAAATCGACATCATCGACGATGCCGATAATCGTGTGGTCCACGGGAACGAAGGGAACCGGCAACGCCAGAGCGGCTTCGCGGCCACCTTCGTAGTAGATGAGTTCACCGGGGCCTGCCATCCGCGTTACGTCGGCACAGACGAGAGGTTTGTCCACCGGCTGCTGTTTCTTGTCAAGCGGCTGCACAAGGAGAAACGGAACACCTTCCAAACCCTCATAGCGCACGCACGGAGTAACGGTTCCTATGACGCGACCTAAAAGCACGTCAGCTCTCCTCCTCGCCGGGCAAATCCAGTCGCATCGTGGCATGGAAACGACTGTCGGTGTCGATTTCCTGAATCATATTGAAGTGCAGCTTCGGAATGACGGTCTTGTGCATTTCGATATCACGGTCCGCGATAGCGCCGGTTCCGATTTCGACGGCGGTTTCGACATCTTCAACCTTGCCCGAAACAATACTAAAGGCTCTCCCGCCGAGACCATCGCCCAAACGGATTTGAATAATGTTAACCGCCGCGCCTTTGATTGCGGCATCAGCAGCGGCGACCGTCGCGGAAATCGTCGAAGTCTCGATAACGCCCAATGATTCCGCTTCGATTTTCTGGCGGAATCCAAAGATGGATTCAAGCACTTGTTCATGCACATCCGGTAGCAGTACTTTGTCCACCACCTTGACTCCCCCAACGCGTAAGCCTTCACGGTAGGATTCCTCGACCGCTGCGACCGTGCCGCCGATGAGCACTAAATACTTACCGCGGTGCACCGTGCCGGCTTTCAGCATCGCAATCGGAGCTTTTTTCACCATCGCGTCGGCGGCCTCGACACCAATAGCGATGCTTTTGTATTCAATCAGGGCGATTGCGTGATAACGAATCATTTGGATTTATCGGTAAATTCGGACGAAAAATTTGTTAGAATAAGATTTTATCATCTATGCGACCAGTTCTTCCCGAACATCTTCACGCTCATTCCATAAAATTGGTTTTACTTCATAATTGCGCAGTGCGCCAAGAACACTGAAAGGTACTTTCTGCTCTCGGTCGTTCAAAATTGCGTAAGCACGTGATTTAGGCGGACGAACTTCCCGCGTGTCATACCATGCGAAAGCCATTACTTCAGCAGCGTTACGATCCGGTCTATTGATTGCTCGGATGATCCTCTCCGGTTGATGCCGAGACTTCGGTATCACAAAATCAAAGAGATGGTCGTAACCAGTCTTCCCAGTGAATTTAACCCTCGGAGTAAAACGAATTTCTGATAACTCCAACCAAGCAACCACATCTTCGTAAAAGAGGCTTGCCACGATGGGGCTTGCTAAATAGAAAAGGTCGTTGACCGCGAGAATCGCTTGAACGAGGTTGTGCTTGCGTAATGCAAACGAGTTATCGTCGGCGTGAACTTCGATGGCTTTATCGGCAAGATTAACTCCGAAACCCCTTAACGACATATTCAAGAGATCCTGACGCTTCGGCGTATCAAGACCGCACCCCGACTGCTCCAAATCTAAAATGGTCTGCCCACCGTCAGTCAGAAGATAACCTCGTGTTTCGCGCCTGGCATAGATCTGAATATAGTCGTTGTTTCGATCGAGGTATGGAGTAGTAATCTCGACCCAATCCCCGTTTATTTCACGCAATTTGGTTCTATCTCGTAGCCAAGCAATATAATCATCAAGTAAACGGCGAACATCTTCAATCATGTGAAAAGCCCCCGTATAATGTCTGGTGGGTCCGTGATATTGCAGTGCTTCATGAACTCATCAAGTGTTTTACTTAGGTCATTTAGATCGGTGAATACTCCAGTGGGAAGCGGAATTGCCCACTTGGCACCGTATCCTTCTCTGTATATATGAAGATGTGGACATGGAATCTCCTGATCGTCGGGGTTGCGGTGCGATGGTCCAGCCATGTCTAGACGAACAAGTACCACTATGTTGCGCCCCCGGTTTTGGTACTTGACCTTCGCTAAATCGATGCGTCCCCTGCTTACATCCAACAGGAATTTCTCACGTTTGTCAGATGAGATTAGTGGAGCAGTAAAACCGCCTCCCAAATCTGGGAAGCTATACTGGTTATCGTCCGCGCGAAGCTTCTGCATTGCAATCAGGGCATCCGCTTCTGTCTGTGTGAGATTAATTTCGGTCATCAGGAAGTTCCCTTACAAACTACGTAATCCGAAAATGGTCCACCAGCGTACAGCGGCGTTCGCGGGAGAAGCTGCGCGGGCGAGTCAGACCTTCGCCGGTCGGGCTGGCGATGGTAAACGAACTGTGCCCTTCGCCGCCGAACCCGAGTCCCGCCGCTGCAGGGCCGTTCTTGACGAAAATAGAGCAATCTATGACGCGCGCCATGCGGCTCAGGTTGTCGATATTGCGTGAGTGCATCACAGCGGTGTGGCGCATTCCCTGCTCGGCTTCTTTCGCCAAATCAATTCCTTCATCGGCATTCGCCACGCGCACGAGCGGCATCACCGGCATCATCTGTTCCGTCCACACCAGCGGGTGCAGCTTATCCACTTCAACGACAATCAGCCGCACTTCATCGCCCGCGGGAATCCCAATCTTCGAAAGGATAACACCCGCATTCTTGCCGATGAAATCCTTGTTGACGATAGCAGGTTTTCCGGGCGCTTCGATTTTCGTAAAGATAAGCCGTTCCAGTTGTTTCAACTGAGCTGAATCGAGAAGAACCGCGCCTTGTTTGCTCATCGCGGCGAGAAGTTCGTCGGCGATGGACGCGACGGCGAACACTTCCTTTTCATCGACGCAGATGATGTTGTTGTCGAGCGAACCGCCCAAAATAATATCGCGCGCGGCTTTGTCGATATCGGCGGTTTCATCCACGACGACGGGTGGATTGCCAGGCCCGGCGCAAATCGCACGTTTGCCGCTGTTCATCGCTTCCTTCACGACGCCCGGTCCGCCAGTCACGACAATCAATTGTGCGCCGGGATGACGCATTAACTCCTGAGCGGATTCAATCGTCGGAGCGGCAATCGCGGTGACCAGATTCGGAGGCCCGCCCGCTTTGACGACGGCTTCATTCATCAGATAGATGTTCTGAATGGAAACGTTCTTGGCGCTTGGATGCACATTAAAAACGACGCCGTTGCCCGCCGCAACCATCCCGATAGTGTTGCAGATAATCGTGGATGTCGGATTCGTGACCGGAGGAATCGCGGCGATGACGCCATACGGAGCGGGTTCCATCAGCATCAATCCGCGGTCGCCGGTGCGCGCGACAGGCGCTAAATCTTCCATGCCGGGAGTTTTTTCGATGACAAGCAGGTTCTTCTGAATCTTGTCTTCGACGCGTCCCAAACCTGTTTCCGCGTGCGCTTTTTGAGCCAATTCCGTCGCGTTATCCCGCATGACCTGCCGAATACTCGAGATGATGTCTTCGCGCTTGGCGAGCGTGAGCTCGATGAAGCGACGTTGAGCTTCCGTAGCCGCCTGTACGGCGCTGTCCACCGTCGCAAAGATACCAACGGGCAAATCTTGCAAACCCGTCGGTTCGGTTGCTCGCGGAGGTGGAGCAGTGCTTTGCTTGTTTAAAAGAACAAACACGCGCTCGGCAATACGGGCTATTTGGTCATCAGTCAGCATGAGTCAAGATGAAAAAATACTTCTACCGGGCACACTAACGTCATGCCGCGGCGAGATATTAAATGATTGTCATTCCCGCGAAAGCGGGAATCCACTCTCTCTGATATCATAATAGGAATCCAGCCATAAGCAATTGCTCTTGTAATTCCTATGGTCATGCAGTTGGTCCCTCCAATAGAAGTCCCCACAGTAGTTGCCCATTGTGGATTCCCGCTTTCGCGGGAATGACACTCCAGACTGATTTCAAGAATGACAGATGAGCCACTTAAGCGCTGATCCCTATAGGTACTTAAAAGGGGGGTCACATTTGAAAATTAATGCAGCGCGTCCTTCTTATACTTGATTTCGCCGCCGACTTCCCAATTATCCACGATAGCCATAATCACGGCATCGCAGGGGCGTCGGTCGGTCATAATCGTCTGGCGAGCCGAGCTGCCGGTGGCGTAGAGGATCATTTCTCCCGGCCCGGCGCCCACCGCATCGGCGGCGACCACAATCGAACCGGTTTCGTTGCCGTCCAAATCCACAGGCCTGACCATCAAAAATTTCAGCCCACGCACACTTTCTTCTTTGCGCGTCGAGACAACCGTCCCGATGACTTTTGCTAAAATCATATTGTTTTCCAACCAAGAGGGAATAAAGAATCCAGCTTATAAAACGCGCTGGAGATTACCGGGTGGTGGTTCCCTTTAGTTCTTTTTTCACCTGCTCCGTCCGTCCCAGAGGAAGCACCAAATCAACGTTGGTATGCGGACGTGCGATGATGTGGACCGCAACGATTTCTCCGACCTTGGAAGCGTTAGCGCGACCGGCGTCGCAGGCAGCTTTCACCGCAGCCACATCCCCGCGAATAATCGCGGTAATATAGCCGCCGCCGGTTTTTTCGTAGTGGACAAGTTCCACCTTGGCGGCTTTCACCATCGCGTCGGCGGCTTCCACCATCGCCGGATAACCGCGCGTTTCAATCATGCCCAGAGCTTCTGCCATGGCAATATCTCCTTTGTAGAGTTCTATTAGAAATTACTTATGAACTAAACGATGTTACTTCTGTTTTCGTTCGCGGCCGGTGATGTTTTCAACGGACTGCACCGCCGCGCGCCACGCGACATCTATATCGCGTTCCTCACCGCCGAGATACACGCGGCCAAAACTGCCGTACGGACGCACTTCGAGGATATTGATTTCCGCCGCTTTTTCGGCTTCATTGGCAGCCAGCGCAGCATACGCGGCGGGTTCGACTTCCATTACGTAAAGCGTCTGGCCTCCCAAAATCATATTGCCGTAGCGCATGCGGTTAATGAGCTGTGTCTGGTGATCGTCGATGCGGCGCACGACCTGACTCGACAGGATTCGCGGTTTCCAACGGTCTTCTTCGCTCAGGTCAACCGCTTCCAAAATCGCCCGACCTGCCTGCCGCACATCCGCCTGAGACTCGGAATGAATTTCAAGCAATCCGTAGAGCCGCTCGACCACCTGCATTCCCGGCGTGACACGCGTGGATTTCAGCGCGATATCCGTGATACGGTTGATTTCGATGCCGGGTGAAATCTCAACATAGAGCGACGCCATCCCGGCGATAGGCAAAAACCCTCGCGCCACGGTTCCTAAGAACGCCGCGTATTGCGGCTGCAGACTGTCGAGAAAAACATAAGAACGCAGGTCAAAAGCCATAGAATATCCTATTAATAATTTGCGCGATTGCCATTGTGGGTCTGGAGGCCCACAACGGCGGGCTAAATCTTGTTATGATTCTGTCAGGTGGCTCGCTTCTTTTATGATTTCGATGCTGGTGCTGGCTCCAATGCGTGTCGCGCCGGCTTTCAGCATTTCCTGCGCATCGGAAAACGTCCGAATACCGCCCGCCGCTTTCACACCCATCGACGTTCCCTTCACGGTTTGAGCCATCAGTGCCACATCATGTGTCGTCGCACCGCCGGGGCCGAATCCGGTCGAGGTTTTCACGAAGTCCGCGCGGGCACGTTTCGACGCCTGACACGCACGCACTTTTTCTTCGTCGGATAGCATCGCCGCTTCGATAATAACTTTGCACACAGCTCCACCGTCACGACAGGCATCCACCACCGCCGCGATGTCCCGATAAACCAGTTCATCATCGCCGCTTTTGAGTGCGCCGATATTGATAACCATATCGATTTCTTTTGCGCCTTCACGAATCGCGCGACGCGTTTCCATCGCTTTGATTTCCGGGGCGTGCGTGCCCAGAGGGAATCCCACTACTGTGCAAACTTTGACAGGTGAATCCTGCAGGAGTTTCGCCGCCAGAGGAACGTAGGTCGGATTGATACAGACCGTAGCGAAACCGTATTCTTTCGCTTCCGAGCAGAGTTTGCGGATTTGTTCTTCAGTCGCGTCGGGTTTCAGAAGAGTGTGGTCAATATAGCGGGCAACATCGCGAGGGATGTTTTCTCCGCCGGAGCCGCACGTGATCCGGCAGACTCCAAGACTTAGAAGCTGCTGGACGGCTTCAGGATGCGCCTGGAGGTCTTTACCGTCGCACGTGACGTCGCATTCCCCATAGCGGAAGGTTATATCAGGCCATGTCGTTCCTGACGCGGCCAGCATGGACTGGATTCTCTCGGCGATTTTCTGGAAATCCGAATCCGTGAGTTCTGATGGGAGGGATTCACTCGCCGCTTGTTTCGGGGGTAACGTCATTTTTTCTTTCTCGATATCCGTCAGCATCGCCGCGCGGCGCAGATGTCTTTCAGCCGTGCATTCGGTCGCCAGCCACACGTCCACGATTTGTTGAGCGAGCGTATCGCCGGTGAGTCCGGCGCCTAATGTCAGGACATTCGCGTTATTGTGTTCGCGGCTGTTGCGAGCGGTGGAGACATCATAGCAAGCTGCGGCGCGGATTCCGGGCACTTTATTGGCCGCCATCGCCGAGCCGATTCCTGCTCCGTCAATCATAATGCCGCGAGTCGCCTGTCCATCCGCCACCATCCGCGCTACGGCGAAAGCGAATTGCGGATAATCCACCGGCTCTTTGGTGAATGTCCCGCAATCTTGAATGGAAAATCCCTTATCTTTGAGGTAGGTTTTAAGGCGCTCTTTTAAGTCGTAACCGGCATGGTCTGCGCCGATGGCAAGCAGATTTTGGGGCATGAATCCCTTCACGTGGCTATGATGCGGGGAGAGGATGTTTTATGACAATATATAATATAGCTTTCCACACTCGGATTGACAAGGATTATTCTCGCGGAATCTTCTTGCTGAAGGAGCAAAAAAAACCTCGTCCGGAGGAAAATCCGGACGAGGTTAGGGAATTTTTGACAAATTTGGGCTTTACTTCATCAGCAGGAGCTTGCGCGTATCCGAGAAGTTGCCGTTGGTCAGGGTGTAGAGATAAACTCCCGACGGCAGATTTCCGGCGCCCCATGTCAAATGATAGAGCCGAGCTTCCAGATACTCTTCCACAACACTTGCGACTTCACGTCCCAGTAGATTGTAGATTTTTAGCGTTGTAAATCCGGGCTCAGCAATCGCGAATTCAAACGTGGTCGTCGGATTGAATGGATTGGGGAAATTCTGCTTCAGGGCGAATTCGCCTGGAACCTGCTCCATTTGATCTTCCGGTGTTGCGCTGACGACCTGATGCGTTTCTCGCTCACCCGCAATACTTACATCGGTCAAGCGATACCAGTAGGTTTCGCCGTTCTGCACCGTCCGATCAACATAGACATAGTTGGTTTCGGTGCTGACAGTGCCCTGACCCGGTTCCCGATGGATGGTGGTCCAAGGGCCGTTTTCCGATGTGGCTCTGTCAATATCCCAATGGTCGTTGTTCGACTCGGTAGCGGTTGTCCAGTTCAATTGGACTTCTCTATCGCCGGCAATCGCTGTAAAAGCGGTCAACTCCACCGGCAGCCAGCCGCTTTCGGTGCTGTCAAAGGTTATGCAAACACAAAAACTATCAGTGGCACAGAGCGACGAGTTGTAGAATGCCACCACCCAATAGTGCGCGGTATCGCCCAGCGCTCCCCCGTCGTAAAGGAGGGGAAACAAGAGGTCAAAGCATAAGGAACTAGGCGACTCACAATCGGGATCATCGCAAAGCGTATCGCATCCAGCTCGCACGGTGTATTTCGGTGGGTCATTAGGATCTGGGATTCCTACAATCAAGCCGATTGATGGAACCGGATCAACTCCGCAGATATAAATACATGCACTTTCGCTGACATAAATATCTCCGAACCATTCCATGCACGAGTCTGGGTCTACAGCCTCAGCCGCGCTATTTCCCAGTGCAAAAACCGCAAATAAAACAAACGGTAGATAAAACAAGGTTCTTTTCATGGTATTGACTCCTCCCGCAAATCTATTTAACTTCGTCAGAATTTACCTCGATACGCTCATTGCCCTTATAACGATAATACAGCGCAGGCTACTTCAGCAGAAGCATCTTCTGGGTTTGCGAGAATTCACCCGCCGTCAGCGTGTAGAGGTAGATACCGGACGGCAAGTTGTCCGCGGTAAAGTTTACAGTATAACGACCGGCATCCATGGTGTTCGACACCAGTGTCGCTACTTCTTGCCCGACGAGATTGTATACCTTCAATGAAACAAATCCCGGGTCCTTAACCGCATAGGTAATGGTCGTCTGTGGGTTGAAAGGATTGGGGTAGTTTTGTTCTAATGCGTACTCTGTTGGAGGAGCAGAACTAACGGGAGTCGCCGCGACCGTGCTGTATTCATGACGTGTACCGTTGATGTCGTATGACAGCAACCGATAGGAGTATGTGACGCCGTTCGTCACCGAATTATCGGTGAATTCGTAATTAGTTGCGGTGTTTACGGTACCATGACCATCCACATGACCAACACTAATCCAACCGGTGCCGCTTGTGCGGCGTTGGACATCGAAGTAAGCGTTATCCTGTTCGCTGGCTGTTGTCCAGGCGAGATTCACATAGCCATCTCCGGCATAGGCGGCGAAAGCTGAAAGCTCAACCGGCAGGATCCACTCCGGTGCCGTTAAACATGCGCATCCGGGGTCACCGAAGCCATAGATAATAACCAGATAAGCGACGCAGTTCGTCGTATCCAGAATTGTGACGTACCAGCTTAGAACCGTTGCGTCGACGATGCTGGTGCATGTGTCGGTGGTGCACGTGCTATACAGGCCTTCTGGGTCTATTTCGATGTGCTGATCACAACCCGCCCCAATCGAAAATATGGGAATACCCTGCTGCTCAATAGGCACATGGCAGTCGATAGGGATGACGAAAGCCCGGTGGCAAAGCCACATGCAGTAGTCGAAAGTCGGAGCGGTAGAGACAATACTGGGAACATCATGTTCGCAATCGGGCAGATAGTCGAAATACTCACCTGCCCGCCCTGACTTTGTGACCACCAACGTATCTTTAGTCGAGCCGACAGGCACGTCATTTGTGTCAAAAATATCAACATGGAAGATGACGGTTGTTCCAGAGTCAGGCAAATCTGTAACTCCAAGTGCGAAATCAGCAAAGCAGGTATAGTCCGGCATGCAAAACTCGCTACAGTTGATTGTGTTGTCGTAACCGGGTACAATAAGGGATTCAGGCTCAATTGTGAAGTATCCCTCAAAATCACAGGTGGTCTTGATCGCCAGATACATCTCCTGCTCTTCCACATCTAAAGCCATGATGACCTGCTGCACGTCCGCGAATGCAGTGGTCCCTATGCCCAGCAAAAACACCGTCGTCAATACGGCAACAAAAATCTTTGGCCATTTTTTCATGATGCGACTCTCCATATTCTCTAAATTCAAGGTATCACAATTGTTTAAATACACCTTTTAGCTCTAATAAATATAGGTATCATACCTGTTAATGTCAAGCGAAACGAGAAAAAAAATCAGGTTTTTTAGAATTACCTTGAGAAGAAGTTATACGTCTATTATCATCTAATAATATGTATGTTATGAGAATACGCGACTGTTGACATAGCGAACAAACAGTGTAAATGACCCATACCCAGCTAAACGGGCTTCAGTGCCTCTCATTTTTACATTACACTTGGGCGCCAAGAATCTGAGTCCACCATCTTACTGGTATTCTTATTAGAAGGTTGCCGGATGGGACATGCGAGACCCATATCCGAAAGCAAAGTTCAATTATTACACGAATTTGCTTATGGTGTAGCTTCTTGTTACGGTCGAGCTGTGACTCTGTAAAAGGCGACGGTGTCCGACAGTAAAATCTCCGCATCCAAGTAAGTTGTTTCGCTGGTGAACCCAATAGAATCGGATGGATTGGGATTGAAGGGGAAGGTATCATGCCGATAGATGGTGTAACTTGCTGCGCAATCATTGGTTTGCCAGAAAAGCCGAACACCACTGCCATCGAGATAAATGGTAAGGTTTCTCACACTGTCGATGTTCGAGGCTCCCGGTGTTGGATCAGTGAAATAGTCCCATTCCGATCCGCCATCGCACGTCCGTCCGTAAGAGATGTCAGTTGACTGTGATCCGAAGTGGATGCTGTCCACCATCGCATAGCAGGTGGTCAAATCCATAAAAAGGCCTGCGTGCTCGCCAGCTGACGCGAGAGAGAAATTTGCATGCAATCCTGGATCAACTAAGTCGCTATCACACCAGATGATAAGGCAGTCGTCGGCGGACAGTAGGGTATCTGGAAAATTCCATTTGTCCGGCTTTGTAAGGTCATCGGTCAGGCTAAGCCCATCAAGATTCACCGCGTCCGGCCCCGGATTATAAATTTCCACCCAATCTTCATATTCACCCTGTGGATCCTGCACTGTGCTGGTATTGTCTGTCATGAATTCGTTTATAAACAGGGTGGGGGCTAACTCGGCGACATCCGCAAAGCTCGCTTGCAGAACTTCACTTGTAGTATATGTTTTGTATAGCTGAACAAAGGCAACGACGCTCAAATTATTGAGGTTCCAACCGGGATCCGTTGAGAAGTCCGCTATGAACTCGAAAGTGCTGTCAGCGTCCAGTTGAAATGATACCCCCAATGTGCCAGGCTTCATATCCCGAAATGGATACCACCAATAAACATCATCCCATTGGTGACACTTGTGAATGAGGGTCACAAACAGACGCGTGTCTGGGTCGTGCATGTTTTCTTCCGCTGTCACCTGAACCGTCGCCTCAACATTCAAGCCAATCGTGGCAGTGGAAACATTGATGGTACAAGGCGATTCAATCTCCCGGCGCTGGCTGATAGCATTGCGTATCGAGGTCTCTGAGCTTGGGTTCACCCACAAAATGCCGTCTGCCTTTAACCACGGTATGTAGGGGACATGATAGAACCGAAAGCGAGCCATGTTCTCACTGATATTATACTCGTAAAAGGGGTCGCCTGGTTGGTAATACCAGTGATACCTCACGATGACAGCGATGGTCCGCCCTAAGTCCTGTACGACGGATTCCTGTGCCAAGTTGGCGTTATAACAAGGCCCGCAACCAGTATTCGTAAAACTTTCCATGAGCACCGTACGCTCAGCTGTATTGGCTGCAACCGCCGCAAGAAACAGCAAAAGCACTACAAACCATGTTCGTTTCATCATCATGAATTCCTCCAGACAGATTACAACGAAAACCGCTCTTGCTTCATCGTGCCTCGAAAAAAGAACTACGAAAATTCAGAAGACCTCGCACTTTTCAAAAGAGAAAACAGGTCTCCTTTCATCTATTCCCTATAGTTAATACATTAATATAAGTATAAGAGAAATTATGAAAATTGCAACTCTTTTCTTGCTTCGATTTAATTTTTTCTCCCTAATTATTTGGGATGAATTTCTCTGCAAACGCTACATCAAATAAGGGGTTGTGGAACTTACAGTGCAAGTTTTCGTATTGAAAAGCCGCCGGATGGCTCTTTAAGACCTGTCCGGCGGCGAAAAATATTCAGGTTTCCATTGGTTTAGTAGGGTCGAGCGGTCACCCGATAGAAAGCATTAGATTCTGTCGATAAGATACCGATGTCTGTGTAGGTCGTGTCACTGACAGTTGAAATCGAATCGGCTGTTGCCGGGTCCATCGGGAAGACATCGTGGCGGTAGATGGTATAGCTCACTGCCCAGTTAACCGGCTGCCAGAAAAGCTGCAGATCAGAACCGCTCGGGAGAGTAACGAGGTTTTCGACTTCATCACTACAGCCGCTGTTCATAGCCCCGGCTGTCGGGAGCACAGAGGTTTCCCACATGGAAGAACCGTCACACACTCTTCCGTATGACCAATCTGCGTCCAAGGCAGGGAAAATGACTTGATCAACTGCCACGGAATGACACAATCCGGGAGGCATGAAGATACCAAGCTCCCCCCCGGTCTGATCAAGTTCAAAATTGGTGTGGATGCCTGCATCGCCGATATCACCATCGCACCAGACGACGAGATAGTCATTCACGGAGAGCAGAGTATCCGGGAACACCCACTTGTCTGGGTCTGCTAAATCGTTTGTCAAGTAGTAACCGGAGAGGTTTACATCATCAGGTCCCGGATTAAAAATTTCAACCCAGTTTTCATATTCGCCCTGCGGGTCTGTAGCATACGAAACATTATTCGACATGATTTCGTTGATGACCACATTGATGTCAGGTGCGACAACATCCGCATAGGCCGATTGGTAAACTTCTTTCGTGCCGTTATACTGGGCGAAGGCGACAATCCTCATATCGTTCGGCTCAAACGAGCTGGGAAAAGTGAACGTTGTCGAATATTCGAGTGTGCTGTCGGCAGCGATTTGGAACGTCAATCCGGAACCACTGGGTTCCATATCCCGGAATGGGTGCAAGTGAATGCCGAGCTGGTTGTAACAAGTATGTTTCAAAGCCACATACAGCCGGTTTGAGGAACTAAGCATATCCTGTTCGGCTGTCAATCGCACCGTGACATCAACCGTGGTGGATGTCAAGTTCTCCGTGGTGACTTCCATCGTACACGGAGATGGAACAAGTAAACGTGAATTGATGGCGCTCTGTTGGTCTGACGATGACCATGGATTGATCGACTGAGTCCCATCAACTCTTAAATAGGGGACGCCGATATATTGAACACCATAATATTCCCATCGATTCTCATTCTCGATTTCATTGTATAGAAAATAGGGGTCGCTGGCTGACGGCCAATCAACATGATAACGTACCATAAGAGCCAGACCTGGCCCGTTGCTTGCCATTACCCCATCCATTACGGGGTCGGCAGTGGCACAGCTTCCTCAATCGGTATTCGAGAAGGCTTCCAGCAGAACCGTTCGCTGCGCGGCATGAACGGTAAGCGCCACCGCGAACATCAGGAGAATTGCAAAGCACGTTCGTTTCACCATCATAAATTCCTCCAAACAGATTGTGATAGATATCCCCTTTAACTTCTTCATCGTGTAACAGATAAAATAGCCACAACTCGATTAGAAAACCCTGATCTTCGTACAGGAGGAAAAAGGTCTCCTTTCTCGATTGATTAAAATATAGTAAATATATTATTAATTGCAACTCCTTTTTCGCTTCAGACGATTTTTCTCACGCTTGTTCCCAAGCTCAAGTTTCTTTGGAATCCTGTGTTTTATAAAGCTTTCCGGAAGTCAGCGCGTTGAATCAGATAGGATACTCTCAAGAAACCGATTCTTTCATCCTCTTTCCCTATGTCCCATTTCATCGATTCACAAGTTAATCTAAGTGTAGAAGTTATATAGATTAGTGATTGACTAATAGTATAGGAAATATTCAATTATCTTCTGAAATAACCAATTAGAGCGTCGCTAAATTCTTACTTGACAATGAAAAAGGGGTTGCGTAACTTACGTATCGGAAATTCATGAAATGGGAGTCGTTTTGGGACAAAAAGCACCCTTGACTTTCTGGGATCATTTGGACGAATTGCGCAAGCGTCTGTTGCGTTCTCTTGCAGGCATGGCTGTGGGTCTGGTCATAGGTTTTTTCATAGCCAAGCGCGTTCAGGGTTTTCTCTGCGAGCCTTTTACCCGCGTCGTGCCGGGCTCGCTGGCTCTTTTAGCGCCGAGTGACGGCTTCATCGTCCAGATTAAAATTGCCATCTTGCTGGGAATTATTTTCGCTTCGCCGTTTGTCGCGCTGCAGCTTTGGGGATTTATCCGTCCCGGCTTGAAGCCGCGTGAGCGCAAGTATGTCCGGCCAATCGCGTTGATATCGACGCTGCTTTTTTTAGGGGGGATCGTCTTTGCGTGGGAAGTTCTTCCTGCCGCGCTGTCGTTTCTCGGTTCCTTCGCACAATTCGGACTGCAGAATCTCTGGAGTCTGCGCAATTACATCAGTCTGGTCGTTTTTCTGCTGTTAGCCTTCGGTGTGATTTTTCAACTTCCGCTGGTGATGGGAGTTCTGATGGCGATGGGACTGGTGCCTGCAAGATTTTTCCGTCGCAACCGCCGCTACGCCATCGTCATCATGTTCGTGTTGGCGGCCTTCGCCACCCCGACAACGGATATGATTACGATGCTCTTGATGGCCTGTCCTCTGGTTCTCCTCTATGAGATTTCGATCATTTTTGGAACACTCATTCAGAAGAAACGCCGGGAAGAGCACGAGAAACTCGAACCGGATTCGCATAGTGATTGAAATGATTGCTGAGATTTGACGCAACGAGAAGGATTTACCGCAGGAAAAGTGCTTTAACGGTTTTCGGGTGAGAAGAAGTAGGCAAGCGAGACATGGCGACGATGAAATAGAGTCCGGTTGAAGCAATCTGTCCTCGTTCATCCCGACCATCCCAAGTAATGGAGACTGGTGCGTCTTTCGGCACGACTCCTCGCCAAAGTTGCCGCACGCGTCGTCCTAACACATTATAGACCATGACTTCAAAGGGTTGTGGGCGACTCGAAATAAGGCGGATTTGGGTTGTGGAGTTGAAGGGGTTGGGAAAAGGGGGTTCGATTTGCCAGTCGTCGGGCGATAGAGCAAAGGGAGAAGACGGTCCCGCGGCTGCGCTCGGTGGTTCGGTCAGCCATGGGTCGAAGAGAATATTATCACCGACAGTATCGCCGAGACCTTCAGGATTAAGCGTGGGATGATAGGGTCCCGTGGAGTCTCCCCAGTAGTTCTCGCGGTAGTCCCAATGAGGCTGATCTGAAAGAATAAAATTCACGGCGACATCGTTATTACCTTCAAACCAGTTCTGGCGGATATCACATATTGGTCCGTCACCAATAGAGGAAATCGCAGATCCTGTTTGATACTCTCCTGCCGCCCATGAACGGTTGAAAAAGAAATGGTTTCTTTCAACAATAGCTCGACATCCTTGTTCCGTTGCCAGTGCAAATTGGATACCCCCCGTAGAGCCTCCCGTGCAATTTAAGAAAACGTTTTCTCGTATGGCGCCATTCGGATATTGAATATAAATGGATGCTGCACCAGTGCCATAGTTTTGGATATTTTCAAACCAATTGCGTTCGATAAGCGTTGGAGCACCATAATGATTGTACGCAAGTAGTATAGCGGCACCGTCTTTCGGTTCGCATTCACGAAAAATGTTGTCGCGAAAAGGAATGCCGAAATCATTCGTAGCGATAATAAATCCAAAGGTATTTGAAGCTAATCGTTCGAAACAGTTACCGTAACATTCACCGCGACAACGCGAAAGTTCCATTCCAAGAACTTGGTGTCCATTGTAATCGTGGAAGTGGTTGAAGCGGATAATGATATCGCATTCTGTTACAACTATGCCGGGATCAACAAGATTCGGATTTCCATAGCATTCATAGTTTTCGTAAATATCATTCCATTCAATAATAGCATCTTGTTCGAGATATAAGTTAGAGTAAATACCGATGACGCCAATATGACCACAATTGTCACAGATGATATTATAAGCAAGTCGAGCATAAGAATAATCCATGAAAATGGCTGCCTGGCGATATGAATTGTTGTCCGTGATGATGTTCGAAAGGATCGTGGGATGAGATTCTCTAATGAATATGCCACCACCTAAACGGGTTCCTGAATCATTCGTGTATCCGTGCCCACCCCGCAAGGTGAAACCAGAAACAACCGTCGTCCGGCTGTTGCCGTGAACGAAGGTCAGTACGGATGCCGTATCCTCTTCTGAAAAGTCGCTGGCGTCGATTACTGTATTATTGAGCGCTGACGAATCTTGGGTGAAGTAAAACTCACTGACCAATAAGAAATCATGGCCGGGCAGAATTAGTCTTTCAGGATAAACGCCGGGATGAACTAAGATGGTGTCACTCTGGCCGCTGTAATTCAGTGCTTCTCCAATCGTTAGGAAATCATCGGGGACTTCGAAGAAGTTGGCAGAGCATGGCAGCCTCAGAGCCAGAAAAATTATGGTTGAAAGAAACAGCTTCCGTTTCATATCACCCCAATGATTGAATGACGATAATCAAGCGAATTGTAACTTGCTGCTGCCCTGCTTCTTCCTCAAATGTAAGAGCATAAATAATCTTACTGAGAAAAAGCGAGAATGTCAAGCATTTTATAAGAACTATGTCAATAATTATGCTTCAATTTTCCGCCGAATCCTCTGCAGACACTTGATAGGCGAAATCGTAAAAAATAGGGATTAGCGATGGACATTGACCAGAAAGTACTCTTCATTGATGCAGCGACCGGCTTTTACCGAATCAACCGATTCCGCATAGGCGATTTCTTTGGTCCAATTGACCTCGGCCTTCATCTGACGGGAAAATATCGCAGTCTGAATTTCGGAACCGGTCTGTTGGCGGGCTCAATCTTCCCCGGTTCCAATCGGTTATTCTTCACCGGATTCTCGCCCTGTTGGGGCGGTTTTTTTATTTCCTCTATGGGCGGAGCCGGCCTTGTTTTCGAAAACCTGGGGATAAATATGGTGACGCTCGTCGGCAAATCCCCCTCGCCTTCCATACTCTATCTGAACCGGGTGCATGGTGAGGAAATCGAAGTGAAAATTGAGCCGGTTGATATTCATCGCGTTTGGAACGAAGGGCGTGGCGGAGTTTATTCTCTGATGGATCATACCTACGAGCAGTTTTATGGATGTTATGAAAACGATCCGCGTATTTTAGCCGTCGGACCGGCGGCACAATCGACGGACTTCGGCGCGATTGGCTCTGTCCCGATTACCAAAGGAAAGATAACCTTTGTGGATACTTGGGCCGGTCGCGGTGGTTTCGGTTCCAAGATGCTTAAGGAACATGGAATCGCAGCGATTATTTTCGGCGGCACTTTCCTTGATGAAGATTTTCGCAACCGAAAGGTGGCGGACGAATGGTTCCAGAATAGATATAAGAAAAAACTGGCCGCTAAAGATTTAGAAGCGACGACGAAGTACCGCTTTGATCCGAAATTTGGCACCGGAGGAACGTTCGGTGTCAACTTTGCTTCTCTGGCCGGTCGCATCATCGCGTTCAACTACGGCAGTATTTACATGGATGAAGCGGAACGTCTGGACATCCATGAAAAGTTCATCGTCAACCATTATCTGAAACAGTTCAACGAAGAAACCATCAAGACCAAACAGCAGCGCACCTGCGGGGAGCCTTGTGCGGCGGTCTGTAAAAAAATGCATGGCGAATTCAAGAAGGATTATGAACCTTATCAGACGATGGGACCGCTGTGCGGAATTTTTGACCAGCGCGCTGCAGAAAAACTCAATCACCATGCGGATATGTATGGGTTTGACGCTATTTCCGTCGGCGGAGTGCTCTCGTGGTTGATGGAATGCTTGTCTGAAAAACTGCTCAAGCCCAAAGAATTGGGAGTGACCGAGAGTCCCGTATTCTCGCCGAAGGGATTTCATCTTGAATCGGATTCGATGCACAATGCCGAGCTGGGCGTAGCACTGCTGGATGCGATTATCGAAAAGCGCGGATGTCTTAACTTGGAAGAAGGCGCCCGCAAGTTCGCCCGCCGTTTGGCTCGCGAAAAGGGAAAGAAGGTTTTAGATTTATTGGTCTATAATGCGTTTGGGCGCAAAGGATGGATGGTGCCCAATCAATACTGGACGCCGGGCGTGCTTTCGCCTATGGCCATTATGGGCAAATATTATATGCATTACGGCACGGATTTTCTGCCGCCGCGCGAATTAGGCAGAAAAAACGCCGAGCGTTTTCGACAAGAGCTGATTCTGGATAATCTCGGTTTCTGCCGTTTTCATCGCGACTGGGCGGAGGATATGCTGCCGGAAATCGTGGATTCCTTGTATGGGTTAAAGAGTCAGTTCTTGGAAAAGATTGCCATCACCGCCAGCCGTATCAACAGCAGAAACGCCTCTGTGTTCTGGGAATCTGAAAGAAATTTTGATTATATCTACGCTTTTCTGAAGCGGAAGCAGATCGTGGATGGTGATGGCGACGCTGAGCTGCTTACATGGATAAAACATTTCGAGAAGGACAAACACGAAGCAGCCCTGAATTTCTGGTACGAGATGCACAAAGGAATTCATGAATCTCTGCGGGAATTCTGACGCTTTTCGCGTGGATAAAACTCTGCCGACCCGCTAAGAAATCGAAACCGGGACGTGAATTTGCTTGCATTTTTGCAGTGGGCTGTGTATTATAGTATGAACGAGAATTGTAAGGGGGAATATGTTGAAGGAGATGCAATAAATGAAGAAGATTTGGTTTTTTATCGTGTTAATGATTCTGACCCTCGCAGCGTATGCCGGGCAGCTTGTGCATGAGAATGACCCATTGCCTCGCGGTTTTGCGCCGTTTGAAAAAGGCGTGCCGCTGCCGCATCTCGATTATCATACCGACCCGCCAACCCAGCCGGTTCGCGCGACCGCGGAATGGGAAGAAGTGCAAGGCATCCTCGTGCGCTGGCCGTACGATTTCTATTGGAATACCCTCTGGGCGAATTTCTTGACGCCTGTCGCCGATGATGTCCGCATCTATATGATTGTTGACAGCTACAGCGATACCAGTTTGATAAAAAGTGATCTTTCGAGTCATGGCTGCCCGACTGATTCGGTGATATTCATGCAGCGCTCGACGAATAGCGTGTGGATTCGCGACTATGGGCCGTGGTGGATTTGGCTGCAAAACACTTGGGACAGGGCGATTGTCGATTGGGACTACAATCGCCCCCGACCTCAGGACGATGCGATTCCCGAATGGTTGGCGACTTATTTTGGCGTCGATTACTATGGGCCGGATATTACACACACCGGCGGCAATTTTTTTGTGGATGGCTGGAAGAGCGGATTTGCTTCCGAGCTGACTTACAGTGAGAATTCATGGATGACACCATCGGAAATCAATCAGATTTTCGAGGACTATATGAATCTCGATACCGTGAATTACTTCCCCGAATTCTACGGCATTGACCATATCGATATGAGTATGAAATTCTTAAACGACCATACGGTCATCGTGAATGAATATCCGGATGGGAGTTCGTACAATGATGATATGGACGCCTGCATCGCTATTCTCGAAACGCTGACGGATCCCTACGGACGGCCGCTCGACATCGTTCGCATTCCCGCGCCTCACTGGTACGGCACTCCTTACACCTACACGAATTCGCTGATTGTCAACAACACCGTACTCGTTCCGATTTACAATCGCGCTGAAGACGCGGAAGCGCTGCAAATCTACGAAGATTATATGCCGGGCTATGAAATTTACGGTTTCGACTGCAATACCATTATCGGTTATTCGGGAGCGATTCACTGTGTGACGAAAGATGTGATTCATCCTCATCTGATTCGCATCGAGCATCAACCAATGGCGGATACGGTGACGACGGCAGGGCCGTACACGATAGCGGCTCGCATCGTATCGCTCGGCACGCTGAATACGGACTCGCTGAAAGTTTACTGGAGCACGGATGGAGTTTGGCCGTGGGAAATTGCGCCGATGAGTGCGACCGTTACGGACACCTTCGCGGCAGAAATTCCGGCTCAAGCTGCGGGAACGGACGTGCGTTACTTTATCTTTGCGAAGAATACGCAAGGCAACTGGACGCATGAGCCGCGCTATGGGCCGGATGCGCATCACCGATTCCATATTGATATCGAACCTGCTTCCCCACGCGCTGTGGAGTACCTTGTTATTTCCTCGGACGCGCCGGATATCGTCTTGAGCTGGTCACCCGTGACGGAAGATATTAATGGATTGCCTATCACGGTTTCACAGTACAATGTTTATCGAGATGTGGAACCTTACTTCGAACCCGGGCCTGGCAACTTTGTGCAGACAGTCAGCAACACAAGCTTTCGTGATACGGGAATCCTGAGCACCGGCGATTACCACTGTTATATCGTTCAGGCGGTTTATCCGTAGCAAAAAAAACCGACGAATACGAACTCATTTCCGAGACCAACAACTTGGAAGAGGAGTACCTCGAAGGTCAAACGGATCACTTCAGCCGGTATATTGTTGCAGCGGGCGGATAGTCTGATAATATTCATCACCCTAACCTCATGATACGTTAAAGCGGAACCCGGGCGAGCAGCCCGGGTTTTGCTTTTCGTCATGTTCGTTTGGGCAAAGGGCTGTTCTTGCTTTCGTGAAATGGAATGCGTATTTTATGTTGACGATATAGGGAGTTTCAACACGTGAATAGCAACGCGAGATAAAGAGATGACTAAGCACGCAAGTTCATTTTTACAGAAGCTCATATTCTTTCTGATACTGTTGCCCGGTTGCGTATGGGCTCAAGCTCCGGATACACTGCGAGTTGTGTCGTATAACATCCTGAATTTTCCGGGAAGCTCGGGGCCGGAACGCGTGCCGGAATTCCGGAAAATCATTCGGGCGATGGAGCCGGATATTGTGGTCGTGCAGGAAATATTAAGTCAGGCGGGGGTCAATACCTTTCTGAATGATGTTTTGGAAGTTGCGACTTCGGACGAGTGGGAAGCGGTGCCTTTCCATAACGGCACGGACACTGATAACGCCTGTTTCTTTCGTGTAGGAGCCTGCGAGTTCGTATCGACCCGGCAAATCAGTACGCAGCTTCGGGACATCAGCGAATATGTGCTTGAGGTGCCGCAGGTGGATACGACGATTATCCTGCGTATTTATTCAGCGCATCTCAAAGCAGGTCAGGGTGATGAGCAACGCCGCTTGGCGGAAGCCACGATTCTGCGAAATAATCTCAACAACCTGCCGGACGGGAGCCATTTCCTGGTTTTGGGAGACTTCAATCTCTACGAGAGCGACGAACCGGCTTACGGAATGCTCATCGGCGAGCCTGACAACGCCGGGCGAAGCTTCGATCCGATTGACACCCCCGGTGACTGGCACGAAGATATCGCTTTTGCAGCCGTCCACACGCAGGCCACACGCCATAATTATGGCGGGATGGACGACCGTTTTGATTTCATCCTTAGCTCACGCACGGTGTTTGATACGATTGGTTTTCAGTATTTGGACAACAGCTATACCTCTTTCGGAAACGACGGAAACCATTTCAACACATCCATCAATTACGGCGAAAACACGGCGGTTCCCGATTCGATTGCGGATGCGCTTTATGAAGCATCTGATCATCTGCCGGTCTATCTTGATTTGCTCGTGCATCCCGCTTCGTCGCCAGCGGGTCGGAACCGAGCGATAAGCCCATGCTTCGAGCTTTATGCGAACTTTCCCAATCCTTTTAACAACCAGACGGTTATAGAGTACAGCATCGCCACACCGGGTCAGATTCGATTACAGGTGTTCGACCTGTTGGGGCGGCGAGTCGCGACGCTCGCCGATGGCTTTCGTCAGCCCGGCACGCACATGATTCATTTCCATCCCGGAGGATTGGCGAGCGGTTACTACTTCTATTCCCTTACCACGTCTCAGGGCGCACAAGTGCGTCCGATGGTGTTGATGAAATAATCTCGACGAAACACACAGATTTTTTCATCCGTAGCGCGGCGCATATCCTCCACGATAAAAAATCCCCTACCCGCGACTTCCGCTCGCGGACATAATATTCTCACCCGGCATGGCGCTTGTGGCCCGGAACAAGAGCATTCCAACCTTTAAGCGGCACCGACGAAGTGCATTTGCTTTTCTCTCCAATTATCCTATCTTAGCTGGCGAAAATATTCCCGATAACCATAAGCGGTGAGCCATGAATATCAATAATATCGCTCGAAAGCTTTTCCCTCGGAAGACTCAATTCTACGATCTGTTGGAGGCATCAGCGGCCAACCTCTCGGATGCGGCGCAGTTGCTCACAACGCTGGCGAAGCAGGAAGTTAAGGAGGAACGGAATGTCACCATCGATCGGATTAAAGAGCTGGAACTGCAAGGGGATCACGTCACGCATCAGATCTGTAAAGCTCTCAGTACAACTTTTATCACTCCAATTGATGCCGAGGACATTCATGCGCTGGCCAGCGCTTTGGATGATATTATGGACCGCATCGAGGGACTCGCCCTGCGCGTCCGCCTCTATGACATCGAAACCCTTCCCCCTTCCTTTATCGAAATGATCTCGATACTCTCAAAGCAAATAGAGGGTATCAGCGAAATCATCCCGCAGCTTCGTGAGCTCCGGAAAGCAAGCAACATTATGGACAGGTGCATAGAAATCCATGAGCTCGAAAATGAGGCCGACAGGATTTACCATGAAACCATCGCCGAGTTGTTTTCCGGACAAGACAAGCTTCTGGAAAAATTGAAATTAAAAGAAATTATCATGGGACTCGAATGGGCAACCGACAGTTGCGAGCGAGTGGCGAACCATGTGGAACATGTCGTCCTGAAATATTCGTAGGTAGGATGCTTCATGGGTGAGTCTACCCTTTCCCTGGGAATCGTGATTTTCCTGATTCTCGGGGCGGAGTTCGTCAACGGCTGGACGGATGCTCCCAACGCCATCGCGACGGTGGTTTCAACCCGGGTCATGACGCCGATGAAAGCGGTGATTATGGCCAGTCTGTTGAACATCGTCGGCGCGATGTCCGGAACGGCGGTTGCGGCGACCATCGGAAAAGGGATTGTCGAAGCGTCGGCAATTAACCTGACGACGGTCGGCGCAGCGATGGTAGGTATTATTTTCTGGGGTACCCTCGCTTGGCGTTTTGGGTTGCCGACAAGTGAGAGTCATGCGCTCGTGGCGGGAATGGCTGGTGCTGGTCTGGCAACGGCAGGGCCCTCGGCTCTGTTGTGGATTGGCTGGAAAAAGGTGCTGATAGGGCTCGGCTTCTCGACGTTCCTTGGATTTGGCGGCGGGCTTCTGATTATGATGGCGGTTTCATGGTTTTTCCAGAATCATTCCCCAAGTAAGGTACGTAAGTATTTCGGGAAATTGCAGATCCTCTCGGCAGCTTTTATGGCTTTCAGTCACGGCAGCAATGACGGCCAGAAATTTATAGGGGTTTTTACGCTGGCTCTGGTCATCGGAGGTGTTATTCCGGAATTCCATGTTTCTCTTTGGGTTATCTTGGTTTGCAGCACGGTTATGGGTATCGGTACTTCGGTAGGCGGTTGGCGCATTATTCGCACGATGGGACTCAGGATGGTCAAGTTGGAAACACCCGGTGGATTCTCGGCGGAAACAGCGGCGGCGTGCGCTATCGAATTGGCTTCCCGTCTGGGAATCCCCGTCAGTACAACCCATACGATAAATACCGCCATCATGGGCGTTGGAGCGTCAAAGAGGGTTTCAGCGGTGCGTTGGGGGGTCGTGCGAGAAGTTGTTGGGGCCTGGATATTAACTTTTCCGGTCTGCGCCTTAATTTCCTGGCTGGCGGTAAAATTGTTCGAGTGGGTTCTGTAACCGGTTGTGGAAAAAGCAATAATGACCCGACAATTCACTCCGCAGCCATTTTTTCCTTGAAAATGGGGATAAGTTTTCTTAACTTGTAGCTTGGCGTTAAAAGTGAGTGTCGAATAAACTATCGCCAAGATGTAAAGATTTGATTTACAGCAATTAAAAAGAAATATTCGCTCGAATTCTGCTCATGATACGTATTACATGGGTCAGGATTTCTGGAAGGAATGAAGAGGAAGGAGATTTAATGTGAAGAAAGTCGCAACTTTTTTGGTTTTCATGCTAATGGTGCCTCTCCTCGTTTTCGGCGCGGAACGTGTTAATCTGGTGCCGTCGTCTGAGGATGTAACGGTAACTGTCATTGAATCGAACAATCAGCACACGGTTCTCAGGTTTGATGTCGCCGGGTTTTCTCGCGAGACGGTGATGATTGACGGGCAGGAGTATTTTGAAATTCAGACGTGTAAAGAGGGCGTGCTTCTGAATGCCGGAGAACCCGCGTTGCCGAGGCTCTGCCGCAGTATTATCATTCCGGACAATGCGAAGATGGAAATTCAGGTTCTGAGTTCGAACTATCGTGATTTTCCTCAAACGCCCATCATTCCATCAAAGGGAAGTCTGCCGCGTACGATTAATCCAGCCGATGTCCCTTATGAATTCGGGCCGGTTTATCAGGCGAATCAGTGGTATCCAGCGGAACTAACGTCCATCCGCGAACCGCATATTCTGCGCGACTGGCGTGGGGCGGTTGTGGAACTCAATGCTTTCCGTTATCACACGGGACGTGAGCTTCTACGTGTTTATACGTCGGTGACGGTTGAAATCATGTCAGTCGGACCGGGACTCATCAATGTGATGGATCGGAGTGAACCTCCGACACATGTCACGCCGGATTTCAATCTTATGTATGGTCGTCACTTCTTGAACTATGGCATGTCTGAGTCGCGCTACACGCCGGTTTTGGAAACCGGAGAAATGCTGGTTATCACGTATGATTCTTTCCATTCAGCCGTGCAGCCTTTCGTGGACTGGAAGATTCAAAAGGGAATCCCCACGACGGTTGTGGATGTCTCCGCCATTGGAAACAACAGTTCTGCGATTAATACCTACATCGAGGATTTCTACACGGCTTCAGGTGGAAATCTCTGTTGGGTGCTTTTAGTCGGAGATGCTGCACAGGTTGCCACGCCTTCCGGCGGTCAGGATCCGACCTATGCTCTGATTACGGGAGACAGCTATCCTGATCTTTTCATCGGGCGTTTTTCGGCGCAATCCGTTGCGGATGTTGAAACGCAGGTTGAACGAACCGTCGAATATGAACGGGATGCGTCATCGAGCAGCACATGGTATGATGACGGAACCGGTATTGGTTCCGCCGACGGGCCAGGACATAACGGGGAATATGATTACGAGCACGTCGAACTGATTCGCACAGACCTGCTGAATTTCACGTATTCAGCAGTGGATCAGATTTATGATCCGGGCGCTACGTCTTCGAACGTCACAACCGCGGTGAACGGAGGGCGGAGTTTTATCAATTATTGCGGTCATGGAAGCACGACTGCTTGGAGCACGACAGGCTTTTCCAATACGAATATTTATGCGCTGACGAATAACAACATGTTGCCCTTTATTATCAGTGTTGCTTGTGTGAACGGGGATTTCACCAGCTCTACTTGTTTCGGGGAAGCGTGGACGCGTGCGACGAACGGTGGAGAACCCACCGGGGCTCTCGCATGTTACATGTCTTCGATTAATATGGACTGGAATCCCCCGATGGACGCTCAGGACGAATCGGTGGATTTGCTCTGCGCCGAGACGATGCTGACTTTCGGTGGGATTTGTTACAACGGCTCGTGCAAGATGATCGATCTCAATGGTTCCACAGGCGCCAATGAGTTTGACCATTGGCATATCTTCGGCGACCCATCGGTTCTGCTGCGAACGGCTGCGGCAACGGCTATGTCCGTCAGCCACGACGGTGAAATTAACCACGGTATTGAGAGTTTCCCTGTCACCGTGTCCGGTCTGGAAGATGCTCTGTGCGCGCTGTCGTATAACGGCGCGCTTCTCGGACCGGAGTACACGGACGCCACAGGGCTTGCAACCATTTCTGTGGACGGTCCATCATTACCGATTGGTCAGAATATCCAATTGACGGTTACGGCTTTCAATAAAGAGACGTACCTCGCTGATGTTCTTGTGATCAGCGGTGGCCCAGATGAATATCCACCCAATATCGCCTTTACGCCGCTCAATGATACCATGGATGAAACCGGGCCGTATGTCTTGGATGCGACCATCACGGATTATTCGGGTGTCGAAAGCGCGATGTTCTATCATGGTTTCAATGGCGTTGATTTCACGTCGCAGGCGATGACCTATGGCGGAAGCGACATCTGGTCGGCGTCGTTTGGCGGTTATCCGGCGGGAACGACGATTTACTACTTTGTCTCAGCGACCGACTCTTCGGAGAATCACAACTCGGACTCCAGCGATGTTTACAGCTTCTCTGTCTATGGTGTGATTTTCTCGGACGATATGGAATCCGGTCAGGGCGATTGGACGCACAGCGAACTGGATGTCGGCTGGGCGGATCAATGGCATCTGTCAACGGAAATGAACCACAGTGCCAGCCATGCATGGAAATTCGGCGATACTGGCACGGGCACTTACGCGAACCATACTTATGGCTGTCTGGTCAGTCCTTCGATTTCCATAGATAGTGAAGCGACGCTGACGTTCTGGCACTGGATTGAAGCTGAGATTTCCGGAGCCTATCCTGATTCGGCATATGATGCAGGCACTATCGATATTTCTGTAGATGGCGGAGCATGGGCGCAGCTTACGACATTAAATCCGAATTACAACAAAGTTACCCGCTGTACGGCCGGTGGCAGCAGTCCTTACACAGGTCCATTTGACTGCGCAACAATGTGCTATTCGGGCAACTTCCATTGGACAGAAGCGAGTGTGGAGCTTGATGCTTACGCGGGCAGCAGCGCGCAATTCCGTTTCCGTTTCGGCAGCGATGACGGCGGCGGGTTGGAAGGCTGGTATATGGATGATTTCATGATTATCGGTTTGCCTGCGGCGGCGCCGGTTCCGGTCAGCGATTTGTGCGTGCAGGTGGTTGGCACCGACCTCGTTCTTTCGTGGACATCAACCGGCGCATTGCAGTATAAGGTTTACCGCCTCTCGACTCCTGATCAAGATTACACGACCGGGACTCTGTTGACTCCAACGCCGATATCCGCCACATCGTACACAGATGCCGGCAGGGTGACAACCAGTAGCAAGAATTTCTACGAGGTTATCGCGGTCTACTGATTCTTCTTAAGCACTAAAATGCTTACAGCGATACGGATCCCTATGGAACATTCACGACGTCAAGAGGTTCGACGAGCGACACAAGCCTGACAATCCCGCTCAGCGAACTCACCGGTGAGAAACACTTCTTTGTCGTGAAGGCTTCCAACTAAAAAAAATTCGCGCTTTCGCGAATAATATTTTTACATGAGAAGAGGCTTCGAGAATTCGGAGCCTCTTTCTTATTTAGCGGGCGGGTGACACATTCACCACGGCGGTACTTTCTTGCCGAAAACACGCAACCATAAAAGCAGCAGCACGGCACCAATTCCGAGAGAAATCCACGGAGAGATTCCGAAGCCCGTTGGTAAGTATCCAATGAAAAGCGCCATCAATGCTGCCGCTGTTGCGTAGGGAATCTGCGTTTTGACATGGTCGATGTGATCAGAACCGGAAGCCATCGATGACAGAATCGTCGTATCGGAAAGCGGGGAGCAATGGTCGCCGAAGATGGAACCCGTGAGGACGGCGCCGATGGTTCCGATATGAATGATGTTCGGTACAAAAACATCGGCGCTTAGAACGCCCGGAGCCATCGTTTGCGCGGCTGGAATAGCAATAGGAAAGAGAATCGCCATCGTTCCCCATGAGCTGCCGGTGGCGAACGATGTTAGTGCAGCGACGATAAAGACGACCGCCGGCAGGAGATGCGGCGATAAAATCGGGCGCGTCCAGTCAATCACGGTTTGCGCGGTGTGCATGTCCTGACAAACCTGACCGAGCGCCCAAGCCAGAAGCAGAATTATCATGGCGACGTTCATCGACTGCACACCGGAGACGAACGCATCCATAACGGCACGCAGTTTCATCTTTCTGCCGATAATCGGGAGGACGCCTGCGACGAGTGCGCCTGAAAACGCCGCCCACATGAGGACATGAAACGAATTCGCCTGACCGATGATTTGATAGAGCGCCGGGTTCGAGGATGCGACGTTAGCGCGGCCATTCCAATAGAGTCCGACGAGTGTCATCACGACGACGACAGCGACCGGAAGCCATGCGTAATAGGCGGGACCGGCGGCGACCTCACTATCGGCGCTTTCGATTCGGTCGAGGCTGGAAAGAGGCGCGGCGTCTGGCCTCAAGAGCTGTCCGGTTTCGCGCGCGCGTTTCTCCGCTTTCCACATCGCTCCCACATCTCGAGACATCCACGCGACGAAAGCGACCAATGCCAATGCAAAGATGGTATAGAAACGGTAGGGAATGGTTTGAATGAAAATCCAGTACGCATTGACATCAATGCCGATGGAATGATATGCGTCACCGATGAGGCCGATTTCGAAACCAATCCACGTGGAAATCACCGCGAAAGATGCGACAGGCGCTGAAGTGGAATCCACAATATAGGCCAACTTTTCTCGCGAGATTCGGAGCCGGTCGCTTAAAGGACGCATGGCGTGACCGATCAGCAGCGAATTGGCATAATCATCGAAGAAAAATGCTAAACCTGCCAGCCACGTTAAAAGCTGAGCGCGGCGCGGCGTGTGCGCATGACGTATGAGTCTCTGCACGAGCCCGCGTGTGCCTCCCGAGCGCGAGATAATCGCGACCATACCTCCCAAAGTCAGGCTGAAGAGCAAGACAGCGACATGGTCGGCATTGGCCAAAGCTCCAATAAGATAGGTATCGAGAGTTCGCGCTATTCCCAAAAGAGGATTGCCAGAGTGAAGAAACGTCGCGCCAAGCCAAACGCCAGCAAGGAGCGCCACGATAACCTGACGCACCGCGAGCGCCAGACCGATGGCGACCAGCGGCGGCAACACACTGAGAAAACCAAAATGTGCGCTGGACTCTCCTGTAGCCGCGAAAGCTTGCAGAGAACCTGTCAGCAAAAGTGCAAACCCTGAAAAAAATAAGAAGCGCAAAACAATCCTTTCCTTCACGTTGAAACAATTTACGAATCAACACGCGCAAAAGCAACCGATTTGCGCGAGGAGTAGGGACAAGGCCTGCCTTGTCCGTTCGTTGGCTTATTGTGCGTAACCCGGCCGGAATTGAATGGCAGAATAGGAGGGTCGCCTTGATTTCAAAGCTTCTCTTTATTATACTTCCACAATCAAGCAAGAGCTATCACAGAGGAAATACAAAGAAGGCTTCTGTATTATGGAACGAATCGCTGTTTTTACAAGTGGAGGGGACGCTCCCGGAATGAATGCGTGCATTCGCGCGGTTGTTCGCACGGCGAGTAAATTAGATATAACTGTTTTAGGCGTGCGCAAGGGTTATACCGGCCTGTGCAATGACGATATCATTCCGATGGAGCGCCGCTCGGTATCGAATATTATTCAGCAGGGCGGGACGATTTTGGAAACATCCCGCAGTGCTGATTTTCTGACCAAAGAAGGACGGGCGCGAGCGATTACTGTGATGAAAAAGCATGCTATCGACGGGTTGGTCGCTATCGGAGGAGATGGAACGTTTCGCGGTGCGCAGGCGCTCCTGAAAGAATGCAATGTGCCTGTTATCGGTTGTCCGGGAACGATTGATAATGATTTGTATGGCACCGACACCACGATTGGTTATGATACCGCTGTGAACACGGCTCTGGATGCGATTGACCGAATTCGCGATACGGCCACCGCGATGGAACGATTGTTCATCATTGAAGTCATGGGCAGACATGTTGGATTTATCGCGCTGCAAGTTGCGATTGCTGGGGGAGCGGAGTGGGTGCTTTTGCCCGAAACGGTTTCTGATCACGAGGCTTTCTACCGGCGTTTTGAACAGGGCCTCGAAGCTGGCAGGCGCACCAATATCGTTGTCGTGGCGGAAGGAGATGAGACGGGCGGCGCTGAGAAAGTTGCCGATAGTCTGGAGAAGCTCTACGGCATTCAGTCTCGAGTCACGGTGCTTGGACATATTCAGCGAGGAGGGTCCCCGACAGCCCGGGATAGAGTCTTGGCTTCAAAGCTGGGAGCTGCTGCGGTTTTGGCGCTGCGCGAGGGTAAATCGGGTGTGATGATCGGCGAAATTGGCGGGGAGGTGGTATTCACGCCGTTTGATGATGTTATCACAAAGCGCAAACCGTTGAATCCATTTGAGTTGGAATTGATGAACCGATTGTCGTAACCTTTAGGTTTTCCGGTATAAAGCTAAATATATCACACATTTCGACCGATAGGATTATAGTGGATTCTCTTTAAATGGGGTTTTCGAAATGATTAAAGCCGTACATTCCTTTCAGGTCTTACCGACATTGCCGGAAGAACTGAAAGAGCTTCGTGACATTGCCTATAATTTGCTATGGACATGGAATCAGGAGACCATCGAGCTTTTCCGCCGCCTGGACCGCGAACTCTGGGAAACGAGCGGTCACAATCCGGCTCGGATGCTGGGAATTATCAAACAGGAACGGCTGCAAAAAGCGGCAAGTGATGAAGGATTCCTCGCTCATTTAGAACGCGTGGCGACGAACCTGCACCAGTATATGCAGGCTTCCACATGGTTTCAAAAGAAGTCCGGGAAATTTGAAAAGCCCTACATCGCCTATTTCTCGATGGAATTCGGCCTGACGGAATGTATGCATATTTATTCAGGCGGTCTTGGTATTCTTGCGGGAGATCATTTAAAATCCGCCAGTGAATTAGGATTGCCGCTTGTGGGAGTCGGTCTGCTTTACCAGAAAGGCTACTTCCAGCAATATTTGAATGAAGACGGCTGGCAGCAGGAATATTATCCCGACAATGATTTTTATAATATGCCGATTCTGCCGGAATGTGATGCCGATGGAAATAGAATCAAGGTGAGTGTTCGCTTTCCGGGGCGCGATGTTAAGGTGCAGATCTGGCGGGCGCAAGTAGGCCGCATTCCTCTCTTTCTGTTGGATACGAACCTGCCGGAGAATACCACTGAAGACCGTGGTATCACCCATCAACTTTACGGCGGTGACAAGGAGATGCGGCTGAAGCAGGAAATCATCCTTGGAATCGGCGGAATTCTGATGCTGCACACTTTGGGAATCGTTCCAAGCGTTTGCCATATGAACGAGGGGCACGCCGCGTTCCTTTCTTTGGGGCGTGTGCGCCAGCGTCATGAAAAGTATGGTCTGTCGATTAAAGAGGCGTTTCAGGTGCTCAGCAGCGGCACGGTTTTCACGACACACACTCCCGTTCCGGCAGGTATTGATGAATTCTCGCCGGAGCTTATGAAAAAATATTTCGTTTCACAGGGTTATCCGGATAGCAGTATCACCGAAGAGGAATTCCTTGCGCTGGGGCAGCGCAAAGGAGGGAAACCGTCTGAGCCATTCAATATGGCGCTTTTAGCGCTGCGCATGTCGGAATATTCCAATGGCGTCAGCAAGCTGCACGGCGAGGTGTCGCGGCGAATGTGGAAAGATGCGTGGCCGGGGCTTTCGGAAGAGGAGATTCCGATTGAGTCGGTTACGAACGGCATCCATATTCGTTCTTGGATTTCCTACGAAATGGCGACGCTTTTCGACCGTTATCTCGGGCCGGACTGGCCCAAAAAGCCGGATGATCAGACAATATGGAAACGCATCGAAGAAATTCCCGATGAAGAACTCTGGCGGACGCATGAGAGACGCCGGGAACGACTCGTCGCTTATGCCCGCCGCCGTCTGCACAAATATCTGAAGCAGCGGGGAGCCCGTCTTTCGCTCCTTGAAGCCGCGCGCGAGGTACTGGATCCGGACGCGCTGACGATAGGTTTTGCAAGGCGTTTCGCGACCTACAAGCGGGCAACCTTGCTGTTCCGCGATCCGGAGCGGCTGCGGAAACTCCTGTGCAATCCCGACAGGCCGGTTCAGATTATTATCGCGGGGAAGGCGCATCCGCACGACGACCAAGGGAAAGCGCTGATTAAGGAAATCGTTCATTTTGCCCGTGATGAAGAGCTTGGCCGACATATTGTTTTTCTTGAGAATTATCGCATGAGCGTCGCAAGGTCTCTCGTGCAGGGAGCGGATGTCTGGCTTAACACGCCAAAGCGTCCGATGGAAGCCAGCGGTACCAGCGGCATGAAAGTGCTGCCGAATGGGGGATTGAATCTCTCGATTCTCGATGGATGGTGGGTTGAAGGCTACTCGCCGGAAACAGGATGGGCGATTGGTCATGGAGAAGATTATGAAGACAAAGACTATCAGGATAAGGTCGAATCGTCTTCTCTATATGACCTTCTCGAACAGGAAGTGATTCCGCTCTTCTATGATCGGGGAGCCGACGGGTTGCCTCGCGGATGGATTACCAAGATGAAAGCTTCAATGAGCCGCCTCTGCCCGCTTTTCAACACGAACCGGATGGTGATGGAATATTGCAACCGGTATTACTTGCCAGCTCATCAATTGTGTGAGAAACTCTGTCAGGACGATATGCAGCCTGCCCGCGAACTCGCGCACTGGAGGTCTCGCATCCGCGAACATTGGGGCGAGATACGAATTGTTTCCACGAATACGAATGGAACATCATCGGTGGGCGTCGGAGAATCGGTGAATGTGCAGGCTCAAATCGGACTTGGAACGTTGAAGCCGGAGGATGTCACCGTTCAGATTTTTTCCGGCGTCCTGAATTCGGAGCGTATGATCGAAAAAGGAAATGTCCTCGCGATGCAAATGGTCAAAGATACCGGAAAAGGAGCCTATCTCTATGAAGGAACTCTCCCTTGCAGTCAGAGCGGATTGCATGGACTTTCCATTCGGGTGATACCTTCGCATCCTGATGTTCCGAATCCCCTCCGTCTGGGACTTATCACGTGGGCGGATCTTTAAAGAGCTACAGTAATTGAAAAACCCGAAGCCGAGTGCTTCGGGTTTTTTTTATAGCTTCAAACATGTGCGTCTTTTTGAAAAGGAAAGGCAGAGCCAGCCTTTAGGATTTTATATTCAATCTGTCACACCTACGGGCTGGCTCTGCCTGCCCGATTCGGACAGCAATTAACGGTACAAATTCTACAAGATAGCTTTAAGACGCTTTCGCTGAAATTTGTTTCGGGGTGATGGCGAGGTGCTGTTTTTCCATGTCCAGCAGAGCTTCTTTGCGCCATAATCCGCCGCCGTATCCGACGAGTTTCCCCGATGAGCCGATGACTCGGTGGCAGGGAACGATAATCCCCAGCGGATTCCGGCGATTGGCGGCTCCGACAGCTCTGCTTGCTTGTGGGTTGCCGACCACGCGGGCAATTTCCCCATAGCTGCGCGTTTCTCCATAGGGAATATCGCACAAGGCTTTCCAAACGCGCATCTGAAACTCGGAACCTTCCATCACGATAGGGATTGAGAATTCCTGAAGTTTTCCCGCAAAATAATCGTCGAGCTGTTTTATCCAAGGTTTGAAACAATCGGCGTCCCGTTTGGCGCGGTTGAACACCAGCGATTTTTTTTCATCTTCAAACTCAAGACGTAAGAGTTCCTGATTTACGGCGAGCAGCCGGATGATACCCAAAGGAGATTCATACAGGGTGTAAACCATTTTCATCTTTATGTCCACTCCTAAATTCGCGTTTCATGAAGTTCGCTCTTTCAGCCTGTTCTTTAATGCAAGGTCAATATGAGAAAATTCTTTCGTTTTTGCAAGTGTGATTTGTCAGAGCGACGTCGACAATATCCAATTTGTTGTTTTTCTTCGCTCATGCGTGCGGGAATGCGGACGCGGGAGCGATCAGGCTCGGCTGTTTAGTTTGGTAGTGTCGCACGGCAGTGCACTTGGATTTAAAATTCCGGTCGGGTTACGCGTGCTAAGTTCATCGTTTGGCCTATGTTAAACTGCGCTAAACCCGGCTCGGCATAGTATTGCTTGCCGAGGCATGCGTCTCGCGTGCCAGGTAAACGAAAGAAAAAGCCCGAAAAATATTTTCCGGGCTTAAAAATTCGCCATTCGTAAAGAGTGAAAGGAATTTAATTACCGTATCTACGATTCATCATCAAGAGGGACTTTTTCGCGCTGTTCGCGGAAAGCTAGTTCGCCATTCTTCAGAATCACCTGAATGGTTGCGCCGCCGCCGAAACGGCCTTTCAAAATTTCTTCCGCCAGAGGATCTTCGAGGCATCTCTCAACCGTGCGTCGCAGCAGCCGTGCTCCGACTTCAGGTTTGTATCCTTCATTGATGAGGAAATCGCGAGCTTTGGGAGTGAGCACGACTTTGAAGTGCTGTTCCTCGATCCGCTCATTCGTCTCATCAATATAGATATCCAGAATTTTTTGAATATGTTCCCGCGCTAACATTCGGAAGACGATAATCTCATCGAGGCGATTTAAAAATTCCGGACGGAAAAGGGTTTCTACTTCTTCGAGCATTTTGCCCGCCATTTTCTCGTAGTCAACCGTTTCCGCGCCCGAGAAACCAAACTGCACCGCCTTCTGAGCCTCGCGCGTTCCGAGATTCGAGGTCATAATGAGAATCGTATTGCGGAAATCCACTTTGCGTCCCGAACCATCGGTTAAATCTCCAGCGTCCAGAACTTGCAGCAGGATATTGAAAACATCCGGATGCGCCTTTTCAATCTCGTCGAGCAAGACGACGCTGTAAGGTTTACGCCGAACTCTTTCGCTGAGCTGGCCGCCTTCATCGTAGCCGACATAGCCCGGAGGCGCTCCGATGAGGCGGGAGACGTTGAATTTTTCCATGTACTCGCTCATATCGATTCGAATGAGCGATGCCGGGTCTTGAAAAAGGTATTCAGCTAAAACGCGTGCAAGTTCGGTTTTGCCCACGCCGGTGGGTCCAAGAAAGAGGAACGACCCAATCGGGCGACGAGGATTCTTTAGGCCTGAACGAGCGCGGCGGAGCGATTTCGCGATGGTTTCGAGCGCTTCTTCCTGACCGACGATTTGTTTGCCGAGTGTTTCCGAAATCTTCAAGAGGCGCTGCTGTTCCGATAGTGCGACTTTCGAAACTGGAATGCCGGTCATCCGGGCGACGGTGTCGGCGATATCATCTTCCGTGACTTCCAAAGGCGGTTGTGATTCGTTGCGCTCCCACGTATCTTTTTCCTGCTGAAGTAGAGCTTCGAGTTTGATTTTCTTGTCACGCAGCATCGCCGCTTTTTCGTATTTTTGACTCCGGACAAGATCATCTTTTTCACGTTTGACCGCTTCGAGGTTTTTCTCAAGTTCGAGGACGCGTTCGGGAACGACAATATGGGAGATGCGTATGCACGAACCCGTTTCATCCATGACATCAATGGCTTTATCGGGCAGATAGCGGTCGGTGATGTAGCGGTCGGAAAGCATCACGGCTGTGCGAATCGCTTCATCGGTGTACTTGACGCCGTGATGCTCTTCGTATCTTGATTTGAGTCCCATCAGAATCGCAATGGATTCTTCATCTGTCGGCGGATCAACCATCACCTTTTGGAAGCGTCGTTCGAGAGCCCCGTCTTTTTCAATCGATTGGCGGTATTCGTTCACCGTCGTGGCGCCGATGCACTGAAGCTCCCCGCGCGCCAGCGCCGGTTTGAACATGTTGGAGGCATCGAGAGAGCCGGAAGCTGACCCAGCGCCGACAATCGTATGCAGCTCATCGAGGAAGAGGATAACATTCGAACTCTTCTCGATTTCCTGCATGATAGCTTTGATGCGCTCTTCGAATTGACCGCGGTATTTCGTTCCAGCGACGATAGCTCCTAAATCGAGGGCGACGACGCGCTTGCCGAAAAGAATCGGCGACACCTGCTGCTCGATGATGCGCAGCGCCAGTCCTTCGGCGATGGCTGTCTTGCCGACTCCGGGTTCGCCGATGAGCACCGGATTGTTCTTCTTGCGTCGCGAAAGAATCTGCGCCACGCGTTCGATTTCATTATCGCGCCCGACAATCGGGTCGAGTTTATCTTCCCGTCCCAACTGCGTTAAATCACGGGAAAAATGATCCAGATTGGGTGTCTTGGATTTTTCTTTGGGCGGTGGAGGCTGCGTTTGGCCGGAGCCGCGAAGCAGGTTATCGAGTTCGGTCTTAACGATTTCGTAGGTTACATTAAAACTCTGCAGGACATTGGCCGCCATTGCATCATCTTCTTTGAGCAGGGCTAAGAGCAGATGCTCTGTCCCGATAACATCCGATGAATAGCCCTTTCCTTCGATATAGGAAGCCTTGAGAACTTTTTCGGCGCGCTTGGTGAAAGGAATTGCCCCGAGTTTCATCGTTCCTTTCGACGCATCGACCATTTCTTCAATAGCTTCCCGCACTTCATCAAGATCGCATCCCTGATTCTGAAGAATTTGCACGGCGAGACCATCCCCCAATCGAATAATCCCGAGCAGGATATGTTCGGTGCCGATGTAATCATGGCCAAAACGCAGCGCTTCTTCGCGCGCAAACTGCAGCACCTGCGAAACACGCATGGAGAACTTGTTATGTTGCATCGTTACCTCATAGGAAACCCAAACGCCGCGGAGGCAAGGCAAAAGACGTGCCGCCGAAGCGCCAAGAATCGTATCTATCCGCTTTCTATCACGTCACCTTGCCAATTTACGAAAGAGAAAAATGAGATGCAAGTCGGAGGACATCGCGTATTCTTTCCCGGAAACGTTCTGCCGGCAGCGGCAAAAATTTCGACCTGCGTCTCCATTATCAGTTGAAAATCATCCGCAAAAACTCTGCCGTCTAACGGCGGAATTCGCCGCTGGATTCGCATGATGTGTCTCAAGGCTTGAAACTTGCTTTAGTAAAAGCTTTGCGCACTTTCTCGGCTCGCAGAGCCTGCAATTCCCGGCTCGTGCCTTCGCGGCCAAGGGACAGGGTTAAGAACGCCGGGCCTGTTTCAAGTGTAAGTTTCGAAATCATGGGCGTATGGATTCCCGCTATCCATCCGAGATCCAGTCCCAAGCGCACGGCGGAGAAGAGAGCCAGACTTTCCGCGGAGTCCAAGAGGCGGCATGACCGGAGGATACCCAGTGCGCGTGCAATTTTATCCTGTAGAGCTGCGGTGTTATGACTCTGCAAATCAATGCGCGCCATCGCCTCCTTCTCGATAATCTGCTGCCCCAGAGTTTCCATGCGAGAGAGGCTTTCTGCGGGGCTGAACGAGAGGCTGGGGCCATCGGTGAATTGAAAGATATTTCCTAAAATTTCAGACCCTTCCCCCCAAAAACCGCGAACCGTAATCCCTGCATCCGAAACAGCTTTGACGAGGCTTTCCATTTCATGGGTCAGCGCGAGGCCTGGCAGATGGCAGAAGAAAGAAAAGCGCATCGCCTCTCCCAAATTTGCCGGGCAGCTTGTCAGGCAGCCTCGCTGGGGATCACGGGCAATCGGCAGTTTCCGCTGAAGTTCTTCATTTATAGGCTTTAGAATATCGTAGATTTTACGAGGCTGCAATCCCGGCAGGATTCCTGCCAGCCTTAGGTGGTCTTCCTCGCAAACCATCAGCGACGTATCCTGCTGCTTCCAGATGAAGACGCCTCGCGGGAGAGGATCCTGCACCATCTGAGGGCTAATCAGCCGCCGTTCGACCAAGAGATTCGCTTCCAGAGACGTGAGGTTATCCAGCGCAATGAATGTTGCTCTATCCGCAAAGCTTTTCAGAGCGTTGCGCACCTTCTCAAGAGTTCGCTGGCGTTCGGTTTTATCCTGTCGATGCGGGAAGTGTTCACCGCGCAGATTTCGTGCAAAACGCAGGCGAGTAGTGAGAACTATGGCACTCTCAATATCTTTACCTGACAGCCAACCCGGAAACCGGGGAAGCAGCGGGAGCACGGAAACGCGTTGTTTCCCTTTTTCTTTCACGGCACGACGAATCATGAAGGTTCACATTAAGATTTATTCGACTTGTTTCAGTTTATCCCGAATCTGAGCGGCAAGCTCATAGTTTTCTTCAACAAGGGCTTTCTGGAGTTCTACTTTCAGCTTTGCGCGCTGCAGCTTAGGTAATTCGGATTCGATGCGTGGAGAAACAGGCTGTTCGCTGTCGAATGTCTTGATGCGTGTACTCCCATGAATTCTTCGTAAAATGGGTTTCAGCGCGTCGTGAAATTCATGATAGCACGCCGGGCATCCGAGGAGACTGGTTTCCAGAAACTGCTGAAAGGTTGTCCCACACGAGGAACAGGGTTTTTCAGGGATGACAAAGTGCTTTTCCAGTTTTTCGGCTTGTGAGAACAGCTCTCCGAAAATTTGTTGCGCAAAAGCGCGAAGCGCGCCAATCGAGCCTTCCAGACTATGTTCAACGGCGCACTCTCGGCAAAGACGGGTTCGTTTGCGAACATCGCCGATAACCTGAATAAATTCCACCACTGCAGGGCGTTGACCACATTGTTCGCATTGATGCATGAAAAGGATACCTCTTAAAATTCTCGCACCGTGGGTATTAATGAAAGCATGGTCTGGTAGTGCCGCACGGCAGTGCGCCTAAATCAACTGAACGCAGCCAGCATTGAATTGCGACTGTTGTGGTCTGTGACCCATCCAACCCTTTTATGACCATTGAAATTCGGGAGCGCACTGCCGTGCGGCACTACCAGATTACGGCGGTTTTCTTTCATTTCAATCGTTTCGGGTCGTTCCAGTAAAACCGCGTGAGACCATTCGCGGTTCCAATCAGCAGGTAATCGCCGTCGCGCCGGATGACTTCGACCTGCTCGTCAATCAAGCCGTCATGCGGGCGGTAATCTATCCATTCATTTCGCTCGCGCCACCAGCGCCATAACCCCTTATCCGTTCCCACCCAGACGGCCTGCTTCGTTGCCAGAAGGCACGTCGGTTCTTCTCCTTGCAGATAGGTAATGCTGAGCCATGAACGCGATTCGCCGGAGGTGCTATTGTAAACCTGCACGCCCTGCCGCGTCGCTGTCCATACTTTCTTACCCACAACGGATATATCACGAATCGGAGCCGTCAACAGACCCGGATCCAGAGGAATATGCTTAAAAACACGGTCAACAATCGAGCCTCTAAAAAGGCCGTTGGGTGTTCCGATATAGAGCGTATCACCATGCAGGCGCAACCGAAGAATGCCGAGATGACGCAGGCTGGTATTTTCTTGTCGCCAAATAGTCATTCCGGGCAATGTCAGCAGGTTCAAGCCACGGTCGGTTCCCACCCAGAGCTGCGTGTCATTCGCCGCCAGCGCACGAATACGGTTACTCCACAAGCCATCTTCGAGTCCGAAGCGCCGCCATTGCTTCTTCTTTTTAAACGATAGAAGTCCTTCTTCCGTTGCAATATAAGTGCGGTCTCCGGCTGTCTCGAAATCATAGACAATGGTGGAAAGAATCTCACGCTCTGCACGGGGTTCATAATGTTGCCATGTTTGCCTGTTACGCGAACATCGGGTGATTCCCAGAAGAGGAGCTTCGTTGTCGCCGCCAAGCCAGATATCTTTCTTCTGAACGAGTAATGCCCGGATGTCATTCCCGGCCGGGCCGAATTCGAACATTTCTGCGAATAGGCTGCGAATGTCCCCTTTCCCGATACCGCCGCCCCACGTGCCAAACCAGAACATCCCCCGCCGGTCCACGAACCAGTCGGTGATGGGAAATACGCGCAGGAATCTGTCCTGAACTTCTCCTTCCGGCAATAAAATGCTGCCGTTGGGTAGCTTCAGTTGCGGAAAGTTTGCCGGGCCGCTGCCTATCCATCCATAGAGCTGAGCGGAGGTGAGAGGGATTTTGCTGCGCAGGCCGCGCCATCGCACGTCGCCAATTTCACTCATGTCCGAGAGGTCGGGATAAAATCCGCCAAACAGGCGGCTGCCGGAAAAACGACGTACATACGCCTGCCAGCCCGGCTGAGGCAGCGGACTGCCGAAAGGAAAAAGTCTCGCATACACCTGTCCGGGAATGACCTCGATGTAAACCTTATCTTCCGAGAGTCCCATGTTGACCACCCGGTCATTGGGCAGCCAGAGGTCGCGCGCTTCCCGCATCCAACGACGAGCGCCGACATCATAGCGCAGGATTTCCCGATGCGTACACACCCACAAGTAATTCGTATCCTCATCATAAATCAGCGCTACAGCCCCGGTCAGAGGAATGGCTTCCGTGATGGAATAACCTATGGCCTGCGGGTCTTCCCAGCGCCGTCGATTGATCTCATAGATAAGAACGCCGCCTGACGAGGCGGCAAAGAGATACCGGCTGCCGCCATCGAGTGCGGCGATATGCCGAAAATCGACGTATGAGACCCAATCTCCTTCACTGAAGGGAAGCTGCGCCCTTGCTGAAACCGCAAAGGATAGTATCAGGATTAATGATATGGAAAGCCTGTGAATCACTTTGTGTTTGCCTGCGTGGCTGGTGGAAGTTTGCTCAAGATGCCTCTGAGCAGTGCGCGGAATCGCTTGCTGACCTGAGCCGCAACGGCCTGCACCTCGTCGTGACGTAGTGGTTCAGGTGAAATCCCGGCGGCTGGATTTGTAATACACGAAATGCCCAAAACTCGAAGTCCTAACGCTCTCGCCGCAATCACTTCCGGAACCGTGGACATACACGCTGCGGAAGCTCCTAACCGCTTCATCATTTGCACCTCGGCGGGAGTTTCATAGGTCGGTCCTAAAAGCGCGCACATAACACCTCTCTTGAGAGGAATGCCCTGTTCCATCGCCGTTTGCCGCGCCAGTTCTCTTAAGTTCTTGTCGTAAGGTTCGGACATATCCACGAAACGTTGTTCGGCGGTCAAAGCGCTGTGGCGCAGTGGATTTCGAAATTGCAGATTGATATGATCCTCGATAAGCATCAAGTCGCCGGGTTGAAAATGCGGGTCAATCCCTCCGGCGGCATTCGTGACAAGCAGTGTATGGCAGCCGAGATGATGAGCGATGTGGACAGGCAAAATCACCTCTTGAGGACTATAGCCTTCATAGAGGTGAATGCGTCCCTGAAAACAAAGCACAGCTGTCTGGCCGAGCTTTCCCGCGACGATTCGTCCGGCATGTCCCGCCACAGTAGATTTCGGATAGCCGTCCAGTTCCGTCGTCGGAATCGAGACGGCGTCTTTCAACTCATCGGCGAAAGCGCCCAGACCCGAGCCTAAAATCAGCGCTACATCCGGTCGCAAGGAAATACGACGTTCGACTTCAACTAAAATATCGCTCATGATTCAATCAGCACTCCCGCAATCGCCGCCGTTTGCCACGACGCCAGCGCTCCGGCGAACATCGCGCGCAAACCCAATTTGGCCAGCTCGCTTCGACGTTCCGGCGCAATACTTCCGATGCCGCCGATTTGAATAGCAATCGACGAGAAGTTGGCGAATCCGCAAAGGGCATACGTCCCGATGATAACGGAGCGCGGAGAAAGTGTTTCCAGCATTTTTGTGAATTCGAGATAAGCCACGAATTCATTGATAGAAATTTTTGTTCCGAGCAGCCAGCCCATACTCAAGCAATCCTCCCATGGAACTCCGATTATAAAGGCGATGGGAGCAAAAATATATGAAAAGACGGTTCGCAAACTGTCGGGAAAATAAGGGAAGTTGAAAAAGTAATCCAGATTGTTATGGATAATCAGGAAGCCGTGATTCACCACGGCAATCAGCGCGATAAACGCCAGCAGCATCGCGCCGACATTCACGGCGAGTTTCACACCGTCGGTGGCTCCCACTGCCGCCGCGTCGATGACATTCGCGTAGCGAGTGATTTTCGGAAGCTCGACTTTTCTCCCGGTCTTGGGAGTTTCTCGCTCAGGAAACGTAATCTTTCCGAAGACCAGCGCGGCGGGTGCAGACATCACGGATGCCGCGAGCAGGTGGCTTGCCGGAACACCCATCATAATAAAACCGGCCATCACTCCCCCGGCAATGGTCGCAAATCCTCCGACCATGATGGCGTTCAGCTCCGAGCGCGTAGCCTGAGCGACGAAGGGGCGAATCAGCAGGGGAGCTTCGGTCTGACCGACAAAAACATTCGCAGCGCACGACAACGATTCCACGCCGGAAGTTCTCATGGTAACAGCCATCAGACGCGCCAGACCGGTGACGAGGCGTTGCATGATACCGAGGTGGTAAGCGACCGCCATCACACTACTGAAGAAAATAATCGTCGGCAGAATCGCAAACGCGAATTGAAATCCGAACGTTTCTTGGAATTCTTCTTTGACGATATTGCCGAAGAGAAATTCCGAACCGTATATGGTGAAGTTCAGGAAGGTGGAAACCTGGTCGCCGAGCCATTGAAAAGCGATGCGGCCGGCCGGTACCCAGAGAATCAGGAAGGCAAAGGTGAGCTGCAAGCCCACTCCCCAGAAGACAACGCGCCACGGGAAATGTTTTCGATCCGCGGAGATGAGCCAGGCCAGAAAGATGATAATCGGGATCCCGAGAAGCGAAATAAGCCTTGCCATTAGAGCGGGTGCTCCGACGTTCGATAGGGTTTATCTACTTCGGCAAATCGCTTGCGCAATGCCGCCTCAGTGTCGAGATTCAGAGCAGAATCAGCACTCATGCTCCAGATAGTCTGCTTATCAAGGACACTGACCAAATCGGCGGCGTCACGTGCGACAACCCAGTGGACGCGATGAAGCTGCCTGTCCGCAAAGAAAGCTCGGACTGCCTGCGCGAATGTTTTTGAATCCGTTCCCTGAATTTGCAGTTGGATGACGAAGAAATCGCGTTCCAAAGCCTGCGCTAATGCGGCGGCTTCCGGGTCGACGGGCGAGCGGGACAGAAAAATCACCGAAGGCCCAACGCCTGCGGCGGTATAGTTAAATTGCCAGTTGCTGGCAGAAAAAGAAAGGGACATTGTCATAACCTGTTCATAGAGCATTTCTAATAATTTTTATCCAATGATGGGCAGGCAGGAGCCAGCCCCTAGGCCGGAGATTGGAATAATGACCCTAACGGCTGGCTCCTGCCTGCCGTCCGCTGATTAAAGACGAATCAGATATTATTTTCGAGAAACACTACAATAATTACTTTTTCAATTCGGTAAGACTCAATTGATTTTTGACAGAGTAAATCGGATCCGGTGGCCGGAAACAGCGGCGGCATCGAGGTTCGTAGGCTTCGTTAGCTCCTACTAAAATAAGCTCGCCGCTTTCGACGATGCGCTGAGTGAATTTTGCCGGATTGCCGCACTGCACGCAAATCGCCAGCTCTTTCGTAATGTATTCGGCAATCGCAAGAAGCTGTGGAATCGGTTCGAAAGGCAGCCCCCGATAATCCGTGTCGAGTCCGGCGATAATCACGCGCTTGCGATCTCCGGCGAGTTCGGCAGCGACTTCGACGAGTTCGATACCCAAAAACTGCGCTTCGTCCACGCCAAAAACATCGGCGTCTTTGGCGTGGGCTAATATATCCCAGGCATTTCGCACGCCGATGGAAGGAATCTTCTGTTGGGAATGCGACACGAGCTGATCTTCTTCGTAACGCGTATCGATTCCGGCTTTGAAAATCGCGACCCGCTGCTTGGCAATTTTCGCGCGGCGGAGCCTGCGAATGAGCTCTTCGGTCTTGCCGGAAAACATCGGCCCGCAAATCACTTCAATCCAGCCGGTATCGTGAGGAAAATCAAACATAGATTTTTTTAGTCTTTTAGAAGTGAGCGCACTTTGGTAATCAGCAGGTCAAGGGCGACTTTGTTCATACCGCCCTGAGGAACAATAATATCGGCGTAGCGTTTGTAGGGTTCGACAAATTCAAGATGCATCGGACGCACGAACTGTTCATATTGCTCCAGAACCGATTCCACAGAGCGATCGCGTTCGAGGATGTCGCGCCTAAGTCTGCGAGAAAGCCGGATGTCCGAGTCAGCATCCACATAGACTTTGATATCCATCAGGTTGCGAAGCCGAACCGACTCGAAAATGAGAATGCCTTCCAAGAGGATAACCTGCCGGGATTCGATGGTGCGATGCTCGGACGAACGTGTATGGTGCGCATAGTCATAGAGAGGCTGCGTCACCGAGTTGCCCGCTAAAAGTTCGCGCAGATGTTTTTCCAACAGCTTGTTGTCGAAAGCGTCGGGATGGTCAAAATTCTGTTTGGAGCGTTCCTCGAAGGGAAGATGAGACAGGTCGCGGTAATAGCCGTCCTGCTGGATGACAAGCAACTTATCGTTGCCCAATGTTTTTTCGATCTGCTGGGTTACGAGTGTCTTCCCGGAGCCTGAGCCGCCGCAGATACCGATTAAACGACGGGAAGGATCCCGCTCAGGAATGCCGATGTTTTCATCGGCAGACCGCGTGATAAGTTCAGGAGTTGGAGTCAAAGTGACGGTTCCCGAATGGATAAGGCAAGAGTTCCCGGAGTGATTTTATCATGATTTCCGATGACGATTTCGAAAGCAGAATGGTGATGTCTCCGGCGTAGTCGCTTAAGAGCTGCAAACAAGCGCCGCAGGGAAAAATCTGAAGAGGAGTCTCTGCGGCAACCGCCAGCCGTTCAAAGGTGGTATGCCCGGCGGTCAACGCAGAAAAGAGAGCGATGCGTTCGGCGCAAACCGAGAGTCCGTAGCTGCTCGACTCGACATTAGCGCCCCAAAAAATATTGCCATTCTTTGTCAGAAGAGCGGCGCCGACCGAGAATTTCGAATAGGACGCTTGAGCGAATTCACGGGCGCGCCAAGCTTCGGCAACGAGAGCTTCATTGGTCATGGTCATTTCCAAAAATTTGCATTTTAATCTACGAAATATTCCTCCCAAGTGCAAGGGACTTATGAAAAAAGAGCTGGAAGATTGAAAGGGATAAGTTTGTCGGAAAGAAAAGATGAGCGCGGCACTTGATTTTTGTGAGAATTCATATTATATTAACGAGCTACGTAATTGAAAAGAATAACCGTGCTTGGAAGGAGGTGAAAATCAATGCCATACATCAAATTACGCGATGGGGAACAGTTCGAACGGGGATTTCGCCGGTTTGTGAAATCGTGCGAGAAAGCCGGGCTCATGGCGGAAATCCGCAAGCATCAGCGTTATGAAAAACCTTCCGAAGCACGGAAACGTAAATCCAATGCCGCTCGTCGTAAAATGCGCAGACTTATGCGCATCATGGCGCGATAAGCTATGCCGGTGGTGGGCCGGCGGTCATTCGTATCGAATCGCAAAAGACACCTACGGCAAGCCTCTTGCCCGCCGGTGTCTTTTTTTATGAGAGGCCCATGAAAGGCAGGCAGAGCCAGCCTTTAGGATTTCTTTTCAATTTCCCAAACCTATCCTACGGGCTGGCTCTGCCTGCCCAGTATCGGATAGGTATGGTTCACCAGCAGGTTATCCTTATATATTATAAGAAGTTAGCACATCTTTTCATAGATTTGAAATATTTCTGTTTCCGGGCACGCATGCCGCGGCGAGTGTAGGGACAAGGCCTGCCTTGTCCGTTCGTTGGCCGCCTGACCCGGCCGCAATTTAATCTTCGTGGAGAAATCATGACCCTGATTGATATTATCGTGCTTGCCATCATTTGCCTCTTCGGTGTGGCGGGAGCGAAACGCGGTTTTGTGTGGGAAATCTTTACCATCATCGGTATCGTCGTGGGTCTCTGGATTCCGTACGCATTCAACCGGCAGATTGGGGATTTCATCGCGGAATATACGAGTCCCGGTCTTTTGCGCATCATTATCACCTTTTTTATTTTCTTGTTTATCTTCGCCGCGATTTATGTTCTTTCTTCGTACATAGGATATTCGCTACGCAAGGTCTTCGAAAAGACATTCCTGAATTGGATTGACCGGGTTTTGGGAACCTTTGTCGGACTGGTTAAGGGAGGTTTACTTGTGGCAATGATCTTGGTCGCGCTGTTTTTCTCCCCGTGGCAAGGCCAAGGTGAATCGTTCGTGAGAAAATCGAAGGTGCTTCGTTGGGGGAAGAAGCAGGTCGAAAAAGTTCTCTACAGAGAACCGGTGGAATTTCGGAAGCGAGTTTGATGAACTGGGAACCCGTTATTCAGGCGCTCGAATTCGACCGAGTGCGAGATATTTTAATTTCACTGGCCGCTTCGCCGCTGGGTAGGGAGCGACTTTCCGGTCTCGCGCCCTTTGAGCAAATCGAGCCAGCATTGCGCATTTCGCGGCGCACGAGTGAAATGGCGGCTCTCCTAAATGAACCTTCCGGCGGTTTTCCGATTTGGGGTCTCGCGGATATCCGAGAGGAATTGAAGCGGGCATCTATCGAGGGAGCCGCGCTCGACGGCGAAGCGCTTTTGAAAATCTCTGAAACGCTTGCCGTGGCGAAATCCGTGCGCGATTATCTGGCGAAACGAAAGGACGCTTATCCGCTGCTTCATGCGATTTCAGCGCAATTAGGCGTCTTTGCGGATATCGAATCATCGGTTGACCGAGCGATTGACAATACGGGAGAGGTTCGCAACGACGCCTCATCGGAGCTCAAGCAGATTCGCCGCGAAAACGCCCGAGAAAAAGAACATCTCCACGACAGACTGAACGCGATTCTCAATGACTGGTCGGAAAAAGGTGTTGTGCAGGAAGCCGTGATCGCCTTAAAAGGCGGGCGACTGGTGATTCCGGTCGTGGAATCCGCGCGCAATCGTGTACGAGGGTTAATCGCTGATCAGTCCGCATCCGGTGCGACGGTTTTTTTGGAGCCTGTGGAAACGCTGGATATTTCCAATCGTGTTCGCCAGCTTGAAATCGACGAGAAAAAAGAAGTCCATCGTATCCTGCGAGCTTTGACTGGACTTGTTTATGAGCGCTTGAGTGAAATCCGACAGACGCTTGATATTCTGTCAGAGCTGGATGAAATCTACGCGCGTGGGCGATTATCGACACGCTGGGATTGTGTAGCTCCGGCGATTAATCTCAAAGGAGATCTCAAGATTATCACCGGTTGTCATCCGCTTCTTCTTGAAAGAGCGAAGGATGCGACGGTACCTCTAATGCTTGAGATTATGCCTCCGACGCGGACGCTGGTGATTTCCGGCCCCAACGCGGGAGGCAAGACGGTGACATTGAAAACCGTCGGGCTGTTTTGCATTATGGCCGCCGCAGGGCTTCATGTCCCCGCCGCGCCCGGTACGGAAATTCCACACTTCGAAAAAGTTTTTGCGGACATCGGTGATTCGCAGAGTATCGAAAGCGATCTGTCCACCTTCACAGCGCATCTGATGAAGCTCCGGGAAATGGTTGCTGAGCCGCAAGTGCGTAAACTTATTCTTATCGATGAAATCGGTTCGTCAACAGACCCGGCTTTGGGCGCGGCGTTGGCCGAAGCGATTTTGGAAGCTCTCACGCAGCAGGAAGCGTTGACGCTGTGCACGACGCATCATGGAGCGCTCAAGGCGTTTGCGCATGAACGAGCCGGTTTTCTGAACGGTTCTATGGCTTTCGACGAGACGACGCTCAAACCGACGTTCAAGTTTCGCACGGGAGTGCCGGGTTCAAGCTACGCGATTGAAATCGCTGAGCGTGTTGGGTTTCCATCGGAGCTTCTGGAGAGAGCGCGAGATTTACTGGGAGATGAACGCATCGGGCTGGAAGAACTGGTCGCGGAGTTGTCGCGCAAAATCGAAAGCTATGAAAAATTGCGGCGGGAAAGCGACATCAGGGCGGACGAATTTGAAGGGCTCCGAAAACTCTATGCCGATAAGGTAGCGAATTTGCGGCGTATCGAACGCGAGCACAAGAAAAAAGCAATCGCGCGCGCTGAAGAAATTTTTCAGGGAGCCAATGCGGAATTGGAACGCGCCATCCGTGAAATCAAAGAAGGGCAAGCTCAGCGGGATGTCATCAAATCCGCGCGCGAACGGCTTGAAAAAGCCAAGCGAGACGTCGCGCAGAAGAAAGCTGACATCGAAAGCGATGAGAAAATCATCCCGGAGACGAAGCAGAGCGAGAGCTTAGAGCGCGAGCCTGAAATCGGTCAGAGCGTGCGAGTCGCGGGATTCGATTCGCCTGCGAAGGTTACCGCTTTGCAGCGCGGGAAGGCCCGTGTGCAGGTCGAAATCGGTTCAGTAAAATTGTGGGTTCGGCGAGAGGATTTGCGAGCGGCGAGCAAAGAAAGTTCAAAGCCGGAAAAAGTGACAGTGAAGTTTGAGTTGTCTCAGCGAGAGATTCCTCATCAATTGGATATTCGCGGTCAATATGCCGAAGACGCGCTGCCTGTTCTCGATAAATATCTTTTGGATTGCTACACGAATGGATTGAAATATGCATCAATTATTCATGGCAAAGGCACAGGCGCGCTGCGAATGAAGGTGCGCGAATTTCTGGACAGTCATCCATTGGTAAAAAATTACGCCGACGGCGGAGCGAACCGGGATGATTTCGGTTCCACCGTGGCGGAACTGGCGCAGTAAGATTTCTTTTCGCCGCGGCACGTCGCCTGACCTGCCCGCGACCTATTTCAAAAAGAGCAGTTTGCCGGTGGCGGATGCTGTGCCCATATTGAGTTGGACGAAATAAATTCCAGCACTAACCGTTTTACCGGTTTGATTCGTACCGTCCCAGATATAGATATGCTCTCCGGGTGAAAAAACCGCGACAGACGATTTCATCACTTGCCGCCCCAGCAGATCGAAAATTTGTACGGCAACGACAACGGGACGCGCGACCGTAAAAACAATCTTCGTTCTCGCATTGAAAGGATTAGGGTAGCAGCCGGTAAGCTGGAGATGCTGTGGAAAGGGAACAGGGACGTCGTCGGTTCGTGAGCAACTTACGAAATCCGACCATGAGCGCGGCAGGAGCCGGTAATTTTCGGTGTAGGGAGATGTGGAATCCTGCTGGCTGAGGATTCCGGTGATGCTGACGGGCGCGTCGGGTTCAACTTGACCGTCAATATCGGTGTCCGGGTCAATATAAATATCGAACAGACCCGTTCCGTCAATGACCGCGAGTTCAGCGTTCTGTCCGGTTTCCGGCCACGGGTCGCCGCCGACAATTGTGACGCATATCAGCTTTACCAGCAATCCTTCATAGTGTTCGCCGGAGACGCGGGCTGTTCGGCAATCGATTTCTATCGGGCTGGGAGTAGAGGTGTGTTCTGTGACATCAAGAATGGGAATGCACGGGTCGGGACCTTCAGAGATAATCTGGCATAAACCGCCAGTGTGCGACACCCAGCCCTCGACAACAACGCAGTCGCCCGCCATGACGCTTGTGGAAGATGGATTGCATCGAATGTTGATACCGGCGTTGTCATCCTGAATGTAGAAATCCGTTTCCTGAGGATTGAAGACATCGCTGCTGACCGTAGCGATACCTCGAAGAGATACAAATTCACCCGCATGTATGGGCGTTCCGTCGGTGGTGTCTTCCTGAGCCTGCCCGATGGATAGATGCAGCGTCTGACAGGGGCACTGGTTTCGGCTGCCGGGAGTGGGAAGAGCAATGACCCAGTCTAAGGCGTTGTTGTCGGTATCTTCGCGGTCAGGACAGCGAGAAAGGGAATAGCTTAAGCTGCCCACGGGATACGCGTCCGGTGCGTTGGAGTCTCCCTCACCGTTGCATACGTGTCCCGGCGCGCAGATGCCGTAGCAGACGCGGTCGATAACGCTGACGCCGTGGCGCAATTCGATGCCGTCACAGTCATCTCCCGACGGTCCTCCAGCGTCATACCAGTCGATTCCTTCGCCAACGCCGAGGTTGAGATTTCTATCTACGTAAGAGCTGTCATCCGTATTGGCAATGATATAACAGCCATCGTTGGGAATGGTTCCGGACAGATGAACCGTTCGATAGACGCCGCCAGTAGCTCCTGAAATGCCGACGAGGCTCCAACCGGACAGAGAAACTCCCGGAGTGCCGCAAAGCTCGGTAAAGAGCTGAGCAGGCTCATCCACTCCGGGAGTATCATAGAGGCTTTCGTTGATAAGAACGTGCTGCGCTGATAGAGGGCACGCGAGCGCGAAAAGAATCCACGCGTAACTAAGCAGGGTGATTTTTTTGAACCTGCAAGGAAGCATTTTCCCGGTGTGCCGTTAATGTTCTTCGCGCTATTTCAGGTAGAGTACTTTACCTGTGACCGCCGCCGCTCCGGCTTGAAGGCGAACGAAATAAAGGCCGGTACTGACCGATTCGCCCGCAGCGTTGGTTCCGTTCCAGACGTAGCTGTACTGACCCGGCGCTTGAACGGAAACGGAAGCCTGCATAACTTCCCGTCCCAGAAGGTCGTAGAAGCGCAATGAAACATCCGTGTGGTTCGGGACGTTAAAGCTAATACGAGTCGAGGCGTTGAAAGGATTCGGGAAGCAGCCGAGGAGTTCGAAACTTTCCGGTACATCAGCCGCGAAATCATCCACTGCGACATGAATAAAATCGGTGTAGGCACGCGGCAGAAGCTGATAGCCTGCGGTGTGCGGCGATGATGCGTCGTATTGTGATACGATACCGGTAACGTCAAAAGGATCTTCCGGTTGAGCTTGTCCGCCAATATCGGTATCTTTATCAATACGCATGGTGCAGCTTCCGCTCTGGTCGCTGATGGTTATATTAGCGTTTTGATCTGCCGGCGGCCATGCGTCACCGCCTGTGATAGAGACCCCCTGAATGGTGACAAGCATTCCCTCGAATTCTTCTCCCAGTGTTTCAATCGTGTTGCAGGGAAGAATCATGGGCTCGGGTACAGCCGTATGGTCAACGACCTCGAGGTCCCAGGTGCAGTTGCCGCCGCCCGAAGACGTGATTTCGGTCAGACCATTATAGAAGCCAACCCAGCCTTCGATGACGACACAATCGCCGGGCATGACGTTAGCCGTTCCGACGCTGCCAAAAATGTTGACACCCGCGTCGTCATCCTGGATGTAGAAGTTCGTCGTAGCAGGATCATAAACGTAGTTTGCGACCGTGGCGATTCCTTCGGTGTGAACGAATTCGCCCAAGTGCACCGGGGTTCCGTCGGCGTTGTCTTCCTGTATCTCACTGATAGTGTAGGTATACATCTCGCAGGGACCGCCTGCGTTGGGTTCACCGGGAGTCAGAGCGTCGGGAATTCCCCAGTCGGCTCCGTTGTCATCAGTGTCCTGATGGTCAGGAATCCGGCCGATGGAATAATTGATACCGCCCGTGGGATAGGGATCCGGCGCATACCCGTCCCCTTCGCCTTCGCATTCGTGCCCGGCTTCGCAGTCTCCGTAGCGTACTTTATCGACGTTGCCACCCTGATAACGGAGATGGATACAATCGCAACCTACGCCCTGATATCCGGAGTTCTGCCAGTCGTGAGGTGAAACCTGATCCACGTTATTGACAGCGCTGCCGCCGACGACAAAATAGCCATCCGCCGGAATCGTACCCGAGAGAGGCACAGACAGATATTCGGCGCCGCTCTGATTCCCGTTAAGACCATGGAGCGTGTAGCCATCAAGGTCTGTTCCAGCAGGGCCGTAGATTTCGGTGAACATGATGCTCGTATCATCAGAGCCATCCGTGTCATAAAGAATTTCGTTGATCATGACCTGCGCTGATGAAATACTCACGATCAAAAATAGAGCCGTTAGGCAAGTAAGCCAAAGTGTTCGCATGGGAACCTCCTTACATGAGGGTGAAAAGTTGTTATGGTATTGAATCGGAAATTATTGCTGATATTCTTCGCGTTTCTCGTCGCAGGCTGCGCTCAACAGGTAACGGAGAGTGAAAATGAAGCGCCGCGACTTTTTCGGATTCCCGCACAGGTCGCCCGCAGCGCCGACGGCGCGTTTCCCGCTCTAACTCTTGACGGGTATGTTCAAGATGAAACGCCCGACTCTCTGCTGACGTGGGCGGTTTCAGGAGCTCAGCATTTCGTGACAGCGCTCAACAGTTCCGTGCTTAATGTGAGCTTTCCCACAGGTTTCGAAGGTGACGAAGTTCTCGAAATCAAAGTCACCGACACCGAGGGATTGGAAGCACGCCAGAGCGTTCGTTTCAGCGTTGCAAACATGGAAACCAAAGAGCAAAGCGAAGACGACGGCACGATGACGATTATCTGGACAAATTCGTCTCCCGCATCGGGTAAAGTCTATTACGGCGAATCCGCGAATTTCTTAGCGCGGGAAGTTACGGCTTTAAGTGAAACAGGAACGACGTTGTCTGTGCCCCTGAAAGCCGTCTCTTCGTATCACACGTACTGGTATCGCTATGTCACCGTTTCACCCGAAGGCGAGATTGTTTTTGAAAGTCCGCTTGATAGTTTTCAAACGTTCGAGGTCAGTTCCGCACCGCTCTTTCGCATGACCACGATTGATGTCAGACAGGGCGACAGTCACCTGATTGAAACGCCCGCCGGTAAGCGGATTTTAATCGACGGCGGTTATGGAACCCATGAACCGTCCTTCGGCGATGGCCCTTGGGACGGGGACGGCGTTCCGCTGGCGGTTAATTATTTAATAGGTCGCGGGATTGTCTGGCTGGATCATCTTGTTGAGACTCATCACCATGCCGACCATTACGGCGGGCTCTACGATGTCCAGAGTTCAAATATTTCCTATGGCGAGTATCATTCGCCTCCATCTCCCGGCGGCCTTATCGTCGGCGAGGAATGGGATATCGGAGATACCGCTGTTGTCGTGACCGTTCTGAATGTGGATTACCCGGAGGGAATCACCCAGAACAATGAGAACAACCGCTCTATCGTCTTGAAATTCACGGTCGGTCAGATGGATTTTATACTGACCGGCGACGCCGAGACGCCGGTAAATTCGAGAATGATATCGCGCTTCGGCAACCTTCTGCAAAGCGAGGTGCTAAAAGTGAATCATCAAGGATCCCACGACGGCACAAACGCCGAATGGCTGGACACTGTAGCGCCTCTTTTTGCTGTTATCCCTTGCGGTGCCGGCAACCCCTACGGCCATCCTCATTATCAAACCATCGACCTCTTGGAAGCGCGCGGCGTGCGAATCCTCCGTACAGATGAGACCGGAACGATTGACATTCTCACGGACGGCTACACATTTCTTGAAATCCGGCCATGAAAAAAGATGTGTCAAGGAACGGGTAGAGAATAGAAACGGGCTTTCAGCAAAAGCCCTTTTTTATTGGATAAATTTCCAGCGACCATCGAGCCGGGGATTCAGGGGAGAATGTTCGCGGATGTATTCGACCATAGCGTCGCGCATGAGAACACCGGACGGTGTTGCTTCATCATAGTGTTCATAGAGCTTCGCCATTCCCGAATTGCCTTCGAGAAGGTAGTCTGTCGTGATAATGCGGTAGAGCCGACGGGGCTCGGGCTCCTTGCCTCCGATTTTGAAGACCGTGATACGGTCGCCGGGCGGCCTGCTGCGGTCCACTTCCACCTGCATTCCAGACACGAACATTCCGCTGCCTCCAAACGAGAGCTTGTCCTCAAAAAGTTCCCGGATGAACGCGCCCGTGAGATGTATCTCGACGAGCTCATTCTGGAAAGGCAGTACCGTGAACACCTCCCGAGGGGTAATCTTGCCCATGGTAAGGTCCGCGCGCACACCGCCTCGATTCGTGAAGGCGATATCTCCCTTCAGTTTCCATCTCATGGCGTCGCACACGAGATTGCCCATCAGGGTTTCTCCTTCGCCGATGCGAGGGAGATTCACAAGCGTTTCGCCGACGGATTCATCGAATCCCTTTTCGACGCGGGCAACGTCTGCATCGATGGGTTCCGCAATATCCTGCTCTCGAGGGAATTCATCGGCAAAGGTCGTCAGAAGCACGCCTCGATCAGCGTACGGTTTCCAGCGGATAATCGTCTTGGTTTCCGGATCAATCTCGAATTCAATCGCCGCGACGCAGGTTCCCTTGGCATACCCCTGAAAACAAGGAATATGTGTTACAGGATCCACCCAGGGTTCCTGATAACCGACATGGATATGACCACAAAAGAGAGCGTCAGCGTCGGGAACCCGGCGGGCGATATCAAGAGCATTGTACGCATAATCGGACGTCCATCCCTTTGCTTCCCGTTCTTCCAGTTTTTCATAAGCTTCCACGCGGTCATAGGGCAGCCCAACATGACAGGCGAGAAAGACAATATCCGCTCCCAGAGCTCGCACGGTGTCGATATAAGCTTGCGCATAGGGAATTTCGGGGGCAAAGTAAAGGTCGTGGATATTCTCGGCGAAACTGAAGCGTTGTGTTTCGGTCGTCGTTAATCCAACAATAGCTATCTTTATGCCCTGAATCTCCCGGATGATGTAAGGCTCTGCATATAGCTGTACCCCTGTTTCCGTCGTATCAAGAATGTTGCACGAAAGAATGGGGAACGTCGCCCGCGACAGGCAGCTATCTTCGAGCATTTTGCGGCCGAGGTCGAACTCATGGTTGCCAAGAATAACGGCATCATATTCAATGGCATTCATATAATCCGTGACCGCCCGTCCTGCCGTTTTCGTTCCGACCATAGTGCCCTGCCAAATATCTCCTGAATCTATCAAGAGGCAGCCTATGCCTTCTTCTTTAGCGTGCTTTCGCATCTTACGGATGATGCAAGCTGCGGATGCCGCTCCACCCAAAGACGGCGGAAATTCGGGGTTCATGAACGTGGCTTTCCCCGCGTCAATCCCGCCGTGAATATCGTTGGTATGGAGAACCAGAAGACGATGCGGCTCGGCGGCTGCAGATAAATCCGCAGTGAAAAGACTCCCAAGGAAAGCGGCCAAAAAAATGAAAATAATCATGGTATCACCATTCTGATATCATCGCCAATTGTAGTACAGCGAGATCATCCCGCGCCAGAGGCCTGTCTCGACGCGATCCACATTCGTGCGCTCTCCACCGAAGCGTGTGTTCGGAAAGAGGTCGGGATGCGTGTAATTCACCTTGCCGAATTCCATGCCAAAGTCGGCGGTGATTTGCTTGTGCTTGAAGCCGATACCGGCCGTGAAAATAGACATAGTGCGTTCTTCATCGTCGGGAGCGTCGGAAAAATACACTCCGGCGCGCACCGGGACTCCCCGCACTACCTGCTGCTCTACACCGGCGCGGATGTCGAATACGTTGCTCCAGTCGCTCCGGCTCTGGGAGAAGTTGATGATTTCCGCTTCGAGCGCAATGCGCGGTGAAAAAACATTTTGGGGTCGGTATTGAACACCCAGACTATATCGAGAGGGATAGGTGACAATGACCGAGCCGTTGGTGGTATGCACGCTGTCGCCGTCTTGCATGAAGGCATCATATTTGAATTTATAATCGCCCGTTGGGAACAGCGCGCGCGCACCCACAGAAATGCGTTCCGAGCATTCATACGCAGCGCCGAAAATTACTTCCGCGGGGATGCCGTCCGGAGAATATTCAATCCTCGTGATCTGATTAGCGGAATCTTCCGGAACCCAGAAAGTGCCTTCTTCATACGTCCAGTCTCCGGCAAAGAGACTGACGCTGAATCCCACGCGCAGCGGGATATTTCCCTCTGCGGCGGCCCCAAACGTTATACTCCGCAAATCCCCGGAAATGTCCAGCCGGTTGTTCGCCAGTGGCAGGTCGAGGATGCCTCCCACGGCATTACGGTTGCGCACTTCTTCGTGATAGCTGTAGTCGAAACGGTAAACCGAATAAGTGCCGATTCCCACCGCCAGTCGCGACACGGTGGTTTGCGGAACGATGTAGGTGACGCCTCCGTCCAGTTTCGAATAGATATGGTCATTCAGGACGTAGTTGTTGTACGCCAGAACGCCGTCGAAAGCGTCGTGGATGGGGTAAGCGCGGGTTTCTTTGATGCGAGTCATATCCGCCGCGGCATCAAAACGGACGCGAGGCCCCGGAGCGGCTAAAAGAGCCGGATTACCCAACAAAGCTGGAGTTCCGGATTCGCCGGTCAGCACGGTGCGCCCCAGACCTAATGCCCGCGCGCTGTAAGCTTCCGGCCTCACTCCCAATTCAGGTTCGGGAAAGAGCTCCGCGCCGATGCAGGCTCCTGTCAACACAGAGACAAGGAGAAAAGTGATGAACGTTTTCATGATAGTCGCTTTATATCCTAAAGTGTTCGATTTTCTATCTATATTATTTGGCAGTTTTATGAAAAGATCGTTCCGGTACGCTGAAAGCTCACCTTGTGTTTGTTAGTCAACTTTGTGAGCGTTGAATAACGCGAATACATCTTTGAAGTCTTGGTAAATTTCCATGATGCATTCTTCTTATAGTCTCGACCGCCGCGACACGTTCCGCGGGACTCTTGGACATCCAGTAAGCAAGATTTTCCTTGATTTCAGAAAAATCCTGCAAATTCGCCTTTCGCACAACCTTTTCAATCATCGTACCCTTTGCGTCCCATGGCTTTGTAGGTTAGAATCTTGCCGTGTTCCACGCCGGGTTGGTCGAGAGGATTTACGTTGTAAAGCGCACCGGCGTAAATCGTAGCGATTTCAAGAAGCATAAACGCCTCTCCCAAAGCGGCGGCGGTGACTTTCGGGAATTTCAGCGTCATGTTTGGCCGTTTCGCTTTCGTTAGAGCTTCTCGTGTGGCGCTGCATTCCACAGCCATCAAACGGTTCATCGTTTTGCCGCCGAGGTATTCGAGGCTGGATAGATGACCGAAAGCCGAAGGCAACGGCACGTCGCGCTCGAATTCCTGCACCTCCAAGAAAATGAACACCTTGTCTTGTGGACCTTCGATGTAGAGCTGCACTTGCGAATGCTGGTCGGTTGCGCCTAAAGCTTTCACCGGCGTCGGGCCAACGAAAATTTCCTTGCCGTCTGTGCTCAAACGCTTGCCGAGAGATTCCGCCCAAAGTTGCCGCCACCAATCCGCCAACGGAAGAAGTCGGTCGGCGTAAGCCATCATCACTTGGATGGGACGCGAGCATTGCGTGTCGAAAGCGTACAGTAAAGCCGCAAAGAGCACCGCCGGATTCTCGCGAGGCCCAGCCTTTAAACAGACATCCGCCATCGCCTTAGCTCCCAACAGCAGATTATCCACATCCAAACCCAAGCAAAAGGCCGGGAACAAGCCTACAGGTGTCAGAAGAGAAAACCGCCCGCCGACACTGGGGGGAATCGGCAGAGCCTCAAGATTTTCTTCCCGAACGAGTTGCCGCAAATCGCCCTTTTCAGGGTCGGTCGTGACGACGATATGCTCTTTCCACTTTTTCCCGACGCTCTTTTTGAGCGCATCAATAATCACGAGAGAAGCCGCCGCGGTTTCAGCTGTGGAGCCGGATTTCGAAATGATGTTAAAGAGCGTACGCGCGGGATCTATTAAATCAAACAGAGCGTCAATCGTATCGGGATCGATATTGTCCAGAACGAAAAAGCGAGGAGCCTGACGCCGTGACGCATCGAGCAGGTTGTGAAAGGGATGCGCCAGTCCGCGAAAGAGAGCATATGGCCCGAGCGCAGAGCCGCCGATACCTGCTAATACGAAATTCTCGAAGTTTTTTGAGCGTGTGGCGGCGTTCCGACAAAGCTCGATTGTTTCCTTATCATCCGGCAGGTCAAGAAACGGAGCGTTCCCTTGTTGCCGTTGCTGCTTGAGGCGCTCAATCGCCTCGGTTAGTTTTGGCTGCAATTCCGTAAGTGTACTCGGAGGGATGCCGTCAAGAGCCGCCGGGGGGCTGAGGGCATTCGAAATATCGAGCTTGAGGTGCATATAGACAGGTTCTTCAGATAGAGTTTAATTAATATAAGAAAGTTTATGGTATGAGGCAAGGCAAAAAAAATGGCGCAATGCTTGCAGTTAGATGAAGCTTGTTAGAGGGATTTCAAGGAAATTTCCCGAATGCAAAGGCGCTTGACGCGAACGTTCCGCTTGACAAATTGGAAAAAGTTTCCTATTTTCCTACAACTTACAGTATGGAGCGACCACTTGACCGTTCGCTAAGGCGTTTTTTTGCCCCGAAAACCACAAGTTTTGCATTGGAATCTCGCCGGATTCGCGGCGAGGCAAATTCTTGGGTTGAAAAGGGCGAAGCGTTTTAGCGATTTTTTGTTTATATTGAAGATATGTCCAATATGACTCCAGTTTGGCGTAAAATCTTTCTGATTTCTGTTTTTGCGGTTTTCGCAACAGTTGTAGGATGGGCAGCGCCTCGAAGTAATCCGGTGCTTATCCAGAAAAAGATACAACCTGCCGAGTTGCAAAAGGCCCAGATACGGCTGATTTCGCATTCTTCTCGGGAAATCGTCATTGAATTTGAATGTCCGCCTTATCAGACTTATAAGGATTCCGAGACGGGAGAAGTGCTGGAATTCCGTATCGCGGGTGCCGCACCTCTTCAGGAACCCGGATTTCCCATTGTGCCGATTCTGTCGCAGCCGGTGGATTGTCCACCCGGCGATGTCCAGCTTCAGATACTAAGCCGTGAAGAGGAAATCCTTCCTCTCCCATCGTTTCGTCCTGCCGGGGAAGATCAAATCATTGACCCTCGCTACGACAACCTCTTTAATGTCGATGCTGACCCTGAAAGTCAAGGGGATGGTCAGGGCGGTTTGCAAATTGAGGCGGGGACTCACCTTTGGCCGCAGCGCACGGTCGAACTCTTCGAAGGTGGGGTTTTCCGTGGGCATCGGCTGATGAGTCTGCGCTTTTATCCGATTCAGACAGATCCGCCTCATCACACCCTCAAATGGACGCGCCACATTCGAGTTCGCTTGCTTCTGCCGGACTGGGAAGGAACACCGGAAGCCCAAAACCGGCGTTTTGACGCACCTAATGAGCAGACGCTTCTCTCGGGCATTCTCGGCCCCCTGTCTCCCGCCGCCCTTCCGACACATAAAATAGAAGACCGCGAAAGTTCTATTTTGGGCGTTCAGGACGAATTCTCTGAGCGCTTCAAAATCATCGTGGATGAAGAGGGTGTCTATCGTGTGACACAGGAAATGCTCGCGTCAGCGGAAGTTCCGGTGAATCAAATTGATCCGCGGACCATCAAGCTGAAAGTTCGCGGGCGAGAGATTCCCATTTTTGTCGAGGGTGAAGCTGATGGCGTCTTTGACCCGTCGGACTATCTGGAGTTTTATGGGATTGAGAATCGGCAAACCTATTCCCACTTCAGCGAGACGTTTTACAAGGATCCATGGTCGGATGAGAATGTTTATTGGTTTTCATGGAACGGGCCTTATGGTTTGAGATTAGGAGAAGAGAACGCGGAATGGGAACCGTCGGTCGGGCAACCGGTGCTTTTCCTTAAGACAACGGTTCACTTCGAGGAAGACTATTACTATAATCAGCTTACTCTGGGCGCAAATGCGTCGCTCTATCTCACTCGATTAGCTGAGTTAGGACCTTACGGAGTCATCATGGATCATTGGTTCTATTCGAGTGGAGCCGGCGGATTTGAAACCATAGATATTCCGATTTACATAACCCATCCGGATACTCAATCTCTGGCGAGTATCCATCAGGTCATTGTTCGCGCAGCTTTGCAGGGCATCACTTTTAAAGGTCGAGAGTCGCCTTTGAACGCGGGATACCACCGGGCAATTCTTTATCTCAATAATCGTACGGACAACGGCCTGACGATTGGGCAAATTTCTGATGCAGATGACCAGACAGCATGGCGCAACCAGACCTCCGTTATTCTCGAGACCGTTCCGGATCCTCTGGGCGGAGGCATCACCAACCGGGATCTGGTGCATGGCAGGAATGTTATTTCACTCAGCGCCACAGGAGATGGCCTTGCGGGGGGGAACGATATGGTCACCTTGAACTGGGTGGAAATTACCTATGAACGTATGCTCAGGGCATTCACAGGGGGGATTTGTTTCGAATTCGATACGACGCGAGGAGAGACGTTCGAGTTCGATATTCGAGGGTTTCAAACGTCTCATATCGAGATTTGGAAGCTGGGAAAAGCACGGTTGACCAATGCAGAAGTTCGCTGGGTAACTCCCATCGATGAAGAGCCGTCTTGGGCGGTGCGTTTTCTTATGACGCCTACCGAAGCCTATGATATGGTCGCATTCGATGAAGCCTATCTCAAAACTCCTGCGGCTATTCTTCCCGAATATTCCACCCGGGATCTGCGCAGCCTTGCGGGAGCCGAGTATATAATGCTCGTCCATGAATCTTTTGTGGAGGAACCGTCGATAGAATCCTTATGGCAGCGAAGGATGGCAACCTTTTCCGGGCATGCGGAGGTGGTGACCCCAACAGAAATCTATGAGCAGTTCAACAACGGTATTTTAAACCCGGAAGCGATTCGCGATTTTTTAATCTATGCATATGATCATTGGTCGATCCGACCCACTCATATGTGCATCATCGGTGACGGCAACTATGATGTGAAAGATCGTCGTCATTATGGGGGGAGTCTTATCCCCGGCATATATGCTATGACCCTGGAATATGGGCGAGGACCTGCGGATGGATTGTTCGGATGCGTTTCGGGACCTCCATGGGATATTATTCCCGATATTGCCGTGGGGCGCATCTCGTGCCGAACTCCCGAAGAACTGGAAACCTATGTGGAGAAAATCGCGATCTATGAAGATGACCCGGATTACGCGAAAGCCTGGAAATCAAACTATGTTTTCGTCGCAGATAAAAAAGATGCCCGTTTTAACTTTGCACAGGGTTTTTGTGAGCCGGTTTATCAAAAAATGCCGGATTATATCAACACAACCCGTGTCTACTCGGATTCCCTTCTGTCTGCCCAAAGAGTAGGAGCGCTTCGAGAAGCTTTTTTGCAGGGAGGAGTGGTTGTCAACTACAACGGGCACGGCGGGGGAGGGCTCTGGTCTGGTGATGAATTGATGACGGTTTCCGGCGCAAAGCAGCTTCTGAATCGCCGCCGGTTTCCTTTTGTTACCAGTTTTACCTGCTATAGTGCGGTTTATGATTTACGCTCGCAGGGGGGTGTTCTGGGAGAGGCTTTTCTTTTTGAGAGAAATGCCGGTAACAATGACCTCATCGGAGGCATCGGAGTCTATGCTTCATCGGGAGTCGGATGGGCGGGAACGGGTCTCAGTATGCAAGGTTATCTGTTTGATTTCATAGCAACCCCACCGGCTAAAACCATAGGAGAGATCGTCCAGATCAACAAGACAAGGTACTATCTGGCTGCAGGAGGAGAATCGCTGCAGTTGGATCCTCTATATTCCATGCTTATGGTGATGATTCTTCTGGGAGATCCGGGAGTGCGGATTGCTATTCCTCAAGCGATTTTTGAACCGGAAATCAATCCAACCATCGTGATGCCCGGTGATACGGTTATCGTCGCAGGCACGCTGCCCTTTGATCAGAACATCGCTCAAGGCTGGTATGAACCCTACAACGAAAGAAAGGTGCGGCTCACAGAAGCAGCTCTGATATCCGAAGCGATTACGTCGCGGAATTTTCAATCTCCCCCTCTCGTGATCGATTCCTCGTCGAATACGTTTGAAGGGCGGTATGTCGTTTATGTCAACAATCCCGGAACTCAAGAAGATGGAGTCGGCTGCGTTTCTTTTTACGCTCGTGACATGATCGAGGACGCTACGATGTTTCTTGATGCGGAATCCTGGCCAAGTGATGTTATCTCCACCGACTCATCATTTTATGTTCAGGTGAGATTGTTTAACGGTAATGGGATTGATCGAGCGTATTTTCGTGGTGTCTATTCGCCTCCGGAAGGTCATGGTTTTCCGGCTATAGACACCATGTGGATGGAGGAAGTAGAGTCAAACCTGTGGCGCACTCCCCTTGCAATCGGTCCCTATGATATCACGGGAGTGACGTATCGCGTCACCTTTACCGCTTATGACGATTCGGGAGGCATAGATGTCTCCTCACCGGTTACGATGGTTCTCGTGCAGCCGCCGGATATCGCTTTTTCTACGGCGCGTTCACCCGAGATATTGGGAGAGACCTATCCACACCTGCGAGTGCCACTGAAAAAGAGCATTCGTCCTCTTTCAGATCCGGTGGATAGCGTGACAGTGTCTATTAATGGCTATACGACGCCGGGTCAGACAGATAGTTTCAGTACGTCTGCAATCCTGACCGGTGTTGATGATTTAAGCAAGGGTTTTTGGATTGATGTTCCGATTCATGTGAAATCGGGAAACTGGCAGTTCGACATAACCATCGATCCCGATGATTGGATCGCAGAGTCGGATGAAGATAATAACTCGAGCCAATATTCCATAGAACCGGTGCGGCACTTTCCGGTTTCCAGAGGCTATGGAACTTACTATGAAAATCCGCTCGAATTCCCGGTTTGGAGCAGATTTTGGGAAGCGGGGGCATCTGATACGCTGGAATTGCGGATTCAGCCGAGGTCGTTGCTTCAGGACAGCAGCGTCCTTGTCTATGCTCCTCCTCGAACGCTGACGCAAGCGGAAGAGCTCTTTGCGGCGAACAACATGGGATTTTATCCGCTTCCTCAAGAATACCGTCCGCATGTTTACACCGTTGCGCTTTCCGACAGCTCGGACCGACTGGCGCCTGGGGGAGAGGTCGCTCTCTCGTTCAAGCTTGAGCAGTTTGTATCGGATACGGTGATATATCCCGATACCGTTGGTGCGCTCTGGCCCTCTTGGTCTCCACCGGATACAGCCCAGGAGTTCATTTTTCAGAAGCGCCTGGGATCGGATTTTTGGACGAGACTGACGAGCTGGGGTGAAGTCATCGCAAGGGACAGCATACTCATCGACGTGGATTCTATTGGGATAGATTCTGTGAATTTCTACTGGCAGTACACTTGGGATCGACTATACACCCTGGAATACTCTTCGCAAACCAACCATCTGGGAACTTTCGCGATGCTGCGTGTGGATACGACATCGGATACACTTGAAGTTCCGGACGCCCTGCCGCCGAAAATTGACTTGGCGGTCAACGGAGAACGTTTTGTGCCCGGTGCGTTTGTGCCCGCCAATCCGCAGATGTTCTTTTATCTTTCCGATCCCAGCGGAATCAACCGCACCTCAGGGCGTTTTTACGTTGTGCTGGACGGAGATACCCTTCCCTACAGCGATCTTTCCTGGACAGATACGCTGGAGACATCCGGTGATCAGGTCGCTCTGATTCGGCCGCATTTTGCTATCGGGGAACACGATATCGTCATTTACGCTACGGACAATATCGGCAATGATACAACCTACAGCGCCGGTTTTCAGGTTTCCGGAGATTTCGGAATTGACTTTGCCCTGAATTATCCGAATCCCTTTAAAAGCGAGACAAAGATAGTCTATCTTCTGAGCGGCCAAACGGATGAACATGTCAAAGTAAAAATCTACACGGTTTCCGGGCGGCTGATTCGCACCCTTCAGGAAACCGAACGAGCGGTGATTAATTATCGCACTCTGATGTGGGATGGTCGCGATAAAGGAGGATATGTCGTGGCCAATGGAGTCTATTTCGGGCGTATTATCGCCAGTCAGAATGGGAAACGTATCGAGAAGACAATTAAGATGGCCAAGGTGCGTTGATGTTCAAGCGGGTCGTTTATATCGTGCTGATGCTCAGCATTGCTCCTGCCGCGTTTGCCGCGCGCTACGCCGGTGAATTTCTGGAAATCGGTGTTGGAGGCAGAGCGGTGGGAATGGGCGGCGCTTATACCGCTATCGCGGATGACCCCACGGCGTTTTATTGGAATCCCTGCGGTTTGGGCTACAGTAAGGGATTGACATTCTCCGGCATGTATGCGGATCTTTTTGGGGGATTGGCAACCTATTCGGTGGCCGGTCTCGTTGCTGAGGTGCCGGGAGCAGTGGTGGGGGTTAACTGGATTCGCCTTGGCGTAACGGATATTCCGCGCTACCCTGACTATGACAATCGTTTTCTTTTCCCCTATGGAGATTCGCTGGGAGGGCTGCCTTATCCCTATGAAGATCCGCGAGAACTCATCGTGGCTCAGCATGGCGAACCGACCGGCTATTTTTCGGATAATGAATCCGCGATTTTCCTGAGTTTCGCCAAGCTGAATGAATTTCTTCTGGATTTAGGGTGGTCTTATTTTTCGATTCCTGTCCAGTTGCCCGTTGGAGCAAACTTGAAAATCATTCAGAATTCACTGGACACGGAATCGGCGACAGGCATTGGTGTGGATGTCGGAGCGCAGCTTCGATTGCGGACCGAAGATTTGATTGGGCGACGGATGCCGGGCTGGGTGTGTTTGGGAATCAACATTCAGGATATGACCCGAACGCAGATTAACTGGGGGAAAGGTGTTCGCGATGTCATCCCGACGAATTACCGTGTGGGCGGCGCGTATATCTGGGAGTTTGTTTCTTTGCGCAGCCGGTTGACCTTGAGTTACGATACCGAAAGACGATACGAACGAACCCACCATTTCGGCGGCGAATTTCGCTTCCAAGATGTGTTGATGCTCCGCGGCGGTATGTGGGGGGATGAATGGACTGCCGGAGTCGGGATTGCGTTCTGGCGCGCTAAAGTTGATTACGCTTACCGGGCGCGCGATTTGGGCACGATCCATCGAGTGAGTCTGGAACTTCAATTGTAGCAGGAGACGTCACCTATGTTGACGTGTCGACAACTTGTTGTGCTGATGGCCATCTTGGGATTTTTTATCCTGATGGCCGGATGCGGTGAGGATAGTTCCGACACCGATGCAACCCCTCCAACCACTCCGGTTTTGAAGCCTCGCTCGGTGGACAGCCTCTATGAAGAAGCCGGTATCCGTCCGGAAGCTTTCAATGTTCTGAATTACTGGATCCGGGTGGAATGGTATCTCAATACAGAGGACGATTTAAAGGGATACTTTATTTATCGACGGGGAGAGGAAGAAGAGAGTTTTCCTGAAGGGCATTATGATCATGTTGTTTTAGGGGAAGATTTTTACCTTGGAGAAGATCCTTTCTATATTGATTACGACACAGGAAACCTACGTCCCGAGCCGTCTACGGGGGATACCCGTGGCTACTATTATGCGGTGCGAGCCTACGATGAATCGGGCAATTTTTCGGAATTCTCGCCTGTGGCCTATTATCGTCTCATTGCCAATCCGCTCTCTCTGGCGGTGACAACGTCTCACACGGGGGAACGCTATCTTAACTGGACGTTTCAATCCGGCCCGGAGGTGTTCATTGACTACTATATGCTTCGCATCTGGGACAAGGAAACGGGTCAGCCGATGTGGTGGACGAAATATACGGATTTCAGTTCCACGCATAGCGTTCTACTAAATGAAGATAATGCTCTGGAGACGTTTGTTCCGGGGCAATATTATGTATGGAAACTCAGCGTGATAGCCAACAGCAATCCTCCGGAGCGATCTCCGGCGGGATGCGCCGTGAAAACGGAATTTCGATATTGAAATAAATCAAACGGGAGGCTTTTGTCTTATGAAGCCGGTATCTTTTGGGAAGCAATTGGGAGTCGCGTTTTTCGCCGTTATCTCCGTGGTCATTTTTCCTCTCCAGATGCAAGCTCAAACGGTCACTCAGGGTCCAGTGCAACGGGTGGATGTTCCCATTCAGCGCATCGGGCAAGCTTCCCAGTATTACCTCGGGGCGACCAATGAGCTGTTGATTCGTGTCAATGTCTGGGGGCGAGTTCTGCGGCCGGGACAATATTTTATTCCCTCGACAACAGACTTAATCACGCTGATTTCCGTCGCTGGAGGACCGCAAAATAAGTCGCGTCTGGATAATGTCCGGATTGTCCGCAACCGGGAAGATGGTCCCAATATTATTATCGTTAATATCAAGAAGTACATCAAAACCGGAGACCGGCGCCTGATTCCCAGCTTGGAACCTGAAGATACCATCATTCTGTCGGGGTCGACCTGGCAGCTTGTCGGCGATGTCGTTAAGGTTATTTCGCAGCTTTCTATTGTCGCGAACGTTTATTACTGGTTCTTTATCGCCAGTCGGAATCGGTAGTTGTTCTTTCCTGTCAATTCACGAAAGATGAGAAGAAGGCCGAGGAGATTTTTCCTCGGCCTTGTTGTTTCTCAGAATTTCCTTGTTCCGATTATCGCGTCGGCCCGCCTTCCTTTGCTGCTGTTACTTGGTAGAACAGCTTGCCGTCCGGTGGCAATGGGAGACTGAATTCATTTGTTTCTGCAAAATAGATCATTGCTCCCGTGAAATCCATGGGATCTGGCGATTCATACACATTGTAGTAATCTGCCCCGGGAACCTTTTCCCATCGCAAGGTGAGCACAGCGGCGCTTTCAAGGGCTAACGTCACCAGCTCAGGCGTTGGGTCGATAACCTTGGTGGCAAGATTGAGCTTTCTCCCGTTTTCCGCATCTATGGCGATAATGAACTCACCTGCCACAAGAGGTCGGCCAAGCCAGCATTCCATATGCGGCATCTCCATATAAGTATTGCCGAGATACTCAAACATGGCTTGTCCCAGTGAGTCTGTTGCCCACACCTCGATCGGATGATCCCATGAAGCAAAAAGCTGCACCATCACATCATTCTCCCAAGGAGAATCAACAATGTGCGGCTTGCAAGTGACGAATTCATACCGAGAGACCGGAATACACACGTCGGCAGTGTCATTCCCGTCCAAATCCTGTAAAAAGAATCGGCCATCATAGGGATTGATGGCATCGGTATAACGGGCATCCTCGTGATTGACAATCAGGCCGAAACCATGCTGGCGATGCACAGTCGGTTCGACACTTCGCATGCCCATCAAATCAGGAAACATCATCACGTTGGCAAACGTGGTTAGGTTTTCCATGTCCGGAATCAGATCCCCATCATAGTCCCCCATGGTGACGATCTGCTGGTTCAAGGTATCCACGAGGTAATAGCGCTGCATATCTTCCGAATAGGCCATAGAATAGAAGTACATAGGGTCATATGGGGGGACGCTGAAGTCCTGCAGGAAATATGGCTCAGGAGGCTGCACCATGCCGTCAAAAATATCGAAGCCTACTATCCGTGCATGACCCAACATAGGCTCACCGCCGCAGATAAGTGCCAGACAGTGTTCGGGCGGAAACATGAAGTAGTACTCGTGAATCATCATGTCGGATGCATCCAGGAATGGACTGAGGTCGTATACATAATCACCGCCAAGCAGTCCGTGCGACTTGAATAGATCCGGATCGAGGCCTTCGCCGTGATCGATGAAGCATCGTTTATGAACGGCATCTTTTAACGCACGGGCTCGTTTTGCTTCTGCTGCTGCGTGGTTCGCCAAATGAGCTTTCAACCGTGCTAAGGTGTCTCTGTAATCACCGTTCGATGCGGAATCCAGACCGACGGAATCCTTGTACGCCTTCTCAGCGCCATAGGCTTCAGCTTCGTTTTCGTCTGATGTTTGCCCGTCTTGATGGGCTCCTTTGTGTGTCTCCTCGTGAATCAGCAACTCTTCAAGGAATGTCTTTCCAACATCGCTGGTGCCGGCTGCCGCTATGCGTCTTGGACTGACATTAATCTCACCTCCGTACTCACCTCCGTCAGCGTCGTTCTGCGTTTCCCTCTCGATATCGCCGCTGTCGAGCTGCGCCTTCAGGTTCGCGGCGAGCGTGGAACACGAGACTGTGATGGTGCTGCCAGCGGCGTTTTTGTAGGTGATGGACTTCGGTGGCGGGGTCGCAATGCTGCAAATGGCCGCAGCAACGGTCGTGCTCTCCGCCGATGTAAATGGTACTCCGGTCCAACTGGAGTCGTAATCAAAATCGATTCCCCGTTTTGGCGTTAATGGCTTGTCCTTGGGCTGGGAAGCTAAAAGCATCCCCACTCCAATAATCAAGGGTACTCCAAAACAAATCCATTTTTTGATTTTCATGAGATGTCTCCTTGCAAATTGTGAGTGCGTTGTCCCCCTATTTCAGTTAATAAGACCTTTTTTGTCCTTATTTTACACACTGAACCATTACTAATTTCGGCAATAATTCAAGCGATGTCAAGGAAAAAAGTTATACCAATGTAAATTTCTTGGTTAGGTTAATTAGTTTATAAACAAGTGATTGACCTTTTCAACCATGAAAATCTTCTTTTTGAGGCGATAATTTCATTCTCATGCCTCCAGTTTTTCCGCCGAGCCGGGTTTACCCAATGCGCCGTTGTGTCTCTCCAGAGGCGCAATGGCGTAAACGCTCGCCGCGGCATGGCGTTAGCGTGCCCGGAACAGAGCGCACTCTCTAAAAGCGCCATCTATCATTCCGTGTGCTTGAAGCGGCGGCGGACGGAAAAGATGAATAAGGTAATAAGAATGGCCGTGAGTAATGTCTGGATAATGGCCGTGAGCGAGAGGATGATACGGGCGAAGTAGCTAATATGACTCGTGTCCACAGCGGCGCTGAACCAACTCCGGTCGAGGCTCGCGACACGAAGTGCGGCCACGATGCTTTGAGAGATTTTGCCGAAATCCGGCCACAATATTGCATTATGAAAACCGTCATACAGGAGTACGCCATAGATAACAGCGGCAATCAGCGTCAGAAGCAGTGTCCAGAGAACCGGACGGAGAATGCTCCCGCTGAAATCACTCGCAAACTTATAGGCCCCCCACAAAAAGTAGTTCCGCCAATCCCGCTTCCCTTTTTACCCAAAGGAAAAACACCATGAGCTATTCAAACATCCCCAACCACATCAGCTACAGCCAAGTCAACACGTACTTAATCTGTCCACTTAGATATCGCTATCAATACATCGATCGGGAAGAATGGCCCTTTATCCCAGCAGCCTTAATACTTGGTTCCGCCATCCATGCAACGATTGAAAGATTTTACATTGATCATTCCAGTGGTAAGAAAACATCCATCACAGACCTGAAGGACGTTTTTGATACGCGGCTTTACAGGGATTGTGGTAAAGTGGAGATGAAATTCAAGACCGGGAAAGATCCTATCGAACTACAACAGCAAGGCCATGCCATGTTAGACTGCTTCATGAAAAATGTCACCCCCAGTGATGTGCTTGGTGTAGAGGAAAAGTTTCCCCTGGATGTCGCGGACAAGGAAACCGGAGAAACTTTGGGCGTACCCTTAGTCGGAAAGGTGGATCTGATTGAACGAATCGATGACGGGAATATTGTATTCGTGGATTACAAAACAGCCAGTTCACGTTACAATGAAGATTCCGTGCAACGAAACCTACAGCTGACAGCCTACAGCCTTTGGGCGCGGGAAACTTATTCAGATAAAAACGAACCCGTCCACCTACGCTTTGATGTGCTACTAAAGAACAAGACGCCCCTGTACCTGAAGTACGAAACCCAGCGAACCTATCAGGATGCCCAGCGATTCACACGGATGTTGCTAATGATTAGTGATGCCATAAGACAGGAGCTTTTCTATCCGAACCCCGGCTGGCAATGCGTGGACTGTCCATTCAAGGTGAATTGCATCGCTGATCCGCTGATGTGAGACGCTGGGGGACGTACTTAATGAGCAAGCCCTGGGACAGGTGGGGAGCTGTTCTGGGGCTGGGGGGGGGGGCGGATGATTAGGGGGATAAGAGAGCTGTATTTTAAGGGGCGATAATTTGCGGGGAGGGGTGATGATGGAGGCGTGGATTTGGATGGTGATTATAGGGAGGTGGCGTAAGAGATTGTTATTATGGAGATTGCGGGTGTTATAGTTCAAAGGGTCTGATCCGGGGGATGGTTAATCCCAATTTAATCAGGTTGTTACACAACAGGGTCGCCGCGCCCCCATTCCCCTTTTCGAACTTGGATCGCCGCAAATTGGACATGAATTTGACATTGAATGAGAGGAAGATTTTCTTATCGGGATGTTATCCGGACTGGATGGACTGAAGCTTAGGCTTATATTATTCGGACAGCACGTTCTCTATTGATTTTAGGAGAAGATTACAGTAAATTGTAATGATCCTTCCTATGAATTTGCTTTTCACGACGATGAATCCAAAACATCTGGTTCTTTCTAACATACATGACCTACATTATACTTCCAATAATTTTCAAAGAAAGGAAAGATAGCAATGGCGACAGGGCAAACCCTTCGGGAGTTGGAAGCGAAAAACGAGGAGCAATATGACAAAATCCTCAAAGAAACACACCTGACCGACCATCCATCGGCCTTTGACAATGCGCTGAAGCAATTTGACCGGGCGGCCAAACTCCTAAAACTCGCACCCAATCAAGTGGCTGTGATTAAAGAACCGCGGAGGGTTACAGAGGTTAAACTTCCTGTCCGTATGGACGATGGCTCCATAGAGGTTTTTACGGGTTATCGCGTGCAGCATAATGTCGCCCTTGGTCCTGCTAAAGGAGGAGTTCGTTTTCACCCGGATGTGGATGTTGAGGAGGTCAAGGCTCTGGCTTTTTGGATGACCTATAAGTGTGCGGTAGTGGGTATTCCTATGGGAGGCGGCAAAGGGGGGGTAGTCGTTGATCCCCGGAAGCTGAGCCAAGGAGAACTCGAGCGACTGGCGCGTCGCTATTTCGCCGAAATGATTGACCTGTTTGGCCCAGACAAGGATATTCCTGCTCCGGATGTCAATACCAATCCCCAGATTATGGCGTGGTTCATGGACACCTATTCCATGCACCACCAAGAGTTCTTACCTGCTGTTGTAACAGGCAAACCCATCGAGTTGGGAGGATCAGCCGGTAGAGCCGCAGCGACTGCACAGGGAATGGTGTATTGTGTGCATCGTACGGTTGAGCATTTGGGCATGGATCTTTCTAAACTTACCGTAGCCGTACAAGGGTTCGGCAACGCCGGTTCCTACGCGGCGAAGCTGCTGCATCAGGACGGCTGCACCATTCAGGCGATTTCTGATATTGATGGAGCTTTCTTTAGCGAACAGGGAATTGATCCTGAGATGGCCATTGCGCATGTGAAGGAAAATGGGACTCTGAAGGATTTTGAGAAAGTCGCCAAGGTCGAAAAGATGCGCGACCCAATGAAACTGCTGGAGCTTCCCGTAGATCTGTTGATCCCCGCCGCCTTGGAAAACCAAGTTACAGAAGCAAATGCCCCTCGTGTGCAGGCCAAAATCATCGCAGAGTGCGCCAATGGCCCCTTAACGCCTGAAGCAGATGACATTCTTGAGAAGAAGAAAACCTTCATTATCCCTGACATCCTCTGTAATGCAGGAGGCGTGACTGTATCTTATCTTGAGTGGGTTCAGAACCGTATGGGATATTACTGGTCTGAAGAGCGAATCCAAGAAGATTTGAAAAGAATCATGGACAATGCCTTCCAGAATGTTTTGGAGACATCGTTACATAATAAAGTCCCAATGCGCACCGCTGCTTTCATCTTTTCAATACAGCGCGTTTGCCATGCCTCGGAGCTTCGAGGCCTCTACGCGTGAGATAACATCTGCCCAAACAGGTAAGGGATTTGGTAGGTATCACCACTGTCGTATGGGCACAGTCCAAGGCGGAGGGATAAAAGGGATGTGAAAGAAGAAGCGGGGTATTCTTTCTGAACTACTTCCTGTTTTTGAAACATTAAGAAAGTAGTGGTTTCAAATCCATTCATTCCTTCCTTCATTCGCAAAGGATTTCACTTGCTTTTGAGGAGAATTCTTATAAATTTCCTAATGAGAAAGAAATCGTCCTCGACTTTGCAACCAGAATTGCGTTCGGGTTATCCATACTCATTACTCGCCGGATGGTCACGATTACCAAGTGAAACACAATCATTATAAACGATTCTACCCAATATGGTGAACCTATGACAACAGATGAAATCCCTGCCATTGTGGAGCGGCATCTCGATGATCAAGGGGGACTTATCTCGATCCTGGAAGAGGTACAAGCAAAATTTGGATACCTTCCTGCTGACGCCTTAACAATTGTCGCAGAAACGACAAAGCGTCCATTGGTCGATATCTATGGCGTTGCCACCTTTTACAGGGCATTCAGTCTAACACCGCGAGGCGAACATCTCGTCTCCGTCTGTGTGGGAACGGCCTGCCACGTGCGCGGAGCGCCTCGAGTTGCCGCTGAATTTGAAAGACAACTTGATGTAAAACCTGGGGAGACAACTCCCGATAGGAAGTTCACCTTAGAGACGGTTAACTGCCTTGGAGCTTGCGCTCTTGGCCCTGTAGTTGTCGTGGACGGCCACTACTTTTCACATGTTAATGCGTCCAAGGTTCGAGAAATAATCGAGAAAACCCGCGAGGGTCTTGACAAGATAGAAATAAAGACTGACCGAAGGATTTTCCCTGTTGAAGTAAGTTGTTCACGCTGCAACCACAGTCTGATGGATCCCGAGCATCCCATTGATGGTTTTCCATCAGTCAAGATTACTCAATCGTTCGGTCAACAACATGGATGGCTAAGATTATCCAGTCTCTATGGCAGCTATAACATCGAAGAGGAATACAAGACCCCGTATGACACAGTGCTCCACTTGTTCTGTCCGCACTGCCATACGGAACTCATCGGCGGGTCAGACTGTCCGGAGTGTGGAGCTCAAATGGTACCTTTAATTCTGCGCGGCGGAGGTACTGTTCAGATTTGTCCACGCCGCGGTTGCAAAGGTCATATACTTGATGTAGGTTAATCTAAGTTTAGCAAATTCTATCCAATAAACGAGATCGAGGAGTAGCATATGTATCGACTGGCAACGGTCGAAGAGTTCTTGAGTTTTCGCCGACAAATCGTTGAAGAACCTGAGCCAGATAGACCATGTCTCGTTGTTTGTGCCGGAACCGGTGGTCAGGCCAGCGGCGCGAACGACATCCTAAGAATTATAAAGAGATATTCGCTGGAGCATAATCTTCACGAGCAAGTTTCGCTGCGAGTAACCGGATGTCAAGGTTTTTGCGAACAAGACCCCTTCATATTGGTCGAGCCCGGAAAACATTTATATCCCAGGCTTAGCATGGATGATGTTCCCCGCATTATCGAATCTGCACTGAAGGGTCAGGTCGTCGAAGAGCTATTATACCGAGAATCAGAATATCACGAATGCCAACACTGTCAGGATGACATCCCGTTTTTCAAAAAACAGACACGGACGATTCTTGGAAAGAATGAGCAGATAGACCCAATAAGGATTTTCGATTATACCCGGCGTGGAGGATACCACGCCTTAGGGAAGGTTTTGCTGAATATCAACCCTGAATGGATAGTCGAAGAGGTCAAGCAGTCCGGTCTGAGAGGGCGTGGGGGTGCAGGTTTCCCAACTGGCGTCAAATGGGAGTCCGCCCAGGCTGCAGGAAATGGTTCAGGACAGAAATACATCGTCTGCAATGCCGACGAGGGCGACCCCGGCGCTTATATGGACAGGAGTCTGTTGGAGGGGAACCCCCATGCCGTTCTGGAAGGTATGCTCATAGCGGCCATAGCTATCAGTGCGACCAAGGGATTCATCTATGTGCGCAGTGAATATCCGTTAGCAATTAAGCACGCTCTGATTGCTATCCGCCAGGCTCGTGAACTCGGTCTTATGGGGAAAAACATCCTCAATACCGGACTGGATTTCGATATAGAAATTGTCCGCGGCGCCGGAGCGTTTGTATGTGGCGAGGAAACCGCACTCATCCGCTCCATTGAAGGTCATATGGGTGAGCCGAGACAAAGACCTCCTTATCCGGTTCAAAAGGGTTTGTGGGGACGTCCAACCTGCATTAACAATGTTGAAACCCTATCCAACATACCCGTAATCATTAGCAAAGGGGCTGATGAGTATGCTAAGGTAGGGGTTCCCGGCAACAGCGGTACAAAGATATTCAGCCTGGTAGGTAAGATTAAAAATACGGGTTTGGTAGAGGTTCCAATGGGCACCACCATCCGGGAAATCATCTACGACATTGGCGGTGGTTCTATCGGCAAAGTCCCTATCAAGGCCGTACAAACTGGTGGCCCGTCGGGTGGCTGCATTCCTGCCGAGAAGTTCGACTTGTCCATCGATTATGACAGCTTGGCCGAAGCCGGCTCGATCATGGGATCGGGCGGCATGATCGTGATGGACGAAGAGAGCTGTATGGTCGATATCGCTAAATACTATATGAATTTCCTGCGTGACGAATCCTGCGGCAAGTGCTATACCTGCCGCAAAGGCACGCAGCGCATGTATGAGATTCTGGAGGACATATCCGAAGGGCGTGGCACATTAGAACAACTTGATTTACTTGAAGAACTTGCACATGTGGTCGCTGATACGACGATGTGCGGTTTAGGACAGACCGCTTCCAATCCTGTCTTGTCAACCTTGCGCTACTTCCGCGAAGAGTACATCGAGCATATCGTGGACGGTCGCTGCAGGGCGGGTGTGTGCAAAGATTTAGTAGGTGCGCCCTGTCAATCCACATGCCCGATTGGCACGGAAGCATGGCGCTATGTCGCTCATATCGCGCGGGGTGAATACGAGGATGCCTATAAGGCTATCCGTGAGGCGAACCCATTTCCTTCCATTTGCGCCAGAGTTTGTGACCACAAGTGCGAGGAGAGATGCCGATTGGGACAAACCGGCACCCGTCCTGTGGCTATCCGGGCTTTGAAACGCTTTATCACCGACAAAATTGACCCATCGATTTACCAGCCGACGAAAGCGTTGGAGAAAAAGACGGACAAAGTTGCTGTCATCGGAGCAGGCCCAGCTGGATTAACGGCATCTCACTATCTCTCGCTACTGGGGTATCAAGTTACTATCTTCGAGGCTGATTCCAAGCCCGGTGGTATGATGTTCAGTTGCATTCCGGCTTATCGGCTGCCTCGCGAGGTATTGACCAAGGAGATAGACGCCATTCTCGATGAGAACGTGACCCTGAAGTGCAACCACGAATTGGGGAAAGATGTTACCATTGAAAAGCTCTTCGCAGATGGTTTCAAAGCTGTCTTCGTAGCCGTGGGAGCACAGAAAGGTCGCCGACTCCGTCTTGAAGGGGAAGAGAGTGAAGGTGTTTTCCCCTCGATTGAGTTCCTAAAGGCCTACAACATCAACGGCGAACAACTGGCAAAAGGTCGGGTAGGTGTGGTTGGAGGGGGTAATTCAGCCGTTGACGCGGCACGGACCGCGCTGCGTCAGAAAGATGTCCAGAGCGTGACCCTTCTATACCGCCGCACGCGTGAAGAAATGCCCGCCTTTTCTGAGGAAATCGATGCGGCAGGCGAAGAAGCGATTAAGTTCGAAACCCTTGTGATGCCGATTCGGATTCTAACAGATAAAGGCCGTTTAACAGGTATTGAATGTATTCGCAACAAACTGGGTGAAATTGACTACAGCGGTCGCCGAAAACCAGTTCCCATTCCCAACAGTGAATTCATCCTGCCACTTGACACATTAGTTGTTGCCATTAGTGAGCAACCGGATGTGGATTCTATTTCTCCATCCGGAGAGCCAGAGCTGAAGATTGAGGATGACGGAACGCTATATGCGGATAAATATCACCTCAGTTGCAGCCGTCCCGGTGTATTCGCCGGTGGTGATGTCGTCACAGGGCCGAATACAGTCGTGGATGCTATTGCTGCTGGGAAGAAAGCAGCTGTGATGATTGACCGGTACATCCGTGGCGAGGAACTTCGACAGCCTGAGCGAGCCAAGGTGCCACAGAATTATGTGGAACCTCTTGAAATAAGCGAGGAAGAGTTGAGCCAATTGCGACGCGCGGAACCGCCTCATATACCCATCGAACAGCGAACAAGCAGTTTCGTCGAGGTGGAGATGGCTCTTCCTGAAGACGACGCAAAATGTGAAGCAATGAGATGCCTGCGGTGTGATCTTGAATTCACTCAACCGAAAGAGAAAGAGTTAACGGAGCAGGAGAACGAGACTGCTTCAACAGTGGAACACTCAACATGATTAATTTGAAGATTAATGGTCTTCCGGTTATGGTCGAGGAAGGGACAACACTCCTCGAAGCTGCGAAATTCCTGGGATTCCCCATTCCGACTTTATGCTATATGGAGGGACTGTCACCCTATGGTGCCTGTCGTCTCTGTGTGGTCGAGATTGGAGAAGGTTCAAAAGCAAAGTTGGTCACATCCTGCACTTATCTGGCCGAGGAAGGCCTGCAGGTGCGCACGGCGTCCTCGCGCGTTGTTCGAGCGCGCAAGATGATTCTTGAACTTCATCTGGCCTCATGTCCGCAGTCGAAGACCATTCAAGACCTTGCGGCAGCCCACGACGTGCGGCAGCAACGATTTCGGCAAGAATATGAGGACTGCATCCTGTGCGGGCTTTGTGTGAGGATGTGCGAGGAACAGATGATGGCGAAAGCCATCGGATTCCGCAATCGTGGACAGAACCGCAGCATTGGCACACCATTCGATATCAAATCGGAACAGTGCCGTTTGTGTGGCGGTTGCATCTACGTTTGTCCGGCCTGTCAGCTACGATGCACATACAACGAACCCGACAAAGCGATTTGTGGTGCGTGTGCAAACTTGAGTCCGCCATGCGTCGAAAAAGAAGAGTTCGATGACATGATGTGCTACATGGACCCCTGTGTAGCATGTGAAATTACCGGAAAGAAAAATTCGGAAAAATAGAGGTTTAAGGAGGTCCAACAATGTCGCCAACCTTCTCGGCGGTAAATCGTTCTGCAGCTACTTTGACGAAAAACAGGACAGATGATTCCATAACTCCAATTTCAGGGATGTGTGTTACCTGTGTCGATGGCTGCATTGGGATGTGTGAAATCGGCAAATCTGCCTATAGAGGGCATGAGGTAATCTACCCTCAGCCGTTTGGAGTTATTACTACGGCAAGCGAAAAAGATTACCCTATCGATTACTCGCACTTCAATATTATGGGTACTGCTGTCGGTGCTCACGGCATTGAGGCGGATAGTGATAAAGCTATCTTTCCCAATGTTAACCTCGAGGTTCGTTTCGGTCATGACGGCGGTCTCAAATTCCGCTATCCCTGGATTATCCCCGGCATTGGTTCGACGGACATTGCCAAGAACAACTGGGAAGGGTTGGCAATTGGGTCGGCGCTTGCCGGTACAGGACTAACCATTGGCGAGAATGTTGTCGGTATGGACCCGGAGTCGGTCATCAAGAACGGTCGTGTACTTGACACGGTTGACCTTAAGCGCCGAGTGAAACTCTTTCAAGATTATCAACGTGATGGTTACGGCGCTATCATCGTGCAGGCAAACATCGAGGATACACGCCTGGGCACTCAGGAATATGCCATTGAGAAATTGGGCGTTGAAATCGTAGAGCTTAAATGGGGGCAGGGCGCAAAAGATATTGGCGGCGAGGTGAAAGTCAAGAGCCTTGAAAAAGCCCAGATGCTTTACGAACGCGGCTACGTTGTCCTCCCGAACCCGACAGACCCCGCCGTGATAAAAGCCTTTGAGCGTGGTTCGTTCAAAGAGTTTGAACGGCATTCCCGAGTCGGAATGGTGACCGAGGAAAGTTTTGCTAAGCGTGTTGAGGAGTTACGTAAAGCTGGCGCGAAATATATCTTCCTGAAGACCGGAGCTTACAGACCGGCGGACCTTGCCCGAGCAGTTCTCTTCGCTTGCAAGTATGGCATTGACCTTTTAACTGTTGACGGTGCCGGCGGAGGGACTGGTATGAGCCCTTGGCGGATGATGAATGAATGGGGGGTTCCAGGAGTGGAGTTGCATTCACTGCTTTACAAGTATGCTAAACGCCTTGCGGATAATGGAATGAAGGTTCCCGCGTTAGTCCTCGCTGGTGGATTCACTTTCGAAGACCAGATATTCAAGGGCTTGGCATTGGGCGCGCCATTTGTTAAATTGATTGGAATGGCTCGGAGTCCGATTGCGGCCGCGATGGTCGGCAAAACAATCGGGCGCGCGATTGAGGAAGGTCAGATTCCGGTTTACATCGAACGGTTTGGTAATTCAAAAGACGAAATTTTCGTTACTGCGGGCGAACTTCGAAGGGAAATTGGGGAAAATGAGTTTGAGCACTTGCCCACAGGCGCAATTGGGCTTTACACCTACTACGAGCGACTTGCACAAGGCCTAAGACAACTTATGAATGGAAGCCGCAAATTCTCGCTTGAACATATTGAAAGGAACGATATTGCGGCTCTGACTCATGAAGCGGCCGAGGTTAGTGGAATACCATATATTATGGATGTTGACAAAGCGGAGGTTGAGGAAATCCTGAACAGCTGATAGCATGCGCGCGCTAGGATTTTTTTCCTTACTCTATGCCAGACGGTCCTGATGCCTGTGTAGATTCAGAGTCAACCCGAACAGTAACACGCACCGATTCCCATTTTCTCGTTCTGGGTCACAACGTGGTCCTCTGGCTGGCTTTGTAAAGTCACTTTGACCTGTCTCGTAAAAAAATTACGGGCTCTCGTCTTTAGAGAGCCCGTTCTTCGTTGCTGGAGGTTTCTTATTGTCTATTGGCTGTCTGTGTCGTAGGAATGTCAAAATTAATCGGAATTACTCGCCCGACGCTACGCAAGAAAATGGAGGACTACGACATCAAGCTGCCACCGCGTTGAAAATCCTTTTCAATAGGGTATTGAAAGGTCGTTTCAATCGCTCGAGATTATTTTAAGAACTCGAAAGCTTAACACATAAGAAGACAACCACTTGGAGTAAAATCCCAAGTGGTTTTTTTATGGCCTGACACTTGCCAATTCGTTCTGTGTAGGGTTTGAAGTAAAAGAAAGACATGGTTGTCAAATGAAATCCTTTTTAATCGTTCTGATTATAGCGGCGACGGCTCTTGCCGGTGGAAGTGATCCTGTACTCGAACGTTATATTCATGAAGCGCTTCAGGAAAACCTGTCGCTGAAGGCTGCCATCGCACGTGTTGAGGCTTTTGATGAAAAGATCCCTCAATCCAACGCGCTACCGGAACCCATGCTTGGCTTTGGATTAGCGAATTTACCTGTCAATTCTTTTGCTTTCGATCAGGAACCAATGACCGGAAAGTGGATTTCAGTGAGTCAGACGTTACCTTTTCCGGGGAAACTTGGCCTGAAGAGAGACCTTGCCGAGAGTGGGCGAGACAAACAGGCGGCGCTTCTAAAAGGAGAAGAGGCACGAATCATTCGCCTGATAAAAGAGACGTATTATCATTGGGCTTTTATTCGGAAATCAATCAATCTTGTGGAGAGCCATCAGTCGCTGATGGATCAGTTTGTTGCGATTACCACATCGAAATATGAAGTTGGAAACGGACTCGGGCAGGATGTCCTGCGGGCGCAAACAGAACGAACAAAGTTCGAAGACCGGTTGTTGAAACTCCATCAAATGGAGGAGACACTAAAAGCTCGACTCTCTGCGCTGCTAAGTCGAGAGGCGAATGCGCCGTTGGAGGTTCCATTGCAATTGGAGTTTCGGGGGATCGAACTGGACGTTGATTCCCTCGATGCGCTGATTTCTGATTTCAATCCTGAAGTGCAGGCAAATCGGGCGCGTGAACAGAATGCAAAAGCCAACCTTCGTTTAGCCCGGAAGAGTTTTTATCCGGATTTAAAAGTCGGCGCTCAATACACGCAGCGAGACGACGACCCAAGCGGCATGACGCGGCATGATTTCTTTTCGATTAAAGCTGAAATCGCGATTCCGCTTTACTGGAAGAAGAGGCAGGCTCATTTAGTGGAACAGCGACATATCGAACAACGGCAGGTGGATGAAGAATTTCAGTCGCTCTTAGATGAGCTCGAGTTCCAATTGAATGATTTACTCGCGCAGGCAAAGCGAACTCGCGCCCAAATCACGGTGTATCGCGAGGGAATTATTCCGCTCGCAGAGCAAACACTTCAGTCTGCGCTGACCGGTTATCCGGTTGGCAAAGTGGATTTTTTGACGCTGCTCTCCAGCCAAGGGGCGCTGCTGAATTATGAATTGGAGCTGCGGCAGAGAATTCTGGAGCATGAGCTTGTCTGGGCGAGAATCGAAGCGATGACCGGACAGCGGATTATCTAAGCGTTCCATAGGGAGATATTTAAAATGAAAGCTCGAAATATTATTGTTATTCTGATGGTGTTGTTTGTGGTCAGCGTTGCCGTCAATATATGGCAGGCATCACGAGTCCCGACTTCACATCACTCATCATCCGAGGAAACATCCGCTCAATTGTACACCTGCGGGATGCATCCCAACGTGATTCAGGAAGGACCGGGAACCTGTCCGATTTGCGGAATGAACCTGACGCCGATGAAAACCGCAAGTACGGCTGCAAGCGGTGAAAGAAATATTCTGTATTGGCGCGCTCCGATGGATCCGAATTATATTTCCGATGAACCCGGAAAATCTCCGATGGGAATGGATTTAGTTCCCGTCTATGAGAATGAGGTTCAGGGAAAAGTGATTACCGTTGATCCGGCCGTCGTTCAAAATATCGGTGTAAGAACTGCCACGGTTCAACGCCGGAACCTGTCCCGAACCGTGGAAACCAACGGCGTCGTTATCGTAGATGAATCCCAAGATTTCGGGCTGGATCGAAAGATTATACGTCAACGAAACGGGACAATCTATCAGCAAAGGAGAACCACTCTTGGACATCTACAGTCCCGAGTTGGTCACTGCGCAGGAGGAGTATTTACTCGCGCTGAAAGGGTATCACGCTTTAGCGACCAGTTCGCTACAGCCGGTTCGTGCGGGTTCGGAAAACCTGCTCAAAGCCGCCCGCGAACGTTTGAAATATTGGGATATCAGCGACGCCCAAATCGATGCGCTGGAATCATCCGGTAATGTATCGCGTGTGATGACGTTATACAGCCCTGCTTCGGGAGTTGTCCTTCACAAGAATGCCGTGCAAGGTGGTTACAGCAAAGCCGGAACTGATCTTTTTTACATCGCGGATTTATCGAAAGTCTGGGTTGAGGCGGAAATCTACGAATATGAATTGCCCTGGATACAAGCGGGGCAAGAAGCCGCCGTGCATCTTGCTTTTAACCCCGAGCGAGTGTTCGAGGGAAACGTGAGTTACATCTATCCTTATCTAAATCCTAAAACGCGGACGGCCATGATTAGAATTACGCTAAGTAATTCCGCCGGTATATTAAAACCTGATATGTATGCACAGGTTCGAATCGAAACGCGGATGCGCGAAGATGTTATCGCAATCCCACGAGAAGCGGTGGTACGTTCCGGCAAACGCGATGTCGTTTTCCTAACACTCGGCGACGGAAAATTCCTGCCTCGTGAAGTTGGATTGGGACTTGAGGCAGACAACAGTCTTTATGAGGTGAAAACCGGTTTGAATCAAGGAGAAAACGTTGTTATTTCCGCGCAATTCCTGCTCGATTCCGAGGCGCAGCTTCAGGAAGCATTGCAGAAATTGCTCTCCGATGGCAACGTAGCGGGTGATAAAAAATCGCATACAGAACATAGTGAACATGCTCATTTAGAAAAAGAACATTCCACATGTGAGTCCTCGAAGAAAGAGACGGAAGGAAAAACAACCCATGAGCACGTTGCATCCGGAGTGACGATGGAAGCCGTGTTCGCCTCCGATTCACTTTACTGGTGCCCGATGCACCATGAAATCGTCACTGCCGACGATGACGCGCGCTGTCCGCTTTGTAATATGTTTTTGGAACCGATGCCCACGGACGAATTAGAAGTGTTGCGGGATTCTGAACCTTACGGTTGTGTGATGTGTCCCGTCGTGCGCCCGGAAAGTGAAAAAGACAAGAAGTGCTCTGTGTGCGGCATGTTCTTGAAACCAATTGAAGATGAACGCTCATGACCATTCCAGTGTGTTATAGAAGGAATCGAATCCGATGATCGAAAAAATCATAGAAGCTTCCGTTCGGAATCGCCTGTTGGTTATTTTAGCGACGTTGGCCATCATCGCCATTGGCGTGCACAGTCTGCTGACGATTCCCATTGATGCGATTCCGGATCTGTCGGACGTTCAGGTCATTATCGTCGCGGATTATCCGGGGCAGGCTCCGCAGGTCGTGGAAGATCAGGTCATCTATCCCTTAACCACCGCGCTTTTGGCGGTGCCTTACGTGAAAGATGTTCGCGGATATTCATTCTTTAATTTTGGAATGGTTTATCTGATTTTTGAAGATGGTACGGATTTATACTGGGCTCGCAGTCGCGTCTTGGAATATTTGAATACAGCGCAAAAAGACCTTCCCCAAGGCGTGGTGCCGCGCCTGGGGCCGGATGCAACGGGACTGGGCTGGGTTTATGAATGGACTCTGAAATCGAAGCAACACGACCTGGCCCAGTTGCGTTCCATCCAGGATTGGTATATCAAATACGAATTGCAATCGGTTCCGGGTATCGCGGAAGTCGCTTCGGTTGGTGGCTTTGTTAAGCAGTATCAGGTTGTCGTGGATCCGGATGCGTTAGCTTCCTTTGGGATACCTATAGGCCATGTAAAAATGGCCATCAAGGAGTCGAATAACGATGTGGGCGGGCGGCTCCTCGAAATGGGAGAAACCGAATTCTTCATCCGGGGATTAGGATACATCCGGGGAGAATCGGATGCCGAACGGATTCGCCAAATCGAAAACATCCCCATCCATCCCGGACCTTCCGGAACACCGATTCGCCTCAAACAAGTCGCCCACGTGCAGGTGGGACCGGAACTGCGCCGCGGCATCGCCGAATGGAACGGCGAGGGAGAAGTCGTGGGAGGGATTGCGGTCATTCGCTTCGGAGAGAATGCTCTGACGGTCATTGACCGTGTCAAAGAAAAATTGCAGGATTTACGCAGCGGACTGCCGGAAGGCGTTGAGATTGTCGAGGCGTATGATCGCTCGGCTCTTATCCATCGAGCGATAGCGACGCTCCGAGAGAAACTCACTGTGGAAATGCTCGTCGTAGCGCTTGTCATCATCCTTTTCCTTCTGCATTTCCAGAGTTCGCTTGTCGCAATTCTTGTTTTACCGACAGGCGTCTTGATGGCGTTCATCGCCATGAGGGTTCTGGGGATTAATGCAAACATCATGTCCCTTGGCGGGATTGCTATCGCGATTGGAGTCATGGTGGATGCTTCAGTGGTGATGGTGGAGAACGCTCACAAACATCTCGAACGGGATCGAGACAAGAAACCCCATCTGGAGATAATTCTTAGCGCCGCTAAAGAAGTCGGCCCGGCTCTCTTTTACAGCCTTCTGATTATAACGGTATCTTTCTTTCCTGTTTTTAGCTTGCAGGCGCAGGAAGGTCGTCTTTTCAGCCCATTAGCATATACCAAAACGTTTGCGATGGCGGCATCGGCGCTGCTCGCGATTACGATTATCCCGGTGCTGATGTTCTATTTCATTCGCGGTAAAATTCGAGCTGAAAACAAAAATCCACTCAGCCGTTTTTTCATCATGCTCTACCGCCCGGTGATTCGTGGCGCGCTGAAATACCCGCTCTTCGTCATTGGAATTGCCGTGCTGGTTCTTCTTATAACGTTCTTTCCGTGGAGTCGGCTGGGTTCTGAGTTCATGCCGCCGTTGAATGAAGGAGATTTACTTTACATGCCGACAACTCCTCCGGGAATTTCTCCGATGAAAGCGCGCGAGCTGTTGCAGCAAACCGATAAAATCATCAAGACATTTCCGGAAGTCAAGCACGTCTTCGGGAAAATCGGACGCGCGGAAACCGCCACCGATCCGGCGCCGTTGTCCATGATTGAGACCACGATTATCTTGCACCAGGACCGCTCAAAATGGCGTAACGGCATGACAATGGATAAACTGATTCAGGAGCTCGACGCTGCGATTCAGATTCCCGGCCTGACCAACGCCTGGACGATGCCCATTCGCACGCGAATTGATATGCTGTCCACAGGTATCAAAACGCCGGTCGGCATTAAAATCATGGGCGACGATTTGAACGAACTCGCCCGACTGGGAGAACGGATTGAAGCTGTCATCAAAGGAGTACCCGGAACTGTCTCCGCGTTTTCGGAACGAGTCGTGGGGGGACGGTACATTGACATCGATATCGACCGCGAGAAAGCGGCGCGCTACGGACTCCGAATCGCTCAGGTGCAGGATGTCATCATGTCCGCTTTGGGTGGCATGAATGTCTCCTATACGGTGGAAGGCAATGCGCGTTATCCCATCAACGTTCGTTATCCGCGAGAGAAGCGGGACGACTTAGAGAGCATCCGGCGTGTTCGTGTCCCGACACCGCAAGGATTTACAGTGCCTTTGGAACAGGTGTCGGCTATCAGAATTGTGGACGGTCCGCCGATGATTAAGACAGAGAACGCGCGCAAAACACTGTGGATTTATGTCGATATCCGCGGCGTGGATGTTGGGACCTATGTCCACCAAGCCAAAGATATTCTAAATCAAAATATCGAGCTTCCGGAAGGCTATTCTCTGGTATGGTCGGGACAGTATGAATACATGGAACGTGTCGCCAAACGCATGCGACTCCTTATTCCTTTAACGATACTCATCATCTTTTTCTTGCTGTTCTTTCATTTCAAAAACATCACCGAATCCCTTGTGGTCATGTTGTCGCTGCCGTTTGCTCTGGTGGGCGGGATCTGGCTGATGTATATCCTGGGGTTTAATACATCCGTCGCGGTCGCTGTGGGATTTATCGCGCTGGGGGGGCTCGCCGCGGAGACGGGTGTGGTGATGCTCGTCTATCTGGACGAAGCGTACAATCGGTTCAAGCGAGAGAAACGCTTGCGAAATGTGGGAGACCTCAAGAATGCGATTATGGAAGGCGCGGTCGAACGTGTTCGACCGAAACTGATGACTGTTTCGACAACATTGATTGGCCTTTTACCGATCATGATTGGAACGGGCACGGGTTCCGAAGTGATGAGGCGTATCGCCGCTCCGATGGTTGGAGGATTGATTTCTTCGACGATTCTGACCCTCATCATTATCCCGTCGATTTACTACTTCATCAAACGACCGGGATTACTTCATCAAAAACTATTGCCTGAAGAACTTCCGTAACCATATACGCCATCTTGGGATTCGAGATATCTACACGAATCGTCCCAAGTTATTCATTAGCCATTATAACGGACTCTTGATCCGTAGGTTCGGGGTTCGAATACCGTCGGCCCCGCAAACAGCCCTTGCTAAGTTCATACTTGACAAGGATTTTTTCTTTGGTTATATTGTGTTCGGGATTCTATCTATTGCAAATGAAATTAGCACCGTAATGCCATATATGTGCATTCAACGAAGACTGGTGCGGCGATATGTCCACAACCGTTGAGGAGTGAAATGGTTTCCGGAAAAACTCTTTATAAGTGAAAGTAAGATTGACTAATGGGTATCTACACAGAATACCTCGATAAGCTCGACATCAACGGCGTTCACGCTGAGCGCAAAGCACAACTAAAAAAAATTGGCCAGCTTCGTGGTGGACGCGCAGTTCTCAGCTATGGCGCCGATCTGAACACACCAGCCAAGGCACAACTGGCTTCTATCGATTATAGCGACATTCAACTATTCAAGGATCAGCTCGCAAATCTATCGGGAGACAAGCTCGATCTCCTCATTGAGACACCGGGTGGAGCCGGAGAGATGGCAGAGCAGATAGTGCGAATGGTTCGTAAGAAATTTAACGACGTTGCGTTTATCATAGCGGGAGTAGCCAAAAGTGCCGGCACAATCATGACTCTAAGTGGTGATGAGATATTGATGGGACCTTCGTCTGCACTTGGGCCAATTGACGCTCAGATCTTTCGTGACGGCAAGCGATTTTCAGCCCATGCGTTTATCGCGGGTTTTGAGAAAGTCCAAAGGCAAGTGAAGAAGACCGGAAAGCTCGATATCTCTTACGTACCAATCCTGCAGAAACTCTCCCTCGGCGAATTGGAAGATGCTCAACGTTCCCTCGATTTTGCCAGTGATCTTGTGGAGGAGTGGCTGGCAAAGTACAAGTTCAAAGATTGGATTAATCACAGTAGTACCGGAAAACCTGTTACAGATGACGAGAAAGCCGCCCGTGCTAAGGAGATTGCGAAAAAGCTCTGTGATCATGGGAAATGGAAGACCCATGGTCGCTCGATAATGCTATCCGATCTGATGGCCATGGGACTACGAATTACTAATTATGCTGACAACGCGGAGCTCTTCGATGCTATAGAGCGATATCATACACTGCTGCTCATGACTTTTTCAATGACAAGTGTTTACAAGATAGTCGAAACACCAGATTCCCAGATCATGAGACTCTTTGCGCCAGCCGCCCAATTGCAACTGACGCCTCAGCCTGGCAAGCCGGGTGGAGCAGATTTTGCTCGCGTAGAGATTGAATGCAACAAATGCCATGCGAAGCATATTATTCATGGAAATTTCATTTCTGGCATTTCGCTACCGCCTGATGTGAATCCGTTCCCTGCCGACAATAAGTTCCGTTGTACAAACTGTGGAACTGAATTGGACATATCGCAACTTCGCTTTCAAATAGAGCTGCAAACAAAAAGGAAGATTTTACCACCCGAGGAAAAGCCATGACTACCTTGTCCCCAGCTGAATATCGCATCGTCTTTGTGAAACTGGATGAGGCGCTGCGAGAAATGGATCGAGATCAACTTGCTGCCGTGTCCGAGGCGGCGAACGAGGTGGAGAAGCTCATGGAGATTGTTTCTGAGGTGGAAAGCCCACCGCAACAGCTTCTCACATCGACATGAGATAGGCGCCGAAAGGCGGAATTCGATTAATCGTGACCAGTTCGGAGTAAAAAGAAGATTCGTTCGGAAAAATCAGGTTGATTAGAACTCTAACCTGTTACGCTGGAGGTTGCGGGTTTGAAGGTCGTGCGCGTTACGATAAAAAACCAAGCCCTTGGGAAGAAATCCTAAGGGCTTGTTGCTCTCGTTCAAAGGTGTTTTTCTTGACCTAACTTCACCACAGGAAAATGGGTGGTCAAGCGTGCTGCACGCATTACTTCATCGGGATCATCTTTTTGGTAACTTGATGACCGCCGGCCTGCAACGTGTAGATATAGGTTCCGGATGGAAGATTGGCTCCATTAAAATTGATGGTGTGATGACCTGATCGAGTCCTACAGGAACTATGTTGTTGTGACAAGCTGTCCATAAACACACAATAATTGCAAGACGATATGAAAAAACCCGGCAATTCGTCGGGTTTTTCTTTTCTAAGGATGTGTGTCCAATGTCAAGTGTCACAGTCAAGAAATATCTGACTGCGGCGGCGGTGCAAAATGAAAATGCTGCAGCCGGAAGTTTGGCGCATCGTTACGACATTGCTTGTCGCTTCGTTGCTGAGGCTGACTTTACCGCTCAGTTTTAACGTGCGATTATTCAGCGGCCATTTGACGCCGGTGAGCGTGACTCCTCGCGCTTCAGGGAGGGGCATAATAGATACACGCAAACCGGGCTGCATAGAGCATGTCAAAACGCGCCTGCCCTGCACGACTCTTCCGATGGACTGTGAGGTTATCAGCGTCAGTTCCAATTTTGAGAATTTCGCAAAGACGCCGAGCGCGTTTACACTGTGGTCCAGTCGCGGCCCTATGAAACCCGAAACAATAATCCGCTTCCATCCTCGTCGCTGACAGAATCGCAAGCCCTTTTCTAAGTCGGCTGTCTCCTGTCCGCTGATGCGTACGATTTTTATATTTCGCCGGGTTGCTTGTTTCAGTGTGGAAGTTGAAATCGAATCGAGGTCTCCGAGAATCACGTCCGGCCATATTCTCAAAGCAATGAGTCGCTCCGTTGCGCCATCCAGCGCCACCACATGCCGCGAGCTTTCACACAATGTGCGCAGGCATGCTTTCGGCGGCGGCTCGCCATTCGCTAAAACGAACGCGTCATAAATTATATTCTTCGTGTTTGCAGACATCGACTAAGACCTCAAAACAATAAGCGCAAGCATGGGCTTGACGTCATCTCTATCCCGCCGCCAAGAACTGAGCGCAGGTTCACAATAGGTACACGCTTTCGGCATTTCGATGTTCGAAGCGGGAACTCCGGCGGCTGTTAAGTCCGAACGAATCGCCTCAGCAAGATGCAAATGAGTCTGACTTGTCTTGCGCGTGAGTACATCTTCGCCGAAACGCTCGGCAAACGCATCAGCGACATCTTTCTCAACCGGATAATGATGCGCGCAGATGGTCGGGCCGATGGCGATTTTTATTTCTTCAGGTCGGTTGCCGAATGCCCGAACGACGTTCCCCGGCAAACCGGCTAAAATTCCGCGCCAACCCGCATGAGCCAAACCCACCATCCGCTGCGATTTATCGAAGTAGTAAATCGGTGCGCAGTCGGCATGCGTGGTCGTCAGAATCAATCCCGGCTCTGATGTTATCAGCGCGTCGGTTTCTGCGATGGCGTTGTCAGGTGAAGCCGCGCCTCGCCATTTATCCGCCGCATCGACTCGGGCAACCACGGCTCCGTGTACCAGCTCACACGAGACACCATCAGAAAGTTCCAGATTCCATTCCGCGAAGAAGCGGCGACGATTCCGGACAACTTCACTTATCTCATGACGATTGAAAGACATCCCGCCGTGCCGCTTTTCGGAAAACGCCATCAGAACGCCGTCCCATTCAGGCAACAACTCTATTTCATCCCCAACTTTTTGTCTTGTGCCAGCATTTTGATGGCTTCTTTTCATGATTTTTTTCCAGCCATGCCTGCCAGTCATCCCGGGTTGTGATATAGAGTGTCTGTTGTGATTTCATAAAGCCAATTTCGATAGCTATACCATTGATACATAATAAACAACCCACAAGCTTAAAAAACAAGTGCTTGTGGGTTGGTTGCGGAGAGAGGGGGATTCGAACCCCCGGTACAGTTCAACACCATACGGCGGTTTAGCAAACCGCTGCCTTCAGCCACTCGGCCACCTCTCCGTGTCAAAAATTTATGTCCAGATATTCTTTACTTAATCAATTCCTTACTTGCGATACCGTTTCTGCTATCACGTCCAATATATCATTCATTGTTTCACGATTGCCACTAAGGAAGTCCCACAACTCATCGGCGATTAGAACCTCTTCCTGATCAAAAAACTTTTTGAACTCGACTAAATAGTTAAAGAATCTTTCTTTGTTATGTCCCGTCGGTGTTTCTGATGTCGGATCAAAAGGGAATCCCATAAAGAACTTAATATCTTTTTCTGGATTTTGCAATTTTAATGCGGCTTTCCCATACAAAATCTTTTGTTTTTCGCCTCGTCCTTCTCCAGAATTTGGTCTAACGGATTTCATTTCTATCGCAATAATTTCATTTTCTCTTTCTATGTAGGTATCAACGGTAAACGGCAGAGATTCAGTTTCCTGATCCGTATTTGAATAATTAAAGATTAGATTATTCTCTCTATTTAAGTCTGGCAAATAAGCGCCTAATTTTAAATCGCGTATTATGTTATCTATTTGAGAAGCTTGATTAGTTTTAACGACCAAGTTATAGGCTCCTGTAAATCTACGTTTATAGCCGCCCGATAAAATATGAGAAATATTCTCAAATCCTGTTCCAAGAGAGGTGTTTAACCCTTGCAACCAACTTGCTATGGCAAATAGGTAAGGTATTTCTATGTTTAACGGCTCAAGCCGATCCCTAAAACAATCTATAAGGGCACTATGAAATGGGGCATTGCGAATTTGTGCACCCAATTCTGGAAAATTATCAATTCGCTTTAGTAATATTTTCTTAACAACTTCACTGATTCTGTTGTGTTGATCTTGTGTTAATGCCATAAGATTACTTGTTTTTCAGCTGAAAAATAATTTCTGAATATGGATTTCGATCCCGTTCGGTGCGATTCAATACTGGACGCTTAAATTGATTCACTATTCTCATATTCGCCATTTCTGCAATCTCTGGATAGAGGTTGTATTTATCATTTGCAACAATGAAAATATCAAAATCCTTTTTGAGATACGGCCTACAATTGTTCAACACGTCTACAATCCCTTGAACATAGGGTCGGCGAGCTTCTAACCCTTGCCCTTTAAAAAGCGGACCTATTTCTAAATCATCTTTGCGTTTAAATCCAAAAAGATCATATGCGTATGCATGTTGTTCATGATAATCAATTTGACCAACATACGGGGGTGAAGTAAAAATCCCTTTGATTTTTTGTTTCTTCAATGACGCATGGAACTTCTTATTTCGTTTTTCGATTTCTGTAAAAATATCAACCGTTCGCGAGTCCGCTGGAAGAACAGCGAAATGGTTATCCTGCTTTAATTGTGCAAAAGATTTTAGCCGATATACTGTATTCCTCGCATAGCGATCAAACCAAGATTTTATAGAAAACAAAGGTTTGCAAATTTTCTTGTGCTTGAAGCAATAGTATGTAGTTAGCTGCGGCTCTTTGAGCGTGGCCAAATCCGAATGTGTCGTAGCTCGACATGACCGAATTGTACGGCTCAAAATCACTGCCAAAATCTTTTTGTTCTTGGTATTTTTTATCCTTTTGACAAGTTCAAACGCAAAATCGATTTCTTTGCGGACATTTTTGATATACCACTTATCCAAGAAAGTGCTTCCGGCAGAATGATTAAGCTCGATTTTGTATTTTCTCACAAGACCGTTGTAGATTCTTAAAAATTCCTTTTCTTTTGCTACCGCGTATTGGCTCTCATTTATTTGTCCCCTTTGAATTTTATATTTGAATTCTGGACTCGGAAAATATCTATTATTAAAATCGGCCATACGAGGCAATAGATCGTTTTCAAAAGAAGTGATTTTACTGTCGGCCTCGTAATTTGCAATTGCTTCCCTTATTTTTTCGACTTCTTTTTCAAGAGCAACTAAATTGTAATCGAGTAATTTTGTTTCCGCTATCATGCAATTAAAACGTGAAATATCCACGCCTATTGCATCGATTCCCATTTCAGCAGCTTGTACCAGCATCGTGCCCGAACCGCAAAAGGGATCAAGAATAACATCTCCCTTTCTAAAATATACTTCCTTTTTGAAATCATCTGTGTGAGAGTCAATAAAATACTCAACGAGCTGAGGAATAAATTTTCCTTTATAGGGATGCAAGCGGTGAACATGCTTGGTCGTATCCTTCTCTCTTAGGTGATCAAAAGAGAGTGCCCAATTGAGGTCATCGCCTAATTTTTCCTTCCAATTTATTTCCCTTTTACCATGGTATGATTGGTAGTAGTCTTTCAGCTCGGTCAAATCGATAAGTGTACCGTTACCACCATTGTGTTTCCGTACTTTTCCGTACTGGATCAAATAGGAAATATTGGATTCGCCAATATCTCTATTGAGAAATCGGCTTGCCCATTTACTTGCATCTCTAATTGTAAGTAGCTGTTTTGCGGTATGCATGTCTATTTCTATATTGCAATTAGCGGAGGACGAGGGATTCGAACCCCCAAGGGCCGCAAAGCCCGGCGGTTTTCAAGACCGCTGCCTTACCAATTAGGACTAGTCCTCCAAATACAGGCCAATAACCTGTAGTTTATCAATATATGAAAAATCCATTTTAAAATCAACCGCATTTTTCGTATATTGGGTGTGCTATGAAGACGCTTTTTCGATATATCCTGCGCGAACTGGTCGCCCCTTTCTTTTTCAGTCTGGGGCTTATCATCTTCATCTTCATGTTAAATCTTGTCTTCCAGTTGTTAGGGCGCGTGGCGGGAAAGGGTTTGCCGATGTCAACCATCTTCGAATTCTTCTTTTTGAACCTCGCGTGGATGATTGCGCTCGCGGTGCCGATGGGGGTATTAGTGGCGACACTGGCGGCTTTTGGCCGGATGTCCGCAGACCGTGAAATCACAGCGCTTAAGGCTTGCGGCGTCGGGTCGATTCGTCTTTTGATGCCGCCTCTGATTGCGGCGACGGTTTTAGCGGGCGTGCTTATCGAATTCCAGAACCATATCCTTCCTCTGATGAATCACCGGTACCGTGTTCTGCGGTCGGATATCCATCGCAAACGCCCTACGATGATGCTTGAAGCCGGAGTCTTTCTTTTTGATATTCCCGGCTATGTTTTTTATGCGCGGGAGGTGGATCCGAATACATCCCGCTTGAAAAACGTTGTGCTATATGACGAAAATGATCCCGAATGGCAGACGACCATCACCGCAGAACGGGGCGTTCTCGAATATGATTCGATCGAAGTCGGTTTTCTATTTACGCTGATGAATGGCGAAATTGGCCGCGCTTCCAAATTGAAACCGCAGGAATATCATAGAACTGAATTTAAACGTGCGATGTTCCGCGTGAAAGCGCCGGGAATGCTTCTGGAACGAACCGACAGTCAGTGGCGCAGTGACCGGGAGATGACTCTCAGCCAGATGTATGCGAAAGTCCGGCGGCTCGAAAAAAATCCTGAAAAAAATCGGCGGCAATTAGCGGGCTACTGGGTGGAAATCAATAAGAAATATTCCATTTCAATCGCGTGTATCGTCTTTGCGCTTCTTGGCGTTCCGTTGGGGATTATGGCGCAGCGGGGGGGGCTCGGTGTTTCGGCGGGTTTCTCGATAGTTTTCTTCCTCGTCTATTGGATTTTCCTGATAAGCGGGGAAGACTTAGCCGAGCGCGGCTATGTCAGCCCCGGAGTGGCGATGTGGGCGCCGAATGTTCTCTTCGCAGCGTTGGGACTATTTCTAATCTGGCGCCAAACCCGAAGCGCGCTTACGATTCCGTGGGATAAAATCGCCAAAATTTTCCGCCGACGAAAGTCTGCGGGATAAGGCGGAGGGCATAGACGGGCGCACACACGGGTGCGCCTCTACGGACATAAAAAACCCCGGTCGGGAAAAGCCCGACCGGGGTTTTGGATTGTTAGATGTTTGAACGATTACTTCAGGAGCAGCATCTTGCGCGAGCTCGAGAAGTTCGGTGTTTCGAGTCGGTAGATGTAAACACCTGACGGAAAGTTCGCTCCGTCGAAGGAGACTTTGTGAAGTCCCGCAGTCTGCAAGCCGTCAACCAACACGGCGACTTCCTGACCCAACACGTTGAATACCCGCAGAGTCACCTTATCGGCATGTGCAATGGAATAGTGAATGTCGGTGACCGGGTTAAACGGATTGGGATAATTCTGCGCGAGGCTGTAGCTGGTCGGAGAAATATCATGAATTTCCGCCGCTACACCTGCCGCAACCTGTGCACGGACAGTATAGAAGTAGGTTGTGTTGTCCGGAGCACCCGAGCCATCCCACGTATGGAAATGGTCGTGGTCTGCCCAAGCTTCACCTTCGTCTCCAATCATCTTCGGGTACTGGCCGGCATCTTCAATCTCAAACCAGACCCAGAAATTTCCATCAACTGTCAGCCAGGAATTAATGACGATTTCTTTCCAAGCCGGGAGCACTTCAGACGTGGTTACCGTAACCGTCTGTGTGTGCAATTCAGTTCCCGGTGCGTCGGCGTCATCTGCATAGATGTGCAGGGTGAAGTCCACATCCGCAAGCTGACTCCCGTCAAACTGAGCGCGAATCGTCTTCACAAGCACCGGCAACAAAATACTGTCTGCTTCCGGAGTGAATTTCACCATCGCGCCGTTACCGGCGTCAAAGTTGAATGCGTACTGGGTTGTGCGGTTATCATAACCCATTTCCAGATCAGCCGTCTCACCTCGCACCTCGATAGCGGTGCAGTAGCTGGTGTCGTTTTCCAGATTTTCGTCAACATTGAGCGCTGTCCAAGCTGAAATCGACGCATCACCTACCGCCGCCGGCGTCCACGTAAAGTTGCGCGTGTCGGCGGCGCCGGGCGCTATGTCAAGGTTCGGCATCAAGCGCTGCATCGAGCTGCCTTCCACCTTCCACCAGCAAGCCACAGGTCCCGGAGGAGCCAGCGAACCTTCATTCGAGAAATAAGCGGTTCCATATGTAGGCCGTATTTCGTTTGTCGGGAAGCGGAGCTGCAGCGCATAGCAGGAGAAGTCATTGGGAAAACCGGACGCGTGCGTAATGGTAATATCGTCAAAACATGGACCCACTCCGCCAAGATCATCGGAGTTCGATTCCATGACAACCTTAAGCTTAATCACGCGTCCGATATAATCGGAAATTTCAAAACCTGACAGATAGGCTTCACTATAGAGAGCCCATACATCCGGTGCGTCGGGATGAACATAATTGGGAAGACCTACGCAATAGGGATCCGAGGCAAAACACCATTCAGCTCCACTGTCAGCTGTTACTTCCCAGTGCCAGAAATCGCAGTCCGGGAAATTGTTCGGATCACTGCCCAAAAGTCCCGCGATATGAAAATCAACTAAGAGCGTGCCAAAATCCAAACCGCGCAGATCGATATAGGGGGAAATCATTTCATTGTTCATATCGTCATTGTAAGAAAGATTGCCCGCATCGTTGCACGCCAGATAGTGAGAGCCGGATGGCGGCGGGCAAGGCGGTGGACTGCAATCATCCGCCACTCGCCAGAGGTCTCCAGCGATAGGTCGGTTGGTGCCACTAACCCAATTCGTGTCATCCGTTCCATCATTATAGAAAACGGTGTCACTAGCCATGATCAGAATATCATCTACCTGCCACCCGAAAGCCCATCGATTGCCTCCGTCGTCGCAAGTGCACCACGCTGGATCAGACGCAAATGCCCAGCGCAGATAGACCGTTTGTCCCGCCCAAGTACTGAGGTCGGCTGTTGTTTGAAACCAATTGAAATGCTGTCCTGTCCAGCCGGGAATGTTGGGACCTTCGCCATGCTGGAATCCGAAACTGTACAGACTGGAGTTATCATAATCCGGATCGACATTGTCGTTGCCAATGACAATCCAAGTGGTTCCGCCATCTGTCGAAATCCTCAGGTTGCAGCCATCCCAGCCGTCCCATGGAGGATCTTCGCCTCCTGGGGTCTCGCAGCCGATGCGGCTTTGGAAGGTGAGAGTCACTGCGCCGGCAGGTAAGTCAATTGAAGGTGAATTCAAAACCATGTACCAGTCATTGTTGTAGCCGACGGTGTCGCAATAAATCGGGTGCTCGCCCATACACCAGGACATGCCCGCACCACCGTATGCCATCCAGCTATCTATGTGCCAACTTCCAGGCGTGGCGGTCAGGTCAATAGATTCCCAGCCGTTCAGGCCGCTTTCCCAGTCCTCGATATACACGACGTCGTCCATGTGTCGTGCTTTGACCGGCGCTTTCACTCCGGTCAGCGGTTGAGCAAAGTTGTCATGCGATAGAGGTGTTTCGAACATCTCATCGGCGTGAGCAACTAAAACAAATACAAGCAGCAGCAGCAGTGTCATCAAGCGCTTCATCTGCAACCTCCAAAATTATTTAATGAATCAAATTCCAGTCCGAATTAGGTTTCCGCAGCCGGACTTATTCCTTCCTCATTGAAGTTTGCAAGATAACAAATTCCATATAGAGAGTCAAGTCTAAAAGTCTCCTTTATCTCTTGATAATCTCAGAAAGTTCATCGAATCCTACACAAGTTTGCCCAGAATATACCCGATAACCATTCCCACAATTAGCGTAATTGTCACCACCCGTGTATTCAACACATCCTTCGAATATCCCCGCCGCACCAGCACAACCGCCGAGAAATACCCTAACGCATTCATCAACCAGATAAGGGGGATGGATAGCGCTTTGGCAATCAGAGGCCCAATCCACGGAATCAGTGCTATCAATGCTAAAAGGCCGGTGAACGCCTGCGTCAGCAGACCGAAAAGGGTGACCGCAACCGCAATAACACGGCCCTGAACACCGATAATCATTCCCAGAATTATGAAAATGAGAATCAGCGACCAGACAATAATCGGTTTTCTGTAAGATAACCAGAAGACGCGCCAGGAATGTTTATTCATTGAAAATAAAAGGGTTAGGGCTGTTGTTTAGTGTGTAGGCTAATGTGTTTTAAGGATATAGGCTTACTTGCTGTTTGACGTTTTTTCCGGGTGCATCTGGAGATACGCCTCGGCGAGAAAATCAGCTCCGGCTCGGTGATGGCTGTCTATAAGGTAAGCACACAGCGGTTCTTTGTCAAGCAAAAACAGGGTTTGATGGCAAGGATTTATAAAATTCATTGCATTTGGCTATGAAAGTCGGTATATTTATGTTCATAGCATTTTGGAGTGGTTTTTGATTAGATTGGATTCGCCGGTATATTTCCTGTCAGATGCCCATCTCGGCGCGGCAACTCCAGAGGAAGAGGCAGCTAAACTTCTGAAATTACATGCCTTTCTTCAGGGAATTGAGGCTCGCGCTCGCTCGCTTGTCCTCGTGGGGGATATTTTCGATTTCTGGTATGAATGGGCTTCGGTTATTCCAAAGGAACATTTTCATTTGCTTTGCCGTTTTCGAGAGTTGACACACGCCGGGCTTGCGGTTCATTATTTACCGGGTAATCACGATTTTCGCTTGCAGGGTTTCCTGGAGAGCGAAATCGGGATGGTGACTCATAGAGATGACGCCGAATTTCAGATCGGTGAGCAGAAAATCTATGTCTATCACGGTGATGGAATTCTCGGCCGGGACAGCGGCTACCGGTTTCTGAAACGTGTTTTGCGAAGTCGCATCAACCAGCGGCTGTTTTCGTGGCTGCATCCGGACCTTGGGATGGCTCTGGCTCGTGTAACCAGTAAGGAAAGCCGCACGAACGAGCGCTACCTCGAAGATGATGAAGACGAATATGAAGCGTTCGCACGAGGCCGTTTTGCCCGCGGATTTCAAGCGGTCGTGTTGGGGCATAGTCATCATCCGCGGTTTCTCGAACTTCCTGAAGGAATCTACGTCAATCTCGGAGACTGGATTGAACATTTCAGCTATGCGGTTCATAACGGCGAGCGATTGACATTGCACCATTGGCGGGATTCCGAAAGCGCACAGAAGGCATCGAATTAACGTATGGCGAAAAAGAAACGCTGGTTTGTTATTTCAATTAGCGTGGGAATTGGATTGCTGATTCTCGCGGGGGGAATCCGTTATTATCGTTTCCTGCTTTCGGAAATGCCCTCCCTCGAGCAATTGGAAAGCTATGATCCCAAGCTGTCCACGCGCATCTTAGACCGCAACGGCGAGGTCATTAAAGAACTCTATACGCAGCGCCGTTTCTATGCGCCGCTCGCGGACATATCTCCGGTGATGGTTCGCGCACTGCTCGCCATCGAGGATCATAAATTCTATTACCACTGGGGAATTCGTCCGGAAGCTTTGGCCGCTGTTCTGGTGAAGGATGTTGCGAAATTCCGGTTTCGCCCGCGCGGAGCGTCAACTATTACACAACAGTTAGCTCGCATGCTCTACCTCTCCCGCGAGCGAACGATTGTCCGCAAACTGCGCGAGCAACTGACCGCGATTCTAATCGAACGCCACTACTCGAAGGATGAAATCCTCGAGATGTACCTGACGCAGAGCTATTTCGGTCATGGGGCTTATGGTGTCGGTGCAGCCGCGAAGATATTTTTTTCCACATCACCGGCACAGCTCACACTGACACAAGCCGCGCTCATCGCCGGTCTGCCGCGTTCGCCTTCCGGGTATGATCCGCTGCGGCATCCCGAACGGGCAAAGAAACGCCGCAATCTTGTGTTGTGGCGCATGCGGAAGTTAGGCTACATCAATGAAGCGGTTTACCGGGAAACCATAGCAAGCGAGCTTGAATTGCTCCCGCCGGAAACGGAAGAAGCCGGCGAGGGCATCGCTCCGTATTTCACCGAGAATGTGCGCCAGATATTAAGTCGAAAAGCCGCCGATTTGGGATTTGATCCGTATCATGATGGCCTGACGATTGAAACGACACTCGATGCGCGCTTGCAGGCTTGCGCTGATTCGGCGGTCGCGGAATGGATGCCTGAGCTACAGCGACAAGTGAGCAAGGCTTATCCTCGCTCTGAGCTGTATGATTTGCTGCGAGAATTGCATCCGGATGCCACATCTTCCCAGCTCCGGAAACTCGCCCGGAACAAGGAGCTGGTCGATTCGCTTCTTCAAGCGGAAATGGAAGTGCAGGTAGCTTTAATTGCGATTGATCCCGCGACGGGAGGGATTCTGGCGATGGTGGGAGGCCGGGATTTTGCTCTGACGAAATGGAACCGAGCCACGCAAATGGTTCGTCAGCCGGGGTCTGCTTTCAAGCCTATCCTTTTTGCCGAGCTTGTTGATAAAGGATTGCCGCTTTCCGTACGTGTCCCGAACGAGCCCGTGGTGGTCGAGTTGTTTAATGGAGAGATATGGGCTCCGCAGAATTTTGATTCGTCGGTCGGGGGCGATGTAAGTCTGCGTAAAGCGCTGAAGAAATCCCTGAATCTCGTCAGTGTCCGGCTCCTGCGAGATTACACGACACCGAAGGATGTCGTCCTGATGGCGCGTCGTCTCGGAGTCACGACTCGGATTGATGCGGTGGACGCTCTGGCGCTGGGAACATCCGGGATGATTCCTCTGGAATTGGTCAGCGCTTATGGTGTGTTTCAAACCGGCGGAGTTCTGGCAAGGCCGATGTATATTACGCGAATTCTCGATGAGTTTGGCCAGACCATCGCCGAATACTCCCCCCAGCGCTCCGCGGTGCTCTCGGAGGAGACCGCTTTTCTGATGACCAGTCTTTTGGAATCCGTGACAGAGTTTGGGGGTACGGGGATTGGTTTGCGGACGAGATTTCATTTTGATTCAACTGCCGCCGGGAAAACCGGCACGACTGATGATTTTACCGACGCATGGTTTGTGGGGTTTACGCCTCATCTTGCCGTGGCGGTGTGGGTGGGTTTGGACGATCCGTCTAAAACCCTCGGAGAAGATCAGGAGGGGGCGCATGCGGCGCTGCCCATCTGGGCGAGATTTGTGAAAATGGCTTATGATACGATGGGCTACATGGATAAACCGTTTGTTCCGCCGGACGGGATTGTCACAGCTAAGGTATGTCGTGAAAGTGGAAAGCTGGCTCGCGAAGGTTGTCCGGATGTTTACATAGAATATTTCAATCGAAAGTACCCTTTGGAAGAATTTTGTCCACTGCATATCGGCTCAACGCTGCCCGATAGAAAGTGGCCGAGCATTCTATAATCTGGGAGGAATTATGATTCCCAATAAGCGCTCCAGACAACGTGGCGGTATCGCCATCATTGTCGCTATTGTGGTGGTAGTGGTTATCGGCGTGGTGCTTCTGCTTCATTTTACATCGCGCCGGACTCCGGAAGGCATGCAGAATTTTCAGCAACTCGTGCAGAAGATTGATAAGTTGAACAACCAGATTGCATCAAGGGAAGACAGAATAGGTGGTTTAGTACGCCGTTACAACGAAGCGCATCCTGACGAAGCCATCGATACGACCGGCCTCGGCAGATTTGGTATGACACCCGAGCAGGCGGAAGTTCTGGCGAGACGTATTGCCCAGGAAAAGGACATGTCCTATCGCTCTCTTCTGCAGGAAGTCATCGACCTCACTCAGGAAGTGACGGAAATCAGTCAGGAAATGCAGGAAATCCGGGGACGACTCCGGCCTCCGTATGTCGTCCAGAAAGGCGAGACTCATTTTCAGGTCGCTATGAATTTCCTGAGTGGAGAAATCGGCATCGAGGAGGAAGAAGCGTTGCGGCTTATCGAGCGAGAAGCGCTCTTTCCGGAGTTGCTGCCGGGTTTTGAAATCTGGAATTACTGGGGGGAAAGTGTCTTCGGAACGTTTGTGACGCAAGGCTCTGCGAAGACCAGCCCGAATGAGCTTATGCGCATAACCAAACGGAAGATTGACCGGGAACGCCGCACGCTCACGGCAGCGCGGGATCGCGCTCGAGAAGAGGTGGCGGATCTTGAAGCACGGCGAGCCGAACTGCAGCAGCAGGTCGAAAAACTTGACCTGGAGCGGACGGAAGCGCTGAAGCAATTAAATAAGCTCTCCGAAGAGAATGTGGAGCTCGCCAGTCAACTGAACTCGGTGATTTATCGTGTCGGCACCTTTTCGAATTTCCAGAAACAAGGCGTACTTCGCAAACGCGCTCTGGGGAAATGGCGGACGGCTGAACTCGACAAGATGACGAACACGAAGTCGGCTGATTTGCGCCAGACTCGGGAAATTATTTTTCTATCGGGAGAAGCCGGCCTTACAAAGATTTCGAAGGCGCTCGTTTTTCCGCGTTACTTCATCGAAGGCACGGATTACCGGATAGAAATTGCGCCGGATAAAAAATCAGGTAAGTTAGTGCTTTTGAAACCCAACCGTTTCCAATTTGCAAAAATCGCCGTTGCCGTGAATTGAGCGCGGCGTGATTTTTTAAAGTTACTACCCGCGACCTCCGGTCGCGGATACATAACTCGCCGCGGCATGCGTCCCGCGTGCCCGGTACAACGTGGATAAGCTTAAATCTATGATGGCCAAACCCATACATTCGAAATCAAGACAAGTCTCTCCAAGAATGGATAAACCCTCCGCAACGTCGCTGGTAGTCGGGCTTTTTCTACTGGCGCTGGCGCTGCTGATTTTGCTGGCGTTGATAAGCTATGATCCTGCGGACTGGCCGATGGGACCTGTTGACCGGCCGATTTCAAATTGGATTGGCGGCATCGGCGCTTGGTTTGCGTGGGCACTTGGGCCGATGCTCGTCGGTCGCTGGGCAGCCTTTGGATTTGTTGTTCTCTTGGGCGTTTGGGGATGGACACTGCTGCTGCGAAGCGACTGGCAGCGTCCTCTATGGATAACACTTTGGGTAACGTTGCTCACGCTCTGGGTGAGCACCGCATTCGGACTCGCCTGTTCGCTCTGGCCGGGTTGGACTCAAGCCGACTACGGCGATATTGCCGGTCTCTTCGGTCTCTGGATGTCAGCAACCGGCAGCTATTGGCTGGGTGGCACAGGTCTGGCGATTGTCCTCGTCGTTCTCTTTCTTGCGGGACTCACGTTGTCGGTGGCGCGCTTTGCACAATGGTTTCAGAGCGGACTGGACACCGCAGCGGACAGTGTGACCAATCTCCGGGTAAAGGTTCCGAAAGTTCCCAAACTAAAAAAAAAGGTAAAGGCCGCTAAAGAACTTCCTCCCGAAAAGCTCGCTCGAAAGAAAGAAAAAAAACGTACGGCGCGTAAAAAAAACACTGCTGAAAACTCAGAGCCGTTTCCGGAACAGTCCAGTCCAAGCCTCGCGGGTTATGTATATCCTCCCACCGAGCTTTTCAATGCTCCCGATTCGGATTCCTCGATAACGATAACCGCAGAGGAAATCGACGAGAATTCTCAGCTCTTAGAGGAAAGTCTCGCGCAGTTCGGTGTGTCCGCTCGGGTGGTTCAGGTGCATCCCGGACCCGTGATTACCCGCTATGATTTAGAACCCGCCGCCGGTGTCAAAGTCAGCCGCATCGAAGCGTTGGCCGATGATTTAGCGCTCGCACTGCGCGCACGTGGTCTGCGGATTTTAGCGCCGATTCCCGGCGAAGCCGCTGTGGGAATCGAAATCGCAAATCCCAAACCCGCCACAGTCACTTTCCGGGAAATCGTGGAATCGGATGCGTTTCAGGATTCGTCCTCGAAACTCAGCTTCGCTCTGGGTCGCACGACATCCGGCGAAGTTTTCGTGACGGATTTGGCGCGCATGCCGCATCTGCTTATCGCCGGAACCACCGGAGCCGGGAAATCCGTCTGCGTCAATACACTCATCGCTTCGATTCTGCTTCGCGCCGCGCCTGATGAAGTTCAATTCCTCCTGATTGATCCCAAGAAGCTCGAACTTGCTCCCTATAATGAGCTGCGCAATCATCACCTGACTCACCGCCCTGACCTTGATGAATATGTTTTGACGCGGCCTGACGAAGCCGTGAAAGCGCTGCGCTCGGTATTACTCGAAATGGAACGCCGCTATGATTTGCTGGTCGAAAAAGGGTCACGCCATATTGACGAATACAACGAGGAAATAGCACGCAGCAGTGAAGAAGGTGTGCAGCGACTGCCCTATCTAATTGTTGTGATTGACGAACTGGCCGACCTCATGCTCATAGCAGCCAAGGAAGTCGAAGAACCGATTGCCCGCCTGGCGCAGCTTGCTCGCGCGGTCGGCATTCATCTGGTGCTGGCGACGCAGCGGCCATCGGTGGATGTCATCACGGGCGTCATCAAAGCGAATTTCCCTGCACGTATCGCTTTTCGCGTGGCGATGAAAGTGGATTCGCGAACGATTCTTGATACGAACGGCGCGGAGACGCTTTTGGGCAGAGGCGATATGCTGTTTCAACATGCCGAGGAACCGAATCCTGTGCGGCTTCAGGGAGCGCTTCTCACCCGGCAGGAAATCGACCGCATGATTGCCCACATCCGTAAACAACCGACGCCTCAAGCCAAGCTGACGTTGCCCCTCGAACCTGATAGTGAAGGCGTGGAGATGGGTGTTTTGAATGGAGATCGCGACCCATTTTTTCTCGAAGCGGCCAAAATCGTCGTGCGCACCGGTCAGGGTTCCGTGTCTATTCTCCAGCGTCGTTTGAAAGTCGGCTACAGCCGCGCCGCGCGGCTCATCGACCAGCTCGAACAGGCGGGCATCGTCGGCTCCTTCGACGGCTCTAAAGCGCGCGCTGTTCTTGTCGATGAACATTACTTCGATAATATCGCCGAATAGAAATAACCCACCTGACCGTTTTTTTTGTTGTGAAGGCGGCACGAGCCGCCTTTTTTCTCTTGAAAAATAGAGATTTTTTTGGTATTATTAAAAGATACTTTTTATTAGATAGCATCATGGCAATTTGGATTCGAAACGGACTTGTAATTTCTCCCGGCAAGAAGCCACAAATTTTCTCGCCGGGGCGCGTGCTTGTCGAAGGCGACAAGATTGCGCGGGTGGAAGCCGACAACGGAGAAATGCTCTCAGACAGCGCGGAAATCATCGATGCGTCCGGTTGCGTCGTCTTTCCCGGACAAGTGCTGCTGCATACACATTTTTACGGGTACCCTGCGCGAGGGATGCCGCCTTTGGGCGCGCTGCCGCGAACTTTTCTCGACGTATTGCGCCGTGTATGGTGGCCGCTCGACCGAGCTTTGACACTCCAAGCTGTCAGACTTTCCGCTCAGCTCTATCTGTGGGAATTGTTGCGCACGGGCATCACCTGCGCCTTTGACCACCACGCAAGCTATGGTGCTACCCACGGAAGCTTGAATGAGATTGCTTCCGCTTTCAATGATGTCGGACTACGCGGTTCCACCTGTTTCGAAATCTCCGACCGATGCGGCGTGAAAACTGCACAATCAGCAATCGACGAGAATCGACATTTCATTCGAGAGACAGCTCAGCGCTTTGATTTAGCGCCGTTCATCGGTTTGCACGCTTCGTTCACGCTGTCAGACCGGACGTTAAGTCGAGTTGCCAATTTCGCCGAAGAGCTCGATGTGGGAGTGCATGTTCATCTCTGCGAAGAGAAAACCGACCGGCAGCTTTCGGGAAAATCACCTGTGCGCCGCTACCGCCGCTTTGGTTTGTTGAATGAAAAATCCATTTTCGTTCACGGGATTGACTTGCGCGCAGCGGAAATTGAAATGCTTGCTGAATCGGGAGCTACGTTGGCAATCAATCCGCGCTCCAATTTGAACAACGCTGTCGGCCTGCCGAACATAAAAGCCCTCGAAGCGGCGGGAGTTCGTTTGGCGCTGGGTAATGACGGTTTCGGAGCCAGTCTGGCCGCGGAAGCGCAAACAGCGCTTGGCGCTTTTTCGACAAGCGCCCGCGACCCGAGTTTTGGATGGGAACTTCTGAGCAGGATTCTTTTTGTGAATAATCCTGACATCGCCGGGCGGCATTTGAAAAAAACGCTGGGAATTATCGCGCCGGGAGCTGCGGCTGACATCGCTGTCTTTCCCTATCATCCTCCGTCTCTGCTCAATAAATCGAATTACTTCGGACATTATCTTTTCGGTTTCGGAAACGTTCCCGCGCGAGACGTCATCGTGAACGGACAGATTCGGCTTCGCGATGGAGCGCCGGTCGGGTTTCATCCGGGGAGCTTAACGGAGGAAGCGCGGCAGGTTTTTCAAAAGGTATGGCAACAACGTTCACTGCGAGGTTTTCATGTCCGCCGCTCTGTTTAATCCGCGCTTTCAAGGTGCGCGCTGTGTCAGTTGCCGGCGCGAATGGATGCCGAATGACATTCCTTTCACGTGTCCGGATTGCGGTTCGCTGCTGGGTACGATCGATTTTATCTATGACTTCCAAAAAAGCAAACCGCGCCCACCTGCTACTATTTTACATCGAGACCTGTGGGATTGGAAAGATTTCCTGCCAATCGAGCCGCCCGAAAGCGTGCGTCTTCTGCGTGTGGGAGCGACTCCGCTTATTTCCGCCGATACTTTAGCAAGCGACATCGGTGTTCGTCGCGTCTGGCTTAAGGATGACAGGCTGAATCCATCGGGTTCGCTGAAAGATCGCGCGTCAATTGTTGCTCTTGCTCATGCGATTGGCATCAATGCGCAAATCATTGCGGCCGCGTCCACCGGAAACGCTGCGTCGTCACTGGCAACGCTCGCCGCGTCATGCGGGATGCCGACAGTTCTCTTCGTTCCGGAAACTGCACCGGAAGCGAAACTCGCTCAGCTTTTACTGCATGGCGCGCGAGTCATTCGCATCAAAGGCGCCTACGACGATGCGTTCGAGCTTTGCGCAAAGGTCTGCCAAAAGCACGGCTGGTATTCCCGGAACACCGCAACGAATCCTTTCCTCACCGAAGGAAAGAAAACCGTCATTTTGGAATCCGTTCATCAGATAGGCGAAGCGCCGGATGTTGTGTTTGTGCCTGTGGGTGATGGATGTATTTTAGGCGCTGTACACAAGGGGTTATGCGACCTTCAAGCCGCCGGACTCATTGAGCGAATGCCTCGGCTTATCGGTGTGCAGGCGCAAGGAGCGGCGCCTCTGGTAAACGCTCGGGAAGGAACACTTCCTGTACAGACGGAAAACATCGAAACATTCGCCGATTCTATTCGCGTCGGCCTGCCGCGGGATCAAGTGAAAGCTCTGCGCGCTGTCAAAGAAACCGGCGGAGCTTGGATAGCTGTTTCCGACGACGCGATTCGCCGTGCGATGATTTTATTGGCGCAGAAAAGCGGTATCTTTGCGGAACCGGCAGGCGCGGCGGCTATGGCGGGACTGATTGAAGCGCGGCAAAAGGAACTCGTGCGTGAAGAAGAATCCGCGCTCGTGCTCGTCACCGGACACGGCTTGAAAGATGTCAAAGGTGCGATGTCGGCCGCGCCACTTGCGCCCGATGCTGTAGAACCGACAATTGAGGCAGTGGAAAAGGTTATTGATTTTTAAGCGAATTCACCACACCCGGTAGTGCCGCACGGCAGTGCGCTTGGGTCATAATAACATTCCGGGCAGATCAGGGGATCTGCCTCGGCGACAAAAATAAGGAGTATTTCATTGAACTGGGCACGAAACAAGCAAATTACGAATTCGATTTTTGACACAATTGGATATTCACCCCTGCTTCGGCTTTCGAAGATTACCAAAGCAGAAGGAATCAACGCAGAAATCCTCGGTAAGCTCGATTATTTTAGTCCATCGGGCAGTTTGAAAGATCGTATCTACTACAACATGTTCAAGCGAGCGATTGAACGAGGAGAACTCAAACCCGGCATGACCGTACTCGAATGTTCGACCGGCAACGCGGGGATAAGCTGTTCGTTCATGGCGGCGGCGATGGGGTATCCGTGTATTATCGTGATGCCGACCGGCATGAGTGAAGAACGCAAGAAAACCGACATCGCCTATGGCGCGAAACTTGTCGAAACGCCGGGCGGCGAATCGGATGTGGACTTGGCGCTTCAAAAGGTGCAGGAAATCAAAGCAACCGAACCGGGCAAATACTGGGAACCGGGGCAGTTTTCAAATCCCGATAATGTCGAGGCACATTACCTGACCACCGGCCCGGAACTCTGGGAGCAGTGCGACGGGCATGTCGAATGTTTCATCGCGACTCAAGGAACCGGCGGCACGATTACGGGTGTCGGTCGTTATGTGCGAGAACGCGAACCGGATGTCAAACTTTACGCCATCGAGCCTGCGGAGTGCCCGCTGCTTTCTCGCCGCGTGTGGGGGCCGCACGGCATCGAAGGCATCGGCGACGGTTTTGTGCCGCGAGATTTGGACGTGAGTATCCTGACCGGCGTTATCACCACGACGACCGATGATGCCGTCAAGATGGCACAGAAACTCGCGCGAGAAGAAGCGATATTTTGCGGCATTTCATCCGGTTCGAATGTGTTGGCGGCTATCGAACTTTCGAAGCGTCACCCGGAAATGAAACGCATCGTCACGATGATAAACGATAACGGCCAGCGCTATTTCACGACGCCGCTGTGCGGAGCCAAGAAAGAATTTGAAGTACCTGACCGCGAACATCCGATGGATGACTACACGATTGCGGAACTTGATGAGTACCAGAGTGGATGGGAAATTATTGATGTTTGATTATCAGCGCATCACTAAATGGGCGGAATTCCAGCAAGACGCCTGCGCGAAATTTCTGGCCGACATCGTTTCGATTCCTTCGATTTCGAGAGATGAAGGCAAAGTTGTTCAACGCATCGCCGAGGAGATGAAAGCCGCTAAATTTGATTCAGTCGAGATAGACGATTTTGGTAATGTCATTGGTCGTATCGGAAAAGGCAGCCATGTGATTGCGTTCGATGCGCATATAGACACAGTGGACGTCGGCGCGGCGGAACTCTGGGAAGGACGCGATCCTTTCGAAGCGCGCATTGAAAACGGGATTCTCTACGGGCGCGGTGCGTCGGACCAGAAAGGCGGCATGGCGGCGCTCGTCTATGCGGGGAAAGGTATCAAAGAGTTGGCGCTCGAAGGTGACTGGCAGGTGGTGATTGTCGGTTCGGTTTCGGAAGAAGATTGCGACGGTTTATGCTGGCAATATCTTGTGCGCGAAGGCGTCGTTAAACCGGAAGTTGTCGTTCTGACGGAGCCGACCGAGGTTTCATTGTATCGCGGTCATCGAGGGCGGATGGAAATCGAAGTCAGCACATCCGGTGTTTCGTGTCATGGCAGCGCGCCTGAACGAGGCGATAATGCGATATACAAAATGGCTCCCATCGTTCAGGAAATTGCGCAACTAAACGAACGCCTCGCCACGGATGCGTTTTTGGGCAAAGGCACAGTGACCATCAGCGAGATTCGTTCGACATCACCGTCGCTTTGCGCAGTGGCTGACGGGTGTACGATTCATCTCGATAGGCGTCTGACCAAAGGTGAAACGAAAGAGACAGCACTGAATGAGATTAAAGCATTACCATCTGTAAAAAAGCACAAAGCGGATGTTCGTCTGTTAGAGTACCGCGAGCCGACGTGGCGCGGGACGGTGTATCCGACCGAGAGCTATTTTCCTGCGTGGGTGATGGACGAAGATTCGCCAGCAGTGCGCGCCGGTTGCACTGCGCATGAAAAGCTCTTCGGTGAACCTGTGCGAGTCGGTCGCTGGGGTTTTTCAACGAACGGCGTTGCTACAGCAGGTTTGTTAGGAATTCCATCGATTGGTTTCGGCCCCGCAAGCGAAACGCACGCGCACGCGCCGACCGACCAGCTTCCCATCCGGCATCTGCCGCGAGCGATTGCTTTTTATATGGTTTATCCCGAGGTATATATTTCAATGTCAGGAGAATAAATCGTGAATTTATCTGAAATGTCTTCTCTCAAAGGCCGTGATTTCATCACGACGCAGGAGTGGAGTCGCGAAGAAATCAACCATGCGATAGAGACGGCCGTTCATCTGAAAAAGCTCAAGAAAGAAAACAAACCGCATCGCTACCTGCCGGACAAGACGCTCTTCCTGTTTTTCTTCGACAAATCCACGCGGACGCGCAATTCGATGGAAGCGGGTATGACGCAGCTCGGCGGTCACGCGCATTTCATTTCCGCGGAGACATCGCAGGTCGCGCACGGCGAGAGCCCGAAAGACATGGGGATTATCTTAGCATCTTACGGGCACGGTATCGCGATTCGCCATGACCTCGTACCCGGCGAAGGCAACGCTTACATGCGCGAAGTAGCCCAGCATGCGGAAGTACCCGTGATGAACATGCAGTGCGATATTGATCATCCGTTTCAGATGTTTGCGGATTTAATGACGCTGCGCGAAGAATTCGGCGATGATTTGCGCGGACGGAAGATCGCGGTTTCGTGGGCGTACGCGCCGTCATATGCGAAACCGGTTTCCGTGCCGCAAGGATTGATTTCGCTCATGACGCGTTTTGGGATGGAAGTCACACTGGCTCATCCACCGGAATTCAAGCTGATGCCGGAGATGATTAAGCAGGCGGAAGTGAATGCGAAAGCTCACGGCGGTCGTTTCGATATCGTGGATTCGATGGACGCCGCTTTCGAAAACGCCGATGTCGTTTACCCCAAAAGCTGGGGGATTTTGGATTTATTCGGAAAGCCCGAAGAAGCGCTTGCGATTGCGAAGAATTACAAGTCATGGATTTGTGACGCGAAGAAGATGTCATTGGCAAAAAAGGAAGCCATCTATATGCACTGCCTGCCCGCTGACCGAGGCAGCGAAGTAACGGATGAGGTGATTGACGGACCACAGTCGAGAGTTTATCCGGAAGCGGAGAATCGCCTGCACACCGCGAAAGCGATTATGGCGCTGACGATGTAAGATGCTGCCAATGAGTAGATCAAATCGGAGAAGGTAATTTCGAGATTATTTCTAATCGCCAAGCCGAGCAAATTCAACGCGCTTTGCAGGACGAGGAAAAACATCCTGAGCTATGATGATAGGACAATAATGTGAATGACCCCCCTATGTCCCCCCGCAGGCGGGGGGAAAGTGTTCCGGTTATTTTATTAACGGGGGCTGTTGGTGCTGGGAAGACGACAGCATTAAAAAAACTTGTTCGCGACTGGCGAGAATCCGGTAGAGATGTACGCGGGATTTTAGCGCATCGTGTTTTCGAGGGAGAACAACTTGTAGGTTATGATTTACAGATTATCGGAGAAGACGAGCGAATAACACTTGCGCGTAAAAGAGGGGCCGGTCTCGAAAAGATTGGTCCTTTTATTTTTTCGGATGACGCGCTTGCGCGAGGCCGCCGAGTGTTGAGAGAATCTGCGATGGCTGAAGTTGTCGTCATAGACGAATTCGGACCATTGGAGCTTGCTGGCGGAGGTTGGGCTGAGGCTGTTAAAAAGTTGCTGCAGGAAAGCGATGCAAAACTGATTCTCGTCGTGCGTGAACAACTTTTGGAACAGGTTCGCGCGTGGCTGCAGCCTTTCCGTCGACCGATAAATTCTTTTACAGTTGAGGAATTAGACAAAGAGAAATTGACCGCGATAATATCACGGGCGCAGTAATTTATTTAATTGGAAGAGGGCGGCAGAGGAAAATGCAGGGCAATCGATGTTCCTTCGCCGGGTGTGGAATGAATCTCGACCTTCCCGCCATGCACTTCCATCGTATTACGCACAATAGAAAGTCCGAGGCCGGTGCCCCCCTCGGACTTCGTCGTGAAGTAAGGTTCGAGGACGCGTTTTAAATTCCGTGGAGAAATCCCGACTCCCGTATCTTCGACCTGAACGGTCACCCAGTCTTTTTTCACCTGCCCGACGTTCAATCGAATACAGCCATGACCTTTCTCCCGTACGGCATCCGCAGCATTCAGCAGCAGATTGATGACAGCGCCTTCGATGGCGTTGCTGTTTCCGTTGACCGCGGGAAGCTCCGACGGCAAATCCATCTGCAATTGGAATTGCGCGCTTTTATCGTCGCGCGCAAAATGTTTCAATTTTCCTGTGGTCGTTTCCATCAGGCTCACCGTGGACTGCACGATTTGAGTCAGCTCAACCGGAACTAAATCGGGACTGGCTGGTTTGGTCAAACGGTTCAGGTCGGTGACAATGTGCTGGATGCGCGCGGCGGCGTTTTGGATGGTTTCGAGATGGCGCAACGTAGCGGCGTCTGGAATTTTTGTCGTGTCCAGTTTCATTTGAAGAATATCGGTTCCGCTGCAAATGGGTTGGAGCGAATTTTTGATTTCGTGAGCAATCCCGCCTGCGAGCAGATTCACCGTGGACCATTTTTCGGATTCGATAAGTTTCCGCTGCAGCGCTCGGTTCTCCGTCACGTCCTCCAAAAGCAGACCAATCTGAGTAATATCACTCCCCTCCCGAAGCACCTCGAAGAAGGAATAATTGAGGATTCGACCTTCCAACTCAAATTCACTCTCAGGCGGATTTCTTCCCTCCAGCCAATCGACCAGATGATTGAAAATCTTCAAGCGCCATGAGTGTTCGGCATCTTCTTCTGAAATGAGATTGTCACCGACCGCGAGGCCAACCTGCGATAGAATATCCAGCGCGCTACGGTTCATGAATTGGATTTGCGAATGGCTGTCAATCAAGACGACACCGAGCGGCAGAGATTCGAGAATATTCCGGAGTTCGGCTTGCAGCGACTGCACATGATGCCGGGCGTCGCGTTCAGCTTCCAACAGCCGCGCGTTCTCGAGAGCAATCGCCGCTAAGTGAACAAAGCTTTGAAAGAGAAGTAAATCTTCCGGCGTGAAAATCGTTTCGGGGCGAGTCGTATCCACATACGCCGCTCCAAGCAAACGATCTTTAACGCGCAGCGGCGCTCCCATGACGGAATGAACCTGCAATTCGGCGATGCTTCGCTGCGCTTTCAAATCCGCCTGGTCCCCGATGTCATTAACCAGAATCGGTTCGCCTCCATCCAGCACCTTATGAATAATCGTGCGGGAAGCGGCTCGTTCCGCGTCAGGAATATTTTGACTGGCATCGTTGCTGGCGACACGGTAATCGAGCTCGCCGTTCTCATCCTGCAGAACGAGAAAACCTCGTTCGGCGCCGGTGAGCTGAATGGCGGCGTCCATCGTCCGGTCGAGAAGCGTCTTTAACCGAAGCTCGCTGTTCAAGTCATCCAAAAGCACCGTGAGTCGCCGGATACCACTTTCGAGGCGGTGGCTCGGAGTTCCATCGCCGTCACCGGAAGGCGGTGTCGAAAGATTTACCAGATTGTCGAAAAAATCATCGGCCATAGGTGTTGTCCAGTACTACTGTTGCTTGAAAGAAATAGTGTCCTTTTATCATCGTGTATAAAAATGCTTGCAGGTTCATCCGCGACCAATGAATTCCGGCCAGGTTACGCGCGATAATTTTATCGTTTGGCATACGGGAAGGAGCGCTGAACCCGACTCGGCGAACCAAGCTAACCGAAAAACTAAACAGCTTCCTTTACCCACTTCTGAAAGCGGACGACATCGCTGGATTGCAAATAGCTCCCGCGTTCCTTCTCCGATAGTTGCTCCGCAATCATGCGCAACCGCGCCGCAGCTTTTTCCACTTCACGCAGCATTGACTTCCGGTCCTGATTTGTCAGGAATTTCTGCGCTTGATACCACGACGCGCGCCATGAAAACTCGGGAAATTCACGAATATCGGCAAACCAGGAATCATCCGGAGGTGTCTTCCCATGTGCTAACGCAAAAAGCCCAAGATGAGCGCGAGCGACAAATGTGCTCGTCGCTTCAGGAAGAGTTCTCACGGATTCGTACAGGTCTGCGGCCTTTTCATTTTCTTCAGCCGCAAGTAAAAGCTGCGAGCGTGCATAGAAGAGATTCAATTTCAGCGCCGGATCCGTATCGTCCTGCACATAGTTATCCGCTTCATCCAAAAGCTGGTTTGCTTTTTCTAAATCAGAGAACAGCATCTGGTGAAGTGCGAATTCTCCAAGTGCGCGGGCGAGTCCGGGTTCATTGCCGGCTTCACGAGATGTTGAAATTGCCTGCTCGAAGAAACGTTGACTCTCCTCCGAAGCGCCGATAGCCGAGGATAATTTCCCAAGGTAAATCAGCGGTTCTATCTGCGCCTCGACATCGCCAAGAGCTTCCGCGTCAGACAGCGCTTCGTTCCAGAAAGCGCGAGCGCGGGGGTAGTTCGCCCTGTAAAAACTGAGCTCTCCCAAGTTGTTCAGGATTTCGATGTGCTCGCGCGGAGCGTCCAGCCTGCGGTAAATCCGCAAAGCTTCTTCATAATTCTTTTCCGCCAGGCGGAAATCCCCTTCTTCAAATGCTGAAATCGCGAGGTTATTTAAAAGCCCCGCCACACGAGCTTGATTCCCGGTTTCTTCACTGAGTTTCTTGCACATTTCCCAGTGTTCTCGAGCGCGCTGCGCTTTCCCCCAGCGAGCGGCGATGACACCCAGATTATTATAGATATCGGATTTCCCACGCGCGTCGTCGTGCTTCTCGTAGTCGTCCAATGCGGCTTCCCATTCTCGCGCCGCCGAATCCAAATCCCCCCGGTAGTAAGCCAAATTACCAAGCGTCTGCCGAAGCCGCCCATTTTTTTTAGCCGCTTCCCCTCCTTGCGCAAGCGCCTGTTCGGCAAGACGACTCGCTTCGTCAATATCTCCTTTTCGAAATCGGATCCAGGCCCAAGTTGACAGCAGAATCATCATGCGATCCTTGGGCAGGAAAGGAGCTTTCTCATAGCAGTCGCTTAAATATTTCTCAGCTTCGTCCCATTCTCCCTGTCGCTCGAGGATATGCGCCAGCACAAGCCGCCCTTCCGCTGCGTCACCGGGCAGCGTCGCTTCTCTGGCGACATCAACCGCGCGTTGCGCTGCTTCCTGTGCTCGAGACAGCGAACCCGCTAACGCGGTGGATTCAGCGGAAAGCAGGAGAAGCACGGCTTTCCATGCGGCGGAAATGTTGGGTATCATTTCCATCGCTTCCGTGGAAAGCTCACTCACCGTTTTCGCTTGTCCTTGTCTGATAGACTGCCGGAGCTTTGCAAATGCTTCTCCGGGATTCAGCTTCGGTGCGGATGACAGGAGTTGATGGCCAACATAGTGCGTCATTTCCGCAATGGCTTCATGCAAGGGCGGAGGAAGTTCGCTCAGACGTTCATGTATTTCGCGCGCTTCCATTATCGGAAGACTGCTGCAAATAGCCGACGTATGGATGGGACTTCGAAGAGCGACGGTTTCACCGATATGAATCCAACCCTGCTTTTGCAGCGAATCCGCGAGCACCGCTTGTTCTTCCGAAGAGGTGTCGCAGAGTTTATCCCAGATATCTTTCGCAAGAGTATGGTTGAAAGCAAAGGCAAGAAACGCGAGCGCTCGCCGATGTGACGAATCAAGTTTCTGAAAACGCATCTGCCACAATCGAAGAAGCGATTCGGGAACCGGCCAATCCGTTTCGGAACCGTACCATTCCCATCCTTCGATTCCGACATCAATCAGTTCGCGATTCAGAAGTTCCTGCAGAATTTCGTCTGCCGCATCCACATGTCCCAGTGTTCTTAGCCACAGATGTTTTACAAAATCTTTCGGAAAGCGATGTTGTCCGAAGATGGCCTGAAGCATGTCTTCGGTGTCGCGGATGTCAAGGTGCGGCAATCGAAAAGTCGCCGAATCATTCGGTTCTTCCGTTTCGATGCCGACAATCAAACTCGCCGCTTCCGGCAGCTGGGCAGGCATCGCTTCGAAAGGACCGACCACCCAGACGGTTCCCTGCGAAGGATTCGCTTGCTTCCATTCATCACCCGAAAAGCGCTGTACGGGAATGCCGCGTTTTTCGAAATAATTTTTCGTATCGTTTAGGAAAGAACGGAGACCCATGCGCGGTTCTGCGGTGATGACCACAGGCTTGCCGAACGAGACATCAATTTTTTCCTGAATCGCTATGTATGGATGATAAGCCGATGAGTTCAGATATGCGACGCGACTCTGCGGAGTTTCGTACGGATAAACGCGCCCCAATTTTTCGTTGATAAGTGCAATGACTTCCCGAGCGTTGCCCGGTCGTTCATCGGGATTGCGGCGAAGAAGCCGCGCGACAATATCCGCCAGACTCACGGAAACGCGCGGCGCATATTTCAGAAGCGACGGAGCTTCCTGCTCCAACCGGGCGCGCAGGGTCAGCGCTTCCGATTCCGCTTCAAATGGAAAACGACCGGTCAGAAGCCGAAAGACAATCACACCTGTCGCATAGAGGTCGGAAGCCGGGCCCGGTTTTTCTCCTCGGAGCTGCTCCGGCGCTATATAGGGAACCGTCCCTCGCAGTTGGTTGCCGCTCGTTTCGCTCGCAACAGTCGCCAAACCAAAGTCGATGAGTTTCAGATGAAGCGGCTGTCGCTGAGACACCACGATATTCTGAGGCTTCAAATCCCCATGAATAATACGGTGCGTATGAAGAAAAGCGAGAGCTCGCGAAAGCTGCACCATCACATCAATAATATCTTCAAGCGGGTTCGCGAGAATATCTGAATGGAGCTCTTCGCCCTGCAGATATTCCATCGCAAGATACGATGCTCCGCCGTCGCCGTCCACCTGTCCCTGTTCGTAAACTCGCGGTAGATGCGGATGAACAAGCTGTTTGAGCGCATCGTATTCGCTTCGAAGCTGCTGGGCGGCATGCGACTGGTTCGCGGGAACGATTTTCAAAGCGACAAAGGGTGCGTTCGGCGTGTCCTTCTGAGCCAGCCAGACTTCTCCCATTCCCCCTTGGCCCAAGAGTCGTTCGAGTCGGTACGACCCTCCGATGTAGTCTCCCGCTTTCCAATCAGGCATCGTCAGAATTCTCCTTTAGGTCTTGGGAGAGTTCCATCACACGCAGACCGAATTTCCGAATGCGATAACGTAGCTTTTCGCGGCTCATTTTCAGAAGGCGCGCGGCGGCGGTCACGTTCCCTTTCGTCTGGCGCAACGCCGATTGAATCAACATACATTCCATCTCATCCATCGACATCCCTTCCGGAGGAATGATCATCGCCGTGGCGGGCGAAAGCAGCGCGGGTTCTTGCTGCTCGTTCGTATGGACGAGATGTAGCGACGAAGCCAGATGCGTATCTTCGATGGTATTTCCATCGGCGAGAATAACGGCGCGCTGCAGAATATTTTTCAGTTCGCGGACGTTGCCCGGCCAAGAGTGACTGAGCAGGACTTGTTCCCCCGAGGGAGTGAGCGTTAAATCTGCGCGACCGAAATCTTGGCCGATGTCTTTCAGGAAACAGTGCGCGATTTCAATCACGTCATTTCCACGCTCGCGCAAAGGCGGCAGGTGGAGGTGAATAACATTCAATCGATAATAGAGATCCTCCCTGAATTTCTTCGCAGCGACCAGTTTTTCGAGGTTGGCATTTGTAGCGACGACGAGCCGAAACTGGACATGAATCACTTGCGTTCCTCCGAGCCGACGGAAAGAACGTTCTTCAAGAACGTGCAGGAATTTCGCCTGAAGACTGAAGGGAATATCTCCAATCTCATCCAAGAACAAAGTACCTCTATTGGCTTCCTCGAGCAATCCGGATTTGCGCTGCTTGGCGTCCGTGAAAGCGCCTTTTTCATAGCCGAACAGTTCTGCTTCCAGCAAGGTTTCCGGAACCGCGGCGCAGTTGATTTCAACAAAAGCTTCGTGTGCGAGCAAACTTGAGCAGTGAATCGCGCGGGCGAAAAGCTCTTTCCCGGTTCCCGATTCACCCGTCAACAGAACTGATGCCGCCGGAACTTCAGCCACGCGCTTTGCCGCCACAATAAGTTCCTGGAAGATAGAGCTGCTGCCCAAAAGCTGTTCGAAACCGTATTCTGTTTGTAAGGTGGCTCTCATGCGTTCGATGGAACGATGGCGGCGTACCGTTTCGAGTCCACGGTCAACAAGCAGTTTTAGTTTTTCAAAATTGACCGGTTTGCCCAGATAATCATAAGCGCCCAGTTTCATCGCTTCGACCGCCTGCTGCGGAGACGCCTCGCCGGAAACAATTAACACCGGATGTTCTTTGTGGACTTGATGAATTCGCCTTAGCAGATCAATGCCATTCTCTTTACCGGGCAAGCCGATGTCCACAATAGAGAGAGTCGGTTGTTCCGATTGAAACTGTTGCCATCCTGATGCCGCATCCTCGGCTTCTATTACATTAAGATGATGATGTCGAAGGGTTTCGGCAATTAGATGCCGAACATCGGGATCATCATCAACAACCTGTACAATTTGGGCCACGAGCTATCCCTTCTTCTATCTGTAAATGTAAAAATACCTTCTACATACATTATTGATTTAGCAAACTCCAAGCCAGTTAAAAGATGTAAAGCAATTCCCACGAGAGGCTCTTCTATCTCATCGAAACGTTCATGAATCAATAAGTTGAAGATATGAATTCTCCGTTGGTTTTTTTCCACCGATAGGAGAAAAATCCCCACTTGTTCCCGATTTTGCCGGATAGCCCCGCGTGTTGCGGAGTTTCCACGACCTTGAGCCGGAATCTCAGGTTCAAATAAACCACTCTTCGCTAAAACCGACGAAGCGCAGGAACGAGGGTCACGAATCAAACCTTCCAAATATCGAATAGATATGCGTTAAAATTAGGAAAACTATACTTTGGCACGGGGCTTGCCCTAATGAGTGACCGAAATACGGTTAGTAGGTTTTGCAGATTCAGATGATTTAGATATGTTAGAAGGAGAAGGTATCATGAGGTCAGGAAAGAATTACTGGAGTATTCTTACGCTAAGTTTGATGGTGTTGTTCGTCATCACAACGGGTTGTTCCAATCTTTCGCCTTTGGGCAGTAATCATGCAGATTCCCCGGCAGGTAATAGTTCAAGCTATCCGCCAATCACCGAAGAATTTCTCTTAAATGGCCCTGAGCCTGGGCATCCAGTTCTAACTATTGAACGGCCCCCGAACACAATGGGCGTTGAGAACTGGGACTGTGCTGAAGGTTGGATGTTGCGAGATAGGGGCGGCGACGTATTCACCGGTCAGGGCAGTGGTTGTATGATTGCACCTGAAGCTCTTCCGCAGGACACATTAATCACAGTGACGCTTCCCAGGGAAGGTTATGCTATCGTGGATTTCGGGCCTCATCCACTTCAACTCCAAAGGGAAATCTGGATTGTAATGTCTCTGAATGGAACAGGTATCAGGGGAATACCCGTCGGCGGTTCGAAAGGACCTATAGAGATAGTACCACTCAACATCTACTATTATAATGGGGAAACAGGCGAATATGAGGTGTATCCAAGTACCTATGACCCTGTTATGAATGCCTTAATGTTCAGGACCGATCATTTTTCGCGCTACATCATCGCATAGTGACGACCAATAAACCTCCTGAATGACTAACCGAAAGGGCGCTCTTGAGAAAGGGCGCCCTTCTTCTTAATTCTATGACTCAATGTTAGATTTGGTCGTACTGCACGGCCGCGCACTTGGGTCGGTAGGCTTTTCCAAGACGGACGGTTGTGCGTACAATGGTATCACCCCAGAAATTGGGAGGAAGGGAAAAGATGTCTTGACAAGCTAAAGAAAAGCTCCTATATTGAATTGTCTGTTGTTGTAATTGTAAGTGCTTGTTTTATTGTGTCTTTTCAGCAGAAAGAGATTCCAGACCCAAGAGGTCTTGAAAAGGGATTATGTTTTTGGTCAGAAATACTTCGAGAAGAAAACAGTGGAGAACGTTATGAAAAGCAGATTTCTTTTTGGGTTACTTGTGATACTAATCGCAAATTTGCCGTTGGCGATATCAGCAATGATTTCGCAGGATTATGTTTTCGAGTCGCCGGTCATCACCGAAATTGATGGTGAGCATTGGATTGCAGTGAAAGATTGCCGCCCCGGTGGCATTCCGGGGACACCGGTATTACCTTCGTACGGTGTTCGATTGTTGTTGCCCCCCGGTGAAGGAGTGGCGTCTGTGCGGATTATCCCCGGAGAACACCAGTCTTTGGGCACCGGTTATCAAATTCCGCCGAATCAGGCTCAAGTGCCGCTGAGTTTTTCAGGAACATTCGAGGAAATCCCGGCTGATCCAGCGATTTACGGCGCGAACCGCGCCTATCCCTATGAGATGAACACTCGTCCGTTCACGCAAGGCTATTGCGGACATACGATTGCATATACGACCATTAGCCCGGTCAGCTACAACCCGGTCACCGGAGAAGTTTGGTGGTATCCGTCGCTGCGGGTGGAGCTCGAAACGGCTCCTGAACCCGAAGCGGCTACAAGGCTGCAGACCCTCTACCGGACAAACGCGCGTATTCTGAAGAACCTCGAGCAGTGGGTGGACAACATTGAAATCGCCGGCCTTTATCCAGCAGTAATCCAAGACAGGGATGAAGAGTGGGACATGGTGATTATCACCAATGCAGCACTGGAGTCCAGCTTCCAAGTTTTGGAGGATTTCAAAAATCGGCGAGGAATTCGCACGCGCATCGAAACGACCGAATGGATTTATGCCAATTATACAGGCACGGACAATCAGGATAAAATTCGTAATTACATCATAGATGCCTACAACAACTGGGGCATCCAGTACGCGCTTTTGGGCGGTGATGGAGACGCGAGCGGCGGCAGCCTGATTATCCCGCATCGCGGTGTCTATGCCGCCAGTCACTATGGTGGCGGAGACGAAACGGATTACAACCTGCCATGCGACCTTTACTACGGCGGCCTTGACGGCAACTGGAATTCGGACGGGGATGGTCAATACGGCGAGGAAGTCCCCGAAGAAGCCGATTTCATTGCGGAGGTGCATATTGGCCGTGCGTCCGTGGACAATGCGACGGAAGCAGGTTATTTCGTCAACAAGCAGATCATGTATCAGCAATCCCCGGTCGTGAATGACTGTGATGATGTGCTCTTTGCAGGCGAACTTCTTTGGGACGATCCCGGTGACTGGACGTTCGGGCGGCAATATATCGAAGAGGTGCGTTGGGGGTCATCGAATCACGGCTACACCACGGTGGGCATGGACAACCCGGCCACCGCCGATACGCTCTATGATCAATACACGTTTTATCCCGGTGAATGGTCAGGAAACGGGAATCTGAAGCCCAAGCTGAATGCGGGTTGCAATTTCCTCAATCATCTGGGGCACTGCAATGAGACCTATATGACTCGGTTTTACAATTCGGATATCACCGACGCCAACCTGACCAACGATGGAATCACTCACAACTTCTATGTGATTTACAGTCAGGGATGTTTACCGGGTTCGTTTGAATACAACGACTGCATCGCCGAGAACTGGACCGGCGGCATTGCACACGGTGCGGTGGCGATTGTGTGCAACTCCCGTTATGGGTGGGGGTATCATGAATCTACACGCGGCTCATCCAATTATTTCCACCGTGAATTTGTGGATGCGATGTACGGCGAGGACATCTATCACATTTCCTACGCCAACGACGATTCGAAGGAGGATTGTCTGCCGTGGATTACCAGCGATGATATGGCCAACCGTTGGTGCGCTTTAGAGCTGAATGTTTTCGGAGATCCGGAGCTGGACATCTGGACGGCAGAACCGACAACGCTTTCACCCAGTTATGATCCCGCCTATGTCATCGGCACCGGCACGTTCGATGTAGATGCGGGTGTAGAAGGCGCGCTAGTCGCCTGCAATTTCGGCGGCGAATTAATCGGTCGCGGCTACACTAATGTCACCGGCAATGTAACAATTACTCTCGACCCCGACCCGACGGAAACGGGCGACATGGAAGTCGTCATTACGGCGCACAACTATCTTGAACACTCCGGCACCGTATCCGTTATCTCTCCTTCGGGACCTTATGTTGTCTACGACACCCTTATCATCAATGATTTGGCAGGCAATAATGACGGCTTGCTTGACTTTGCGGAGACGGTGAAATTGAACATTACGATAGAGAATGTCGGCAATGAAACGGCGTTGGGTGTGCAGTGTTCCATTTACACAAGTGATGCCTATACATCCATTCTCGATGACACCTGCTATTATGGCGACATTCTTGCAAGTGCCAAGAAGGCCATTACCGACGGCTTCGAAATATCTGTCGTTAACACCATCCCGGATTTGCATATTATTTCTTTCACGCTGACCGCGACCGATGGAGATTCAATCTGGACGAACAATTTCACAATCACGGCTCACGCACCGGATGTAACCATTGAGCAGGTCGATGTCATGGATGGAGATAACGGCAGGCTGGATGCGAATGAAACGACCGATTTGGATGTGACGCTCCACAATGGCGGCAGTGCAGACGTCGCTAATGTTCTGGCGGTTCTTTCCACGCTGGACTCCTATATTGCGATCAATGTGAACAGCGACAACTTGACTTCTCTGGGAGCGGATGCATCCGGCGTCGTCACCTTCAATGTCACCACGGACAGTGAAACGCCCGAGGGACATTCGGTCGACTTCGATGTGGACATCACCGGCGATAACTACTCGACTATGGACCAGTTCAGTCTCACCATCGGCCTCTCTCTCGAAGATTTCGAAACGGGAGCTTTCACGAACTATCCATGGAATCTGTACGGTCATGCACCGTGGACCATCGTTTCAACTGGAGCCTATGAAGGAACTTATTGCGCGAAATCCGGAACTATTTCCGACAACGGCTATTCTGAGATGTCGGTCAATCTTGACGTCGTGGCGGATGGTTCCATTAGTTTTTACTACAAGGTATCTTCAGAAATCGGCTATGACTTTCTCAAGTTCTACATCGATGGAGTGCAGAAGAGTTATTGGTCAGGCGAAGCCGGCTGGGCACAGGCCAGTTTTGCGGTGACAACCGGCAATCATACTTTTGCATGGAGATATACGAAGGACGGGAACACCCTCAGCGGCAACGACTGCGCGTGGGTGGATTATATCGTCTTTCCGTCTGTTGCCGCAGCACCTGAGCTTCCCATCGTGAATTGCTACGATTTTGAAAGCGGTGATCAGGGTTGGACAATGGGAGCGCCGGATGATGATGCCAGCACAGGTCTCTGGGAGCGCACGAATCCTGAAGGAACATGGAATAGTGATCGCCCGGTACAACCGGAAGACGACCACTCAGACTCGCCGGGTGTGAATTGCTGGGTAACCGATGGCCGAGCGGGAACCGGCATAGGGACATACGATATTGACGGCGGCAAAACCACGCTGTTCTCGCCGATTTGGGACCTTTCCGGCTACGCGAATGCAGCGGTTGAACTTTGGTCATGGTATTCCAACGACGAAGGCACGGAAGCCGGGGATTATTTCGTCATGGACGTCTCGTCGAACGGCGGAACAGACTGGGTCAATGTATTGACGACGAATAATGACTGGGAATACTGGCGTAAAGACTTCTTCTTCCTGGATGACTATATCGCGTTGACCAGTCAGGTTCAGTTGCGAGTGGTGGCATCCGATGAAGATCCCGGCTCCGTTGTCGATGTTGCTGTGGATGATGTCTGCCTCTTTGGATCCAATCCGCAACCTCCTGAACCGGTCACGGACGTTACAGCGCTGGTGAATGGAACAGATATCGAACTTTACTGGACAGCTCCGGTAGGCGCGACGAGTTACAACGTGTATCGCATTTCCGACCCGTTCGCGACACCAACTCCCGGCGACCTGATCGGCACTCCCACGAGCCCCGCCTACACTGATGAGAATGTCCTGTTGACTGAAACAAAAGCGTTCTATGTGATTGTTGCGGTGAACTAACAGATACTGGACATCAGAAGAATAATAAGAAACGGGGCTGACTCATAAGTACGAAGTCAGCCCCTTGTCTATTTCTGGCCACTTGCGAATCGCAGAACTTTCACTCAATGAGGTGCAGATCTACTCACGAAGTGGTGATTCACTGATTACTTAAATTACT
>JAUXGA010000020.1 GCA_030622545.1 bacterium | reverse complement strand
TTGTCTATTTCTGGCCACTTGCGAATCGCAGAACTTTCACTCAATGAGGTGCAGATCTACTCACGAAGTGGTGATTCACTGATTACTTAAATTACTCTGAATATCAACAAAAGAGATATCTCCGTACTTATGGGACAGCCCCGTTCTTTTGTCTATATAGCGCGTGTGAACCGGATGATGGTAGATCGACTACCTGAAAGAGGGTTGAATGTTGACCAGAGCTTGACCTGGATTTGACCCTATTGTGCCCCCGGCCACAATGACAGACTGTTGGCAGGCCGCAAGTCCAATAAAATCAGTAGCGCGTACGGGATTCGAACCCGTGTTACCGGCGTGAGAGGCCAGCGTCCTAGACCCCTAGACGAACGCGCCAAACTCTACAATATACGAAATTCTTCTCGAAGTGTCAACAGGAGTCTAATCTACATTACGGTATTTTAACCTGTTGCATTTTATAAACATGGGTCGAGCTTAGCGCGTTTCGGCCCAAGGTTTGCAAATGAAATAGAGGAAATATTCATTTTATTGTTCTTCTGCAACCTCATATGTAAAATGGAGTTGCTTGAGGATGTCTCTTGCGCGATGCATCGCGTATTAAGGCGAGATTCTCGACAATGAGACTGTGTCCCATTGAAGATCTGAAAGAGGGAATGATTGTCGCCAGGCCGGTCTATGATGATCGATTGGATTTCTTGCTCTCGGCGGGACAGCGGGTGAATCAAACAATCACCAACAAAGCAATTTCGCTGATTAATGTTTATCCTATTGGTGCGCTGGTCGTCGTGAAATTTGGCAACAACCACATTCTGATGGGGACGAAGGGAGTTGTGCGGCGCGTTGCATCCGAAAACTTAGAGCGTCCTGAAATCGTCCTGCTTTGGGACTCGAATGGGCAACGCATTTCTCCCATGATTATCGACCTTGATACTACGCACGACATTCAAATTGAACTTGTTTAGTTCCTTCCTCGAACAGCCATCCTTATCCATGTATTCATCACGTTAATTCGCAGGAATCAGGTTTTTCATCCTTCACTAATTCCAGAAAAATCAGGAATTCCTGAGCGGTTCCTTTGGGATGTTGAGCGTTCCAATCCTTTATTTTAGCGAAGAAAGCCTCGTCATTCACCTCATCTGCATCATAGAGGATTCTTATCGATTCGAGGGATTCTTCGCCGTCGAGAGCATACTCGCATTTCACGGCGTTGTTGATTTCGAGACTCTCCACGTCGCCCTTTTCATCCGGAAAGAGATTGAACGGATAAAGCCTGCACGTTGTCGGCCGATGTGAATAAATCGTGCAGAGGTTATTCTCGAGGAATTGACAATGGCCATTGACTTTGCGCAAGCCCATAAAACGTTTCCCCTGTCGGAGTCGAATCCATCCGGGTGCATGGCGACTTTCCTTGACATCATGCGGCCAGAAAAATCGAACGATTTGGTTCGCCGTTTTGCCGGTCGCTTCCATAATGCGAGCAACGTCGCGGTCAGTGACGGGAACAACAGTCAGCGAGCAGCATTTCGCGCAGCCTGTACAGCGAAAATTCAGCAGTCGGTGCCAGTCTGTCTTTGTACGTTTCATAGTGTTCTTAAGAATCCTGAAAACATCTTTTCAACATCAGATAATCTACAAATTTTCGTCATGAAGTGCAAACGGTTTGCTCGATTGAACATGAACAACCCGCAGCGTGAGAAAACACTGCGGGCTATTTTTTTCGTATGGTGAATGCGATGTTTTACGGTAGAGTGCTGGATAGGACACGGTAAAACTTGATCTCTCCATCTATCACAGCATTCGTGTCGAAGAAGAGAGTGTCAGAAGCCGAACCTTCAAGAGTCGCATACGCTCCGAATGGCGTCGTGTCGCTGTAGATTCGATAGAAGGGCGCCCCCGTGCTGCTCCAGTGCAGTTCCGCATCATCGCCCGACCGGTACACCACGACTTCCGGCGGATTTTGCGCGTAGCCTAACGCCCGAATCAGCCGGTTGCCCACCTTGCAGTTCTCCCACGCGTCATTTTCGTTGTACCATGTTAGTGTGCAGCCGTCATACAAGAAACTGCGGTCGCTGTTAGTGCTCGTTGTGTCGCGCGCAAACGCCTCATACATGAGCGCGTCCGGATTGCCCACCGCGATAAAAAAATCTCCGGAAAGCTCCAACGGTTCGCCGGAACCATCCCGCAATACCACATCCGCCCAGTGCGTCTGGCCGGTCGGCAAACCGCCAATCACATTGCCAATCGAACCCGTGGTATCGCTGAAGAGCAGCGCACCCGGCAGTCCGCCGCTCTCACTATAGACCTCAACGTAGAAATGGGTATGTGCCGCATCCGGTTTGTCGGGGGAAATTCCCACGCGCGCGCCGCAAAGTACAAACGGCGTTGTTGCGGGCGTGAACCTGACGGCCCAGTGGAATTCCTCGACCCCCGCCCAGTTGAAACGGTCGGCGCTGCCGTTGTCATAAGAAATCGTCGTGCCGCAGAGAGCATAAAGCTGGAAATCATACACCGCCGTTACGCTTGTCTGACTGGCTGCATCTACCGCTTTGATGTAGTACTCGTAGGAACCAACTCCCGTCAGATACAGCGTTGTTGCATATTCATCAGGATTTCCCGTAGAAGTCATATCCGTCGAATCATAGACTCCCGCTCCCAAAGTGCGATAGAGCAAGCGAACGGTTGGCAGTGGAAACTCATCGAAAACCATAGCGACGAATAGAGACGAATCAGGCGTGCCATCATCTAAAGGATCATGCCAAATGACAGGTGGATTATCCTCTGTGATGGAGAAATCCGCGTCTGAAATATCCGAGACACTTGGCTCTGAGATACTCGTAATTTGAACGCGCGCTTGATCAGTGACCGGCCGCGTTACAGTCCACGATTCGATACCGTCATTGTCCGTGCTGGCATAGAGGGTCTCCCAACTGGAGGGATAAGCCCTGTCAAGTTCGATCAACACGGTACTCGCAAAACTGCCGCATGTCCAGGTGATATCCATCGTACTGTCCGCATACCAGCTCTCGCCGCCATTGGGTGACGTGACCGCGACTTCGACTTGATCCGAGATCGTGAGGTTATCGTTCGAAATATCGAAGATATACGTATAGTCATCACTGGTAACCCTAATTCGCGCTTGGGTTGTGGCGGCTCCAGCGACTTCCCATGGGTGTATGCCATCATTCTCGGTATGGGTCACAATATCCTCCCATTGCCCACCCGGATAATTTCGATCGATTTGAATGCGGACTGTCCCACTGATGCCTTCATCTATCCAGCGAATCGTATCTTCAAAACCCACATACCACGTTTCACCGCCATTAGGTTCGAGTACAGTGATGTGGCGAGGATCAATTATAAAATCGCTGTCCGATGAATCCCTTAGCTGTGGATCACTAACG
>JAUXGA010000015.1 GCA_030622545.1 bacterium | reverse complement strand
GGCAGTTCCGCCGCATTGCCACGCGCTACGACCACTTCGTCGAAAACTACATCGGCTTCCTGCACCTCGGATGTATGATCATTCTCCTACGATGTTTTTAAGATACGCTCTAGCCAATACGCTCCTGCGTATTGGAAAACTCCTTCCGAGCCGGGCACGCGAGGACGCATGCCGCGGCGAGTGTAGGGACAAGGCCTGCCTTGTCCGTTTGTTGCCACCGCGGTTTTTTCAGAGCAAAAACCCCGACGAAATGAACTCGCCGGGGTTTTGTCTGAGCCGAAGGGTCGGCGCAGGAGGTTATCAGGAGTCAGGATTATTTAATCAGAACAATCTTGTGCGTCGCCATGCCCAACGCGCCGGAAAGGCGCACGAAATAGACGCCGGTCGAGAGGTTGGAGGCGTTGAAAGTAACGCTTTGAGTTCCAGCCGATTGCATACCGTTAACCAACGTTGCCACTTCGCGTCCTAAGACATCATAGACCGCGAGCTTCACATCGCCTGCCTGAGGCACATCAAAACTGATGCGCGTCGTCGCGTTGAACGGATTCGGGTAAACCGAGCTCACTTTGAATTTCTGAGTTGTGGCGCTCAGCGTTTCTTCCTCAGCGTTAAGGGTTTCATAGAGCGTGAAGTCCGCTTCGACTTCAGGTTGATTCGGATCAACTGTCAATGGTGTCGCTTGACCCGGTTCATCGGCATTCGGGTAGTAGCGCGTGCCCATAGATGTCTGGTCGGCAGAGAGCACATATTCGCCAGCGGCCACTTCCAGATAGTACCGCCCGTCCGGCCCGGTTTCCACGGTCGCCTGCGTTGCACCTTCCGCTCGAACCAAGACGCCTTCCAAAGGATTACCCTCGGCATCGCTGATAATGCCGGTGAAAGCGCAAAGCCCGCCGTTTTCGCGCGGCGTCAATGCGATTGCAATCACAGGTGACGATTCCGGGTTGACAGGTAGCACAGTCGCTTGCCACCAGTGCGGAACGTTGTCGTAATATTCATGGAGGTAGCCGCGCGCGCCGCTTCGGACGATGTACTCGCCGTAGGGTAGATGCTCAAACGCAAACTCGCCGTCATCATTCGTAAGCTGCCGGACAATTATTGGCTGCGGACCCATGCGGAAGAGAGTTATCAAAGCTTCAGGCAGCGGCAGTCCGGTTGAATCATCTGTGACAACGCCGTTGAGTTGACCATCAAAAACCGGCCAGAGCGGGTCAAGCGTGAAGTCAATGTCTTCCACGATTGTTCCAGCGGCAATCAAAATAGCATCAGCTTCTTCGGGAACAGGCGTCTCTTCCCAGTATTCAGGATGGAAGCCCGGAGCGTTTGCGCGGACGATATAAGTGCCGGGCGGCAGACCGATAATCGCGTAATTTCCTTCCGGACCTACCGGCGTGCTCTTATGGAACGGATGCGGCCAGATACCATACGCGGTAACGTGCGCCCGGCGCATCGGAATATCGTTTTCTTCCGGTGTCACGGTCCCACTGATAACGCCGCCAAGTGCGAGAGCGAAATTAATGTCTTCGGTGATGCTTCCGCCCATAACATTTACAGGCGTGGCTCCTTCCGGATCGGGAGAATTGTCATAAAATTCCGACAGGAAGCCTCGAGCGCAAGCTCGAACCCAATACGCTCCCGGCAAAACATTGTTGAAGGAATAGGTGCCGTCATCACCGGTTCGGGTCATGCGAATCGGTTCGCGATGGGGAGGAATAAAGAGTTCGACATGGGCAAACGGGATCGGTTCCCCTGCTTCGTTCGTTACAAGTCCAGCGATGCCTCCCCAGCCCATTTCCGAAATGGCGACGAAACCTGCGCCGCGCAGGTCATGGCCTTCATAATGAGTCGATGCGATAACTGCGCCTCGTCCGGTTTGTTCCCCGGCCACGAAAAGCCCGTCATCAGTCACCGCGCCGAGCCAGTCCGGTTCCACGTTCCAATCGTATACAAGACCGCCGATGGAGTCGCCATAATTCGTCATAACCCAAGCCTCATACTGGGCAGCATCGCCGGGTTCGAGGAAGGCATTTCGGGGACGAACGACGACATGGTAGCGTTCCGGAGTAACGAAAACCGCCGCCCGGCCAACGTGCCGCTGCTCTTCCATGTAGAATACGGCTCTTACCATTCCTCTTCCGGGGACGTTGCCGGCGGTAAAGAGGCCGTCATCGGTGATGGCGCCAATCCACGGAGGATGCGCCGTCCATTCCCACACCTCGACCGGAATGATTTCGCCTTCATCATTAATAGCGGTGGCGGTGAAGGCTTGAGTTTCGCCGGGCATCAGATGCGCTCGCGGAGGCTCAACAATCACCTCAATGGCGAATGCGGAACTGACTAAAAAGGCTACAGTTAATGCTCCTAAAATCCATCGTTTCATTTTTACTCCTCCTAAAAGGCTTGGGTGGCTCGTCCCGTAAATGCTCAATTCTTTGACCCCGCAAGTCCGTAAAGGTTTAAAACACCCGAATTCTAAGTGAATGTCAGGTGGAATGAAAGTTGAACAGTTGCCGGTTCTGCGGTGTTTTTCTTGACTTTGTTTCAGAAATTTCCTAAATTTAGCAAAAAGATTTGATAAAGAAAAGGGCATGTATTGCCCTCGAATACCAAAGAAGGGAAAGGCCATGAAAACCATCGTTGAGCGAAACACGAGAGCCCTCATTATTCTTTTGGCTGGATTGTTGATTTGTGGGTCAGCAATGGGAGCTAAACGACATGAACCACGCCGCTTGCCCGAATCGACTGCGAAACTGGAACAACCGCTGAGTCACCTCGATGACACTGATAGCCTCTACTGGGACAACAATATTCCCTGGTACTTCTTCTCGTTCCCCGACCCGGATGGTGATTCACTTTTTAATGTTCGGTTTCAAGCGCCGGATAGTTGCGGGCTCTTAGGTGTCTGGATTATGTTCTATATGGATCCGGATAGTTTTTTAACGGCGCCGAATTTCGCGACACTGGTGTGGAACATGGGGCCGGACAGTTTCCCGGCGGAAGTGCTGAGCAGCGATACTTTCGACTGGGATGACATTACGGCGTTCCATCCCGATTGGTACTACGTTGACTTGTCGCACCACAATCACACGTTCGATGCGGAGCAGTGGTTTCATATTGGCCTGACGGGAATCGATTACGAGCCTGGAGATACCGTCGCGTTCATTACTGATGATGGCAATCCATCGACTCCGTACACCAGTTTCAAATGGGAAGGGCAGTGGTGGAAGATGGATGATATGTACCCTGCAGGGTATAATGCTTTCTTCCGGGCGATTGTGGAGGTGGAAGGTTCCGGTGTTCAAATTTTGGAACCCGGCCCGATACCGACAGCGTTTCATCTCGATACGCCCTATCCCAATCCCTTCAATCCAACCGCAACCTTACGTTTTTCGATTATCAATTCGCAGCCGATGAAATTGACAGTCACTGATATCCTTGGCCGCACCGTCGCGACACTCGCCGAAGGTTCGATGACACCGGGAACATATCGCATTACGGTTGATGGCAGTTTATGGTCATCCGGCATCTACTTCGCGCATCTCGTACAGGGACAGAATGCGCGGAGTGCAAAGCTCATGTTGGTGAAATAAAACCATATCTCGTCACTTCTCGCCGTTGTGGGTCTCCAGACCCGCAATGGCGAGAAGGTCGTTTTTAGTATTGTTTTGATGGCCATTTCATTAAATTATTTACTGCTATTGTTTTATTAAAATTGACGAATCTCTATATATCTAAACCAAAGGTTTAAAATGAAAGTATTCTTTGCAATTCCATGTGGCGAGTTTTTCTCTAAACAACATGAATTAATTCAATCTGTATGTGAAAGTGCTGCTATCGCTGCGGTTATTATTGAAGACCATAGCAGAACAGATAATCTGTGGGGAAAGATTACTCATGCAATTGATACGGCTGATTATTTTGTGGCGGACATATCTTCAAATTCACCAAATGTAATACTTGAGTTGGGGTACTGCATCAAAGAGAAGCCGCCTGAAGAATTTGCGATATTTATAGCCGATTGCATCAAAGTACCGGTTGACTTGCAAGGATTTACATTACAGAAATATAACAGTATAAGAGATTTTAGAAACAAGCTCATTCAATGGTTTTTGGATAACGTCCTTTTAGAGAAAAAAGAAGAGCTTCAATTAGGTGAGCCTCCATCTATCGATTTCATAGAAGATTTCATGGATTTGGATAAATTTTTGAGGTTTTGGTCATTACCTCCTCAATGCAGTTTTAAACTTACGCATGAGGGACTTAATTTCACCAATGCCCGCTTTCCAATAATGACAGAACATCTCGCGTTGCTAGGAGATTATAAGTTTTCTTTTAAGGCCAAAATTAATAGACTATGCGTTGGGTGGATAGTAAAGGGAACAAGAGATCACGATAAAATTCTACCTGCGTTTTGTGTTATGTTCAATTTGAATCAAGAAGGTGTTTTGACACCACACATTCTGAATCAGCATATGATCGATCCTCAACATATATATACACCATTTAAGATACGACAGTTCAAAGCTGATTTAAAAGATCCAGCAAATGAATGGATTTCAATTGTGACGACTATTGTTGGAGATAAAGTTACTGTATCTGTAAATGACCAGACTGTTTTTGATGAGAATCTAAATACAGAGCCATATCGTGAGTTATTCAATTTTCCACGCATTGAAGGCCAAGTTGGTTTTAGATGTGACAATTGGGAAGAAGCAGTTGTTCGAGAGGTCAAGGTGGAGGAAATCAGAAGTTAAATGAGTATAATTTGCCTTTATTGTAACACAACTTCTGATGATGACTGTAAAATTCTTGAGTGATTATGAACACAAACGGTCTTAATCCTTTTTTCATCGTCAATCCGAATGCGGGGCCGGCGATTAACAAAGTCTGGTTCCGGCAGATGATTGCGCTGCACATGCGCCGCAATCCACAATTGGAAGCGATTCAAATCACACGCACGGCCAATAAAACGACGCGTGTCGCATGCGAGGCGGTTGAGCGGCGCCACGCCAATGAAGGGTGCGACCTTCAATAGAGGGATAGTGAAATTACTTTGATAGGAAAGAAAAGATGAAGAGAGCGATACCCATAGGTGTTCTGATTGTGCTCATTGGTTTATTGCCGATGTGTTGGGCGCAGGTGGTCAATGGCGACTTCGAGACGGGAGATTTCAGCGGTTGGACAGTTACCGGCCCTCATCAAGCGGAGGTCGTTCAATTCCAAGGGAGCTGGTGCGCGCATGTTCACATTGACTCAGGCCAGGCTTCGGGTCAATACTCTCCCAATGACCAATGGGAATTCGTTTCGCAATCTTTGCTCGTACCGGCTTTGGCCGAATCGCTGAACTTCTATATGGAAATCAGCGGTGCGGACTGGCACGACGGTGGTTCGGTCTGGATTGAAGATGCAGGCTCGCCGGGAGTTCATATTAATCTGTTTAACTCCGGCAGCGGAGGGGGAAGCGGGCATACCTACTCTTGGGAGTATCATCAAATAGACATTCGCACTTGGGCGGAGCAGAATGTAACCCTTTATTTCGGCGGCCATAATTTTAACGGACACGCTGACCACTCCTGCGATGTTTACTTTGATAGTGTATCACTGACACTGACCGTTCCGGACACGACGGAGCCAACGGTGGACGTTCTTGTTCCCAACGGCGGAGAAAGCTACACCGCAGGCGAAGCGCTGGAAATCCTGTGGACAGCTCAAGATGACGATACCATCAAATCCGACAACGTTTTTTATTCGACAGACGCTGGAGCTACATGGGAACTCGTTGCCTGTCACAGTGGAAATCCGCAAAGCCACGCTTGGGTCATTCCCAATACCCCTTCCAGCGAGTGCCTGATGCGCGTCGTTGCCTGTGACGACTGGGAGAATTGCGCCTGTGATGAATCAGATAGCACGTTCACCATCGCGGACGATTCCGAGCCGCCTACGGTAACGCTTACATCACTCAACGGCGGCGAATCGCTGAGTATGGGCGCATGGCATGTGATAACCTGGGAATCGGACGACAGCGTGGGTGTTGTGGGGGACAGCATTTATTACTCGACCGACGGCGGAATAAGCTGGACTCCGGTTATTTATCAGGCAGGCAATCCACAGAGCTACAACTGGCGCGTGCCGGACACGCCGTCGGGAGAGTGTCGCATTCGAGTCGTTGTTTTTGATTTTTGCGGTAACACCGCGACCGATGTTTCGGATGGCGATTTCACTATCTTCTACCAAGAGGCGAGGGCGATTACCTATGCGGTGGTTGTCAAGCAATCCACCTACGACCAGCCGGATTGGGCGGCGGTAGCCGATACACTAATCGCGCGTTATCAGGGTCAGCTTTTTGTCTGGAACTCATCACTAAGCGAAGTGCAAGCCGCGGTGGGAGCTTTTCGACCTACCCATATCGCTTTCGTTTGTGAAGCGTTGACGGCTTCAGCCGGTTTCGTGCAGAACAACCTCTGGCCCTTCACTCGAGCGTTGGATGCGGACCCTTACTGCGATGCTGTTTGGGGGATTGTCACCGGATACAATGCCGAAGACGCCATGCGGCTCTCCACCTGCTCCGGTTTTACGGTGAAGACGGTCTTGGGAGGGACGAATTGTTGTGATGCTGGTTACTTTCCTCAAGGAATCGCCTCCAGTGAGGGAACCTACAATCGTTATAGCGTGAAGCGTCTCGATTCGCCGGGAACCGTTGCGTACACTGACGGGCCAACGGATCGCACAGAGTGGTTGATAAATATGATCAATGACGGGATTGAGATGTTCGATAATGCTCCCGTGGATATCTTCATGACCAGCGGACATGGCAATCATAATGAGTGGCAGCTTCATTATCCTACATCAGGAAACGAAGGATTCTTCCGCTCTGCAAATGGGCAATTATATGGAGACCCTCGCAGCGGCCCAAACATCAACGCCAACTCGGTTAATCCGAAAATCTATCTGGCGCTCGGCAACTGTTATGTCGGCAAGATTCAAAGTATGAACTCGATGGCCCCGGCATGGATTCACACGGGCGGCGCTTGCATGATGACCGGTTATGTGATTCCGGAAGGTTCCGACAGCCATCAGCATGGCGGCACGAAAGCGTTTTTTGCCCGACAAGGACTCTACACTTGGCCGGAATCTTTTTTCCTCGCTAATCAAAACCTCTACTTCGATATTCAGAATCAGACACCCGGAACGGATCCCCCTGATTTAAATGGCAGTGCGCTTTACGGCAATCCGGCTCTATATGCGCGCCTGAATGTGACGGCCGGAGTGATTCCCGGTTCGATGTATAATGAAGAGGTTCAGGTGGTTCAGGGCGCAGGCCGGGATACGGTAACGGTGCGCATCACGATGAACCGGCAGGACTCTCCGGGCTATAACGGCAAATGGGGCAATCGTCATCCGACGGTGCTGTTTCCTTTCCGGGCGGACGATGTGGAAATTGTTTCGCATAATTGCTTGGATGTGAAAGTCATGGATGATTTTGCGCTCCTGTATGTTTGGTATCAGGGGCAGGAACAACTTCCCGCCGGAGCCACGCGCGAAGTTGTTTTTATCTGCAATTCGACTTCGGGGGCGAGGGAACCTGTAGCGACGGCTGCGTTGCCAATTGAGATTGCTTTATATGGCAACTATCCCAATCCTTTCAATCCCAACACACATATTCAGTTTTCTCTTTCGCGGCCAGCGACGGCAGAGTTGGTGATTTACAATCTGCTGGGTCAAAAGATTCGCACCCTGACCAGTGAGCATTTTACGGCAGGATTGCATGAAGTCATTTGGGACAGCAGGAGCGACGCAGGGTTTGAAGTACCATCCGGTCTCTATTTCTGCCGCTTGAGAGCAGGTGACAATCAGGTCAGTCGTCGATTACTTCTCTTGAAATAGAACTATGAACCCAAACGGTCTCAATCCCTTCTTCATCGTCAATCCGAATGCAGGACCGGCGATAAATAAAGTCTGGTTCCGGCAGATGATTGCGCTGCACATGCGTCGCAATCCGCAGTTGGAAGCGATTCAGGTGACGCATACGGTGGTGGAGACGTTGCAGACCGCGCAAGAAGCCGCGAAGCAAGGATACGACCCGGTGGTCGCTGTCGGCGGTGACGGAACGATTAACGCGGTGGCGACGGGCATCTATGGAACAAATGCGCGGCTCGCGGTCGTGCCTACGGGTTCCGGTAATGGACTGGCTCGTCATTTCAAGATTCCGCTGAGTCTGGGGAAATCACTGAAAGTGATTGGAGCAGGCAGGACACAAAAAATTGATGTCGGCTGGTGCGAAGGCCGACTTTTTCTTGTGACCTGCGGCGTGGGGTTTGATGCTCGCGTCGCGTTTGCGTTCGAGGATTCAAAAGCGCGCGGGATCGTATCTTATTTTCGGTTGGCAGTCGCTGAGCTTCGCAAGTTTCAGCCTGAAGAAATTTCTCTTTCGCATGACGGTTATTCCAAGGAAGCGCGTCAACTGCTGCTGGTAACCGCGGCGAATTTGAGTCAATATGGAGGCGGAACTATCATTGCGCCGGACGCTTCCGCGACGGATGGTTTGCTCGATGTGGTGGTGATTGAGCCGGTATCCGTCTTGCGAGCCATAAGTCTGGTGCCTCGTATCCTGCGCGGCAACCTTCCTCGAACGCCCGAGGTGAGTATTTTCCGCGCGCCAAAGTTGTCCATCAAGCGCAGCGCTCCGGGACCGTTTCATGTGGACGGTGATCCGGTTGACGGCCCGGCTGAAATTTCGATACGTGTCGAACCACTCGCCATGAAGCTGATTGTTCCATAGGAGGAATCATGATTTTGCTAACAGAATCTAACCCGGCCGGAATATCCGCACCACGACGAACAATTTTGGTAGTGCCGCACGGCAGTGCGCTTCTGTTGAACACGGCTCGGCGATGAGAAAGGTTACGCGCGATGGGTGCAAGCGCACTGCCGTGCGGCACTACCAGACCATATTTTCAATAACTTATATTGAGACAGTATAGGTAACACATTCGCTCGCGGCGAAAAGGTAACATAATGAAATCGACATATTTTTCTATTCTCATTGTGCTTTTGATATACGCGCAGGGAATTCTTGCAGCGCCGCTGACAGAATCTCAAATCGTTTCGCAAGCGCGGCGTGAGGTGCTTGTGAAATTCCATGTGTTGCCGTCGCGTCTTGACGCGGCAAGTTTGCTTTCGTCCGAGCTGCAGGAGACGTGTCTCGAAGCAGGAAGCGCGTTGCCTGTGCAAGTGTGGGATTGTAATTCGCGGGAACTCGGAAAGATTCTGCGCTTTCGTTTCACGGATGAACAAAGCGCGCAGGAAGCATTGCAGCTATTTCAACAGAGCTCGGATGTCGAATGGGCGGAACCGAGACGGATTCGCCATACATGTCGGTTGCCTGAACGTATAAAGAAAAACCACGGAGAACATCTGGACGGGCCGCCGAATGATCCATTCTATCCGCTGCAATGGGGACTGGAACGCATTCAAGCGGAAGCGGGCTGGGATTTCGCATCGGGAGATACGAACATCGTTATCGCCATCGCTGACTTGGGAGTGGATTTCACCCATGATGACTTAAATCCTCAGCGCTGGGTGAATTTGCAGGAACTGCATGGAATCGCTGGTGTTGATGATGACGGCAACAGTATTATTGATGATATTTACGGGTATGACTGGGTGGATTTGGATGGAGACCCGTCGCCCGAAAATGGAGATGCGCACGGAACGCATGTCGCAGGAATCGCCGCGGCGGCGCGCAACAACGGACTCGGTATCAGCGGCATCGCTGGAGACTGCCGCGTGATGAATGTGCGTTGTGGGGCCGGTATAGAAGTGACTTATGGCTACGAAGCTATCTGGTACGCGGCTTGCACAGGGGCGAACGTCGTCAACTGTTCATGGAGCGGTACTGAATTTTCCAACTATGAGAATGACATTATCCAATACGCCCGAGCGCAGGGATGTGTCGTTGTGGCGGCGGCGGGAAATGAACCCTTGAACAGATGGAACTATCCGGCGGCTCTGGAAGGAGTCATTAGTGTCGCCGCGACGGATATCGGCGACTATCCCGCTTTCTTTACAAGCTATGGAGCATGGGTGGATATTTCCGCTCCCGGTATGGATATTTTTTCGACGCTGCCTCAAAACAGCTACGGTCATGCAAGTGGAACGTCGATGGCTTGTCCGCTCGTGGCAGGTGCGATAGCTCTGGTATGGAGCAAGTATCCTGATTTCACAGGCAATCAAATTGCATCGCGGCTCATGGCTTCCGCGGATCCGATTGACGCTCGAAATCCCGACTGGTGGGGATTATTGGGACTGGGACGATTGAATGTGTATCGCGCCTTAGCTGACGAGATTCCCGGAATTCGCCTCGAGAGTATTGACTGGGAGGAGCAAGTGGCTCTTCCCAACGGACATGTCGAACCCGGTGAACACGCGACGTTAACCGTCTCCGTTTGGAATGAGCTTTCGTCCGCGCAGGGGGTGATTGGTCTTATGGAGGTAGCCACTTCTCACGCGCACGTTTTGCAAAGCTCGTCCGGCTATGGAGACTTGCCGCCGGGCGGACCTTATGAAAATAAAACGCCGCTTTTTGAAATCGAAATCCTGCCCGACGCGCAGAACGGTCTTGTGATTCCGGTGGCGCTCGAATGGCTTGACGGTGCGGGGCGCCTCTTAGCGCGCACAGTGTATCGGTTGCAAATGGATTCGATGGCGAGTACGCTCGGAAACGGCGCGCTGGAATTGGGAGTCAGTGAGCACGGATGCTTCGGATTCTACGACTATGTTCAACAGCAAACCGTTGGCGTCGGATTCCGGGAGCTTGGCAGACCGTCGAATCTTCTATGGCACGGCTCGCTTCTCGTGGCGGCGCACGGCGATGTTTCGGATAACTGTTTCGGGAATGCGGACGGAAATCGTTTTGATTTTGTCGCGCTTGAAGACAGCATCGTTTGGGTTGGGCCCAGTCCGCGAGCTGATTTGGAAGCTCATGCGAGTTTTCATGATGCCGGCTCGAACACGCCGCTCTTCGTGAATGTTGATACGAGAGTGCTGGCGTTTCGGAATTCTCCAGCGGATAGTCTTTTCATTCTGGAATTCTCACTATCCAATGAAAGCTTGAACGATTTAGAGGATTTGTATGTCGGGCTTTTCATGGACTGGGATATACCGAATTTTTCCGATAATTCCGGCGACTACGATTCTGAAGGCGATTTGGCGTATGTTTGGAGCACGTTGCCGGGTTTTTCATGGGGAGGAGTCGCTTCGGTGACACATCCCTTCTCAGCATTTCGGCTTCTGAATAATCGAATTGATATCGACGCTTTACCATGGAATGATGCGCGCAAATGGGCAATTTTGCGCGGAGGAATTGTCCCGGCACAAAGTGATTTGGTTGCCGACGTCAGCGAGATTGTCGGTGTAGGCCCACTGACGCTCGAAGTGGGGGATACCGTTCGCGTGGCAATGGCTTTGTTAGTGGGAGAGGATTTGGAATCCCTCCGGCGTTATGCGGACGAAGCCCGCGCACGGTATCAGCCTGTCACATTCCAGACTCCGCCCGTAGAATCGCGCGAGCAAGCGAAAACACCGCTGACGCTTTTTCCGAATCCAGTAGCAATGGGGATGCCGCTGCAATTGATGCTTCCTTCGGATGAAAGCGCCGAAGTTCGTTTTTATAATCTCCTTGGGCAGCAGCTTGGGTCATCTGTCTTACTTGAAGGCTCGGCAAGTGGTCGGCATGTTTTGTGGCCTCCGCAATCGCATGCGTCCGGACCTCTTTTTTATCGCGTAAAAACTGCGACGCGTTCGCATAGCGGGCGTCTGATGATTCTGAAATAGCTGTTTCGATAAGCGCTAAATCTGATATTCCCATGAATTCCCATAGAATGCCTCGGATGCAATGGTCTGATGCTCACGCGGGCACGCGACTTGCTCTATATTATGGGAACAACAAGCGCTTTGAGACTCTTTAATAGTAGGAACCCAATTCCCGGTTCGAAATGAAGGCTTGAGTATAGTTTTTTACCTTGACTTTTTTGAATTTAGGAAGTATTTTACTATTCGAGCGAATTTCGAATAACCGACCGAAAATCATGCGAAAAATTCTTTTCATAGCGGTGTTATTTGCGGCCGTGATGCCATTATGGGCACAGGGGCCGGATTTACAGGGTATTGGCCTTTCCGGGGCGCGTGCGATTTTAGACACGATCGTCGTGAACGGGAGGTTGGTTCATGTCATCGGCAGCGTCGAAATGGGTGCGGATACGGAATTTGTCGGTGTGCACGTTCAAGGATTTCGTGATGACTCGGTGCAAGTGAGTTTCTATGATACGATTCGGCCGGGCGGCATTCCAGTGGATGAGCATTTAATTTACATTGCGCCGGAGGGAATCCAGTACGATGATTCCCATTATACTCCTCCCCGTTTCTGGTTCGCTTTTACGCTTCCGATTAATATAGACACGAGTGCGCTCTCGATGCAGCTCCAATTCGGAATTATCGGGAGATTGGCCGGTACTGAGCAGGAGGTTTACGGTCTGCCGAAAACCAGTCATGCGGTTGCGGGGACTCTGGAAGCGTGCCAGAATCCCGTTGACGCCAACCATGAGACATTTCTTCGAATTGAATTCGACACGGTGACCGAATCCCCGGCTCTTTTAGAACCCGATTCCGGTGCGCATATCGGGTATCAAACTCAGGTAAGCTATACTCAGCCCGAGCCGGCTCTGCGGGATTCATCGACACTGACGTTCCACTGGGTAGGGGGAGAACCAGACATATCTTCACCGCATATCATTTATCTAAGTGATACACTGGCCGGGCAGGACAAATCCATCTCACTCCTCTGTACTCGGCTTTCCGAATCGATAGGCGTTGATACCGTCATGGGGGGGGACGCGCTGGTGCAGAATGCTCTCTACAATCTGGAATTTCGTTACCAGGATTTCATCGGCAATGCGCCAAGTTCGGATTCGGTGTTAGGTCTGTACGCAGACCTCATGACGGAAGCACTGGATTTTGTTGATCCGGCTTCCGGGTCATCCAGTCAAGGCGACAGTTTGCCGGTTCGATACGTTCTTACGGAACCTGCTTCTATCGTCACATTGAAATTCTGGCGTACGGCAGGAGAGACAGATTCACTGCATCAACTGAGGCTTTGGGAAGGAGGACAGGATAGCGGCGAGACGTTTTTCTGGCTCAACGGACTGAATATCGGGACAAACAATCCTTATATTGACGATAATCCGCATGGTGAGGAAGATTCCCTGATACGAACAGATTATACGGCGACGGTTTACGATGTGAGTCTTCGGTATCAGGACACGCTGGGAAATCCGTATGTAGAAGTTATCCATCCGGGCTTTATTTTCGGCCATGACCTCGCCACGGCGCCTCCCATTCTTCATCTGCCGGTAAGCAACACCGCGGAGAACGCCGAGTTCACGATTAGTTTCACAATACCGGAATTACCGCTTGAAAACTCCGTGAAGGTCGATATTCATGAAGACATTCATGGAACATGGAAGGGGCGAACGCTTGTCTTTGGCACATTGAATTTGTTAGGAACGTATACAATTGATCTAAATGGAGAGGATCTTCTGAACTCGAATTTCGTAACAGATATTTCCTACACAGATGGGAACATAAGCTATAACCGTCTTCTTTATTTGAATTCTTATAGAGTTATATTCAGTTACAGCGATGCGGCGGGGCACGATTCCGCGGCGAGCAATATCGCAGATTCCGTCATCTATGATAATATTACGATGCTGCCAATTATTCGGCAACCCTCTAGCGGGACTGTTTTCAGCAGTGAGGATTTGCTGATTTCTTATATGCTGCGAGAGAAGATGCTCAATGATGTTCATCGGATGATTTTTACGCAGACAGGAGGGGTGACACCGGACCACAATTCACCTCATATATTATATCCGATATACGATCCTATAATATGGAATGATGTTTACCTGCATCCTCTGGATTTGTGGGGAAGTGAGGATTTTGATTCTATGAATGCAGGTCAGACGCTGCTTCCGAACAGCATCTATGAGCTCTCTATTGAATATCAAGACACGCTGGCGAATCCTGCCAGTACGAGAGTGATTAGTCATTTAACCTTTCTCACCGGGGCGACGATTGCGGCTCAGGGCGAAGTCGTTTCGGGCGGCGTTCTGGTAACACCGGGCGAGGAAAACATTCCTTTCTTCCGGCTGACTCTCGTTGCCGAAGGCGGAGCGGCTCTTTTACAGGGAGTGTTATTTGATGTTACCGGTACAGCGACAGATGAAGATTTTGTGTCGGGATCGATTCAATTGTGGGAGAGTCTGGATTCTCTGTTTGATCCGACCCGAGATCTTTTGCTGATGAGTTTGCAGAGTTGGACGCCGCCGCAGATTGATTTTTCCGGTTTATCGGCCATCGTACCTGTAGAAGGAAGAACCTACTTTTTCACGGGGAGTTTTGATACGCAAGCGGATCAGGAGCATTCCTTCCAAGCCAATATTACCGAAGCATCATCGATTAACTGCGCTGGAGATCCGGTGACGGCATCCCACTGGCCATTAGGACAGGAAGACAGTTCTATTGACGTAAAAGTGTTGACCTTTCAAGCGCGCGCGGATTCTGTTTTTGATGCCCTGCTTCTTGTTTGGCGGGTTGCTTCCGAACAGGATAATTGGGGGTTCAACATCTGGAGAAGCGAAACTCCTGATACCGGTTTTATCTTCCTTCCGGGAGAGCGTGAAGATTTGACGGTCTACGGAATTGGAAATCATCCAGATACGTTTCAGTACACATGGCTCGATGACGGTGTTGAAGGTGGGAAAACCTATTACTATCGTTTGGAATCGGTAGGGATTAACCAAGATCGTGAATTTTATGAATATACAATTTCAGGTACTCCGATGGCCTCTCCATCGGATTATCAACTCCTCCAAAACCGCCCCAATCCATTCAACGGATCGACCTTAATCGAGTACATTGTCCCGACGCATTCGCGTGTTTATCTGATTATCTATGATATTTTAGGTCGAAGAGTTCGTACATTAGTGGATGGCCAGGCGCACAATCCTGCGCTTTATCGCGTCATTTGGGACGGTCGGAATGAATCAGGAGGTCGTGTTGCCAGTGGCATCTATTTCTATCAGATGCGCGGCGAGCGCGGCTTCTCGAAAGCGCGTAAAATGTTGTTCATTCAGTAATAATTCCACATCTCTTCCCCTCGATGCGGCAGTGAGGTCGCATTTTTCTTCTCTGCTGTTTTCCTTGTCGAAAAGAAGCAAATTGTTCCGCTTCAAGACTATCTGGCCAAAGAGGCTGAGAGGCGTTGATATTGATATAATTTCCGTCAGATGGGCGGATTTCACTTGCTAAATCACAAAAAACAGCATACTATATAAATTACAATATATTAGAGAGTGGAATTCTATCCATAAGAAGAAAGGCTATCAGGACTTGTTTCAGGGATTTCCTGAGAAAACACTTGCCATCCTTGAAAAATTCCTTATATTATAACGATTGAATTAACATTTAACGGTGAGGTCTGCATTGTCACGTTTGCAGATCCGGAAAATAGATAGACGTCTAAAGAATAACTTTCTCATAACCGCTTTCTTTGAAGGAGATCAAACGATGGGGAAAAGAGTAATTGGGATTTCAATGATCCTTCTTTTCGCAGTCGCATTTTGTATCGGCACCGTTTTCGCTACCCCAGGGTACGCGGCGAAAACGCAAATTGGCGATGCAGCGATAGGTGTTACACCTGTGATGTCTTCGGGTCAGAAACCGCCGCCTTTTTCAGGACTTGACGCCCTGAGCTGGGATGTGATGGCACCGATGCCGACAGCTCGATATGGAGCTATCGCAGGCTATTACAATGGACAATTCTATGTAGCCGGTGGAGCGCAGGATACGACGCATCCATTCAACGCTGATGCAGTGGAGGCGTATGATCCAGCACTGAATAGCTGGTTGACGGGATATCCCGCCTTCTCATCTCCACGTCGCATGACCGGTAGTGGTCAGGTCCAGATTGGTTCGAATCTTTTCATTGTCGGCGGCATCACTGAAGCGGGTGTGGTGACAGGAGCTACAGATGCCTACAGAATGAACACCGATGACTGGGACAGTTTTGCTAATGAATGCAATGCGCGCTACGCTCATGGCGTCGCTGTTGTTGGCTCATATATTTATGTGTTCGGCGGCTCGGATGGGTTTGCCACGATGACCTCTGCTCAGAAACTGGACATTGCCTCGGAGATATGGTCCGATATTGCAGACCTTCCGAGTGCAGATGGCTGGATGGCAAGCGCTGCAGGGAGTAATGGTAAGGTTTACTCTTTCGGCGGAGCGAATTTCCCAAGCCGCGTACTCGAATACACTCCGGGCGGCTCTTGGACTCAGCTTGCGGATATGCCGCAGCCTCGTGTCTATGCAACGGCCGTTGCTGTCGGCGCTTACATTTATCTGATTGGCGGCGAAAGCGCTCCTTCCGGAGGGACACCTTACGGAGATGTGGTTAAGTTTGATCCGGCTACGGGTAACTGGACAAATGAAGGAGCCTTACCGGTTTCACGCGTATGGCCTGCTGCGGCTACGGACGGAACGGATCTCTATGTCTTCGGCGGACTTGATGGTACAACGTTGCCGGTGACCTTTACGAATACGTGCTGGAAGGGCGTCCCTGTTCAGGGGCCTGGTCCGGTCACGAGTTTGCAGCTCACCGCCTATGACAGCCCCCTGGGAGCATTCCTGGAGTGGACGAATCCTTCTGTGGATGCCGCCGGCAATTCATTGGCGGATTTAGACAGTGTGGTTGTTTGGCGCTATTCCTGCTGGGATACGGTACGGGTTGTCGGTTTTATATCGCCGGCCATCGGTGGTGCGTTATCCTATCTGGATGAAAGCATGGTAACGATGGGCGCGTATCAGTGGGAAGTGATTCCGTACAACACTGATGGAAAAGGCGTGTCGGCGTATGTTTCCGGCTTCTTGGGAACAGAAGGTCTCTATGATTGGGCGGCTGTCGATTATAGCTGGAATGATATTTCCGGGATAGGTGATACTTTAGATATCACTACCGAAGATGGCGTCGATGCCGGAGCGGAACTTGGTTTTACTTTCAACTTCTATGGCGGCAACTATACGGCGATAAATATTTCCGAAAACGGATGGCTTAGTTTCACCTCGACCGGCGGTTACTACCTGAATGGTTGCTTGCCGGATGCGGGAGGGCCGAATAATGCGATTTATCTGTTCTTTGATGATTTCTCAATCGCTCAGGGCGGTACCATTTACAAATACAGTGATGGGGAAGAATTTATTGTTCAGTGGGATGGCGTTGGGTTCTATGATGCCGCTGGTACCGGTACCTTCCAGGTTATCATTCGAGCGAACGGCACGATTGATTTTGTCTATAATACCGGCTTCTCCGGCGCGATGACGTCCGCTACGGTGGGCATTGAGGATATCACCGGTACGAACTATATGGAACTTTGCTGCAATGGTGCCGGAGTCGCATGTCCGGCAGCGGGAGATGCCTATCGGCTTAGCGTGGCCTGCCCCGGAACGGGTTCTATCAGCGGAACCATCGTTTTGGATCCGACGTATGGCGGCAATGTCGCAGATGTAATGGTGACAACGGAGCTGGGGGATATGACACATCCATCCGTGACCGGTGATTATACGCTGGAGGGAGTGCTGGGTGGAACGCGCACGGTAACGGCATCATTGGACGGCTATGCGAGCGGCGTTTCTTCTGTAAACCTGCTACCGTATACCGAGGTTACGGGAGAGGACTTCACGCTGACTCGGAGGACACCTGATCAGGTAACGGAGCTCGACGGAAATTGGGACTATTCGTCAGGGTGTGTCTTCTTAACATGGAATGCGCTTTCTGATTCGACAGTGCATGAATACTGTATTTATCGAAGTGATCCCGGAGAAACAACATTTGTATTGGATTCTTGTGTGGAGGGGGGAGATTTATCATGGTATTTCGATTGTTTTGATGAACCCGAGGGAATTTACCGTTATTACGTTACTGCCAAGGACAACGGACCATCGACACCGGTGGAAAGTATACCGTCGGTGATTATTGAAGTTACAGTGGGTACACTGCCGGCGACCTGTCTTGTTTCCGACGGTAATTATGATGATCGTGTGATGATTGACTGGATTGGCCCGCATGAATCACAAACGCGTGAGTATTACTATGACGATGGGTCCAATGAAGCCGGCGGTTTAGGTTATGGCAGCCACGGCTACTATGCGGTAAGATATACATTCGATCAACCAGTCACCATTGATGGTCTACGTATTTACTGGACAACCCAAGCGGCACCCAGCGGCCACAATAAACTTTATGTCTGGGAAACGGATACCGCTGGCGCACCGGGCGCGGAATTGCTGGAAATCGGCTATACTCAGACGGGCGGCATGGACGCTTTTGTAGATTATGCTCTTGATACGCCGCTGGATATCGCATCAGGCGATTTCTTTGTGGGAGCCTACCAGTCGAGTAGTATGGATTATCTCGGACTGGGTGGAGACTCCAATGATGACAGTTTCCTCAACGATACCTACTTCTTTAGCATGTCCGGTGAATCGGGTGATTGGTCGACGCTTGAATCGGTTTGGTTCATGTACACGCCGATGATTCGTGTGTACATTGATCGATGCGATCAGCCCACAGCGATTGTCGGTCCCGGTTCTCATGAGGGCGGTATCGCTTCCGAAAGCGCGAAGGATCCGGCGACAGGTGAAGTTTTGTGGTTGGCAGTACCGAGCGTTTCACAAGAAGACTGTGATCCAACGATTCGCAGTGCGGCGCGTTCGATAGTTCCGGTCGAAAGATTTACGACGACTTATCGCCGGACAGCGGCTCAATCTTCATGGATGTCGTCAGGCGAGAAGACGACGATGGGTCACTTGGACGAAGCTGACCGTTTCTGGGTCTACCGTGATTCTGTTACGGTTGAGCCTTATCACGTCAGCCCTCCGGAATCATCGGCTTTCTTTGATCATGTCCTTCCGGAAGATGTCGAACACACCTACTGGGTGAGAGCAGCTTATTACGGAGCGACCGATACGGTGCTTTCCGATTCGACCAATCCGGTTACGGTTGCTCCGAACATGCCGCCGGGCATGATTCCCTATGTAAGCCTTTCATTTGATGATCTGACCGGATGTGAAGTTTCCTTCGAGTGGGAAGCACCGACGCTGAATGCAGATGGCACTCCGTGCAGTGACGTTGAGACGTATAATGTGTATCGGGATGATACGCTTCGCACAAGTGGCATTCCTGAGGATATGCCTTTCTATAGTGAAGTTGTCCCAGATTCTTCGCTTCCGTATGTCTATTCGTTTACGGCTCTGGATGAAATCGGCAACGAAGGGCCTCCGTATGATGTGAATGTTCTTTGTGAAGCGCTGTGCGTTTATAACTGGATTGAGCTGTCGGATGATCCGGAAGCTGTTCAGATTACCGATGTCGGCGATGACAGCAACCTCGGACCGTTCCCGATTGGATTCACGTTTGATTTCTTCGGAGAACAGTTCACCGAGTTCCGCTTCGCTTCCAACGGATTCATCACCTTTGAAAGCACGAGCGGCGATTACTCGAACGATTGCCCGCTTCCGACTCCGGAAGAACCAAATGGCGCTTTGTATGCGCTATGGGATGATTTGGATCCGTCCAGCGGAGGTACCTTCTGGTACAAGACCATGCATGGCGGTCTTGTTATCGAGTGGAAAGATGTACCGTATCTGGCGCTCGGCGGTACGGCTACCTTTGAAATTATCCTGTTCCGCTACGGCGGTATTCGATTCCAGTATCATACCGTGGACCACTTTGAGAGTGCTACCGTCGGTGTTGAGAATCTGGACGGCACCGATGCGACAGAATACTGCTGCAACAACAGCGGCGACTTCTGCCCGCGTAATGGTGGATGCATCTGCTACAACTGCTGGACTCCCGGAATCGTGGAAGGCTATACACGAGAATATCCGACAAACCGAATCGTTCCGTACACAACGGTTGAAGTAGTTTCCACCGGTCGGACGACGGTTTCAGATGCGGATGCTTTCTACCGGATTGTCGCACCGTGTGGTTCCGAGGTGCTTCGTGCGTCGAAGGAACTCTATTGCTCGCTGGATCGCACTGTGGATGTCGCCTGTAATGATACCGTCTCGCGTAACTTTATCTTGCGGATTCCAAGGTTCCAGATTTCACCGGAACGGCTGGAATCAGCCTGCAACAATCACGAGACCTGCCAAGATTCTTTCTACATTTCCAACACCGCTGGTCGTTGCGATTTGGAATTCAGCATTGAACTCGTAACGGAAGCGCCATGGCTGACGATTGATCCGGCAAGCGGCAGCGTACCCTCAAACAGATCGTTGGCGATTGTTCTGACGTACAATCCTGATGAACCCAATAATCCTGAAATTTATATTGACGCGCTTCTTGAGATTACTCACGGAGCCAGCACAGAGCCGTACCTGCTCTTCGTGGAACTCTGGCTGTCAACAGAACTCAGGAAAGTCGGCATTCCGACGGAATTCGCTGTTCAGCAGAATTTCCCGAATCCCTTCAACCCGACAACGACGATTAACTTCGACCTGCCGTCGCGTGAACTCGTGCAGCTTGATATCTTCAACGTTATTGGTCAAAAGGTAGCGACGCTGGTGAATGAACCGATGTCGCCGGGGTATCATAGGATTCAGTTTGATGCCGGGCATCTGCCGTCAGGGCTTTACTTCTACCGCGTTCAGGCCGGGAACTGGTCAGCGCTGAAGAAGATGATGCTCATCAAATAAAATTACCCGAGCATTCATATGAGAGCCCTGCGTCGGAAGTTGACGTGGGGCTCTTCTCGTATTATCACTATCATCAAAAGAGATATTTTCCAATGGAAACCATACTTCTCGTTGCAGTGGTTGCGGTTGTATCCGTGCTGGCAGGCGGATTTTTCGCGAGCCGTATCGGAGGACGAAGAACAGCGGAAAGCGATTTGCGGGCGGCCATTCAGCAATCGCGAGAAGAGCTGCAAAGAACGCTGTCGGAACTGCGGACTCAGATGACGAATGAGCTAACTACCGGCCGAACAGAACAGCGGGATGCGCTCCAAAAAACGTCGAGCGCTCTCGAAGAGAAATTCGAGAAACTGCAGGTTGCCAATGAGCAGAAACTGACGCAGATTCAGGGGAAGATGGAACAGACGCTCACCCAGACGCTTGATCGAACGGGTAAGACATTTAAGCAAGTCACCGACGCGCTTTCCGAACTGCATGCGACGAATGAAAAGATATTCGAATTCTCGCGCGATTTAAACAAGCTCAGCGATATTCTGCAGTCTCCGAAACTGCGCGGCGAATTCGGCGAACTGCAACTCGAACGCATGCTCAGCGAATGTCTCGCGCCTGAACAATACGCGCTCCAGTATTCCATCGGCAATGAGAAGGTGGTGGACGTGGTGATTTTAAGCTCTCAAGGACATTTGCCGGTTGACAGCAAATTCCCGCTGGAAAATTGGCGCAAAGCCAACGACGCGGAGTTGCCCGCTGAAGAGCGCGATAAAGCTCTGCGCACTTTTGGGAAGGATGTGCGCAAACATATTGACGACATCGCAAACAAATATATTCGCCCGCCGTTGACGTTGAATTTCGCGGTGATGTTCATTCCCGCCGACAGCATTCATTATGAACTGCTCCGTCAGCCGGACATCCTCCAGCACGCGCGCGAACGGCGTGTGTTTCCGGCGTCGCCCACGACGTTCTGGGCGTTATTGCAGGTGACGGTGATTGGTTTCCGCGGCATGAAAATTTCCGAGGAAGCGCAGAAAATCGCAGGACTTCTCGACGGTTTGCGGCGAGACTTGGACAAATTCCGGGATGCGTTTCAAAAAGCATACAAGCAGATTGGCTACGCCCGCGACAACATGGAAGACGCCGGTAAACATCTGGAACATTTCGGTGTGACACTGGACACATTGAGATTGCCGGGAGCGGAGAAGAGCGCTGATGAGGATAAGAATCTTTTATCGGGAGAGGAATAGAGAATACAATCTGGTAGTGCCGCACGGCAGTGCGCTTGCGAATAAAAAAAAACAGCCGGTTCGGAAAATCCGAACCGGCTGTTTGTTATCAGGCGTAAAGTAACGAGTCTTATGCGGTCTTCACGAAGTTTTTGACCCACTTCGTCGTGTGAGACTTCGGACGCTCAATCGGTTCGCCCCAGGCGCGGGATACGATAAGCTGCGAAGCCATTCCCATGACACGGGAAACACTGAAGAGAACCGTGTAGTAGCTGAATTCCGACATTCCGAAGTGATAGAGCAGGCATCCGGAAGCCGCATCCACGTTCGGCCATGGATCTTTGATTTTCTGAATCTTCTTCAAAACTTCAGGGACGATTTTGAAGACTTTCGCGACCGTCGCAATCGTTGGATCATCGGGGGCAACGCGCTGTCCAAAGGCGGAGAAGGCGTCGAAGCGCGGGTCGGTGATGCGCAGTACGGCATGACCGTAACCCGGAACAACCTTGCCGCTGTCCAGCGTATCCTGCGTGAATTTGCGGAGTTGATCTTCCGTAGGCGAGCCCTTGAATTTCTCATTGACCATCAAAATCCAGGCAAGACATTCCTGATTGGCGAGCCCGTGCAAGGGACCTGCCAGACCGTTCAAACCGGCTGAAACAGCGTAGTACGGATCCGAAAGCGCTGAACCGACGCAGTGACAGGTGTGCGCCGAAACGTTGCCGCCTTCATGGTCGCTGTGCAGCACCATATAGAGGCGCATCAGGTTCGCAAATTCACCGGTCGGATCCGGAAGCCCGAGCATGTGCGCGTAGTTAGCCGCCCAGTCAAGACCAGCCTTGGGAGCAATGCGAGCGCCTTTGTCGAAGCGCATCCGATAAACACCAGCAGCGAGAGTAGCAATTTTCGCCAAAAGATTCATCGAGTCTTCAAGAGTCGGCTCCCAGTATTCGGTTTTCTGCATGCCTTTATCATAGCGTTTGCGGAAGACGGATTCATATTCCATCGCGAGGATAGCGGTGTCGAGCATCGCCATGGGATGGGAATCTTTGGGCATTGCTTCCAGAACCTTCCAGACGTAGTCGGGAACTTCGCCGCGACTCATCAGGTCTTTCTGGAAATCAGCAAGTTCGTCTTTGTTCGGCATATCACCTGTGCATAGCAGCCAGAAGATTTCTTCCGGCAGTTTGTCCGTCAATTCCTTCAGGGGAATGCCGCGAATAACCAGTCCCTTGTCGGGCGGAACTTCGGACGTATCACAGACCAGACCTTTGACTCCGCGCATACCGCCGTATGCTTGGCGGATGGTCACCTGAGACATAACCTTGTCGCCATGTTCCTTGATAATGCCCCGGATTTCATCGCGCATCGGAGGGATAAGCGCAGCGAGTTTGTCATGTAGTTTCGACATAGTCAGCTCCTTTGTTGAGGGTTAGTGTGAGAAAAATTTCACGTTGTATCTTACTGAGGTTAGAGGCTTTAGGATACGAGGTTGGGAAGTCCAATATGCGAAATTTTTCTCAAAAAGTCAACTCATTTTTTTAGCTGGGAAGTCCCCGAATTAAGGGATGATTCAGAAATTCACCCAACCTGTCTGTTTGCGGAAAACAAGGAACTTTTGTCCTGAATTTCATCGGGAAATGTGGTTCTCAGGTGGGTCAGCAGGATTCTCGCCGAATAGTTTCGAGCGCCTCTTTAATTTTGTTTTCTGTGATACCCAGATGGCTCAGGATTTTTTCGGCAGTCGAATCTTTTTCTTTTAAGATTGCTGAAAGGAGGTGTTCTGATCGAATGATGATGCTGGAGTGAAGAAGACTCTCGGTGTGAGATTCTTTTAGGATATTCCATGAGCGTTTCGACAAGGGGAATTTGATAAGCAGTTTCTGAAGTTCATCTTGGGATACGATGGGTTCCGATGGACGTTGCGGATTGAAAAGATGGGAGCTGACGTCTTCATGAAATATGTTGAAGGAGTTCAATACATTAGCGGCCATTGAATCTTTTTCTAGTAGGATTGCCAAGAGCAGATGTTCTGTTCCGATAATAGATGAGGAATAAGATCTGCTTTCGTAGTGAGAAGTTCTAAAAACTTTCTCAGCGCGCGTGGTAAAGGGTATGAAGTCCGTGGTTGTCGTCTTGCTGGGTGTCTCGAACATCTCTTCAATTGTTTTCCGTATTTCATCAAGATCGCACCCCAAGCGCTTTAGAATCTCTACAGCAAAACCATCACCTAACCGAATGATACCGAGTAAAAGATGTTCTGTTCCGATATAATCATGACCAAACCGGATGGCTTCTTCACGAGAGTGTTGCATTACCTGTTGAACACGTATAGAGAAATGCATTCCAGGGGAAGAACTTGGCGAATTCATACGTACCTCCTTGTTTTGAATCACATCTGCATAACTATGAAACGCGGGGGTGTCCCGCTTTGAGACATTACATAAAATACGACAGGATATTTCGTTTGTCAAGAGCAAAAATTCTCCGCATGAAAAAAACTTGACTTTCGCTGCATAAATGTCTATCTTAAATGCAATAAGACAAAGAGGAAACCTTCATGAAATCACTGCGAGTAGGACTGGTCGGAGCCGGTTATCTTGGGTCTATTCATGCGAAACTTCTGACGGCTCAGGGAAACGCGTGGGTGGGACTTTTCGATACCGATAAGGAGCGAGCGGCTGAAGTTGCGAAGAAATACGAACGGCGCGCTTTCGATTCATTGGACGCATTGTTGAACGATGTGGATGGCGTCGTGGTATCATCAGCCACGAGTTCGCACTATGACATCGCCAAGAAAGCTTTGGAGCGCGGCAAACATCTTTTCTTGGAAAAACCGATGACGCGCACCGTTGCCGAAGCGGAGGAAATCGTTGCGCTCGCAAAGCAAAAAGGACTCGTGCTTCAGGTCGGCCATGTCGAAAGATTCAACCGCGCGGTGCGCGCTTTGGGTCAGAAAGCGCCGAAGCCGAAGTTTGTCGAGGTACATCGGTTGTCGCAGTTCCGTCCGCGGGGAACCGATGTTGCGGTCGTGCTGGATTTAATGATTCACGACCTTGATTTGATTTTATTCCTGATGAACGAATATCCGACACAAGTGGATGCTGTCGGCGTGGCGGTGATTTCCGAAGGAGTGGACATCGCCAATGCGCGGTTGATGTTTGCTTCCGGAGCGGTGGCGAATGTCACGGCGAGTCGTATTAGCGCCAATCCGATGAGGAAGATGCGTCTGTTTGCGGAGGACAGCTACATCTCACTCGATTTCGCCAGCGGCAAAACAGAAATCTTTCGCCTGGCACAAGCCGGTGAAGAAGCGGTGCCGGGAACGTTTGCATTAGGCGAGATTGAAAAGGCGGCGGTCAAGCGCCATATTCTCTATGAAATTCCCGAAGCGCCCGAAGGCAATGCCATCGAGATGGAGCAGGCAGAATTTGTTCGTGCGATGCAGGGAGATGCAACGCCGACGGTCACCGGTGAACATGGCTTGGCGGCGCTGCGACTCGCTACCGAGATTTTGGATAAATTGGGTGCGGTCGAAGTGCCCACGGGCAGAGATTAATCGCGCGGAAGAGTCGATGCAGACAAAGAGCCCGACGATTTTTATCTCTGCCGGGGAAGCCAGCGGAGACGCGCACGGTGCAGGCGTATTGAATGCGTTGCGTGAGCGTTTTACCGGTGCGAATTTCTTTGGAATCGGGGGCGACAAGATGGCGGCGGCGGGCTTGGAACAGCTCGAGGACTCTCGCCGGTTAGCCTTCATGGGATTTGCCGAAGTCGTGCGTCACCTGCTGTTCATTTACCAGCTCCGCGCGAAGATTATAGGTGAAATCACTCGCCGGAAACCTGACCTTCTGATTCTGATTGATTATCCGGGCTTTCATTTTTCACTGATGAGAAAATTAAAACAGTTGAAACTTTCTCGTCCGCCCAAGGTTCTTTACTATATCAGCCCGCAGGTATGGGCATGGAAAGCGGGCAGAGCACGAGAACTTGCCGGACTCGCTGACCACATCGCGGTTATCTTTCCCTTCGAAACGAAAATCTACGATGACGTCGGCTTGCCATGTACCTTTGTCGGTCATCCATTGCTGGATGAAATCAAACCGGTTCCCCCGCGCGGCGCGTTTTTGAATTCTCTGGGTTTTGAAGCCGATGACAGAGTCGTGGCGATATTGCCGGGTTCGCGCAAGCAGGAAGTGCGTCGGCATCTGCCGGTGATGATTCAAGCGACGGCGATTGTACAACGGTTCATGCCGGGAGTGCGATTCATTCTGGCCGAGTCGTCCACAGTGCCGGAACAGTTTTTTAAAAACTTCAGTCTTGGTTCTTCGATTGTATCCGTCCGCGGGCAAACGCATGCGTTGCTGTCGCATGCGAATGCCGCGTGGATAAAATCGGGTTCGAGTACGATTGAAGCCGCGTATTTCGGTCATCCGTTCGTGGTTCTATACAAGACATCCGTGCTGACTTACTGGCTGGGCAAACGTCTGGTGAAAGTGCCGTTTGTGGCGATGGCGAATCTGCTCGCCGGTGAGCAAGCCGTGCCGGAACTTCTCCAACAAAACGTCACCGCCGAGCAACTGGCCGGCGAAATACTTCCCTTTTTGAAAACCCCGAAAGCCATTGAATCCTGCCGCAATAAACTCAAACGAGTCCGCGAAAAACTCGGAACTCCCGGAGCCGGAAAACGAGTCGCCGACATCGCCGCCGAACTCATCGCCGCCCGTGAAAAAGAAGACGCTCTCTAAACGTATCCTCTTTTTTCTGGTGACATGTTTCGGACATCTGTTGGCGCGCTTTGTATGTCGTTTGTCTCGCGTCACGATTGCAAATGCGGAATCCGTGCGGGAACTCGAAAGAAAAGGCGAACCGATTCTCTACGCGCTTTGGCACGGGCGTATGTTGTGTCCCGTTTGGTGGTATCGAGGAACCGGGCTGGTGGCGATGATCTCGCAGCATGAAGACGGCGAGATGGTCTCGCAGCTTGTCGCGCATATGGGCTTCAAAACCGTGCGCGGTTCGTCCACACGCGGCGGCAGTGCGGCGGCGCGTCAGATGGTGGCGGCGATTCGCAAAGGCACGATCGCGGCGATGATTTGCGATGGTCCTCGCGGTCCGGCAAGGGAGATGAAAATCGGAACGCCGTGGATTGCAGCGGTATCCGGAGCATGGGTGGTTCCGATTACGTGGGCGGGCAATCGAGTGTGGAAGATCAACAGTTGGGATTCTTTTCAGGTGCCGAAACCGTTTTCAAAAGTGCTGATTTTGCTGGGAGAACCCCTGCCGCCCATCGAAAAAAACAGCGAGGCTATCGAAGCATTCCGCGCAGTGCTTGAACAAAAAATGAATCAATTAGTGGAACAAGCAGAAGAGCAAGTGAAGGAAAACTGAAGTGACACGCGCCGATTTACATGTACATTCAAAATATTCCGACCAACCGTCGAATTGGATTCTGCGGCGAATCAAAGCGCCGGAAAGTCTGACGCAGCCGAAGAGCATTTATTCGATTGCGCGCCGTCGGGGAATGAATTTTGTAACCATCACCGACAACGATACGATTGCGGGCTGCGCGGAAATCGCTCACCTGCCCGGTGTTTTTATTTCCGCAGGTACCACGGTCGCTTTCCCCGAGGACGGCTGCAAAATCGATATTTTGCTCTATGGAATCACCGAAGAACAGCTCAAGGAAGTGAAGATGCTGCGCTCCAATATTTATGAGGTGCGTGATTATCTTCTTGAGAGTGGCATCGTGCACGCAGTGGCAGCGCCGCTGGATGTGTTGAGTTCGAGCATGGGCCCGGACCATGTCGAACGGTTGCTGCTTCTCTTCGATCATTTCGAAGGACGTTCGGGAGCTCGCTCCGAGCGCAATGCCGCATTTTTGAAAGTGCTCTTCAAACATCTGACGAAAGATTTCATGGACGCTTTGGCCGATAAATGGTCTATCAAGCCCGCGTCCGATAAGCCTTGGCAAAAAGGATACGTCGCCGGTTCCTGCGATTATTGCGGGCAGTACATCGGGCAGACCTGCGTGCAATGTCCCGACTGCAACACGGCGGAAGAATTCCTGAAGCATATCGCGGGCAAGTCTGGTCATCCGATGGGAGCGGCGGGCAATACATTGTCGGCGGCGCATTCGATGTATCGCGTCGCTTTTCAATTTTATCAGAAAACCGTCGGAGCCAAACCGGGCAAACCGCCGGATTTGTTGGGACAAATCCTGAGTCGCGCTTTCAGTCTAACCGCGCCTCCGCGCTTAACGGTCAGGCAACGAGGTAAAATCTTTTGGGAAGGAGCTAAACAAATCGTCGGTATCACTCGCAAATCGACGCCGATGGAACGACGCTTAGTGAGAGAAATCGTGCGCGCTTGGCGAGAACTGCCGCGTTCGGAGCGGCGTCTGTCGAACGTCGAAGCGGATTCCGAAAACTTCGATGATAGGTTGTTCTCTCTGGCGAGTCATGTCGCCGGACGGGTCAGCTATCGCCTGCTTTCGCACGCTGCCGAAGGAGTGACGAAGGGACGTTTTTTAGAGGGGCTGCAAATGCTGTCGGTGTTGCTGCCGGTGGAGCTCGTCACCGCGCCGTATCTCTATTCTTTTGCCGTGCAGAATCGCGACCGTCCTCTATTGCGGCAATTGGAGGAACGATTTGCTCCCGCGTTAAAAATGCCGCCCGTGGTATCAGCGAAGAAACCGCGACGAGCGTGGTTCAGTGATACGCTGATGGATGTCAACGGCGTCTCGCTGACGATTCACAAGATGCTTGCTGTCGCCAAAGAGAAGGGCGCGGATTTGTCGGTTGTGTCATCCATCGTGCCGTCGCGAGAGCCGCGCGGCGAAGGATACTTGAATTTCGAGCCTATCGGCGAATTTTCCATGCCCGATTATGAATTGCAAAAACTCGTCATGCCGCCGGTGTTGAAGATGCTGCAAGCGCTCGAGCAGGGAGAATTCACCGAATACATCATCAGCACGCCCGCAGCGGTGGGGCTCGTGGCTCTGCTTGCGGCGAAATATTTCCACGTGCCGACGCGCGGAATTTATCACAGCGATTTCCCTCAGCACGTTCGCATAATTACGCAGGACGAAGGATTAGAAGATGCGACATGGCAGTATATGAAATGGTTCTACGGCCAGTGTGACACGATTTGGTCGCCGTCGAATTATTACCGCGACCAGCTCATCGAACACGGATTCCCGCCGGAACGACTTTTCATTTTCAATCGCGGCACGGATCTGGAATTCTTCAATCCGAAACAGCGCGATGAACATTTCTGGGAGAAATGGAACGCGAACGGCGAGGTGAAAATCCTCTATGTCGGACGCGTTTCACGCGAGAAGAATCTTGATGTGATTATAAAAAGTTTCCTTTCTCAGGAAGACGTGCGACAAAAAGCATCGCTGATTATCGTCGGGGACGGACCATATCTGAAAGAACTGCGCGAGCTTTACAAAGAAGAGCGAATCGTTTTCACGGGATTTTTGAAAGGACGCTCGCTGGCGCAGGCGTATGCGTCCTCGGATGTGTTTGTCTTTCCTTCGATGACCGATACCTATGGCAATGCCGTGCTGGAAGCGCAGGCGTGCGGGCTGCCGGCGATTGTCGCGGAAGAAGGCGGCCCGAAAGAAATTATCATTCCGGACGAGAGTGGTTTTGCATTGCCGGGGCATGATGTTTCCGCGTGGCAGGAAAAACTTCGCAAGCTCATTTTGGATGATGCGTTTCGACAGGAGATGAGCGTGAAAGCTCGCAAGCGCGCCGAAACCCGTGACTGGTCATCCGCCTTCGATGATTTCTGGAACGCAGACATCAAAGTGGATATTACGAAGAAAAAGCAAACCTTGCTAAGCTTTTAGATTTTGTTGGCATAGGAGACATTTTGACAACACCCAGCGTCAATTATCAATCGGCCAATTTGAGCAAGTGGGAATATTCCGGCGGACTCTACCAGAAACATCTCGAGCTGTATCTCGATGCGATGTACGCGCTGCTGAAAAAAACCGGAGTGCAGAGCGTGCTCGACGCCGGATGCGGAGAAGGTGTTGTATATCGAGCGATGAAGAAGCGCGGCTATGACGGCGAATGGACGGGACTCGATTTATCGGAAGATGCGATTGCATTTGCGCAAAATCGCAACCCGGAAGCGACATGGCTCGCGGACAGCATCACGAACATGCTGCTTCCGTCGAAGAGTTTTGATGTGGCTTTTTCTTCGCAGGTGCTGGAACATCTAACGGAGCCTGACAAAGCGTTGCGGGAGCTTGAACGATGCGCGAAGCAATGGCTGCTGATTTCCGTGCCCTATGAACCCGTGTTCAAATGGCTGACATGGGTTTCGATGACATTCAAAATCGGCGGCGACCCGGAGCACGTCAATCACTGGCGCCCGAATGATTTCAAAAACTTCGTCTCCCAAATCGGCAAACTTCACCATTGGCAACGCACCACCATCTATCAAATCGCGCTGGTGAAACTCTAACATCGCCGCGAATAGGGTGCCTTGAGCCCTTCGCGAAAAAAATACGCCGTCACGAGCATCCGTTTCCTTCGCCGTTGTGGGTCTCCAGACCTGCAATGGCAAGCACTAATCTGGGGAACAATTATGAAACGATTAGCCTTCTTACTAATCTTCTGCTGTGTTGCGACGTGCATCGTTGCTAATGGTCAGAATACTCCAGCAGCGCAACAGAGTACGAACAAAGACTTGAAAGCAAGTGTGGATTCTTTGGAAAGTGCATTGAAAGGAATCCATATGTCATTAGAGAAGTTGCAGTGGAGTTTTGACAGTCTCGCGATTGTCAAAACCCAACGAGAAATTCTACTTGACGAAGCTCAACGAGGTTTTAATCGATCTCTAGGTATTCTGAATTTTGTACTGGGAGGTGCTGCCCTGCTCGCATTAATCATAGGTTATATCGCGAAACGAGCAATTGATTCATTTGAGAAGAAATTGAAGCAGATTGAAGAAGAAGAAAAGAGATTTAGAACTCGGAGAAATGAATTTGAGGAAAAACTCGAGAAGGCAGATTCGGAGATTCTTCGAGTAACTGAAGCACGGCAAGATATTGAACAAGAAGTTGATGAATTGAGAAGCAAAATTCCTGAAATCTCTATGACTGAAAAGCTATCTCCGGAGATGCAGCAACAACTTGATGAGCTTACCAAAAAGCTGCGTAAGCTTGAAAGCATAGGTGGCGAACTCTCGGCGGAAGAACATTATCAAAAGGCTCGGGCTCAAAGCTATAAGAATCTCTTTGATTCGGCACTATTATCTTTTGAACGCGCAATCGAGCTCAGACCGGATTATGCTGAGGCATGGGAAGGCAAGGGTCACGTCTTATCTGAGTTAGGAAGATATGAGGATTCTCTTGCTGCACGCGAGAAAGCCATCGAGTACAAGCCGGATTATGCCCGAGCATGGTCTAACAAGGGCTTTGTATTGGGCAAGTTGAATCGCGCACCAGAAGAGGAGCTTGCCGCCTACGAGAAGGCCATCGAGCTCAATCCGAATTTTTTCAATGCAAGGTTCAATCGTGCTTGTGTTTATGCTTTGTTAGGCGACAAAGATAACGCGCTTGCGGACTTGCGCAAGGCCATTGAGTTCGATCCGGCTTACAAGGAGAAGGCTAGGGCGGATGAATATTTCAAGAGTTTGTGGGCAGATGATGATTTCAAAAAATTGGTTGGTGATTAGGATATGGTAGAGAGGGATTCAACCATAGAACGACGCTGGTCGGTGATTGAGCTTCTGAATGCGACGCGGGAGTTTTTTGTCTCGAAGGAGTTTCAAAATCCGCGGACGAATGCGGAATTGTTTTTAGGGCATGTGCTCGGATGTTCGCGCATTGATTTGTATCTGAAACACGACCGCCCGGTGACGCGCGACGAACAGAACGCTTTGCGCGAACTCATCAAGCGCCGCCTGAATCATGAACCGCCGCAATACATCGTCGGCGAAACGGAATTCTTTGGGCTTCGCATGCGCGTCGCAAAGGGAGTACTGATTCCTCGCCCGGAAACCGAAATCGTCGCCGAGAAAGCGATTGATGCTGCGAAGAAACTAATCGCGGAAAGAAAAAAAGAGAACTTGCGCATTTTGGACATCGGCACCGGCAGCGGCAACTTGGCGATTGCTATTGCGTCGCAGGTGGAACAGGCAATCATCGACGCGTGCGACATCAGCGAAAAGGGACTCGACCTCGCCCTCGAAAACGCGGCGCGAGCTGGAGTGGGCGACCGCGTTCATCCGCGTTTCTACGATATTTTTTCCAAAAAGATTCCGCCAGTGTTGCAGACACCATACATGATGATGGTTTCGAATCCGCCGTATGTCGCGGATGATGAATTTGATTCCCTGCCGCCGGAGATAAAAAATTTTGAACCGAGAAGCGCGCTGATTGCTGGACCGGATGGTTTGCGTTTCTATCGCCGTTTCGCTGAACTTGCCGATGAATTGCTGGAGAAAGGCGGCTCACTTGTCGTAGAAATCGGAGAAGGACAAGCCGCTGATGTCTGCGCGATTTTTCAAAACATTTTCCGGAATGTGCAGGTGTATCCGGATTTGGCGAGTGTGGAGCGTGTCATAGTGGCGGAGGGTTTTGCTCGCGAGGGTTAACGGTATTCACTTACGGCGAAAATTATCCCTAGCGGCGGGCTCCTGCCCGTCGTTGCGAAACCGTGTGATGTATTTGCGGGCAGGCAGAGCCAGCCCGTAGGGTAGTGCAGCAACACCGCATGGAAATTCTCTCGCCATTGCGGGTCTGGAGACCCACAACGGCGAGGATTTGGTTTAAATAGGATGGAAGAACCCGGCGGAGGCGTCGGGTTTGACTTTTTGACGATTTTTGATTATTTTTAAATTTATTATAGAAATCAACGTCCATAAATTTGAAGTAGTTGCGCAGGCTCCGGCAACGCGAGCGCGCCGGGGGAAGCTGCAAACGTCGCATGGAAGTTTAGAGACTCCCTGCTTTTTTCCGGTTGCCACAGCGGGCAGCGTGAAAACGCTTTCGCCCGACGAACTGGTGACATCCGGCGTGCAGGGGATTCTTGCGAACAGCTACCATCTCTATCTGCGACCGGGCTTGGACGTGCTTCGCCGCGCGGGCGGGCTTCACCCGTTCATGCACTGGGACCTGCCGATTCTAACGGATTCGGGCGGTTATCAGGTTTTTTCTTTGGCGAGGCTGAAGCGCGTCGAGGATGACGGCGTCCGGTTTCAATCGCATATCGACGGCAGCTATCATCAACTGACGCCAGCCAAGGTCATTGAAATTCAGCGCGTCATCGGCAGCGATTTAATCATGCCGCTCGACCTGTGCACGCCTTATCCGGTTTCGTATGCGCAGGCGGAGAAGTGGAATCAGCAGACGCTTCTGTGGGCGTCGGAAGCTCAGGAAGCTCACCATCAGCAGCCTTTCCTCTATGGGCATCCTCAGGAGTTGTGGGGGATTGTGCAGGGGAGCGTCTTTGAAAAACTGCGCAGGGAATCAGCCGAGCAGCTCATCGAAATGAATTTTCCGGGTTACGCCATTGGGGGACTGGCGGTCGGGGAACCGCGAGTCGCGTTTAAAGAGATGGTCGCGTTATGCACGGAGCTTCTGCCGGAGAACAAACCGCGCTACCTGATGGGCGTCGGGAAGCCGGAGGAGATTGTGGAAGCCGTCTCGATGGGGATTGATTTTTTCGATTGCGTGCTGCCGACGCGCCTCGGACGAAACGGTTCAGCGTTCAGTTGGAACGGACGCATTTCCGTGAAGGCGGCGCATGAAAAAGAAGCGTTCGAACCTATCGACTCGAATTGCTCCTGTTATTGCTGCCGGGAATTCACGCGCGCGTATCTGCGTCATCTTTTCGTCGCGAATGAATTGTTGGCTTTGCGGCTGGTGTCGCTGCACAATGTTCATTTCTATCAGGAATTAACTGCCGAAATTCGCCGTCGGATATCGGATGGAACTTTCGGCGATTGGAAAAGTAAAATTCAGGAAACACTTGCAGCGGCTGAACCATTTAGCGATGTTTCAGCGCCGCTGTGATAAAATACTCTTCGGGAGGTTATCAGCATTATGTTTTTTCTTTCTGAACTCGGAGCCGTTTTGGCTCAAACGACAAAACCCGGCGGCAATTTTATGGGGAGTCTGTTCCCGCTGATTCTTATTGTTGTGGTGATGTATTTTCTCTTGATTCGCCCGCAGTCAAAGAGGCGCAAGGAACATAGCCGGATGATTTCCGAAATCAAACCCGGAGATGAAGTGGTCACCGCAGGAGGTATGCATGGCTCTGTCGCCGGGATTCGCGAGAAGCAGCAGACGCTGCTGGTTCGAATCGCCGACAACGTTAAAGTCGAAGTGGATCGTTCTTCCATCGGTCGGGTGAAGAGCGAGAAAGAAAAAGTCGGGCGCACGAGCGACTGATTCTGTCGAGAGGACGATGGGCAAGAAAGATATTATTACCTACGGGCATGAAACACTTCGTCTGCAGGGAAAGCCGGTTGAGGTTTTCGGTGAAGAACTGCGGCAGTTTGCAAATGAAATGTATCAGGTCATGCACGCGGCTGACGGTGTGGGACTCGCCGCGCCGCAAGTGAATCGGTCGATTCAATTTCTTATTATGGCAGTGCCTCAGGAAAGCGGTGAACCAATTCGGATGCAGATGGCCAATCCTCGCATTGCTGAAACTCGAGGGAGTTTCGAATTTGAGGAAGGTTGTCTGTCCATCCCCGATATTCGAGATATGGTGACGAGGCCGGAATGGATTCGCGTGGAGTATCAGGATATCGAGGGAAAGCCATGCACGATTGAAGCAGACGGACTGCTTGCTCGTGTGATTCAGCATGAGGTCGATCATATCAACGGAGTCCTTTTTGTTGATCGACTCACTCCGGCTCGCCGGACGCGGTGGGATAGTGCGCTGAAAAAACTGGCGAAGAGCAATGTAAGCGAGTGAGGATTTGATGCGTGTCGTTTTTTGCGGAAATCCCGATTTTGCATTGCCGACTTTGCAGGCGCTTCATGGCAGCCGTCACGAGATTGCGGCGGTGGTTTGCAGTCCCGATAAGCCGAGGGGACGCGGCAAAAAACTCGGGAGCCCGCCGGTAAAAAACAAAGCGGTGCAGCTCGGATTGGATATTTTACAGCCTGAATCCCTGAAGGATTCGGGTTTTTTACAGACAATCAAGACGATGAAACCGGATGCGCTCGTTGTCGTTGCGTTTCGGATTTTGCCGCGTGCGCTTTTCACATTGCCGCTCCAAGGGGCACTGAATGTTCATCCGTCTCTCCTGCCGAAAGCTCGCGGAGCCGCTCCGATTCAGTGGACATTGCTGCGCGGAGAAACCGAAACAGGCGTGACGATTATTCGTTTAACGGAACACATTGACGCGGGGAATGTCTTGCGGCAGGAACGAATTCTGATTTCGCCGGAAGATGATTTCGGAACGTTGCACAACAGCTTGGCAGAGCTGGGAGCGCGCTTACTTGTTGAAACATTGGACGCTGTCGAAAACGGAACACAGCAAGCACCTCTGAAACAGGATGATGCGCAAGCGACAACTGCGCCGAAACTCAAGCCCGAAGATTTCGTGCTGCACTGGGAACAGAACGCCGAAGAGCTGCTCAATCGAATTCGCGCGTTCAGTCCGGTGCCCGGAGCAGTAAGTCGAATTGAAGGTAAGCGAATGAAGATTTTCCGGGCGGAAATTGCAGCCAACGAGTCAGAATTTTTACCCGGAGAGTTGCGTTCAAGTAATGGAGAGCTTTTTGTTGGGACAGGAAGTGTGCCGCTGAGGATTTTGGAATTGCAATTCGAGGGACGCAAAAAAATGTACGTGGAAGAATTTTTGCGTGGGTATCGTTTTTCGGACGGAGAGAAGTTTGAATAGGAGATAGGCGATATTTCCACAATGATTGACCGAGAATCTTTTCTTTTGTTTCTAAAAGGAATAATTAAACATTATGGAGAGTGATCATGAATCTTCCAATGTATGAAGAATGGGAATCACGACTTGTTTCATGTACAATTGATGGAGATATTCACTATCGGATTTTCTTTGGAACTGTCAGCTGGCCTAATTCCGATGGCCCCCGTACTGCCTATGTTATATTAATGCAATATGGACACACGTCGGATTGGAATACTGCGAAAAAACTCAAGGAAATAAGTTTCCAGATGCCAGCGCATATACTTGAGGAAGATCTTGTTGACGTCAACAAGGCTCTACAGGAATTACAGACTAAAAGAGCAGCTGGCAATTGAGAATGGAAGTGCAACAAAAGGATATTGCTTTTCCTTGAGTTCTATGGTTCCAACTCGAGCCATAAAGTGTTAAAAGTTAGCGAGTTCCTTCGAGGCTATCGAATATCGGACGAAACAAGATTCGAGACAGGAGATTAATGTGCCCTTCATGTTTGACTGGACCTTTATACTGCTGCTTCCCGCTTTGGGTTTTGCCCTGTGGGCACAGTCGAAGGTTCGCGGCACCTACCGGAAGTACAGTCAGATTCGGAGCCGCGCGAACATCACGGGAGCGCAGGTGGCCCGGAGGATTCTGGACTCGCAGGGACTTTCAGGCGTCAAAGTGGAAGCGACGAAAGGGGAGTTGACGGATCACTACGACCCACGAACGCGCGTAGTGCGTTTGTCGGAGGTTGTCTATGGTTCGACGTCGCTGGCGGCATTGGGAGTCGCGGCGCACGAAACCGGTCATGCACTGCAGCACAAATTCGGTTACGCGCCTCTTCAACTACGAAGCACCCTTGTTCCTGTCGCTCAATTCGGCACATGGCTTGCGTTTCCGTTATTTTTCATTGGCTTCATATTTACATCCATTCATTGGCTGATGGATGTGGGGATTCTGTTCTTTGCCGCGGCCGTGCTGTTTTCTCTCGTCACATTGCCGGTGGAATACAACGCATCCGCGAGAGCGATGAAAATTTTATCGAGCGGCGGCTATCTAAGTCCGGACGAAACCACCGGCGCGCGCAAAATCCTCGATGCAGCAGCGTGGACTTATGTAGCCGCGGCGACGATGGCGGTGCTGCAGCTTGTTCGGCTGTTGGTTCTGCGCGGTTCGCGGGATTAAATAAAAAAACCGGTACATCGCACCGGTTGAAAATTCAAATAATCTCCTTGAAAAAGGAGGTCTATTTTTTTGCGAGCTGCTTAAGGCCTTCTTCCATTGTTGTCCACGCGAGCAGAGCGCATTTGACGCGGACGGGAAGTTTTGAAATCCCCGACAATGCTTCCAAATCGCCCATGTCTGCATCATCGGGAAGCGCGCCGCCGTCCCGCATGAAATTCTTGAAACGCTCTATCCATTCCCGGATTTCCTGCGCGCTCTTTCCTTTCAGCATTTCCGTCATCATCGATGTCGATGCCATCGCGATGGCGCAGCCCTGCCCTTTAAAACGAATTTCCTTCAGCGAGTCTCCATCGAAAACTAAATCGAGCGCCAATTCATCGCCGCAGAGCGGATTCTTCCCTTCGACATGCACGGTAGGACTCTCGAGCGCACCGAAATTGCGCGGATAGCGATTATGATCCAGCAGGATTTCACCATAGAGGTCATCGGGCATATGCCAGTACCTCCTTCGCCCGGTGAATACCTTCCATAAGCTGGTCGATTTCTTCGTGCAGGTTGTACAGATAAAAACTCGCGCGCGCTGTTGCGGGCACTCCCAACTGGCGCATCAGTGGTTGTGCGCAATGATGTCCGGCACGCACAGCTATGCCGTCCCGGTCGAGAAGGGTGGCGAGGTCGTGCGGGTGAATGCCTTCGACGTTGAACGAGATGAGCGCTCCACGCTCGCCGTTGAGAGGGCCGTAGATTTCGATGCCTTCCTCCGATGAAAGCCGTTCCAACGCATAGGCGGCCAGTTTGTGGTCGTGCTTTTCAATCCAGTCCATACCGACATCGCTTAGATAATTCACCGCCGCGCCCAAACTCACGGCCTCGCCAATAGGCGGTGTTCCGGGTTCGAACTTGTAGGGAATTTCATTCCAAGTCGAATGATCAAGAAAAACTTCCTGAATCATCTCGCCGCCGGTCATGAAAGGATCCATTTCTTCGAGCAGTTCTTCGCGTCCCCAAAGCACGCCGATTCCCGTCGGGCCGCACATCTTGTGCCCGGAAAACGCGTAGAAATCGCAGCCGATTTCAGAGACGTTGACCGATATATGCGGCACAGCCTGCGCGCCGTCGATGAGCACCTTCGCACCGATAGCATGCGCGGCGGCAGTAATTTCGGTGACGGGATTAATGGTTCCTAAGACGTTTGAGATATGTGTCAAGGCGACCATTTTCACGGGCGGTTTCAGAATATCGTTTGTCGCGCTCATGTCCAACGTTCCGTCCGGTTTCATCGGCCAGTAGCGAAGTTTGGCGCCAGTGATGTTGGCGACGAGCTGCCACGGGACGAGGTTAGCATGATGTTCCATCGGCGTCAATACGATGATGTCGCCGCGCTTTAGGAATTTATTTGCGTAGGAATAACACACGAGGTTAATCGATTCGGTCGTGCCGCGTGTGAAAATCACCGTATGTTTCGAGGGAGCTCCGATAAACGAAGCCACTCTCTCTCGCGCGGCTTCGTACCGATCCGTCGCCTGCTCGCCCAGCGAATGGATACCGCGATGGACATTCGCGTTGTGCGACTGGCAAAAAAGACAGTAAGCGGCGAGAACCTGCGATGGTCGCTGCGATGTGGCGGCGCTGTCTAAGTAAACCAGCGGCGTTCCGCGCACCATCGTCTTTAGAATCGGAAAATCTTCCCGCAGCTTTTCAGCTTTCGTTTGTGTTGAGTTCTTTGGCATAGCGTTCTTCATCAGTTTGCAGTGGAATTCCCACTGGCGGTTTGCAGAGCAATCGCGCGCCATCTCTCCGCGATAGCTTCCATTGGTGCGCGACGAATAATCTCTTCCGCGAAACCCACCGCAATAGTTGCAAGAGCCTGAGAGCGATTCAAACCTCGCGTCATTAGATAGAACAGCATATCATCGTCAGCCGTTCCCATCGTCGCTCCGTGTGAACAATGAACATCATCTGCAAGGATTTCAAGTCGTGGAATGGCGTCAGCGCGAGCGTCATCGCTGAGCAGCAGATTGCGGCACGCTTGATAAGCTTCCGTGTGCTGAGCGACTCTATCCACGCGAATCATTCCCTGAAAAACAGAGCGGGATTTCTCGGAGAGAAGCGATTTAAAAAGCAGATTGCTTTGCGTGTGAGAGTGCTTGTGATATTGCAGCGTCCGCGTTTCCGCCCGTCGCGTACTGTCGCCGCAGAAAAGTCCATAGAGAGAGCATTCCGCTCCGGGCTTGTGCAAATCGAGTTCCATCATCGAAGCATTCCAAACAGAGCCGCTTGTCAGATGTCCCCAGTTGAGGACAGCGCCTTCGCCAAGTTGTGCGTGAGCTCTCCTATAGAGATGAGTGTGGAACGCGAGTTTATCTTCATGGAGAAAATGCAGCCGAGCTCCGTCCTCCAAAACGATTTCGATTCGCCCGATAACGGCGCTTGCCTCGCTGGCTTTACTTTCCCAACGGCTGCAGACAACGGCATCGGCTCCACTTTCAATGAAGAGAACTGTTGTCAATGCCGCGGAATCCGAGATGTGTTGAACGATTTGCACCGGCTCGCGGTTGTCCGCGGTGATTCGATACGCGGCGACAGAGCCCCGCATCGCGCGGTGCAAGTGTAAAAACTTTGCGTCGAGTCTCTCGTCAGAAATAGCTAAAAGCCCTCGAAGGATTTCGGCGTCCAGCGTGGGCAGCGTCACATTGATTTCGAGCTCGGTATTTATCGGCGTAGTTACGTGAGCATCTCGCACAGCGGCTGCTTCAGCTTTTTCCCACGGGAACTCGTCCGGATTCGTATAGCGCCAATCCTCCGTTTTCCTTTTCGGAACCCGTGTGCGATTGGCGGCTTCGAGCGAAGCTATGTTGTCCTGAGAAGTCCAGAGTATCTGCGGCGTTGCCCGCTCGGATGTCATCGTTTCTTTAGCCAACAGAACCCTCCATTTGCAGCTCAATCAGACGGTTCATTTCGATGGCGTATTCCATTGGCAATTCCTTGACGACCGGCTCGATAAATCCTCGCACGATAAGCGCGGTCGCTTCGGATTCCGACAAGCCGCGTGACATCAGATAGAAGAGTTGCTCATCCCCGATTTTGGAAACCGTCGCTTCATGCCCCAGCGAAATGTCATCTTCCCGGACATCCATATAGGGATACGTGTCCGTCTGGGAATTCTCGTCGAGCAGCAGCGCATCGCATCGAACATTCGCTTTGGAACCCGCCGCCTTCGGAGAAACTCTTAGGAGACCGCGGTAGCTCGTGCGTCCGCCTGCGCGCGAGATGGATTTCGAAACAACGACCGATGTTGTCTTCGGCGCCATATGAAAAACTTTCGAACCCGCTTCGATGTGCTGACCTTCACCGGCGTACGCGACACTCAAAATATCCGCCCGCGCTCCTTTTCCTTTTAGAAAAACGGAGGGATACTTCATCGTGATTTTCGAGCCGAGATTGCAGTCCACCCATTCGACGAGAGCGTCTTCTTCAGCGAAAGCTCTCTTAGTCACGAGATTATAGACGTTGCGCGACCAATTCTGAATCGTCGTGTAGCGCATCCTCGCTCCCTTCAGGACGATGATTTCGACGACCGCAGCGTGAAGACTGTCCGAGCTGTACACCGGTGCCGTGCATCCTTCGACGTATTGAACATTAGAGCCTTCATCAGCGATAATCAACGTGCGTTCGAACTGGCCGATGTTCTGAGCGTTGATGCGGAAGTACGCCTGCAGAGGAATCGTCACATGCACGCCCGGAGGAATGTAGATGAAACTGCCGCCCGACCAGACCGCACTATTCAAAGCCGATAACTTATTATCGCCGGGAGGAACGACCGTAGCGAAATACTTTTTAAAAATGTCCGGATGCTCGCGCAAAGCGCTATCAGTGTCCAGAAAGATAACGCCGAGTTCTTCCCATTGTTTTTGCAGGGAATGATAGACAACTTCCGATTCATATTGAGCGCCGACGCCCGCCAAAAATTTCTTTTCCGCTTCGGGAATGCCTAACTTGTCGAACGTATCCTTGATTTCTTCCGGGACATCATCCCAGTTTTGTTTCGGTCGGTCGGTGGGGCGGACGTAGTAGTGAATGTCATCGAATTTCACACCCGAAAGATCCGCTCCCCAAGTCGGCATCGGCATTCGAGCGAAGAGCTTCAGTGCGTTCAAGCGAAACTTCCGCATCCAATCCGGTTCTTGTTTCTGCTCGGAGATTTCTGCGACGACTTGCTGAGAAAGTCCCTTCGGCAGCTTGACGAGATACTTCTCCGGTGTGTGAAAACCGTAGCGCTCGTAGTTGTCAGTATCGATGTCGATAGTATTATTTGGCTTTTTCATTGGTTTGCATTTATCCAGAGGCAGTGGTTTCTTTCACCCAGTCGTAGCCGTTCTTTTCAAGTTCGAGGGCGAGATCTTTATCGCCGCTCATAACAATCTGTCCATTCATGAGAACATGAACTCGGTCGGGAACGATGTAATTCAGCAGCCGCTGGTAGTGCGTGATGAGGAGCATGCCTCGCTCTGGGCCGCGCAATTTATTGACTCCGCGTGCGACGATTTTCAAAGCATCAATATCCAGACCGGAATCCGTTTCGTCAAGAATCGCCATCTCCGGTTTGAGAACTCCCATTTGCAGGATTTCGTGCCGTTTCTTTTCCCCACCGGAAAAGCCTTCGTTCAAATAACGTTTGGAAAAAGAAGGATCAATTTCCAGAAGTTTCATCTGCTCCTTCAAGTCCTTGTGAAAATCCGTCAAACTGCCGGTGTCGTTGCCAAGTCTCGCCGCCTGAGCCATGCGCAGGAAATTCGTGACCGACACGCCATAGATTTCAGCCGGATACTGGAAACTCAGGAACAAACCGCGCTTCGCCCGTTCATCCGGACTGAGTTCCACAAGGCTTTCTCCCTTCCAGCGGATGTCTCCTTGTGTCACAGTCAAACCCGGATGTCCCATAAGAGCATTCGCCAGTGTGGATTTCCCTGAACCGTTCGGGCCCATGAGTGCGTGAACTTCCCCGCGTGGCACCGAGAGGGTAAGTCCGTGCAGAATCTCTTTATCTTTTACAGAAACGTGCAGAGCTGTAATGTCCAGTGAATCCAAGTTAGTCTCCTTTGATTCTTTAGGAAAACGCGCCTGACCTTATCTCTATTTTTACGCGTTTGCTTCTTCGTGCGTCATCTTCAGGGAGGACGACATCTCCATCAAATCCGCCAAAGTCATTCCTCTCAAATGATCGCGCATCTTTCCTTCGAGATCAAACCAGAGCTGACGGATGGCGCAGTTTTCAGAGAAGTCGCAGAACTCATCGGTCATCGTGCATGGATTGGAACGCAGTCGTCCTTCAAAAACCTCGACGACTTCGAGGAGATTGATTTCGGATGCTTTGCGCCCAAGGGAAACTCCGCCGCCTTTGCCGCGCTGCGTTCGCAGGAAACCGCGAGTGGCAAGCTGCGCAATAATCTTCGTCAAAAAGACGCGAGGCACATGCTGACGTTCGGCGATGACCCGTGTGATGATACCGCCCAACTCCTGAGATGTAGCGATATCCAGAAGCACCCGAAGCGCGTAATCACTTTGCATGGAAAGAAGCATATCTGACCTTCTAAGGAAGAAAAGATCTATTGGATTTGACAAGCATATGATATTAATACAATTATATGTTAAAATCTTCCTATTTTATCCCCTTCATTTCTTAATACGATTTCCGGAGTAAAAAGTTCCTATTATGAGGTTATTCCCGCGGCCTAATCCTATGCCATGTGTTGAGGACACTCCTAAGGAATCCGCGACTGGAGGTCGCGGGTAGTGCTGCTTCTCGCAAGGTTGTCTTGCCATTGCGGCTCTGGAGAGCCACAACGGCGCGGATTGCATTTCGATGGGAATTAGAAATTGAATAGATTGCAAAACAGCGGGAACCCGCTGTAAGTCGGGATAGTTACTATTGTAGGCCGCCGGAGCTCATAATATCAAGTAGTCGGTTCTCGACTCCCAAGCGTGAACACGATAGCTTTGATTTTTAATAAGTTGAGTCCGGCGGCTCAAACTTTTCGAAAGGTCTGGAGTTCGTCTCCTGGCCTTTTTCTTATCAGAAGGGCGAGGAGGTAAGAGGCGAGGGATATGCCGAGGCCGATATAAATCGGTTGTATATTCAGAGGATAACCGTCCATCAGGCCGATTTTTGGAGGCAGAATCCAACTCAAACTCAGCGCGCCGGATGAAATCATCGTTGCCAACACCCAACGCCTCGGGAAGCGGTAGTTTTGGCTGAAACTGCTGAGCATCGGAATCAGCAACACCGGCGCTCCGACCGAACCCAACGCATGCCAGAGCGAAACAACTGATTCCGTCGTCAGCGCCAAAAGAAATGCGCTGCCGCTTGAAACAACGAGTCCGATACGGACAAAGCGAGGGATTTCCGAGGGATGCCGATTGGCTCGGCCTTTCCAAAGCAAATCCCGTCCGAATGCTCCCGCCGCGATAAAGCTGTAGCTGTCCACGGTGGACATCACGGTCGCTAACAGTCCCGCCAAAAACAATCCTAACAATCCCACCGGCAGAACGCGCCGAGCCAGTTCCGGGAAAGCGACAGTTGGATCTGCAATATTCGGCAACAACGCTCGCGCATAGAGTCCAGTCGTCGTGGTCATGAAGTCGAACAACGCCCAGAAACCGATCGCGATGAAGATGCCCAGCGTCGCAGTTCTGCGTGAGGACGAAGCGTAGATACGTTCATAGAAAGCCGGTTCGATGAGCGTCGTCGAAGCGATAAAATACCAGACGAAAACCGCCGCGAATGTCTGCCCGCCGGTGGGTGTAAAAAGTTCAGGCGGTACGTGTGCTTTCAAATACGGCAGGCCACCGAATTGCGCGTACAGCGTCAAGACCATCACCGCGAAGCCGCCGTACATGACTGAAAACTGAAGCGCGTCCGTGCGCACGACCGAACGCAGCCCGCCTGAATAAAGATAAAGCGTCGAAAAAAGAACGCCAACGCCGAGCGCAACGGGATAACTCCAGCCGGTCACCCAGCGCCCGAGTGTTCCGAGCATCACCAGATACGCGGCGGGCATCGTCATAAAAAAAACGACAAGCGCTCCGAGTCGAGCGACTCGTTTGCCATAGCTCTGCTCAAGCTGGTCGGGAATACTGTACAAACGCGTTTGCCGAGCGCGCCGCGCAAGAAAAAGCGCGAGAATCAGCGCATACAGATAATACGGCGCGCCGAAAACAAACCAGTTGGATAATCCGTAGCGCCACGAATATTCACTGACACCTAAGATGCCGCCGTACCATGTCGTAACGAGCGATGCTGTGAAAGCCGGGAGCGTCAACCGGCGACCCATCAGGAGAAATTCGTCGGAGTCGGTTCGTTTGCGGCGCGACCGGACGATGCCGATAAGCAGCGTCGCGACAGCATATGCCGCCGGAATCGCTAAATCAACCGGATGAAAATGCCCGTTAAACATCGATAATCAGAGTGGTAAAAATATTTGTCGGCGGCGCAACAAAATATCGCGGCGTGCCGTCATCCCAGTCGCTGTAACCGCTTCTTTCGTACTCGCTATTAAGTAGATTGTTTACCCGCAATCGCAATTCGAGTCCTCGAATCCCGGACACCTTTTCGAACCGATAGCCGACATCGAAATTTAGAACTTCATAGGACGGCACGACGGTATCTTCTTCCTGGCTGTTGTCAATATATTGCTTGCCCACCATGCGCAATGAAATCGCCAGCAGGAATTTTTTCGGTCGCCATTCGACACGCATATTCCGAATGTAGATTGGATCTCCGGCGAGCCGATTGCCGTCGCGGCTGATAAAATCCCACGCGTTCCAATCCCACTCTTTATAGTTGACAAAATGGTGATCCGTGATGACTAAATTCCCGCTGATTTTTATGTTCTCTCTTGGCGATGCCGCCATGACGAATTCCAGTCCCTGATGCAGTGTTTTTTCGGCGTTGCCGGAAATGGGCACGCCGTTATCATCGAGTTGCCCAGCGTAAGGCACGATTTCATCGCGGAGCGACATGTAATACGCATTCACTCCAAAACCAGCACGTGACCATTCCCACGATGTTCCGATTTCGATATCGGAAAGCTTTTCCGGTTTCAGCGATTCTCCGATATATTTGTAGCCGCCAGTATGAGCCTCGAAACGGTCTGGAACGGTCAATGGCGATGACCAGTAATCCTGCGGATCATAAATGTCTTTGAACGCCGGTTCGCGCTGAGCCATCGAGAAATTCGCGTACACACTCGCCGCAGGAATGTTGCGACGTTTGTCGGGACTGAGTAGCAGATAATTCAAACCGAAACGCGGCGTGAAAGCGTCGAACGTTTTGTCCGTTTCCACACCGAATAGCTTGTCGTCTTCCATCTGATAACGCTGCGACTGCACCTGCAAATCCACCATCACCCGCAGCTTTGGTGTCAGCGAGTGAAACAGATGAATGAAGCCGGACAGACTCTGCTTCTTCACGCGATAGTCGTAATAATGATAATCAGGATTCACGCGCACTGGAAGCGGATTGCCCCAGCGTACGAGTCCTTCGTGACGCGCATCATGCAGCCGGATTGCTCCACCAATAACCGCTTCGCCTTTCCCATAATCGAGTGACAATCTCGGAATCCAGCCCCAATCCGTTTCGCTGATATTCCGCCGGCGAAGTAAATCAAAGCGCTCGAGATGATAGACGATATGACCGTCCGCGAGCGTATCCGGGTCAGGCATTCCATCATCGTTTTCATCCACATAGTACGACGACTCAAAAAGCGTATCCAAATTCACCTGCACTGTCTCCTGCCCCGGCTCGAAAAAGTATTCCTCAAGTTTTTTGCCGGGACGCCACTGGTCATAGTAGCCATCGCCGCGAAAGAGATAAATCGTATTGTTAAGGTCGAGCTTGTCCGTCAGTTTCCATTCGTCATGCAGCTCATAGTGCGGCTGGAAAAAATTGTCAATCTCATTCTCGTATGTCTGCGGATTCAGGCGACGGTCATGGTCTTTATCGCCGGTAATCAAACCGTCCACCGCTGCCTTTGGAATTCCGTTATAAGCCAAATGTGTTCGTTCCTGGCCGCCGTAGAAATTCACATGTGTCGTGTGATGCTTGGTATATCTCGCCGCTGAAAAATGGTAACTCCATAAATCCGTCCAGCTCCCGAAGCGATAACCGTCCGAATGAATACGCGTCAAACGACCCGAGAAACCGTATCGCCCTGCAATGCGTCCGGACGTCATCGACAGCGACGCTTTGCGTGTGTTGAAACTGCCGTAACCCCCGACGATTTTAATTCCCGGCACTTCCCCGGAACCGGGCACTTTCGTAATCAGGTTAATCGAGCCACCCAACGCCGCTGCGCCATAGAGCGAACTACCCACTCCGCGCTGAATCTGAATGTCCTGAACATCGCTCGGAAAATCGGGCAGGTCAATCCAGAAAACCTCGTGGGATTCCGCGTCATTGAGCGGGACGTTGTTGAGCATCACGGCTACCCGATTTTGTGAGAAGCCGCGAAGCTTCAAGTAAGAATAACCGACGCTACTCGCGGCATCGGAATAGGCATGGATTCCCGGCAACTCGCATAAGAGCAGCGGAACATCCTGCGTGTGATACCGCGTCTCGACATCCTCTCTGTCAAGATTTGAGAAAGAAACCGGCGTCTCCCGGCCTGCGCGGGTCGTGGCTACCGTTACTTCCGGTAGCAGATAACGCGGTTGTTTTGTGGGATCCGTTGCGCTTTCGCTACGGGGAGTCAGCTCCGGATTCCACGTGATGACATCTTTTTCAGACAGAACCACTTCGCGCACCGCTGTCGAATAGCCGCGCGTTGCCGCGTTCACAACATAGCGACCTGCGGGTATGTTTTCCAAGCGGAATTGCCCATCGCTGTCCGTTCGGGTTTTCACGCCCGTTTCTTTGATGGTGATTACGACTCCAGCGATGGGTTCGCCGCTGGAATAATCCGTGACTCTGCCCTGCAACACGGCTCCCGCCGCGAAGGTCGCAGTTAGAGAGCACAGCAGAATCGCAAGTAGAATTCGCACAAACATGATGTTATCCTCCACAAAGAAAAAACCGCCATCGGAGAAACCGAATGACGGTCAAGAAAAAAACCCTCTTCCGCCACTGCTTCCTACGCTGGTATAATCCAGATCAGGTTCGAAGGGTTTTATCTCAGGCTGTACGGGTCTTGCACCGCTCAGCCACCCCTACAGTAGCACTATTTTAATATAACATATTAATCAGGAATTGTCAAGGGATAGAAAATCTCATTTGTTCGCTTGTAACAGGTTGATTGGCACGATTATTCTTTTCAGAGCTGGTTATACATTTCTTCGTTACCCTCGGAAGTCGGCGATTGCCCGAAAAGAAAGGAGAGGCGTTGCAAGCAAGCCAGACTACTATAATGACGGCTTTTTAAAATAGAGTAATCCTATCGTTTTATTTATTAAGAACATACGGAACTTATACTTTCTTAATAATATTTCAAAAATTATCTATCATTCCTATTTTTAGTTAGCTTTTTGCGAGAGGACTGCTATATTTATACTATTGTACAAGTCGATATATTCAGCGATCTTGAAGAGCATAAGCTATTGTTATTATTGTGTCTTTGAGAATATGGTTATAAAGACAGGTCATCCAAAGGGATAGCATTGATAGACAACAATAACCACTGTTAATACGAAATATTAGCCATATCACAACTAATAAATAGAGAATAATTCATCAATTTACAAATGTCGAGAGAAACAAGAGATTTTCTTAAAAGGTTCTCTATGTTTACGAAAAGCGCACTTTTAGCAGTTCTGAGCATCGCGATCCTCGCGACGGCGCTACCGAATTTAGCTCAAGCACAATATATGGAGCTCTTCAATGACTCTGGAACACCCGAGTCGTCCGCTAATACTTGGTTTGACGATATTGCCGCGTGTGTCTTAGTCGGGCCGACCGACAGTTTCTTAGTGGACTCTGTCCATTTCTGTTGGTATTGGGCTGCAGGCGATACGCAAAATCTGGACTACGTGATTAAGGTTTACGATGCCAATGGCACGGTGCCCTACACCAACTGTGGAAGTGGCGGCATTTGCACCAACGGGCCTGGTACAGAGTTATATTCCTCTCCTGACGACCCAGCATATCAGGAAGTCAATCCGGGCGCTGCGGGCTTCTACTGGTTCACTCACGCGGTCAATCCTCCCGATGGTGTCGAAACCGAAGGTGAATTTCTCATCGCTATTCAGATTAAAACGAGTGGAGATAGTACCCCCTCGTATTCGTGGGACGACAACGCACCGACGGCTTGTTGTGTTGACTACTTCCATTGGGGTTCGTGGAAGGAGCAGTGGGATGCGTGGCGGGATCCGTCGGAAATCGGCTATCTTATGATCCGCGCCAAGGGAACAGCACATGGCGCATCGACAGAGCCGACTCTTCGGATCACCCCGGATAATCTTTTCTTCGGTCATGCGTCCATCCCGTGGGCGGGTTCCGGCGCCGAATCCATTAAGCAAGAGGGCGTTCTCCTCACGAATATCGGGGGGGAAGACGACACGATTACAGCCATTACTGTGACGAATCCTGATTTCTACTGGGACAATGGCCCCACGCTGCCCTATGTCCTTGGTCCGGGTGCATCGACAACCCTCGATGTCACTTTCCAAACCACGACTGAAGGCAACCGTATGGGCACACTGGACATCACTCACACCGGTGAAAACGCAACAGCAACCGTATACACGGTTAACTTGTCGGGTATCGGCTACAATGGGCACTGGCTCGAGAATTTCTACGAAGGAACAGCTTGGGATCCGGTTTGCGGGTCGTGGGGTGTGCAGCGTGATTCCACACTGGACGAAGAGGAATGGTTGATCTATGGTGGCGGTTATTCAAGTCAAGGCTATATGATGGGACACCAGTACACGGATCCTGACAGTTTCGTGGTTGACTGGAGAGCATCATCGCCACTTAGGAATCCAGACAATGCCGGAGCCCAGGTCTCCTGGATGCAGAGATGTCAGTGGCCGGGCGATTACGATTTCAATGGTTTCTACTGGACGTCTCCGGACTGCTCACACTACTATTTTATCGACGAGATTCCGCCTACGGCTGAAAATGAGTGGATTGATGAAGGCCCTCATTTCATTATCGATTGTGTCACCGACAGTGTCGGAATTGCGTTCCTGTATACCGGCGCCTATGCTGATAACTGGTTTATCGACGATATCCGAATCGACAGCTTGCCGCAGCTTCCGCCGGTGATAACACATGAACATCACTGTGATGTCACGGACAACTTTATTCACGTCACGGCGCATGTACAGGATCCTAACAATGACGGGATGACCGTCTTGCTATATTATACCGATGACCAGACGCATACGTGGGCCAGCGTTGCCATGACGCCGGTTACAGGTTGCGAGTATAACAACCTTTATGAGGCTATGGTTCCAAGTTTGACGAGCTGCTGCCGCTACGGCTACTACTTCTCAGCGACCGATCCGGGTGGTTCAGGACAGACGACGCTTTTACCGACGACGGCACCGACGGAGCATTACCATGTTGACATCATGAGCACGCCGTCCGAAATCGCCTATGATGATGGTGAGGACTGGTACGGCAACATCTCTTTCTCATGGTGGCAATGCTGGGCTGTTCGTTTCACACCGCCTTCGTATCCGTACTATCTCGGTGGCGCACACTTCAAGGCTCCAAACAACTGGCCGGATGGTGACCATCAGGACATGGTTTTTGAAGTCTATGATGACAATGGCGCCGACAATCTGCCCGGTACGCTGCTCTACGGTCCGGATGAAACGGGAATGTGCTGGAACCTCGGCGTTAACGCTTGTGATGACACGAGCTTCAACAGCTGGTACTATGTGAAGTTCTGCCCGTGCATTGAAATCACCGAAGGCGACTTCTACATCGCCATGCGTAACCTTACAGGTGCCGAATATCCGGAATTGGAAGGGGTCGCATTTGACTCAGATGGTCCGAGCGGGACGTCGTATCCCGACTATCGTACGTACATCTTCTATCCGGACGAGATCCCCGGCAGTGGTTCCTGGAACATTGACACGTCGTACTTTAACCCTCCTCCTCCGGATCCCCCAGTTCCCCACAGTGATCTGATTCTGCGTGCCGTCGAGTGCGGTATTGTCGACCCGAGCGATTTGACGGTTATCGAAGACGGTACGGGCAATGTCGAGCTCAATTGGACTCCATCCGCTTGCGGACACGATGTCTATCGCGCAGCCGATATGGATGATCCGGCGTGGCCGGGCGACTTCTCGCTGATTGCCAGCAATGTCCAGCCGCCGTATCAGGATGTTCTCGGAACCGAACAGAAAGCTCTGTACGTTGTTGCAGGTGCCTGTGATCCTACCGTTGAGCCTCCGTCAATGACGATTCCGACAGACATCGGCCCGATGCGTTATGCGGATTACTACAAGACAGCCAGTCATAAGGTAGGTGAAGCCTGGTCGCCTCTGACAAAGGGCGCCATGCCGAAGAGGATTAGCAAGGAAGCACTAAAGAAGGGTATGAAGTTCCATCGTACCACGAAGACTTCCTGGAGCACTGCAAAGTAGATTCCCAACGGTCACTCGCTGACCTTAGGACATACGCCTCCTGAGAGTTGATCTACTGCCTCTCTCAGAGATGAAAACCCGGCTTCTTAAACCGGGTTTTCTCTATTCATCCAACACGACGATTTCCACGCGACGGTTTATCGTGCGGTTCTTCGCAGTGGTGTTCGGCAGGGCGGGGTCGAAGGAAGCATGGCCAGTGACGCTGATACGTTTCCCGTCGATGCCGCCTTTTTCGTGAAGCAGGTGCGCCACATTCGCTGCGCGTGCGGTGGAAAGTTGCCAGTTCGATGCAAACTTGGCGTTTTTGATGGGAAGATTATCGGTATGGCCGTCGATACGCAATCGATTAGGAAAGCGTGCGAGGATATTCGTCAGGGACAGCATCATCATCTTCGCTTCCGGTTTGATGTCCGCCAGCGGAAGCCAGACCGGATTCGCCATAAAAATACCCCACAGCGTCGCGTAAAAGCGGTCGCGATATGGCGAATGAGCATATTCGAGTCTTCCCCCGTGTTCGCCATCGCCACAATCAAACCCATCACCGTTCCAACCCAATAGGGTCGAAAAATCCATTCGCTCGCCAAAAAGTTTGCATACCTCGTCTCTATCGGCAAAATGGCGCCAATCTTGAATTTAAGAGAGGCACAAGGGCGGCACAACTTATGACGGTTTTAAGAAGATCTTTTTGCAGGAGAGGAGGAAGGGGAGGAGTTGCGTGGTGATTTGTCTTCCTCGATTGCGGTAGTATCCGTGAATAATTGAAACGTTTGAAGTAGCCGCTTCGCAACCGCATCCAATACATCGGGTCGGCAATAAAATCCACGAGCAACTTTTTGTTTTGCCTCTCGAGTGGAAATCACCCTCGAAGTGGTAAGCTCTCGCGCACCTTCCACTGTTCTTTTGTCGCCCGCCGATTTATTTTTTTTCTGGTTCATTTGCCCGCTTGAAAAAGGATCGCCTTCGCCGAATACATTTCTTTATCGGTTTTTCGAGGGGCAGAATCAATCGGTTGTTGACAGGCAACAAGGTCGGTTACGATGAAGGACTTAAAAGAGAGATAAGAGCGCGAAGAGTTGCCAACGGTGCTGGATGATATTGGGTTCCCTCATTAAATGAAACCAGAGGTCTGATGTCAGGAGCATGCATAGGATGTTTTTCTATTTCGTAGGGGCGCTCCCACGTGTGCGCCCGTTTGTGCTTAAATTCCCCTAAAACAAAAGACCCTCGACGATGCCGAGGGTCTTGAGATAGTGAGGGCGCCGGGGCTCGAACCCGGGACACCCGCCTTAAAAGGGCGGTGCTCTACCAACTGAGCTACACCCTCTATCTGTTTAATTTGCAAAATTTTCTCACTAAATGCAAGCGAGGAAATGAATTTAAATCCTCCCCCCGCATGCGGGTCACTCAATCGCCGTTGTGGGTCTCATGGGCCCGCAATGGCAACGGAAAATCCAAAATTGGAAATCCAAAATCCAAAAGAAAAACTCTACAAGAATCACGATTTCGGATTTTGAGTTTCGGATTTTTCTAACCTCACAAGTCGCCGCGTGCGAGGTGCCTTAAGCCTCTCGCGATTATCACGCCACCGCTCGCCGCACAATCGTCATATCCTGAGCGGGTCCCACCGAAACAATCCCAACCGGTACGCTCGTCATCTCTTCGATAAAATGCAGATACTCCCGCGCGTTCTCGGGCAGTTCTTCCCACACACGCACCTGCGAAATATCTTCCTTCCACCCGGGCAATTCTTCATAGACCGGTCGGCATGCTTCCAAAATATGCGGCACCGCCGGGAAGTTGCGATACGTTCGCTGGCCGTCTTCGTAGGCAACGCAAACTTTCAGCGGGTCAATTCCGGTCAGAACATCAAGTTTGGTCACGGCCCACGTATCAATACTGTTGACGCGCGCGCTGTAGCGGGCAATCACAGCATCAAACCAGCCGCAGCGTCTCGGGCGACCCGTCGTCGCGCCGTATTCGACTCCCGTTTCGCGCAGCCGCTTGCCGAATTCGCCCGATTCCTCCGTGGGAAACGGCCCGTGACCCACGCGCGTCGTGTACGCTTTCAAAACGCCCATGACATGATCAATGCAGCGCGGCCCGATGCCGAGTCCCGTCAGAGCGCCTCCCGCCGTTGGATTTGACGACGTCACATACGGATAGGTTCCCGCGTCAATATCCAAGAGCGTTCCCTGCGCGCCTTCCAAAAGAATTTTCTTTCCTTCGGAAATCGCTTCGCTTAAGAAAACCGAAACATCTTTGACATACGGGTCAATACGCTTGTCGAATTTGAGATATTCCGCGATGATTTGGTCTTCATTCAGTTCTTCGGTCTCGTAGATGCGCGAGAGAAGCAGATTTTTTTCTTCGATGTTGCGGCGTAGTTTCGCGCGCAGAACGTCGCGGTCGAGCAAATCCACAATACGAATTCCGGTTCGCGTCGCTTTATCCACGTATGCCGGGCCGATGCCTCGACCGGTCGTTCCGATTTTTTCAGAGCTTTTTTCTTCAGCCACGCGGTCCAGCAACTTGTGATACGGCATTATCAGATGCGCTTTATGGCTGATTAAAAGCCGACCCGTTAAATCAATGCCGGATTTTTGAAGCAGATCGATTTCTTTCATTAAATCAATCGGATCCACCACGACGCCCGCTCCGATAATCGCTGTGACATGAGGCCAGAGCGCGCCGACCGGCAGAAGGTGCAATACAATCGTGCGCTCTCCGGTGACAACGGTATGTCCCGCGTTTGCACCTCCCTGATAGCGCGCGACGATATCCGCCTCCTGAGAAAGAAAATGAACAATCTTTCCTTTCCCTTCATCCCCCCATTGTGCCCCAACCAGAATCGTCACTGACATCGTTGCCTATAATGCTAATTGCTAAATCGAAATGACTCTTTCGTACAATTTTGGAAGACATTCATTACGCATTCTGATTTTAGTCCCATGGTTATGTCCTGTTCTGGCGTCAAAGTCGATTAAGATGATTCCCTTTTCAATTGATCCTAAGAATTGTTTTAAGGACAAATTCTCAAGTTGTTCTATTTGAGTGAAATGAAAATATTCCTTTTTTCCTTCTCTTTTCACTTCAGCTTGAACGAAAAAGCAGTTTGTTAGTTTGGAACCTGCTTTGTGAAAGAGATCTGAGAATCCCCAATAAGGTTGTGGATCAAGTTCTGCGAGGCCTACGCGTGATTCCACTGATTTTAGCCATTGTTGGTGTCGTTGATCAACTTGACCTGAATCGAATGATACTGTTACTTTCAATTCAGTATTATTTACAATGAGACCAAATCCTCTATCTGTTCTTGAGACCGCATTTATTGTTTGTCTAAAACTCATTTCATCTTCATTGTATTTGGTGTTGGCTTCTTTGTGTTGCCACCCATACAAGGGAAGAAGTACTTTTGGTACAAATTTGATCGCTCTTGGAGATGGCTCCATATGAAATAGTGTTGTCAATGAGGTAGTATTAATTCGTTGGCATTTGAGCTCCCATTCACCAGCATTTGGTAGTGGGAGGTTGTTTTCTTCAATTCCAAGAAGATCTTCTAAAGTATTGCCAACACCTCCAACATTACCGGGGCGTGCATTGGGGATCCATCCTTTGCTTCTGATTTCCCTAAGAGCTTTTACCAAATCCTCTTTGGTCAAGATTCGCACTTCTAACTCCTGTGTTAAATATCAATGGGCGGCCGCCAGAAATCCAGAAGATACTCGAATGTGACACCCATTGTAATATAGTTGCTCGGCCAGCCAAATATGCCAATTCGATTGACGATATTTGTTCTGTCCCAAATAATTATATTTCGCAGTTCATAGCCGCGTTTTCTCAATTCGTCTATGAGAGCTACATGGATGGTAATTCTCTCATTTTCCCACCACATATCGGGAACATTAATAACGCAGTGTCCTTTAGGTTTTAGGAGTGGCAAGAGTTGTTCATATGTATCTCCCATAGCCTTCGTGTACTCATTCAAGGCCATTGTGCCCAAGTCTCGCGGGTCTTGAGAGTATTGTTCTACTTTACCTAGCTGTTCGTTTTTACGATATCGGCGAGATTTATTCCGGCGCTCGCGATTGAGGAGATTGGCATATGGAGGGGAAGTCCATATTAGAGATACTACATCATGAGTGAGATACGCTGGTATATTACAAGCGTCGTCGTGGATAGCAATTTGTTGGGAATTGCCAAACATGCTTGTGTTGCCCGTTAATCTTTTAAAAGAAAGATCAATGTAGGGCTTGTGCAAATCGAAACCCACGGCATTTCTGTTTAGATCTTGAGCTGCAATTAATGTTGTACCACTCCCTACGAATGGGTCAAGAACAAGTTCTCCTTCGTGCGAGAATAATTTGATAACTTGTCTTGCAAGCGAAATTGGAAAGGTAGCAGGATGCGCCTTTTTGTCACGAACATCTCGTTTTTCGTATGTAAACTGCCAAACTCCTAGTTGACTCTTAAGCCATTCTTTGGCGGTCATACAATTAATATGGTTTGCCTTGCATATGCATGTACGATTTCCATCAATAGGTAGTTTTCTTTGGTACCAAGAGTCACCTTCTGAAATGACTACAGGGAATTCATCGACCACTTCTGTAGCTAAAGGCTTAATTTCGGCTGTTTCCTTCATCATATGTCCTTTCCAAATGCAAAAACCCCGAGCCGCTTTCGGGGTTTCGCAATATTTCCTGTGCCAGTGTCTCCCCGAAAAATCAGCGGCGTTTTTTCTTGCCCTTAACCGCTGTGCGCTGTGCCCATTCCAAAACCACCGGCGCCGCCACGAAAATCGAAGAGTACGTTCCGGTAATCACCCCGATCAGCATCGCAAACGCAAACCCGCGCACAACCTGTCCCGCGAAAAGGAAGAGCACGAGCACCACCACGAAGAGTGTTACCGACGTAATCACCGTTCGTGCAAGCGTCTGATTGATGCTGTCGTTCACAATTTCAGCCAGCGATTTCGTGCGCAGTTTATTCATATTTTCTCGAATGCGGTCATAAACGACAATCGTATCATTTAGAGAGTATCCGATGAGCGTCAGAAACGCCGCCACGACCTGCAGAGATATTTCATAGTTGAAAAAGGCAAAGAACCCCAGCGTAATCAGCACGTCGTGCAGCAGCGCGACAACGCTGCCTACGGCAAACTTGAATTCAAATCGCCAGGAGATATAAATCATCAGCAGTACCAACGCCACGAGCGCCGAAATAATCGCCTGTCGCCGGAGTTCACGCCCGACTTTCGGTCCGACCGCGTCCACATTGCGAACATCGAAAGGATTATCGAGGAAGGCCTCGGCGAGCGTTGATTCAATTCTCGTGATAAGATCAGACGAAACTTCGGATTGCTTGATACGAATCAGAATTTCATCGGGTTCGCCCAGCGCATGCACGCGCTTGACTTCGGCAACTCCCAAATCCAACGGCGAAAGCGCACTGCGCACTTCCCCTTCGGTAATCGGCTTTTCAAAGCGTAAATGGATATCCAACCCGCCGCGAAAGTCAATCGAGTAGTTCGGGCCGCGAATCGCAAGGGTCACAATGCCCGCCAGAATAATCACGATAGAAATCGTTAGAAAAGTCCAGCGCGCGCTGATGAAATCAAATTTAGGTTTCAGAAAAAATTGTGGCATTTACACGCTCAAGCGTTTGATGTGAAGACGTTCTGTTAAAATGTCGTAGACAAGACGCGTGACGACCAGCGCGGAAAAGATATTCACGCAGATTCCGACTGTCAGCGTCAGTGCAAATCCTTTAATGGGTCCGGTGCCGTAAAGAAGCAAAACAGCGCCTGCGATCGCCGTGGTCACGTTTGCGTCAACAATGGTCACGACCGCCCGCGAAAAACCGGTGTCAATCGCGGCGCGCACGGTTTTTCCAAGTCGCAGTTCTTCTCGAATACGTTCAAAAATGAGCACATTCGCGTCCGTGGCCAAACCAATCGTCAGGATAATTCCGGCAATACCCGGCATTGTTAGTGTAAACTGGAAAAGCGCCAGCACGCCCATGAGAAGGAAGACATTGAGCACCAGCACAAAGTCCGCCAGTCCACCTGAACCGCGGTAATACCATAGCATGAACAGCGTTACCATAAGAAATGAGAGCAGCAGTGATGTCGTGCCTCTTCGCACAGAGTCGCTTCCCAGCGATGGCCCGACTGTGCGTTCTTCAATCACCTGTACCGGAGCAGGCAGCGCGCCCGCGCGAAGGACAATCGCCAAATCCCGCGCTTCATCCATATCGCGCATGCCGGTAATGACCGCACTGCCGCCGCCAATCCTCGAACGAATCGACGGTGCAGTGTGTACTTTATTGTCGAGAATAACAGCGAGCCGCTCGCCGATATTCGCGCCGGTGACCCGGGCAAACGTCCGCGCTCCCGCGCGCGTCATGTCCATCTCGACAATCGGCTTGCCCGCCTGATCAGGTTCATAGCCGGAACCGATGGTTGATCTCGCGTCGGCCAGTGTCGCACCGGTTTGTTCCGCGTCCTTCTTCACGAGATAAAGAGTCCACATGGGCTCGGGGGCCCCCTCGAGATCCTCCGCCGCGTTCGCCCAGCGGAATTCCAGATCATTCGGCATACTCTTCTGCACATCGAGTGAATGAATGATGCGATTGACTTTCGCTTTATTTTTCGCCGGTACTAAAATATTCTGCGCACCGCCCACCAGCAGGCTTAAGAAAGGATTCTCTATCGCTGCGGAATCAACAACGTCTCCTTCGAGACCCAATTCCTCCGCTTCTCCGAAGAGATCCTCAGCCTTCACCACCTCTTCTACGGTATCTGCCGCCGCGCTGTCGCTTTCAGCTTCCACAAGCGCGCTGTCGACAACAACTGTCGTCGTGTCGATTCCCATGCCCGCTTTAACCACGTTATCAATCTTCAGAAGCACTTCTTGCGTGCGTTCCGGTTTGGCGACCAATTTGAATTCGAGCAGCGCTGTGCGGCCAATCAATTCGCGTGCCCTTGACGGGTCTTTCACACCCGGAAGCTCGATGGATATCCGCCGGGATCCGAGCTTCGAAATCGTCGGTTCGGAAACACCAAACTGGTCCACGCGGTTGCGCAGGATTTCCAGGGAACGATTAATCGCGTCATCAGCGGCATCCTGAAGATCGCGTCGAACCGATTCGTCGCTCTGACCGGGTTCGCCCCAATACGTCGCCAGCGAAATACCTTTTTCGCGGCAGAGAAGCTCCAGCGTTTCGAGAACATTAATATCGGTTGTCAAAGCTTGCTGCTTGAGTTCTTCCAAGACCGGCTCGATGCGTTCATTTTTACCTTTCGCCGCTTTATTCACAAGTTCCACCAGATCCACTTCCATGACCATGCGCATCCCGCCCTGAAGGTCAAGTCCGCGCTTGATCGCCTTTTTGCGGTGGTACTTAATCTGGTCGCGAAATGACCCGCGCAGATAGTCAATCTGCTCCATCGCAGCGGTTTTCGTCGCCTCGTCAAGGTTGGATTCTTTCACTTGGCCTTTCAGGTCGATCTCATCCACGTAAATATCCGTTGCCAGTGACGAAAGCGAATAACCCGTCAACTCTGCTAATTGCTCAAGCTCATGCGTTTCTTTTCGCGAGAGCTGTTCGTAACGCAGCGTCGGATAGAGATAGACCGCTCCGAGAACGATTAACATGATGACTATGAATAACCGGAAAGGAATGGATTTTGTCATATTACCTGTACCTGTTTAGCGGTTCCTAAAAAGTCAGAAACACTAATATACGTGATATTTCTATAATTGTCAAGCATCTTTTAGACTATCTGAACGCAATATTTCCAATACGTTAGCGAAGTCCTCCGTTAAATTTGCCTCGAATTTCATGTCCTTTTTGAGCACAGGATGGTAAAATTGAAGTGTTCGGGCATGAAGCGCAGGGCGGTTTAGTATAGAAAGCACCTTTTCCATGAGCAGTCGGCGCTGGCCGGGAAGGCCTCCAAACCGTTTCTCGCGCCCGCCGTAATCCGGGTCTCCCACGATGGGATGGCGGATGTGTAATAGATGAACGCGAATCTGATGCGTGCGGCCTGTTTCAAGCCGCAACGTTAAGAAACTGCACGACGCATACGTCTCGTGAACCGTATAATGAGTAACGGAGGATTTGCCGCCGCGCACGACACTGAATCGCTTGCGGTCTCCCGGATGTCGCCCGATAGGCTGGTCAATCGTGCCCGTGTTCACATCGAAACGTCCCCACGCAAGCACAGCGTATTCGCGTTTGATAGTGTGTGCGCTGAATTGCTCGGTCAGCAGTCGGTGGACGTGTTCGTTCTTGGCGACCACTAACAAACCCGATGTGCCTTTGTCGAGCCTATGAACGATGCCCGGTCGTATTGTCGGACCGACATCGTCGAGTCCTAAATGATGAAGCAGACCATTGACCAGCGTACCCTCGAAATGACCATGCGCCGGATGCACCACCATCCCGGCGGGTTTGTTGACCACAAGCAGGTGCTCATCTTCGTAAGCAATGTCCAGCTCCATTGCCTCAGGTAACACATCCTGCGGAGGTTGGTCTTTGAAGTGAATTGCGACGACTTCACCGGGCGAAATCTTATGGCTCTTCTTCGGAACGTTGTCGTCCACCGTCACCAGTCCCGCCTCGATGAGCTGATGCACCTTGTGCCTCGAAATCTGCGGGAGTGCATGCGTCAGAAACTGATCAAGACGCTGCGGCTGCTGCCCCGTCGAAATCGTCAGCACCAGTGGACTCGCCGAATCTATTTGCTCATGTTCAGTCATATAATCATTTTCTATTTCTCCCCCTTGCTTTAGCAGGGGGGATGGGGGGGGGTAATTCCATGTGCAGGGCCCCATCGGAAATCAGTGCAACACGCGGGAGCGTGTTGCCTAGTGCCGAGCTACAAAAGGTTGTCTCGCCGTTGTTGGTCTCCAGACCAGCAATGGCAGAAATTGTGTTGTGCCTGCATCTATTGTGTCATTCCCGCGAAAGCGGGAATCTATAATCACTTCGAACACACTGGATTCCCGCTTTCGCGGGAATGACATAGGTGGCGTAACACGCAAACCTTATGTATTATGGCACTAGTCCGACAAATATTATTCCACCACTAGAGCATATCTCAAAAACATTTGCTTGTTAACTTAGGGTGTCGTATCTTGACGGCCTCTCTCTTTTTGGAGGTTATCAAGATGGATTTAACTGAAGAACAGTGGGCGTTGATT
>JAUXGA010000006.1 GCA_030622545.1 bacterium | reverse complement strand
TTTCCGAAATCGGCATCGCCGGAAAAGGTACTCCATACGAAACTAGCATCGTCGGAAAAAGTGCTCCCCCGGAAACCAGCATCGCCGGAAAAGGTGCTCACCCTGAAAAAAGCATAGTCGGAAAAGGTGCTCACCCCAAAATCAGCGTTGCCTGAAAACCAGCATCTAGCACATGTAAATGCGGAATCATATTTCACGAAAGAAGAAATCACCTCTTGATCGAATAGGCATCTAACTAGTATGATCGGTCTTTGAATATGCGAACCTTCAGGTATGCTCACCTCTGAAGTGAAGCGCGTCGAGTCAATTCGGAGTGTGTCTCTCGTCTCAATTAGCATCAACTTCACCAACTCCTCACCGGTCATTTTGCGAGGATATGCCGCCGTATCCGCCGTGGGATATTCATATTGTTGGGCGTAAGCCCAGCGACAGCTTAATCCCAGAACAGCGATTAGAACAAAACCTATAATTCTTTTCATAACATCTCCCCAATTCAAACAACACAGCCCGGCCAAATAGTCTGACCGGGCTATTTTTGTGCCCGAGGCCGGATTCGAACCGGCACACCCGTTAAGGCGCCACCCCCTCAAGATGGTGTGTCTACCAATTTCACCACTCGGGCAGCCAAAATAAATTACGTAAGCCTTCTTACGGTGACGATGAAGGTTGTTGACCGGAAGGCGGCGGTGTGGTCTGGCCTTGCGGAGGCGGCTGACCTTCCACTGGAGTTACTTGCGGCGCTCCCTCACCAGCGGATGGCGTTCCTCCGGTAACGGGAATGGCTTCGCTGCCGGTTGTCGGTACCGGACTAATCGGCTGTACGGCTTCCGTTTGCGTGACACTTCGCGGCGAGGTTCGAGCTTTTGACAGCAACGCAAGCGTCAGACAAATCAGCATGAAAAGCACGGCCAGAATCGTTGTCGAACGCGACAAGAAATTCGCCGCGCTGCGTCCTCCGAAGACCGCCGAGCTGCTCATCCCGCCCGCGATTCCCGCCAGTCCGCCTCCCTTGGAAGCCTGCATTAAAATGACAACGACGAGCAAAACAGAAATTATTAGCTGAATGACAATCAAAATCCCATACATTACTTTTTCTCCTGCAACACCCTGTCCGAAGCGGCAAGCAGCGACAGAAGACTGTCAACTTTCAAGCTTGCCCCTCCGACGAGGGCGCCATCGATATCTTTTTGTGATAATAACGAGTAAGCATTCTCCGGCGTCACACTTCCGCCATAGAGAATTTCCATTTTGCGCGCGTTCACCTGCAGCTTGTCCGCCAAGGTTCTGCGCACAAACGCATGCGCTTCCTGAGCCTGCTCAGGCGTAGCGGTTTTGCCGGTGCCGATAGCCCAGACCGGTTCATAAGCAATCACCGTGCGCTCGACACTGGCGCTGCTCAAACCTTCGAAGCCTTCCGTAAGCTGGGTGACGAGGATTTCTTCGAGTTTGCCGGCTTCGCGTTCTTCAAGGGTTTCGCCGATGCAGTAGATCGGCGTAAGATTCTGAGAGAGCGCGGCGCGTAATTTTTTATTCAGAAACTCGTTTTGTTCTCCGAAGATACGTCGGCGTTCGCTGTGTCCGACAGTTGCCCAGCGGCATCCGCAATCTTTCAGCATTGATGCGCTGACTTCGCCGGTAAAAGCGCCTTTGACTTCATTGTGAAGATTCTGCGCGCCAAAGCTGACTTTTTCCGGCGGAACGTCTTCCAATTCTTCCGCTAAAACAGTGAGCGCAGGGAATGGAGGAAGAATCACCGTCGGTGTCTTGACATCCCTCGGTAACGCGACCAAATACTCCCGCACGAAAGCTCGCGCCTCGGTGGGAGTTTTGTTCATTTTCCAATTTGCAGCGAGTAACATGATTTACGCGTCCGTGAGTGCCGCCACTCCCGGCAGCGCCTTTCCTTCTAAAAATTCCAATGACGCCCCGCCGCCTGTCGAAACATGCGAGACATCTTTCGTGAATCCATATTTCGCAATCGCGGCTGCGGAATCACCGCCGCCGACAATCGTCGTTGCGCCGTTTTTGGTGGCGTTGACCAGAGCCTCTGCAATCGCGCGCGTCCCGTGCCCGAATGCCTCTGTTTCAAAGATACCCATCGGGCCGTTCCAGACGACTGTTTTAGCCTTCTGGATTATTCCGGCAAAGGCCGCTTCCGCTTTCGGGCCGATATCCACGCCTAAGAGCTTGTCAGGAATAGAGTTAGAAGGGACAACCTGTACAGCTTCCCCATCCCGGATTTCAGCCGCGACCCTCGAATCCTGGGGCAGATTTATGCTGACCCTACGAGTCTTTGATAGCTTTATAATATCGCAAGCTAAGTTGATTTTGTCAACCTCCACGAGAGACCTGCCCACCCTTCCGCCTTGCGCCTTTAAAAACGTATAAGCCATGCCTCCGCCGATAATAAGCTCGTCCACTTTGGAAAGCAGGCTTTCAAGCACATCAATCTTGCCGGAAATTTTGGCGCCGCCTAATATCGCTACGAATGGTCGGGCTGGATTCGCCAGAGCTTTACCGAGATAGTCCAGCTCTTTCTGCATCAGGTAACCGGCGACACACGGAGAAAGAAATTTGGTTACACCTTCGGTTGACGCATGAGCGCGGTGCGCGCTGCCGAAAGCGTCGTTGATATAGACATCGCCAAGCATCGCGAGCTTTTTTGCGAACTCCGGTTCGTTTTTTGTCTCTTCCTTATGGAAACGAACATTTTCCAAAAGCAGGCAATCGCCATCGCGTAATGCCGCTGTCATTGCTTCAGTTTCTTCGCCGATACAGTCAGGTGCGAGTGGCACGGGCTGTTTCAGAAGCTCGGAAAGTTTTTGTGCGACCGGAGCCAGTGAGAATTCCGGTTTGCGTTCGCCTTTGGGACGGCCTAAGTGCGACATCAGAATCGCTCGCCCACCATCCGCGATAATTTTCCGAATCGTCGGCAGCGACGCGACAATGCGCGTATCATCCGCAACGTTCCCCTCTTTGATGGGCACATTAAAGTCAACACGCACGAGAACGCGCTTGCCCTTAAGATTGATTTGGTCAATGGTGAGTTTGTTCATGGAGTACCACACCCTTGTGAATATACCAAACGGGAAACATTATCTAAGAACTTGGTGGAGCTATGTTGTAGAGATCAGAACAATCATCATGTCAATTCGGTACCTTTACAGAGTTTATCGATAACTTCTTTCACTAATTCCGCTCGAGCTTTCAAAAATGCGTCGTAGTCCTCCCCGATTCTTTGTTTCTTGGCCGCTGAGTCTATTATGTCATCGTATCTACCTACCGCGAGTTTTTCATATGGAATGAGATGTGTCTCGATGCGCTTTTGCAGCGCATCCTCGGGTAACCCCCGTTTTGTGCGTTCCTGCAAGTATTCAAGTGGTTCCTTCGCTGCTATGCGGCGATTTGTACGCCATGATAGAAGAGTGCAGTTAAGAGCTTTATTACCTAACGAAGTCTTTAGGCCAACATCCTCGAAGATCTTTTCCGGGAAAAGGTGGTGGTATTCTCTCTTCCGGATGTTGTCACGGCTTATAGGTGACCCATCGGCTATGTCAAGCGCGGGACGCTGTAACGTTGCGGCTAAAATTCCCCGTGCTAAAATATCTCTAGTTTTTGGCCATCCAGCTTGCAATAAATCTTCCACTGATGGCAGTGCATAGGTTCCCTCGTCCAAGGCCGGAACGCTGTCCTCGGCATCTTCACCGCGAAATACCAAGCGTAAAGCCCGGTAGTCCTGCAGTGTATGAGTTGGAGTTGCACTTTCATATCTATCTGTGAGAAACGCCCGCCAAAGATATTTTCTAAGAATTGTCCGGCTTTTCCCTAGGTCATCAGGATCAACAGGCAAATGCTCATGAAGCGCAGCAAGTACCGGAAGTACAACAGTCGTTGGGAGCCTTCTGGAGTCATAAATGCGTTCATCTTCTAAGAATTGAACTGCACCTTTGATGCTCTCGGTCAACAAGTCCCATTCATCAACAACCTGTTCGAGATTTAAATCCATAAAGCTTCTGCGCCTCGGCTCCATGTTCTGCCGAAGAGCCGAAGAACTGAGAACAAGATCTTGTGGCGCGTCTGTATAGAATTCTACCTCAGGCACTTTGGATATCAACTCTGCCAAGAGATCACGTAAAGAAGCCCCAGTATCTTGTTCTGCTTGAGCAACACAAATGTCGAACGCCGTCAGACGGACCGACTTAGTATTCAGTTTTAAAAACACATCAATAGCAACGTGTTTTGGTGTACGGACATCCAACAATAGTAGGGGTATTTCGTAAAGGCCCACGATTTCCCGGAATTTCAGTATCCAATTTACCAAATTAAGGTATTCTTCCGAAGTTCCGAGGGCTTGCTGGCAGAAATTTTGAACCTTATCGATACCGCAATTGGGACGTAGAAGCCAAAGAGGTATGTAGCCCTTTTCGCATATCCGACTCGGAGAATCCAGCCACCTGGGATACCACTTTCCATCTCTTTCCCGGCGCCTTACACTCTCAACAAATCCTTCGTCATCTGGTGATTTATCTTTCCTCACGAAGTAGGCTCTGTCATCATATCTATCATAGAGTGCGCGCCATAGAGCTGTCAGGCGTTGTTGCCCGTCTAGTAAGTGTTCAACACAACGCTCCTTCGTCTTCGGAGCTCCTTCGATTGGACGTGTTTTGAAGGGTTGTTCATCACCAACCTGTAATACGAGGACAGCTCCCACCGGTAGTCCCTGTAAAATTGACTGCAAGAAGGCCTCAATATCCGAATGGCTCCATGCCTCCTCCCTCTGGAAGCGGGGAAGTAGTATCTGCCCTGTATCAATCCGAGTTAGCCACAGACTAATCTTGCGAGTGCTAGTTTGTTCCATTGAAAGCTCCAGAATTTTGACTATTGGTTGTGCAGGTATGTGATTTCCTACACCGATCAAGCCTAATATTACTGTTTTTTAAGGCGATTCACGACAGTGCTAAAAGCAGCATTGTGACTTGGCTTTTTAAGCTCCTCAATTTTTCCGTAAGGCTTTTCAGGCAGTTCTGGAAGAGGAAAACGATGACCTATTCCACTTTCCTCAATGACTTGCCAGAATTCCTCGGGCGGCTCAGTCGTTCTGCCCGACCAAGTGCCATGTTGCACCAGACAACCGCTTCCAATCGGATCGTCTCCTACAAATGCCAAACCGAAAGGTTGCTGATCAATGGCTCCGTCCTTATAGTCCACTCTGTTTGCATTTACCACGTAATACACTGTGCCCGTTAATGTCCCTGAAGCCATGATAAGTGCACTATCGAGTTTTTCTTTCAGCGCTTCGGGGAGTATATCAGGTAATCCGCTCCGCTCAATGGTTTTGTAGCAGCCGGGTTCACACAGCATTGCCCAGTCAGATCGTTTCTGATCAGATATGTCGAACCAATCGAATTTCATAACTTTCTTCCCATAAATTGCTTTGAACGCACGGCGGTTTCATCAACCTGCGGATGGCATCGAAAACAATCCTGAAACTTGCATCGTATTTCTCTTCCATTGCATCAAGCTTGCGAGCCAAATCCTTGTGCGCAATAATCGTTTCCCTCATTTTCACAAACGCGCGCATGATGAGAATATTAACCTGAGCAGCTCGGTCACTGCGGAGCACGCTCGATAGCATCGCCACGCCTTGCTCGGTAAAGGCGCGAGGCAGTTTCCGCGTTCCACCCCAACTTGATGTTCCATTTTGGAACATCAAGTTCTCGAACTCCTCCTTGGTTAGTGAAAACATGAAATCTGGCGGAAACCTGTCTATATTGCGTGTTACAGCCTTGTTCAGGTTTCTGGTCTCCACACCATAAAGTTCAGCTAAGTCACGATCCAGCATGACTTTCTGGTCACGGACGAGGAAAATTCTATTTTCAATCCGTTCGATAGGTACGAGTTGGCTCATTTTGGAAGGGTTATTCAATTAAATAACAATATTTTAGATAACTTGATGTTCCAAAATGGAACATCAAGTTTGCGATTCCGTCGTGGTGGGTGAGGCAATCTCTGCGGTAATTATCTTGAGGTCACAATTTGTGACCTCAAGTTTATACCTACGCCATCTTGGCCATGATGTCGATGCAGCGGCAGGAGTAGCCCCATTCGTTGTCGTACCAGCCGAGGACTTTGACCATGCGTTTGTTCATTACCATAGTCGAAAGGGCGTCGAAGATGCACGAATGCGGATTGCCGATGATGTCGCTCGAAACGAGCGGGTCTTCGGTGTACTCCAAGATGCCTTTCATCGGTCCGTCGGCGTTCTTTTTCATGGCAGCGTTGACCTGTTCAGCCGTCACATCTTTTTTGACCATCGCTACGAAATCCGTAATCGAACCGTCAATAACCGGGACGCGCAATGCCATGCCGTCGAGTTTGCCTTTCAATTCCGGAATTACTTGACCGACAGTGCGAGCAGCGCCGGTGGTTGTGGGAATGATGTTGCTGGCGGCGGTTCGTGCGCGGCGAAGGTCGCTGTGGGGCATGTCGAGAACGTTCTGGTCGTTGGTGAAAGCGTGGATGGTGGTCATGAGGCCGTACTCGAGGCCGAAATTGTCCAGCAGAGTCTTCACCATCGGCGCCAGGCAGTTCGTGGTGCAGGAGGCGTTCGAGAGGAGTTTATGTTCGGGTTTGATGAGGTGATCATTGACGCCGCAGACGATAATGCCGTCGATTTCATCCTTGGGAGGCACCGTGAGGAGTACTTTCTTCGCGCCTGCTTTCAGATGCGCTTCAAGTCCTTCGCGCTTCCGATAGAATCCTACGCCGGTAGATTCGACAACGATGTCCACGCCGTATTTTTTCCAGTCGAGCTTCGCCGGATCCTTTTGAGCGGTGACAGGCAAAGATTTCCCTGCGACGACGATGGTGTCACCTTTCACTTCGACCGTGTCAGGGAAGCGTCCGTGAGTGGAGTCGTACTTGAGCAGCATCCCTAGGGTTTTGGCGTCAGTCAAATCATTAATCGCCACGAATTCAAAACGCGGGTCTTTGTAAGCAGCCTTTAAAACGAGCCGCCCAATGCGCCCGAAACCGTTAATCGCAATGCGAATTGCCATGAGAAATATCTCCCATTTTATAGAAAATTTTGCTCAGGAATAATTTATCCGAAAAACAACTCGGCGATTTCGTAGAGCTTCATATCCACTTGCTTGTTTGCAAGAATCGCTTTTTTGATGTCGAGCAGAACGATATCTTCCGAGCGCAGCGCGACCATCTTGCCAAACTCACCTTCTGAAACGGCGTCCACAGCACGCACGCCAAAACGCGTGGCCAGGATGCGATCGTACGCGGTCGGAGTGCCGCCGCGTTGAATATGCCCTAAAATGGTGACACGAGTTTCTATCCCGGAACGTTTTTCAATTTCATTGCCCAGGACCTGCCCGATTCCTCCGAGCCGTACATTTCCAAAAGCATCCGTGCCTTTGCCTGCCAGTACGAGTTCTCCATCTTTAGGAACGGCTCCTTCAGCCACAACCAGAATGGAGAATTTCTTTTTCTTATGGCGTTTTTTCAGAGCTTCACACACTTCGTCGATATCGAAAGGCACTTCGGGAATGAGAATCATGTCCGCGCCGCCGGCAATACCCGACATGACCGCAATCCAACCCGAATGGCGACCCATGACTTCCACGACCATCACGCGATGGTGAGATTCCGCCGTTGTGTGCAGCCGGTCAATCGCTTCAGTGACGACGCTGACCGCTGTATTGAAGCCAAAGGTGTAATCGGTGCCGAGAATATCATTGTCAATCGTTTTCGGGATTCCAACGACTTTCACGCCCCGATTAAAAAGTTCCAAAGCTGCGCTGAGGGTATCGTTTCCACCAATCACGACTAATGCGTCGATTTCGTAGCGCTGGATATTATCCATCACACGGCGAATATCATCTTTGTCCTTGGCGGGGTTGGTACGCGATGTGCCTAATATCGTTCCTCCTCGATGCAGAATTCCTGAGACCGCGTAAAGTCCCAGAGGGTCCACGTCGCCTTCCAGTAATCCGTTCCAGCCGTTCCGGATACCGAGGACGTCGTATTCATGGGTGATAATTGAACGCCGAACCACGGCGCGGATAACGGCATTGAGACCCGGACAATCTCCGCCCCCTGTCAAAACTCCAACACGCATAATCGTAGATCCTTACAGATTTATTTAATCTTAATATTATATCATTATTCCGGCTAAAAGTCAAGAGCACAGGCGCTATCTGATCGTCAACAGGTGTGGAGGAGGCAGACATTAAGGGCCGTGGAAAGGGCGGTAGAGGAGGTTTTTACGGTGGGATGATCTCGGGTATCCGGAGGACGAACGACTGCCCGTGTCATAGATTCCGCTGGCATAACCGATGGCTTTCTCGCCTAAGCGGTCTTTGATTTGGTCGCATGCTTTCGATATTTTCATCAGCCGCAGGCCGGTCGGGAACAGCGTCAGTTGACCGGAACCCGAAGCGGATGTCAGGTTCGACACGTTGACTCCCACGAGCCGGACAGGCCGGTGGTCGTAGATTTCCTGAAAGAGAATCCTTGCGACGTTGTAGATGACCGTTTCGTGCTGCACGTAGTCTTTCAGCTTGCGGCCATGAAACCGGGTTATGAAACCTTGATAGCGCAATTTCAACGTGACGACTTGCCCAATCATGTCCGCATCGCGCAGCCGCCGCGCCACGCGCTCGCACAACAGGTGCAATCTCCCGAGCAGCGGCGCCGGGTTGGACAAGTCTTGGCTGAAGGTATGCTCATGTCCCATAGATTTCTCATCGGGAAGTTCCTCGGGAACCATGACCGTGTCCTGCCCCTGACCGAGGGCGATTTGCCGGATTTCCTCCCCCCATTTTCCGAAAATACGCCGTAGAATGTCGAGAGGGTACGCGGCGAGTTGCCCGGCGGTGCGGATGCCGAGTCGCTCGAGCTGCGCCTGCGTCGCTCTGCCGACGCCGTGAAGGTCTCCAACGGGCATATCCCGGAAGACGTCTATCACGCGGTCCGGCGGGAGGAAGGTGAAGCCGTCAGGTTTGTTCATACCGCTGGCGATTTTGGCCACTAACCGGTTGGCGCCCACGCCGACGGTGGCGATCAGTCTTTCGGTTTGCAGAATCCGGCGCTTGATTTTCATGGCCAGTTGTTCGATTTCAGCCGGTGTCTGCACACGGTCGCTCATGTCCAGATAGGCCTCGTCCACGGACGTCGGTTCCACGCGCTCGGCAAATTCGCGCATCCGCTGAAGAATTCGCCGGGAAATATCGACGTATTTGTGGATATTCGGAGTCAGGAAAATCGCCTGCGGGCAAAGACGCCGCGCCTGATAAGCCGACATTCCGGAGCGCAGGCCGTAGCGCCGGGCTTCGTACGATGCAGTCGTCACGATCCCACGGTCACCTGGCCCGCCTCCCACGACGACCGGTTTCCCTTTCAGATGGGGATGGTGCCGCATCTCAATGGCCGCGAAGAACTGATCCATGTCGATATGGAAGATAATTTTGTTTCTCATGAGAGCGGTTTTTGTTTACCCGATGAGCGAAATTCCTTCGATTTGCCAGACATAAGTGGACTCGTTATAGGACAATTCGTAGATGTCCGGTCCGTCGGACGCGACGGCGAAATGATGGAATCGCGTTATCCCTTCCTGAGTGGCCCAGTCGCCGTGAATTCGGTGTATCCGGTGAGTTCGTCCTTTCCACCGGAACTTGATGGGCGAGAGTTTCCCTTTCTGGAACAGGGCGATGACTTCGATTCGTTCGCAGAGTTTTTCTGTTTTCATACGCAAATCTCCCCCTGCCTTGCAGCCGATCCACACAACCCTACGGACTGGCTCCGCCTGTCCGTAAATATATCGCACGGTTTCGCAACGACGGGCGGGAGCCCGCCGCTAGGGCAATTAGAGACCCTGCCGCGGCATGCGTCCCGCGTGCCCGGAACAAACTCGCCGCGAGCGGGTGCCCCCACCTCTCGCGCAACTGAACATACGTTCAAAATCCGTACCCAAAAAATTCCCCGCGATGGCAGAAAATTGAACAAGTGTTCAATTACTAATATACTCGAAATTTCGGTTTTGTCAAGAGATATTTTGTGAATTGGGAGATTCCAAGTTATGAGATTGTTATTTAAATGCTTAAGTGTTCATTCGCATCTTTGAACATCTCATACAGGTTTTTGGGAAAAATATGAGGAAGAGAGGCATGGAGAATCCCTTGTGCTTTGAGGAGTAAATTTCAGGGATATATCGCAAAAGAATTCTCCTATTATCTTGTAATATAAGAAATAACATGATAGGATACTGGATGGGTAATTAGAAAAATATTTGAAGTTCATCTTGACATCGCAGCGACTTTTTACTATATTAAACGTTGTGTTCTGGGTAGAGAGGTGTGCCGGCAGGGCTCCATATGAGATTTGGAGTACTATCCGGTTTTTTTTTACTTTAGACCGACTGTCAGAGCGGTCACCTTCTCGCACGGAAACCAAAAAATCGGATTTGTTCTTCATACAGCACAGTATTCTGTTATATTGACATATTCTGCTCCATTTGTGCGAATATGTCAATGATTGCGGCTGAATAAGCCAACACTCGTTCTGTCGTTTTGTAATTCGCAGGACGTGCATTTTAGATAGAGTAAAAACCCAAAAAATCAGGGTGGGTGTGAACATGGCGCGAAAAGCTGTCCAGTCTACCCGAAAGGCCTCACCGTCCCGGCGTAAGAAGGCCGTATCGAAGAAAAAAAGTTCTTCTCCCGCGAAGAAATCCGGCAAAACTAGCGCGGTGAAAAAGAAGAAGAGACGCGTTGCAAAACCGGCGCGCAAAAAGGCGGTGCCGAAGAAGCGCGCGTCCGTGCGGACGAAGAAATCCAAAATGGCTCCCAAGAAGAAACGTGTTCGGGCGACCAAGCAGGCTGTGCCGAAAAAGAAAAAGAAGAAGAGCGTCTCTCGAACCCGTAAGCCGAAAGCTGCATCTGCCGCGTCTGCGAAAAAGAAGACGCAGGAGCAGAAGAAGCGCAGTCTGGCGCGGCGAGGTCGGGCTTCGGGCAGCGTGCGCACAGCGACCAAGAAAACGACGTCGCGTCGCCGTATTCCCAGAAGGCGTCGTGCCGCGCCGCGACTCATGCGTTGCGCTATTTGCGGGAATCTTGTCCCCTGGACTTCGGTTGATGATTACTGTTTTCCCTGCTTAAAACGAAATCTGGCGGCGCGCAAGAAAGAAGAAGAAATGGTCCTGGGCGGTTTTCATGTTAATGAGAATCTGGTTTCAGTATTGAAATAGCCTTCAGCAGGATTTTCATATTTATCAGCCCCGATTCAATCAAACAATTGAATCGGGGTTTTCTTTGGATGATACTTTAGAAAGGAAAGGCAGGTAGAGCCAGCCTTTAGGATGACTGTTCAATCACACTCGCCTACGGGCTGGCTCTGCCTGCCCGCCATCGGATAGCAATTCGAAAGTGACATATACGATATTTTACAAAATAAGACTTGACATTTGATGCAGGGGGATATATATTACTAATTGATTCGTTTATTGCGGGGGGACTTGTCGCCATCTAATTCAATGGAGATTTTCTCATGAAGCGCATTATTTCTTTCGTGATGCTGTTTGCTGTTGTTGCGATGCTTGTTATCGCGTGTGCAACGCCGGAGCAGCGGGCTCAGAAGTTGTTTGATGAGGGCAAATATGAGGAAGTCGTGGCTAAATTCCCGAATCTTCCCATTGCTCAGAATGCCAAGGCGAAAATCGCCGAGAGAATGTGTGAAGAAGGCAAGTACGAAGAAGTTGTGGAAGCTTATGGGGAAACTCCGGCGGCGATGGTTGCACGGAATATGCTTGCCGAAAAGCTCTTCGAGGAAGAGAAATACGACGAGCTTTGTCAGACTTATCCGAGAACTCCCGCCGCTGCAAAAGCGGAGAATATTTTAGCGGAGAAACTCTACGAAGAAGGGAAACTGGACGAAGTCATTGCTAAATATCCCAACACGCTGTCGGGCGTGAAAGCCAAGAATGAGCGTGGGAAGGAAGCCTATGATAAGACCAAGAAGATGAAGAAGAGTCAGAAGGAAAAGGCTCTGCGCGATATTATCCGTATATATGCCGGTTCGGGAGCCGCCCGAATGGCTCAGCAAGACCTCGCAGAGATAGCGAAGAAATCACAAAAGCTGCCAACACCTGCGAAAAAGAAATAGGCTTTCGCTGATTATGATACTTACTCCCGGTTCGGTCTGTCTCCGAACCGGGATTTTTACAGTCTTTCCTAAAAGTAGTACGGCATACTCGTCGCGGCGGATTTTGAGATAATGGGATGAACGAAACACCCATAGCACAGATTGATCTTGGGGCTTTGAAGCGGAACGCGGTTCGCATTATCGAGCGTGTCGAACCTCGCGGTCTTTTAGCGGTGGTGAAATGGGATGGCTACGGGCATGGACTGACGCCGTGCGCTGAAATTCTCGCGAAGGCCGGAGCCACGGGCTTTGGAGTGAGCTCTCTTTCTGAAGGCATCGAGTTGCGGCGGATGGGTTTTTCCGGGCTGATTTTGGTGATGACGGATTGGGTGGGGAAACCGCTCGGAAAATTCGTTGAATGGGATCTGCACGTAGCGGCAACGTCTTGTTTCAAGGTGGAGTATGTCGCTTCCGGCGCTCGCAATTTGGGAAAACGAATCGGCGTTCATATCAAATTCGATACCGGCCTCGGTCGTTTGGGGATGAATTGGAAAAAAGCCGACGCGTTGCTGTCTGAAATCGCGCGCATGAAGCACCTTGATGTTCAGGGAATTTATTCGCACCTCGGCTTTAACGGGCCGCAGGATTTGGAAATCGGTGAAAAGCAAATCGAACGATTCAAACATGTGCTCAAGCTTGTGCATAAATGCGGTTTGAATCCGCCGTGGACGCATCTGGCGAACAGCGCTGCCGCGATGGTCTTCAAGGATATTCCCGGCAATTTAGTGCGCACCGGGATTGTCCTTTACGGGCAGCCGCCGTCGCGGGAAACCGTAGAGCTTTTGCCGCTGGAGCCGGTTATGACCTTGAAAGCGGTCGTGTTGGAAGTGCAGCGAGCGCATCGAGGTCGAGGAGTCCCGCATCCGCTGATTGCCCGCGCGCCGACGGATGGCTGGGCGATTCGAATCGGACTGGGCAATCGTCATGGTTATCCCAGCTCGCTTGTGCGGCGAGGCAAATTCTTGTTCCGGGGGCATTCGAGGCCGCTTTATGGGGCGGTATTGAAGGATTTTTCGTGGCTCTTTGTCACAGGTTCGCGGCCTCAAATCGGAGAAGAGGTCGCGCTGTGGGGGAGGCAAGGCGGTCAAAACCTGTGGCTGTTTGAACTTGCGGAGAAGATTGACGCGTTGCCGTATGAACTTCCGACATGGCTTTCAAAGAAAATTCCCCGTGTATTTGTTGAAAAGTCAATAGATTCATAGGGATAATGACTGCTAAAGGAAAAGCAACGGATGCCTTTCGGAACTTTTGCGCGGCTTTCAGGGTATTATGGGTAATTCTTTTATGGGAAAAGCAGTTAAACTGTGTGAATTTGTTTCTGGAGGCGTAATGCGCAAAATTATTCCCTTGTTTCTGATGTTGTTTATGATGGTTCAGGTCGGCGGGTGCAAACCGGGCGCGAAGAGTTCCGCGAGTAAAGTTTCCGGCGACGCGAAGATGTTGAACCTGACGGTTAAGGATGTCGACGGCAACGACATTGACATGCGTCAATTCTATGGCAAGGTCGTTATCGTGGACCTCTGGGACACGTGGTGCGCGCCGTGCAAAAAGGAAATTCCTCACTTCGCCGCGCTGTACAACGAGTACAAGGACGATGGGTTCGAAATGGTCGGTATCGCGTTTGCTCGCCAGGGCAACAAAGCGGTGAAGGATTTCGGCAAGCAATATGGTATCAATTACCATAACACGGTTTTCAATCAGGACGCCGCCAAACTTTATGGCAGGCCGCCCGGAATCCCGACGACGCTGATTATCAACCAGCAGGGCGAAGTACACAAGAAAGTCGTCGGCTACCGCGAGAAAGCTTTCTTTGAAACTGAAATCCGCGGACTCCTCGGTATGTAAACCCAAGCCCACCGCAAGCTGTTATAAAAAGCCTCAGTAGAAATGCCGAGGCTTTCTCTTTTTATCCCGACCCAGAATCGCCGCGAGTGGGTGCCCTCACCTCTCGCGACTAACTCTCTTCCCTCCTGTTTAAATCTTTCAACAATTTGTTAAAAGCTTTCTGAAAATTATCAGGATCCTCCCAGCAGCGAAAATCAACCGCGTTGCGCTCACTTAGTTGCGTCTGGAGATGATGCTTCCAGTGTTTTAAAAGGTAATCATCAATCATAATCGGGAAGAGAATGCGTTTTCGATAGCGGCGTTTTTTGATGTCTTGCAGGTTCAAATCGCCTTTATCGACCCTGTCGTGATCCTTCAGGCGTCGAACGTCTTCTTCTTGTTCTCGCTTCAAAGCAAACTCAATTTCCCGAATGACAGCAGGGCTTTCAAGGCCGTTCCTTGAACAGATAACCACCACTTTATCATAGCGGTAGATATTTCTTTCAATATCCTCCCAAGTCTTTTCTCCTGTAAGGTTATCTTCCTTGTAGTACCAACATTGAACATCTGCCTCTCGCAATTTGCTTTTTAGATATTCTACAAATGATTCATCTTTCGAACTATAACTGACGAAACAGGTATAGTATTGGATGGTCTTCGCCAGAGATTTGACAGAATCAATCACACGGTCAGGAAGACCACAACCTCTGAGGAACTCTGATGGAATGTCGCCTTCGGAACGAAGAATTGTGTCAATGCCGATTGTGGATGGTCCATTATGTATCACATTCTTAAAACCAATTAAGCCTCGTAGATCACAATCGGCGAATACTGTTCTACTCAAATAGGCACCCTCAATATTTGTTTCGGCCAATAAACATAAATGAAACTTTGTGCCCGTAAGTTTACATCCACTAAGATTAGTTCCAGAAAGATCAACTCCAGATAAATTTGATCCAGTTAAATCTGCTTGTGAGAGATTTGAATTGGACATATCTATTTTTTCGAAAGTAATGCCTAAGATATCTGCACCTGAAAGATTTGTATTAGTAAGCTTCACCTCGAAAAAGATACTCTTAAAGAGGTTAGCTTTGGATAGATTCGACTTTGTGAGATTTGTCTTAAAAAGACTAGCTCCCATTAGGTTTGCTTGAAAGAGATTTGTGTTCTCCAGATTTGTTCCCCAAAGATTTGCCATAGAAAGGTCAGCCTCGTAGAGAGTTGCCCCAGAAAGATTCGCTTTAGAGAGATCTGCCAGATGAAGATCGCTGCTAGTGCCGACCTACAGAAGGTTGACTCGAATGTCTCGATGTCGGACTTTCGGAGTCACCTTCGTGCGATTCCGATAACGCATGTAGGCTTGAATCGCGCAGCCCTGTTGGATGTGGTTTTCGAAATAGCGCGTGCTTAGGGCGAACTTGCGAAGCGCCGTGAACTGGCACTCGATGGGGTTGAGCCAAGAACAATAGTTCGGAGTGAACATCAGCCGGATGTTGTGTTGGCGAACCCACTTGCGCACGTCCCGCGTCTTATGGCTCTTGCGGTTGTCCAAGATAATGTAGAGCCGGATATGGGCGGGGTAACGGCGGCGAACCCCTTTGAGAAAGGCCAGCACCTGTGGCCAACGTTGGTTCGGGCGTTGCCAACCCCACAGGCAGTCCGCCTGCAGATCATACGCGGCCAACAGATACCGCGTGCCATGTGGACGTTTGTAGGTCGCTGGCAATCGCTTCACCTGTTGGTGCTTGGCCCAGCTTACTCCATGATGCGGCCGGATTTCTAAGGGACCAAACTCATCAAAGGCAAGGACTCGCCGCGTGGCTTTCAACGGCGCTTTCCGCGCGATCTCGACTCGCTTTTTTTCGAGCGTAATCAGGATCGTTGGATTGCTTCCAGGTCTTCGTGCGCTGCAACGACAACCCGCGCCGCCGAAGAATACGGCCCAAATGTACGTCACTGATCGAAGATACAATCCGGTGAGCCACCAAATAATCACGCAGCTTGGGAAGCGACCACACCCCGAAGGGCAGCCCGAGCTGATCCGGCGGTGTCAATGCCGTGTCCACCATCTTCTGGCAAAGCTCGTCGGTGAATCGGGACGGACGCCCTTTTCCGTAACGGGCGCCCAACGAGGACAAGCCGTCTCGGTTGAAGGTGTTCAGGATCTTACGCACATAGGTCTCATGGAGGAGTTGAGCCTTCGCGATCTGCGGTACCGTCAATCCTCCAAGGGCGGACAACACACAGGCGGCGCGCTTGCGAGCGATGGCGTCACGCCCTTTGCGCACGATGCGCTTCAAGGCCGTGCCTTCCTCCTCGGTGACCGGCCGCACCTGAATCGGATGGGACATGATATCTCCGGGTAAATGAACGTTACCCCTTGAACGCATGACCCCTCCATTCCGACTCAAATTAACACTCCAACCTTTTGTTGGATGGCACTAGGAAGATATGCTTTATGCAAATCGAATATCACTCCTGGATTTGCTGAGCGCCATTCATCAATCGCTTTAGCACCTTGGCGGACGAGTTTTACATGTTCGAGATTGGCCATGATTGGAATGTGTGTTTGTTATTTTTGGGATGGATTTTTCGATTGCGCGAGAGGTGAGGGCACCCGCTCGCGGCGAGTAGAGAGTGCGTTTACAATTCGATTTTGGCGAGTTCGGTGATGGCTTTGCGCTCCCAGTTCATCGCGGCTTCGACATGGGCGGCACCGGCGGCGCGGCGTTTGGCATTTCGCAGGCGCTGATAGTAGTCCTGCAGGAGAGATTGATTTTCGGGTTTCGGAGACTGCCACCATTTCCACGGGCGACCGAGCTGGCTGTCCCAACCGCGCCACGCTTCGCAGCATTGCCGGTAATAGAACGCTGCTTTTTCGAGTGCGCCGCGTGCTTTTCCTCCGAAGCGAGGCGCCATTCGTTCAAAGAAGCGACAACTGCTGTATCGCGCCGTCCATTGCTGGCAAATGGGTGAACAGCCCCACGCGGACGCTCGCAATTCGGTGAAGTCCACGGTCGAATCGCGTAAATCTTGAGCGAACGCGAGATACGCTTTCTCGCCGACGGCGCAGCTTCCTAATTCACCCGCGTGCCAGTTATGGATAGCGCGGCGTATGGCTGTCCGAGAAAGTTCGAGTTCCGAATAGGTCTCGGGACGCTTCTCGATAATGCGGATGAGTTCGTTTCCTTCATCAATCGGCGGACGCCAGTAATTCAGATCGATATCGAGAACCCGCATTTGCTCGGGAGTCGGATGAGATCGCGTCCTTGCCAAATGGAAAATGTGTTCCATTCGCCGTGTTGTGACGCCGAAAAGCAGCATCGGTTCAGTGAAGCGCGCCACGACCGGTTTGTTCGATTCTCTTAGCCAGTCCTGCATAATTAAAAACGCCGTGGTGGCATCGGAAGGAGTGGTTTCCTGCCATGTCAAATGCAATGCTTTGAACAGTGTTTCCACTGGTGGTTCAAAAGCCAATTCGTAGCAATCCGGACAATCAAACGCGTAGAGGAACTGCGTGGCGTGGCCTGAGACAACATCCACAAATGCATAATCAAGCGGCAATCCTTCGCTTCGCAGGAGAAGCAAAAGCGGCAGCGAGAGTCCCGGCTCGATGGGATCGGAAATCCATGTTTCCTGCCCTAACAGCGCCGGAAAACCTTTCGCAAAATGTCTTGCCACGTGCGTTTTCTGCATGATGGATTCGGAATGTCAGATATTATGGTCTCTTACTTGAAGATACGAAAGCTCCGTCGAAATCGCAAGGCGTCTGATGGAAGCGTCACGAGTGCCACTAAGGGCTGGGCTTCTGAGGTAATATTTGCCGGATTTAAGTGGGTTTTAAAAACTAATTATCAATAGGTTACGATACATGAATTCTGTCTTGACTTTATGCATTTTTTCGTATAAATTAATAGCTTAAACTATTCGAGAAATTTAAAGCGAAATGTTGTGAAATGCCTGTTAGTCGCATGGGTGTTCTTGCCGTCATTCCCGCAAGATGGGGTTCGAGCCGCTTCCCTGGGAAACCTCTGGCGCTTATCGCCGGGAAACCTATGGTGCAGTGGGTGTGGGAAAAAGCAAAGCAAGCGCGCCTCGTCACGGAAGTGATTATCGCGACCGATGATGAACGCATTGCCAGCGCTGCCGCTGGTTTCGGTGCGAAGGTGGAAATGACGTCGCCGGATTTGCCTTCGGGGACGGATAGAGTGGCAAAAGTGGCGGAACGTTTCAGTGATATGCAAGTCGTCTTGAATGTTCAGGGAGACGAACCGCTTATTTTACCGGAAATTTTAGACGCCGTCGCACAGCCTTTACTTGAGGATACTGATTTACCGATAGCGACCGCCGTGACACCGATGACAGAACCGGATGATTTTCAAAATCCAAATGTGGTGAAGGTGGTGCTGAATCACGCGCAAAATGCGTTGTACTTCTCACGGGCTCCGATTCCGTTCTATCGTCTTGGTTTTGGAGAAACTGAAGGACAGATGACACCGTATCGACATCTCGGAATTTACGGGTATCAACGCGCGGCTTTGTTGACACTTGCGAGCCTCGAACCGTCGTCGCTTGAAAAGATGGAAGAATTGGAACAGCTTCGCTTTTTGGAAGCGGGATATACGATTCGATGTGTCGAAACCGCGTCAACCAGTCCCGGCGTGGATTGCCCGGAAGATATTGCGAAAATCGAAGCGCTTATAAACGCAGGATAGGGAATGCGAAAACAAAAGGTAAAATATATTTTTGTCACAGGCGGGGTTGTTTCTTCTCTGGGGAAAGGAATCGCCGCGGCGTCTATCGGCAGGTTGCTGAAATCGCGCGGGCTTCGCGTCACGTTGATGAAGCTGGATCCCTACATCAATGTCGATCCCGGCACGATGAATCCGTTTCAGCATGGCGAAGTCTATGTAACCGATGACGGTGCTGAGACAGATCTTGATTTAGGGCACTACGAACGATTCGTTGACGAGAACATGAGCCGCAAGAACAACGCGACCGCCGGACAGATTTACAATCGGGTCATTGAACGAGAGCGGCGCGGCGATTATCTCGGAGCGACGGTGCAGGTGATTCCTCATATTACGGGCGAGATAATCGAACGGCTCTATGATGTCGCCGAGGACGGGAAATATCAGATTATCATCGTCGAAGTGGGGGGGACGGTAGGAGATATCGAATCGCTGCCGTTCCTTGAAGCGATACGGCAGATGGGCTTGGAACTCGGACGGCGCAGTTGTGTCTTTACGCATGTCACGCTCGTGCCGTATATCGCTTCCATCGGAGAAATCAAGACCAAACCGACGCAGCACAGTGTCAAAGCTCTCCGGGAAATCGGTATCCAACCGGATATCCTGATGTGCCGAACCGACCGACCGCTTTCACGCAGCGCACGCGAAAAGATTGCTCTTTTTTGCAACGTTCACGCTCGCGATGTGATTGAAGTGCGGGATGTCGAAACTGTTTATGAATTACCGCTCCTGCTGGAAAAGGAAGGCGTGGGCAAGAATCTGCTGACGCGGCTCGGTGTGCGCCCGGCTCCGGCGGATTTAAGCGAATGGAAAACGATTGTCCGGCGAATCCAATTTCCCAAGCAGCATGTGCGTATTTCGATTTGCGGCAAATATGTCGAGGTGCGCGATTCATACAAAAGCATTATCGAATCGTTTGTCCATGCCGGAGCGGAACTGGATACGCACGTTGATTTGAATTGGATTGAAGCCGAGGAATTTGAGAAGCAACCTGCTGAAGAGCTGCTCCGGGATTCGGCGGGGTTGCTGGTTCCCGGAGGATTCGGCGAACGCGGGATTGAAGGAAAGATTGAAGCGATTCGCTATGCGCGCGAAAACAACCTGCCGTTCTTGGGACTCTGTCTGGGACTGCAGGCGGCGGTCGTTGAATTCGCACGGAACGTGTGTGGTTTGAAATCGGCTCGCTCGCGCGAATTTTCTCCGCGTGCGCGCCACCCGGTGATTGATTTCATGCCGGAACAGCGAGGACTGCGGCACAAGGGTGCGACGATGCGACTGGGAAGTTATCCATGTTTTCTTGTGCGAGGTTCTTTGGCGCACAAAGCTTACGGTAAAGATGCTGTAACGGAGCGACACCGGCATCGCTTTGAAGTGAACAATGCTTACCGGTCGATGCTGGAAAAACATGGCATGCTTCTCAGTGGCATTTGGCCGGAAGGCGATTTGGTCGAGATTATCGAGTTGCCCTCACATTCGTGGTTTATGGCCGTGCAGTTTCATCCGGAACTCAAGAGTCGCCTAACGCGAGCGCATCCTCTCTTTCGCGAATTCGTCGCCGCCTGCCTGAAAAAAGAAAAGGAGGAGCAAAAAGAGACGAAGGTGGAGCAAATCTTCTCCAAATGACAGGTAGCCTTTCATGAATTCAACGCAATTTGAAGGCCGACTCTCTCCTACTGAAGAACGCTTCGAGAATCTCCGACGACGCTCAGGGTTTTTCTTAGCACCCTTGATCTTTGCCATCGTTATGTTGTTTCCTCTTCATGCTCTTTCGCAAGAGGCGCATTTCCTGGCGGCGATCGTCGCTTTCACCGCGATGCTGTGGGTCACGGAAGCGATTCCCATGCCGGCAGCGGCGCTTTTAGGGCCTGCGCTCTGCGTGGGATTGGGTGTCGGTCCGATGAGAACGGTTTTTGCGCCCTTTGCCGATCCTGTGGTATTCCTTTTCATAGGCTCGTTCATGCTGGCGCAGGCGATGTTTCATCATGGGCTTGATCGGCGAATCGCGGTGACGATTTTATCGCTGAAATGGGTCGGACCGCGTCCTTGGAGGATTCTGCTTGCCTTCTCTGGGGTGGCTCTCTTTCTCTCCATGTGGCTCTCCAATACGGCAACGACAGCACTGATGTATCCGATTGGACTGTCGCTATTGGCGGGCATGGGAAGAGCAGGCAAGCCGAATGGACAAGTGTCCAACACGCGCCACTATGCTGCGGCGATTATGCTCCTGTGCGCCTTCGCTTCCTCGCTCGGAGGCATGGCAACACCCGTGGGCACGCCGCCGAATCTGATTGGCCTCGGCATGATTGAGAGAATGATGGGCGTGCGCATTTCCTTCTTTCAATGGATGCTTCTTGCGCTTCCGATTGTCGTCCCTCTCTATTTTGTCCTTCTGTTGGCCGTCGGGAGGAAGGCGCGAGCGCAGTTTTCCGGGATGAACGGCTTCCATGATTGGATCAAGACCGAACGGGAGACGCTGGGACCTCTCTCGAAGGGCGAGAAGAACACCGCCATCGCTTTTCTCTGCACGGCGACACTTTGGATATTGCCGGGAATCATCAGCGTTCTATTCGGAAGCGGAAGTGAGGTGGCCAAATTCCTCGAAGTGCATCTGCCGGAATCGGTGGCGGCGATTATCGGAGTGACACTGCTCTTCGTGCTGCCGTTAAATTGGCATGAGCGCACGTTTACGATTAGCTGGAAGCAAGCAGTACAGATTGACTGGGGAACGATTCTGCTCTTTGGCGGCGGGCTTTCGCTGGGAAGTTTGATGTTCGCCACGGGTCTGGCGGAAGGAATCGGCCACACCTTGCAGGACTGGACGGGCGCGCACTCGATTGCCGCGATGACCTTTCTCTTTACCGCTTTGGCGATTGTGACAAGCGAGCTTACATCGAACACCGCCTCGGCGAATGTGATCATTCCGATTGCGATTGGATTGGCCAATGCGAGCGGAGCGAATGCGCTGCTTCCGGCGTTGGGGGCATGCCTCGGCGCTTCAATGGGTTTCATGCTGCCGGTTTCCACGCCGCCCAATGCGATTGTTTATGGCTCGGGTTTAGTGCCGATAACACGCATGGTTCGCCATGGCTTTGCGATGGATTTGGCGGCAGCGGTAGTCATTCCATGCGTGCTTCTTCTCTGGGGGCCGATTGTGTTGTCGATTTAACGGATTTTCTGAATGTCACTCGATTATCCAAAGCGAAAAATCACTCGTCTAAAATCGTATGACTACTCTTTGTCAGGTGTGTATTTCTTTACGATTTGTACCTGCGATAAAACGGCTCTTTTCGGCGCTGTCGATGGCGAGGAAGTGAGACTCAATGAGCTCGGGAAAATTGTCGTGCAAGCATGGGAAGACCTTCCCAACCATTTCGGGTACGTCAAGCTCGATGAACTCGTCGTCATGCCCAACCATGTTCACGGCATTCTTGTCATCGAAAGAGAGGATGACAGGAAGGGTACGGACAAGGCTGCGGACAAGACAGGTCTTGTCCCTACAGATCCAAAGCGATTTGGTCATCCCGGAGCGGGATCACTCTCCACAATCATTGGTTCTTTCAAGGCAAAAGTGACGCGCGAGATTCGTCGAATGCGTCCGGATGTTTCTTCCGTTTGGCAATCACGGTTCATTGAGCACATCATCCGTGACGGTGAAGATTTATGCAACCATCGTCGATATATCCGTGAAAATCCTGCGAAATGGCATCTCGACAAAGAATACAAGTAGGGACAAGGCCTGCCTTGTCCGTGTTTCCCATTGAAACACCGCGCCTGTTGATTCGGCCGTTTGAAAAGACGGATGAAGATATTGCGGCGATGCATAAACTGTTCAGTGATCCGGAAGTGGTGAAATATATCGGCGGCGTACTTTCGGATACGATTGAAAAGACAATGGAACGCGTCGTGGCTGTGGTCTTTCTTGAAAACATTGCGTCTCGTCGCGTTTTGGAAAAGTGCGGGATGACGCGGCGCGGAACGCGGTATTGCTATAATCATGAGCTTGCGTTTTTTGATTGCGCGAGGGATGAAGGTAAAACACAATGTTAAAAAATTATCCATTTGCATTGATTTCGGGGTCGTGCGTCATCGAGTCGGAACAGCTTTGTCTCGATGTTGCGGGTGAGGTGGCGCGTATCGCCAAACAGCTCGGCGTGTTGCCGATTTTTAAAGCATCCTACGACAAAGCCAATCGCACGCAGCTCGAAAATTTCCGCGGGCCGGGACGCGAAAAGGGACTCCAAATCTTAGCGAAAGTTCGCAAGGAAATTGGAATTCCTGTTTTGACCGATATTCATCTGCCCGAAGACGCTGCGCCTGTAGCGGAGGTCGTGGACTTCTTGCAGATACCGGCGTTTCTGTGCCGGCAAACGGACCTTGTCGTAGCGGCGGCCAAAACAGGCAAGCCTGTGAATATCAAAAAAGGCCAGTTCATGGCGCCGGAGGACATGGCGTACATCGCGCAGAAAGCGGTCAGTACGGGCAATTCGAAAATCATGCTGACCGAGCGCGGAACGACATTTGGCTATCATGATTTAGTCGTGGATATGCGCTCATTGCTGCGCCTTGCCGAACTCGGGTATCCTGTTGTTTTTGACGCGACGCACAGCGTTCAGACACCCGGTGGAGCGGGAGGCGCGAGCGGCGGCACTCCAGAGTTCATCTTTCCGCTGGCGCGAGCGGCGGCGGCGACGGGAGCGGTATCGGCGTTCTTCGTCGAAACACATCCCAAACCGGCCGAAGCGCTTTCCGACGGCCCGAACATGTTACCGCTTTCCTTACTGCCTAATCTGCTCGAAGAACTTGTGAAGATTTATGAAGCGCTGCCGAAAGGCAAAACCAAACCGTTACCTTCAACATCCAATGGAGAATAGACTGTGGTGACAAATCAAGATACCATTCGTCTGAACAATGCGATTTTTTACGCCTATCATGGCGCGTTGGAAGAAGAGCGCGCTTTGGGGCAGGCGTTTGAATTGGATGTGGAAGTCAAGGGAGAATTTGCGCGGAATAAGGGCGCGGATGATCTTCATTGGACGGTGGATTATACGCTGCTCTACCGAGCAGTCGCGGAGATTTTTCAGAGCCGGAGTTTTCAGCTTTTGGAAACGATGGCGGCGACGATTGCGCATGGGCTTTTGGAGAAATTTCAGCCGGTTCAGGAAGTGACGATTCGCGTGCGCAAACCGCATGTGCCGATGGGCGGAGTGCTGAAGAATGTTGAAGTGGAGGTAACGCGGCGACGTGAGTCTTAACCATTCGTATATCGGCTTCGGCGCGAATTTAGGAGAGCCTGAGCGAACTTTCGCGGATGTTCTTCGGTTGATGGAAGACGCTCCGGTTACGGTGCGCCGCATATCGAATCTTTATCGCACTACGCCTTGGGGCAGCGCTCCCGGACCGGATTATTTGAACGCAGTTGTTGAACTGGATACAACACTGTCCGCTCTGAAACTTTTCGAGCTGCTGCAATCTATCGAGAAGACGTGCGGCAGGGAAAGACCTTATCCGAATGCGCCGAGGGTTTGCGATCTTGATTTATTATTGCATCGCGGCGAAATTGTTTCTACAGAGGAATTGATTGTTCCTCATTCGCGGCTGCACTTAAGGCGTTTCGTGCTGATTCCACTGTGTGACCTCATTGCTGAAGAGAAACATCCGACTTTAAATGTTTCTTTTCAGGAGCTTTTGGCAACGGTGCAGGACGGTGGAGACGTCCGGTTGATATGTTCAGCGGAAGAATTTTATTCGGGTATATCCTTATGAACAAAATGCGCTATTTATCGATTGAAGGGGTTATCGGAGTCGGCAAGACGACGCTCGCGGAAATCTTGACGAACCGGCTGCAGGGGCAGATTGTTTTGGAACGCCCGGAAGAGAATCCTTTCCTTGAGGATTTCTATGTTGATCCGAAGCGGTTCGCTTTTCAGACGCAGCTTTTCTTTTTACTGTCGCGTTATCGGCAGCAGCAGGAATTGCCCGAACCCGATTTTTTTCACCCCGTTCTCATAGCGGATTACCTGTTTGCCAAAGACAAGATTTTTGCCTACATTACTCTGAGTGAGGCGGAGCTTCTGCTCTATGAACGGGTGATGGAAATCCTCGAGCCTCGCATTCGCAAACCGGACTTGGTGATTTATTTGCAGTCATCGTCCGAGCGGCTGATGAAAAATATCCGGCTGCGCAGTCGTCCATATGAACGCTCGATGAGCGAGGAGTATATTCGCACGCTGAACGAAGCGTATAATCAATTTTTCTTTAACTACAACGACGCACCGCTTCTGATTGTGAATGCCACGCGTATTGATTTTGTGAAGAACGAGGAACATCTGGAAGCGCTGGTGGAAGAAATTCTTCGGGAGCGTACCGGGACGAGTTTTTATAATCCGGCGGAGACATAGATGGGTTTTTTATTGCGGCTTTTTCTGATTGTTGTAGCGATTCTGTTTCTGTTTCGGTGGGTGGGGAGGATGCTTGCCCGCGGTACGCAGAAACGAGACGCGGAGCTGCGCGGCAAACCCAAGGACTCGCCGCCGCTGCCGTCTGAAGATATTCGAGACGCTGATTTCAAAGATATAACCGATTGACACCATGAAACGAGAAATTATTTCCACCATCAAAGCGCCGCAGGCCATCGGACCCTACAGTCAGGCTGTGAAGGCGAAAGGAACATTTCTTTTTACCGCCGGGCAAATTCCTCTCGACCCGACGACAGGAGAAATGGTTGGCAAAACTGCCGCCGAGCAAGCGGAGCAGGCGCTGAAAAATCTGAAGGCTGTCTTGGAAGCCGGGGGGAGCGACCTCGCGCATGCGGTGAAGGTCACGGTCTTTTTGCAGGACATGAACGATTTCGCCTCCGTCAACGAGGTGTATGCGCGTTTCTTTCCGGAGAATCCTCCGGCTCGAAGCGCGTTTCAAGTTGGCGCACTTCCCAAGGGAGCTTTGGTTGAAATCGAGTGCATTGCGCTGGTACCGTGAGACGACTTCTATTTGCGGGACTTCTTGCGACGCTGTTTTGGGGAATACTGTCCCCCGCCTGCAGTGCGCCGGCTGATACGTTGCAAACAAAGCAAAAGAGTCCCGGCGGCGCGATGCTGCGTTCATTGGCTTTTCCCGGCTGGGGGCAGTTCTACAATGAGAAATATCTCAAGTCTCTAATCGTTTTCGGCATCGGAACGGGATTTGCTCTCAGCATATCCTACCAGAGCGATCAGGTCAAACGCTACGAAAAAAAGGGAGACAGCGAAGCCGCGAAGTTCTACCGCAATGATCGCAATCGCTTGATTTGGTGGTTGGTGGGATTCGTGCTGTTGTCTATGGGGGATGCGTATGTGGATGCGCATTTGTTCAATTACGATATTTCACCTGATTTATCGCTGACGGTTTCACCTTTGGAAGGATTGGTAGTCACATGGAACGCTCAGAAGCTCTGGCGCTCATGCAGGAGCATATCAAGACGGTAAATCTGCAGAAGCATGTGCTTTCCGTCGAAGTTGTGATGCGCGCACTGGCTCGCCGTTTTGGAGAGGACGAGGAGGTGTGGGGGCTTGCAGGGTTGCTGCATGATTTGGATTTCGATTACACGAAGAACGAACCGGAGCGTCACACGGTGCAGACTCTCGAGATGCTGCAGGATTATGATATCGCTCCCGAAATTCTGCATGCGATTCAGGCTCATGCCGGACATGTTCCGCGAGAAAGCAAGATGGACAAGGCGATTTATTGCGCGGATCCGACCACCGGGTTTATCGTCGCGTGCGCACTGATGCACCCGACAAAGAAAATCGAGAATGTCAATGTTCCCCGCATGAAGAAGCGGTTCAAAGACAAACACTTTGCCGCAGGCGCCAGCCGCGAACAGATGGCTTCGTGCAGCGAGTTGGGATTGGAACTTGAAGATTTCTTGGAGCTCTCACAGAAGGCGATGCAGGAAATTTCCGGGGAATTGGGTTTGTAGTACCACGCATCCAAATGGTATCGGTGCATTGTGAGTGATCATAGAACTCCACTCGGTAAAGTAGGATTTTGCTACAGGATAAAGAATCATGGATATTTTACAAGTACCCGTTCAGATTCCGGAAGGGGTGAATTTTATTCTCGGCCAGACTCATTTTATTAAGACGGTCGAGGATCTCTATGAAATCATGGTGAACACCGTGCCGCAGGGAAAATTCGGCATCGCGTTCAACGAAGCGTCCGGGCCGTGCTTGATTCGCCATGACGGCAATGACGAAGCGCTTCGGAAATTAGCTGTCGATACCATGCAGGCGATTGGAGCAGGGCATACCTTTTGTATTTTCATGCGCGACGCTTATCCGATTAATGTCCTTCCGGCGGTGAAGGCTTGCCGCGAAGTATGCTGTGTCTATTGCGCGACGGCGAATCCGCTGCAGGTGCTTGTTGTCGAAGCTGAAGGCGGTCGGGGAATCGTAGGCGTGATTGACGGTGAGTCGCCCAAGGGAATCGAGATGGACAAAGATATTTCCGAGCGGATTGGATTCTTGCGAAAGATAGGTTACAAGAAAGGATAACAACTAATAAGGGAAGTTGTTATGGCGCGTCGCGGGGATCATATTTTTGATATTGTCGGTCAAACGCCAGTGGTAAAAGCGCATCGCATCGTTGGGGTGAATGATGCGACGCTTTGGATGAAGTTGGAAGGTTTCAATCCCGCTTTTTCGGTCAAGGATCGCATTGCCGTTTCCATGATTGAAGCGGCTGAAAAAGATAGGACGTTGAAACCGAATGGAGTAGTCGTTGAAGGCACCAGTGGAAACACCGGCATCGGACTCGCGATGGTATGCGCGTCGAAGGGTTACCGCTGCGTTCTGGTGATGCCTGACACGATGACCGTGGAACGGCGAAAGCTCCTGCAGGCGTATGGCGCTGAACTTGTTCTGACGCCCGGAGCTAAGGGGATGAAAGGCGCTATTGAAGGGGCGGACAAAGCAGCCGCGGAGATTGGCAACTCATTTGTTCCCTGTCAGTTCGACAATCCGGCGAATCCCGATATTCATTATCGCACGACCGGGCCGGAAATTTTTGAGCAGGTGCCGGGTCCGATTGACGCGGTTTGTTTTGGCATTGGCACAGGCGGAACGATTACCGGCGCGGGACGTTTCCTCCGGGAAAAATATCCCGAACTGAAAATCTTTGCATGTGAACCAAAAGACAGTCCCTTGCTGACGGAGGGAAAACCGGGTCCGCATAAGATACAGGGTTGGGGACCGAATTTCGTTCCCAGTATTCTCGATACGAAAATTTACGATGAAGTCATTACGGTGGAAAAGGATGAAGCCTTTGAGATGACGCGCAAACTCGCGCGCTTGGAAGGCATCTTGTCCGGGATTTCTTCCGGAGCATCAGCACATGCAGCGGTGCAGATTTGTCACCGCTTAGGGAAAGGGAAGACCGTCGTGACGCTGCTTCCCGATACAGGTGAACGCTATCTTTCAACGGAATTATTTCCATACAACGAACCTTTGCAAACTTAAAAGCCTATGAACCTCATCAACCGATTGTTAGTGCTGGGAATTCCTTTGGTTCCCAAACCGCTTGTGCAATATTTTTCGCGTCCCTATATTGCGGGCGAAACTCTCGCAGACGCTGTGCGTGTGATTAAAGAGCTGAACTCGCAAGGAATGATGGCGACGATGGATGTTTTAGGCGAGGAAATCTCAGTCCGCGAGGAAGCCGCCACGCCGAAGAACATATACCATCAAGCGTTGGAAGTTATTCAATCGGAAAATCTGGACGCCAACATCTCGATAAAACCGACCCAGATGGGGCTGAAGCTTGATCTGGCATTCTGCCTCAAGACATTTCGTGAGTTGGTCGAAGATGCCCACAAGCGAGGCATTTTTGTCCGCATTGACATGGAAGATTCCGAAGCGACCGATGATACGCTGGGTATTTACAACGAGCTGCGCAAGGAATATGACAACGTCGGGATTGTTTTGCAATCGTACATGCGGCGCACACTGGCGGACACGGATATGCTGATGAACGATGGCCCGACCGATTTCCGGCTTTGCAAAGGTATTTATAACGAGTCGCGCCGCATCGCTTACAAAGACAGGGAACTCATCCGGCGCAATTTCACACTCGTTCTGGAACGCATGTTGCGGGAGGGAGCGTATGTGGGAATCGCCACGCATGACGAACAGCTTGTCTGGGAAGGGATGCGGCTGGTTCGTGAATTTGGGCTTGCGAAAGACAAATACGAATTTCAAATGCTTCTGGGTGTGGACCCGGAGCTTCGAAAAATTATTTTAGAGGCGGGACACCGGCTGCGGATTTATGTCCCGTTCGGGGAAATGTGGTATCCATACTCGACGCGGCGCTTGAAAGAGAATCCACAAATGGCGTACTACGTACTCCGGAATATCTTTCACGCCGGATAAGCGAGTTATCCTCAAGCTTTCCCCGAGGTCAGCTTTTTTTAGCTGGCCTTCTCTCTGAGTTAGTGAAATTATCGCATTAAGAGCGAGCGCAAAAAAATGAAATTGCCGGAAGAGTATTGTGACGAGTTTCTTTGCGAGAATTGTTTCAAATTCTTGCCGAAACTCCCCGATGAATGCGTTGATCTTGTCCTGACAGATCCGCCGTACGGAATTGACTATCAATCGAATCGGCGAGTCGCGCGGGAGAAGCTGCCGAAGTTTGAAGGGGATGTGGATTTGTCATGGCTGCCGCGCTTTGTCGAGGAAATCGAGCGCGTATTGAAACCCAATCGGCATTTTTACTGTTTCACGAGATTTGATACGTATCCGGTTTTTTACAAGGCGATTTCGGAACGTTTCAAGATTAAGAACTGCCTGATTTGGGTCAAAAATAATCATGGCTCTGGAGATTTAAAGGGGTCATACGCTCCCCAGAGCGAGATGATTATTTTTGCCGCGAAGGGTCGGCGTGAACTCTTCGGGCCGCGCGAATCCGATGTGCTGCCGTATAAAAACGTGCCGTCAGCTCTGCGAGCGCACGCGACTCAAAAGCCGGTGGATTTGCTGCGGCTTCTTGTCGAGAAAAGTACGCTGCCGGAAGAAATCGTGCTGGATCCCTTTGCCGGAACCGGAAGCACGGGGCTCGCATGCAAGGACACGCTTCGGCAAAAGGGCGATAAGAAAGAACGCTTCTATGTGTTGACTGAACTCAATCGAGATTTTCATCGAGCGGGTCTCCGGGGTGGTTTGGGTAGGCAAGGGCGCTTATGGCAAAACCTTCCCCGCATCGAGAGCGCCGTTCCCGCAAAAAAACGACCGGTTGTACGGTCGCGCCGGATGCCGCGAGCTCGCGCCAACGAAACGCTACCTCTCGATTTGAGGATTCCCACATAGTCTGTCGGAATTCTATAAAAAAAGAGCGGGCACCTTTACGAGGTGCCCGCTCTTTTCTTAGGAGCTCTTGGGAATTCCGTAGCGAGATTAAGCGCTTCTTCGAAAACCCGCCAGCTACTTTGTAACCGTCACGGTTTGGCAGTGAACAGTGACCATACTGGTAAAAGCCGTAATGATGACGTCCACCACGTTGAATTCGGTTTTGACGTCGTAATTCGCTGCACCGCCTGCCATCGCTTTGGAGTCCACGTCATTGATCGGAACGAGACCCCAGAGGACAAACCACTGTCTTTCCTCAATCTGATCATAGCCCTTTGCGCCAGTACCAACCTGATGGTTGAACGTATAGCAACCCATCAAGAGACAGCAAAACGCAACGATGAGAGATGCGGCAATGATTTTCTTCATTTACGTTCTCCTTTTTTAAAGAAAGGGATTGCCTGAAAAAACTGTATGAAAAAAAAGCGCCGAAGCGTATTGAACACATGATCTGTGGAGCAGGCAATTCGCGGCTTTGTCATCGCTTCCGAATCGTTCCCAGCGAAGATTCTACCGACTTTGCAACCTCTGTCCAGACTCCGAGTGGTACGGAATAATCGAGACCCATAGGTGTTTTCAAATCGAGTAGAAATTTGAACTGAACCCGCAGAGAGTCCGCAGCGTAGAGTTGAACGGCTGGAATGTCACCCAAGAGAAGCCACTCTTCTCTCGTGTCTGCATAAGGATTGGCTGCGTAAAAATTCTCCGCGAATCGTCGGGCCCAATCAACAAATCCTTCTTTTTGTATGTCTTCATTTGCAAAGCTTGTCACCAGGAGTACCGCGCCGTTCTTCGCATTGACGAAGGCTTCCTCCAACGAGACTCCCAAGCGACTCGTATCGCCCGGCATCCCTTGGTGGATATGAGACATCAGAGTGCTGTCAGCTCGTTGCCAGTCTCGCGGCGCTTGGAGAGTCATTTCTCCCACCGCGACGGCTTCACCTAATCGAGTAGAATCCACCGAAAAGTCAAGTTTTTGATAGGGCCCGGGAGCTTGTCCTGAACTGCGGCAGGAAAGAGTTAGGGACAAAGTGCATGTGATCAGAGCCATCGCTATCCATGTGCGATGACTCTTACTGGAATGCAGTCGATTAAGCAATGAAACGATAGTCAATTCTTGGCAATCCATTTCTCAACTTGCCTGCCAAAGTTCTCGCGCGCTTCGCATAGCGAGCCCATCAAACTTAATATACGGCAGTTGTGTCTCGTTGTCAAGCCAAATTCTATAGAAAGTGCAACAAGGACGCGTTATCTCAGCGATTTAGTTTTTTAAGACACCCAGTTTCTTGCCGACTTTTGTGAAGCCTTTGATGGCGCGGTCGAGGTGTTCCTTTTCGTGCGCGGCTGAAATTTGAACGCGGATGCGTGCTTGCCCTTTCGGGACGACCGGGTAGAAGAAGCCGATAACGTAGATGCCTTCGTCTAAAAGTTGCGCGGCGAATTTCTGAGCCAGAGGCGCGTCATAGAGCATAATCGGGACAATCGGATGGATGCCGGGTTTGATATCGAAACCGGCTGCCGTCATTTTCTCGCGGAAGTATTTCGTGCTGCTCTCGAGTTTGTCTCGAAGGGCTGTGGTTTCCGTCAGCAGTTCAATGACTTTCCGCGCGGCGACCGCAATGGGCGGCGGCATGGTGTTCGAGAAGAGATAGGGTCGCGACCGCTGGCGAAGGATGCCGACGATTTCCTTGCGAGCTGACGTAAAACCGCCTGCTGCGCCTCCGAGAGCTTTGCCGAGTGTGGACGTGATAATGTCAATTCGTCCCATTGTGCCGGTGTGTTCATGTGTGCCTTTGCCGTGTTTGCCCATGAAACCGGTGGAATGGCTGTCATCGAGCATAACCAAGCTATCATATTTCTCAGCGAGGTCGCAGATTTCGGAAAGCTTAGCAATATCGCCATCCATCGAGAAGACGCCGTCCGTGGCGACGAGACGGAAGCGAGCGCCGGAAGCTTCTTTCAATTTCGCTTCGAGGTCGTTCATGTCGGCATGAGCGAAGATGAAACGTTTCGCTTTGGAAAGTCGGATGCCGTCAATGATAGACGCATGATTCAAAGCGTCGGTAAGGATAGCATCTTCCGGGCCCATGAGCGTCTCGAAGAGTCCGCCATTGGCATCGAAACAGGAGCTGTAGAGAATCGTATCCTCCGTGCCAAGGAAATTCGTCACAGCTTCTTCGAGATCCTTGTGCACCGTTTGGGTTCCGCAGATAAAGCGAACCGATGATAAGCCATAGCCCCAGTTTCCCAGCGCATTTTGAGCGGCTTTAATCAGCTCCGGATGGTTGCCGAGTCCCAGATAGTTGTTGGCGCAGAAGTTGAGCACATCGCCTTGTTTCACTTTGATAGAAGCCCCTTGAGGCGTGAGGATGATTCGTTCATCTTTGAAGAGCCCGGCTTCTTTTACACCTGCTAATTCTTTCAGCAGGTGGTTTTTCAGATTTCCGTACATGGTTGGTTTCCTCAATTTTTTATCGCAATCTTACAGGAAGAATCATCATTTGAATGCCGTGGAAAAGCAGGCGCCGCTGAATGGAAAGCGCGGTTTCATTGTGCAGCAGACGATTCCAAAGAGTATCGCGCCAGAAAAGGAGTCGCGCGGCGAAAAAGACACTGTTGGAATAATCCTGTCGAATTTGCAGACACATCTTTTCCATTTCGTCAAGACAATCGATGGCGGCTGAAAAGCGGCCTTCGGTTTTAAGTCCATAGCTCCGCGCGAGTTTGACATAACGTTCGACTTCGTTCTCGGTCGCTTTCTTAAGTTCTTCGATCTCGCTGGCGCCTTTGAAATGGCCGGTGTCGATAGTGCCGACGGAAAGGAAGACATATTGTTTGAAGCGGAAGGCGAAGAGCCGATGGATGTTGAGCAGGACGTGAATGCCAACGCCGCTGAAACCGGAAACAAGCACCACCGCCGTCGGTTCCTTCGCATCCAACTTCTGCGGAGCGACAGGAACCTCTCCCATCGGAACATCCTTGAGGATTTCATCGACTTTTACCAGCTTTCGCTTCACGTCCTCATAATGCCTTCGAATGATAAAGCAGAGAATCACCAGACAGCCCGTTATGGTGATAATCAACCAGCCGCCTTTGAAGAATTTGAGGGAAACGGTAATCGCGAGTGTCACCACCGCCACCACAAATCCCGTCGCATTAATCGCCAGTCGTTTTTTCCAATCCGCTAATATTTTGCGTTTGGAAAGCCATAGACGCGACATGCCGAGCTGAGAAAGCGTGAAATCCATAAAGACGTTTATCGCATAGAGCATGACGAGCGTTTGGACATTCCCTCGGGCGTATAGAATTAAAGCCACAGCCCCAAGTCCCATCAGAATGATTCCGTTTTGCGTTACCAACCGCTCGGAAAGGTGTCCGAAACGGTGAGGCATCCATTCATCCTCGGCCATATTCGCCAGAACGCGAGGGCCGGCGAGAAATCCCGTTTGTGCCGCTACAAAGAGAATCAGGGCTTCGGAGACCAGCATCATCCAGACGATGCCTTTGCCGATTTGCCAACCAGCGATGTGCCACGTGCCGACCATCTGAGAGAAAAGAACAGCGTTGAGCGTTTTCCCTGCAACGGGGCTGACATCAAAGAACAGGAAGTTGAACATCAAAGCCGCCGCCATGAAAGCCAGCGAAATCGCCATATAGACCATTGTGCGCTTGCCTGTCTGAATTCTTGGTTCCTTCAGAACGAGCATGCCATTGGCTACCGCTTCGATACCGGTCAGTGTCCCGCAGCCCATACTGTAGGCTCGGAAGATAATCAAAAGAACAAAGAAGAATCCATATTGATTGATTGCTCCGGCGGTTTCGCTGACAACGGTTGTACTGACGGCGGTGATATCCGTCAGATGAATCACCACGCCATAGAAAAGAAGACCGACATGAGAAACGACAAAGATCATGAAAATCGGCAGCAGCGTCAGAACCGATTCCTTCACACCGCGCAGATTTAGCAGTACCAGAAAGACGACGGCGAGAATTGCGATGGGGACGCGAAAGACATGATATTCACCGGGGAATAAACTGAAGAGCGCGTTTGCACCCGCCGCAACGGATACAGCAATCGTCAGCACATAGTCTACCACGAGTGCCGAACCGGCGATGGCTCCGGCACGGGGACTGATGAGTTTGGAGGCAACCAGATATCCGCCGCCCCCGGAGGGAAATTCTTCGATCACCAGCATGTAGCCGCGCGAGATGATCAGAATCGTTCCCGCGATAATGATGGCCAGAAAAGGAGCCAGGAAGGGAAATTCACGGAGAGCAAGAAAGGCTTCTTCCGGGCCATAGCAGGCGGAGGACAAGCCGTCGGCGCCGAGTCCGACCCACGCGAAAAAGGCGATAAGCGAAATATTGTGAAATACCCGCGGGTCGAATGGATTTCGTGCTCGCCCGATTATCGTCTGTTTGACGCGAGAAAACCAGCCGCCGTTCAGAAGTTCTCCGGCAAGATAGTCATCGTCGCCGGGAGCCATCCCCGGAGGAACGTCTTTATTGTTATAGCGGTGAGTGGAGTTCCGTGAAGCTTTGCGCTTGGTCATGGTGATTATTTATCGCCGCAGAAACGGCGCTGTTATCCGTATAATTTGCCTTGGCGATGGCGCGCGGTTAATTTCTCGAGCATATCCTGAGTCATCGTATCCAAGTCATAGCTGGGCTGCCAGCCCCATTCTTCCCGCGCGGCCGAATCATCAATGGAATTCGGCCATGAATCGGCAATCGCCTGCCGGAAATCCGGTTCATAGTCGACTTCAAATTCGGGAATATATTTTTTAATGGAAGCCGCCAGCTCACCAACCGTGAAACTCATCGCTCCGAGATTGAAATCCGAATGGTGTTTCAGTTTGGAAAAGTCGGCTTCACCCAAATCAATCGTGGCTTTGATGCAATCGGGCATATACATCATCGGCAGCTTCGTATCTTCCTTTACGAAGCAGGTGTACCTTTTCTGCTCGACAGCTTTGTAATAGATTTCAACAGCGTAATCGGTGGTGCCTCCGCCGGGAAGTGTTTCTGCGGAAATGATTCCCGGATAGCGCAAACCGCGCACATCAAGCCCGAACCTTTGGACATAGTAATCGCAAAGCAGCTCTCCGGCAACTTTGGTCACGCCATACATCGTAGTCGGTTTCAAAACGGTTTCCTGAGGTGTGTTGTCCAGAGGAGTGCCCGGTCCGAAAACAGCAATGGAACTGGGGATAATCAGCCGCGTCATTTTATGCTTCAAAGCAAGTTCGAGGATGTTATAGAGGCCGTTCATGTTCACATCCCAGCAGAGTTGCGGGTTTTTTTCGCCCACTGCCGAGAGAATCGCCGCCATATGAATGATGGAGTCGATGTTATATTTCTGCACCATTTCTTCGACAGAGTCCGGATTGGCGACATCAATGAAATGAAAAGGGCCTGAGTCCAGTAACTCCTTTGAAGGCTTCGTCTTGCGTCCAGTTGCGACAACATTTTCGGCTCCATAGCGCTCGCGCAACGCCAGCGTCAATTCGGAACCAATCTGGCCGACAGCGCCGGTGACCAGAATCTTCTTCATTTTTTCAGTCATGGATGTCCTTTATGGATAGGTTTTTAAGTGGTTTGGGATTTGAGAAGTGGAGTGCCGGAAGGTGACTATATAGGCCTCGGCAGAGGGTGAATAATGCCGTGATTCACTAAGGAAGACGCGGCCTAAATGTAATAAACAATTTCAATTTTGTCAAGTGTTTGAGGGTACATACTCGGGCGTGTTTCCATTCAGCAACATGGCCTGAAATCGCTTGCTGTTTCTAAGCGGCAACATGGATTCCCAAGGTGTGGTGTTTCGAGTGCGCAACATGTTTTGAGGTGGCTAAAGCTTTATCAGAAATCTGCCGATAGATTCTTAGAGAGTGAACAAGAATCAACCACATATTAGGACACGCCATGGAATTAGAAAATTTCGCCTGTCCAAACCCAACATGCCTGGATTTCAGCCGCACAAATGCCGGCAATATCGCTCTGTACACCCAGTATGGACGAAAGCAAGTACGACTACTTATCTGCAAAACGTGCAATAAGACGTTCAGCGAGCTGAAGGGCACTCCGTTTTGGGACAGCCGCCTCGATTGGGAAACGATCGAAGATATTTACCGTAGCCTAATCGATGGCAGAGGAATTCGCGCGACGGCAAGGCAGTATGGTCTGTCGAAAAACACCGTCAAGCGCTATCTACGTCTGGCTCAGAAGAATCCGACCACTGTCGAAGCCTTTCTTCTTGAGCGAGGAGTTTTGAGCAAGACCGGACATACGTTGCACGAAATGGTCGAACGATTCAGTTCAAGCTGGGAGCGTGTCGTGCGAGAAAAGCGTGAACGTTCTGTTCCTGCGTGGACAGGAAGTACTTCCGAAGCTTGACAATCGCTTAAAGAATCGCTAAATTGTCAGGTTTCGGGGCGTGGCGCAGTCCGGTAGCGCATCTGCTTTGGGAGCAGAGGGTCGCTGGTTCAAATCCAGTCGCCCCGACTTAACGTTATATCAAACCCGCTTTCCCGGCGGGTTTTTTTATTTTCTGTGGGTTAGATGGTGTAAAGCAGTAGGGTGTGGGTCTGCGACCCGACTGCATAAATTATGTCAGCAACAAACGGACAAGGCAGGCCTTGTCCCTACGACTCGCTGCGGCATCCTACAGCGACATGTCGATGATAAATTGTGGTATGTTGCGGATTGCAATCGTTTTTTAAGGGTCAGATGAGTTATATATTGTATATAAAAAACTTACGAACGGTTTGGGTTGCGGCACAGGGCTTGCCTTTAAGAAGAGTGTACACGGCGATAGTCCGTCGAGCCCTTCTTCTTGGTAAGCGAAGATGGTGTATGGGTGAGTTGAGTAAACGATGGTTTTTGAAGGAGTTCGAATGGACGTGATGTTTCCGGGGCAACTTTGGCCTCGAGAGCCGAGTCCCCGGAAACTATGCCGTGTAGTGCGTAGAACGAAATTCTTTTCGTAGTATAGGGCTTAGATGCCCGAAAAAGTGAGTCCGGTCGTCTTATAAGAGGCCGGACTCGTCAATTACATGAAGTTAATGCTCCGTCATAGCTTTTGCGCAACCTAAGGGGATACATGAGCGTATAATTAGAGAAATAGACAACAAATGAGGTTCCAATGAATGCGGTTTCAGAGCGCACCGGTTCGGGTGTGGTCAAATGGTTCTCCCAAAGTAAGGGCTATGGTTTTATTGTCACCCCTGACAATGAAGAAATCTTTGTTCATTTTTCATCTATTACTGGGCGCGGCTACCGGATTCTCGAAGCCGGAGACCGCGTTACTTTTGAAACTATGACAGGCCCGAAAGGACTGCAGGCTTTCCATGTTGTCAAGGAGTCCGAATAGAGGCATCCACTATTCTTAGTAAATAAGCTCAAACAAGCCGCCTGAATTGCCGGGCGGCTTTTTTTATGACGAAAGGCCGGTTTTTTGCTCGGGTTTAGTAAGAATGGTCTAACAAACAACGATGTTGATTTACGGCAACCACACATGATATTCCGAGTCACTTTTTTCTTCAGTTTTATTCTGAGTCTTTTCTCTGTCCGAGTTGGATATTCGGCGCAGCCTGCGGTTCGGGTCGTGAATGGTCTTCCTTCCGCCGTCGAAATCGAATTCGAACTTGGGAATATCGAAACGGAGGAAAGACAAACAGAAGCGGGCGATTTCCAGTGGATTCATGTTGAGGGTATGAGCGCGATGACCCAGCCGGGTTTGCCTGCATTGCCGCAGCGCGCGTATTTCGTTCGCATTCCTGAAAATGTTCAGGTAAGACTTCAGGTTGTTGTGCTCGAAGAGGAAATTCATCGGCTCGGGCGTCCGCTGCCGGCTCAGCCCATCCCGGACCGCAATGCAGCTGCGGTAGATTTTCAGTGCAATACGGATTTCTACGCTCAAGGCAGCGCATATCCTGAAGCTTACGCGCGGCTTGGCCAGACGGCTTTCGTAAGAGGAGTGCGAGTTGTCCCCGTTATTGTAACACCGGTTCGATTCTTTCCGCAGGATTCAACATGTCATGTCGCTGTTCGATTGCGCGCGCGTCTTTTCTTTGATGCTGAAACTCCCAGCGCGAATATGCAGACCGCTGCGCCTGCGCTCCTGTCTGATGACGCCCTACTGTATTCCATTAGCATTCTCAATCCACCGGATAACTATGAACAGCGGGATTCCACAGGAAAGCTGATTGTGGTTTGTGTCGATGGTTTCATCCCCGTTGTTGAAACGTTTGTGGAGTGGAAACGGACTATCGGAATTCCTGTAGAGCTTTTACCTCTATCTACGGTTGGCGAAACCGCTTCTGAAGTGCGCGAGTATTTGCAGGTTATTTACGATTCGCAGCAACATCCGCCACAAGCGATACTGCTAATCGGCGATGTCCATCTTCTTCCTGCTTTCTACGGAGTGGAAGGCTCGCTGACGGATCATCCGTACAGCACTCTTGCGGGGGATGACTATCTGCCGGATGTACCCATAGGACGAATTCCATGTAGGGATGTGGAGAGCTGCCGCCGATGGGTCGAACGAACCGTGGCATACGAACAGAATCCCACGACGGATGACAGTTGGGCGGAATCCGCGGTTGTTTTATCCAGTTCGGAATTTCATGATCCAGAAAACGGCTTGATTGCGGCGGCTCTTCTGGAGAGAGCAGGATTTTCGTACGTAACACAACTCCAGCAACCCGAAACAAACGCGCTTCCGTTTTTCATCGAGCCAGTGAGTGCGGGATGTTCGTGGCTTTTTTATATCGGTCATGGATACGCGGAAGGACTTTCATCCATTTCTCCCGCTTTCACGATTACGGAGCTTCCTGAACTTTATGCGCAGTGGAAATCTCCTTTCATAATTTCGGTTGCATGCGCGACAGCCGATTTGGACTGGCCGGGAATGTCGCTGGGAGAAAGCTGGCTGAGCCTGCCGAGTGATTTGGGGACGGTTGCGTATTTTGGAGCGACGGAAAACACGGCTTTTTTCTATTCGGACACGATTGGTCTGGGAACGATGCGCGGCTTCTTGGAACATGGATTGCTCACTATCGGGCAAGCGGTGAATTTCGGAAAACTATATATGTCTGCCGCGTTTCCAGAGAATCCGGGAGGGCGCGCCGAAGAAACGATGCAACAATTTATCCTGCTCGGCGATCCGACGTTGTCTGTCTTGACGGAAACGCCGCAGGATTTGATGGTTGCTTGTCCGGTACAGCTTCCTCTCAGTGCGCCGATTTTGCTCATTGCCGTAGAGCGGGGCGGGTATCCTTGCGCTGAAGCGCGATTCTGTTTGCGCGCAGAGAATTCTGATTATACCGCCGCCGGTTTTACGGACGAAAATGGACAGGCGAGTATTGCGTTGGATTTTGAGAACCCCACTCGACTGACCCTCGCTGTAACGGCAAGGAATTCGCGCCCGCATTTTTCGGAAATCGAACTAACTCCTGATTCGGGAGCTTATGTGGTTGCTTCCGGTTTTGTTGTTAGGGATTCGTATGGTGACGGCGATGGGTTTGCAGACAGAGGAGAGGAAGTAAGTCTCGCGCTTCAGCTTATCAACTACGGCAATCAAGTTTCTCTTCCGGGTGCTTTCGCGCTGCAATCGACCGATTCTTTTCTGTTTGTTGATACGATGCATGCAACGTTTATATCTATCGCGCCCGGAGAAACGCTCGAAACAAGCCAAGATGTATGGGCACTCGTCTCGGATAGTGCTCCCGACGAGCATGAAGTATTTCTGTCCACGGAAATAGTCTTGCAGGAACAATCGGCACAGGAAATCTATTTACCGCTTCGTTTGCATGCGCCGGTGCTTCAGCTTTCACCGGTCACTATAGAGGAAGATTCCGGAGATGGCGACGGTCGCCCTGAAGCGGGAGAAATCCTTCGGCTTCGCGTGGGATGGAAAAACGGTGGTTCAGACGATGCGCGCAACATAACCGCACGTATAAATATCGAGAATGATTATGTCATTGTTCGAGACTCCATTTTCGAAGTGTCTCGATGCGCGGCCGGAGATACGTTGCATTCTGATTTCACATTGCTTGCGTCTGCGTCCACTCCGAGAGGTTATCCACTCTGTTTTAAATGGAATCTCAGCGGTGAGAATATCGATTCGACGGAAGGCAGGGAATGCGAGCGTATCAATCAGATTCCGGTGCTCATCTATGAGCGGGACCCGACTCCTGCGAATGTTGATGGATTTGCGGCGGCTGTCGAAGCGTTAGGTGTGGAGCTTGAGAGATGGACGGTGCTCCCCGAAGATTTGCCGCGTTTCGAGAGCATTTTTGTATTTTTAGGGATATTCCCAAATAACGAACCGCTCAGTGCGGAAGACGGAGCGCGATTGACAGCGTATCTGAATGATGGAGGAGCGCTCTATCTTGAAGGCGGCGATACGTGGGCGTTCGACACGCCGACGCAAGTGCATCCCTATTTTCATATCGAAGGTGTCACCGATGGTAGCGGTAATACCGGGCCGATAGCGGGCGAACCGGGAACGAATTACGAAGACATGCATTTCTCTTATCAAGGAGAGAATAACTACATTGATCATCTTGCGCCGCAGCAGGGAGCAATGACGCTGCTTCAAAATGACCGCGGCACGAGTCGTTTTCCGGTGTGCATCGCGTATGATAATGGGAATTATCGAACGATTGGCAGTTCGATTGAGTTGGGTAGTCTTGCGGATGCATTGGCTCCTTCATCGCGAATTCATTTGATGGCGAATTTTCTCGAGTGGTTCGGCGTGAAATTCGGGCAGGATATCACAGGCCCCGTGATTACGCACACTCCTCTTGAAGATGCACAGAATCACACCGGGCCCTTTACCATTGAAGCGGAGTTGCAGGACGTAAGTGGAATCGGAGGAGCGACTCTCGTCTATCACGCGAGTATGAGCTCAGAAGAAACAGTAAGTATGCTGCAGCAGGGTCAGGTATGGCACGCTGCCATTCCCGAACAGCGACCGAGAACAAGAATTTCCTATCATATCGAAACATGGGATGAGATTGTTCCACCGAATCGAACCGTATCGCGTCAATGGCGTTTTCGGGCAGGAGAATCGCATGCACTTTTCTTATCCGAAAATTTCGATGAAAAGTCTCTGTTGCCACAGGGATGGAACGTTGACCGGAATGATGAACGCTCGGTTTTTAGCATTCGCAATTACGGCGAACGCTTGGGAGTGCTTGAAATCGGAGACTCTCCTGATACGATGATTTCAGTGGTAACCGCTCCTTTCGACGCGTCCCGCTGCGGGAACTTGTCGCTTTGTTTCTGGCACTATTTACGTGGGAGTCAGAGTGGCGAGACACAGGCGATTGTCATGGGAAGTACAGATGGCGGGAGAACATTTCCACATGCCGTATGGGAAATGTGGGCGCGCACAACAGGGATTTTGGATGAAGATTTTGTTTCGGTGCCATTGATGTGGGCAACCGGACAAACTCAAGTCGCGCTTCAATTTTCTTATCAAGGAGATTTCTATTGGCGACTCGATGATATTTCGGTTGAAGAAATCGATTCGCCGGAGAGCTTTTTTATCAGCGGAGTTTGTATCTATTTTGCCGAGGGCGCTATTCATCTTGTCTGGCCGCGGGCAGCAGAAGCTTCATATTATGTCGTTTACGCCGGTAGTAATTTCGAAGACATCGAGACATGGAATCCTGTAGCAACGACAAGCGATACGACTTTTTCAGAAAACCCCGCGAACTATTCCCGCCGTTTCTACCGTGTGGAAGCTCGCTTTGATTCCGCTTCCGCAAGCAATAAACCCGAACAAACAACCTCTGTTCAAATCCGCCCTGAAGATCTTCGCTGGATGCACAAACTCGAACGTGCAAGGTAAAAATTTATCACGTTCATTTAAAACCCAGACTTGGAGAGTGTTTGACTTTCTTAAGTATGCGGCGTATATTAAAGGAGGACGAAACGCGAGGTTATCATGAAAAAGAACATGGTCTTCTTTTTAGGTCTGTGGTTTGTTTTTGTTGGAATCGCTCAGGCGTGTCCGCGTCTGCACCAAAAAATAACCGGCAAACATGTATCGAATGTAGGTCCCATCCGCGAACAGCCGGGCTTGATGTCCTTAGATGAAGACACGCTGCATAATGTAGATATTTTGGGCTATGAATTATCGGCGCAGGTGGATATCACGACGCAGTTGTTGGATGGCCATAGTACGATTTCGATGGCGGCGTTGGACGATTCGGTTCACGAAACCTGGATGAGTTTTCATGGCTATGATGTGGATTCTGTCTATGCGGATGACCGCGATGTCGCTTATATTCGCGGCGGCAATGATAGCCTGACATTCGTTTTTAATCCCGCATTGGCTCCCGATGAAACGACGGCGGTTCATATTATCTACAACGGGCATCCTCAGCATGAGGGAGGGTTTAGCCCCTGGGGCGGTTTTTTCTTCCGAACCAGTGTCGCGTTTTCGATGGGGGATGGGTTTTCGACTGATCCGCCGCCGATGACGGACTATGTTATGCCGTGTTACTTAAATCCGCGTGACCGCGCGACGTTTGAAAGTTGGTGGAGAGTCCCCACATCGCGCGTCGCTGTTTCGAACGGCGTTTTGGTCGATACGGTGAATCACGGCGACGGTACGAAGACATGGCACTACAAGCTCGAGCAGCCGGTGCCGACGTATCTGATGAGTGTTGCGATTGGTGACTATATGACGGTCGTGCAGCAGGAAGAAAACCCACTGATTGAATATCATATTTTCCCGGCGTACGAGACGCGCGCTGAAACGCACTTTTCCAATGTGCTCAATTTTATGGAAGGATTCGAAGAACGCTTTGGGCCGTATCCCTTCGACCGGATGTCGTATGCGATGACGAGTTTCGGAGACATGGAACATGTCACCTGCGTCCATCATCATCAGGCGACGGTTCAGGGGAGTCATACTTATGATTGGCTGCTGGCGCATGAGATGTCGCATATGTGGTGGGGCAATTGGGTGACGCTTGGAGAATGGGAGGATCTCTGGCTCAATGAAGGATTCGCCACTTATTGCGAAGCGCTTGCGATGGAGCATTTACATGGCTCGGCATCGTATATGGATTACGTTGTCAATGACTTGATGAATCCTTATTTGTCTTCCGGTGAGACATTTCCTATATACGATCCTCAAAGTTACTGGTCGTACACGGTCTATGAAAAAGGCGCGAGCGTTATGCACATGCTGAGACAACTATTGGGCGATTCGGCGTTTTTCGGCGCGTGGTCGAATTACGGAGAAGCTCACGCTTATGATGTTGCGGTGACAGCGGATTGGCAGCAGGAACTCGAAGCGGCGTCCGGTCAGGACCTCGATTGGTTTTTTGAGTCGTGGGTGTATGGGTGGGGGTATCCGAGATATTATTACGCCGCGTGGCCTGGCCCGGAGGACAGCACGAATCTTGTATATATTCGCATTCGACAAAACCAGACGACACAGACCTATTTCCACATGCCTATCGAACTACTCTTTGAGTATCCGGGTGGATGGGATACGACGGTGACTATCTGGAATGACGCCGTGGCGGAAGAAATTTTTACTGTTTTGATTCCGGACACGTTTCTGTCTATAGATTTTGATCCGAATCACAACATTTTATGTCGCTCCTACTACGAGGCTGAAGCGGTCGTCGCGCCTCCCGTCGCAGGTGATTTTCATTTTTCCGGGGCGTATCCGAATCCCTTCAATAGTACGACGACATTTGAATTCAACCTGCCGGGATTCGCAGATGTTCGGCTGCGTATCTTTGACATATTAGGGCGTGAAGTAACAACGCTGTCCGGTGGGCTGATGCCGCCGGGGAACGGGAGAATTCGCTGGCAGGCCGATGGGCTTCCTTCTGGGATTTATTTTGCCTATCTTGAAGCTGGAACGCATTCAGCGCTCGCGAAAGTTATTTTGTTGAAGTAAATTTAGCGGAATACATACATTTTCTAACAGAGGTTATTTGGAGACATTGATGGCAAAGCACATTTATTTTTTCGGGGGTGGTCAGGCGGAAGGTCGGGCGGAAATGAAGGAATTACTCGGCGGCAAAGGCGCGAATCTTGCCGAGATGGCTCTATTAGAAATCCCTGTACCTACGGGATTCACCATCACAACCGAGGTCTGCACCTACTACCAGAGAGAGCATCGCTACCCGTCAGGGCTGGAACAAGAGCTTTTGGAGCACCTGGCCCGTGTTGAGAAGCTCTCCGGAGCCAAGTTTGGCAGCGAAGAGAACCCGCTCTTGGTTTCGGTTCGCAGTGGAGCGCGAGCTTCCATGCCGGGAATGATGGATTCAATTCTTAATTTAGGATTGAATGACCGGACTGTTGAAGGGCTTATTAAGCGTTCGGGCAATCCCCGTTTCGCTTATGATTCTTATCGGCGCTTCGTAGCCATGTATGGCGATGTAGTGATGGACTTAAAACCGGAATCGAAGGATGAGGAAGACCCGTTTGAAGTCCTGATGGATCGCCGGAAGGCTGGGCGTGGAATCACCAGCGATATGGAACTAACGATGGAGGATCTAAAGGGGCTTGTTGCCGATTTTAAGGCGATCATCCGTGAGCGAAAGGGTCAGCCGTTTCCCGAGGATCCAAGAGAGCAGCTCTGGGGAGCTATCGGCGCCGTTTTCAATTCCTGGGGAAATCCACGCGCGGAAGCCTATCGCCGTTTGAATCGCATTCCTGATGATTGGGGGACGGCGGTAAATGTTCAGGTGATGGTCTTCGGAAACCTGGGGGAGACTTGTGCGACGGGTGTAGCCTTTACGCGCGACCCGGCGACGGGAGAGAAGGTTTTCTACGGCGAGTTCCTGGTAAATGCTCAAGGAGAGGATGTCGTGGCGGGGATTCGCACGCCGCAGCAGGTCATGAAATCAGGCTCGCAGCAGTGGGCTAAGAGTCATGACATCAGTGAAAAGGAACGAAAAGAAAACTATCTGTCCTTGGAAGAATTCATGCCGGATTCGTATCGTCAGTTGATCGATATCTCGGACAGACTGGAAGAGCGCTATCGCGATATGAACGACATCGAATTCACCGTTCAGGACGGGAAGCTCTGGATGCTTCAGTGCCGCATCGGAAAGCGCACCGGGCAAGCCGCGATTCGCATGGCAGTCGAGATGGAAGCGGAAGGACTCATCAAAAAAGAAGAAGCCTTGCTTCGCGTGGAGCCGGATGCGCTCAATCAGCTTCTGCGTCCGGTTTTTGATCCGGCGGCACGCAGCAAAGTGAAACCGCTTGCGCGCGGTTTGAACGCGGGGCCGGGTGCAGCGTCGGGACGAATTGTTTTCAATGCTCCCGATGCGGAAGCATGGGCTGAGAAGGGCGAGCGAGTAATTCTCGTGCGCATCGAAACATCGCCGGAAGATATTCGCGGGATGAATGCTTCTGAGGGAATTTTAACCGCGCGCGGCGGAATGACGTCGCACGCGGCACTTGTCGCGCGCCAGATGGGGAAAGTGTGCGTGGCGGGCTGCAGCGCTCTGGAGATTGATTACGCGAAACGGCGCATGCGGGTCAGCGGAACAGAGCTCGCGGAAGGCGACTGGCTGTCACTGGACGGAACAACGGGCGAGGTTTTCGCGGGTGAAATCGGAACGCGTCCGTCTGAAATTTTGCAGGTGTTGTTTGATAAAACGTTGAAACCCGAAGACGCGCCGGTCTATCAGCAATTTGCCAAGCTGCTAAGTTGGGCTGACGATGTTCGCCGCCTTCAGGTGCGAACGAATGCTGATCAACCGGATCAGTGCGAAAAGGCAGTAGCTTTCGGCGCCGAAGGCATCGGATTGTGCCGCACGGAGCATATGTTCTTCGAAGGAGATCGCATTGACGCGGTGCGCGAGATGATTATGGCTGAAACGCTCGAAGGTCGCCGAAAGGCGTTGGCGAAACTGTTGCCGTACCAGCGTGAGGATTTCGTGGGTATCTTCCGAGTGATGGCCGGCCGGCCGGTGACGATTCGGACGCTGGATCCGCCGCTGCATGAATTTCTGCCGCATGACAGCAAGACGCAAAGCGCTCTTGCCAAGAAATTGGGAATGACACCGGAAGAAGTGCGCGCGCGAGTGGAATCTCTTTCGGAAGCGAATCCGATGCTCGGACATCGCGGCTGTCGGCTCGGACTGGTGTATCCTGAGATTACCGAAATGCAAACGCGCGCGATTTTCGAAGCGGCTCTGCAGGTAGAGAAAGAAGGCACGCCAGTGAATCCGGAAATTATGATTCCGCTGGTGGGGCATGTGCGTGAGCTGGAAAATCAGACGAAAGTCGTGAGGCGTGTCGCGGAAGATGTGATGAAGGAGAAGGGAAGAAAGATTGATTTTCTTGTCGGCACGATGATTGAACTTCCGCGTGCGGTCTTAACTGCGGATGAAATTGCGGGTGTCGCGGAGTTCTTCAGTTTCGGCACGAATGATTTGACGCAGACGACGCTCGGTCTTTCACGGGATGATTCCGGGAATTTCATGCCTTTCTATCTGGCCGAAAAAATTATTCCACATGATCCGTTCCAATCCATCGATATAGCCGGTGTGGGTCAATTAGTTCGAACGGGCGTGGAAAAGGGACGTCAAACGAAAAGCAATCTTAAAATCGGAATCTGCGGGGAGCATGGCGGAGATCCGTATTCGGTGAATTTCTTTCATCAGACGGGTTTGAATTACGTTTCATGCAGTCCGTTCCGCGTTCCGATTGCGAGACTGGCCGCAGCGCAGGCTGCATTGCGAGATCGTTGATTCAATCCTTTCCATATTAAAAAGTCCGGGAATTTATACCGGACTTTTTTTTGTGCTTGCAGAGCTGGGTAAGGGTTTCCCGCGCTGCGGTAGCAATAATGCTCTCTTAAATCGTCTCGTCAGGCGTAAAAAAAGTCGATTGCGTTTTTTGACATCAAAATCAGACAACATAATTTTACCACCGGCGGTTTGGTCATGTCCGCCCGCACTGCCGAGGCCTTCGGCAAGAAAAAGCGCGAGCCCTCCGGCGTTGGATTCCGGATCCGTTGACCTTAGAGAGAAATAGAGATTGTTCCGGTGGACGCCGAAGCTGAGCACCCAGATGATGCCTTCTAAGCGCAGAAGTGTTTCGGCGGTTTCGGGAATAATTTCCGGCGTGGGAACATTGCCCATCGGCAACACGAGAGCCCGGCCATAAATACGCGCTCGCCGTACAGCTTTGCTGATAGCCGTAAAGAAACTGGCAGGACGTTTCGCGTTGAGAATTGTCGCCAGCGCGGAATAGTCCATGAGCTGAAACAATTCAAGGTAAGCGGTTTTATCCGCCTCGGAAGATTCGCGTCCGAGTTCCATCGTCTCCGTGCGAATCGCATAATGAAGAGCGCTGGCGAGTTTTCCGTTGACGCGCACTCCTGTGGCCGTGAGGTATTCCCAGAGAATCGTCGCGGTGGCGCCGTAGCGTCGGCGGATGTCGCTGAAGGGGAAAGATGAACGCTGGCTCTTTAAGGGAGGATGATGATCAATAACACCGAGGATATTGTCTTTGGACAGCAGGCAGTTGTTTCCGAAAGCAGGCTGCGTATCCACGACGAGCAAAGCGTACGGAAAAGGTTCTTCTCCTCTGGGAGTTTCAATGTGCTTGAGCGGAATATCCAGAGTTTGAACCAGAGCCTTGTTTTCGGTGCGACCGAGAACACCGGCGTAGAGAAGAGTCGTCGGGATTTTGTGGTGTGCTAAAAGGTAGGAGAGCGCCCATGCGGTCGCCAGAGAATCGGGGTCTGGATTATCGTGAGAGATAATCGCAATGGATTCCTGGCCGCGGCAAAGTTGAACTAATTGTTCGACTTTTTTTTGAGTTTCAGATTTTCCCATGTGGAGCGAATACTACTCCAGTTCAATTCCTTGAATGACTTTGACGGCCATTTCAAATTTATTGAATGGCGGCATGAGATAGATTCCCTGTACCAGAGGTTTTGCGACTCGCAGGAATTCGCAGGCGATGTCGACACCGACCGCCGCTCCGCGTTCCCCGGCTTGCTGCATGCGCTGGCGGACATCATCGGGAATGGAGATGTCTGGGACTTCATTGTGCAGAAATTCAGCGTGCTTGGCGCTTCTCAAAGGCAGAATCCCGAGGAAAATCGGCAGCTTCAACGGTTCGACGCGCTTGATAAAATCTTCCAACGTCCGCAGGTCGAAGAGCGGTTGCGTGAAGGCAAAAGACGCACCAGCTTCCACTTTCTTTTCCAGCCGCGACCATTCTTCCCGCATATCGACCGCTGTCGGATTGACCGCAACGCCCAGCAGAAAATCGGTGGGTTCCGCGAGTTTTCTTCCGATTAAATCCACGCCTTCGTTCAAGCGAGTGATGAGGTGCGAAAGCCCAATCGCGTCAAGTTCAAAAACCGCTTTGGCGAATGGATAATCCCCGACGGACGGAGGATCTCCGGTGACAGCAAGAATGTTGCGCACTCCCAAAGCGTGCGCTCCCAAGAGTTCAGACTGCAATCCAAGCGCATTTCGGTCGCGGCAACTGACATGCAGCAGTACCTCCATGCCTGCTTCCTGACGAATCAAGTGAGCCATTGCCAGAGCGCTCATGCGCGCGCGAGCAAGTGGGCTATCAGCGACATTGATAAGATTAACACCGCTCGCCTTCAGGTATTTCGCGGAATGGATGAGAGGTTCGGGATCAGCGCTTCGCGGAGGATCAATCTCGACGGAAACCATAAAGCGTTTGCCGAGTCCTTCCCGAAAAAGAGAAGGAGCGTGAATCGATGGCGCTGCTTTCACAGCCGCTTCTTCGACAACGTCGCGCACCTCGATACGAGCGCGTTTGCTCAGCTTGCGTCCGCCGATGGCTTTAGCGATGGCGGCGATGTGTTCGGGTATGGTTCCGCAGCAGCCTCCGATGAGTCCGACGCCGAGGTCAGCGAATTGCACGGCGTAATCCGCGAAATATTGAGGTGAGGTCAAGTAGATATAGCGCCCACCGATAATGCGCGGGAGCCCGGCATTGGGTTGAGCCGATATGGGAAGGTCTCCCTTCGCGGCGAACTGCTCGATAACTTCCATGACGCCCTGCGGTCCCACGCTGCAGTTGACGCCGATCACATCCGCACCGGCTTGCTGAAGAGTCTTATAAACTTGCGCGGGCTTGTCGCCGACGATTGTCTTAGCTTCTTCGGTGAAAGTCATCTGAGCGATAATCGGTAAATCACAAAGCTCCTTCGCGGCGGCGAGAGCTTCTCCGATTTCGGGGAGAGATGAAAAGGTTTCGAAGATGAGAAGGTCGATGCCACCTTCGAGCAGGCCGGTGATTTGAATTCGAAATGCTTCCCGGGCGTCTTCCAAGGAAAGAGAGCCGATTGGTTTCAGTTGTTTGTTCAGAGGCCCGACGGAACCGGCGACGAAGATATTGTCCCCAGCGGTCGCACGAGCGAGCCGCGCTCCGGCTCGAGCAATTTCACGCGCGCGATTTTCAAAGCCATGCTCTGCAAGACGAATCGGATTAGCGCCGAAGGTATTTGTTTCGATGACATCAGCGCCAGCGGCGATATATTCGCGGTGAAGAGCTTCTACAACCGAGGGCATGCTTTCACTGAGCTCATCAAAGCAGGAACGATACGAGTGTCCCCGCGCATAGAGCATCGTGCCCATCGCGCCGTCGCAAATCAGGACGCGCTCGCGAATGAGTTCTAAGAAATCTTTTCCGTTGATTTGAGCCATTTCTTCCGGTAATTTTAGTCCAGTTTCAATTCAGTCCGTATTTCGTTGACGGCTTCCACGATAACCCAGAGCTTCTCGCGAGTTTCCTCCCACGTTCGAGTCTTCATACCGCAATCGGGATCGACATAGATTCTCTCAGGGTCAATCAGTTCCATGGTTTTTCGAATTCGGCGTTTGACGTCTTCCTTTTTCTCGACAACAGGACTATGACTGTCCACAACGCCCAGACCGATTTCTTTCGTGAATTTGTGTTTGCGGAAGAGCTCAAGCATGTCCATCCCGGAATTCGCCATCTCCAAATCGAGTTGATCTACAGGCAGCTCGAGGATTTTCGGATAGATTTTCGTGAAGTCGCCGTAGCAAATATGCGTGTAAAAATGAGCGCTTAAATCTTTGACGACTCTCCGGAAAGATTCAATCGCCAGCTCGATTTCCTCCGGGCGCACGGAAATCGCCGGTTCATCAATCTGTATCTCGGTTGCTCCAGCATCAATCAGAGCTTTAACTTCTTCTCGCAGCGCAAGCGCCATCGCTTTTGCAAATTCCGACCGTGTAGCATAGTATTCGTTGAAAGACCAATCCATCATCGTATAGGGGCCGGTCAGGATGGCCTTCATCGGCTTCGTCGTGAGTTTTTGAGCGCGCTTCCACCAATCCACGGTAATCGGAGATTTGTATTTGATCTCGGAAATGCAAATCGGCTTGCGGTAATAGCGATTTCCATAGGAGCGTACAAGCCCGGAAATTTCAAAGCCCGCGAAATTCTCCGCGAAATAGGTCGCCATATCTCCACGGTACATTTCGCCATCAACCAGAATATCGATTCCGAGTTCATCTTGGAGATGAATAACTTCGGTCGTCGCCTTCTTCGTCAGCTCCAAGAGTTCTTCTTCCGAAAGTTCACCGCGAGCAAAAGCGCTGCGGGCTTTTTTCAGGTAACTGGGCTTCGGAAAACTTCCGACGGATGTTGTTCGCAGGCATCGGCGCAAGGACTGGCCGCTGTCGGTTTTATCGGACGTATAGGATACGGTTTCTTCAATAAGCATATTAGAATTCCCTCGCAAAAGCAACCATTCTTTTCAGTTTTTCTTCCGCGCGCTCTCGGGGCAGGAATTCCAGCCCGGCCGAGGAACTCAGCATGAGGCGCTCATCGTCATAATTTGAAAGCAGTTTCTCGACTTTCGGTCGCAGGTTTTTCCAATCTTCAAATTTCGTATTGCGAGCATCGAGCAGACCCAGACAAAGGCCGCCTTTCCATCCGTTGACGGTCTTCAACGCCGCCGGAGCAGTGGCGAGGTCCAATCCCAACCAAGCGACCGGTAAAGCGGTCAATGTTGACCACAGAGGTGTTGCATCGCCAAAGAAGGTCTGGAGCAGGATGGGTGTTTTAATTCCCTGAATCAGCAGGCGTATTGCCTCCGAAAAAATCCCTGCGTCATTTGGAAATCGCAGGATAGCCGGTTCGTCAATCTGAATTATTTCAGCGCCCGCGTTTTCCAGAGCCGATACTTCTTCGTGCAGCGCACGAGCCACATCCAGAACGAAATCCGAAAACTTACTGTAATGTTGGTTTTCGGAGAGACGCGCCAGCGTATAGGGTCCCGTTACGACAGGCTTCACAGGTTTCTTGCTGTGTTTTTTTGCAAACATAAAATCGTCCACGGTTATCGGCTGCTTGAAGCGAATTTTCTCCGTCGCAACCGGCTGGCGATAATATGTATTCGTATCGAAATAGCGAATCAAGCCGCTGCGTTCGAAACCTTCCAGCGCGCTCGCAAACGGTGTTTGTCCATCTTCCCAGCGAATCATGCCGTCGGTGATGATGTCAAGGTCGGTGCCGACCAGTTCCTCAATCACTTCCGTCGTGACGTCATTCTCGATTTTTTTTAGCTCATCAATCGTGATTTTCCCCTGCTGCAAACGCGCCACAGCCATACGGTGTTTTGCCGGGCGGGGACGGTTTGGAATTTTAGGATAACTGCCAGCGATGGTTGTTTTCATTTCTGCCTCATTCGATTTTCTTATCGCCGGTTTGCTCTTGTCGTGAGCTAAACCAGCGACACCTCTTCTCCTATGGAGAAGCCTTTATCGGTTTTTTTTATTTTTGCGGCGACGTGGAAAGAATCGTGTTCAAAGAACAGAATCCATCCTTCGTCATGCGCTTGCGGCAGCAAACGCTTTTTCTCGTCGAGCGTCACCAGCGGCTCCAAATCATAAGCCATGATGTACGGCAAGGGAATATGACTTGCCGTAGGAATTAAATCCGCGCAGTACAGAAGCGTGTGCGTCTTATCCGAAATCTTGACAAGCTGCTGCCCCGGCGTGTGACCGTCAACAACCAGTGTCTCGACGCCCGGCCACAACACCGTCGCGCCGTCGAGAAATTCCAGATGACCGGCGGATTTCATAGGCTCGAAATTCTCAGCGAAATAGCTTGCTCTGTCTCGCTCATTGCGCTTCAAGGCATGTTCATATTGACGCTTCTGCACATAATAACGCGCATTCGGAAACGTCGGCACGACATCCTTGCCGTCGTGGATTGTGCTTCCTCCGCAATGGTCAAAGTGAAGGTGCGTCAGGATAACATCGGTAATATCCTGCGAAGTCAGACCGAGTTTCGCGAGCGACTGAGCAAGCGTCGACTGCGAATGCTCTATATGAAACATCCGGGCGAATTTGTCATCGACCTTGTGACCAATCCCGTTATCAATGAGAATACGTCGCCCGTTTCCCTGAAGCAGCAACGCTCGCATGGTCATTTGAATGCGGTTTTTATCATCGGGCGGATTGGTTTTCTCCCAGAGGATTCGCGGAATCACGCCGAACATAGCGCCGCCGTCAAGACGGAAATCGCCCGTGGCAATGGGAGATAGCGTATAGTCACCGATTTTCATAGTCTTCTACTTTGAATGCAAAGAAGCATCGGTCATTTCCGATGTCTGAAAAAATTGCGCTACGAAATCCTCACCGTTATGCCGGCAGGTGCTCCGCCATCAATTCGGCGATGTCTTTGACGGCAATAGTTTCTTTTTCCAAATCCCGCAGACCGTCCCGCAGCATAAGCTGGCAGAAGGGACAGGTGGTGCCGATGGCGGAGGCTCCCGTTTGGAGGAGTTCTTTCACGCGGTTATGGTTGACGCGTTCCCCGGCGGTTTCTTCGGTGAATAGCAGCCCGCCTCCGGCGCCACAACAGAAAGAACGCTCCCGGTTGCGGTCGGGTTCCCGAAGGGTTGCGCCCGTCTGTGAAATTAACCGCCGCGGATAGTCAATATGTTCGCCGCCGATGTAACGGCTGAGATAGCAAGCGTCATGATAGACGATTTCCTGCCCGTCGCTTTTGGAAAGCGTAATTCGACCTTCCTTTACCAGGCGAGTAAAATATTCGGCATGGTGAACAATCGGAATGTCCGGGTTGAGTCCGATGTCCCGATATTCCTGTAGAGTTCGCAGGCAATGAGGGCAAGTTGTCAGGATAAGTTTCGGAGCCGCGTTGTTCAGGATTTCGATATTGTGTTCCGCCAGCATCTGGAAAACAAGCTCGTTGCCCGCACGCCGCGCGGCGTCTCCAGTGCATTTTTCATTCTTCAGGATGCCCCAGCGAATATCTGCGGATGTTAAAATTTTCGCAACCGCCAGAGCGACTTTCTGGTAGGCGAAATCGTAGCGACCCATGCACCCCATCCAGTAGAGAACGTCATGTTCCTTGAAGATGGGGAAGGAGTTTTCTTCAATGAAATCGTCGGCTTGAGCACGTGGATATTTCCACGGGTTGTCGGACTTTTCGAGATTGTCGAAGAGGGGGCGCAGGGTTGACGGGAATTCGGCGGCGGCAACTTTTCCCCGGCGCGTTTCGATAATTGGAACGACCTGATCAATCCCGACCGGACACTGAAACGTGCATGCGCCGCAGGTGGTGCATTGCCAGATGATTTCTTCGTCAATCACCGGACCGATAATTAGAGCGTCCGGATTTTTCAGGAGTCCCGCGCGCAGGTCGAGCATAAGCTGTTTCGGACTCAACGCTTTTCCCGTCTGACTTGCGGGACACTGATCAAAGCAGCGACCGCATTCCACACATGTCAAAGCTCCCAGTGTGGTATGCGCGCTGAAATCCGAAAGTTTTTCTGCTCCGAATTCGTCGTTTTCAAAATCGAGTGGATGAATTCTTGCTAATTCGAAATCTTTCAGGAAAGTCGTAAACGGCGAAAGCACAAGATGAATATGTTTGCTGTGCGGAATCAGCACGATGAACGCAAGAATCGTCAATGAATGGATCCACCACATGGTATGCTCGATTGTTGGAGAATGTATCAACTCAAAGTAGTCGAGCAGGTACGTGACCATCAGAATTTCGATGAAAAGCGCAACGAGGCCAGATGACCATGAAAGCTTTTCTCCGAGAGCTTCCGGTCGCAGGATGAAGCGCCGGAAGGCCAGACCTGAAATTCCGATAATGACCAGAATTGCGAAAATGGCAACAGCACCACCATAGACGCGGTGAAACGCGCCTTCTCCGAGCGGGTGCCAGCCGTAGCAAGTCGAGAAGTGATGGAATGTTTCCAACATGAAGAGGAGGAAACCCCAATAGACGAGAGCGTGCAGGAAACCCGGCCCCGGTCGTCCTGAAATAACTCTTTGCTGGAAAAGAACATTCTTCAAGAAGCGAACGATGCGGTCACCGATTCGGTCCAGACAAAAACAACCCTTGGCCTTCGCAATCAATTGGAGTCGTTTCCAAATCGGCTGAACAAAAAGACCGAGAGAAATTATAATCAGAATTGTAAGAAGAATTTGTTCCATCACGTCGTAAGACAGTTATTAAAAATCCATTGCCAGATGCAGGAGGGTGCGAACACCGGCTCCCGAGGCGACTTTTGGCGGCTGGATACTGGACGCTTTTGCGTCAATGGCTGTCCCGGCAATATCCAGATGCGCCCAAGCGGTCTTCCCGACGAATTCCTGCAGGAAAGCGGCGGCCGTGCTCGCGCCGCCCCATCGACCGGCTGCGTTCTTAATGTCGGCGATGTCACTCTGGATATCATCGGTGTATTCTCTAAAGAGCGGAAGATGCCAGAGCCGTTCACCGGCGCGTTCTCCGTTTCGCTCGATGACTTTCCGGAGGCTTTCACGATTCGAGAAGAGTCCCGTCGCATGATGTCCCAGCGCCACGACGCAGGCTCCCGTCAAAGTCGCCAAGTCAACGATGGCGGATGGATTATAGGTCTTGATCGCATGCACCAGCGCGTCGGCGAGCACCAGACGCCCTTCCGCGTCGGTGTTCAGCACTTCAATGGTCTTGCCGTTGGATGCTGTGATGATGTCTCCGGGTTTATAGGCGGTGCTGCTCGGCATATTTTCTACAGCGCCGATGATGCCGATGACATTGCATTGGGGTTTGAGTCGCGGAATTCCGCTCATCGCGCCCAAAACAGCCGCTGCTCCGCACATATCCATTTTCATCTCATCCATTTTCTCGCTGGCTTTAATGGAGATGCCTCCGCTGTCGAATGTCACGCCTTTCCCCACAAAAGCCAGTGTCTTTCGAGCGCGCGGAGTTTTGTATTCCATCACGATCAGTTTCGGAGGTTCGGCGCTTCCTTTGGCAACCGCTAAAAGAGCGTTCATGCCGAGTTTCTTCATCTCTTCCTGCTCAAGTATCTTGATCTTGAGTCCGCTTTTGGCAAGTTTCTTGGCTTCTTTCGCAAGGTAGGTGGGAGTGACGAGATTGGATGGGCCGGTGCCTAAATCTCGGGCAAAATTCGTCGCTTCCGCGAGGATTCTTCCCTGTTCGATGCCCCGGTTTCCCGCTGTTCGCCGTTTCGAATCTTCATAGTGAAAAACGACCGAAGCGAGCTCTTTGGCCTTTTCCCGTGCTTTCGCACGGTACGCAATATAGCGATAATTTCCCAACACAGCGCCTTCTGCAGCGGCGCGTGCCATATCTTCCGCGGGCAAATCAGCCGGGCGTTTGTCCGCTGTGATACAAACAAGAGTCCGCGCGTTTAAATCGCGGGCTTTGCGCACGACTGCTCCCGTTGCAAGGCGCATAGTATCCCAATCGAAATCCTTGCGCGTGCCGAGTCCAATCAGCAGGATGATTCGGGCAACGCCTTCATTCGCGAAATGAACGACGAGCTCTCCCGATTCACCCTTGAAATCGCTCGCGCGAATGAGACGGCGGACTTCCCGCAGCGTCGGCGCGTTGAGCAGGTTCAGTTTCGATCTTTGTATCTCGTCATCAAACAGGAAGACGGCGAGAGCACCCGGTTTACCTTTCACCGGACCTAAAGCGGTAGAAAGTTTCATTGTCAGGTCTTCCTTTCTTCTATTATGGTTCTAAAGAATAGTCTATCCATTCGTGCACCAGTCGCGCAACAATGTCTCCTGCAGGCGGAATATCGTGGATTCGTCCGGCGCCCATCCCCGCCTCGAACTGTCCTTCCTGCCAGTCACCTTCGAAAATCCCCAAACGTTCGCGATAGCTGCCTAAAAGTGTCCGTTGCTCCTCCGCGCTGGCGCCGCGAGTTTCGGCTTCAGCGCAGCGCTCGGCATAAGGATTACGAAGCATCCGCACCGGGCCGATTTTTCTTAATGCAAAGACAGTACCGGTGTCGGTGGCATTGAGAACCGCCTGCTTGTAGCGATTGTGAGCCGATGATTCCACCGTCGCGGCAAAGCGGGTTCCGATTTGTACACCTTCCGCGCCTAACGCCATCGCCGCAGCGATACCTCGACCATCCACAATTCCCCCAGCGGCAATCACCGGAATCGAAATCGCTTCCACGACCTGCGGCACCAGAACGAACACGGGAATCTCGTCTACGCCGTTATGACCACCCGCTTCGGTTCCCTCGCAGACGACAGCATCCACTCCCCGCGCTTCCGCTTTTACAGCCAGTGTCACTGATGGAACGACATGCACAACCGTCGCACCTTTCTTTTTCAACATCGGTGTGAAACGGCCGGGATTGCCTGCGGAGGTGAAGAAAATTCTTGCACCTTCATCAAGAGAGACTTGCACGAGTTCGTCTGCATCGCCGCGTTGGAGCGGAATGTTGACACCGAAGGGAGCTTTATCTTGAAGCGCATCTTTTACTTTACGAATGTGGAGCTGCAGGATGTCCGGCTTCATGGAACCCGCGCCGATAAGCCCTAACGCGGCTGCTTCGGAAACAGCGGCGCACAGTTCCCATCCTGCCGCCCAAACCATTCCCCCCTGTATAATCGGCCATTGGATACCGAGGAGTTCTGTAATTCGATTCTTGCGGATTGTATCGTACCTTCTCGAAGAATCCCGGGAGACGGATCCGCCTTTATCCGGGTTTCAAGAACAGCCGCCGCGCTGAGAAAAATTTCTTTCCCAGCGCGGCGCCCTTGGATTTCTTAGGTAAGGAGTTGCTATCCTGACGGGGTTGTCGGGTGAGTATCTTTAAGAAGATTCAAACGACTGACGGGTCTTCCCTCTAATTCACCGTCGTATTGAGCGTGGGTTGTCAGCTCGCTGTTTCTCAACAGGAATTCCCGATCAAGATAGAAATCTTTCCGCGCATAGGAAGCTAAATCGAGGTCGAACGAATCCATTCGTATGGCATCTTCCGGGCATGCTTCAACACAGAGTCCGCAGAAGCAGCAGCGGAGCAAGTCAATGTCAAATACCGCGGGATATTTTTCCACACGACCGTCCGGTGTTTCCGCGGGTGTAATGTAGATACATTCATCCGGGCAGGCTGATTCGCACATCATACAGGCGACGCAGCGCGGACTTCCGTCAGGCCGCAGCATCAAGCGATGACGTCCGCGCCACCGGGGACTGACCGGTCTCTTTTCTTCGGGATATTGAATCGTCACCGCACCGGGGGTAACGCTTTTCATTCGAAACACGTGCCGCATCCAGTGCCGGGCGAAATTGACGAAGAAATGGGACGCGGTAATCCATAGACCGCGGGCGACTTCAGGGTAGTACGTCTTCTGCCACCAGGACAGCCTGACACGTACGACTTTCTTATCAATCATCTTGGGTTCGTTTCTCCAGAATCCCAGAGGTTATTGTGCGCAGTACCAGTCGGCGTGTATGGTGTACTCTTCGCTTCGGAATCCCATTCTCGCAACGCTCAGACCTGCATCTAACTCAACGTCCTCGAAAAGGGGCGTGTCCGCGGTCCCGGCATATCCACGAGCCCTCGTGGTTACACCATCTTCATAAATTTCCAGCCGCAGGAGATTCCAGACTCCTCCCTCGGTGGAGAACAAACTTGTGAAGCCCGCACGCAGCACAGTCCAATCACCTCCGACAGACTGTTCGAGGGTGTAGTTCGTGTCATCATCAACCGTGACGGTGAAGTAGAGAGCGTCTTCCGTCGAGCTGCCTTCCAAAAGGAGCCCGTATTGTTTATACACAGCGGTTTGAACCGGGCGCCGAACCCTCGCGGAAACCGTATAAGGCACCGTCGGTGAAATGGTTTGAAGGAGACGACCCGCAATAACAGCACTGTTGGGGCCGAGAACGACATAGCCGTCGTTGTTTTGCGAAACATCCAGCTCAGTAGCGGTCCAATCGGTTGCGCCACCTACATTGAAGTCATCGCTCAGGATGTTGCAGACCCGTTCCACTGATAATGTGAGCGAGTCATCATTCGCATCCGACAGAAACATGATGGCTGCCGATGTTTCGCCCGGGCTGACACCGGTTCGTTCCACACGGACAGTGATTTGAGTTTGAGCCTCTGCCACAAGATTACCACTGGTTGGGTCGACATCCGCCCAGTAGGGAATGGTGGCGTCGCTGATACTCCAAGCCAGAGCCGCATCACCCGTGTTCGACAGCGTCATTTGTTTTTCGATGTCGCCCGTGCCAAAATCAAGCGTGGTGACTTCAAGAGTGAGATGTCCTTCCGGCGGCGGTGGCTCCTCTTCGTCATCACCATCACAGCCAATCGTCAAAAACAAGAGCCCAAAAGCCATGAGCAGGATCAGGGGTAGTTTTTTCCATTCCATTGTGATTTCCTCCCATAGGAAAGTTGAACGTAAATATTATGATTTTTTACTTAGCACAGAACCAATCGGCGTGAAGGTAAAAGTTGCAGTTTCGTCGGCACAGAGCAATTTTCAAGAATCTATAGCGCGAGTAAAACAATCCCTGTCAAAGCAATATTCAATAGCGCCAGCGGAATCATAATTTTCCAGCCGACACGCATAAGTTGATCATAACGGAAACGCGGCAGTGTCCAGCGTACGAGAAGCTGAAGCCAGAGGAAGAAAGCGATTTTCGCCGCAAAGGAACAAATACGCAGCACCACCACCCACACATCCGCAAGAGGAATAGTTGCTCCCCATGGGAAAACAAAGCCGCCGACTCCTGATAGTTCAAAACTGTCGTAAAGGTAGGGAACGTGATAGCCTCCGAAGAAGAGCGTCACTAACAGTCCCGCTAAAACGACCAGTTCGATAAATTCCCCTAAGAAAAACATCCCCCAGCGCATCCCAGAGTATTCGAGGTTAAAACCGATGATTTCGGATTCGCCTTCCGGCAAATCGAAGGGAGTGCGTTTTGTTTCTGCAATTCCGGCTGGCAGGAAGAGTAGAAACGCCAGCGGCTGAACGACAACTCCCCACATCGGAAGCCAGCCGAACAGGAGTTTATTTTGCATCAGCACCATGTCGCCGAGTTCGAGGGTGCCATAGACCATAACAGGTCCGATAATCGTCAGCCCGATGACAACTTCATAGCTGATCGTCTGCGCCACCGCCCTCATGCCGCCAAGCAGCGAATATTTATTATTGGATGCCCAACCGCCCAACACAATTCCATAGACGCCCAGAGAGCCGAAGGCCAACAGAAAAAGAATTCCGACGTTGATATTGAGCACTTGGAGCAGGATGACTCGTCCGCCGATTTCGAGTTGATTCCCGAACGGAATGACGGCGAACGTGAGCAACACCGGGAAGAGCGCGACAACCGGAGCGAATCGGAATGCGAATTGGCTCGCCGCGGGAGGGATGAAGTCCTCTTTGAACACAAGCTTGAATGTTTCAGCGATGGAATGGAATATTCCCCAGAGACGAAGCCCGAAAATCGGAGCCCGGTTTGCGCCGAGTCTGTCCTGCATCAAAGCAGGCTGCTTGCGCTCCGCCCACGTCAGCAGTATCGCAAAGGAGAAGACGAATGCTAAGACAAAGGCGATTTTTCCAAGAGCGATGAGAGTTTCAACAATCAGAAGCATAAGGGTATTTACGTTTATTACGCGTCTTCGATTTTATTCCAGCGGAGTGGACGTTTGAACTTTCCGGTGAGGCGGTTCCGGCACCCACGCCAGCATCTTTCCGGAAGGCACAAGGTCTTCCCACGTTAATTCTTTAAAGGCGGCGACGTTTCGGGTCAAGTCCGTAAAGACATCTTTCGGCATCTTCGCTTTAATCGTCAGTCCCATTTCTCCAGCCAGCATTTTCCATATTTCCCATTCGGGAAGCGCTTGCCCCAAAGGAGGAAACGCCGGTGTCGTTCGCTGAACGCGCCCTTGGAAATTCGTATAGGTTCCTTCGCGTTCCGCCCACATTGCCATGGGAATCGCTCCGTGCGAAATGTCGGTCATGGTTCCGACATGTTCTCCAAGGTAAAACAGGTAGTCCAGACTCCCGAGCTTCCGCAGTTGTTCTTCGGAAAGAGCGCGGCTCAGGTCGTGGCGCACAACGATAAGGACACGAATATCGCCGGACAGCGCATGCCTCACTATCTCGTCGCCGGACAGCCGTCCTTTCGAAGATTGCACGCCGATTTCAAAAGCTCCCCGCCGATTGGGAGTCGCATCAGCCTTCCGGAGAATGTCATCTTCTTCTGAAGTAGGTTCACTCTTCAAAGTGACATCCAGATTATGAACGCCGAGATGTTTGCTGAAAAGCCGTTGCAACAGGTACATATCCTCGTTCGAGGAGCGGGCGTTGCCGAGAACGGCGATGGATTTCGTTCCGTGTTTTTCTTTCGTCTTCTTGATGGCTTGGGCGACTTCTTGAATCACAAGCTTGATATCCGGTGGACCATGCCCATTCGACTTGCGGAGTTGTGCTACTACCAATCGGTTTGGTGCGTCAACATTATGATAGCTGTAGCGTCCCCTGTCACACATCCACCATTCATTGACTTTTTCATGATAGCGCGGTTTCAGACGCTGAATCCGCTTGCCGGGTGCTTTGTAATCGCGCTGCATTTCATAGTGAATTTCGATGTTGCAGCCGCGAGAACATTCCTGACAAATCGAAGGAACCTTTTTCAGATACCAGACGCGCCGCTTAAAGCGAAAATCTTTGTCTGTCAACGCGCCGACAGGGCATAAATCCACGACGCAGCCCGCATACGGATTATCCAGCGGTTTGCCGGGAAGCCCTGATAATTCCGATGTCATTCCCTGTCCGAAAATGCCTAATTCACCGGTGCCGGTGATTTCCCGAAGGAATCGTACGCAGCGCGAACACAAGACGCAGCGCTCGGCATCATGAACAATGGTCGGCCCGAGATCAATATTTTTATGCTTGTGATGTTTGTCTTCGAGTTCCATGCGGCTGTCATGGAGACCGTAATCCATATAGTAGTTTTGCAGTGAACATTCTCCGGCGTCATCGCAAATCGGACAATCGAGGGGATGGTTTTGAAGCAGGAGTTCCAACACCAACCGGCGCTGTTTCTTGACCGGTTCTGTATCGGTGAAGATTTTCATCCCATCAGCGACCGTTGTAGAACAGCCAATCACCAGACTCTTTCGACCGCGCTGTTCGACTTCAACCTGACACATCCGGCACGAGCCTGCGACAGAGAGCGCAGGATGACCGCAAAAATGCGGAATAGAAACGCCAGCGAATTCTGCCGCTTTAATCAGATTGATATTTCCGGGAACCTCAACAGGTTTGTCGTTAATTTCTATGTGAGGCATAGAAGAAACCTTTACTCGCGTTTGAAGTTACTCTTTGACCAGCGCCTCAAATTCATGTCGGAATTTTTTCAAGTAGGATTTCGTTGGCCACGAAACCGCCGGGCCAAACGCGCAAATCGTCGTTCCGTCCGGAGCGTCCGCGATTTCATCGAGGTCGTCAATATCGCGCATTTTGCCCTTGCCGTCCAGCAGCCGTTTGCAAAGCCGCAGCATCCAGCCGGTTCCTTCGCGGCACTGCGTGCACTGACCGCACGATTCATGCGCGTAGAACCGCAGTACCCAGTAGAGCATTTGCGGGATCGAGACGGATTCATCGACAACGATGATCGCTGCACTCCCCAGCATCGAACCCGCGTCCGCGACCGATTCGAAATCGAGCTTAATGCCCTTTGCTTCTTCCGCGGTCAAAATCGGCGAGGATGAACCGCCGGGAATCACGGCCTTGACTTTACCGCCATTCGGGGGGCCGCCGCCGAGTTCATAGATAAGTTCATCCAAAGGAAATCCCATCGGAATTTCATAGACGCCGGGATTTTTTACAGAACCCGACAAGGAAGCGAGGCAGGTGCCACCGCTTTTCGGAGTGCCGAGACTCGCGAATTTTTCGGGACCTAATCTCATCACCCAAGGGACTGCGGCGAGGGTTTCGACATTATTCACGATTGTCGGAGCTTGCCACAAACCAATTGCCGCAGGGTAGTAGGGAGGTTTAAAGCGCGGCTGCCCTTTTTTTCCTTCGAGGCTTTCTATGAGTCCGGTTTCTTCGCCGCAGATATACATCCCGGCTCCGGGGTGCGTGTAAACCTGACATGAAAAATCGGAACCTAAGATTCGCTCGCCGATATAGCCTTTTTGCCGGGCTTCTTCGATGGCGGCGTCCATGACTTTCGTGGGATAAAAATACTCGCCGCGGATGTAGATATAAATCGTTTCCGCCTGCACCGCCCATGCGCAGATGAGCGCTCCTTCGAGGAGCAAATGCGGATCCCGTTCGAGGATGAGGCGGTCTTTGAACGTGCCCGGTTCGCTCTCGTCTGCGTTCACCGTGACATAGCGCGGAAACGTGTCTTTGGGGACGAAACTCCATTTCAAACCGGCGGAAAAACCCGCGCCGCCATGGCCGCGCAGACCGCTGGCTTTGACGAGTTCCACGACCTCACCGGGTTCCATCTTCAAAGCCCGTTCGAGCATCTCGTACGCGCCATGCTTCGAAGCCACGGACAACCGGCGCATGTCCGGTGTCGCAAAATGTTTTGAAAGGTACCGTTCCATCAGCTTTTATCCATCAAGTGGTCGGCAAGCCGACGTTTCCGATGAGCGGGGTCGGTGTATCTCCATGCGGCATTCTTCCTTGCCGAAGCTCATCGATAATATTGTCAATTTTCTCAGCCGTGAGTTGAAAGAACTGTTCTTCGCCAACGAGCATCACCGGCCCCCAGCCGCAAGCTCCCAAACATTCCACTGCCGCGATGGAGAACTGTCCGTCTTCAGAAACGTCGCCCGCTTTGATTCCCAGCTTGGTCTCCAGATAGTCCTGCAGGCTCTCAGCTCCCTGAATCGAGCAGGAGACGTTGTGGCAGAACATAATGTGATACTTCCCAAGGGGCTTTTGGTGCATCATGCCGTAAAACGAAATCACCTCGCGCACGCGCACCGGCGTCACTCCGAGCGTTTCCGCTGCCCATGCTTCGACATCGGGCGAGAGACACCCCACGATTTTCTGCGCTTCCAAGAGCACAGGCACAAGCGCCGCGCTTCGATGCTCCGGCGGATAGCGAAGGATAATTTCCTGCGCTTTTTTCTCGAGGGATTCGGGGATTGGGTTCATCGGTCGAGTTCCCCTCCAATCATGTTAATCGAACCGAATGATGGGATAACATCCGCCACCATATCACCTTTAATCATGTGCGGAATTCCGGCGACGAGATGCAGGCAGGGAGGACGGACGCGTACTCTCCAAGGCCGACTGGCGCAGCCGTCTTCTTCCTCTCCTTCAATAGGATGAGACACCACGTAAAATCCGAGTTCGCCGTTGCCCCCTTCGACGGCTTGATAAGCTTCCCCGCTCGGTACGCGGATGCCGTGTCCGTGCATAATGAGCTTGAAATGATTCATCAAGCCTTCGATATTGCCGTAGGTATTCTCTTTATCGGGCAGCATGATGTGTTTATCACTAACCGAGTGTGGGCCATCAGGAATTTTCTTGACTAATTGTTCGCAGATTCGGGCGGATTGTTCCATTTCTTCCATGCGCACCAGATAGCGGTCGAAGTTGTCCCCTTCCGTCCCGACGACAATTGACCAATCCGCTTGGTCATAGACCAGATACGGAAAATTTTTGCGAACGTCGTATTCGACACCCGCCGCTCGAAGACAAGGGCCTGTGAAGCCATAGCTGATGGCGTCGTCTGCTTTCATCACACCGACACCTTTTATGCGGTCATAGAAGATGCGGTTGCACGTCAGCAAACCGTCAATTTCTTTGATAATTTTACGCTCTTCTTTGAGCGCGCGATGCATCTTGTCGATCCAGCCATCCGGCAAATCCGCCGGCATGCCTCCCACGCGCGTCGCATTGGTCGTAACGCGGGCGCCGCAATAATCCTCGAAAAGCTCGTAGAGAAATTCCCGGCCTTTCATCGCATAGAGAAAAACGGTCATCGCGCCCATCTCCATTGCGGCGGCGCCGATGCAGGTCATGTGGTCGGCGATGCGGGAGAGTTCACTAAGGATGGTGCGAAGGTATTGACCGCGTGGGGGAATTTCGATACCGAGCAGCTTCTCCACGGCCATGACGTAACCGACGTTGTTGATAATCGGGCTGACATAATTCAACCGGTCGGTGTAAATCGTCGCCTGATTCCATGTGCAATCTTCGCACGTTTTCTCCATCGCACGATGCAGATAGCCGATTTCGATGTCGGCGTCCATGACGAGTTCGCCCTGCAGTTTGACGGCAATCTTCACGATGCCGTGCATCGCCGGATGCGACGGCCCCATGTTGAGCAGCATCTCTTTTGTTTTAAACTCAGGCTCGTCGGTGGTGAAGAAAAACTGTTCTTCAGGCGGAGTTTTGGTTTTTGTTTCCATCTATTCGGTTTTGTTTAGTGTTTATGTGATGATTTTGCTCCCGGCCCAATCAGCGGCTGGCGTTTCTTCTTGGGATAATCTTTGCGTAGCGGATGTCCTTCAAAACCTTCGTAGAGCATGATGCGTGTTAAATTCGGATGTCCATCGAAACGAATGCCGTAGAGGTCGTAGCATTCGCGTTCGAGGAAATTCGCTGTTTCCCACAGCGGAGTCAGGCTCTTGACGGTTGGATACAGGTCGTCGGACTGAAGTTTCACGCGAAGCCGAGTGCTGTTGGGTATCGAGACAAAAATATAGACAATCTCGAAACGCGGCTGTCGTCCGATGTAGTCAACCGCCGTTAAATCCATCAGGAAGTTGAATTGCAATTCCGGATCTTCTTTCAGCAATTGTGCAACGTCCAAAATGGCATCTTTGCGAATGATGAGAGTCTCGTCGCCGTGCTGAGCGTGAGCGTCCAACACAGCATCCGGGAATTTCTCGTCGATTTTCTTATGAGCCGGTGATTTTTCCATTTGCTTTAAGGAGCACCCACTTTCCACATTTGTTTGGATTCGAGGATCATCTTCTGCAATTTCACGACGCCTTCGATAATCGCTTCGGGACGCGGAGGGCAGCCTGCGACGTAGATGTCCACGGGAATAATCGTGCCGATGCCCTGTACGGTGGCGTAGTTGTCATAGGGACCGCCGCACGATGCGCACGCACCAATAGCAATCACCCATTTCGGTTCGGTCATCTGGTCATAGATGCGTTTCAAAAGGGGAGCAAGTTTATGCGAAATCGTTCCGACGACCCAGATGACATCGCTCTGACGCGGGCTGAACCGCGGGAAGGCCGTTCCAAAGCGGTCGAGGTCATAGTGAGAACTCGCCACGGACATATATTCCATCCCGCAGCACGCCGTCACAAACGGATAGACGAACTGCGAATATTTTCTCGCCCAGCCGAGAACCTTATCGAATCGGGTGGTGATAATTTGACCGTCTTCCGGTGGGCCGGGTTGAGAGGGATTTTTTAAAAATTCCATTCCTATTTCCATTCAAAGACGCCGCGTTTAATCGCGTAGTAAAGCCCAATTGCCAGCACCGCGAGAAAAATAAGCATCGAAACAAAACCAACAAGGTGCAGGGATCTAAAAGAAACCGCCCACGGGTAAAGAAAGGCGACTTCCACATCGAAGACGGCAAAAATAATCGCCGCCAGATAATATTTGATAGGGAAAGGTCCGCGAGCATCTCCGGTTCCTTCCGTGCCGCATTCGAAGGGCAGACTTTTACTGGCATTGCTGCGTTTCGGACCGAAAAGAACGACCAGCGCCAGAAACGCGACGACAACCACAGCCGCAACAATAAAAAGCACAACTAATGCAAGAAGATTTACATTCATCGGGTTTTATCCCAATTATCAAAAGAGTCTAAATTATTTTACAGGCAGATTTAGTGCTCGCCGAACGCGGATGGCAATCGGGGGAATCAGAATGAACTGCGCAATCATTCCCGGAATTCCCGGAAGATACATCGCGGCATAAATTTTCCATCCATGAAAACCGAAGAGCCACATCGCGAGGGACGCATGAACGATTCGTCCCAGAATCATGGCGATGATGAGCGCCACCAGACACGTCCAGTAGCGAAAACCACCCAACAAGCGAAGTGTAAGACTGACGACGAATCCGTAGGCAGCGAGTTCTCCCATCATGCGGAGCGTTTGATCGGGAGTGGGCATGCCTGTCAGACCCATCGAAAGAGCAGGGCTTAGGATTCCCACGATAGCGGCGCCGACAGGATCAAGAAGCATCCCGGCGAGAAAAACAGGATAGTGGATGGGGAGAACAATACGGGGGGCAATCCCCAGAGAATGAACTAACAGAGGTAAAACGACGCCAAGGGCGATGCAAACTCCGCCAATGGAAAGGCTTCGAACGCTCCTCACCTAACCTCGTCCTTGCGCGTGAAAAAGAAGATTTCGCCGCTTCGCCAATTCATAGCTCATTCCATAACTTATATAAGACATAAAGTTATGAAAAATTCGGAAGAAAGTCAAGGAGAACTTCATCTATCTTATCGTTCTAAACCGGGTTTTGAACGGCTTCCTAATGAAATATTTCACATAACTTCTGTCATTACAAAAGCGTAGTTTCCTCGTCTGAGGATAGAATAGGACTTAATTGGTCGGGAATTAATTGTTTTAGTCTGTGATTATGGAACCTCTCGATGATACAAAACCGCCCGAATCTCCGGCAAAACACCGGGAATCGGACGGTTTCTTTTTAAGATGTTTCGCGATGTTATCGGGTCAATTCAAAGATTGCGAGGCGGTTCTTTTCCAGACCTAAATTCTGGAATCCTTCGCGCATGGTTTGATAATCATCGACAGGCACTTTATCAGCCTTGATTTCAGTCGCGATTTCCCAGATAATCTGGTCACCTTGCACGCGCGCCGCCATGTCGAGTCGATAGTAAGGATTATCCACCTGGACAGCTTCCGGCAGGAAACCTACGGTAACGCCCTGTGGGATTTGCAGCCGAAGGATTGTTTGAACTTTCCCTTGGGCAGGCAATCCAATAGGATAGCGCACTTGCGGCAGTTGTGGGAAGAATCCGTGCGAAGCCCAGCCGAAAGGATTGGGTGTCAAATCAAAGAGAATGACATCGCCTTGGCGATTCGCGTAACGCTCCGCTTTGAACGCCATGACGACTTCGGCAGGCAGCGTCAAGTCTTTCAGGTCGGACATTTCATAATGAACGACGGTAGCTCCCTGCGATATTTGCGAAGCTACTCTCTGGAAGTAGATGTCCATCTCTTTTTCTTTCATATCCTTGAGTTTTCGGCGGCACCGGCGTTCGCACTGGCCTTTCGGAGAGGCTTTCACGGTGCCTTCGAGACTTCCGTCGAGATGCAGCTTTACATCGATATAAGTAATCGTAGAACGGCTTTCCAAATCTCCGTGGGGGACATCAATCAGTGTCGAGTTTCCGGGAGCGAGCGCAAGGTTGCGTCCATAGGTTCGCGAGAAGGGTAACGTTCCGAATCGGCAATCCTGCGTCATCGGGTCCACGTAGAGCGTGTCCGAATCGCGGGGGATGCCTAAGATGATATGGCGAAATTGTACTAATACCGGCAAATCGACGAATTCGATATTCCGATTCATAACCAGAACCGGAAATGAAGGTACATCGATTTGTCTTAATAGAGCGGTCAAGAGCACGGCTTTATCACGTGTTTCACCGTAACGATGAGCCCAGACGTTGTCGGCGGTATTGGGTTCGTAGCCTGCGCGTCCCAGCCGTAAATTCACATTTCGGATTTTTCGCTGGACAGCGATACAGAGTTCCTCGATATAATCTTCCTGTTTGGATGGTTTGTCCGGCACCAGCTCTGTCAGAGCGGCATCGGCCACTGTCGCTGTATCGACGCGGCTCCAGAAGCGCGAGCCTACATATTCGCCGAGGGCTTTCCAATCGGAGAAAGATGTCCAAAGAAGTCGCGGGGCGATGTCTGCACTGCTGACACGATTGGGCTCGTTCATGATTTGCGGCGAATTCTCAAAGTGCCATACATGAACCGTCTCGCCCTTGTCCAGCGACACGGCCGCTGCTTTGTCGGAGTTCAGCATTCGATAGCTGAATTGTTTACCCGGAGCCAGCCGAATACTTAGCGTCTGGCTCAGAATGGGTTCCGTTGTTCCGAATATCCATTCGCCGCCGTATGACTCGTCTTCATCTTCCTCTTTCTCTTCTTTTTTCGGCTTCCGCGTCCATTCGAGCTCGATGACCGCTCCGATTTCAAGACCGGGGAAATTGACATTGCGCTGCTTGATTTGCGAATAGGCGGAGGCGAACTGCACTTCAGGCGCGCTGGTAAGCGTGAACGCATCTTCTTCAGGCTCTATCCAAGTCCCATCCGCCATCCGAGTCTGTGCTTTGTGGATAATGACCTCATGAGTCACGTCGTTAAAGCGGATGGAATGGTCGCCGTAATCATCTTTGGCGCGCACCTGCAGAATCTTAAGAAGCGAGTGAGCGTGCGTGGTGACGTCTCCGTCTTCATCCACGTAAACGTCGCGATTTTGCATCAAAATCAACGCTCCGGCCTGCGGGTAGGCTTCCGCTCCCGGGGAATTCAAGATGAGCTGTTCAATAGCCGGATCCACTTCGACTTTTGCGAATCCGAGAGATACGGCCAAAAGAAGTACAGCAAACAAAAAGTATTGAGGTTTCAACACAGTCTCCTTATGTTGTAAGGAAATGTTTCATAGGGTAAAACAGATTTAGATATTGCATTCATTCCGGCCGGGTTACGCGCGATAATATCCTCGTGAAGGAACAAGAAGAGAGCGCTGAACCCGGCTCGGCGAGTGGAATGTTCTCTATTCCGGGCACGCGGGGACGCATGCCGCGGCGGGGTGTAGGGACAAGGTCTGCCTTGTCCGTCTTTTGCTAACTCGTTTTCTTCAGGATGACTCGCCCTTTGCTCATAACGTCGTCTTCTTTCAGCATCGTCTGCAAATCAGGGTATTTCTCAAGTGAAATATCAAGGACGGATGTTTCCATCAGACGTTCCATTTTCACCCGATTTTTCTCGACATCAAATCTCCGCGCCAACCGGAAATCTTGAAAATCCCGTTCCAGAGGCTCCGGCACCGATTTTACACTATATCCCTTCGGGAAGACGACTTCTTCATCCGCGCGGACAGCGAAAGTGGAGAGCACCTTCATCGGGTAGCGCCGCTCCGTCAGTTCGCTTCCCCGCAGGAGGTAGGTGGTCAGAAAATCAAGGCCGCTGGATTGATTCGGAATCTGGAACAGCAGGTAATCTCCCGCTTCGACACTGTAATCCGTCGCGCTTATATCAAGCGTTATCACGACATTCTGCGTGAAATCCATTAAATCAGTGACCTCAAATTTATCGAGACGCGCCGTCGTGGAAATCATCTGTACAATCTGCTTGAAAATATTTTCCCGCTGTTCCGGAGGGATACTTTGCATGAAATTGCGCATGACCATGTCCGGAAATCCGCGAGTGGAAATCACAAGCTGGCTCGTATAGCGCCCGTCATCATGCAGTTCACTGCGGGCCTGAATGTGGTACAGATGATCCTCCGGCGGCATCAGCGGAAGCCATTCGAGAGGTTCTCCTTTCTCATTGCAGGGCAACACCGCCTTATCCTGCTCCATCGCGGCCAGATAATCCTTCGTCTTTTCGATCGTCGGATCAAGGTACCAGTATTTGCCGGTTTGCTTGTCGGGAATTCCGACGATAGCATGGTTGAATTGCTGCGAAGGGACGTCCTCGAAAATCTTCCAAACGGGATTCATCAGCACGATGTCCGAAGGAATCCCGGCGGTGCGAAGCATCGATACCATCAGCGCCGCTTTATCCCGGCATACACCATAGCGATTGGCAAAAGTTACGCCCGCGGGTTCAGGCTTGTAGCCTGCTTTACGACCGGATAATTTCGTTTCCACATAGCGAATATCGTTGGAGACAAAATAGAAAATGGCCGCGATTTTCTTTTCGTCTGTCGTGAGATTCTGAGTCAGTTCTGCGACTTTCGCTATCACGGCTTCATCCGGGACGTAGCTTGGAGAAGCGAGCTTTGTGTACCAGCGAGACATGAATTCCCAGCTTTCCATATTCGATACGAAAATCTGACGCGAGACTTCCGGCATCGGCGGCATACCCGGCTCCGGAATCGTCTGGGCAATATCGTTGACTTCCCATCGATGAACCATTCGGTCGCCGTGCCGTTCTGAGCGATACGGAACATCCCCGTTGCGGGCTTTCCATTTGAGTTTCATGTCAATGGGAACATCAATCTCCACGAACTTTGTCTGGGTAGGATCCTGACTTTCAAAGGACGTATTGAAATCATACACGTCATTAATCGGAGGTTCTCTGGCAATGGTTTTGGAGATAACTTCGATTTCCGCGCCGGGACGCAATGCAGGAAACGTGATAATTTTCTCTCGCACATTTTCCAGAAAGAATGGACCGAATGCCGGGAGAGGGACATCCTTAATATCATCTTCGGATACGATCACGACCTCGCCGTTCGGCAGATGGACGCGCGCATCAATAATCTCGACCGTGTCATAGGCGAGGAAGTAGAAGTTGAAATCCTGCGCATGTTCGCGCACGCCGCGTTCTGTTAGCAAGTGAACGCGGTAATGATTGACCTGCTCGAAATGGCCGGAGTTTTGAGCGACCACACGGGTGCAATCATATTTGACGACAGCATTCGCTCCTTCAAACAGAAGCGTGCCTTTCGGCTCGGGTATTTCGGACTGGCCAAAGGCCGTCAGTGCCATGATGCCGATAATGAAGAACCCGATTCCCATGTGCCGTTTCATCGCTGACCTCCAAGTCTTAGATTGTAAAGGGTATAGTGCCAAAATGACCTATCTACATATTTGATATGGATTTTACTGGCTTTGTTGCGGTGCAAATCTGAATGATTTTGTTCATTATACGGATATGGCGGCAAGATGTCAAGTGAAAGAATAAAATATAAGGCCTTTCTGCTTGACTCTAACTTATTGTGTCCGTATCTTTTGGCTGCTGGAATACCCTTTATGCGCACTGCCGTGCGGCACTACCGGAAAAATATTTTGTCGCAAGGGGAATATCATCTTTTCTGTCGTTTTCAGAATTGCTTCATATGTCGCACTCTGTTTCATCGTGCCTGTAGTCGGTTGGGCGCTTCATCCGATAGACACCTTTCCCGCGCTCTATGACACGCTGACCGGCTCGCACTACGAAGCGGCTTTGGAAATCCAAGAAGCCTTGGAGCGTGATTTTCCCGATGAGCCGGCAGGATTGTTCGCCCGAGCAATCATCCTGTACACGGCGATGGTGGATTTTGAGGATACGACAGGTGAGGGGGAATTCTTTGCGTATTGCGATAAGACAAATTTATTCTGTGATAAACATATAATATCGGTTGAAGGAGATAGACGCGTCTGGTTGGAATTTCTGCAAGGCTCGATTCACGCGACGCGAGGCTTTTATCTTGGTCGTCGAGGCGATTTCTGGTCAGCGATGAAACAACTCACGCGCGCTAAATCCTTCTTTTCGAAAGTTCTGAAGAAAAACCCGGCTTTCTACGACGCTTATCTAGGGCGCGGAGCGTATCGCTACGGAATCGCTCAACATGCGGGTGTGCTTTCGAATCTGCCCTTTCTGCCGTCTCGCAAAGCCGCCTACGCTGATTTAACGTTGGCAATCGATTCGTCGAGATTTTCCCGATATGCGGCGATGAGTGCATTAACTTGGTTTTTAATAGAAGAACGAAACTATGCCGAAGCGGAATCGCTTATTGCGAAAGGTCTCGCTCGTTTCCCGGGTGCGCGGTCGTTTCTTTGGCCGCTTATAGCTTTGCAGTTTCGCTCGGGGCGCTATCGCGAGTGTATCGTTTCGTCGAAGAAACTGATAAATCAGTATTTGAATTCATCCCGAAACAACGGCTATGATGTGGTGGGACTCTATAAACGAATGACGGAAGCAGCGATGAAACTCGGCGATAATGAAGCGGTGGTGCGCTTTTGCAGCGAGGGACTTGCGGCATTTTTAACAGACGATGCGAGGCAGCGTCGCAGTCGGGATTTACAACGTTTAGAGAAATGGCAGAAAAAAGCTCAAAAGAAACTGGAACAAAGCGAAACGAAATAACGCCCGGTTCTGTGATTATCCGTCCGGGAAAGGTGCGAATCCTTGACCATATCGCAGGAACGGCGGACAGGCTTGGGATTCGCGTCTTTGCTGTGGGCGGATACGTGCGTGATTTACTTTTGAAACGTCCTTCTAAAGACATTGATTTTCTGGTGTTAGGAGATGTTGTACAATTCGCTGAAGAGGCGTGTCGCGATCTGAACGTCCGCAGGAGCGTTATCTTCGAGAAATTCTCCACGGTAATAATCCCCTATCGCGGCTGGCGGCTCGATTTTGTCGGAGCACGCCGCGAGCAATACCGGAGCGATTCACGCAAACCGATTGTTGAAGCCGCTTCGATGAAAGAGGATTTGGTTCGCCGCGATTTCACTGTCAACGCGATGGCTTTCGGGCTCAATCAAGACAATTTTGGGCAACTGGTGGACATGCTCAATGGGACGCAGGATTTGAAAGACAAAATTCTGCGAACTCCCTTAGAACCGGAAACCACTTTTTCAGAAGACCCGTTGCGGATTATGCGGGCGATTCGTTTCGCTTCCCAGCTCGGCTTCGGCATCGAACGCAAAGCGTTGGAAGCCATCGGCACGATGCGGCAGCGACTTTCGATTGTCAGTCAAGAGCGTATCACGGACGAATTCTGGAAGATGCTGCAAACACCCAAGCCTTCTGTTGGTCTGCGCCTGCTCTATATCACGCACGTGATGGATGTCATCTTCCCGGAACTCAGCCTGCTTGCGGGGACACAGCAAAAAGGCAAATATCATCATAAAGATGTTCTGGAACACACGTTTCTTGTCGTGGATAATGTTGCGGCAATGACGCCGGATCCGGTGGTACGGTTTGCGGCTCTTGTGCATGATATTGCCAAACCGAAAGTGAAGCGCTTTGATCCCGAATCAGGATGGACATTTCACGGTCACGAAGATGTGGGCTCCCGCATGGTGATTTCAATTGGTCGCCGTATGAGGCTGCCTTCGGATGTTGTGAACAAAACCGCGAAATTTGTCCGGCTTCATATGCGCCCGATAAACTTGACCGACGAAGAAGTCACCGACAGCGCGCTCCGGCGCTTGATTATTCAGGTCGGAGAGGACAGGGAAGCATTGCTGACCCTCTGCCGGGCGGATATCACATCAGCTAATCCGAGGAAAGTCAAGCGATACCTTGCCGATTTTGACTATATGGTATCTCGAATGGCTGAAGTTCTGGAAAAAGACCAGCTTCGAGCGTTTCAGTCGCCGGTTCGCGGGGACGAAATCATGGAATTATGCAACCTTGAGCCCGGTCCTTTAGTCGGAATGTTAAAGAAGGCTATCGAGGAGGCAATCCTTGATGGTGATATACCCAACGAATACGACGCGGCGCGCACATATTTATTGGATATAAAAGACAAAATCATCAGCGAGTCGGTAAAATAACCGGATGATCGCATCATCCCCAACGCTTCACGTGGAAAACACTCATGAAAAAACTTATCGCGGTTCTCATTTTCTGTCCCGGATTGCTTTTTGCTGGTGAAGCAAGAAATCCGCTGATTCAATCAACAATCCCTCTCAGTCTCGATAGCCTGCAGCGCATCGCGCTTGAATACAATCCCGATGTTCGCCGGGCGGACATTGATACCCGAATCAATCGCATCGGGAAAGCGAATGCAGTCGGAGCCTTTCTGCCGACTGTAACCGTCGGACTTCAATTCTCGGAGAATCAGTTCTATTATCCGACGTTCATCAATCCGGACGGTTCGGTTTCGACATATCCGATTTCTTATTCGGATACGGTGCTGTACTGGGATGAGAATACGCAGCAGGTGCTCAGACGGGTTGAAAGCTATACGTTCGAGGCGGAGGAAGGGAAGAACCGCAGCTCTTCGATGTATCTTGCGCTACAGGAGACAATTTTTCAGGGCGGACAGCGGCTTTTTCAGCTTCGGCAGGCGAGGAAAACAGCAGACCTCAACGATGCCTCACTTTTAAATACCCAGAAGATTCTCGACCAATCGGTGGCGCAGAGTGTGGTGCTTATCCTGACAGGCGAGAAGATGGTAATGCTGGCACAGAAACTCCTCGAACAGCGCCGGGATATGTTGGAACTCGCAACGGCACGTTTTGAGGTTGGGACGGTCACGCGGCTTGATGTTTTGCAGGCGGAGATTGACGTGGGGTCAGCGGAGAATGATTCGAGCAGCGCCGCGCGCGATTTGCAGGCTGCCCGCGAGAATTTGAATGAACTCCTCGGAATTAACCTGAGAAGCAGTTTTCCGCTGGAAGAAATTCCCATGATGGGACCACTCAAGTTCGATTTGGATGGTCTGGTTGAGACGGCGTATCAGAATCGAACGGATTTGCAAATGGCTGAGCTGTCCGTGGGCATTTCGAAAGACGCGGTTAAGGAAACCTACAGCGGTTATCTGCCCACTGCGACCGCCGGAGTGACTTTTTCGCGCTCGGAACAATCAGGTGCCAGTGAATCGTTTACACTTTCGCCGCGAAGTCGCAATACGTCCTATTCGCTCTCGGTTTACTGGACGCTGTTCGATGGCTTTAGTCGCGAATCTTCGGTTGTCGCGGCGCGCATTGCTCGTGACAAAGCGTATGAAGAAGAGCGCGCGTTGCGGTTGAGTATCGAAAAAGGTGTCCGTGATGCTTATTACAATTTGCAAAAGGTTTTTGACCAGAGCATCATCACCGAGAAAAATCGTGACTTGGCCGAAAAGACGTTGGAACTCGAACGCGAGCGATACCGTCTTGGAGCAACATCCCAGCTCAATTTGCGCAGCGCACAACTCACGTATGCTCAAACCGAAACAGAGAATCTCTCGAAGATTCTCGAATACCACAGCCAACTGATTGCTCTAGAGCTTGCGGTCGGCAAGAAGCTTCGATAGCTACTCGTCGCCGAGGCAGATCCCCCGATCTGCCCGGAATGTTAAATCAAAAGGGTGACGCAAAACGCGCCACCCTTTTTAAATCTCCCCCCGCGTGCGGAAACATGTAGGGGCGCTCCCGCGTGTGCGCCCGTCTTTGCATCGCGGGCAGACACTTGGGTCAGCCCCTACAGAGAATTGGCTCAATCCCGAATGAACGCGTCCCGATACAGAAACCGTTTTATCTTGCGGGTGGATGTTTTCTCGAAATCGTCCACTTGGAGTTTCCACTCGCGGATGCGGCGGTAGGTTGGTAAGGACTCGTTGTATCGCCGGACGACGTTGGCGAGCAGGCTCGCAGCTTCAACTGTCTCACCCTTCTGCTTCAGGGATTCAAGGTGTTCGCCGTCCACTTTCAATAGCGCGCACAACTCTTCCCCACGTCCCTTTTGTCGCTCCACTCCCATCACCAATGACTCTTCGATGCACGGATCCAGATTGAGGCGGGCCTCGATTTCCTCCGGGTACACGTTCTTGCCAGCGGCGGTCACCACCACATTCTTGATTCGACCATGCACGAACAGGAAGCCGTCGTCATCGAGGTAACCGACGTCCCCGGTGTAAAACCAGCCGTTCCTAAGCACGCGGTCGGTCTCTTCGGGATTCCGGTAGTAGCCCTGCATGATGTTGGCTCCCCGGGCGTAAATCTCTCCGACCGTGCTTCCTTCGCTCGCGTCAATGCGAAGTTCGACTCCCGGCACGGCGGGACCGACGCTGCCGATCCTGTTGCGCTGCGGTCGATTCACACTGAGTACGGGGCTGGTTTCGGTTAGCCCGTAGCCCTGAATCAGATGGAAGCCGAGTCGCTGGAAAAAATGGTTCACATCCGGAGATAATGCCGCTCCACCGGAGACCATCAGGCGAATCGAGTCGAGTCCGGCCTTCTTCCGCAGCGAGCGAAACAGCGGTTTGCCAAGATCGACTCCGATACGATTGGATGCTCCGGCGACGGTTAGCAGTGTTCGCACGAGCTCGCGCTTCATCGGGCCGGAAGCCGCTACTTTGCGCAGGATTCCGTTCATCATGTTATCGAAAATCTGCGGCACGCCGACCAGCACCGTCACGCCGGAACAGCGAATATCGTCCGCGATGTCGCGGGACTTGTAGCTGGTGGCAAAGGTGGCCCGGGTTCCCGAGGCCAGCGACACCAGCATGTTAACTGTGGAGGAAAACGTATGATGCAGGGGCAGGAGCAGCAGGAAATTATCGCCGCGAACCACCTCGCATGCGCGCCGGCAGCTCTCCACGTTCGACAGGAGATTCCGGTGCGAGAGCATGACGCCCTTGGCGTGGCCGATGGTCCCGGACGTGAAAATGATAGCGGCGGTGTCGGTGGGCTGGATGTCCAGACTGACTATGGAGGTTCCACGGGGAAGGCCGCGCAGGTCTCCGTCTTCGATTCGGTCGATCAGGCGCAGTTCAGTCTGAGGCGGAGCACCGTCGGGAGCCTTGCTCAACTGCGCAGCCATACGGCTGGAGCACAGCACCGTTCGCGACCCGGACTCGCTTATGACATGGCACATCTCCGCGGGTGTCATCAGTGAGTCAATGGGAACCACGATGCAGCCGGCGGACAGCACCGCCAGGTAACAAAGCACCCACTCCGGGCGGTTTTCTGACAACAGCGCGATGCAGTCATGCGGTCCATGTCCGGTCTCTTTCAGTCCGGCGGCAATCTCCGACACCGTCCGTGCCACGTTCCGAAACGACATGGACGACATTGTCTGACCGTCGCGAGTGAGTAGATAGTCGCGGTCCGGCCAGATGCTGACTGCCTGAGTTAGCAGGTCGGGGATTGTGCGAACGGATAGCTCTGGAGTTATGTGATTCGAATTATCCATGGGCTAACTCCTCGCCGCGGCGAATCTCATGGGTTCGCCCGGAATGTAAATCCTATTCCTTCCACCGGGCTTCCCAGCCTTCGGGTTGCTCCTTGAGATGTTTGTCGAACCATTCCAGCATCATTTCACGATGCGCGATGTAGTTTTCGAATTTGCCGACAATGCCGTGATCTTCGCCGGGGAAGCGCACATAGGCAACCTCTTTCCCCTGAACCTTTAACGCTGTAAACATCTGTTCGGATTCCATAACGGGAACGTTGACATCGTCAATGCCATGCAGCAGCAGTAAGGGCGTTTTGATTTTATCGGCATGGAACAGGGGTGATTTGTCCACGAAAACATCGCGGCGATTCCACGGGAAACTTCGCGCAAGCGCGATGTCGCCATAGGTGTATCCCCAGATACCACCACCCCAGTAGCTGGCGATATTGCTGATGCCATACATCGATATCGCCGCGGCGAAAAGGTCGGTTTTGGTAATCAAATCCATCGTTGAAAAACCGCCGTAACTCCCTCCATAAGCTCCCAAGCGCTCTGCATCAAGGAAGGGCTTTTCCGTCAGCAGTTTGGTCGTTCCTTCGATAACGTCCCGCGTCGCGAATTCTCCCCAGTCATTCACATGCTTATCGGAAAATTCCTCGCCGAATCCCATCGCGCCGACCGGCGTTAACGCATAGACGACGTAGCCGTTCGCCGCCCACCAGTGGAAGGTAAAGTAAAAATCTTCTTCCTGCGGCCACACTCCCGCGTAAAAATAGACCACGACCGGCCATTTTTTCTCAGATGAGAAGTCGGGGGGGTAATAAAGAAACCCATTGATTTGGATGCTGTCCGAATTGACAAAATTCCAGCGCTCCCATGACGCGAGTTCTTTCGTTTTCAGAAGCTCGGCGGTGGGGTCAGTCAGTATCCGCCAGCGTTTTGTCCCGAGGTTATAGGTATAAGCTGTCGAAGGATGATCCGGAGAACTTGCCGTGAAAGCAAGGCGGCGACCGTCTTTGGCAAGCGTAAGACTCTCGATATACGAAAACGGCAGTGGAATTTCCTGAAAGTTTCGTTTCGCCAAAGGTTCAACCTTATAGATTTTCGCAAGCCCGCGAACCATAGCGACGAAATAAATATGCTTGTCCCGCGGATTCCAGTGCAGACCGCTTCCTTCGTCCACCGTGAAGGGAGCATCGCCGGATAGATTGACGGTTGCTTTCTTTTCAATATCGAGCAGGTAAATATCCGTTTCGCTGACATTATGACTGAAGGTTTCATCGCTCTGGGTCAGGTGACTGGCGGTAGTATAAACGACATATTTCCCGCCGGGCAGCCACGTGAGATTCAGCGGGCGCGTTTCGAAGGCGATGGATAGTTTCAGCAGAAGCGTTGTTTCACCTGTGGTAATATCTTGAAGCCAGAATTCGGTAGAGAAATAGGGTCGTCCCGTGACGGTAACGCGACGCGTAAAGATAAGCTTGTCTCCTTCGTGGGAAAGGCCGAATTCATCGACGGCGAATTCGCCCGAAGACGTGAGGTCATGTGTCGTTTGCTCTTGCAGTGACGCGATACAGATTTTGCGCGTGTCCGTCCAGTCTGTTAGACGCTGTTCCAATTCCGTCAGCAGTTCATAGTCCTCGTTTTCCTCGGGCTTCTCGGTATCTACTGTGTAGTACAGAAATTTTTCATCGGGTGAAGCGACGCAGCGCCGAAGCCCTTTGATGGGCTGAAATAACTTTCGGTTTTCAGCCGTTTCAAAATCGAACACCCAGAGGGAGGTTCCTTCTTTTTCGGACATACGGAAGAGAAGTTTTTTACCCGATGGAAGAAAGAAGGGAGAGGAAACATTCTTTGCCATGTTAATCGTCTGATAGAGTTTCCCCGCCTGCAGGTCATGAATCTCGATGTGCGAATGGCGTTTGTAGTCTTTGTCGCGATGGCTGTAGATATACGCGGCGTAGTTCCCATTCGGCGAAAGTGTTAGTCCGGAAATTTTGTCGAAGAGAGCATAATCTTTATAGTAAGTGAAAGCGCGGCGAGGACTAACGGATGTTGCAAGATCGTCGCTCGCTTCCATCGATATTTTGACATCCCACGAAACGGGGGCGGCAGGAAAAACAGCGGCGGTCTTTAGCAGGAGTAGATGTTTGCCGCGATGCAGAGCCTCCGTAACGGTCAGTTCGGCTTGCTGTTCACTTTCAGGACTGGCTTTCTCCAAAAGATTCCCATCCAAGTAGAGTGCCACCGGCTGCTCACTTTCCACATTGAAAGTGACTTCCTGAAAGCGAGCTGTTTCAATATATGTCACCGCATAAGCGATGAAGAGTTGATTTTCTTTTCTATCAGCGCTGGCGAAAGTGAGATGACCTTGCGGAGCCTTTTTCTCTTTCCAAACAAGTGAAGCACCGGGGTACCAGTCGAGAGAACTCCCTTGCTTCGGTGTCAGTTTATCGTGATTGAGGAAGGTCGTTTCGAGAGCTTGAGCGGCTCTGTCGGCTGTATCCGAAAAAGCGATTTCCGAAATTGGTAAGGGTTCGGTTTGCAGCCAGTTTGACAGAACAACCGTTTTATTCTCGGTCGCACTGGCGCCTGATTGCATCATGACGACGAGTAAAAAGACAGCGAGTATCCACGGAGAGGAATTTCGCAAAGGCATGGCAAGACTCCGAAATATGAGGGTGTAATTCCTGTGCTATAAGAAACGGAATTTCACTGAGAATCGCAAGTGTTTATAACAAGATACATATCGGTTTATAAAAGACCGAAAGAAGGTCACGATGAGTAATTCTCCATAGAGATTTCTAAGGTCTTTCACGTTTATCGTGAAAGAGAGGGGTATGTTCTTTCCTATAGCGCGATGCAATTGCCTGACGGTTGTAGTATTTAGAGGCGGAGGAATTGCACGGTAAGTTCCTGTAACATAAGCATGTGCCTGCGTTGCAGGAACTCGCATCATGATTTCTCTAAAGTGGTGTGCCTTTTGCGATGCGTTATATGAACGGAACAACTCAAAAGACATAGCTTTAATACAGTGAGTATTTCGCAGTAAGACCATTTAAGAAAGGAAAAAGTTATGGGTCAGCAACAGCTTCTTCTACTGGTCCTCGCCGTCATTATCGTCGGCACGTCCATCGTTGTTGGTATTGGTATTTTTAACAAAAACGCCGAAAAATCCAACATCGATATGGTGGTGAACGAGGTGGTTGAATTGGGGAGTGTCGCTCATCAGTATTATCTCAAACCGACGAGTATGGGAGGAGGAGATCAGAAATTCACGGGTCTCACTCTGGATTACTTGACCGGAGGAAAAGACAGTCCTATCGGCACGCAAATCAGTTTGAGTGTTATCGACTCGGCAACAGTCGAAATCACCGGTGATTGCGGACTCGCCAAGAAGTCGAGCGGCCAACCGATCGAAGTGGTTTGCACGGTGACACCGGATGACATTCAGACTGAAGTGAAATACTGATTCCGCTGTCTACATGTCTGATGTTCAACAGAGGAAGTTAGCTCCGAATCCCAAACGCCCCCGGAGAGTATCACTTGTTTCCCGTTTACGGCGAGCGGTGCAGGAAGCCAATCAGCAAACTCGCAGGAACACACTTCATCTCTCACCGAAGGAGTCGGTTTTTCTCTATCGGGCGTGGCGGGATAAAAGCCTGCCTATCGAGGGTGAACGATCAGCTACCGATAGGGCTCAGGTGGAGGAGTATCTGCGTCATCGGGGCTACACGCACTTTCGGGTAATGCGGCGATGGCTGCCTGTTCGTCATCGGCCTCCGACCGAAGAAGTCGTGTTATTTGTCCGGCTCTGCGCGGATCTTTTACGCGAGAAAATTCCCCTTGATGAAGCGGTTGAGCTTCTGCAGAGCGAGGTGAAACATCCTCGCTTAAGGGGAGCGTTGGAAGAAATCGTTCATGATCTTCGCGAAGGAAAGAGCGGACGCGAGGTCTTCGGAAAACATCCGGACGTGTTGGGGCGCTTCCCCGCGCAGATGTTCGCCATCGCTTCGACATCGGATAACTTGCCAGAAGTTTTCGAAAGCGCAGCCAAGTTTATCGAACGGAAGCAGGCGTTTCGAAAGAGCATGAAGTCAGCTCTATTGATGCCGACGATTACTCTGGTGGTACTTTTCGGAGCCGTTGTTTTCTACGTGGGTTATATCTTTCCCGAATTCGCAGCGATGTATGAGCGTTTCGACATTCCCTTGCCGCCGATGACGAACACAACACTCGCGCTCTCAAGGTTTATCGGAGATTATCTTCTGCTCTTTCTCGCTTTGGGAGCGATAGGCATCATCGGAAGTGGTCGATTTTTTTTAACGACAAAGGGACAGTTGGCGCGCGACCGATGGCTCTTGCGTTTGCCCATTCTTGGACCGCTTTTTGAAAAGGCGTCAATTGAAATCTGGTGCCGTATGTTTCACGCGCTGTATCGAGGTGCGGCGGGGAACATAGAAGCGATTCGCATTGCTTCGGAAGCGTGCCAGAATCGTTATCTGGAAGAGCGAATCAAATCTCGTTCGATTCCGCTGATTGAGAAACACGGACTGGGATTTGTGGAGGCGCTTGAGAAATCGGGTGTTTTTAATCAGAACGTGCTCGCACGGTTTCGCGCGGGTGAAGCCTCCGGGACGTTGAGAAAGTCGAGTCTGCAAATCGCCAACTACTACGAGAAAGATTCGAGCTATCGGATGAGGGCTGTGATTGACTGGATTCAAGTCAGCGTTGCAGTTTTGATTACGGTTGTGATGACGGCGCTGACGATTATTTCCAGTGAAACAGCCGTGATTCAACCGAATATGCCCGGTGTTAATGAGACGAGAGCCGTTTCAGCGCCCTGAGTTCATTCAGGGGCGCTGACGTAAATAATTTAGAAGGGTGTCAACTTGCCGAAGACGAAACGCGCTATCGGAATCTATTTAGAAGGACAAACCCTGCGTTTCGCGGTTGTGCGCCGCGAGCAGGGGAACTTTCGGGTAGAAGCGGCGGATACGCGGATTTTAAATGAACCTCTGAGTGCAAATCCGGCTGCCCCGTTAGCGGCTGCAGAGGATCCTTTCGGCATTGATTCTCTTCTAAAAGCGGGGCAGACGTCTTCAAGCGGGCAGTCGAATATTCAGGTGTCGCTCGACTTGCTCGAACGCTATGGAAGAAGTGATGACGTTTTTGCGCTTGCATCAGATACGTCGCCATCGGAGTTCATCGCGTTTCCGAGCAGCGAGCAACCGAAAAGGAAAGACGAATGGTTTTCGTGGGCAAGGCAGCGGGGAATCGAGCTTACAGGGAAGGAAACGCCGCGGGTTTTTTCAGGTGAGAGCGAGAACGATTGGGTTCTGTTTTTTTCGGAAGTTTCTCCGTTGCAGGAGCTTTTTCAGGAAGCCGCGAATCTCGCAGGCGAAAATCGGCTTCCGATTCGGCTCAGGGAAGACCCCCGTGTCTGTCTATTGGATGCGATTGCGCTGTACTCGCATCCGGAAACAGATGACATCGTCACGCTTCTCCATCGCGACGGTAATGGCAGTCATCTTGTTCAACTGAAGGGTAGGAATCTTCATATCTGGATAACTCTGCCGCCGGGTTCATGGGAGGAGGCTGTCCATGAACCGCTGCTTGGCGAAAGTGCGTTCCGGGAAACAAGCACATTTCTGCTGTCAGGTACGTGGGAAAAAGCGCTGATTGAGCTCTTTCTAAAAAAGGAATTTCCGAGCGCGAGAGTGAAAGCTCTTTCGATATTTTCGTGGGATGACAAGATTGCCTCGACGGATTCTAAGGAAGCGTTTGTCATTCCGGTCACGTTAGCGGCGAAGGCTCTGTCCCGTGGAGATCCGAGATTCTATCCTGTTCCGAAGCTCAAGGATTCTGCAGGGCGCAGTCGAGTGCTTCTTGAGCTCAGTATCGCCGGGATTGCTCTCGTGTTATTTGCGCTGCTCATGGGCGGTGTTTCCACGGCAAAGTATCTGCGGCAATCGCGAGAATTCAGCGTGCTCACAACTCAAATTGTCAAGCTTCAGGAAATGACACGAAGCCAGATGATGGAACAGAACAGCTATCGGGCGCAGCCTCGCGAAGCAGTCACGCAGAACAAGACGCTCGATTCGCTGCTCTCGACAACGAAACCGCTCGAACCGGTGCTGGACACGCTGTGTATGCGAGGTCGAAAGATCGGAAATTTCTGGCTGACGGATTTAGACTGGTCTTATAGTGACATGACGGTTTCCGGTGTGGCACTCAGGCGCGAACGCGTGGATGACATTGCGAGAATACTAAGCGGAGCCCGGTTGATGTCTGTAGCAACGCAAGAGCTCGGGCGGCGAACTGTTTATTCGTTTGCGTTGACAATTCCTTTAAGCAGTGATAAATAAGTTTGAAAACGTTTGCATTCAATAATATCATTCTTGTCGTTATTTGCGCGCTGGTGCTGAGTCTGGGATTCGCGCTGACGGCGGGAAAAGAATCCTCGCTGACAACATTGCGCCAGAAGGTTCAGAATCTTGAGAAGCGTCGAGAAGTGCTGTCGCTTACGCTTTTGGAATTGAATAAGACGACCAGTGAGCAAGATTCAGACGAAAACGCCACAGCATCTGCGACGGTTGTTTTTCCGGCTGTAGAATCGCCGGATATCAGTTATGCTTATTTTGATGAGTTATCCCGGAACCTTTCCCTCGGATTGAATTACCGATTTCGAACGGAGAAGGATATTCAGCACGGACCGGTGACAGAAAACCGGTACAAGCTTGAAGGGACGGGTTCGTTTGCGGATGTTTATAAATTTGTCTGCGGCATTGAACGAGGAGTGCTCTACTACCGCATTCATCGTCTTCATCTCGAAGAGAGAGAGGATTTTATTCAACAAAAATATCTGATAGGTGTGTGGAAAGAAAAGATAAACTTCACGTTGGAGCTCAGCGGTTACTCTTATCAGGACGGTTTGCAGGACGATTTGCATCCCTCAGCAGAATTCAAGAACATAGAACCCGTGTATGCCTTGTTTTCTCCTCCGCGGATTCTCATAGCTGAGTTGAGACAACTCGGCGCGATGGAGGACGGTTCTGAAGAGCTAACGCGCGAGAATTTGCCGAGGATTCTGCCGAATGCGTCGCTGGTGGCGATTTCCGGTGATATCGCTTACGTGCGCGATTCAGCAGGAGAACTTGTGGCTTTACACCAAGGGGATCAGGTCTTCGAGGGAGAAGTGACGCGGGTTGATTTAGAGAGCGGTATGATGGAGATTACACCGATAGGTGACGGTGAGAAATTCGTCTTTCGCGTGAGCGAAGTCGGCATGTGGGGAACGAGACAATGAAACGTACATGGATCATAGGATTTCTCCTTGCGGCAGGAGTGGGAGCGCTGTGGGCGGCGGATAAACCTCCGCGGAGTTACATCCCCGCAGAACAGATAGTAACCCTCAGTGCGGAACTGCCGGTGAGGGAAGCGCTGGAGATTCTCTCCGGTGTCGCGATGGCGGCGACAGGCAAAACGATTTTTGATCCCTCAAACCGCGAACAGCCGATTGGAGTCGATATTTTCCATCGTCATTGGAGAGATGCTCTGGAAATTCTGCTGGCGCGCAATCAATTGTGGTATTTGGAAACCGCCGAGAGTTACTTTGTCTTTCGTCCCAAATTAGGACGCGATGGGAAGCCGCTTTTTATTCCGTCGGGTGCGGAGGATCCGACGCGTGTCACAGCCGAAACACGCGAAGTGAAAATCGAAGCGGTTTTCTTTGAAGGAGACCGCAAGACACTCCGGGAATTCGGCATCAACTGGTCAAGCCTTGTTGATGGAAAACTCTTCGTTCAAGCTGATGGTAGCGCCGCGGACGAACTCACCAGTTCCATTTTCTCGGTTTCTACAGGAGGAAGCGGCACGAGGGGGGGAACTGAGATAGAAGTGGAAGCGTTGATGCGGACACTCGAGTCTCACGACAAAGGCCAAATCATCGCCCGGCCTGAAGTGATCGTGGCGAATCGCAAAAAGGGACGCATTCAGGTTGGACAGGATTTCTCAATCAAGAGTCGCGACTATGCCGGAAACACCATCGAGGAATTCTATTCGGCGGGAACAATCCTCGAAGTAACTCCCATCATTGTTTTCGGAGAGGAGCGTCCTTACATTCATCTGGATATCCACGCCGAACGCTCCACCGTTATTCCTAATCCGGTTTCCACAACGGTGAATAAAACTCAGGCAGAAACCGAAGTGTTGCTGTACGATGGAGAACAGACGGTGATAGGAGGTCTCTACGTTACGAAAATAACATCTGTGCGAAAAGGAATTCCCTATGTCAAGGACTTGCCGTGGTGGGTTCTCGGATTGCGTTATCTCTTCGGTTACAGTCGCGACGAAAGAGACACGAGAGAACTTGTGATTCTGATGCGCGCTCATCTCGTCGAGGACGCGTCCACACGATTCTCGAAGCGAATCCAGCTCGAAGAATCGCGGCGAAAAGCCTTTGAACAAATGCAGGATCGCTTCAAGTAATAATCGTTTTTAAGACGACAGGATTCAAATGGAAAAAGATGATTTTATATCATTAGGTTGGCCGTCTGAGCGTGCGGTGATTCTTTATGTGGGTGATAAAACGGATGCGGTGGATCAAATCCGACGAGATGTCGCTCCCACCGGTTCGCGAGTAATTTGCTGCAGAACGGAGAGAGGCGTCCGAAGGATTCTCAAAGATGTTCCGGTGGATGTTTTGCTTCTTTACGAGCCGGCATATACGCTTACTGAGATCGAATCCTTCCTGAAGCTTCGCCACGAGTTTCCCGAACAGACGTTGTTCTCTTTGCTTCTGACATCCTCAACGCAATGGGAAGAGATTTCGGCGGCGTTCAAAGCAGGAATTGATGATTTTATCACTCTGCCCTATCATCGTCTTACATTTCTGTCGAACATCCGGACGGGTGTGCGATTGGCAACGCTGCACCGCGAACTGAAAGAAAAGAATGAGAATCTCTCCGTCGCCGCCATAAGCTACAAGGGAGCGTTCAAACAAGTCGGGGATCTCGCGCAGGAGCTTCAGCAAAAGAATCAGCAGTTGGAGGAGTTGAGCAATCTGAAAGATGAGATGGTCGGTATTGTTGCACATGATTTGCGCAATCCGGTCAGCGCCGTAGAGATGTACACGGATTACTTAATTGAGGAATTGAAAGATTTGGCCGAAGAGCCGAAGAGCTTTCTTTTAAATACAAAGACGCTTGTTTCTGAAGTTTTAACGATGCTCAGCGAGTTGCTTGATTTGTCCAGTATCGAGAATGGTCGGGTGGAAATTCATCCTGCGGATGTTGAACTGCGCCGGTTCTTGGAACCTCTCATCGCACAGATGAATTTGCTTTTCAATCAAAAAAGAATCCACTATCAACTGAATTTGAACGAGGCTCCGGAAAGCTGGGTGTTTGACAGAAAGAGGATTGCGCAGGTCTTAGAGAATCTTCTGACTAATGCGGCGAAATTCTCGCACTCCGACAGCAGCGTCGTTGTACATGTCAGCAAAGAGGACGGCTTCCTCCGAATTGCCGTTCAAGACACAGGTCAGGGTGTTCCCGAAGATGAAATTCAGAAAATCTTTCAGAAATTTCACAAAGGATATGCTAAACCAACCGCAGGAGAGTCCTCCACGGGATTAGGACTCGCCATCGCTAAACAGATTGTGGAACAGCATCAAGGAAAGATTCACGTCACAAGTCAGATGGGAAAAGGATCGACGTTTACGATAATCCTTCCATCGGTTGTTCAAGAGTTAAACGAAGAAAGTGAAACACTGCAGGCGGCTTATGTTACCCCATGAAACCAAAGTTCTCCTTATCGAGGATTCGATGCATGTTCGGCTTTTAGTGCGCACGACGCTTAAGAAACTGGGATTTTCGGATATTATGGAAGCGTCGGATGGCGAGGAAGGATGGCGTCTTTTCAAGGAAGAATCGCCGAATCTCATTTTTCTTGATCAAATCATGCCGCGAATGAACGGCACCGAAGTCCTGACAAAGATTCGCGAACAAAATGCGGATACTCGAGTGATTGTTCTGAGTTCTCTTGCCAATACAGAGAAGATTCTGCAGGTCAAGGAAATCGGAGCTGATCATTACATCCTGAAGCCGTTCACGCGCGAGAAAATCTCCGACGTACTGTCGGAACTCGGCTGGCAACTGCATGAGGAAGCGCGGTCATGAATTCCTGCAAGCACTGCGGGACTCCGAACTTCCCGCAGCGACATTATTGTAAAAATTGCGGCCGCCCAATCGTGGCCTTTTGTTCGCAGTGCGGTTTCGCGAATGAAACGGAAACGCTTTTCTGCGGGGGGTGCGGAACAAAACTTGTCAGCAACGAATCTCGAGATGCAACACCGCTAAAAACAGAAGCTACTCCCGTCGTGCACGAGTCCGCGTCTTCTCTCTCAACGGAAGAACTTTCTCAATTGGAAAAAATCAATCAACGCCGTCGTCAGACAGTCGACGTCGCCGGTTCCCGGCAGAGTCTCGAGCAGGAAGATTTGGATAAACTTTTCGGCAAGGAGTCCAAATGAGCCTTGTTTCGGAAGACAAAATACTTGCCGCAGCCCTTTCAGAAAGAAAGCTGGTCAGCACAGCGCAGCTCGAGCGTGCCTCTGAGCAGCTCGATCCCCGGCAGTTTGAGACATCTCTGGCAGGCCATCTTCTCTCGCATAACCTCATACGCGAGGATGACCTTGCAGACGTCATCGCGGAGACATTCGTCATTCCGCGAATGGATATCACCGAAGAAATCACGACGGCTCCCTCGGGTGTTTTACCTGCGGAACTGAGCCGTCGGCTCCATCTCTTGCCGGTTTTCGAAATTGGTGAAGAACTCACCGTCGCTATCGTCGGGCCGCCGTACGAGGCGCTACTCAAAACTCTCGAAGACAAACTTGGGCGCGCCATCGTTCCCGTGGTGACGACGCTTACGGATTTTCAGGATGCCGTGAAGAGTCGAGAGCTTTCGCAGACTCCCTTCGCGGAAATCGAAAATCGCATTAATGTCTCCGAGGCGGAATCCTTACTTAAGGAGAGTGCAGGTTTAAATCCGAAGCAACTGCGGGAAAGAGTGCCCAGCCTTTTCGAATTATCGGAAATTCTTTTCTGGAAAGCCATCAAAAAGAAAGCCAGTGATATTCATCTCGAACCCATGGAGGATTATTTTCGAGTTCGCTATCGGTTGGATGGAGTGCTGCATGAGATGGCTCGCTTCTCGCGGGAACTTGCCGCGCCGCTCGTGGCTGTCGTCAAGAATCGCAGCGGCATGGATATGTTTGAACGAAACGTCATGCAGGATGGTCGCATTGGTTTGACGATGGGCGATCTTGAATTCGATATTCGAACAAGCACGATTCCGACAATCAATGGAGAGAAAGTCGTGATGCGTATCCTGCGCATGGAGGATACGTCCCTGCATCTGCGAGAGTTGGGATTTTCGCAAGAGAACCTGACCATTTTCGAAAAACTCATTGCCCAGCCGAACGGCATCATTCTCGTGACCGGCCCGACGGGCTGCGGGAAAACAACGACGCTTTACGCCGCTCTCAAAGAGCTGAACCGGGAAGATGTCAATATCGTCACCATCGAGAATCCCGTCGAATATCGCCAGGAATCGATTAATCAGATTCAGGTGAATGCGGACAGGGAAATCACGTTTGCTAACGCGCTGCGAGCGATTTTGCGTCAGGATCCGGATATTATTTTGGTAGGAGAAATCCGCGATGTGGAAACGGGTCGAGTGGCGGCGGAAGCGGCACTGACCGGCCACCTTGTTCTGAGTACGCTTCATACGAATGATGCCATCGGAGCGATACCGCGTTTGGTGAACATGGGCATTCCCCCCGTGTGGGTGGGGCCGTCTTTAATTGGCGTTTTGGCACAGAGACTCGTGCGCCGCATCTGTCCGGAGTGCATCGAGGAGCATCAGCCGAAACCGGAAATCCTGCGTGATTTCGGTTTATCTCCGGACAGCTCATTCGTTTTCTTCCATGGAAAGGGGTGCAAAGCGTGCCAAGGTGAAGGGTGTCGGGGGCGAACCGCCATTCACGAGCTGCTTGTCGTCACGGATGAAATTCGCGAGCAGATTTTCATTGATTCTACACCGGAAAAAATTCGCCAAATCGCAAAGCGTCAACATTTTCAGACGATGAGAATAGATGGGTTGAAAAAAGCGCTGGATGGGGTGACGACGCTTGAAGAAATTCAGCGGTGCACGCGGAATTTCTGATTCGCTTGCGCGAAGGGAGAAGGTATGAGTCACGGCCAAATGCTGCTGGTTATCGGAGCCACGATTCTGTTCGGGATCGCGACATTGGGAATCTACCGCGGGATTCATCGTCACCAAAGAACGATGGTCGAAAGTGAAATCCTGCCGCGAGCGATGCTGCATGCCGAACGGTTTATCGAGGAAGCACGAACCCGTGCTTTTGATAAAGCATGCGTCTCGGGTTCTGTCTCATCTCCGAGTGAGCTGACGGCGCCGGATTCACTGGGAGTGGAGAGTTTGGAAATCTATCCTGTCTTCGATGATATTGACGATTTCAATGGTCTTGACAAATCATGGCAGGAAAGCGGAGCTGATTTTCAGGCGAGGATAACGGTTAACTACTCAGATGGCAATTTGCAGAGCGGCATTTCGAATGTCAATTATCGCACCTTTATGAAGCGATTTGCCGTGACAATTAGCAGTGACTATCTGGATTATTCCGTCACACTCAATCATCTGTTTACTTATTACTGAGGCTTTATGAGTCTGCTCGATACGCAAGGCGCGTTCATCATCGGCGGTCTCTTGATGTTGAATATTTTGGGACTGAATCTGAATCTTTCCCGAAGCCACCACGAGCTTTCATCGGGATATGTTTCTCAGCGCGCCGCCGATGAACTCATCGCAGTCATGCAAAATGATTTCTCAAAAATCGGGCATCGTGTGACGGGTGAAGAGCCTATTAAAGTATTCGATTCGACCCATATTACATTTCTCGCCGATTTGGGAGACGACGGTTCGATTGATAAAATCGAATACAGCCTTTCGGATACGACGGCTCCAGCACAAACATCGAATCCGCGAGATCGTTTTCTGTACCGAAGCATCAATAACGCCCCAAAGCAGGGAATCGCGTTAGGTGTCGTGGGATTCGAATTGACTGGCTTTGATTTTCGAGGGAACGAAACGATAGCGGTGGATACGATTCGCACCATCGAAATCTCGCTGGAGGTCGAAGCGACGGATCCCATAGGCGAAACATATAACCGCTCTATCCGTCATGCAAAAATCTCCCCGGTCTCTTTGGGACTTTAAGAGCCATATTGTTGTCAATTTCTAAGTTTTCGATTAAAGGAACAGTGTGGGCAAGATTGTCACCATTCTCGTTGCAGGTGTGATCCTCATTGGGGGAATCACATTGCTTGCAATGAATCGCGTGAGTGTTGCGTTCATTGGTCGCTGTGTGGATCAACATGATCGCACCTGTGCTCGAAGCAATGCCATCAGCGTGGCGAATATGGCCATCGGTGCACTTGCTCGCGGCGAGGAGCTGCAGGAAGTATCGAATGTGCCGCTTTTTTCGACGCGGGTTTCCTTGGATACGTTTGCTCTCACCGAAAATCGTATTAAGATTATCGCTCGAGGTTATGTGCCGGGAAAAGACACGGCTGTCGTGGAAGCGATTGTCAATCTTTCAGCAAGCAGCCTATCTTTTGATATGCGAGCCGCTGTTGTTGCGCAATGCAAGCTTACTGTGGAAAAAGACCTTATCATTGATGGGCGAAATCATGATATGGAAGGAGGTTTCATTGCGGAAACCGGCACCTTGGCGGTAAGTACCATCGAGACATTCGAGGCAAAGAAGAAATCGAAAATCGGTGGAACATGCGGGGAAGAGGATCATGAGCCGGAAGAACACTATACTTCATGTATCGTCGAAGAAGAGGCTGTATGGCCAAACGGATTTCCTGATACACCTGATAAGGTTTTTGGTGGAGAAGAGGCGGGTTTCCCGGAGGGACGATTGAAGGAGATCGCGCAGAGCGGCGTTGACGGAAGCCAGTATGTCACTGATCCGGCAAACTTAACATGGCCGTTGCAAGCTCTCACTTACGTGGAACTTCCTTCGGGGGGAAAGTGGAATAACATTGACTTTAGGGAAAGCTGGGGAATTCTCGTGGTTCACAACTCTCAAACTAATGCTCAAATGGAAAAGCTTAAAGAAGGACGATTTAGAGGAATCCTTATCGTAGATAAAATCAAGACAATTGAAAATAAAATTATCGGAGGAGTTACACTTCTTACGCAAGCCTCAAGCACTTGGAAAGGCAAGAAAAATAAGAGCGAAATTTACTTCGGTCGTGAAGCGATTGAGAGGGCTCTTACCGTTCTTCAGCAAGAGGGTTCTGAAAATCCGTTGGTTGTTTCATGGTATGAGTAAAGAAATTTCCGATTACCGCCCTTAGAACCTATCCCAAAATGGTTCTTGACAGGGAGGAGTGGATTTTCGTATCTTAGTGGCCACACATCATTATGGAGGGTGTGTGGCCAGAAAGTCTTGGGTATTGTCGGACGAGTTTTGGGCGCAGGCCGAACGGTTGATTCCGCCCCCGCGACGCGACCCTCACAAGGCCTATCTCCGCAAGCCGGGAGGAGGACGCAAGCGCGCTGACGATCGATTGATTCTGTCCGGGATCTTTTATGTTCTGCGAACCGGTTGCCAGTGGAACGCTGTCCCCAGCCAGTTCGGATCGTCGTCCACGATTCATCGCCGCTTCCTGGAGTGGGCCGACGCCGGATATATCGGCTACGACGCATGGTATCTGATGATTGCCAACGGCTATCAGCCCTGTATCCAGACCCAACATCACCAGCGCTGACTCAAAAAACATGATCCGGACTATGTTCCCCGCCGCTGGGTCGTGGAAGTCTGTCATAGTTGGCTGAACCGCTTCCGCAAAATCCTTGTGCGTTTCGAGAAAACCGTCCGTGCCCACTATGTGCTGCTTTGCTTCGCTTGCCCACACATCGTCTGGCGAAAAGTTATTTCGAGATAGGCTCTAAGGGGAGTGACTTTAAAAATTCCGGCCGGGTTACGCGCGACAGCTCTATTGTTTGGCCAACGGGAATCTGCGCTGAACGGTTCGGCGAGTTATCAACTTGCCGCGGCATGCGTCCCGCGTGCCCGGTTTCGTGTGAGTTTCAGTACGCAGGCGGGAGGAAACCTTAATAGTAGTACCAAATACTCTCGTACTGAGCGGGATCTTCTCCGATGTCTCGCAGTCGTTCCAGATAATCCAGAATGGGTATATCGGTTCCAAGATACGATTTCTGCGAAAGGACTTTCTTTTCCCACGGGTGAAACTCATAGTAGCGTCTTCCATCGGGGAAGATGCCGATTAAATCATGGTGCTGCCAAGCTCGAATATAGTTTTTGCCGAGCCCGGGAACGTTGTAAACCGCTTCATCCGTTCGGGAAAGCCCCGGCAACAGGCGCGCTTCTTCTTTTTGCTCCTGCAGGATGCGCGCCAGAGGCACGTGATAGTCTGATGTTTCTTCTTTGCCTTTCGTCGAGAAGGTGTAATAAGGATCGATTTGGCAGCGGCGCAGCAGTCGCCGAAGCAGCGCTGTTTCAAAACGCCGGGAAACATAGAAGGTGTACACCTGCTGGTTATAAACAGAAATCCCCGCTCGTCTGAGTAAATCAACGGCCTTCGCCATGTCCGGATTGATTTCGTAGGGATGTTCGATGTGAGTGACGACGCAGATTTCCCGTTGGCCGGGAATACGAAAGCGCGACAGGTTTTCGACCAGCTCGGGTGTAATCCGCATTGGAACGGTGACGGGCACGCGGGTTCCGATGCGAATCCGTTCGATATGGTCAATGTCCGCCAGTCTTTCCACAACGTCCAGAACTCGCGAGTCGGACATGGCCAGAGTATCTCCGCCGGTCACGAGCACTTCGCAAATCGCTTTGTGCTCTCGTATCCAATCAATCGCGCGAGAAAGAATGTGAGGATCCGCCATCGCTTTCGGAGCCATGGGCTCGTCGATTTCCCAATTTCTCTGGCAATAGACACAAATTTGTGGACAAGCGTTGTAGGGTTTGAGAATAACAATCGCGGGGTAGCGGCGTGTAATCAAATCAATCGGCGAGGTGTCTCGTTCCAGCATGAAATCGAAAGCCCGCTCCCGATTGCTGTGGTGAGCGGCCATTTCTTTCAAGTAGTGCGGTGGGGGAATCACCTGTGCGCGAACCGTGCGATCCGCTGTGGATTCAGTGTCCGTATCCATCAGGGAAGCATAGAAAGGAGTCACTCCAAACGGAATCTTGTGAGCGCTTGCGAACTGGATGCGATCGCGCTCCTCAGCGGACAAAGAGGTCATTGCTTCCAACTGCTCTGCTGTACGGGCAATATGACGGAATTGCCAGTGCCATGAATTCCAATCTTCGAGCGTCGCTGAAAGCGCTTTCAGTATCCGGCTGCGATTTCGTTCTCGCTTCTCGATAACGTCCGGCATCAACCCATGCTTATATCTGGACATGAAAGCTGAGGCGTCGTTCCATGTATCATCGAGCTGTTCCGAGCGCAAGATAGCCGCTTCCCGTCCCTCAGCGCTGCTTTTGGGAATCGTATGCTCATACAGGTTGGTATTGCGAAGCAGACCGCGAAAGAGGTGCGTGATGTCCGCGATGAAAGCCGGAGACAAATCGGGACGCAGTTTCTCATCAGCAATATCCCTCAAGGTGCGCAGAAGAGTAAATCCTGTCCGCTGTTCGTTGCGAGGCTTCAAGATTGCCCGAAGGGAACGGGCACAGTCCCGAACGGTTATCTCTTCCAGATCCGAATAGAAAAATTCCGGGAACTCATGCTCGAGCTGAATAGCCTGAATTCGGTTCAGAAGCTCCTGCCGGACTTCATCGTCGGAGTGATTAGACTTCAGGATTTTCAACAAACATGGAATTTCCTCAAACAATCGTTTGGGAGTCCATGAGTCTCTCGCCTTCGAGGGAGATTTTGCAGAGGATGTCGTTTCCATAAATGTTCCTCCCTATATCAAACCGAATTTAGCGATAAGCAACTCCTTATAATTCCCGCCGAGCCGGGTTCAGCGCAGAGTCCCGTAAACCAACCAATGAATTTATCGCGCGTAACCCGGCCGGAATTTTAAGGTCGCCCCCCTTGTATCGTAAAAAAGTTGACTACTTATGTAGCACTGACATCGCTGGATTCATGTTTCGAGGCGGCGGCTTCATTCTGCTGTGCCTGCAGAGCTGTGATAGCGATGGTGTAGAGGATGTCTTCAACAAGACAACCGCGGCTCAAGTCGTTGACGGGTTTGCGCAGTCCCTGAAGAACCGGTCCCACCGCGACGACTTTCGCGGATCTTTGCACAGCTTTATAAGCGGTATTGCCCGCGTCCAAATCCGGGAAGATGAAAATCGTCGCACGACCCGCCACTTTGGAATCGGGCATTTTCGCTTTGCCGGTCTCCGGTGATATCGCCGTGTCATACTGCATTGGACCTTCGATGAGCAAATCAGGCCGCTTCTCCTTGGCGATTCTCGTTGCTTCCGCGACTTTCGAAACCATCGGACCTTCCGCGGATGTGCCAGTGGAATAGGAGAGCATTGCGATAATCGGTTCGATGCCGAGACTGGCGGTGGTTTCGGCGCTGGAGATGGCGATGTCCGCGAGTTCTTCGCTTGTCGGCTCGGGATTCACGGCGCAATCGCCATAGATAAGTACGCGTTCCGGTAAACACATGAGGAAAACGGAGGAAACAATCGAAATCCCCGGCGTTGTTTTAATGATTTGAAACGCGGGTCGAATCGTGTGCGCGGTTGTGTGCACCGCTCCGGAAACCAGTCCGTCGGCTAACCCCAAGTGAACCATCATCGTTCCAAAATAAATAGGATCCACCATCGTGTCCCGAGCCATGGATTCCGCGATGTTTTTGTGTTTGCGCAGTTCAGCGTAGGTGCTGGTGAAATCAGAAAGATGTTCGGACGCAGACGGATTCACAATCTCGGCTTTTGAAATATCCGCCCCGACGAGCGAAGCCTGATGGCGTACATCATCCGGATTGCCGAGTAAAATCAGTTCGGCAGTGTCACGTTCAAGAATACGCTCGGCGGCTTTCAGAGTACGCGGTTCGTCTCCTTCGGGCAGGACAATGCGCTTGTGAGCGGCTTGCGCTTGTTCCATAATGTCGTGCAGGAAAACAATCGGCGTGAGTTTTCTTGTTTTTTCGACTCGAATCGCTTCAAACAGATGGTCGTAATCGAAGTATCTTCGGGTGAGGAAGTTCACCAAATCCAGCTTTTGTTTGTCGGACGAGAAGAGACTGACCGGCATGTCCCGCACTTGCAAGGCGACTTCATAGGTGTTTCCTTTCGCGGCTAAAATCGGAATCCGGAAACCCGACAGACCGCCGATGAGTTTCTTTACGGAATCGCTGGGTTCCAGACCGCCCGTGATAATAATTCCGGCGAGATTGGGATAGTTACCCGACACACGCGAAATCATCATCCCCAAGATGATATCTTCACGGTCGCCGGGTGTGATGATAAGATGACCGTCTTTCAAATAGTTCAGAGCGTTGCCGATGTGCATCGCGGCGATACCCGGTTCCGCGACAAGGTTATCCAGATGTTCTTCGCCGAAAATGCACGGAGCGCCGATTTTCGCTGAGATTTCACTGATGCGAGGCATTCCCAGAATTTTATTCTTTGGGATAATGCCGAAAAGAGCGAGTTTCTCTTCTTCTAACCAATCCAGTAGCGCTTCTTTGACCTTATCGACATCCTCTTCTTCTACGCGATTGACCACAACACCTAAAACATCACAACTCTGTTCATCAAACGACTCTTTACTGGCGGCGCAATTGGATAGAATTTGTTCCGTTGTCCGACCGTCACCGTTCGCGACCAGAATCACCGGCGCATCCAGAGTCTTTGAAATCTCGGCATTGATGTCGAATTCAAAAGCCGTCATCGTTCCCTTATAGTCGGTGCCTTCAATGATGACGATATCTTTATCTTTGGCGATTTTGCGATAAGCCTCGAGGATGCGCTCCATAATCTGTGCCTGCCTGCCGCGAGCGATAAATTCGCGCGCTTCGTATGATGGCACGGGACTTAAAAGTTCCGCCGGTTGATCCAAGTTAAAGACGCGGCGAATCAGATCGATATCTTCATCCTGCTCTTTTTCGACGCGAAACCGCTGTCCGATGGGTTTCAGGTATCCGATTTCATCTCCATGATCACGAAATAGCTGGAGCAGTCCCAAACTGATCATGCTCTTGCCGCTGGAGGGCTCTGTTGCGGTTATATAAAGATTTTTTGCCATGTCTGTTCCCCGTATTTATTGAGAAGAAGGTATTGTTTCTGTCTGGCGGACACAATCGATCACCGTGCCGTCCACCCATTTAATCGCCGCGATGATTTTTTCGCCGAGCTCTGGAGCCGCCGATTTACCGCCGCAAATGTCTTCGACTTCCGATTTGATGTCTTCGATAGGTCGAATCGGCAGCGACGAACCTCGTAGTTTACTCAGTAAATCCTGTCGTTGCGGATTGATAGCGATTCCGCGCTCGGTGACAATAACATCAATCAACTCGCCCGGACCACACAACGTAGTGACGTGGTCAACCAACACCGGAATACGGTTGCGGAATGAGGGAATCGGGAGCATGGTGCATTTGGAAAAAAGACAATTCTGCCAGCCGCCGATGCCATGCAGCAGCCGTCCGTCTGAATGGGTCACGACATTCGCGTTAAACTGAACATCCACTTCGGTCGCACCCAAAACCACCACGTCCACCATCGAGGCGAAGTTTCCTTTCCCGTGATAGTTGTAGCTGGTAAACGGAGACGTGTTCACATGATTCGAATTCTCGCGCATCGACCGCACACCTTCGAGGTCGAACGTTTGACCGTCGAGAATATATTCTACGAGTCCCTCTTCGAGCATGTTGACGAGATACTGATTCGAGCCGCCGCGAGCAAAACGCGCTTTGATATTGTGCTCGCGCATCATTTCGCTCAAGAAAATGGAGAACGAAAGCGATGTTCCTCCAGCGCCGGCCTGAAACGAAAACCCATCGCTCATGATACCCGTTTCCGCTACAAAACGCGCGGCGTATTCGGCGATAAGAAGCCGGTCGGGACTGCGCGTGATTTCCGTGGTGCCGGAAACAATCTTCGACGGTTCCCCAATAGAATCTACCACAACAACATAATCGACGTAGTTGCCGTGAATCTGCCAAGGGATGCACGGGAAAGGAATCAGGTTGTCCGTTGCGACAATAACGCGGTCGGCGTATTGACTGTCCGCCAGCGCGAATCCTAAAAGACCGCAAGCCGATGGGCCCCGGTCGCCGGTAGCGTTGCCGAAAGGATCCGCAGTTGGAGCCGCGATAACCGCGATGTCAATATGCACCTCACCATCCTGCACTGCCTGATAGCGTCCGCCGTGCGAACGCAAGACAGCCATGCCGCGCATCTTTCCGGTGCTGCAATAATCACCCAGTGGCCCGTTCATACTGCCTTCGATATGGTGCACGACGCCACTTTTCAAGTGTTCGATAATCGGAGCGTGGCAGGGGAAGGAAGCGCTTGGAAACCAGCGCAAGTCCTTCACGCCTAATTCCGCCGCCGCGTCGAAAATTGCGTTCGCTACGAAATCACCATTGCGGAAATGGTGATGTGTGCTAATCGTCATCCCGTCGCGCAAACCCGTTTTTTTGAGCGCTGTTTTAAAATCAGCGACGACTTTGTTTCCATCAGCGGGGTAATCAGCGCACCTTGTCAAAGGAGGGCCGTACCGCCTACCGGTCGGTTTAAATTTCCCTACGCCTTGAAACGGGACATGCTGCGCACCGTTTATTTCGACAGGAACCCATCTTCCCGCCGCGTTTTCTTTCAGGTTTTTCATGAGTGTTCCTCCCGCCAGTTTTCAGGGAGTCTGCCGAGCGATACTGCCATTTCCACGGTTTTCAAAGCGCGTTTGACAACCGGCGGATCAATCATCTTGCTGCCCAGCGCTACAACGGCGAGCCCTTGCGCCTCCGCTTTTTCAAACGCGCGCATGATTTTCGTCGCCTTATCAATCTCTGATTTCTCCGGCGCGAAAGCGTCGTGTATAGGTGCAATCTGACGAGGATGAATGCATCCCTTTCCGTCGAAGCCGAGCGCTTTCGCTTCTTTGACACTAACGATGAGTCCTTTCTTGTCAGCCACATCGGAAAAGACAGTATCAATCGGTTGGATACCGGCAGCGCGCGCGGCATTGACAACCATCGAGCGCATCCAGAAACTTTCCCGACCTTCAAGAGTGCGCTGCACGCCGATGTCTGCGGTGTAGTCTTCGAGTCCAAGCGCAAGGGCGACATTATTTTCCGACGCCGTCGCGATGTCATAGGCGCGAATCGTTCCCAGTGCGCTTTCGATAATCGGCATCAGGTAAACAGGCGAGCGGCTTTTGTGTTTCTTCTGAAGGTTCTGAATATGCGTATCCACTTCTTGAACCTGCTCAGCGCTTTCGACTTTCGGAATGAGAACGACATGCACATTATTCGGCACAATCTCGTCCAAATCGCGTATGCCTTCCGCACCCTGATTGATGCGCACCATGCGTTCAGCGCCGTAAAAATTCACTTGACGGAGCGCATTGCGAACCATGATGCGCGCGGCGTCTTTTTCCGCGGGAGCGACGGAATCTTCCAAATCCAGAATAATCCCATCGGGTTTATGCAGACCCGCGTTGATGAAAAATTGCGGGTCGTTGCCGGGGAGGTAAAGACGGGAACGGCGGAATCTGTCGCGCTGAGTGGTGTCCGTGCAATAGGATTTCATCTCCGGAAGGAAACTTGCCGTTATCCCTGCGCGGGCAGCGGCGGTTTCGATGCGCGCCATGAGCGCAAACGGGAGAGCGCCGGCATCCTCGAGTTCAAGTCGCGCGTGCTGCAAGCCGAGTCCCTCGAGGACATCTCGGCAGAGCTGCTGAATGGAGTCGCCATACATGGAATCCACTCGACTGGTTGCGGCGATGTCGAGACCTCCCGATTTGCGCACTTCGAGAGACACAAAGCAATCTGAACGAACGGCGGGTCCTTTGCGACCAGCCGTTCCGACGTTCGACATAGTTTACCTCACTAAAAAAGGCGTTTATTTTGCGAGCAGACCGCCCCGCTGGTAGATTTGCATCTGAATATCGGAAAAGGGCGCGCCCTGAATCGTTCGATCCGTGCTCGGTATCGTAATTTTACCCGATTTGAAATCGACGTGGATAACGTCGCCATCTTTGAGGTTCTCCATATCCATATCCGCTATCAATATTGGCAACCCTGCGTTAATCGCATTCCGCTCGTAGATGGCGCCAAAAGATTTTGCGATAATCATAGAAACATTTAAACTCAAGAAACAATCGACCGCCTGCTGCCGTGACGAACCCGCTCCAAAATTCTTGCCCGTGACAATGATATCACCGGGCTTCGCGTTTTTCGAGAAATCCTCATAACCTTTCAGATTGCCGAACGTATATTGTCCCATTTCTGCGCGGTCGGTGACGGTCAGGTGACGGTTATGGTAAATCATATCGGTGTCAATATTATCCACCGGAATAACCCAGACGCGCCCCTCGACTTCGGTAGGTTTATCCGTGCGCTCCGGCGCCGAAGTTTTTTTTGTCGCGGAAGAAAAAACGGTGGCTGGTTTTTCGAAGCGCGCAGGCTCAACCGGAATATTCGCAGCGCTGGTAATCATACCTGCGACCGCCGATGCGGCAACGGTTGCCGGGGAAGCCAGATACACTTCTCCTTTGCCTTGTTTGCCCGAGAAATTTCGATTGCCAGTGCTGATGGTGATTTCTCCGGGGCCGTTCTGGCCGATTTGTCCCGCGGCGCATCCCGCGCATCCGGCGTTCCCGACGAGAGCTCCCGCTTCTTTGAAAATTTCCAGCAAGCCTCCTTTGAGAAGCTGCTTCCAAGTGGCATCGGTTGCTGGAACAACTTTATAGACGACGCCCGGTGCAACCTTTCGTCCTTTCAGAATTTCTGCGGCCACCCGGAAATCCGACAGGCGACCGTTTGTGCAGGAACCGAAGAAGGCGGAGTCGATTTTACGCCCTGCAATTTCTGTGACGGCAGTGACATCTTCGGGATGTCCCGGTCGCGAAATCAGCGGCTCCAGCCCTTCGATATCAATCTTAAAAACTTTTTCGTATCGGGCATCCGAGTCAGCATAGATCGGCTCGAAAGGTTCATTGGAAACACTCCGGCAAAAATCAATCACCGCATCATTCGGAGGGAAGAGCGCGATGATGGCTCCCATTTCCGTCGCCAGAGAAGCCATCGTGATACACCCGTCCACATCGAGGCTGTCAACGTAGTCTCCATAGAATTCCGCCGCGTAGCCTAGCAAACCATTCGCTCCGAAAAATTTCAAACAAGCGAGTCCCACGTCTTTCGGTGTTGCGAAAGAACTGGGCGTGCCTTTCAATAAAACCTTCACAGTGGGGGGGACCTTGAACCAGACTTTTCCCGTTGCAAAGGCGGCGGCGATATCCTGATCACCCATCCCTTGACCGAAAGCTCCTAATGCGCCGACGATATTCGCATGGGAATCTGTCGATACGAACGTGGAACCCGGAATCACATGGCCGTTATCCATCGCTAAATGTGATCCGATACCGCGGTCAATATCATAGACAGGAATACCCGTTTCGCGAGCGAAAAGGCGGCAAAAGTGCTGATTCGAAGCGTAGCTCTGGTCGGAGCCTCCCGGATTGCAGTCGAATGTGAAGAGCGTCTTAGACGGATCGGCAATCTCCAACCCACTCGCTTGCAGGTTCTTGACGACATTCGCACCGCCAAAATCGCGAGCCACGCGCACATCAATTTCCACATCGACAATCGCGCCCGGTTTCACATGTTGTGCACCGTGATGCTCAAGTATTTTTTCAAGAATGGTCTTGCCCAAGAAATAATCCCTTTCAATCATGTTGGTGTTGCGGAACGCAGGAGCGTCCCGCCTAGTGGGTATTCGTATAGATGCAAATTCCGGCCGGGTTGCGCGCGGTTTTTCATCGTTCATCAGAAGGGAATCTGCGCTTAACCCGGCTCGGCGAGTTATCCACCTTAGACTCCAATTCCCTTCAAATCAAGAGAAGGGAATTGTCGCAGCGCATTCCGGAAAAGAAAACACGCATAAAAAGATTCGTGTGTTTTCGCGAGTTTTATTCCAGCGACAGCTCGCCTGTTTTTGCTTCGACCGCGCTTAGAATCGTGTTGTCTCGAACCAGAGCGGCGATTTTATTGATATCGGGATACAGCACTCGATCAGTTTCAAGGTGGGGGACATGTTCCCGAATGACTTCATAGGCGATGCGGGTGCCGTTTCCGGGTTTCAGCGGTTTGCGAAAGTCGAACGCCTGTGCGGCGGACATCATCTCAATTGCGAGCACCGCTCCCACATTCGTCAGAATTTCCCGGCACTTGTGCACAGCGATGGGCGTCATCGCGACATGGTCTTCCTGATCAGCGGAGACGCTGATGGAATCCACCGTCGAGGGATGAGAGAAGATTTTATTTTCACTGACCAATGCGGCGGCGGTGTATTGTGCAACCATGAGGCCACTGTTCAAGCCTTGGCCTTTCACAAGGAAATCGGGCAGGCCGCTGAGCGTTGGATTCAGAAGCCGATTCGTGTGCCGTTCGGAAAGGTTTGCGATTTCACTCATGGCGATGCACAGAAAATCTATCGCCATCCCGATAGATTGTCCGTGAAAATTTCCCCCGGCGAGGTGCGCTTTGTCATCGGGAAAGAAAAGCGGATTATCCGCAGCGGAATTCATTTCCGTTTCGATTTGGCCGTGCGCATAACGCCAAGCATCCACACTGGGGCCGATGACCTGCGGAGTACAGCGCATCGAATAACCGTCCTGCACTTTGCCCGATTTCTCAGCGATGACTTCGGAATCCGCCATCAAGGTGCGCAGATGGCGTGCGACGAGATTCTGCCCGTGATAAGGCCGTACGGCATGAAGCCTTGCGTCATACGCTTTCGGTACTCCTTTAAGAGCGTCAATCGTCATCGCGGAAGCGATGAAGCTGTTTTTCAGCAGCGAACGCGCATCCACCAAGAGAAGCGCTGATTCTCCCGTACACATCTGGCTGCCGTTAATCATCCCCAGGCCTTCCTTGTACGTCAACTCAATCGGCTTCAATCCGGCGCGGCGGAGCGCTTCCTTTCCGGGAATGCGTTCACCTTTGTAGAAAGCTTCTCCGTCTCCTAAAAAAACTTCGGCGAGTTGGCTCAAGGGACTTAAATCGCCGGAAGTACCGACGGAACCTTTTTTGAAAACGACCGGGACAATCCCCAGGTTTAACGCGTCGAGAAACATTTGCGCTGTCGAGAGGCGAATACCGGAATAGCCTTTCGCCAGAGTATTCGCGCGGCACAGCATCGCTGCACGGACAGATTCATCCGGCTTGGGCTCGCCGGTGCCTGCCGCGTGGCTGAGAACGATGCGCCGCTGGAGGATTGCGCTGTCTTCAGGTTTGATGCGAATACGGGCGAATTCGCCGATGCCGGTCGTCACGCCATAGATGGCTTCGCCGGTATCGACCAATTCTTGCACAACCGCCCGACACTTTTCAATTTTCTGCATTCCCGTTTCGGAGAATTCAGTTTTCGTGCCATTACGTGCTACCGATTCGACTTGTTCAATCGTTAAACTTTCACCGTCTAAAAATACCGTCATATGTCATGTCCTTATAGTTCTGCGTATCAAGCCGGTACTTTTTCGCCGGCAAGGATGCTGCAAAGATAACGTTCGATTTCATCTGCTGAAGCGCCTTCCGAGTTGACGCTGTAGAAAGGCACGAGCGAAAGTAAGCGTTCCAGATGTCGTTTTTCGACCGCGAGTCGTTCTTCCGACTGGATGAGTAAATGCGGATTATAGAAAGGCACCGATGGCGCGCCGCTCGTGGAAGCTCCGCGTTCCAAAATCCAAAGCGCCTCTTCAGAGGATAGCCGCTTTATCGGTGGTTCAAACGCTTCACGGTGGAAATGAACGAGCGCCCGTAGTTGCGTGCGTTTGCTGTGCTTGTCCTGACCTCCCATCCAGTATGGATCCAGCATCGCATAAGAATTTGCTGCGCCGATAAAGCAGAAAGGCGCTCCGCGGTCAAGGATACATTCCTCACTGCGCAAACAATGTTCGTTGGTGCAGTCTTCCTTGCGAATCACCACATTCTCACATCTTGAACGCGCGAACAAGGCTTCAAGCTCCGGAATTTTATCCACAAGGTTGGTTTTCATGTGGAATTTTCGTTCCGCGGTCTCGGCAGCTACATCGCGTCTCCCGAAACGCAGGAATATCGCATCATCCGATACCAACCGAATGCCGTCTCGCCGGATTAGCTTTGCGAGCTGGCCAACTTTGCCTGTGCCCGGCGCTCCAATCATCGCGATCCCGCTGCCGTTGAAATCGAGGCAGAAGCCGCGAATCATGTTGAGGTCAAGTTGATGACTGATAGCATCGGCCACCATGCCCATCGCAAGGCTGCGCACCTGAGTATAGTAAGCGGAATTGAACAGAATCGCGGTTCGCGTATCCGAGTGATAATAGGCGCGAGGTTCCCGTCCCGGTACGAAACCCACAGCGTAGATGATGCCATGCGGTTCGATATCCGCTTCAAGCTGCGCCGGGTAGAAATTCTCAAGCCAGAAATCGTACACGTGCCGATGATTCGTGCGCAATTGAATAATGAGTCCGGCGATATTCACATTCCATTCGAAGTAGTTATCATACGAAAGATGCTCTTCGGCTTCGGCAACTAACGCTTCGCGCATCTCATGCGTCAGCGATGTCTCTGTTTCCACTGAAGCGCGAACGCGAGTCTGGGTATTGGCCAAAGCGATCTGAACGGCTTTCTTGGGCGTCTTCAATTTGGCAATCGCGTCAATCACTCGTGCCATGCCGGCTTCGATTCGCTCGAGGGACGTCGCATAGGAGAAGCGCAGGAATCGGTCGTCGCCGAAACCATCACCGGGGACAACCGCGACATGGGCTTGCTTTAAAAGATAGTAGGCCAGCCCGTGTGAGTTGCGAATCAGCGTCCCTTCAAACTCTTTATTGTAGTACGCCGAGAAATTCGGGAAGAGATAGAATGCGCCTTTCGCCTTAAAACACGAGACACCCGGAATCGAGCGCAGTTTGAAAAGCATCGCGTCCCGGCGGCGCTGGAATTCGGAAACCATGCGATAGGTTTCGCCCTGCGGTCCGGTCAATGCTTCAATACTCGCCATCTGAGCAATCGAATTCGCGTTCGATGTTGAGTGACTTTGAACAACGGCCATCCCGCTGATAATCTCCTGCGGACCGACCGCCCAGCCCAAACGCCATCCCGTCATCGAGTACGCCTTCGAAACGCCATTGACCAAAATCGTACGCTGACGCACTTTATCGCCAAAAGAGCCGATGGACGTGAAACGATAGCCATCGTACACGAGCTTTTCGTAGATTTCATCCGCGATTATATAGAGGCCTTCTTGAATGGCGATATCGACAAGCTCGGCAAGCTCTTCGCGTTCGTAAGTCGCGCCCGTGGGATTGGAAGGATTATTGATAATAATCGCTTTTGTTTTCGATGACAGCGAGGCTTTGAGTTGCTCTGGCGTGATTCGGAAGCCGTTTTCCTCAGTCGTTTGCACGAGGACAGGCACGCCTTTCGCCAGAGAGACCATCGCCGGGTAGGAAACCCAATAGGGGACGGGGATGATGACTTCGTCGCCTTTATTGAGCAGCGCGGTGCACAAATTCGCCAGAGACTGTTTCGCTCCGCACGAGACAATCACCTGCTCCGGCGCGTATTCCAACCCGTGAGTCCGCGAAAGTTCACGACAAATCACTTGACGCAGCTCAAGCACCCCCGCGTTTAAGGTGTATTTCGTGAAATTCTCGTCAATGGCGCGCTTGGCGGCTTCCTTTACATTATAGGGAGTCGGAAAATCAGGTTCGCCGACGCTGAGGTCAATCACGTCAATGCCTTCGGCTTTCAGCGCCTTGGCTTTGGCGTTGATGCGAAGCGTCGCTGATGTTCCAATACGTTGAATGCGATCTGCAAGCATGCAAAAATCCTTAACAGAGGGTTCGCAAATTCGGGGAAATTATTTCGGTGTATCAGGTGTTTCCGATGAACCGGATTTCTTTGTATCGTTGGCTTTTTTCAGGAAGGATTTCAAATCCATGCCGGTCAGGGTTTCCACAATCGTCGGAAGCTGCGCTAAAACTTCGGCAATCTGTCCGGTGATTTTTGACGCGCCGAGATTGCCCTCGCCGCTGTTCATCATGACAATTTTGTCCACCTTGGAAAGCGGTTCCGAAACGGCACGCGCCAGTTCCGGCAGTCTATCCAAAACCATCTGATAAATCGCCGCTTCATTGTACGTCTTCCAAGACTCGGCTTTGTCTTTCATTGCCGCCGCTTCCGCTTCACCTCGGGCGCGCAGAAGTTCCGCTTCCGTCAGACCGTCGTTGCGCTTTGCTTCATTCTTGCCTTTGGCCATCAAAGCCAGCCGATAGCTTTCGGCATCCGCTTCCGCTTTCGCCTGAAAACTCTTCGCTTCCGCCGGAAGTCTCACCTGCGCTTCAAGTTCTTTCTTCTTGCGTTCGATTTCGCGCTCTTCGAGTTTGATGCCCCCATCTTTTTCGACGAGTTTTACCTCGAATTCCTGACGGCGAAGCTGCTGATTGAGTTTCTGGCGTTCGATATCATACGCCATATCGGTCGTGGCGCGTTTCTGATTAATAATAGCCTGATATTCCGACCGCTTGAGTTCATAGTCGCGGTTGGCTTCCGCCAGTTCCGTTTCCGCGTGGAATTTAACCACATCCCCTTCTTTGCGAGCCAGCGCAGCCTTGATTGTGGATTCCTTATCCGCCTCGGCTTGAGCCACTTCAGCTTCCGCTTTAACTTGCGCAATGCGCGGCTGTCCGAGAGCGGTGAGGTATCCTTGAGTGTCGCTGATGTCTTTCAACGCAAACGATAGGACTTGAAGCCCCATCCGCTCAAAGTCATCCGATGACGTTTGCATGACGCGACTGGCGACCTCTTCGCGCTGCTGATAGATTTCCTCGACCGTCATACTTCCTAAGACGGCGCGAACACTGCCTTCAAGGATTTGAGAGGCTACTTCTTTGATTCCGGCAGCGCCCCGTCCTAAAAACTGCTCGGCGGCCGTGCGAATGAAATACTCCTTGCTGCCGACCTTAACCTGAGCAATCGCTTCGGCAATGATATGCACTCCGGCGGCGGTGAGGACTTCCGGGGTCTTGATGGGAACCGTGAAGACTTCCAGAGGAAGAGTCTGGGCGCTTTCAAGGAGAGGCAGCATAAACGTACCTCCCCCGATATGCATCCGGTAACCGATTTTTTTCTTCGTTCCATCGGGATCCGTGACCGTTCTTTTGCGGCCACCCGAAATAATCAGCACCTCATTCGGGCCGACTTTTCGGTAATTCAGGGCGATGGCCACAACGAACACAGCGACGATAATGACAATGACGCCGATGATAATCAATGTGGAGACCATTCTATTCTCCTTCTTAGCGCTTAACTTTCCGTGGGGAAAGGGTTGTTTATTCTATCGAAAACGGGAGTGAAAGATACGCGGTGGACGTGCTTTGGATTCAGAAAAGATAGAGCGAGGCACCAGACTCTCTTTGGCTGCAGGTGCTGGTTTTTCTTCCTTTTCCGCGACATCAAAACCTGTGGGGAAGATTTTTTTCTTCGGCGGGCCGCAGCTTTCAAAGGATTTCTCGGCGTAGTCGAGGATTTTCGGATCCAATCCCTCTTGCGAAATCTCTTCTGTGAATTTCCGCCGTCCATCGACAATATCGCGAACGTATTCCTGAATCTGCTCTTGGGAATAAAACCGTTTCGGGTCATAAGCCTGTAAATCCGTACCATCGGAGTGTACGATTTCGCTTGTCCCAATCCGCCCGGTTTTATAGGTGTTGGTTTTTCGCAAATCGCCGCGTTGAATAGCGGCCATCGCATCAATCGGCACGCGAGTTGTCTTGCGGAGAAGTTTCTTCTGCTTCTTTCCGTTGACGTCTTTCGTTTCGAGAATTTCACCGATGCCGCCCGTGTTGTACTGAAAGAAACGTACTTTGCCGGGATAGCGCTCGGCGAGCGTCATGATGATTTCACAAAAGAGGTTGACTTTATGCGCTCTGGAACCAATAATAAAGGGATCCGTCCCCACAATGCGCGTGGATTCGCCTGCTTTCGCGGGCTGACTGGCGAAGCTGTGCGTGGATTCACCCCATAAATAAGCGAGCACGGCCTGCTCAGGTGTCAGCTCCTGCGAAAAGCCCATAATGGTATTGCGCCGGGTGATAAAGGCGAAGATGAGCCCGTCCATGTTATCCAATGTCGGCAGATTAATCGATGGCGAAGCAATACTGACAATCTTGCGACCTCGCTTCACCGCTAATTTATCTTTGCGAAGCACCGACCGCCCATTGGCGCAGAGCCTTTCATCCAAGAAATCAGGATTGCCATCGGCGTCAATCATGACGTTTTCAAACAGCGCGCTGCGATGAATCAAAGCGCTGTACATCGCCTCCTGAAAGCGCGGATCGACATCGGTTTTAACGAAGAAACCCATCTCCGTCCCAAGCGCGGAGCCGTCTTTCTTCAGGAAAACAATGTCGTCCTGAGCGACTTCCGTGGCTTCACCGCGATGATGATCCAGCCCGAGCTGATGACAAGACCATGTGGATTTTCCGGTCGCGCTTAATCCAAAGAGAAAAACGCCGTATTTTTTCAGTTGATCCGTCGCCGCATCCCGAACCGTAACGATTTTCGTACCGGCATGGAGTCCCAGCATCCCCAGCGCATCGGCGCTGTACATCGCCTGACGCAGGAATCCTTTCTTGTCTTCCCCCATATAATCCGTGCCGAGAGCGACATTCAATCCGACTTCGGGAAGTGCCAGCACCTGCTGACGCAGGAGATGTTCCTCCGGAATATGAATCATCGTAAATTCAGGTCCGGGGGACTTCCGGTCAGGCTCGCGCATCGTGGCGCCCCACATAAAAGCAAGCCGCGCATTTTTCGGATCTGCCATTGATATATACAAGTTGCAAATCGGGTTATAGTCACTGTTGTTCCCCATTTGCCTGCGCAGATGAATCATGGGAAGCGTGCGCATGACTTGCGTCATTTTATGCAGCTCTTCAGCCGCCCCGGCCATCAGACCGCGCTGCAACTCAGTAGGATTCGGCAGCAGTACCGAGGGAGAGCCCAGATAGACTGTACGCGGCGCCACCCGGCTCGAAATCATTGCGCGCCAACCATAAGAGCCGTATTTCGTACGAGTTCCTGTTTTTTCGGCGATTGGCCAAATGTCACGCATCTTTAAATGTTTGATATTTGGGCCCTTCAAAACAAGCTGAAGGTTGTCAAAAATTCGTTGACATTCTTCTTTGCCGATATAATCTTCTGCCATTTGAGGTACCTTAAAAAATCGAAGGCGAAGGTGCAAGTGTAATTATAATAATATCATAGATTTAAAGCAGTTATATGCGGGTCTGCATTTTTTCCGTAGTTTATAACATTATCAAAATATTTTGTGAAAATCAACTCAAAGTACGTCTATCGCAGATTTATTCTTCACCCGAAACAGACTTTTATACTTCTATTTCGGTTGCCCATAGGGCTCAATTCGGATACCCAGAGCATGGGTTTGACCGACAAAATCCCAAGAGGTCATAGGAGTGGAAAAAATGGTGATTTCGACTTTATCGGCGGCTTGGAGTACATCGGCATCCACCTTTTTTCCTTGTGTGATGACGATAGCGGTGATATCGACAAGGTTGGCGGCAGCGATGACTTTTTTATTGGTCTGAACCGTGACCCACAGATTTCCGGCTTGTCCGGTTTTCATGACATCGCTGACCATATCCGTGACAAGGCCTCCGGTGATTTCCTTATCAAAGAGTTTGCTCATGGGAGTCATGTTTACTTTTTTCATGAGTTCTGCAATTGTCATTGCCGAATCTCCTTTTGTATTGGTCGTATGTGCTGATTTCTTAGCAGGTTATCGAAGAATCGCGGCGGGCGCGCTTAGAGGTCTTCGTCTTCTGGCAACATCCCCACGTCTGTCAGGATAATCGCCTTGCAGTTTGCCGGGTCCGCGCGGAAAAAACCGGGCAGAATAAGAATTTTCTTCCCGACGGAACGAATTCGAGCGTTGAAAAATTCGTTTAACGCCCTAAGCTGTTCGATATTCAGGGTGCCTTCTTTCCCGTCGGGAGTGGCATAGCAGAGGGCGCCATAAGCCCAGATTTTCTGTTCCTCCGCGCTTTGGGAGATAAGGTTCAGCGGACAGCTGTCAATGCAGTGTTCGCACTGCATAATCGCCATCAGGTTGCTCAGCGAAACCACCGTCCCGCATTTCTCGCAGAACAAATCGAACTGAATGGTCTGAGCGGCGGCCATGAAGTTGTAATAATGGGGTCCTTCCCGGTATTCTTCTTTGGGGGGAGCGAGTTCGCGGGCGAAGTATTCTCGAATGTCATTGCAGTGAAAACACTTCTCGGTTATAATAAACCCGTCCTTGGCATCGATGATTTTCCATTCATGTTCACAGGTATTGGCTGACATACCGGTACTCCTTCATATGGGGAAGGGAATTTCAGAGTTTCCTGCCCGCTTTGGCCGGGTGGGATGAGGCGTTTCAGGCGGGGACACCTTGACAAGCTTGGCTCGGGCCCGCTTTCTTCCAAGAAATACCATATTACGAAATTTCTCGATAGAAATCAAGCACCTTCTTTCCCAAAGATTCTGTCTATTTGCCGGACACTTCCAGCCGACTTGACACATAAACGCTAATGCCTTATTTTATGAAGGGGATGTAAAGCTGTTTCCTGAGATTTTGCGTTGGATAACAGGCAAATCATGTGTCGGGAACGTGACAATTTCCGGTTCGGTCATATATCGTTCGTGATGACGCTCGCATCCGCCTTCGAGGCGAGAGCAATCACCTATTCTATCGTCAACCAGCCCGATTATGATGATGGAGAAGGTTGCATGACGGGAGTGCCGCAGTTCACGTCGGATTATCGGCTTCAACCGGATTCTCCCGGTTCCAACGCCGCTTCCGACAGCTTGGATATGGGGCTGTTTCCCTTGTCTGTTTTACGATGATATAGCGTGAGGGAAACGCTTTTACCTTTCAGGTTCCTGCGTCGATTTTTTGAACATTGAAAGAAGACTATCCAACTTCGCCTTTGAAATCTCTCCACTCAGCCATAAACCTGCCAAAATAATTACAACCGACACAACCAACGCCCCTATCTCTGAAATTGTTGCATTGTATGTCAGTGCATAAAACACTGCTGTTCCTGCAAGCGAACTCAATGTAATACGTAGAATCCGCCAACCGATTACCGGCCGCCATCGACGAAAGAAAAAGGGAACCGGAATAGCAGCGGAAACTATCGCAGCAGTGAATGCTGACCAAGCCGCACCCACGGCGCCATATTGGGGAATCAAGAAGAGACTCAATCCTACACCAACAGCACACCCTACCGTAAGACCCCATGCAGGAGTTCGCTGATCACCCGCGGCTAATAGAGCGGTGCCATACAGTGAACCGGCTCCGGTGAGCACAAAATGACTGATGCCGATTTGAAATGGCAAGATGGCTCCCGCATAGTCTTGACCGAAAATAGGAACGACGACGATTTTTATTGCTGGAATCCCCAAAGCCACCAGAGGTGCGAAGATAAGCGTGATAGCCGGGAAGATTCGCTGCAGCCGTTCTGTGAAGACCTTGTGATCGTTCGCCACTTCTGAAATGATGGGAAGCAGCAGCCGATAAAGAATCGCTTTCACTATGAAAAGAGGCATGAGCAGGCGAGTGGCCATAGAATAGTAACCGGTTTCGAGCAGGGTCGAGAGCCATTTCACCAGTATGGTTTGACTGTACAAATACGTCGTCAGCATTAAACTTCCCCACATGACATATGCAGAGATACGGAAGAGCTTTCGAGTATCCGCTGCCGCTCCAAACGGGCGAAGGGCAAAGCCAAGTCGCCGGGCGATTCTCCAGGCGATGGTGACATTCACGAGCATAAGTAAAGAGGAGCAGGCGGCGATATCAACAACGTTTAGCGAACCTTTCACAATCCATAGAATGAAGAGCACAGCCACTGACGCAATCCTACCGGAGAGTTTCCCGGGCACATCCCAGCGAGATAGCTTGTGGGCGTCAAAAAGTGGTGCAAGATCAAAAGGAACAAAAAGCAGATAGAGGAATAAGAGCGCAACCGCCACCTGATGTGTTGATTCGAGGGGCTGCAAGTGGATGATTGTCATCATGCTGATGAAAAAAACAACAGCGAAGGTGGCGCGAACGCGAAACATCGAAGCAAAGATGTGAGCTTCCGCTTCAGGTCTTTGAGCGAGTTCCCGAACGACAATCACCGGCAAACCCCAGTTGGTAACGACCAGAGCAAACATCAGAATGGAGAGGATATACCCGTAGAAACCGAACTCTTCCGGGCCGAGTGCTCGCCCTGCGATGATCAGGAAGATAAAGTGCAGGACTCCTTCTGATACCGAACCAAAAAGGAGGGCGGCTGCGTTGCTGAAGGTTTTTTTGAGGAGTGAGGAAGGCAAATGTTTTTTTAGAGTAAAGAAGTGTCTATCTGCAAAATTCGCTTCAGTTTCTTAATAATTCTTCGGTAGAGAGGCAGTCCGAGTTCGTATTTGGGTGCGTCATGACCCCAGATTGCCTGCCCATATAACTCATAGGCAAGATTGGTCAATCGAAGTTGTTCCGCTCGCCGCTGTCTTGTTGCCTGCATTCTATACTGGCGATAATGATACAAGATCTCAGGAAGATTCGCAAACTGTATGTCTGTCGCCAGACATTTTAACCATAGCGCCAAGTCCTGAGCAAGTTGAAAATCCGCAGGGTAACCTCCCATGCGAAGAATCCGTTCTTTGCGAAACATGGTGGTCGCGCCACCGATAGAGTTTCGGATTCGGAAATCCCATTTGATCTCTTCATGTGTTATAGGAAATGGGAAGGCTCTTTTCACACAGTTCCCTTTTTCGTCAATATAATCAAACCACGTACCCAGAACATCGATTTGAGGTGCGCGAGCCAAAAACTCGAATTGTCGGTTAAAGCGTTCAGGATGTATTAAATCGTCAGCATCCATACGTGCGATGATGGGAGCCGTGGCGTGTGCAAGTGCTGTGTTTAATGCAGCTGCCAATCCTTCATTTCTATCTTTCTTGACGATGACAAACTGGTGATCCTGCATATCCATGAGGATTTCCTCAGAACGATCGTTGCAGCCGTCTAACACAGCAACGACCTCGAAATCTTCAAAGGTCTGAGCCTTTAGTGATAGGATGCATTCAGCCAAAAACTGTTCACTGTTATAAATAGGTAGCGCAACGGTTATCGCGGGTGAGTGCATGAGGTTTTCGGATTTCTTTGTTCGATTGATATGATTATTGTAAAATTCGGGGATGTCCTACGGTCGGCTTGTTCTTCAGTGGAAGGAATTGGTTTTGACTTGTATTCATGCATCCATATCCATCGAGGATTTTGTCGGCACTGTTTTCGCTTCTGTTCTATTCCTTTAATACTCTCGAGTGCCCCGTTTCGTTGCAAGTAATTGCAAAAACGTTGTTCTATAACGCCCTGATGGCAATACCGGTTATATAGCAGTTTTACCATTGGGATTCAATAACCTAAGCAACTTGTGAGTCTCTTATCAGTTTGTGAAATGTTTGATCAAGCATCTTATAATAAGGAAGGTATTGTTTTTCATTGTGATGAACCTTCTGAGTTGAATTCCAAGCTCGAAGCGGCCCTGAAACACCCACATACACAAAAAAACATTCAGAAATTCATCTATTTCCTTCGTTTTCAATATCTTATCGAAGGTTCCTGGCGGGCATGGAGCCGCGAAACAGTGGAAACCGTTGCGAATCGGCTTCTAAGAATTGACAAATCCCCGACTGAACCGGGGAGTCATTAAACTTTTCGCCGCGTCGCCGAGTCTAAAAAGTGGACAGGGGAAAGCCAGTTTTTTCTGGAGGATACCATGCGAAACAAACACTTCTTCATCCTAATACTGTTAGCGTTCTTCGTGGCGGCTGCGAGTCTTTACGCGGCGCCGCGCTATCGGCAACGCCATTCCACTCAGGACCTTGAGCGGGTTCATGTGCGAGGAAAGGTGATGCGCATCGAAGGACAGAAGGCGACCATCCGCACCGAAACCGGCGCTCATGTAAACGTTCATCTCGGACCAAAATGGTACTGGCGACAGCGCGGCTTTCGGCTGCGTACCGGTTCACATGTTGAGGTACGCGGGTATGGTGAGTGTTATGAAGATGAAGGGGGATATGTCTACCCTTACGAAATCGAAGGGGATGGCTATCATATGGATTTAGCCGATGAATACGGCTATCCGCGTTGGGCTCCCGGTGATGGATATTATGACGGCTGGTATCCGTCCCGAGGCTTCTATGATGACTATTATTATTGTCCGCCGCCGTCCCCACCACCGCCTCCTCCGCGCTGGTATCGCCATCACCCTCGTTATCATCGCTATGGTCCCCGCTACGGCTATGTCTGGGAACCCCGGAGAGGGTGGCACAGGCGTCACTGCCGTCCCCATTTCGGCATCCATGTCGGCTTCTGGTGGCCGTGAGAAATTCTTGATTCAGAAAATGGAAGCGTCCTCGCCTTTGTGGCGGGGACGCTTTTTTGCGTGGGCGAACACAATCCGGTAGTGCCGCGCGGCCGTGCGCTTTGGTCGGTTCCAAGCAGTTGTAATAGCTTGGGTAAATATGGCCGCTTCAATCGGAAGCTTCTTCCCGTTTTTCGAAGCAAAACAGGAGTTTCATGATAAGACATGGCTTTCGTCACAAGCTTTAATGCTATTGGCACGTCCGTTGCAACGTATGTTCTATGATTTGGCAAAACATAGCGAACACACCCAAAATCGTTTTATAAAACACCCACCCACCAAGCGCAGGAGGTTTGTAACATGGCCACCATGACGAAAACCCGGACGAAAGCAAAAACAAAAGCCAAACCACGTACAACCAAACCGAGCAAAACCAAGACAAGCAAGACGACTCCCACGTGGAACAAGTATTGGAAGAAGACCAATGGAGACACGTGGCAGCACACATCTTACACAAATTATCCAATGACCGGCTATGCGGCAAGTCCAACGCCCTATACATCGGGCTATGCTCCCGGCTATTCCGGATACACGCCGCCGAACATGCAGGCGATGCTTTCCAATCCTAATATGCAGGAGAAGGTAAACCGGATGTTCGACGAAATGGTTTGGCAGGTCGAGAATGACATGGAAGGTCGCCCTTGGACTCCCCGTTGTGACTGGTGGGAATCGGGCAAGACCTATACGATTCGTGCCTACGTTCCCGGCTGTACTCAGAAGGATTGCCATATTTCTCTTCAGGGCAATACCTTGACGATCTATGGAACCACCTCCGCCAAGCCGTGCCCGACCAAATCCAACTGCTTCTGTAATGAATGCTACACGGGCAATTTCCAGCGCTATTTCAATTTTCCTACGGGCGTTGATTCAAAGAATGTGAAGGCGGTATGCAAGAACGGCGTTCTGACGGTGACGCTGCATAAAACCACTAAATCCAAGCACGTACCGGTCAAGATCGGCTAATCATAAGCTAAGCACTCGAAACAAACAGGCCCGCTGACATAAGACAAGTCGGCGGGCTTGTTTGTTTAATTTTTTAATAAGACTCCTCCTCCCCGATTTGTCATAAATGCTCTTTTCTTCTTCTCGATTTTCTAAGTTGCCCTCTCTGTTTGTAAAAAAAAGAAAAAGGCCGACCCGAAGTGGGTTGGCCTTTTCTCATTTCCATTGGTGAATATTATCCGGGAATCGAATCTGGCACGGCGAACTCAGCGAAGACCTGTTCAAGGCGTGCGGTAATTTCCTCCGGTTGTTTCCATACGAATTCGACCGGCAGAATCCAGACGGGAAGGCCGAAGGTCAGTCCGGCAAGGCGCATGGCATCCTTATGAGTTGTGACGATGGCCTCTGCTTCAAGCTGGCGGGCGAGGCTTGAGATGTTGCCGATGTCACTCTGAGAAAACGGATGATGGTCGCGAAAGCGACAATGCTCCAATACCCGAAATCCGGATTCCAGCGCAGCCCGGTGAAATCTTTCCGGGCGTGCAATGCCGGATAGGAGCACGACTTTTTCCGGAGGAGTGTCTGTTTTGCGCGCGGAAAACCGCACAGGTTTGCCGGTTTGAAGATGTGCTTCGATAAACGGTTTGCCGAATTTATCCGCGAGTTCGGCTACTGCATCGGTCGTTTGCGAACCGACACTGACAAGTATGTCGGCTCGGCGCAATGCAGATACCGGTTCGCGCATAGGCCCCGCCGGAAGCAGGTAACCGTTTCCCAAAGGTTTCTGAGCATCCAACAAAACAATTTCAAGATCCTTCTGAAGCGTGCGATGTTGAAATCCGTCATCCAATAGCAGCACCGGTGATTGATACTTCTCGATTGCCGCGCGAGCGCCGGATACGCGGTTGCGGTTGACAATGATTGGAATTTTCGGAAGCAGCCGGTGCAATAGCAGAGGTTCGTCACCGACTTCCTGCCAATTTAAATCTTCATCCACCTTTGGTTCGATGATTCGCATGGATTTTTCCTGCCGTCCGTAACCGCGGCTGAGAATCGCCGGGACACCGGGTTTTCGGTGGCGCTGAAGCAAGTCCCGCAATATCGGTACAAGACTGGCAACGCACGGCGTCTTGCCGGTGCCGCCAACCGTGATATTCCCCACGGAAATCACCGGAACATCCACGCGTTCAATTCGGGTGGGAGTTTTCTCGAAGCGCCAGTGATGGAATTCCGCCAAGATTTCGTACGCGCGCGAAGCGGGGATGGTCAGCCAGAATGGCTTGACGGCTTTGTCGGTTGGAAAATCCATAAACTAAAAATTATACTGCAAGAAAATTGTCGGATGTGTGAACCAGATATCTTCTTCAAAGGGTTTGCTATTTGTCCCGGCGGGAGGGAAGTTCCGTGAGACTTCGACTTCACTGCCGACAGCCCATTGTCGCCATAAGAATTTGAGCTGAGGTTCTGCCTGAATACGAGTGCGTCCGTCGTTCAGTTTATCGCTGTTGATATCCACGTAACCGTTAAAACTTAGCCAAGATTTCAATGGCGCCAGCCAAACGAACGTGAACTGCCATGAAAGTTCTGCAGGGAATTCTTTGCGAGCCAGCGCTTGGAATTCAAGCCACGCTTTTCCGATGCGCACATTGTCCAAGGCGATTCCATAGAGAAAAACGCCGGGAATAATTTTAACCGGAGCTTCCAAAACGCCGTCATTGTATTGAATAGACAGATTGAGATTTCCGGGAGCTGTCTTGGCAACGCGGAAATTGTGAGCGATTTCAAAGTAGGAACCGTGCTGCCCGGTTTTATCGAAATCGAAATCCACGAAGAAAAAGGTATTTCCGTAGCGGTCGATATGAAAGAATTCCAGCGTCGATGTCGTGATTTCCCGGTGGAAGTCATAATGGAGCTGAGTATTGACGAATGTGTTTTTTTCTCCGGCTTGTGCAGCGGCTACGATAATGAAAATAAAGAGCAGTGCTTTTCTCATCGCTCCTCCCGGATTTGGCGAGCAGTTTCCTGCATTTCGTGTGGGAAAAGCATTGGAGGCGGTTTCAGAGCATGCAGACGTTCTTGAATGTCTTCAGGGATTTCAATCGCTTCACCGGTCAAATTGTTTTCGAGCTGTTCTTCGTATCTTGGTCCGATAATCGTGGAGTCCATGCCTTCGGGAAGCAGGCTGTAGGCAATCGCCAGCGCGACGGGAGAGACGACCATTTCCTTCGCGATTTTCAGGAAGGCTTCGACGGCGCGAAAGTTCTGTTCCATCGCCCAGCGATCTTTCCACCATGCGCCCGATTCGCCAGCGGCAAAACGGCTCCCTTCCGGGTCAGGTTTTTGCCATTTGTATTTCCCGGCCAGCATTCCTCCGGCCAGAGGACTCCATGCGACGAGTCCGACGTTGTTGTAGCGGCATGCCGGAGCGATTTCTACTTCGACATCGCGCACGAGCAGGCTGTACTCAATCTGATGGCAAATAAAATTGTCGAAGCTATACTGCCGAGCACATGCCGCCGCTTCGCTGACCTGCCAGCCTGTGAAATCCGAGCAGCCGATATAGCGCACTTTGCCCTGACGAATAAGCTCATTTAGCGCGCTCATCGTTTCTTCGAACGGCGTGACCGGATCCCAGATATGAACATAGAGCAGGTCAATCCAATCGGTTTGCAGGCGCGAAAGACTTGCGTTGACGGCGTCAATAATATGCTTACGTGATAAGCCGTTGTCATTCGGCCCTCTTCCCATGCGCCAGAAACATTTTGTCGCGAGCACAATATCTTTCCGGCGATTCCCGAGTGCTCGCCCCAGGATTTTTTCGGATTCGCCTTCGTGACCGTAAGCATCGGCGGTGTCAATGAAATTATGTCCGGCATCGAGATAGCGGTCAAGGATTCGACGGGAGACGGTTTCATCGCAGCCCCAATCCCGATTTCCGAAATTCATCGTCCCCAGACAGACACGTGATACTTTGAGTCCGGAATGCCCCAGACGAACAAATGCCATGGTGTCTCCTGTGTTATAATAAACAACATAAAGTTACATTACCTGAAGCTAAGAGTCAAGAGCTGTAGTCCAAGTCGACCGTGTTTTGCACTCCTCAAAAAAAATAAGCGGGGCTGGATGATTCCAGTCCCGCTCTTCATACAAAAGATTCTATCTTTGTCTATTTTACCAACATCATCGGTCGAGTGACTTGCTGTCCATTCGCGTCAAGTTTGACATAGTAGACGCCGCTGGATTGAACCTCTGCGTTCCAGATAACTGACGATTCGCCTGAAGGCAGCCAACCGTTTTGAAGCACGGCGACGCGGCGACCGAGGATGTCATAGACGGAAAGTTTAACTTGTGCGGGTTGCGCGAGAGTAAACGTAATGGTTGTGCTGGCATTGAAAGGATTCGGAAAGGATGAGAGCCGTATTTCCTGTGGGAGCCATTGGGAGAGATTATCCGGCGCTGCGCTCGCAGGCTGAACTACGAGGCCGACTGCAGCATCACCGAAGTAGTTCACTCCGGAATAAAACATAACATTCTCGCCACCAATGACGCTTAGAACGGGCTGATACACAAACCCATTATCCCACGAACTGGGGCCACCGCGTCCCAAGACAGGATAATCAAGAGCGCGTGTCCAATTGCGCAAGTCTGTGGATGTCGCAATACCGATGGAGGGCAGTCCTGGAAGATTCGACATTCCTGTGTAGGTCATGACAAAGAGAGTATCGTTCCACGGAGCCACTCTGGCATCAATCATATAGTGATCCCAACCTGGATTTTGATTGGGAATAAAAACCGGATTCGCTTCGTCCCGTGTCCATGTTTCTCCGCGATCCAGAGAGAACGCGAGTCCTATTCCAGTTACTCCGATATTATTATCATAGGCGGAATATATCATCCATAGAGTATCCTGCCATTCAAAAACAGAAGGTGTGTAGATGTTGGAATGATCCCATGCTCCAGAAGAATCCGCTTCGAAAACTGGTTGTGCCGGATCCATGTACCATTGAATCCCGTCTTCGGAAACAGCTCGGCAGACATCAATAAAAGGCCCGGCTTCAATCCGCATCGCGAACATCACCCATCCTTGCGAGCCCATATCCGGCATGACGTGAGGACAATAAGGAGCATAAGGAGTCCAACCCTCAGGGAAAGTGAGTGGATTTGAGGGGTATCGAGTCCACGTGTAGCCGTCGGGTGAGGTGGCAACTCCAAGAGGAATAAAGGTAAAATCATGCGTGCCCGTGTAGTACATCGTATAGCCCGTATCATTAGCTACCACACTTCCGGGAATGCACCGGTAATCATCCCATTGCCCCGGATTCCCGGTCGGTAAGACAGGCGCTGTTCCCCATCGATTCCAGTCTGTCTGCCCGTGAGCTGTCCCGAGCAGAATCAGAATAGTAAAAATAGTTCCGCAATATCGCATCGCATCTCCCTAAGCTGGCTTTAATAGAATTATAGTTTGAACTATCTCTTTAGAGAGGTGAATTTCCGTTAAGTTGCGTTGTGCTTAAAACTCATGGCCGAAATCAAGATAGATTCGCGGCTGGTCACCTCCGGCATGTGATGGAAGCAGGTGTCCATAGGTGAAACTGATAGGCCCCAGAAAAGTTGACAGAGCCAGACGTATCCCTGCACCATGTAAGTAATCTCTGGAATCAGGGAAAGGATCGCTTTTTTGTGAGACAGCGCCGACGGTGTATAAAAAAGAGAGATAGGCGTCGGCGAGAAAACGACTGAGCAGGTCATAACGAATTTCGAACAGCGACGAGAGTTTCACGTTCCCGGTGAGCTCCGCCTCGTGAAGTCCCAAAAGACTCGAACGCCCTCCGAGGTGATAGCTCGCCCAGAGAGGCAGAATTCGGTCGTTCCACTGATAATGGGCGGAATTGTGAAAAACCGTTCTCTTGAACAAAGGGAAGGTAATTCCGGACTCAAGATTCAACCGCGTGAGGGCTCGGTTTTCACTCCATTCCGGTACCGCAATATCATAGACGCCTGTGAATTTGATTCCCCGCGAAGGGAATGGGTAATCGTTTTCGGTGTCGAGCAGGCTGCGAATCCGCACGGTGGTGATTTGTGTTTCCGGTTCGTCGGGCACTCCCCCCGCTTCAATATCTTCGAACGCAAGTCCGGCGGCGAGTTGTCCCCATCGACGTAATTGATGCCCGAGCCAAAGTTCAGCGCTTGATTTCTCTAAGAAGTAGAAACCTCTTTTATCGTGCTCTGCATTAAAAGAGTAATATTCTTCGCGTCGCCAGCGTGCTGTTAATTCCGTCGTCAATTGGGATTTCAGAATGCGGTCAAAGACCAACTGTCCACGGATTTCTTCGTCCATCTCAGCGTATTTTCCAAAGAGTGAGAAGCGCGCTCCGACTCCTCCCACATTATCATTTAGGAATTCAGCGAAGCCCCGGCCTTTTCGTTCGCTGGAAAATCCTCCCCCCAGACGCAATTGCGGAGATTCACGTTCTCTCACCCGCAGTACACCATCGAATCCGTCATGAGCCGGAGACACACTGAATAGGACGCTTTCGAAAAGAGCTGTCCCATAGATTTGCGCGATACCTCGTTCCGCTTTTTGCAGGATAAACGGTTCTCCCGGCCGCAAAGGAAATTCGCGCAGAACCGACCACGGACGATTGCGTTTCAAACCCTGCACTCGAAGCGTCAGCAGCCGCCCTTCGTTTATAATTACCGTCAGCGTTCCGGAGTCGTCAAGCGTTATTTTCTGAAGGTGCATAAAGCTGTAGCCTGCTCTGCGATAAAATCCGACCAGACGGCGACAAGCTCGCATCCCTTCCCGCAGGTCGAAAGAGTTTCCAATCAGAGGAGTGAAATACCTTTCAAGAGTCGAGTCCGAGCGCAGATGACTCCCTTCGATACGCACAGTACGCACCGTGCGGTTCTCTTCTATTTCCGGCCAAGATGCGGCCGGATTCTCCAGACGACCTTGTGCATTTTGCGCGAGAAATTCGAGAGCTTTTTCGAGAGTCAGCTTGTGATGTTCTTGACGAAGGCTGTCATCTGAGTTTGAATCCTTCACCCGAATTCCGGCATCGGAGAGGCGTTCGAGCAAGGACGGCATCGCATGCACGGTGGCATCGTAACCCGCGCGAATCACGCTGTCAATGTCAGCAAAATCGGTGGAACGATAACCGGCCAAGGCAGGTATAAGGGTGAAGTCGGCCGATTCACGAAGCTTCTTATTATCCTCGATGTGCATAATCGACGTCACTCGATCCGCTAATTCCCAGGGTTGTTCGGCACGCTCTGTTTGTAAAACCGGCGATGTGACATCGACAGCGATAATGAAATCGCCTCCTTCGTTGCGGGCGGTATTCACCGGAATATTTTCCAGAGTGCCGCCATCGATGAGTTCCAATGTGTCCATCTGGAACGGTACGAAAATCAGCGGCATGGATATGGAAGCTCTCAGCGCTTCGCAAAGATCGCCGCGTCGGAAGACAACGCTCTGACCCGTGAAGAGATCCGTGGCGAGCGCTCGAAAAGATATTTGCAAATCATCAAAGGAATTGATAGGTTGATAGGGGGCGGTTTTCGTCAGATGGAAGAGCAGGTCGTTCAGTTTCTGGCCTGTGGTGAGCGCCATGGGAACTTCCGGTGTCCAGCCGCGAAATCGGAGCGCGAGCATATGGCGCGCGTTGGTTTCTTTTTGAGCAAGGAAGAGATTTCGCCGTGCCGGACGATCCAAAAAGATATCGCTCCAGTCAACCGAGCGCATAGTGCTTTCGAGTTCATTCAGCGTGTAGCCGGACGCGTAAAGACCACCAATCACCGCTCCTATGGATGTGCCGACAATCAGATTCACGCGAATTCCGTTTTCTTCCAACGCTCGCAGAACTCCAAGATGAGCGAATCCTCGGGCTCCGCCCCCTGAAAGCGCGAGAGCGACGCTCGGATTTCCCTGCGCAGGCAGCGCCAGAGCGAATAGAAGAACCAATAGAGCGATGAGTCTTTTTCGCGTGAAAATCATTTCTTCAGTTTTACAGAAATTTTGATAGATGAGTGAGGTGTCGATGTCACAATTGATTTTCTTATGCCTTTGTGCAAATTTCCCGAAGGAGAAGTTGCCTTTGGACTCAGAGCGTTTGATGCCCGGCGAAAATCTGGCAACTTCAATTAATGCCACAGTACGCTCAGTTCAAACACCGTTCCTGATAGTATTATCTCCCGATGTCGCGGACCTCGAATCCGATTTTGCCGCGCGGGTTCACGCGGCGTGCGACGCGCATCCCGAAGGAGCATTCCTCTATGGAGACTACCGTATTCGCAGCGCAGATACGGAAGAGGTTGTTACGGTTTTCGACGATACCGGTGACATCACAGAGCGCGAAGACTGGGGGGCGGTCTGGGTGATTCGCTTGGAAAAACTGCGCGCCGCGGGAGGGCTTGATGAAGCGAATCCTCAAGCCGCGTTCTATGATTTACTCCTGAAAATGCAGGAAGTCGGTCAGCGCGTGCGTATCGCTTCACCCTTGGCGACCATTGAACCTCCCGAAGATGAAACAGAGATTCAAAAAGACAAGCTCTTTTTTCCGGGGCGAGGGAAATTGGGCGGCTTTTCCTATCTCTTCATGGACCCAGAGCATGAGCGTCAGATTGAAACCGTATTTCAAAAAGCATTGAAACGGCGCGGCGCGTGGCTGGAAGGTGAACGCACAGCGTTACCGCCGCATAGGGAAGTTGCGTCACTTCTCGTCTCTGTAATTACGCCGGTTTATAATCGCGCCGCCTTCATCGGCGATGCCATCGTTTCTGTTCAAAAGAATACGTTCAAAGACTGGGAATATATCATCGTTGATAACGGTTCGACCGATGGTACGCGCGATATCGTCAGGAAGTTTGCCGCCGAAGACTCGCGGATTCAGCTTATCGAAAACGACCGCAACATCATCGCCGTTTCATTAAACATCGCGCGTAGCCACGCACGCGGAAAATATATCGCTCAGCTTGACAGCGACGATGAGTACCTGCCGCATACGCTGCAGTCCATGGTCGATGCTTTGGAAGCGCATCCGACTTGGGCGCTGGCAATCAGTTACTATGAATTGATGGACGAAGCGGGACAATCCTTGCCTGAGTTCGGCATCATCAGACATCTGGAATACAATCGCAACAATATCCTGCGCGTCGATGGTGCGGGCGCGCTGCGATGCTGGCACCGGAGTGTCATCGAAGAAATGGGCGGTTTCGACGAACAGGATTTCGCTGACTACGGCGAAGACTATGATTTAGTTCTAAAGGTATCTGAAAAATACGAAATCGGGCGCGTCCATGAAGTCTGCTATCGCTACCGTCGCCACCCGGATAACACGGACATGTGCCGCGCTCCATTAATGAAGCTGTCAAATAAAACTTTAGCGCGTCAGCGAGCATTGCTTCGCCGACAAAAACAAACACTGGAATGAAGGCATGGTTTGGTAGTGCCGCACGGCAGTGCACTTCAGATTAGCTACCCGAGCTTGTAGCCAACTCCTTCCACCGCCACTTTCAAATCACTATCTTTTATCGCTGTTCCTTCCACTCGAGCGATTCCTCGCTCTATATTCACATCCACATTTTGCACGCCCGGAACTTTCGCAAGCGCGTTATGCACGGACTCCACACAATGCGAGCAGTGCATGCCCACGATGCGCAGAGTTATTACGCCGGATTTTTCTTCGCTGGGACGTGCGAGTTTCCGCTGCCAGACAGAAACGAAATAGTGCAGCAGAAGCGCCGCAAGCACGACCGATGCGCTAATTTGCAGCCAGAGAGGAAGCATCCCTCCGCCGAAATAGCCCGTGACGGATTGCTCCATTTGTGTCCAGCTTAAGAAAGCGTTCAGCAGAAGTCCGAAAACCAAGCTTAGAAGCGCGACGGTTGCAAGGTAAGCGGTCAGCGTGCGTTTGCCCATCACGCGCCCGATAACGGCGATGGTCGCGGCATTCGTCGCAGGCCCGACCATGAGAAAAACGAAAGCGGCGCCCGCCGATACGCCTTTGAGCATCAGCACTGCCGCAATTGGAACGGACGCCGTGGCGCAGATGTACAGCGGAATCCCGGCGACCATCAGCAGCAACATCGACGGCAATCCCGGATTGATTCGCTCCGCAAAAAAATTCTCCGGAATCAAAAGATCGATCAGCGCGGCAATTAAAAGTCCTATCACCAGCCAGAACGCAATATCTCCCAAAAGATCGCCAAAGGCATAGTGAACCATCTTGCGAAGTTTGGTGCGCAGCGGCAAGCCACGCATGTGACGTTCATGCGCTAACAGATCCTCATCAGAATCTATCTCTACGGACGATTCCGCAATCCTTTGTTTCCGGTTAAAAAGCGTGATAGCGACTCCACCGACGACGCCGGAAATGAACGCGGCTACAGGGCGGAAGAGAGCAAAGAGTGGCCCCAAAAAGCTGTAGGTCACAGCGATGGAATCAAGACCGGTTTGAGGCGTCGAAATCAAAAAAGATATCGTTGCGCCTCGGCTCGCTCCTTGTTTGCGCAGTCCTATCGCAGTGGGAATGACTCCACAAGAGCACAGCGGCAGAGGCACACCCAAAAGGCTCGCCTTCCAAGAGGAACCGATGGATTCTTTTCCGAGGTGGCGCACAATTGCCGATTTCGGAATCAGAAAATAGAGCACTCCTGCCAGCGCAAAACCGAGCAAAAGCCAGAACGCCATCTCATTGAAAAGAGAGACAACCGTTTGGATGTATTTCGCTATTAGTTCCATAGAGGTTGGCTGTTATTCACCGTGTCAGATTTTTCCTCGCAGTTTTTTAATATCCGCAACGGTTCGAGTCAGTTCGTCATCCCAGCGAGGGATTTCCATAATTCCGGGCAGTTTTGCGAAACGTTCGTCCCGGAGGAGCCGGCGAAAGGCAGTTTTTCCGATTTGCCCTTCTCCGATGAACGCGTGTCTATCAAGGCGGCTTCCGAGTTCGCCAATACTATCATTCATATGAAACGCCTTCAAGCGAGCAAGACCGATAAGAGAATCGAATTCATTCCAGAATGCGTCCGCGCCGCGTTTGCTTTTCAGGTCGTAACCCGCCGCAAACAAATGACAAGTATCCGCGCATATCGCCAGACGTTTTGCATTCCTTACATGTTCCAGCAAGAAAGCTAAATGTTCGAGTTTATGTCCGATGCCGTTTCCCTGCCCGGCGGTTGTTTCGAGCAGGATGCCGGATTTCAAGCGCAAGGTTTGTTTGAAAATCCATTTGAGAGATTTTGCGCAATGCGCAAGCCCCGCTTTTTCTCCCGCACCACGATGAGAACCGGGATGAATCACGACCCAGCGAACTCCCAACGCTTCGGCGCGTTTTAACTCTTCGGCGAGGGCGTTGCAGGATTTCGCGCGCAGATTATCATCGGGACTCGAAAGATTATTCAGGTAGCTGTCATGGATGAGTACGGGTAGGCGACCGTTCTTCGTCCACGCTTTTCGATAGCTTTTAATCTGTTCATCTGTCAGTGGCGGAGCGATCCATTGCCTCTGGTTGCGCGAGAAGATTTGGAAGCACTCGCATTTTGACGCCGCCGCGCGAACCGCTCCTTCATGAAGTCCCCCTTGAATCGAAACATGAGCGCCGATAAGCATGAAGTCATCAAATTCTTTCGATGTATCAGTTTTAACTGCGAATCAAACTGGCCACCTGCTGCGCGATGACTTGATTGTACTCAAAGGTCAAATTTTTATAGTTCACAATATCGATAATGGTTCCAATGAAGCAGATTCCGGCTGTGAGCAGATACAAGATTCCCATGCCGGCGTGCCCAATAATGAACCGGTGAATTCCCGCAAACCCCAAAAAACCGATAAGACATGTCAGTAAAATCAACAACGGATCTTTTCTTCTGGAACGATAGGCATTCGCAAAAAGTTGCACTTGCTCATCACTCATATCCTTAATCAAACCCTGAACAAACGTCATTTCCATCCCCTCGAGTTCAGGCAAAACCTGTAGAATGTTCGGCATATTTCTCTCCTTTAGGTTGTCGTATGCTCTATTGAAAATGAGCGAAGGAACGCTTTCTTAAGCAATGAAAAAATTCGAAAGATCAGAATAACAAGAGCAATACTTCCGAGCGGATGCGCGTGAAACGAATTGACAAAGTCTCCGTGCAATAGGAAAGAAATCGAAAGCCCAAGCCCGCACCCCGGACAAAGCTCGAATCCCAGGAGCTTGAAGATGCAGAAGCTGAAGTGATTGGCGGAAGCGGGATTTATGAGCGCCAGATAAAGCAGTCCTATTAGCCACGCGAGCGCTTCCAGATTTATTTTTCGGATGAGCTTGAACATGGTTTTTAGATGACTCCTTACAGATTCCAGTGATAAAGCTTCAGGCGGCGATTGTATTGAATGCAGGTTTCATCGGTTCCAATAGTTCGCAATGCTTGCAAGACAATATCATTCGGATCCATCCGGTTCTGCATGTCATCCTCGCGCAGGTAATAGATTTCCGTAGCACGTGAAAGCCTATCTCGCAGGTACGGTGTATACTCGTCAACAGAACCTTCCGGCGGCTTCACGAATTTCCAGTAGGGGCGAGTCGGCGTGGTGTAATAACGCAGTAGCCGGTAACTGAAACCGTCGATGAGGGCAAGAGGAGCTTCGGTTTTTAGGCGGTTGTCCAGATATTCCGATGCTCCGCGCCAGTTGATACGGCGGCCATAATTTACCGGCGCCGTGTAGAAATGGAGCAGGGCGATTATGACAAGCACACCGTAAAGTGCTCCCACAGCAATTTGCAGCGGCTTTTTGCGGAGGCCCTGAAATCCCCATATAAAAAAGAGCAGCAGCGGCGGCAGCAGAAAGACAATGTATTTCGCGCTTGCGAAATTCTTCTGCGTCGCAAAACTTGCCGCCAAAGCCAAGATTGTCGGAAGCGCGAGCAGCGACGTCTTCAAAATCAAAGCAAATCGTCCGCCTGTGGAAAACATGAAACGCACAGCGCCCGCAACGAGCATACCGAAAACGAGCAGGCAGAGCAGTACGTAATGCCAATTCAGCCAGATGACTTGCCAGCTTATCCCTCGACCTAAACCGAGATCCGGGAGGTTGAACAGATTAAAACCAATGCTGAGAGCGGCGGCGAGTTTCGGCAGCGCGCTCGCGAGATGAACCGCGTATCCACTTTGACGCACCGTTTGAAAATAGAGAACATTGCCGATATTCGGCAGGTAGAGAAGAGCGACGACAACCAGCGATGCGAGGTAGGTCTTGTAGGGAAGAGTGCGTCTGTCTAAAATCGCAAGCAGACCAAAACCGAGCAGGTATAGTACATAGAAAAGGTGGGTGTACATGCCCAAGAGCGCGACAAGTGTTCCCAGCGCCAAAGGCAAGAAACGCTTGCTTTTGCGGTAGTACAAATAGCAGGCAAGCTGCGCGAAACTTATGAAGACGACGAGCGAATACATCCGCAGCTCCTGCGAGAATTCGATGTGAAAAGGCGACGTTGCCAAAAGCAGGCTGAGGCCAAGCGCGACGTTGCGCCCTCCTAATTTGTTTCCGCATATCCACGCTAAAGGAATGGAAAGTACGCCAAAAATCAGCGGCAAGAGTCGCAGTCCCACTTCGCCGTCGAATCCAATCGTGCGCCAGAGAAAAAGGAGAGAAAAAAAGACTGGACGAAAACGATCTTCGGTCTGAGTGATGAAATGGTTACTGTCGCGCAGGAGTGAAAATCCTTCGTCTCCGTAGAAGCTGTAGCCTAAATTCGGAAGACGCAAGCAAAGCGCCAGAATCATTAATAAAACCGGCGCTATCCAGGAGTGATTGAGCAACTTTGTCATGAGGCGTTATGAACCATAAAGGATTTTGTCATTCCCAAGAACTTCTCTTTAACGATGGTAGCGCCGGGGAAAAGTTTCATTAGTTCTGGAAGTTTCAAAAGGCGAGTATGGGTGCGAATGTATTCCTTTGACTTGGCGCTGAAATCTTTAATGCGCGGATGTCCGGGCCAATAGCGTCCAATAACATATTGCATGCTGAACGGCAGTCGATTTGCAAAGGGAAAGAAATAGTGGGGTTCGATGGGGAAATAATAATTCGCGCTATGGATAAAGTAGTAGCGTCCAATGCGTTGCATATTCGCCGCCATTTTCGCTTGCTTTTTGAAGTCCCCGACATGTTCGATAACTGCGTTAGAGAAGACAATATCAAAAGACTTATCTTCGAACTCGGACATATCCGTTGCATTACCGATCACGCAGCGGATATTCTTAGAGTGCGATTCAAATGTTTTAGGATTCACACAAACAATTTCACAATGCTGGTAAAGGTCCTTTGCCCTCCGGATAGAATGCTCCCAGTAATCCGGTTCACCGCCGACATCTAAAATCTTGCATCCCCGCTGGATAAGATCTATAAAAAGATTGCGAAAAATGAGTTCTCTTTTCTCTCGGAAATTAGGAGAAATGAGAGGAACGAGCTTCTTAATCATGATTAGGTTCTCCTCGGTTTATAATTTGATCATCTTTAGTGCTTCACCCTGTGTCACGAATCGCGTCCACCGGCGAGAGCTTTGCCGCCTGACGAGCGGGATATGTCGCGCCGAGGTAGGACAGCAAGATTGCAGCTAAAGCAACCAGAAGGAAATCCAACGGCTGCATTTTCACAGGAAGTGCGTCGAGAAAATAGAGATCGGAAGGAAGGGAGACGAATTTGTAGTGAAGCTGCAGGAAGCAAAGCAGCCACCCAAGAAACAATCCCAAAGCCGCGCCCACGACGCCCACCAATAGTCCTTGATACGAAAATATGCGAGCAATCGCGCGCCGCTGGGAACCCATTGCTTTGAGAATTCCGATGTCTCGTCGCTTCTCCATACTCACCATGATTAAGGTCGAGAGAATATTGAAAGCCGCGACAATGATGATAAGCGACAGGACAATGAACCACATCCATTTCTCGATTTGCATCCATGAAAAAAGAGTCCGACGCAGTTCAAACCAAGTGCGCACATAGTAAGGCAATTGGATTTTGTTTTCGATGACTTGCTTCACGTCAGCGGCGTTCCAAAGATTATCGAGACGGATTTCCAAACCGTCAATTTTGTCATCACGCAGAAATGTTTTCCGTGCTTCAGTGATGTCAAGATAACCGACGAGGTCATCGAATTCAAAAAGACCCGTTTGAAAAAGTCCAACGACTACAAATTGCCGCACCACCGGCGCAGAAAACGGAGACGTCATTCCGGCCGGTGAAAAAATCACCGCGGTGTCGCCAACGATGGTTCCTAATCGGTCGGCGAGGAATTTACCGAGGACGAGTCCCGGCAATTCGCCCGAATGAAAATCCAACGAACCGGCGCAGATGTTCTGAGGCAAATCGGAAACCTCGCCGATGGTCTTCGGATCAGTGCCTCGCAGCAAGATACCTTCCGCGTGTTCGCCGACACGAATCATTCCTTTTTCAAAAACGTAGGGAGAAACGCCGGTCACATGAGCTGTCTGCCGGACAAGCGTTATCATGTCGGAGTCGAGCGGAATCCCGACGTTGTTTATCGAGGTGAGCCGCAGGTGAGCGTCCACTCCTAAAATGCGTCCGCGCACTTCCGTCTCGAAACCGTTCATCACCGAAAGCACAATACACAGCGCCGCGACCCCGACGGTCACGCCGCCGACGGAAAGGTAAGTGATGACCGACAGGAAGCCCGTGCGGGATTTGCTGCGCAGGTAACGGAGCGCAATCCAGAGTTCGTAGCGCATGGTGTAGCTACTGTGCTCCTTCTCCGAGAGTGTCCGGAGTTTTTCCTTCGAGGTCTTTCGGATTTATTTTGAATTCGAGAACAGTTCCGTCGTCACTCGGGATGTCCTTGGGGATAGCTTCGCCGTTAAAGACCATCACTTCCAGAACCAGCCGCGCAACATCTTCGATATTTTCCAAAGCTTCTTCCGGCGTGTCACCTGGCGCAAAGACCTGAGGCAGCGCCGGCATTTTGGCGATATACCCGCCGTCTCCATCGGGTTCGGCGAGAGCGTGAAATTTTAAGTGCAGCATAGTTTGATATTCTGTTTTTAGTATTGTTCTGTTCGCAGCGCGGGGAAAAGAATGACTTCCCGTATGGACGCTTGATTTGTCAGCAGCATCGTTAAGCGATCAATCCCGATGCCTACACCGCTGGCAGGCGGCATGCCGATTTCGAGCGCATGTAAAAAGTCTTCGTCTATCGGCTGCGTTTCTTCGTCACCCGCGTCGCGCAGTTGTCGCTGTGCTTCAAAGCGCTCGCGTTGGTCGATGGGATCGTTCAATTCGCTAAAGCCATTACACAGTTCGAGTCCACCAGCGAAAATCTGAAATCGCTCAACAAGGCGCGGATCGTCTCGATGCTTTTTTGCGAGGGGTGAAAGCGAAAGTGGATAGTCGTAAACGATGGTAGGCTGTGCAAGTTTGGGGCTATTATGCTGTTTCAAATAGGTCTTCATTTCCGTTTTCATTAATTCGTCAAGGATCTTTCCCTCTCCCATAATTTCCGGATTCTCGATATTTCTCTTTCGAGCGATTTCGCGCAGCTCTTCAAGAGATTTCTCGAGTAACTCCTCGCCGGTGAGCTCGTGCAGAAGCTCAAAGAAAGTAATGCGCTCAAATGCCTTCTCAAAATCAATTTCGATTGTAAAAACTGTTGAAGGTTCCGATGGAACGCGAGATGGTTTTGGGAGGGGTATGGTCTCCTTAAGATTGAAAATAACTTTGTAGTTACCCGTTACCTTCAGAGCGCACTTCCGCAACATTTTTTCGGTAAGGTTCATCGTGTCATTGTAATCAGCGTATGCTTGATAAAGTTCAAGCATCGTAAATTCGGGATTGTGGAATCTATCTATTCCTTCATTGCGGAAATCCTTGCCGATTTCATAGACCTTCTCGATACCACCCACAAGCAAGCGTTTCAAGTAGAGTTCATCAGCAATGCGTAGGAAGAAAGTTCTGTCAAGCACATGATATTTCGTGGTGAAAGGCTTTGCTAATGCCCCCCCATAGAGTGGCTGAAGAACGGGTGTTTCGACCTCCAGAAACTCTTTCTTATCTAAAAAGTGACGCAAGGTGCTAATGAGAAGCGCGCGTTTCTTAAAGACTTCATAAGTCTTCCAGTTCACAGCTACGTCCACATAGCGCTGGCGATAGCGAGCTTCCTTGTCGGTGAATTCATCGAACACATGACCTTCGCGTTCCTTGACGATAGGCAGAGGATAAATATTCTTACAGAGAAGCTCGAAAGATAGAACACGTAGAGTCTCTTCTCCGGTCTTTGTGCGAAAAGCAGTGCCGACTACACCAATAATATCGCCGATGTCGAGTAGCTTAAAAATCTCATAGCTTTTTTCGCCGACGATATCTTTCTTGATGTAGAGCTGAAGCTGTTTATGCCCCGATAAATCTCGTAGATGGCAAAACGCGGCTTTACCCATGACGCGAATCGTGACAATGCGTCCAGCGATTGAAAATTCTTGTGAATGGTTTAGCTCATCGGCTGTTTTGGATTTTTCATCGAAATACTCTCGAACACTGGCAATACTATCTTTAACCTCAAAACGATAGGGATAAGGATTCACACCCAACTCCCGCAGCCGTTCGAGCTTGTCCCGTCTTGCGCGCAAAATCTGATTGAGGTTTTCCTCGCGCTCTGCGGGAGATGAGTTCTTTGAATGTTCTGTCATGTTTTTTGATGGCTCATGTTTATTCGTAAATTCGCGGAACGCGGCCGGTCAGAAGAATCGGCAGTTCATAGGGAGTCATGTCGCTGAGTTCGCAAAGTTCCCACAGTGAAATTTTTTCGTCACCTTGTTTCCCCCATAGAATGACTTCCTCGCCGATAGGATAATAATCGTCGCCAAGATTCACCAGAATCTGATCCATACACACCGTACCAACGACGCTGTAGCGTTTGCCGCCGATAAGCACAGGAGCCTTATTCGACAGCGCGCGCGGATAACCGTCGCCATAGCCGATAGGGACGGTGCCTACCCATGTATCCTGCGGAGCTTTCCAAGTTAAACCGTACGAAACGCCATCGCCCTTGCGCACTTTCTTGATATAAACGATTTCAGAACGCAATGACATCGCAGGTTCGAGCGAGAGTTTCTCGGACAACTCCGGCGCGGCGTGTTGACCATAGAGCGCCAGCCCCGGTCGTACCATTGTCAGCTTCGCTTCGGAGAAATTTATAAGCGCGGCGCTGTTAGCCATGTGAAGCAGCGGCGGATTTATTCCCATGGACTTCGCCAGATTGATACAGTCATCGAAACGTTTGATTTGTTCGCGAGCGAAGGCTGTGTCGCTCTCTTCAGCCGTAGCGAAGTGAGAATATAACCCGACGATTTCCAATCCGGGAAGCTCGCGAGCTGCCTCAAAAAGCAGCGAAGCCGTTCGGAAATTCTGACCGATGCGACCGATGCCCGTATCAATCTTCAGATGAACGCGTGCGCGTTTTCCTGTGCGCACAGCAGCTTCAGAGATAGCACGTGTTTTGTAGACGGAACTCGCCGTCATGTCAAGGTCGAAATCGAGGAAGTGATGAATCTGCTGCCCGACGATACCGCCGAGAACTAAAATCGGTTCGCGGAGTCCTCCGCGGCGCAGTTCGATTCCTTCTTCAAGGAAACCGACGCCGAAATAATCGACTCTTAGTGTGGAAAAGGCTCTCGCGCAGGGCATCAAACCGTGACCGTAAGCGTCCGCCTTAACGACCGCCATCAGTTTCGCTGGCGTAGCCAGAGAGCGCACTGCTTTAAAATTATGCTCCAGCGCTGAAATACTCACACGTGCAAAAGTCGGTCGGTGCGTTTCTGGAGCCGGCTTTTGCAAATAGGATTTATCGGTAAAAGTCTGAATCTGTTCTGAGGTCATGAATTGCGATTTATGAAGGTGAAATTACTTGACAAACAGAACGCGGCGAGTCTGCAGGATGTCTTCGCCTTGTAAGGTAATCACGTACATTCCGGTAGCAGCATTTTGCGCATTCCATGTGAAACGATGAACGCCCGCCGCCAAATTCGACAACGGCAGAAGCGTTGCCACTCGTTGACCTAAAATGTTAAACACCGCCAATTCTACGCGCGAAGCGGTTGGCAGTTCCAGCGGAATATGCGTTGTGGAATTGAACGGATTTGGATACGGTTCGAGCAGCGTAATTGTTTCGGGCACCGGAGAATGCCGCGGTGTCGCCGAGGGTATGCGAATGGTCACGCGCACATCATCGATGTACCATTCCGTCGCGTAATCCCCTTGGTAGTAAAAGGCAAACCAGACTTGCTGACCTTCTCCGCCGGTAATTTCCATATTGATTTCAGCCCAATCGTTCTGCGCCTGATCAAGCTCCGTGAGCATATTGAACGTTGTCCCATCCGTCGAACCCATGACCAAGTGGGCTGAGCTGTCCGTATAATACCCTTCCACCCAGCAGTTGCGCTGATAGAAGCGAAGCCTGAGTTCCTCGGCGTCTGCCGGAACGGACACCGGAGCACAGACCAGCATATCGCGCACATCAGCACCGCTGACACCATCATCATCATTGTGGAAAACTGCGTCTGCTCCGCCGTGAGAATGGTTGCCGCAGCCGGCATCAGGGTTTCCCGCCAGCAACATCCAATTATCTGTCTGCGGTCCGAGTTGTTGAATCTGCCAACCCGTGGGTGGAAAAGCTCCTTCAAAACCTTCTTCGAGTAAGGTTATTTCTTCACCGTCGCCGCCTTGCCATTGCAGAGCCGCATACGCATCAATCCGGCCATGTCCGAATGTGTTGTCCCATCCGGCGCTGCCGAGATCCACAGCGGTCTCCTGCAATGCCTGGCGAACTTGCTCCGCAGGCAAACCATTCGACAGAAGTAGCGCGCCGACGGCGGCGGCATGCGGAGACGCCATCGACGTTCCTTCGAAGAACGTATACACCCAGCTGCCCTCATAGCGCGTAGTGGAAAGAACGCCATCAGTATAACCATCCTGGTTCAGGTCTTCCAGCAGATTACCGCCTGGAGCGACGATGTCGATGGCGGAGCCTTGATTGGAATACGGCGCGATGGCGTCATCGAAACCCGTCGAACCTACGGCGATGCACGCATCATACGCCGCCGGATACCCCACATAAGGTTCGCCGTCGTTTCCCGTCGCGGCGAAAATGAGTGTACCGTTTCCGGATGTTTGATAGATGGCGGTGGAAATCGGCGGGCCGGGATCAGAAGGAGGGCCGGACACCGGAATTCCCAGTGATAAATTTAATATATCCGCACCGTGATCTCCCGCCCATGTGATACCGTCGGCAATCCAGTCGGCTGTGCCGCTTCCTGATGAATCGTCCAGCACACGAATGGGCATCAATCGGCACTGCGGAGCAATACCCGCAACGCCAAGGTTGTTATTCGTCGCGGCGATTATCGTTCCCGCGACGTGCATTCCATGAGAATTGTCTATGTCAGCGGAAGGATCGTTATCGTCATCAACAGCATCATACGGTGAGACCGTCTGGACTCCGGCGTAGTCTTCATGGTCAAACTGCCAACCCTGATCGCAAACCGCTACAGTGACGCCGGCGGAGCCCATTGTAATATCCCACGCGGCTTCCATATTAATACGCGGGTAGTGCCATTGATAGGGAAAAAAAGTATCATTCGGGGTGAAGCAGGAACGAAGGATGTAGTTGAAATTCGCCCACGCCACTTCAGGCATCGCTCGCAGATGTCTGACGGCGTCGATAGCGTGGCAACCCTGATTCAGCTCGATGGTGTAGAAATTTAGAAGCTCACTGTGGCGTATGACTTGACCATTCACCTGAGCGGCCAGAGCAGACACATCCGCTGAAGCAGCCGTCGCATGAAGCTTCACGAGCACTTCACCTTTGCGATACTCGTAGAACGGCTCGCCGTCCTTGAGTAACGCACGGTCCTTGGCTGCGAACGCTGTGCAAGCTGTCAGTAGCATTACGATTAAAACGAATAGTTTTCGCATGTTCGCTTCTCCATTTTCAGGTTATGGTTTTGCGAGATATTCGTGCAATTTCCGCGCCTTACATCGCCGTCGCGGTGAATCCCCAGATTGAATTTTCCCGCCGCGGCGAATCTCCAGATTCGCCCGGAAATCATATTCACCGAGCCGAGTCGCTCAGGCCCCGGCCGGAATTTAATCCTTACACCTCGGGAGGCAAATCCTTTGATTCGAAGTAAACCTTCTTCAGTAGCGCCCTTGTTTGGTGAGTCTGTATTAAAGGATAACCTTCGAATTCAACCATTTCGTCGTCAGTTGGGATTTCCTCTATTTGTCGCAATGTTTCTTCATTCTTCGCCACACTTACTATGAATCCACGATCAGTAGATTCGACTTTGAGAGTTATCCAATCGTGTTGGTCATCGATTCGTCCTAATTCCATTAAAACTTTATCATGCCATGTATTTTGACCGGGACGGCGTATCACCGGTATTGTAACTCGAACCACCTTGCCATTGGGCCGAACATAGACCAGATGACCATAGTCAGCGAATGTATTTGATGCACGCACCTTAATTCCTACCCAATCATCACTGAATACCAGGTTTCCAGAGCTATCCTTAACAGGTTTGAATCTAAATCTCGTTTCTAAGACGCAATTGCGTAATTTACTGCGGGTTAACCTGACGTAGCTTGCAGGCCAGTAGTATGGAGCTCCAAAACTGAGTCCACTATCGTTGAGATTGAAATGACATCTAGGTGGTGCCTCAATGGTTCTGGGAAGTGCTTGTCCAGCTCCCCAGTCGATTGGTTGAGGCTGCACTTCTACAGATGGCCATTCTCGAGGCACGGATCCGAGCACGCTAAAAAAAGCAGTCCTTATTGTTGCCATAAATTCATTGACGCCATGCTCAGTAGAGAAATCATAGCGAAAGTGGCGTAGTTGTGCCACATCGAATATCTCATGCGGATATTTGTTCCTATGAGAAGATATTCTCAATAGATGAATGCTTTCATTGAATATAGAAACAACGTCGAAAGGAGATCGCCAGGCCGATGCGACTCCCAGCTCGATAAGCACATTGGGATTCAATCCGCTAAGATCTAGGAAAATAATATCTGAATAAGATATTTCATCCCATATCTGCTGTGTGATGATGCCGGGATATCTGACATCCATGATTCGCACGCGCTTGAATGTAATTCCAGCCAATTTACAAACGTACGTGCCTTCTTGCCAGATAAAATCACGCACGCGGTTAAAATGCTCCTGCGGTTCAGTCGGGCACAGCAGCAATGCTTTCAAGGATGGCGTCTCAGGTATTGGTGGCGGTTCTGGTCGTGGATGTGGCCAAGATGAAAACATAGTCATTTCTATCTCCCGCTGAGTTATATGCTTTGATAGATGCTATTTTAATTTCTTGCTACCTTTCCGCCCCAATAACAAATACGCCCTGACAAACTGATCGAGGTCGCCGTCCATGACAGCTTGCGTGTTCGATGTTTCGACGTCGGTGCGATGGTCTTTCACCATCTGGTAGGGTTGGAAGACATAGGAGCGAATCTGATGACCCCACGCGATATCGGTTTTACCTTCTTCGATTTTTTCCAGCCGCTCGCGTTCTTCGTCGAGCCGTTTCTGATAGATACGAGCCAGCAGCATCTTCATCGCCGAGTCGCGATTGCGAAACTGCGAACGTTCGCTCTGGCATGTCACGACGATGCCGGTCGGAATGTGCGTCATCCGCACGGCGCTGTCGGTTTTGTTGACGTGCTGTCCTCCGGCGCCTGACGAGCGATACGTATCGATGCGGATATCATCCGGTCGAATGGTGACGTCCGGAATTTCGTCCACTTCGGGATAGACGAAGACGCTGGCGAAAGATGTATGCCGTCGCGCGTTCGCGTCGAAAGGGGAGATGCGCACGAGCCGATGAACGCCAATTTCTGCGCGCAAAAAACCGTACGTATACTCGCCGGTGACTTCGACGGCGGCGGAGCGAATGCCCGCTTCATCGGCGGGGTCGAAGTGCATCACTTCCGCTTTCCAGCCGCGCCGCTCGAACCAGCGCATATACATACGGAAAAGCATCCCGGCCCAATCAGCGGATTCCGTTCCGCCAGCACCGGGATGCAAAGAGACAATCGCGTTGCGCGCATCGTCGGGACCCGAAAGCATCGCCTGAAGCTCCACCGCTTCGAAAGAAGACAGCAGTGCGCGGTATTCCTTACCCAGTTCTTCCTGTGATGCTGGGTCGCCCTGTTCCGCCGCGATTTCAACGAAGACTTGCAAATCTTCTAAGGATTTTTCAAGCTCGGCATATTTCTCCGCCCAACCGCGATGCTCCGCGAGTTCTTTCAGGATTTGCTGCGCTTTTTGATTATCGTTCCAGAAACCATCGGCGGCGGCCTGAGTTTCCAGACGCGCGATTTCTTTTTGGCGTGTATCGAGGTCAAAGGCCCCTCCTGAGTTCGCCTAAGCGAGTGGACAGGTTTTTAATCTCTATGGCGAGGTCGTCTCTTGGCATGAGCTGTTTCCCCCTGTTATTATGCTTTTCCGAATTCGCGCAGGATAATTGAAGCGACTTCCGCTCCAATGCGCGCTTGAGCTTCTCCGGTGGCGGCGCCGATATGCGGCGTGCAATAGACACTCGGGTGTTCGACGAGTTCGCGCCGCGGATTGGGTTCGCCCACCCAGACATCGATGCCGGCGGCGTACACTTTTCCAGAATTCAGTGCGACGAGCAGTGCGTCTTCATCGACAACACCTCCGCGCGCGCAGTTAATCAGGATCACGCCGTCTTTCATTTTCTCGAATTCTTCATGGCTGATTTCAGGAACCTTTCCCGCCGCGGGAATATGCAGCGAGATGATATCGGATTCTTCAAGCAGCTCATCTTTGGAAACCATTTCTATCCAGCGGAACGGCGTGTCATCCACATATTTGTCATGCGCAAGGATGGTTTCCAGACCCAGCGAGCTTGCTTTCACGGCGAGTTCCATGCCGATGCGTCCAATGCCCAAGATGCCAAGTGTTTTGTTTTGGACTTCAAAGCCCTTCGAGAAAACTTTCTTCTCCCACTTTCCGTCTTTCATCGAAACGGTCGCGTCCGGAATGCGTCTTGCAATCGCGAAAATGAAACTCAGCGCCAACTCGGCGACAGACGCCGACGACGCTCGCGGAGTATTGCGCACAGAGATGCCGAGCTTTTCCGCATAGTCCACTTTGATGTTGTCCAGACCGACACCTCCGCGAACGACAAGCTTCAGACTCGTCGCGGCTTCTAAAACGGGCTCGGTGATTTTCGTCGCGCTGCGCACAACGACGCAATCGTATTTCGGGATAACTTTGATGAGTTCCGGTTCGTCGTAGTGCTGTTCATCGACCTGAAGCCCGGCAGCTTTCAGGCTTTTCACGGCATCTGCTGACATGCCGTCCGTGATAAGAATCTTTGCCATGATTTTTCCCTGATTTTGTTGTGTAAAATTTATTAGCGAATGAGCATAATTTTTTGCACGGCTCGCCTTCCGGTGAAAACGTATGCACCTTCGAACCTATCCGCTCATCACTGTAGAAGCTCCACGCAATCATCAGATTTCCGTCAGAGGTTAAGATGGCGTCGCTCAGCTCATACTGAGTGTTGGGCTCATCGTAAAGACAAATTGGAGCAAAACTGATTTGTCCTAAAACCGGAGCAGCAAAAAGCAGCAAGAAGAACAGTATAAGGAAATTGTTGCGATGTGTTGTCATTTTTAATTCAGTCGAAGTTATAGCGTCGGTAGAATTTCGTCAATCCAGCCCAGAAGTTCACGGATTTCCGGTTCGGTAACATCTCCCATGTGAGCGATTCGGAAAGTCTTCTCTTTCAAATCGCCGTAGCCGTTGGAAATCACCGCGCCCCGCTTGCCAAGTTCTTTGTTCAAAGCGGCGATGGGAATTCCTTTGTTATTGTTGATGCAGGTGAGCGTGCGCGACTCGTAGCCCTTTTCAGGGAAGAGCGTGAAGCCGGCACCCAGTGCCCACTTCTGCACGATTTCAGCCAAATGAATATGGCGTGCCCAGCGATTTTCAAGGCCTTCCTCATTCAAAATATGAGTCATCTGAGCATTCAAAGCGAAAATCTGCGGAATTGCCGGAGTTGAAGGCGTCTGGCTTTTATCGCTGGATTTTTTCGCCAGCAGGAAATCGAGGTAGTAACCGCGATAAGGAATCGTCGTCGCTTTTTCCAAAGCTCGATTGGACAACATCGCCACCGTGAGTCCCGTCGGCAGGGCAAAGCATTTCTGCATTCCCGCTAAAACGATATCAACCCCAAGTTTGTCCGTTTCAATTTTGTCACCAGCCATGCACGAAACGGCATCGATGCAAAACATGACATCGGGATATTTCTTGATGACCTCGGCAAGCTCTTCAATCGGCGAGCGCACTCCGACGGATGTTTCATTCATAACGATGGTGATGCAGTCGTAGTCGCCGGTTTTCAACTCAGGCTCAATCAGGTCAGGCGTGATGGGCTTTCCCCACGGGACATCGAGTTTCTTGCTGGGAATGTTGTTGGAAGTGGTCATTTTATACCACCGGTCAGCGAATGCGCCGTTGGCACATGAAAGGACTTTCTTGCCGCACAGATTCCGGAGCGCCGCTTCCATAACCGCAGTGGAAGATGATGTGAAAAGGAAGACTTCCTGCTCGGTATAGAGCATCTTCTTCAGTTTCGGAACGACGGCGCCGTGCAGGTCTTTGTAATCCTTGCTGCGGTGGCCGATTTGAGGAGTAGCCATTACTTGCAGCATCTCCGGCCGCACTTCGCTGGGACCGGGAATAAAAAGTTTCTTGTGCATGGGTTACCTCGAAAGATTTGAGCTGTGAATAGCGTAAAAGAGTGGATTTTTCCGAATTAAATAATATATAAAGAATTATCGGAAATTTCAAGCCCTTCTTTGCCCTCGCCGAGGCAGATCCCCTGATCTGCCCGGAATGTTGGAATAAAAAAAGCCCACGCGATAAACTTCGCGCAGGCTTTACGGATAAGGGCGTTAGACCTACGGATCTAACCTCCCGGGCCGTTTATTCACTGGACCACCTCCTTTCGGTCAAACCAACCGAACCCCCCCTGTCGCCGGGGGACAATCTATCCTACAAATATTTTTCGTCAAAATCAAGCTTTTTCTTAAATTCGGTGAGAAAACCTAAAGCTCCACACCAAATGCAAACCGGTGGCCTTCGCCCAATTCCTCGCGGAAGGGAATATACGCATAATCAAACTGAAGACCCCGATAAAACAGGCCGAATCCGGCGGTGGCGTCCAAAGCTTCAACTCCATTGATGAAGCCTCCGCGAAGCCGCAGGATAGTGAGCGTCGCCAGTTCGAGGCCGAATCGCTGTTCCGGGCTTTGATCCCGAACTGAAAGCCAGTCCGCCGCGATAGTCGCCTCGCCAAACCTCCCAAGCGATTTTGTAAAAGCTGCTCCGCCGCGTAGCAAGGTGGGGAGGTCAGGGGCTTCCGCGACGAATTTGCTCGCCTGTCCAAGGTTTTGAACCGCCGCGCCAAGTCGCAATCCCGAGATAGGAGCCGCCCATGACGCGCCGAAATCGAAGCCCCAGCCATCGGAAGCTTCTATATAAATCTTTTCATATAAATAGTTTACAGTGGCTCCGACCAGCAGACCCGCGTAAAGTTCCCTCGCGACAGACACTCCCAAAGCGGCATTGCGGCTGTCGAACAGCGCGACAGGCTCCTGTGTGGGGCGGTCGCGCAATTCAATTCCCGGTACGGTCGTTCCCAGATAGTGCGGCGTAATCGCCCAGGAACTGCTGCGCATCGTTACGGCGAGATATTGGCTGGTGATGTCCGCGAAATGCCGGTTTAGCATTAGCAACGCGCCGCCGCGTTTGGCGAGGGTCAGATTCGCTGGATTAAAATAAGCCGCGGAAGGTCCGGTAGATAAGGCGGCTCCAACCCCGCCCATCGCCCCCTCGCGCGCCCCGACGCCAATCTGCAGGAATGTAAAGCCGGGAGCGGCCATCACCGGCGCACTCAACGCTGTCAGAATCACCAGCAGCCAGAGTTTCAAATGTCGTGTTCCCGTCGCCCTATCTCCTTTTGATACATACATTAAACTGCAATAACTGCGCTCTTCTTTAAGAACCCGCCGTGGTTTCTTCAGAGCAAGGTATACCTGCCGCCTCTTTATACTCTTCTGTTAGAATTTTGATTAGCTCTTTGACAGAAATGATTTCATCTATCCGATAGGCATTCGCTCCTGCAAAAGCGAACCCGTTTTTAAAACGCCCTCTTTTGGCGTTGGTTAATGCCAGAGCAATGCAATACGGAGCCTTTTTATAATCACAGGTCATCAGGCATTTCCACGGACATTTGAAGGGCTTCCTAATTCCGGCTGAAACATCTTCAAGGTACTTGTTCTGAATCGCTCTTCCCGGCAATCCCACAGGGCTTTCGATAATCGCTAAATCCTCTTTTTTGCAATTGACGTAAGACTCTTTAAATTCCAAGGAAGCATCACATTCGTGAGTGGCAACAAATCGAGTCGCCATTTGCGCTCCTTGCGCTCCCATCTGCAAGTATTTATGAATATCCGCTCCGGTATAGATGCCTCCGGCGGCGATGACCGGAATACTTCTATGATACTGTTCCTCAAAGGGTTTTACGGCAGAAACAACCTCCGGCAAAATCTTATCGAGAGAATAATCTGGATTATCGATTCTCTCTCGCTTGAAACCGAGGTGCCCACCCGCCATCGGCCCTTCGACAACGACGGCATCGGGAACATGATCGCAGTTTTTCGACCAACGTTGAAATATGATGTTTACGGCTTTCGCAGACGACACGATAGGAACAAGCTTCGTGGCAACCTTTTTCAATTCCTCCGGCGGCAACGTGATGGGGTTCCTGAATAGAAGTCCTGCTCCAAAGAAGATTATATCAACCGCTTCATCAACCGCATCCATGACGAGATCACAGAAATCTGTAGCGGCTACCATGATATTTATGGCTATAATTCCATCCGTCATTTCCTTTGCTTTTCGGATTTCTTTTATTAAGGCTCTTCTATTTGTTCCCCTGTAATTTGTGGCGAAATCGGGTTCAAGCATGCCAATACCGGCAGCGCCGATGACTCCAATACCGCCTTCATTTGCGACCGCTGAAGCCAACCCTGCCAGAGAAATTCCAACACTCATTCCTCCTTGTACAATGGGTATTTTGGCCTCGAGTTCACCAATTCTCAATGTTGGTATCGTCTTCAAATTCGTACTATTCCTTTCAATCAGAGTTATATAAGATAACTCTTGACTTGTTCATATCCAAACCCATTCGGTAACTACCAAATCCACGCTGCCTCGCCGCTTTGTAGCCGACCTTGTTCCGCCGAGGCAGATCCCCCGATCTGCCCGGAATGTTCAATATTCAAGTATATTGCTACCCGCGACCTCCGGTCGCGGAAATACAATCCACGGTGTTGGCTGCTCGCAGCCGACCCATATCCCGCCGCGGCGAATCTCCAGATTCGCCCGGAAATCATGTTCGCCGAGCGGGGTTCAGCACAGATTCAAAGCATCACCATATGCAATTGCATTTTATTCTCTTGTATTTCCCCCCAAGAGCCTCCCAGATACCAACCGTTTCTTTACATAAAGAGATATTCCGAAAATTATAGTTTTGTTTTAGCTCGCTGATAAGTCGCTCGTAGATTTCATATCTAGTACTAAAATCTATTCTCTTACCCCAATTAGACGTTTCAGTTAGATAGTCCACCCATGTTTTATCTGGACAATTATTAATTGTGCTCTGCAGACCACGTAGGGATCCTAACGTTATCCTTTCAGGTGTAAGATTTTCAAAGATACTTTCGAGCAATTCAATATAATGCTTCTCCCAATTTTTAATCGGAACTAATGGATCAATTCGAATCCTTACTTCATATCCGGCATCAAAAAGTTCTTTCGCTGCCTTAATTCTCTTATTAACTGATGGTGCTTTTTCCCAAGTTTTCGCAACGGGTAAGGCATTGAGCGTGAAGCTGACAATCACTTGTTTATGAGATTCCAATTTAAGAAGATTCTTTATATTGTCGGATTTCGTCAAAAAAAGCACTTTATGTCGATTTTGGGTCTCAAAGAGAGGTATGATAAATTTGGAAAAGGAAGACTCACCGTTTTCATACATTAGTGAGTCAGCGAGTTCACCAGTATTCAAAATCTCGGGAGTTTTTGCTTCCTCCAAAAAGCTGCGTACATGAAGTTCTGTTTTTTCGTAGGGCTTGATAACAGGAGCCGATTTGGTTGGTTGAAATCTGAAGGTTCCTTTTAGATAGCACCATGAACAGTCAAAAGGACAACCATATGCCCACTTGAGTTCTATAAAGTGGGGACAGACAACATCCGTGTCTTTGGTTGGAATTGGAGTCTTATCAAATCGAGTGATTATTGAACCATCATTAACCTTCCATACTAACGTTTGTTTGGGTCCATCAAGAACTTCATACTCTTTATAATGAATTTGGATTCTTCGGGGGATTCTCTTTATAGAAGCTGGTTCTAAATCAGGGATATCTAGTTCAATAGGATTGCTTTTAACAAACGTTATCTTGTCATCTTTCTGCATTCCTCTGGGTGTCTTTGAGGTAACTGGTCTTACGCTTACTTTATTTTCCTTTTTGAGTTCTCTTAGGACTGCTCTATAGTGTTTACTAATATAGGGTGGTTCGGAATACCAAGGGAAGCAGGCTTCTTCCTGGATTTTTTCATAGGTAAGTGTCCGACCCGCAAATCTTTTCAACAAGAATTCTCTCAACTGACCCATATCATGGATGTCGAATAGTATGGTCTGAGATCTTTTTGTTACGTCTGTTGGACCCAGATACGCAAAGTCTCCCGAAACACTCTGATTGAACATGACCGATTTCATTATGGAATGACCGTCAAAGTTATTTGTTGCGTGGATCAGATAGTATAGGGTTCGCAATCTCTCGCTTTCACACACTTTGAAGTGAAGACTGAATTTTGCATTTGCCGCCTCGTGCAATTGTCTCCTATACAACTGAATTAGACCTTTGTCCCTGTCAGGTAGATTTATTATTTCTTTCCATTGATCAGTTCCAAAAAGATCCGTAAGAGTATCCCTGAGTTTAGGATCTTGAATGAAGCGTCCAATGTCTCTCGCCATAAAAGTAAAAAAGATCTCTGTCTTAGGATTTGCCAAAATTCTACTTACAGCTTTGAAGGGAATGCCGCTGAAACCAAAAGGATCGATAAAAAAGAAGGATGGAACAAGAATGCCCTTCTTATCTTTTAGATAATCGAATATCTTATCCACAGTATTTGCAAAGACATCATTTTTTTTGATAATTTCAATTTTATCTGAGTTGTTTAGATTTTTCCTTTCTGCTTCCAGAACATTTTCGAGATCAGAAAAGTTATTTTTGTCCTTTTCAATGAAGTAGAGAAATATTCTTCCGTAATAATCTGCTCTTTCGTCAGCAACTTTGAGTGCAATTACTGGCGAGCCTTTAGTTCCATCTTCGTATTTTCCTTTACCTGCAAATCCATCAAAATAGCAGATCTTCGGATTCCCTTTTCCAAGAATAGGTATCCAGGCCCAAAGGTATTTTTCAAGTAAGATGTGCTTTACTCTTGTGTGCTCGCGATATACCCACTTTTCCTGTGCTGAATCTTTTGTCATTTTCTCTCCAGTTGTGGCCTAAAACTCTACGCTCCACGCCAAGACCTGCGAATCATTCGGGGCGATGGATTCGATGACGTAGGCGACGTCCACTTTCGAGGTCACCTTCCAGAAGTCGAAATAGAGGCCGAAGCCGAAAGCGATGTCTTCGTGGCTGAGGCCTGCGCGCAAAGCGAAGGATTGCTTGTCGCCGACTTGCCACATGCTTTCTGCGCCGATGTGCAGCCGGATGTCTTCTTTATCCGAGCCTTCGATGTCGGCCAGCGCTAACAAATAAGGTGCCGGTTGGTACGCCGCGCCGAACCGGTATTGCAGCGGCCATTTGTCCGTTTTCGATGTGCCCTGCGACCAGTAATCGGTCGTGTTCCATGTCGTTTTCATCGCGATGTCTTTCACCTGCGCGCCGACATAGAGCTTGTCAATCGGCCGCACATGCACGCCGAAATCCAGACCGAATCCGTTGCCGTTTATCGAACGGCCTTCGTTGCCGATTTTGCCGAAGGTTTCGTACGCGACTTTCGCGGTGATGCCGATGCCCACCTTCGGATGAAACCGATTCGCGAAAGAAAAGAAGAAGAGATTCGATGACATGCTCATCATATCCAGCGGTTCGCCGTCGAAGCCGCGGCTGTCGATGTCGCCCACGCCCGCATGCAGCCATCCCGCGCCAAATCCGGCGTTCGCACGGATTTCTCCTGTCTTGGGATGCAGAGGAGTTGCGAACGACAGGAAGTGCATGCTGCGGTCGAGAGCCATCACGGACATCGCCGACGAGAATTCGCGCGTTTCCAGAAACGGCAGCGCACCGGGATTAAAATAAATCGCTTCCGGCCCGTTTGCGTAGCCCGTGAAAGCATCGCCCAGCGCTTTCGCGCGCGCGCCGACTCCCATCCGCCCGAATGCTCCGGCGAAACCGCCATTCGTTCCTGCATGGAGGAGCGGTGTGGAGATGAGCAGAATCGTACAGGCGACAGCGAAAATTCGACGGTTCATTATATTCCTTTCTTAAAAATTTCGGCCGGGTTACGCGCGCCAGCTTCATCGTTAGGCAAACAGGTTTTAGCGCTGAACCCGGCTCGGCGGAGACGTTACGATGCGGGAGAGTCGTGCAAGCCGCCCGGAATAAATGTGGTTCCCTTCGCGATGCGTTCGTTCCAGCTTTCGCGCGGCTTTTTTGTCTCGACCTGTTTCATCGTGATGCAATCGGGAACAGGGCAGACATGCGCACATAGGTTACATCCAACGCAATCGGTTTCATCCACCCACGGGACGCGATACGTCGGGTCATCCGCGAGTTTCTCCGCGGCTTCGGCGGCATGCGGAGCCGTGTGTCCCGGTTTCGCTTCAACGCCCGGAGGATAGATGCACTGATGAGCGCCGTCATGGCATGCGGGAATACAAAGCTGACAGCCGATGCACTTTTCTTGATTGATGTCTGCGACAACTTTATAATTCAAATTTAAATCTCCCCAATCAACGACCGCCGGAACCGCTCGCCCAATCAATTCTTGAGCGGAAGCCATGTTGTGTTCATCGAGGTAGTTGGAAAGTCCGTCGGTGAGCTGTTCGATAATGCGATAGCCGTAGTGCATGACCGCCGTGCAAATCTGCACATTCGTCGCGCCGAGTGCCATGAACTCCGCCGCGTCGCGCCATGTCGAAATACCGCCAATCGCAGAGATGGGGATGTTGATTTTTGAATCTTTCGCGAGTGCGCTGACCATGTGAAGCGCGATAGGTTTCACTGCGGGACCGCAAAAACCTCCCGGTGTCGATTGACCTCCGACCACAGGAAACGGTACGAAATTATCGAGGTCCACGCCGGTCAGGCTCTTGATGGTGTTAATCAGCGATAAAGCGTGTGCACCGCCTTCAGTCGCCGCGCGTCCGGGTTCGACAATATCCGAAATGTTCGGAGTCAGTTTGACGATAACTGGCGTGCTCGCAAATTCTCGCGCCCATGCCGTGATTTCTCGAATCACTTTCGGTTCCTGACCAACCGCGGAGCCCATGCCGCGTTCGCACATACCATGCGGACAGCCGAAGTTGAGTTCCAATCCATCACAGCCAGTGTCTTCGCTGCGGCGTATCAGTTCGCGCCAGTCATCTTTCGATTCAGCCATAATGGACACAACAACCGCGCGGTCAGGGAAGCGTTTTTTAACCTCGCGTATCTCGCGTAAGTTCTCGTTCAGTGGCCGGTCGGTAATGAGTTCGATATTGTTCAGTCCCACCATGCGAATGCCATCCGCGTCAATCGACCCCAAACGACTCGACACATTTACAATCGGATCTCCGATGGTTTTCCACACAACGCCGCCCCAACCTAAATCAAAAGCGCGCATCACTTGTTCGGCGGAATTCGTCGGGGGAGCCGATGCCAGCCAGAAAGGATTCGGCGATTTGATGCCGGCAAGATTCACAGACAACTCAGCCATCAGGCACCTCCTTTTCCGGTTTGCAGAAGTTCTCGGTGCATGGCTTGCGCTGCTCGCTTTCCATCGGCGACCGCCTGAACGACCAGCTTCATCCCCGGTGTCGCGTCACCTCCCGCGTAGATGCGCTGGTTTCCTGTTCGTCCGGTTTCCTCATCCACGATAATTTCGTTTGCTTCGTTGAGTTCAACGTCGGGGAATTTCATCAGCAGGTCGCGCCATTTCGCCTGCCCGATAGCGATAATAATGATATCCGCTTGCAGGAAGATGTCCTCATCCGACGCACGAACTCGCGCACCCTTAAGTTTGCCCTTTTCCCGTACGATTTCGGTGATGACAGCGTGTTCCAAAAGATGCACGCCTTCGATGCGCGCGTCGTTGAGCTCATGGCGAAATCCGGGCATCAGTTGCGCCGTTCGGCGATAAACCATCGTGACTTCCGGCACGCCGAGCTGAGCCAGTTCTCGCGCGGCATCGAGTGCGGTATTTCCGCCGCCGACCACGAGCGCGCGTTTGGTGTTTTTCGGAAGCGCGGGCTTGTCGGACAATCTCAATTGCTCGATCCATTCGATGGAACCGATGACGCCATCGCCGTCGATACCCGGCACGTTCAATTCAGTATCGTCTCCAATGCCGACGCCGATGAAAACCGCGTCGTAATCCTTCAGGAGAGTTTTGATTTGCGAACTGATGTCAACACCGGTGCGAATTTCGATGCCGATACGGCGAATCGCCTCGACTTCACGAAGCGCATCCTCCGCTGTCATCTTATAGGGAGCGATGCCGGTTGTGTTGAGTCCGCCGGGGAGAGTTTTTTTCTCGAAGATGACGGGTTCATGGCCGAGCAGTTTCAATTCATACGCGCATGCCAACGATGCCGGTCCCGCTCCAACAAGGGCGACTTTTTTTCCGGTCGCGGTTGCGGGAGTGAAGAAATGCTTGCCGTCCGACAAGAATTTTTCCGTAGCATAGCGATGCAGACGCGCGATTTGGATGACGGGTTTTTTAAAATCCTTTAGTACGCAACTCCCGGCGCAAAGCACCACGTCCGGGCAGACACAGCCGCAGGAATAGCCGAGGATATTCGACGCAAGAACTGTCTTAGCAGCTCCGTGCCGGTTGCGCTCGGCGATTTTGCGGATAAAAACCGCGACATCAATTCCGGCGGGGCACGTCTTTGTGCAGGGAGCGTCGTAGCAGTACAAGCAACGATTCGCTTCCGCTATCGCTTCAGCGTCCGTATAGAGCGGATAGGCTTCAGAGAATTTCAACTCCCAGCGCTGTTTTGGAAGAGTGAAAGGAATTGTCATTTCATACTCATTTTTATATTACCCCCCATTCTCGCCGAGCCGGGTTCAGCGCAAATCTTCATCTGCCAAACCACACAGCTTGCGCGCGTAACCCGGCCGGAATGTCACAAAGCGCACTGCCGTACGGCACTACCAGGTGATATTCTCGCCGTGGTGGGTGTGTCACCTGACCGGAATCTTAATCCAGAATAACGACTTTCCCCCAGACATCGCCGCCCGGTTTTTTAATGCGGTAGAAGTAGGTGCCGTTCGCGATGACTTCGCCATCTTTTCTTCCGTCCCAAACTTCATATTGTTCACCGGCGGGACGGCTGACATCCGAAACCGCGTCCGTAACTTTCGTCATCGAGAAATCGAAAATCGTCACGCTCACATTCCCGGCGGATGTGTTATTATATCGAAAACGCACGACCGGGAAACGTTCCGGCGAAAATGGATTGGGGTAGGCGTAGGTATCCGTGGAACGCGCCGGGTGCGCAAGCGGAAGCGCCGCTTGAAAAAGATGCCACGTGTTGCCCATGTCTCCGGACAGCGCCAAACCTTCGGTGCTGCCTACCCATAATTGCCCCGTAAAAGCCAGCATACTGTAGATGGTCGTTTCGTAAAATTGTTTGCTGGTTTGAGCATCTTTCATCGGAGGAAACAGTCCCCACGAGTCGCCGCTGTCGGGCGATTTCCACAGTCCTGCGTCGTCGCAGACATAAGCAATCGAATCATCAAAGCCAAAGTTATGAGCGCGCACGGTCGTAAGCATACCCGTGACATGTTGCGCGCGCGTATCATCGAGAACGATTTGCCACGTCGCGCCGCCGTCCGTTGTTTTCGTCACGCCATAGTATTCCGTCAAGCCTTCCGCTCGCCATGTCGCCGCCCAGAGCGCGTGCATGGAATCCTGCCAAGCCATTGCCGTGATGAAATTCCCTGATATGCCGCTGGAAAGGTGAGTGTAGTTCGTCCACGTGCGGCCTTCATCCGTGCTCTTGTTGATGCCGTCGGCGGTTCCCACCCAGAGCGCGCCTTCCGCATAGACGACAGCAAATGCGATATGGTTCAAGTCCGAGACCGGATGGAATTTGTTCGTATCGGGCGTGACAACTTCCCAATCCAAGTAGTCTGTATAGTCAGCAGCCCATGCGTGACGGCGAAGTCCTCCGCCTTTCGATGTTGTCCAGACGAAAGAATCCGACAGCGCAATGTCATAGGTGATATTATCCACATTCGTCGTCGTCGGCCAATAGCCGAGTTCTTCGGAATAACCGTTGTCGTTGACTTCTACAATCGGATCACGAGGTTGCGGCAGCCACGTCCAATTATCTCCGCCGTCGCGGCTGTACGCCAGACCTCCTCCCGCGCCGGAAATTCCAACCGTCGTGTCGAACGCAAACGCCGCCCAGATGATGCTGTCGGTTACCACGAGTGCGGATGTGCCGCCTTTGCCGAGTCCGTGCGCTTCGTCGAAAGACTCCCACCGAGTTTCTGTTTGCAGATAGTGAGAAATGCCCTGACCGGTTCCCGCCCAAACGGTCAGGTCGCTTTCATCAGAGCGAATGTCGATAATGACATTGCTTGTTAACCGATTTATCGGCGGAGAGTCGTCCAATCTTCCCGCGGAAAGGCGGTAGGTGTCGGGCGCCGTTTGCCCCCACAACACGACTTGAAAGCATAGAAGCGCGATAATTATTGACAGGTGCATGCACCGAAGCTTCATGGGTTTTCTATCTCCTGTTCGTTTCGAATTCTGTTGGTTTTATCTGCAAGAGTACTTCGGCATGCTCGCTAAGCGACTCGCAGATTTCATCCTGCACACGCCGAATCTCATCGACATTCCCAAGAAAATGATTGCAGATTATGCTGAAAGCAAATGTGTTTCCTGATGGTGCGGACAGATAACCTGAAAGCGCGGACACGTTGCTCAATGTTCCGGTTTTCGCGCGTACATTCGTCAGTTTTCTTTCTTCAAGTGTGCCTTCTCCCATACCCGCAAGTGATTCAATGTAACAACTCCCGAAACGATGGCGGTGCATGGTTGTCAGTAGCCGGACGATTTGCGCGGGTGTGACAAAATCCTTGCGAGACAAACCCGACGCATCGGCAAGTTTTATCTGGCTGGTGTCCAAACCGGCGTCTGCAAGAAAAGCGCGGATTTTTTCCAATCCACGCGCGCGGCTTCCACCACCGAGAGCATACCCCAATTGCTCTGCGATGAAGTTATCGCTTTCGGTATTCATCTGTTTAATGATATTACAGAGCAATTCCGATTGATGCACATAGAGAAGCAGAGGTTCGCCGTGCGCTTCGTTTTGCGATTCGCATCCGGGAATGCTTATCCCCGCATCAAGGAGCGCTTTCCGGAATTCCGATAGAAAAAAGACTGTCGGGCTTGGACCTGCGGAACCAACAGTGGTCTCCTGAACAATAAATAAATCAGAGCTTTCACGTGCATCTTGTTTGCCCAATGAAAGCGCGCCGGAAACAGGCAGCCAGTCTTCACCGACATCTCCGATTTCCCAGCTCGGGCAGACAGGTTCGCGTTGCCACGCTCGCTCGTCTCCGTTTAAGCGCCCGCAGAGTCGCCGCAAGCCTCGAGCCGCAAGAGAATCCGCAATCTGGAGAAATGCGACCGGGAGATGATTCCCGTTTTGTCGTTGGCAAAAGGATGGATCACCGCTCCCGCGAATAATCAAATCACCCCAAAGCGTTCCTGATGAATCCAATTCATTTGCGGCAAAGAAGGCTGTTTCAAACCGATAGTCCGGGCCGAAAGAATCCAGCGCTGCCGCCGACGTCAGAAGTTTTATGGTGGAAGCCGGGATGAAACATTTATCGGCGTTCAGATTGAAGATGACGGCGTCATTGACTGGCGAAGCGATGCAGATTCCCCAATGTGCTCCTCGAAATTCTTCCTGTGAAACCAAGGCGCTCACCGAAGCGGCAAAGTCGGCGGCGCTGCCAAGCGTTGAGTAAACGCACAGGATAAGAAATCCAAGAAGGCGAGGGAGTCGTTGCATGTAAGAAAACCTTTAGAAACCGAGGAGGATTTTCGTGATGGGACCGGCGAAGGGTTCGATGATGTAGTGGAGAATCGGGATGCCTGCGAAATTGCCCAAAAGAATCAATCCCAATAAAAGGAAGGGGCCGAAACGTTCAAAGGTTTCGTAACCGGACGTCATCGACGGCGGCAGCAGTCCGACGATAATCCGCGAACCGTCGAGTGGCGGTATCGGTATGAGATTGAATACCGCAAGGATGATATTAATCCGGACGCCCATAATAATAACGAGAGTCAAAACCGATGACCCGAAAAGCTCGCGCTGGAATTGCCCTTTGAAAAGGAGTTGAAAAATGATTCCCAGCACAAGAGCAAATATAAGATTCGCTGCGGGCCCTGCCAGAGCGACCCAGAGCATATCGCGCCGGGGATTTTTCAGGTTGAAGGGATTGACCGGCACGGGTTTAGCCCACCCGAAGCCCGCGAAGACGAGCATCAAGCTGCCCAGTGGGTCGAGGTGTGCTAAGGGATTGAGCGTAAGTCTCCCCGCGCGGCGCGCTGTCGGGTCGCCGAGTTTATCCGCCACCCAGCCATGCGCGACTTCATGAAACGTCAAGCCCAGAATAAAACCGGGCACGAAGAGGAGTATGGTCTGTATATCTAACATCTATCCTCGCGGATGAAATGTGCGCAAAACTTCACGCAAGTAATCACGGTCAAGGTGCGTGTAAATTTCGGTCGTCGAAATCGAAACGTGTCCTAAAAGTTCCTGCACAACCCGCAAGTCCGCTCCGCCTTCAAGCAGGTGCGTGGCAAACGAATGGCGCAGTGTATGCGGTGAGGCTTTCTTTTTGATACCCGCCTTATCGAGATATTTGCGGAGAATATTCCAGTAACCCATCCGCGTTAGCGGCAGACCGCGCTGGTTCAGGAAAACGTAATCTCCAGCGCCAACAGGCAACGGCACGAATTTACCCTTTTTTAGCCGTTTGATATTTTGCCGTTTGATAGAAGGCCGTCCATCCGAAAGCCAGATTTCGAGGGCGTTTTTTGCATGAGCTCCCACCGGCACGATGCGCTCGCGACCGCCTTTGCCGCGTACCAGAACCTCACTATTCTTTTCACGGAAATCCTTACGGCACAGCGTTACCAACTCGCTTGCACGCAATCCACAGCCGTAGGCGATTTCCAAGAGCGCACGATCTCGAAGAGCAACCGGCTGCGAGCCTGCAACAGCTCCGAGTACCGCTTCGATTTCAACGGTTTCCAAAACATCCGGCAACAGCAAAGGCATCTTCGGCCCCTGCAGACCGGATGTCGGATAGAGCTGCCCTTGGTGAGTGGCGATTCGCCAGCGAAAAAACTGACGTAGGCTTGACAAATGCCGTGCCCGACTGCGCGCTGAAAGACTACCTGAAAGTTGCTGCAAGTACTCGAGTAAATTCTGCTGCGTAATCTTGTCAAAACCAAGCTCGGCAAGGTCGCACCATGCCGCAAACCTGCTCAAATCCCGCCGGTAGTTATCGAGAGTATTCGGCCTCAGATTCACTTCAATCGAAAGATAGGCCAGAAACTTCTCGATGAGCGCGGTTTTATCCCCAGACAAAGGGATTTTCGCGGCGTTCTTCGCCGATGGTTGTTTGGGGGCCATGACCTGAATAAACGACCGTTTCGTCAGGCAGTATATAGAGCTTCTCGCGTATTGAACGTTCGAGTGTTTCCATAGAACCTCCGGGAAGGTCGGTTCGTCCGATGCCGCGATAAAAGAGAGTGTCCCCTGCGATGACAAGTCCGTCGCGCACGAGACAAATCGAACCCGGTGAATGCCCGGGAGTGTGGACGATTGAAAAAGTAAGGGAGCCAAGCGTCAGCGTATCTCCGTCGCGCAGAAAACGATCAGCATTTGGTGATGTTACCGGTGCTTCAAAGTAGAGAGAGAGATTGTGCTCCGAATGGGTCAACATAGGGTGGTCGTCTTCGTGAATCAGAAGTTCGGCTCCCGTCTTCCCCTTCGCAACAGCGTTCTCAGCGATATGATCAGCGTGGCCGTGCGTGTTGAGAATATATCGAATAGTCAAGCTTTCCTGCCGCGCGAAATCAAGAATCCGTTCCGTTTCTCCGCCGGGATCAATAAGGAGAGCTTGCAGGCTTTCCGTACACCAGACAAGATAGACATTCACTTCAAAAGGCCCAACAGCCCACGATTCTATTTTTAACATACGATTACTTTCGAGTAGAGAGTGGGGATGCGTTCCAATCTAAAACCGTTCTTTTTGTGTAGCCTCTCGAAGAGACTGAATGTTTTTCGCAATCGCCCCATGGAAAACGGCTGTTCCCGCGACAAACGTATCGGCTCCCGCGCGCGCGACGCGTCCAATCGTAGCGGGTTCGATACCGCCGTCCACCTCGATAGAAAAACCAAGACCGGAACGCTCGCGAAGTGCGTGCGCTTCTTCCACTTTGCGCAGGCAAGCCTCGATGAACTGCTGACCGCCGAATCCGGGATTGACCGTCATTATCAGCAGTAAATCAATTTTTTCCAGGACCGGTTCAATCGTCGATACGGGCGTGGATGGATTCAGCGACACGCCCGCTTGAATTCCCATCCGGCGAATTTCCGTCAGAGTGCGATGAAGATGCACACTCGCTTCCTGATGGATCGTGATAATCGCCGCGCCCGCATCCGCGTAAGCCTGTATCGAAAGCTCGGGCTTGACGATCATCAGGTGGACATCAAGGGGAACGTCTGTTACCTTGCGGAGAGTGCGGATGATTTCAGGCCCGAAGGTCAGATTCGGTACAAAAAGGCCATCCATAACATCGCAATGAATTAAATCAGCGCCGCCTTTTTCAGCTTCGCTGATTTGCTGAGCCAATTTGCTGAAGTCAGCCGCCAGCATCGACGGCGCGATACGTATAGGAAGGGATTTCATAGAATGCCGCTTTTATGAAACATCAGAAATTAAACGAGAAGGAGCACTTCTCAGTTCCAGCGATTACAATAACGTGGACGAGTTCCGTTTGACTTCAAAATACGGATTTCTCAATGCATTGTCAATTAGAGCCTATTTGAAGAAAATGATGCTGACGAGAGTTCCGGCCGGGTTACGCGCGTTAGTTTGTCGTATGGTAAATGAAAACCTGCGCCGAACCCGGCTCGGTGAGTTTCCGACCTATCTTGAACAATATTGGTACACTTTAATGAATCTCGTTCGAGAGGCATGCTTTCGGAAATCGGAAAAAGACAAATATAACTGACCCTTCAGAATCGATTAAGGTAACAGCCTATCGGCAAAGCTAAAAGTACGCAAACCGAA
>JAUXGA010000016.1 GCA_030622545.1 bacterium | reverse complement strand
GGTTTGGCACCTCGATGTCGGCTCGTCACATCCTGGGGCTGGAGAAGGTCCCAAGGGTTGGGCTGTTCGCCCATTAAAGTGGCACGCGAGCTGGGTTCAGAACGTCGTGAGACAGTTTGGTCCCTATCCGCCGTGGGCGCAGGTGTTTTGAGAGGAGCTGTACCTAGTACGAGAGGACCGGTATGGACAAACCTCTAGTGTACCAGTTGTCACGCCAGTGGCACCGCTGGGTAGCTACGTTTGGAACGGATAAGCGCTGAAAGCATCTAAGTGCGAAGCCGGCCTCAAGATTAGAACACCCCGAAGACCCCTTCAAGACTAGGAGGTTGATAGGCCACAGGTGTAAGTGTGGTAACACATGTAGCCGAGTGGTACTAATAGGTCGTTTGGCTTGACCGAATTTTTTCGCCAAGTGCAGATGGTTTTGATGGCTTTTGCAAAAGAAGCTGTTCTTCCAATTGATTTCTTTCGCTGTGTATCGCACGAAGCGGTACGCATGCAACCGCGTTCGCCGGGTTCCGGTATTGTGAAGTACCGGATGTAAAAAACGTGCGACTCCTTATAACCCTTCGGAGTTGCGTAGATCCCCGGCTCATGTTTTGGCGGCTGTCTGTGGTGAAATTTCTGTGGCTAGTCTGCAGACACCCGGGCCGCAACTTATTTTCCGCTGGCCATAGAGAAGGGGAAACGCCTCTTCCCATTTCGAACAGAGCAGCTAAGCCCTTCTTCGCCAATGGTACTGCTACCGCAAGGTTGTGGGAGAGTAGGTCGTCAGCGGGGATTATTTCAGCCCCCGATCTTTAAATAAGGTCGGGGGCTTGATTTTTAGGAATATTCGCGCTATCATTAACACTACTTCAGTATTTTTGGGAGTACAATGTTAGACTATAATCCGTTCGACAAAGAACTTGCTGAAATAAAGCGAAAAGATCTTGACTTACTTATCAGCAAAAAAGTGGCCGAAGGCTGGTATGTTGAGTTTAAAAGCGACTTTACATCTCCCAAAGGTGTCGGTCATTCTATTGCATCCTTCGCTAATACCGATGGAGGCTGGTATATCATTGGTGTGGAAGCCAATAAGGACACCAACGAAGTGGAAGAAATCGTTGGTTTTGAACTTGGAAAGAGTAAGAAACCGAAAGATACCATTTCGAACATTGTACGGGATCACATTACGCCAAAGCCTTTCTTCGAGTCAAAGCTCGTGAAGGTCGGAGAAGGAAGAGGAGTTTTGGTGATCAGAATCGAGCAAGGTTCTGAACCGCCCTATATTACAAACGACGGAAGAATTTATCAAAGAGTTGGTGAACAGAGTAGCCCACTTGAAATTAGAGATCGATATTTGCTTGAAAAGCTGTTTGATAGATCTCGTGAGTCCAAGCAAAGAATCGAGAACTTTTGCAGGAATACACTAGTTATGTCAAAGGGACAAAAAGAACAGAATTCATGCTTTCTGGAAATATATCTTTTCTTCAAACCCTTTAATTCTTTTACTTTCAAGGATTTTTTACAGAAATCGTTTTTCCTGAATATGCAGAAAGTCCTTAATGAAGACGTAACGATTTTTGGAAAGGATGCTAAATCAATTAAAGGTGGTATCTCATTCAATAATATTTACACCTCATTTGATTCTTATATTTTACGGCATTTTCAACGACCTAGTGCTGGAATTGACGTAACGCTAACTATCGAGATATTTCGCAATGGGAATGCAAAATTCCTAATCCCTTTTGAAAAACTCCAACCAGGTATTGAAGGGCAATCACATGTTTACGAGTATTCAGAGTATATTGGGGAATTTGAAGATCTAATTCACTATCATATTCCCAATCCGCAAAATCTACTGAATGTAGTTGACGCATACAAGGTGTTTTTTATTGTTTCCATCCTTTTTGGAAAATATATAGAATTTCTTAAGGGTCATAAAATCCCTGGCAGTCTATATCTGCGCATGAGGGTTTCTAATTGCTGGAGAGTGTTGTTGTATTTTGACGATGAAGCGTACATTCATTACATAAAGGAATACGGATTGCCTATATGTCAGAAAGAGAGCATAGAAGTTCCTCAATTTTCGGAAGGACACGCAATTCCTATTGAGGTGAAATCTAACTCTATATTGAATCCAATTGTTTTTCTATTCCAATTCCTTGGTTATCCATTATCGCATCAGATCGACTCTTTTCATGACATTGCCCAATATATGTTTGGTTTGTCTAAGTCATCAAAGCGTAGCAAATCCGGAGATAGTGCAGAATGAGTTTGATGTACAACAACCCACACCTTCTTGCGTGCGGAACTGCAGAACGCGGGAGTGTCCTGCCTAGTTTTGGGAAGGTTGGAGTGTGCTCTATTCCGGGCGGGTAACACACCCATCACGGCGAGAAGAATCCTTTGCCGGTCGGGCCCATGAGACCCGCCACGGCCGGAAATAACAAACGGACAAGGCAGGCCTTGTCCCTACCTCGCCGCGGCTTGGCGTTAGCGTGCCCGACTTCTCGCGGAATCCGGCCGGGATTTTGCATCGGATATATGCATTGGAAAAGCGCGCGCCGTGCGGTGCCACCAAAGCGCACGGCCGTGCGGCACTACCGGGTATTTACCGAATTTGCTTGCAAAAACCGTCTCAAATTGTTATATTATAAAGTTTTGAATTTTGAGAATATATTTTGATGTCATCGAAAACTGAAGATGTTATAAAAGATGCTGCAGGGGGAGGATTTGCAGGCGCGCTCATGACGGTGGTTATCGTGGGATTGGCGTGGGCGGTTCTGACAGCGGTTGTGATGGACAAACCGTTGCTTAGTCTGGCGCCGCTGGTTGGAATGATAATCCTTGTAGCGGGTGGGCTGTTTGCATTAAACAGATTCCCCGCAAAGAGGTGGCGTGTTATAGGGGTTGTATTGTTTATTGTAGCGTGCAGTGATTTGTATCTTGTCAATGCGTGGTGGGATATGATTCCGGCGATGTGGATGGGGACGGAACCGGGACAGACGGTCAGCCCGCTGATGGTCAATTGTGTTATCGTCGGTTTTATCGGCGCGGGTTCGATGCTGTTTCTCCAGTTGCGCCCCGAAGGAAAACCTCATCGCGCTCCCGAAAAAGCCGTTCAACAAGTCAGTTAATATTACAGATAGAGGAGGAGGTTTTTCAACTCTGGCGGGCTTCGCACGGAACGACCTGATTGATTGGCGAGTTTCACTTGACAAACGGCCTGCTTTTTGTTATTATTAGATTGTGGCGAAGCGTACGCCGTGAGGCCGCGATTTCATCAGTCAGAGTTAGAAAAAACCGAATTGGACGTTCCCTTATATAGGTTGCCGAAAGGCGAGATTTGATAGTTTAGCCCTTGTTTTTCCGGGTCTTCCAGAAAATCAATGGGCTTTTTGTGTTTTTTGCAAAGGAGATTGAAACTGAGTTCACGACGAGCACGCAATTCCGCCGCCAAGCCGGATGTTGAAACACTTGAGATACCGATTGAAGAGGGAGTGCTGCAACCGCTTTTAGGGGCGGGAGATTCGCATCTTCATTATTTACAACGTTATTCGGGCTCGAAAATCACTGCCCGCCGCGAAAAAATTGTCCTCAAAGGTACTCCACAGGAAAACAGTCGCACTAGCGAAACGCTGTTGGAAATGATTACACTCGTACGGCGCAGAGGCTCGATTACGACACGCGATATTGATACGATTGTTAAAATCTCAGGTCTGAGGCCTCTTGCTCCGCCGCCGGATGAGGATGGGATGAAATCTATTATTCTCCGGACAGGTGAGCGTGTCATCGGAACGCGTTCGGGAGGGCAGGAAAATTACTTTCAAGCCATCACCGGCAATGAGATTACTTTCAGCATCGGCCCCGCCGGTACCGGGAAGACTTATATTGCTGTTGCGGCGGCTGTGGCGGCTTTTCTGCGCGGTACATTCGACAGAATTACGCTGGTGAGGCCGGTCGTGGAAGCCGGGGAAAGCCTCGGGTATCTGCCGGGCGATATTCGCGAGAAGGTGGATCCGTATTTTCGACCGTTGTACGATGCGCTGATGGAGATGATTCCGCCGGAACGCCTTCGGAAATTTCTGGACCGTTCCATCATCGAAGTTGCGCCTCTGGCGTTTATGCGCGGACGAACGCTGAACAATACGTTTGTTATTTTAGACGAAGCTCAGAACACGACCGGCGCGCAGATGAAGATGTTTCTGACGCGACTCGGGGAAAATTCGAAGGCTGTGGTGACCGGCGACCTGACACAGATTGATTTGCCGGACAAACAACAGTGCGGACTGATGCTGATTCAGGACATTCTGAAAGGCATTCAGGGAGTGAAATTCGTTTACCTTGATGAAAAGGATGTTGTGCGGCATCGACTGGTGAAAGCGATTATCCGGGCGTACGATGAATTTCAAACCAATCAGAATGAAAAAGAGAACACCGGAAAAAAAGAATGAAACGCCGCACGTCTCAGCCGGAGTTGCGCGTTCATTCTTTGATTCCACGAGCACGGATTTACCGTCGGTATCTTTTGGAATGCGTACAGCAGGCTTTGGTTCACTTTGAAAAGCCTGTTGCGTCGATTGATTTTATTGTGGTATCGGCTCGCAAAATGTCTGCGCTTCATCGTCAGTATTTAAATTTGCCGGGAGCGACGGATGTGATGGCGTTTGATTTAGCCGAGTCGGGCGCTCCTGTGGAAGGCGAAGTCTATATTTGTTTGGAGAAGGCGCGCAGCCAAGCCGCGGACTATGGCGTATCGCTGGCGTCGGAAATCGCGCGTCTGGCAGTGCACGGGGTACTTCATTTGGCGGGGGAAGATGATAAAACGGAAGCGGGAAGGCAGCGCATGGAGCATTTGGAAAGCCAAGCTTTGCGAAAAGGGGAGGGGAAGTAGATTATGGATTCAATCTTACCTATAAGTATTGTCGTCTTCGCGGTGCTGCTGATGTTTTCAGCCTTTTTCTCGAGTACGGAGACGGCGTTCTTTTCTCTGACGAGGACGCAAATCGGCGCTTTGCCTGAGCGCAAGGACGGCGCCGCAAAGAGACTTGTAAAACTTCTGCAAAATCCGCGACGACTGCTTATCGTGCTTCTGACAGGGAACACGCTGGCCAATATCGGCGCGGCGACGATTGCGGCTTTGACCACACAGCAATTGCTCAGACAATGGCAGACGGCGCGCATTATCGTTATCCTGATTCAAATTGTCGTGGTGACTCTCGTGCTTCTCTTTTTGGGAGAAGTTCTGCCAAAGCTTGCCGCTATACGCAACCCGCTCAAGTGGGCTGAGCGCGCGTCGCTGCCTCTGGTGGTTACCGGATGGTTCTTATCCCCGATTGTCGTTGTCTTGCTTCCGATGGCGGATTCCGTGGCGCGGTTTTTGGGCGTCGAGAAAAAACGGTGGACACTTTCGACGGAAGAAATCCGAACGTTGGTGGAAGTTGGTGAAGAGCACGGCGAGCTCGAGGAAGAAGAACGGGAGATGATTACGTCGATTTTCGAATTCGGCGAGACGACCATACGCGAAATTATGATTCCTCGCACCGATATGGTTTGCGTTTCTTCCGAAGCAGCGCTGAATGGAGTCGTTGATACGATTCGCCAGAAAGGACATTCGCGCATCCCGGTTTATAAAAAGAGTATCGATGACATCGTGGGCATTCTCCACGGAAAAGATTTATTGCCGCTTATCACTAGTAGCGTGGAGAGGTCTATCGAAGATATTATGCGCGAACCGTTTTTTGTTCCGGAGGGCAAGCTTATCCACGAGTTGTTGCGGGAATTCCAGAAGGAAAAAATGCATATGGCGATTGTCGTGGATGAATACGGTGGAACGGCGGGATTGGTAACACTCGAGGATGTGATAGAAGAAATTGTCGGAGAAATTCAGGATGAGTATGACGCGGAATCACCTCTCTGGCAACGGATTGACGAGCGAACTGTGGTCGCGGATGCTCGTCTCGACACTGATGAAATCAATGAGGTGTTGGGTGAGGAAGTCATCCCGACAGAGGAAGATTACGAAACGTTAGGAGGCTTTCTGCTATCGGAGTTGGGGGAAGTGCCCGAAGGAAAAGTTGTCGTTGCGTTTCATAATTATGACTTCGAAATCGAGGAGATGCAGGGTAACCGAATTATCAAGGTGAAGATAGTGAAACAAGATGCTCTGCCGGAGGCTTCCGAGTGACGTTCCGCGAGAGATGTCAAGAGCGACTGTCCCTTGCGCTGTGGCGAATGCGGCGCAACCGCGAGAAAGCCGCGTCGGCTATCGTCTGGCCGCCGCAAAGCGCTCACCCGGGCAGCATCGTTGTGCTTCTCCCCGAGAAGTTCGATCAGTTTGATTTGGCGCGCAGGGTTTTAGATGAAATACGCCGGAAACTTGATCCTCAGGTTTTCATTGTTTGTCTGCGGGAGAACTATCGCTCGTGGGTTCAAGCGGCTCCGGATGTGCATCTGATGACTTTCGATGACCGGCAGAAGAATTTGCTGGGACTTCCTCGCGCACAATTTATCGAGCGTGTAAAAAAAACGAATCCGGATATGGTAATCAGTCTGATGCCGTCCTATGATCCTTTTATGTCGCATTTAGCGGTGAAGTGCGGCGCTCGGCTGCGGCTGTCGCTCGACTACCCGGACGCTGGGCTTTTTCATAATCTTCTAATCACGCCGGAAGGTGATAAGCCGCTTTCGGAGCGTTATAAGACTCTTGTGAATTATTTGTAGAAGTTTCGGCCGGGTCAGGCGATCCGGCTCGGTGAGTTAAGTATCCGCGACCGGAGGTCGCGGCTAGTAAGAATTTCGTCGTGGTGGGTGTGTCACTCGCCCGAGAAAGTCATGAGCTTTTTTAGAGCTACTACCCGCGACCTCCGGTCGCGGATAAATATTAGCTGAAACTGCAGAAAGATGATTTGATGTTGAACGTCGGGAATGAATTTGAACGTCTTGTGTCAATCATGGCGCGTCTTCGCGCACCGGATGGTTGCCCCTGGGATCGTGAGCAGACGCATGAATCGCTGCGTCCTTATGTGCTCGAAGAAACCTACGAAGTACTCGATGCAATTGATCGCGGCTCTTTTTCGGAGTTGAAGGGTGAGCTTGGGGATTTGCTATTGCAGGTGATATTCCATGCGCAAATTGCGAAGGAAGATGAACGGTTCACGATTGAAGATGTTTTGCGATTGCTTAGTGATAAACTTATCGAACGCCATCCGCATATTTTCGGCGACAAGAAGCTGGAGACAGCCGGCGAAGTCGTTCATCAGTGGGAGAAAATCAAGCTAAACCAGAGTAAAAAGAGAGGCTTGCTTGATGGAGTCCCGCAGGCACAACCCGCGCTCAATCATGCGTTTCGAGTGCAGGAGAAGGCGGCGGGAGTGGGGTTTGAATGGTCTTCTATCGAGGGAGTGCGGGAGAAACTCGACGAGGAAATCGCGGAATTTCACGAGGCGTTGCAGAAAGGGGATCAAAACGGGCGCGAGGAAGAGTTTGGCGATATACTTTTTTCCCTCGTGAATTTGGCGCGCTACTTGCGAATTAATCCTGAAGATGCTCTGAGGAAGACCGTCAAGAAATTTACGAAACGATTTCAATATATCGAGAAGACTCTCTCAAGTCGAGGACGCTCCTTGACAGACGCAACGCTTGAAGAGATGGATGAACTTTGGGAAGAATCGAAAGCACACCGGTAGGCGCGGATGGACGTGTTCCCGCCGCAACTGAACGAGCACTGCTGATTGGCTTGTGGTGGGGGAGACAACGTGAATGGAAGGCGGTTGAATACCTCGACGAGCTGGCACTTTTAGCTCAAACTGCTGGGGCTCAGATTGCCGCGCGCGAGCTTTTACGGCGAAAGAAGGCTTGCTCTGCGACGCTGATTGGTCGCGGAAAAGTCGAGGAACTCAAGCAGCTCATCGAAGAGGACGAGATTGAACTGGTTATCTTCGATGAGGATCTTTCTCCGGCGCAGGCGCGCAATTTGGAGCAGGCGTGGCAGCGGCGGCTGGTGGATCGGAGCGGATTAATTCTCGATATCTTCGCTCATCGCGCTCGGACGCGGGAAGCCTGTACACAGGTAGAATTAGCGCAGCTGCAGTATCTGCTGCCTCGACTGACAGGCGCATGGCAGCATCTCGAACGCCAGCGCGGCGGTATTGGCTTGCGCGGTCCCGGAGAAACGCAGCTCGAAACCGACCGCCGGATTGTACGCAAACGCATCGGAGTTCTTCAGCGCGAACTCGAGCACATCGAACGGACTCGAAAGACGCGCACATCGAGGCGCAAAGAGCGATTTCGCGCGGCGCTTGTGGGTTATACAAATGTCGGAAAATCCACGCTGATGAACGCGCTGACCGAAGCGAATACGTATGAGGAAAACCTGCTCTTTGCCACGCTTGATTCCACGACAAGAACGCTGAAACTTGCGCCGAAAACGACGGTGCTGCTGACCGATACGGTGGGATTCATACGAAAGCTCCCGCCGCAATTAGTCGCATCGTTTCGGTCAACGCTCGGAGAGGTTGTCGAAGCCGATTGCCTGCTGCATTTGGTGGATCTTTCGCACTCGGCCTATGTGGAACAGATGGAAACCGTATCGCAGGTGTTGACGGATTTGGGTGTGGGAAACACGCCGCAGATACTGGTGTTTAACAAGCTGGACGCGGTTCAGGATGCGGAGGTGATTCGGGAAGCCAAAGGGCGTTATCCGGAAGCGGAGTTTGTCAGTGCGCGGCGTCATATCGGACTGGATAGTCTTCTGCAGAAATTGCTTCATATTTCAACGTTAGGTTATTGGGAAGGAACATTTTCGATTAGTCCGGAAGAAGGTCCGCTTCTGGCTGAAATTCATAAGTACGGCGAAGTTCTTTCCCAGCGAAGTTATAAAGACAAGCTGCGCCTTCGAGTCCGCATGCCTGAAAGGGATGCGCAGCGACTGCGCAGCCGGTTGGGTTTGAAGTAAGCGTGGGTTTTCAGACGACAGCGTTCGTATTGCGGCGGAAATTTCGGATAACGATGTGGGCTTTGGTGTGGCTCCTTCTGCCGAGTCTCGCATTTGCTCAAGTCCCATCGAATGAATATTTGCGGGCGGATTCGGCGCAGTTTCAGGTTTTCTTCCGGCAGGAAGATGCGGGAACGTATCGCGCACTCTGGGGCAGTCTCTATGCGGGAGCTCGTCGTTTGGAAACGACGCTCGGCATTCCGCTGAGAGACACGGTCACGTTTATCATCACGCCGACGCGTGAGGAATGGCGGCGCGTTACCGGAGGGCTTCCCGATTGGGCGCAGGGAGTTTCCAATCCATATTATCGGGTCGCGATTCTGAAATCTCCTCGCTTTGGCGATCCGATGCGCCCGTTTTATGTTACGGCGATTCATGAGCTGGTGCATCTGCTATTGCGCAGCGGCAAACCGGATGCATTTATTCCTCGCTGGCTTGATGAAGGTCTGGCGCAGACACTTTCCGGAGAGAGTCTGCATCTGCGAACAGGTCTGATTTCTCAGGCGGTGCTTTCAGGGCGTATCCATAACTTTTATCAAATCGAACACGTGATGCAGATGCGCGCCAACGAAGCAAGTCTGGCTTACGCCGAATCCATTACGGCGGTTGATTTGCTGTTGAAAAACTACGGCTGGGACGGAGTGCGCCGTTATGTTGGTGCGCTTCGAGACGGCTTAACTCCGGATAAAGCTTTCATCCGAGCTTTCGGAATTCACATCGGGGAATTTGAAGGCCAGTGGTTTGAATACCTGCGGGAGAATTATCGCATGTCATTCTTTCAAAACTGGCACTTCTATTTAGGGATTATCTTCCTGCCGTTCCTCGCGCTGGCGGGGCTGTTCGCCTGGCTGCGGCGACGCAGGATTTTAAAGAAATGGGAAGAAGAAGAACAAACAGAAATTATCGGCGGGACAACGGAAGATTATTATAGTTCCGATGATGAGTATTGACATTCGCCGGACTGTTTCGTAAATTTTCAGAGTTAGCTTTTACTGAATCGAGGTATCCTATGGCACGCATCACATTGATCGTCACCCTTGTACTGCTCATCTTTGTGCCCACTGTTTTCGCCGGAGCGGCAGGGACAACCGGGTTTGAACTTCTCCGACTGGAACCCGCCGCGCGCGGAGCCGCTCTCGCAGGCAGCCAGATGGCCGTCGCTGGAGATTTGGCCGCTCTGTATTGGAACCCCGCAGCTTTAGCGACCATCAAAACTCGAAAAGGTTCTGTGGGTTACCTGAAGCATGTTGTTGATTTCAACTCCGGGCACCTTGCTTACGCGCAGCCGTTCGCAAACCTTGGCGTCGGCGCGTTTGGGATTACCTATTTCGATTACGGTTCGTTCGATGAAGCCACGGAAACCGGCCAGAAAACCGGACGCACGTTCGGCGCAAACGATATGTTGCTGACAGCGGCGCTCTCACGTTCCGTCAAAGGAAATGTTGATATCGGAATGGCCGTAAAATTTCTTCATTCCGCGATAGATGATTACAGCGCCAGCGCTTTGGGAGTGGACGCCGGAATTCTGTATCACAGTCCGTGGTCGAAGCTCGATTTGGCGGCGGGAGTCTATAACGCGGGCACCGCTCTGAGCGCGTTTCTGAATGAAAAAGATAAGCTGCCGTTTTCGCTTCGCGCCGGTTTTTCCAAGCCGCTCGAACATTTGCCGATGCGTTTTTCGGGCGAAGTGGATTACTATCCTGATGAGGAAGCTCTTCAGGCGGCGATAGGCGGCGAGTTGACCTTGTCTCAATTCCTGAACCTACGTATCGGTTATAACACCATTGGTATCGACCAGAGGGTGGGTCTTGATCGTGACGCATTAGCAGGATTTGCGGCCGGATTCGGCGTTTTATGGCGGCGGCTGACATTCGACTATGCCCTGACATCCCAAGGGGAAGTCGGTTTCCTGAACCGCGTGACGATTGGGTCGGTGCTGTGACCTACCCATTACAAAGAGAGGCATGTCCCTATTCAGATGGGAACGAATCGCCGAGATTTCGTTTAATTTAATAAATAACAAGAATATAATCATTCTCAATGTCCATTCATCGAATTAAACTTTCCCAAGCTGAGTGTTGTCCAAAAGTTAGGAAGCAGAGCTGAGGTGGCGTGGAGGATTCCGAACTTGTCAAAGATTTCCAAGCCGGCAATGAACGGGCGTTCAACGAACTGGTCATTCGCCATCGGAAAGGAATCTATTACCTGGCGCTGGGAATGGTGGGCAGCCATGACGATGCCGAAGATTTGGCACAGGAAGCTTTCGTGCGCGCTTATCAATCTTTGAAAAAATTCAAAGGCAAATCGTCCGTTTACACGTGGCTGTATCGGATTACGGTCAATCTTTGTTTGAATCATCTACGGACGCGCCGAACGCGGTCGTTCATCGGGCTTGAAAAGATTGAAGCGGTGATGCCGGGTGGTGATGAGACGGATGCCCCGACGGAACTTCGGGAACTTTCGGAAACCGCTCAGAAGGCGATTCAGGAGTTGCCGCCCAAGCAGCGCGCGGTATTTATCCTTCGGCACTTTCAGGGTTTGCCGCATGCGGAAATCGCCGGAATCATGGGCCGCGAGGAAGGAACGATAAAAGCGAATTACTTTCAGGCCGTGCGAAAACTTCGCCAAGCGCTGGAACCTTATATGAGGGGGGAAGAATAAAGATATGACGAAAGAAAAAATACAAGAACTGTTGCTCGAACCATTTGAGCTGCTCAGCGGAGACGAACGAGCTCAAATTGAAGCGTACGCCGAGAAAGATGATGACATCCGGCGCGCGCTTGAGGCAGCTCGCGGCTTTTCCGAGGTGCTCGGTCAGGCACAGATTCTACGCGATCCGGGCCCGGCAACATGGACGAATTTTGTTCCAAAGATACGCTCGCGTATCGAGAAACGAACGGTGCGCGTGCCCTTATGGTTCCGCAGGCCGGTGCTTGTGCCGGTGATGGCGGTGGCGCTGCTCGTGTGTGTTCTGGTCACGGGAAGATTCGCGCCGGATTTCTCGCAGGATTACACCACTGCGGAGACTATTGATGCCGCTGTGAGTTTGGAACTCCTGGCGGATGGGCCGGTGCTGACGGAAGATGATTATGAAAGTTTGAGTGAGTTGGGAGTGGATGCGGCGTCGGTTGCAACTGTCCTTGAAGTTGCCGATATTGAAATGGCTTCCAATGGAGTCATTCCGGAAAGTGAACTGGATGCCTCGCCGCTTTTGGATGAATTATCGACTCTTCCCGAAAACGAAATTGACGAGCTGCTGGCGGAACTGGAAGCGACACAATTTATATAGCAGGGTAAAAGAGCATGACAACCTGTTTAAAATTCATAGTGATTCTAAGCGTCGGCGTTGGGATAGCTTGTTCCCAATGGCTGTACGCGCAGGATCCCGCTCGAGATAGACTTCGCGACCGGGTGGAGACAGTCATTATCGGCAAGTTCGCCGAATCACTCAACCTGTCACCGGAGCAGGCCGAGAAGTTCTTCCCGCAGTTGCGCTTGTATCAGCGGAATATGGAAGAGATTCAGCGCGAGCAGAGAGAACTCAGGGGAACACTTGATAGGCTCTCGGATGCGGAAGATTCCAGCCCTGAGGAAGTGTCGCAACTCCTGGACCGATTCAGCGCGAATCAGCAGCGAATGGTGGAACACAAGCGGCATTTCTTGGGAGAAGTAAGCCCTTTCATGAGTCCGCAACAGGTGTCGCGCTGCTCGATTCTCATGGACGAAATTCCGCACCGCGTGCGCGAAATGATTCGGGAGCGTCGCGATTATAAGCGGAATGAACGACCCGCACCTCGCCGCGCACCGCCGCGTCAGCCTTCACCTCGTCGCCGAGGACGGTAAAATATTTTAAGATATAAAATCGGAAAAGCCCGCGCTGGGAAAGTGCGGGCTTTTTTGTTTATCGCCGCGGTGATAAACGCTCTTGCGGTGTTAGCTGCTTGCAGCCGACCCTGAAAAAAGGATCCGGTAGTGCCGCACGGCAGTGCGCTCCCGAATTACAATGGTCACGAAAGGATTGGCTGGGTTACAAACCATAACTATTGCAAGGTTTTGCACGCTGGTGAAAAGGGTGTTTTCCCTGTCGTATCAACTGCCCAAGCGCACTGCCGTGCGGCACTACCAGACCATGTTTAACGTTTCCGCGTCGTAATCAGATAAAATCCTTCGGGAGAAGATTCACGTTCGAGAATTTTGAAGTTCGCTTTAAGTAATTCATTTTCAAAGTAACCCTTACAATTAAATGCGAGGAGTCCGTTTGGTTTGAGCAGTAAAGAGAAGCCTGAAATAAACTCAAGAGAATCGAACGCATTCATACACCAGACCGCATCGAACGTTTCAGGTTTGAAATCACGATACGTCAGATGAAATTCCGCATCGGGAGCGCGCCGCTTTGCGAAGTCGAGATGTTCTTTAGATGAACACACGGCTGCGACGCGTGCTCCTCTTTGTAGGAAGATTTCGGTGTCCCATCCGTCTGTGCAGTTCGCTTCGAGAATCTTCGGCGATGGTTTCTTTGCGGCTTCCAAGAGCTTCCAGATGCACCGCTCCATCCATCGCCGTTTTTCCACGAGCGGCGTTCTTGCGCAGAAGTCCAGCGCGACGCGGCTGAATATTTCAGGGGTTTTCGTTTCCCTCTCCATACATTCCTTCCGGTGCCAGATATTGACGTCGAATGCTCGGTATTTTGGATGCTGTTTTATTCCGGCCGAGTTATTTCTCTATAGTATCCGGTAGTTTCTCCACGAAGGTTTCTATCTCGTCGCGGGTGCGGCGGAAGTGGGACAGGATTTCTTCGTGGGAGTCGCCGTCGTCGCTGAACATCATGGGGTCGTCGAAGCCGACATGGATGATCTTAGTATTACCGGGGAAAGTCGGACAGCGCTCGTGAGCGTGAGAACAGACCGTGATGACATAATCGAAAGGAATGTCTTGGAAATTGCCGACGTGTTTCGATTTGTTCTGCGACATATCGATGCCGACTTCCGCCATGACTTCTACTGTATAAGGATTCACGCCGCACGGTGAAACGCCAGCGGAGTAGGCGTCGATTTCGTTTTCCTTCAGGCGGCGCGCCCAAGCTTCCGCTATCTGACTGCGGATGGAATTTCCGGTGCAGAGAAAGAGAATCTTCGTTTTCTTCATGCGATAAACATACGAAAAAGCCCTCACAAAGGCAAGCTTTTTTCGAGAGGGCTTATTATGTACAAAATTTTCTTGCTTACTCTACCATATCTTCAGCGCTTTTTGCCGTTTCTACTTTTTGATCCAAGAGCTTCCGGATAACTTTGCCAAGATCCCGCAGAACGACGGGTTTCATAATGTATTCCTGAATGCCTAACTGTCGAGCTTGTTCGGGTGTGATGACTTCACTGTAGCCGGTCGTGAGGATAATGGGAATGTCCGGCTTGACGACCATCAGCTCAGTCGCTAATTCAACGCCAGTCATGTTCGGCATTGTCTGGTCGGTAATAACCAGATCAAATTTATCCGGGTTTGCGCGGAATGTTTCCAGCGCTTCGAGACTGTTTGTGCGCGGAGTGATTTTGTAGCCCAGATTTTCCAGCATTTCCTGCTGCATTTCGACGAGCAAAGCTTCGTCATCCACAAGCAGAATGTGTTCGGTGCCTCTGGGAATCGGTTCCAAAGGAGATTTCTCGTCTGGCTTTTTCGTTTGAAGTCGAGGCAGGTAAACTTGGAACGTACTGCCTTTTCCGGGTTCACTGTTCACGACAATCTGGCCGCCGTGGCGTGTGACAATTCCATGAATCACCGCCAGACCCATACCGGTTCCTTCCCCCGCCGCTTTCGTCGTGAAGAAGGGATCAAAGATCCGTTCCAGTGTGACGGAGTCAATGCCGTGACCGGTGTCGCGGACGGCGAGCCGGACATATTCTCCGGGGGATAGTTGAGGATACGCCTTTGCATAATCGGCATCCACGTCAACATCCTTGAGGCTGATTTCCAGAATCCCGCCGTTTTCGCGCATCGCATGAAAGGCATTGGTGCAAAGGTTCATGATGATTTGATGAATCTGAGTCGGGTCTCCCAAAATATAGCCGCACCGATTATCAATATTCTGACGGATTTCAATCGTCGTCGGCAGCGAAGCTCGGAGCAGTTTGATGGCTTCTTTGACAACAGGATGGATTTGCACCGGTTGAAATTCGTGTTCGATTTGGCGGCTGAATGTCAGAATTTGCTGTACCAGCTCTTTGGCGCGAGTGCTCGCTTTCAAGGCTTGCTCGAGTTTTTGGTACGTTGAGTTTTTCGTTGGGATATCGTTTTGAGCCATCTCCGTATATCCAAGGATGGCCATGAGGATATTGTTGAAATCGTGGGCAATTCCTCCTGCCAGTGTGCCGATGGCTTCCAGCTTCTGCGACTGGCGCAGTTGAGCTTCCAGTTTCTTTTTTTCTGTAATGTCACGCAGTATCCCTTGTGTGGCCATCCCTCCTCGATACGGAATACGAGTTACGGATACTTCCAAGTCGATTTCTTTCCCGTCTTTTCGCAAACCGGTGAATTCGTATCGAGACGGGACTCTTTTTCCTTGCTTCTGCATTTGGGTTCGCTTTTCGATAAGCGATTTACTGCGCGGAGCGACCAGATCCATGAAATTGAATTCCGGCGCTTTTACTTCCTCGGGCGTGACACTGAAATACTCTGAGAATTTCTGATTGATAACTTCGAAGTGCTTTCCGACAAGCAGGTAGATAGCATCGTTTGAATTTTCAATCAGGCTGCGATATTTTACTTCGGATTCTTGCAGCGCTTCCTCCGCTTGCTTGCGTTCGCTGATATCCTTATCTGCTCCCCGGTATCCAATAAGATTGCCTCGGGCATCCAAAACAGGAACTCCATTGGTCAGAAGACAGACTTTGTGACCGTCTTTGTGTAAGTTCCAATTCTCCAAGTCCACGATGGGAGCTTTTAGCGCAGCAATTTCCTGAAACTTTTGGCCAATTATTTCCGCTTCCTCAATCGACATAAAATCAAAGGGAGTTTTCCCGATTATCTCTTGAGGTGTGTATCCCAAAACCTCCTCGACTTTTTCAGAACAAAATGTATAGACGCCTTCGGTATTCACTTCCCAAAACCAATCAGACGTACTCATAGCAATGTCCCGGAAACGTGTTTCATTTACCTGGAGCGCTTCCTCCGCCTGTTTGCGTTCCGTAATGTCTTGAATGGAGCCGGACATTCGGACGGGCTTCCCGTTTTCGTCCCAAAGGGCTTCGCCTCGGCCACGGAACCAGCGATATTGTCCGGATTTTATCTTCAGTCGATACTCCATATCAACGGGAGTATGATTTTCGAAATGAGCGTCCCATGCTTCGAATACTCTGTCCAAGTCATCGGGATGTAGAAGCGTTTTTAAGGTCGAAACACCGGCTTGAATTTCGCCGTCTTTGTAGCCTAACAATTCCTGCCATCGTGCTGACCACCACTGTTCGTCTTTATTGACATCCGGCCAATCCCACAGACCATCATTTGAGCCTTTAACAGCCAGTTCGAAGCGTTCCTCACTTTCACGCAGTTCCTCTTCCACCTGTTTTCGTTCCAAGATTTCCTGTTGGAGTTGCTGGTTGGTCTTGGTCAACTCAATGGTTCGTTCGGCTATGAGCTCTTCGAGGTGTTCGCGGTGTTTAGCCAGTTCTTCTTCCGCTCGTTTACGGTCGGTAATATCCCGCACGACAGCCTGCAGGACTTTTTTTCCGCCCAGTTCCATAGCTGACAGCAGCACCTCCGCTGGAAATTCCTCGCCGTTCAAGCAGCAATGCAGCCATTCGAATTGATTGCTTCCCTCTTTAAAGGCGGTGGCAATACGTTCGTTGGCGAGGCTCATCGAGTCTTGCCCATCGGGCTGCTGAGGTGGAGAGAATTGACTGGGGTGTTTATCTAAAAATTCTTCGCGGGAAGAACAGCCGAAGGTACGAAGGGTTGCTTCATTGCAGTCGAAAAAGGCCTTATCATCTAAGAGCATCACCGCATCGCTGGTGGATTCATAGAGCGTGCGGAATTTCTTCTCACTTTCCCGTAAGGCTTCCTCGGTTCGCTTGCGGTCGGTGATGTCGGTGGAAATTCCGCATATGGCATAAGGAGTCCCGTCTTCATTACAGAGTGGAAATTTAATCGAAATGTAAATATGCAAACCGTCTTCGTGTGGAACGGTTTCTTCGAATTGTACGGGTTCATCCTGTTTTAAAACCTTTAGGTCATTGTCCTGAAATGCATCCGCGGCTTCTTTCGGGAACACATCATAGTCGGTTTTTCCAACAATATCCTCTTTAGAGATATTGAACAGAGTCTCGAAGCGTTCATTGATCAATAAATAGCGTCCGTCAACATCTTTCACATAGATGACAGTGCTTGAGTTATCCAGAATAGCATGGAGCATCTTCTGGCTTTCCCGCAACGCCTCCTCCCCCCGCTTGCGCTTGGTGACGTCGCGCGCAATCCCGAGTATAAAAGTCACATCGTGCTGCTTGATCGGGTAAGCGTGGATTTCTGTGGTGACCTGGCTGCCGCCCTTGCGATTCAGCACATACTCGTTGGGCCCTATGGGCTTACCCATCGCGCTCAAGGCCAGCTCTTGAGCCCACCGTTCCATATCTGCCGGTGACAGGATTCCCATCTCCTGATAATTCTTCCCGATTAACTCGTCCCGCGGATACCCTGTCAGCTCTTTCAACCTCCGATTACCGTCGACGAACACGCCTTTCAGGTCTAACATGAAGATGGCATCGGGCGCACACTCGAACAGGATATTCAACCGGTTTTCCCTTTTAAGGAGGGTTTGATGAAACTGTGAGAGCTCATCATGCGACTGCTGAATGGATCGAAACAACCGTGAAATCCAGACGATTGCGATCGCCATCAGAAACGAGATGTCAAGGGCAACGAGCTCCGCCTCAAGGTCAGGCGGATGGGTGATCTCACCCGTGGCCAGCCGCACAAATGTTATCGACCGTGGCACCGCCATGAGGAGGACAGCGCCGGCAATGGCAAACCAAGCGCGCCGAGTGCCGGTAGTTCTGGCCAACGACAACGCAATAATCACCGCAATAAACTGCAGGAGTACCGAAATACCGAGTATTATAGTAACATTCATGAATTCAGTCTCCTAAATCTCCCTACATGAATTTCAACATATAGCAACTACCGGCTCGTGCCGCGAATCGCGGATTTCAGCCCATCATAACGTCGCTTCAATAGTTCCACGGCGGTTAAGTAGCGCAGTTGGATTTCCGTCATTTCGCGGTCAATGTCCACGCCGTTCATCTCGCTTCCATTCGGGTCGAGTGGTTCACGGCGTAATTCCGGATTCAGTTTCGAAATATCCGGATTGCTCATTTGCATGTGTCGAGTATTTGTTTGAGCGATTTCTCCGCTGCCGCTGCCACCAAGAGCTTCTTTCAGTTTCGCTTCGAAATCCACGACAACTCGCCGATAACCGGGAGTTTCAACGTTGGCGATGTTCTGGGCATGTGCTCGCTGGCGCATCGCCCAGGCGTCGAGACCTTTTTTCAGGGCGGCAGTACTGGTCACGCCGTTGATGAAATGGTTCTGAATAATGTTGTCAGCCATGAGTGTCTCCGGTTTACTTCAGATGACATGACAGCAAAACTTATGCCGTGGCTTTATAAGTTATGTCGAATCGACCTGTCGCTTTGTGCAGCCGAAAAATATCCTTCGAGTGCGGCCAAAGGGGAAAAGGTTGCCTTTATGGGGACGATTTTGTATTTTGTTTCTGCAAGTGGTGTTTTGTGGTGTGTTATAATATTGGGTAAAGCGCATGCCGTTTCCGAAGCATTCGATAAACCAGCTTGAACTTTTTGCAAGCGCAGCCGACATATCTCGCCCGGAAACTTCGGTGCGGCGTCGCGGACCCAAAGATGCGCCGCAAGGGTCTGTGTATGATTTGAGTCTTTTTTTCAGAATTCTGAACGAACGTTATTTATGGAATCACTTGTCGCGTCCGGTACTCAGGTGGTCTCGAAATCGCTGGCGTGTGGTACTTGGGGTATGCGATTTTGAAGCGCGCGCGATTACGATAAACCGCGCTTTGGATGATGCGCGCGTACCTGATATTGTCGTCGTCAGCACACTTTTTCATGAGATGCTGCATCTCTATTTTGGAATTACCGAAGGAAAAAACGGACGCCAGCGGCTGCATCCGCCGGAATTCAAGCGGGCGGAAAAAGCGTTGCCGGGCTATCATGAAGCGGAAGTGTGGCTCGATAGGCATTTCCCGCTCCGCGGCAGACCTGCGAAAAAACCGCGCGCCGAAACGAGCGTGTTTCTTTCTTTGCATCGGTGGTGTGAAGCAGGCAACAAACCGACCGAAATTGGCGCACTGCCGTGCGGCACTACCGGATAATGACCTCTGGTGCTTGAGATGATGATAGAGTGTTCGGAAAAAGAATTGCGTGAAGCTTACACGCATTGCATCGAAAGCACGAGGCAGGCCGCGCGTAATTTTTATTACGGGATTCGGCTACTGCTGCGGGAGCGGTTTGCGTCGCTGTGCGCGCTCTACGCGTTCTGCCGGGAGCTTGATGATGCCGCAGATAATTCGACTCCTCACGAGGCGCTTTTTACGCGTCGCCGTCGGTTGGTTGCTGAGCAAACTATAGAAAATCCGGATAAAGTCGAGCTTGCTTTTACGGATACGATGGTAAAATACCGGCTTCCGAAGGTTGTGTTGGAACGGTTGATCGATACGATAGAAGCGGATTTGAACGCGCCGAGTTTTGAAACGGTGGATGATGTCATCGGATACGCGCGCGGAGTGGCGTCAACCGTCGGACTTTGTTCCGTGCGTATCTTTGGTGTCGAAGACGGCAGCGCGGATGATTTTGCGGATGCGCTGGGAATTGCGCTCCAGTGGACAAATATCCTGCGAGACATTGAAGAGGATTTTCAGCGCGGAAGATGTTATTTACCGCAGGAAGAATTGCGGAAATTTGATGTAGCGGTTAAGGATCTGGTATCCGAAAATAGAAAGGAAGAATGCCTTCTCTGGTGGCGGGAAGCTGTTGAACAAGGCTATATATTTTTTCGCGCTGCCGGGAAAGCTCTTCCGCGGCAACATCGAAGTAAACTTCGCTCGGCGCTCGCGATGGCGGCGGTTTATCGGCGTCTGTTGGATGAGATGGCAAGAAGCCCGCTGAGCAAACCAAAACTAACTCGCTCGGCAAAACTTATGTCTGTTTTCGCAACGTTGACCGGATTGTGGGATCCTTTCCGATGAGCCGTCTGCCAGTTGCAGTTATTGGCGGAGGAGTCGCCGGAATTTCTGCGGCGCTGCGACTTGCAGATTTCGGTGTGCAATCCATTCTTTTCGAACGAAGCGACCGGCTCGGCGGACGGATTCGTTCTTTTTTTGATTCCGATTTTGGTATCGAACTCGACTTGGGAGCGCATATCGTTTCCGGGGGGTATAAGGATTTTTTGGCGCTTCTGCGAGAATTGGGGACGGTAGATGATTTGCAGTGGATAGAGCCGCTCCATCTGTCACTGAAAGGGAGCGGCACTCCGGTTTATGACCTGCGTTTTAAAAATTTCCCCGGTATGTTGGGGCCGCTGGCGGGTTTTCTTTCTTACAAAGCTTTGAATATTCGGCAGCGGTTTTCATTGACGGCGCAATTGACTCGCTTGATGATGATGCGTTATGTACCGGCTCTTTCTGCTGAAATGTGGCTTCAACGAGTTGGGGCGACACATGCTCAGATGCACTACTTCTGGCAGCCACTGATTCTCGCGACACTGAATGCTTTACCCGGACATGTCAGTGTGGCGTCGCTCCGGCAAATCATCCAATTAGGGCTTTCGACAGCGCGCGGATTCTCCCTCGGGATTGCGCAAAAGCCGTGGCAAAAAATTGTCGGTGATGCCGCGTTGGGTTGTTTGCAACGCAAAGGAGTCGATGTACGTTTGAAGATCGGTGTCGAACAGATTATTATTGAGAAAGGCACTATCGGCGGTCTTGTCGTTGAGGGAGAACGGATAGAGGTTTCGGCGGTTATTTTAGCTGTTGCGCCATGGGACTGGAAGGGGATTTTTGCGCCGGAGGATTTCGAGTACCTATTCAACAAAGTCTGGCAGGTTCCGTTGGCGTCCGCTATCCACGGTGTTCATTTTCTGTTTGATGCCGAACCGCCGGAAGCAGACCGATTAATGACAGGCCTCTTGGAGACAACGACTCACTGGATATTTCCGCGGCGTTTGCAGGGGAAGCGGTCGAGGTGGTTGCTTTCAACGGTGGCAAGCGCGAGTGAGCAGCTTCTGTCGATGCCGGAACAGGAAGTTATTTCTTTAATATTAAAGGAGTTGCGTTCAGTTTGGCCTGCGTTCAGCTATGAACCTGTGCAAGCTCGATGTGTGCGAGTGCGCCGGGCAACCTGCCCGTTTGACGCTGACCTTGAAAAGAGGCGTCCGGCACAGAAAACGCGGGTTTCGGGTCTTTTTATAGCAAATGATGCCTGCGCGACGGGCTTCCCCGCAACGCTGGAAGGCGCGGCTCGTGCGGGTTTCAGGGCAGCTCAGGCTTTTCGGGAGGAAGATGGATAAAGTTGTCTATACAGGCTAAAAGAGTTGCTATTTTACGAAAATTGCTTATATTTTACAATAGGAAAATAAGACCTTTTTAATCCAGAGGAATTGAAAACTCAGTTCTTTGTGATGCTGAAGTGGGAAAAGGAATCGAAAAACAAATAACTTCGAGAGGAAGAATGATGAAACGCGTACTGCTCGCCATGTTTTTATTGAGCGCTGTCATCGCCACTCAAGCTGCGCCGCGCACCGTGCTCTTTGAAAGTTTTACGAATACATCTTGTCCGTACTGTCCTGCAGCCGACCAGGCACAGGATCAGGTTTTGCAGAATATGGGTCGTGATATTGCTGTCTGTGTGCGCTATCATGTCTGGTGGCCCGGGAGGAATGATCCCTTCTATCTGTACAACCGAATTGAGGACTCTCTTCGCGTGCTTTTCTATGGTATCAACAGTGTTCCGGCCTTGAGGATTGACGGTATTTTAACACCCAGCGCGTCGTCCTCGAGCCAGATAACGAACGCTATTGGTCAGCGTCGGGGAATTCCGTCGCCGTGCACCATTGATGTTACGACGCTCACGATGGGCCCGACGATTCAGGCGACAGCAATCGTGACGGCTGAAGAGGATATGTCCAACGACATTCAACATCTTTTCTTGGCTCTGATTCATAATGATTATCAAGTCGGAGGGACAGAGTATAAGTATCCTTTCTGTGATATGGCTCCGAGCACCGCAGGCGAACCTATCAGTCTTGCTCCCGAGGAAACTCATGAGTATACGGCTGAATTCTCGACGGAACCCAGATGGGATCTCGAAAATATGACGGTTATCGCCTTCGTTCAGAATCTGAGCACTAAAGAGATTCATCAGGCCGCTTACGCCGACGTTGACCTCACCTATTCCATGGAATTAACGGCATCTTCGGCATACACGCGAATGATCCCTATCGAATCGAGTGGGAACTTTATTGCGATTCTGACCAATATGGGAATTGAAGCCGATACCTATACAGCGGCGGTATCGGGTGACTTTCCTGATGGTTGGACGAAGACAATTGAAGTACAGGGAGGAACGGCTGATCCGGATGAAGTGTCGGTATCGCTTGCTCCTTATGCCAGCGCCACCTTGATTGTGCGGATGAATGCTAATGGGATGCCCGGCACAGGCGATATCACGATTACAGCGACGTCTCAGACTGTTTCCGAAATCACCTCCGATGTCGATTTCATTCAGCATACAGGATTGGATGTTTTAGTAGTTGACGATGATGAGGGGAGTGATTACGAATCGTATTTCACGGCGGCTTTGGAGCCCTTATCGGAAGCCGTGATAAACGGTGTCTGGGATATCACCTACAATACACCGACCGCGAGCGACCTTGGACAAGTCGCTTGCGTCATCTGGATGACCGGGAATTCACCGGAGACGCTCAGCGAGACAGAGCAGACGATGCTCGCAGAGTATCTCAACGGCGGAGGTTCTCTGATTCTATCCGGCCAGAAAATCGGATTCGATATCGGGAATCCGAATCCGGGAACGTCGTTCTTTACGGATTACCTGCATGCTGATTTTATCACCCCTTATTATCAGGGTCGGACCGTTTACGGTGTAACAGATGATCCGATTTCAGGCGGAATGTCTTTCGATATCTATGGCGGAACGGGTGCGAATAATCAGACAAGTCAGGCGGATATTGATCCTTTAGACGCTATGGCTACGACGTTCCTGACCTACAGCGAAGGCACTTATAACCGCAATGCCGCGCTGCGCATTGAAACGGGAACGTATCGCGCGATTTATCTCGCGTTTGGTTTTGAAGGTATCGCCGATGATTACAATCGGAATCTTCTGATGGCGAATATGCTGGGTTGGCTGGGAACGATTTCGGCTGTCGAATCCGAAGCGGGTCTACCGCCGGTATCTTTCAACTTAGGAGAAGGTTTCCCGAATCCCTTCAACCCGGTCGTGACGATTCCATTTGCTCTGGCGGAGCGCACACCGGTTAGGCTGAGCGTTTATGATATTCTCGGGCGCGAAGTTGCCGTGCTGGTCTCGGAAACGATGAATCCCGGAGCACATACGGTTCAATGGGATGCATCCGCTCTTTCCAGCGGTGTTTATTTCTCGCGGTTGACGGCGGGCTCGCAAGCCGCTCCATCGTTTACGGCGACGAAAAAGCTCATTTTGCTCAAGTAGGAGTTCCTTCTTACGTACGAGATTGCTGAAAACAACATGAAACCTGCGCGGAGATTGTGATGCTGAGACGAATGTTGTTTACCGCTTGGGTGTTTCAATCCGTGTTTTTGAAAGTTTACGAATAACCATTGACGGCGTTGCAGACCGAATCCGTTGAAAACGGACAGGCGTTGCAGCGCCGTTTGTGTTTTACCAAAGGTTCTGTTATCTTATTCTAAGCTTAATGGAAGAATCATGCGGAAAAGCGCATTTCTGTGGATGCTGATTTTGCTTGGGACAGTGGTTTTTATGCCGCGGGCACAGGCGACATGGCATACGGTGATGGGTGAGAACTTCGAACGTCCGTTTTACCAATGGCCATGGACTACGGCGGGCCGGACATGGTTCGTCACTCCCGGTTGGGCACATTGGGGAATTCAGGCCTATATCTACCACGGAAACGAAGAAACCGGTCAATCAGCCTGGTGCTATGGTTACCCCAATACTACTGATCCGGAGTACGACAACTATCCTCGCAATTTCTTCACATATATGCGCTGGGGGCCGTTTGACTTGAGCGACGCCGAAGCAGCTCTGGCGGGTTTTTACCTCCTTGATCGCACCGAGGCGGGAGGGGATTCGGTTTATTGGGCGGCATCAGTGCAAGGAGACGCAACGGAACTCGGACGCGGCGGAAGCCATTCCGGCACGTGCAACTGGGAAGCGCGTTACATGGATTTCGCTGATTTGCGAGATGCGAATGGAGACAGCGTTTCTCTATTAGGAGAACCTACGGTCTATATCTATTTTCTATTTCGGAGCGATGCCGATGCCAGTGTTGATATCGGTTCGTTTATTGATGATTTGGATATTGCTTGGGACGATGGGCTCTTTGATTTGCAGGCGATTCGTCTGACTTTGTTGGGAACGGATAGTACGGAGTTGCCCGCAACACCGGCGTGGGGAGACACCGTGATTGCTCAGTTCCGATGGGTGACGTTCGGCAACGGCCTGCTGCCGCCGTTTTACCTGACAGCGAGTTACGATGATATTCCGGAAGTAGATATGGAAATCAACTGGGCAGAAGGGCAACAGCAGTATATGACCTATTATCCGGCCAAGGTGATGACGGAAGGGGATCACGAGTATCTGTTCGAGTTGGATCCGATGGACGATATTGCGGAATCCTACGAAGACAACAATACGATTTCTATGTCATTTCATGTTGATTTGCCGAACTTCCCACCGACATTCACATGGCTTAGACCCGGAGCGGAACCTGATACGGCAGAAGAGAGCTATCTTTTGCAGTGGGATGTTTTCGACGCGGAAGACGATGCCGTTATTTATCTTTATTATGACACTGATACGCTCGATTATAACGGCTATATCATTCCGGGGGGCGCGGGGATTTCCGAAGATGACGATCCGGACACATTGCGCTGGACAGTCGCTCATTTCCCGGATGGAGAGGAACTGTGGCCATACGCTCGCGTTGATGATCCGATAAATTCCATTCAGCTTTATGCGGATGCTCCTATCATAATCCGCCGAAGCGCGGCGACAACTCCGCAAATAATTCCGCGGACATTCCAGCTTTCTCAAAACTATCCGAATCCTTTCAATGAAGCGACGACGATTCAGTTCACGATTACAAGAGCGGGGCCTGTGACGCTCCGGGTGACGGATTTATTGGGGAAGGAAGCCCGGGTTTTGCTGAGCGACCGGCTTTCCCACGGAACGTACAGCACTACTTTTAATGCTGCCGGATGGAGCAGCGGTCTCTATTTCTACACGCTTTCATCTTCTGAAGGGAGTCTTACTCGAAAAATGATTCTATTGAAGTAAAATTACGCTCCACATAGCCGCAGGAATCTGAACTGTTTTTTTTCCGACGAAACGGCGGATATCCCTTTGAATGCGATAGTGGATGCTATCGCATTTTTTTATCCTCTTCTTCTCTATTCCCTGCTCCATCTGAAGTTAGGTACTTTTTTATTCATCTTGACATTGCAGAGCGATTTTGCTATTATGTTTCTGGTCCTATTGTGTTCCTTGCAAATCCTGCCTGCCGTCCGCTGATTGAAACGAATCAGACATTGTTGTCGAGAAATGGCATAGAAAAAACCCCGCGGATTACGCAGGGCTGTAGAAGCGCATCAAATGCGCGGAATACTAACAAGCTTTTACCGGAACATCGCTTTGATCGAACCCCATGTTTGCTTGAAGGCGGAGAAGACAAGCGATACTTCCCGTACAACGGAATAAGCGAAGCTGTTGTCCAAATCTACGATTTTAATCCGGTAGAAGAAAAGGCGAGTGGACTGAGCCAACGGACTGGCATCGGTAAATTGATACGTTGAATGAGAACCCTCGGGATCGACATAACCAATCGGCATGAACGTTATTCCATCAGACGAACGTTCGACGACAAAGGTCTGAAGATTCGTTTCCTGTCCCGTCCGCCAGACGAGCTGACAGTGATCCCCAAGACTGAACGCATCGAATTCGAGAATTTCCGCGCCGCCGAAAGCTATGGATGTCGCCCAGAGGAGCGCAACAGCGATTAGAAGAAGCTTTCTCATAGTATCCCATTCTTGAAATTTAACATACTAATATACACTGCATTTCGTAAAAAGTCAAGGGAAATATTCAGAAATGCGTCTAACTTTCTACGGGGCCTGCCGGGAGGTCACAGGTTCACAACACCTCATAGAGGTACAGGGGCAGAAACTCCTGCTCGAATGCGGCCTTTTTCAAGGCCGACGCGAGGAAACTTACCGGCGAAACCGCCATCCCCGATACCGGGCGGACGAAATTAATGCGGTGGTGCTGTCGCACGCGCACGTTGATCATTCTGGTAACTTACCAAGAATCAAGGCTCAAGGATTCTCAGGTGATGTTCATTGCACTCATGCTACCCATGATATTTGTATGCACATTCTTCGGGATTCCGCCTATGTTCAACGAAAAGACCTCGAGTTTGTGAATAAGATTCATAAACGCAAGGGTTTACCGCCATTCAAACCTCTTTATGAGCAGACGGATGTCGAAGAGGTACTGAATCAGTTCGTTTCCTGGGGCTATGGCCGCGGGTTTTCTCCGATTCCGGGGGTCCAGAGCCGATTGTTCGAAGCGGGTCATGTTTTAGGTTCGGCTCAGGGAGTGCATGAATTACAAGAAGATGGCAAAACGTATCGGCTTGGATTTACGGGCGACCTTGGTCGAATGAACCTCCCGATATTGAAGGATCCGGTCATTTTGTCGGATTTAGACGGTCTCATTATCGAGTCCACCTATGGTAATCGGCAACATGACCCGGCGTCTGAAGTCGGTGACGAACTTGCTGAGGTTATCAACGCCACAGCCAAGAAGAGAGGCAAGGTGATTATCCCCTCGTTTGCGCTTGAACGGAGTCAGGAGTTGCTTTACCATCTCGCCTCTCTTCAGGATGAGGGGAGGATTCCGCCATTGCCGGTTATTCTGGACAGCCCGTTGGCGGCGAATGTCACGGAAGTCTTTCGCAGCCATCCCGAATGCTATGACCAAAAAACGCGCGAGCTTATCGATGAAGGCGTGCGTCCTTTTGGCTTCCCGCAATTGACGATTACGCGAAGCGCCGCCGACTCCATCGCTTTGAATGGTCGAACGGAATCGATGATTATTGTATCCGCATCGGGGATGTGCGAAGGCGGCCGCATTGTTCATCACTTGCGGAACAATATCGGTAATGCTAAGAATACGATTCTGATTGTCAGCTTTCAAGCTCAGCACACGTTGGGACGGAGAATTGCCGAACGCCGCCCGGAGATTAAAATTTTTGGTGAAACACATAAAGTGCGCGCGAGGGTGAAAATCCTGAACTCGTTTTCGGGTCATGCGGACAGAGACGCCTTGCTTCGTTATGTCGAAAAAGTTCGCGAGACATCACCGAGACTTCGAGATGTTTTTGTCGTACATGGAGAACCGGATCAGTCCTTGCCGTTTATTGAGACGATGAAAAGCTGGAACGCCTTTAAGGTTCATTACCCGGAAGAGGAGCAGTCGTTTGATTTGAAGTAAACGTTCGTTCGTCTCAATATGGGAAAGCCGTGTCTGAATTCAGGCACGGCTTTTTTATGGACACGATTAATGACTATAGGTTCTATTTCAAAATCATCATTCTTCGTGTCTGTTCTATCTGACTTGATTTCAGGGTATAGAAGTAGTTTCCCGATGGGAAAGCTTGCGCGTCGAAAATCAGTATATGGATTCCGGGAGATAGAATGCCGAGATTCTGTCGCATCATTTCTTGCCCGAGGATGTTGTGAATGATTAGCTGTGTTTGAGCGGGTGAATTCAGATGAAAGCGAATTGTTGTCGATTGGTTGAACGGATTTGGCCAGTTTTGTTCCAGCAGGAGTTGTGATGGGAGTGCGAGTGTTTTATGATAAGCAGCATCCCCTCTCCATGCCGCATCGAATTTTACATCCGTGTCCCCAAGAATGAAATACGACGTCCACGCCAGAGCCGCTCCATGAAACTCCGGTATATTTGGCGCGGCGCACATTCCGAGTCGGTATCCGGACGGTGTCACGGTTTCATTCGCAACGGCGACGGGAAGCTCAAGAGAGTCCGGATGCAGGATAGTTCCGCGTCTCGCCCAAACTGTTCCCATTGATGAATCCTCGGAGAGGAAGTGCGTAAAGCCGATAGTGAAGGCGCCGTTTTCTTCGATGACGATTTGCGGTTCCGTGTCGTAGCTTTCTCCGGGACTGACGAGACTGCCTGTACTCCACGTGCGTCCCGAATCCTGCGTGAAACTGTAGAGAACATCGAGGTCATGCGGAACCGGTTCGTGAACGCAGGTCAGAACTGCATAGTTACCAATCGCGCAAATATCCGGCAAGCTGAAAGCGCGATGATCACTCGAAAGAGGAGATGGATAGTTCCAAGTTGCGCCTAAATCAAGACTGGTTGTGGTGTAAACCATCGAGCCGCGTTCGCCGCTTCTCTCGGCTTCACAAGCGATATAGATTATGGTACTCTCGAGTAACTCTCCTGTCGCAATGCTTGACCGATTGAGTTGTCCTGGGAAAGATGAAATTAATTTTGAGCGATGCAGACTTGCGCCTCGGTCGATGGAAAGATGGAAATAGTAGCGCATGGAATCGGATTGAACAAATGCGGCATGAGAGATGTATAGATAAGGCTCCTGCGGATTGTCGCGGCTGTCGCACGTGATTGCGGGAGATTTCTCGATGGCCGAGGTGTTAGCGATGGGCAATGTGAAGAAAGAATTTGTCGAACCTACCGGGAGTCGCGCGAGATAGATATCGATGTCATCCGGCGCGAAATAATATTCATAGACAAGGTAGATGTAAACGTCATCTGCTGCGAGCTGACTCACTCCCAACGGGTTTTCGGTTTGAAGGTCCACATTCGTTCCCCACGTTAGCCCTCCGTCGGTGGACCAGCGCAGGCGCAGATGATTGAACGCGCCATCGCCGTCCAGAACACAGCAGCAGGCGTAAAGATACCGGCCATCCGGGGTTGCGCATAGAGTGGGATGGATTTCATCGCGCGACGAGCCAAAAATGGTATTGTCGAAATCCCAGTCGAGACGACCTTCTGTTTTGGGCGCGATTGTCAGTGTGAAATTCGGTTCCGGTTTTTCGCTTGCCGTTATGGAAGTGTGGGGAGAGGTGAGGAGGAAAATAAAGAAGACTGTGAAGACGTAGCGGCGCATGGGTTTTTCTAAAGGAGTCTTTCTAAAATTTGAACGGCGTTCGTCGCAGCGCCTTTGAGCAGGTTATCTCCGACAACCCAGAGACTTAAAGCGTTCGGATTTTCGGGGAAGGAGCGCAGACGTCCCGTGAATACTTCATCGCGACCTTCACATAAAAGAGGAGTCGCGTAATTCTGGTTCTCCATCGCGATTAATCCGGGAGCGCTGTGAAGCTGCTCATATGCGCCAGCAACCGAGATGGGTTTTTCAAATTCCCCGAAGATAGAGAGGCTGTGCCCTACACGCACGGGGACGCGAACGGTTGTGACGCTGATAAAGAGCTCTGGCGCTGAAAGGATTTTGCGCAACTCTTCGCGTATCTTTTCCTCTTCGACGCACAAACCTTCGTCATTGAAGGAACCAATTTGCGGGAAGAGATTGAAAGCAATCGGATGAGGAAAGACTTTCGGCTGGAAGGAAATATCGGTGATTTCGTTCTCCAGTTCGACGAGTGCTTTCTGGCCGCTGCCGGATACGGATTGATAGGTTGAGATAATCAGATGTTTGAGATTGAAAGCGCGGTGAAGAGGCGCCAGAGCAACCGACGCAATCGCTGCGGTGCAATTCGGATTCGCCACGAGTCCCTTGTGATTCTGCAGAGCATCGGCATTGACTTCCGGTACCACTAACGGCACATCGGCTTTCATTCGGAAATAGGAGGAATTGTCTATGACGACAGCGCCGGCGTCTCGGAAACGAGGAAGCCATTTTTCCGCAAGGGAATTTCTCAAGGCGGAAAGAACATAGTCCGCGGTGAAGGGACCGTCTGCCAGATTCTGAATTTCTACCGAATGCCCGAAAGCTTCGAGGCGTTTGCCTTTCGATTGCGGGGAAGCGAAAAGAGAGAGATGTTCTATGGGAATCTCTCTCTTCTCGAGAACGCGCAGCATCGTGCGGCCAACGAGACCCGTCGCCCCGACAACCGCCAGTGAAATTTTCTTTTTCATTTCATGCGTTCTTCGAGATGCTTAATTTGATTTCAATTGAATCTGCAATAAATCCTGCACGACTTGCGGAGCATCTTTCAGGATATCTTCCAAGCCGTCCGGATTGCGTCCGCCTGCAGTCGCCAAATGAGGTTTGCCGCCGCCGCCGCCTTGAATGCGTTTGCCGAGTTGCTTGACAATCGGAACCGCGTCGACGCCTTTGGCTACGAGGTCCGGTGTAACCACGCAAACTATGTGCGGCTTGCTGTTAATGAGTGTTACCAACAAACCGATACCGGATTTCAATCCGTCGCGAAGCGCATCGCCGATCTCTTTCAATTGGTCGAGGGAATTCGCTTCCGTTCGTCCGCACGCGAATTTCACTCCTGCGATGTCTATCGCAGATGCGGCTAGCGATTTCATTTCGCCGCCCGCGATTTCGGCTTTTACTTTCGCGAGTTCTTTCTCCAGGGCTTTTTTCTCATCGAGAGTTTTGCGGAGTTTGTCGAGTACGTCGGAGCCGTGACTGGCCAATTCTTCTATGAAAGCGTCCAGGGTGAGCGAACGCTTGGTAAGATATTGCAGCGCGGCGTTGCCGGTCAACGCTTCGATGCGTCGGATACCTGCTGCCGCTGCGGTTTCGGCTCGAATCACGAACAAACCCATATCGCCGGTTCGATGCACATGACAACCACCGCAGAGTTCACGCGAAAGAATCCGTTCATTTCCCCAAGGCAGAAGTTTGTCCGTCTCGCCGATTTGAATCATGCGGACGTCTTCATCGTATTTCTCGCCGAAGAGAGCCATCGCGCCCAATTCCTGCGCTTGCTTGAGCGGGATGACATGCGGTGTCACCAGCAAGTTCGCGCGAATCATTTCGTTGATGCGTGTCTCGATGTGAGCAAGTTCGTCCACTTCGGGTTTTTGAAAATGAGAATAGTCGAAGCGCAGATGATCCGGCGCTACGAGAGATCCCTGCTGGTGAACATGCTCGCCGAGGATTTCGCGCAGCGCTTTGTGAAGAAGATGCGTTGCGGTGTGGTTGTATTGCGTGGGGAGGCGATGAGTTTCATCCACGTGTGCGACAGCGGTTTTTCCGATTAATCCGGGCAGGAGTTTCGCGTGTTCTTCAGAAATAATATGAGCGGATAGGTTTCCATTAAACTGGACGTCAATTATTGGTAACACTGTATTCTCAACGGTAACGCGACCCTTGTCGCCCACTTGCCCGCCTGATTCAGTGTAAAAAGGCGTTTCTTCCATATAGAGTAGCCGATCATCGCAACCAGTTATCGTCGTCTCGATTTCTAATTGATCATAGCCCACAAACTTAGTAGGCCCAGCTCCTTTATGTCCGCTTGTGTGCGTTAGCTCCGCTGTGGCAGTAAATGTACTGGCAGCACGTGAACGTTCGCGTTGAGCTTCCATTGCAGTGTGAAATTCTTTTGTGTCGATTCCCAATTTCTGTTCTCGTGCCATCAGTTCTGTTAAATCAAGCGGGAAGCCGAACGTATCATAGAGGCGGAAGACATCTTTGCCGGGAATAACTTTCTTTTTTGCTTTCTTTGTCTGCTGCGTGATTTCCTCAAAAATTTCAAGGCCGCGGTCGAGCGTTTTCCCGAAATGTTCTTCTTCGGCTTTGATGACGAGCGATGCGTGTTGGTGGCGAGCTTTCAATTCGGGAAAGGTATCGCCCATCTGGTCAACGAGAATCGGAACCAGTTTATGAATGAAAGGTTCGTGCATGTCCAGTTTGCGTCCGAAACGTGACGCACGCCGCAAGATACGCCGCAGTACATAGCCGCGTCCCTCGTTGCCGGGCATTGCGCCGTCACAGAGAGCGAACGTCAGGCAGCGGACATGATCCGCGATAACGCGGTGAGGAGTTCCGCCCTCACCTGAAGTATAAGCCTTTCCGGAAAGTTCCTGGATTTTTTCCATCAGCGGCATGAACAAATCCGTTTCGTAATTGGAGCGCTTGCCACCCAAAACCGCTGTGATGCGTTCCAATCCTGCGCCGGTGTCCACATGCTTTTGCGGAAGCGGTTCGAGAGTTCCGTCCGCTTGCCGGTTGAACTGAATGAAGACGAGATTCCAGAGTTCGATATAGCGCGGGGAGCCGGTGTTGACGAAAGCCTTCGGATCATCATCATATTCAGGCCCGCGATCGATATGAATTTCCGAGCACGGTCCGCATGGGCCGGTCTCGCCCATCTCCCAGAAGTTATCTTTTTTGCCGCAGCGCAGGATATGGTCAGGGGCGATGTCTGTTTCTTTGCGCCAAAGTTCTTCGGCTTCGTCATCATCTTCGTACACCGTCGCGTAGAGTTTATCCTTCGGCATTTTCCAGACAACCGTCATGAGTTCCCACGCCCACGCAATTGCATCGCGCTTAAAATAATCTCCGAAACTCCAGTTGCCGAGCATTTCGAAAAAGGTATGGTGATACAGGCTTTGCCCGACTTCTTCTAAATCGTTGTGCTTGCCCGAAACACGGATGCACTTTTGTGTATCCACGGCGCGAGTGTAGTCGCGCGTCTCCTGCCCCAGAAAAATTGGTTTGAATTGATTCATCCCAGCGTTGGTAAACAACAGCGTCGGGTCGTCTAATGGGACGACGGACGCCGAGGGCACAACCGTGTGTGTGCGCTGTTTGAAGAATTCGATAAAACTCTTTCGTACTTCTTTGGATGTCATCGCAGATTCAGTTGAATTTCTTGTGCAGGTTTATTCCTGCGTGTTTTCGTTAAAGGCTGTTTTTGCTTTTTCGATAGCCTCGCGGATGGTTTCCCAATTATAACCGCGCCGGGCAAGATAAGAACTCACGCGGCGAAAACAGATTTCCGGTCCCAGACGCGCGCACTGAGTCCATTTTTTAAGGGCGAGCGTTTGAGCGGATTCGGTTTCCATTTCAGTGGTGACGCATTCGGCGACGATTTCTTTGGCAATCGCCGGGGAAACGCCGCGTTGCAGCAGCTCGCGGACAAGCACATGCCCTGCTCGCGGACGTATTTCCAATCGTTGTTCGATGAAATCCAGGGCGAAGCTGCGGTCATCGACAAACTCTCTTTCTTTGCACACCGACAGCGCCTGATGAATCGCGGCCGGTTGGAAGTCTTTCTCGCGCAGTTTCTCGCGGAGATTGCGTTCCGAGTACGCTCGATGCGACAGCAGTTTTAACGCTGCGTTCAGCGCATGTTCAGCGCTTGTTTTATCGACGCGTCGCGCGTTCATCGCGTAGAAAGAAACCGATTCGCAGCAGGATAACCGACGCCGGCCCGATGGATTGCCTGCCGACGGGTTCGTCTAGTCCAAAATGGTAGGCGATATCCGCCATGATTCCGATGCCATTCGGCGCGCGTCCTTTGAAGCCTGCGACAACGACGCCGACGGGAGCTTCGCCGGTATATTCCCGGATGATTTCGCCCTTGCCATGAGTCGGCCCGATGCGTCCCGCTTTCACCGCCCCCTGAGTCGCGGCGAAATCCACGCCGCCGCCGAAAAAGAGTTTCGGAAACGTCAGCGTATGCATCAATACTCGCGCGCCGATTTGAAATTGCGAATAATGGCTGTTGAGCGCGCCCGTTTGTCCGCCGGTGATGTTGTCCCAATAGAGAAGCGATGGCGCAATCCAGACGCGTCGGGATGTTTCGAAATCGAGTCGCCCGCCCACAACATATCCACCACCGCTGGAGAAATCATTGGAGGAAACGAGTGCACCGTGCTTCGGTTTTTCAGAGGCGGCGTATCCCGTGAAAAGGACAAAGTCGTGCGCATGTGCAACATTGACAAGAGCTATAAACAAAATCAGAATAAAGCTGCGCACGGTGGTCATCGTTTTTTCTTTTCGTTGCGTTTGGATTGCGGTTTGGGATCCGCACTCGTCGTGCCCTCGGAATCGGAAATCGCAAAACCTAATTCCGCACGCAATTCGGTTTCCATTTTCTTCAGCATATCCGGGTTTGCATTCAGAAGCTCCACGACTCGGTCGCGTCCCTGACCCAAGCGTTCTTCGCCATGGCTGTACCACGTGCCGCTCCGCTTGACGATGTCTTTTGCGACGGCGAGGTCGAGCAAATCTCCGGCGCGAGAAATTCCTTTACCATAGATAATGTCGAATTCGGCTTGCCGGAAAGGCGACGCCACTTTATTCTTCACGACTTTCACGCGGGTTCGGTTCCCGACAATCGTGTCGCCGTCTTTGATGGAAGCAATGCGCCGGATTTCCATACGAATCGTGGAATAGAATTTCAGCGCTTTGCCGCCGGTGGTCGTCTCCGGATTGCCGAACATCACGCCAATCCTCATGCGAATCTGATTGATGAAAACAAGAGCTGTATGCGAACGGGCTACCGTCGCGGTGAGCTTGCGTAGAGCCTGCGACATCAGCCGCGCGTGAAGCCCCGGCAGGGAATCGCCCATGTCGCCTTCGATTTCGGCGCGCGGCACGAGAGCCGCCACGCTATCGACAACAACAATGTCGAGTGCGCCGGAGCGAATCAATGTCTCGGCGATTTCCAAACCCTGCTCACCTGTATCCGGCTGCGAAATGAGCAAGTCATCGAGGTTGACGCCCAGCGTTTTCGTGTACTGCGGATCCAGAGCATGTTCTGCATCGACGATGGCGGCAAACCCTCCGCTTTTCTGAGCCTCCGCGACAAGATGAAGAGCCAGAGTCGTTTTGCCGGACGCTTCGGGGCCGTAGATTTCTGTCACGCGCCCTCGCGGCACACCACCGATTCCGAGAGCGGCGTCCAGTGAGAGCGAGCCGGTGGAAATCACGGGGATCTTAACCCGAGCTCCCTCTTCACCCAAGCGCATGATGGAACCCCTGCCGAACTGTTTTTCAATCTGACTTATGGCCAGATCCAGCGAGCGTGTTTTTTCGGTCGTTTCCGTTGCCATTTTTTATCTCCTAAGGAATTAGAATTTCTTTAAACAGTGCGTCCCGTTTCCGCGTAGGTTTTCAGGCGCTCGAAATTTTGTTTCACAGCCGCGCGCAGCATACTTTCGCCGATTGCTTTGTTGATTAGGCGTCCCAGAAAACCGGGAATGTCGTACTGAACGGTAAAGATAAACGTTGTCCGGTCTTTCTCTTCCGATTCAAGGCGATAGGTTAATTGAACGGATTTTACTTTCCCCATTACGAATGGGTTCTCGCCTTGAGCTTCTTCCGTGAAATAGTCCAGAGGTTCGCAATGCGTCACCTGCGTATTGAACTCTCGAATCTTGCCGCCGGATTCTACTCGAGCTTTGCGCATCGTGCCGACTTGTATAGCACCCGGAGGGTCATAGGTCAGATCGCGCAGAGTGGGTGACCACATCTCCATCTCTTTCGGCTCGGTGATAAGCTGCCACACTTTTTCTCGGGGCGCTTCGATTTCGACACGAATTTGGGTTCGGTTCATTTGCTTATGGTTTCAGTTGAATGTGTGCTTGCGGTCGGTACTCGGCTCCGGACGGTTTTAAAATGCTTTGCATCAGCAGAATTTCCGTCACCTGTACGGGTTCGCTTTCCAATTTGTAGTCGAGAACAGCGCGCGTGATGCGCTCTTTGCCTATCGGCTCTTTGATGCGAGCGATGGTCAGGTGTGGGGTGAATTCTCTTTTTTCTCTCGAAAAACCGAGAGGTTCGATTTCTTTTTCCACGCTTTCTTGCAGCGTCAAGAGAGACTTGCCGCCGTTCAAGCCCGCCCAGTACACACGCGGGCGGCGCGGAGTCGGAAAGCAGCCCGTGCCTTTCATACGCATTTTAAACGCCGTGGTTCCTTCGCAGGCACGTTCGAGTCCGGCAATCACATCATTGATTTTTTCATCCGGAACATCGCCCAAGAATTTCAACGTCAGGTGCATGCTGCGCGAGTTCGCCCATTTGACTCCGCGTCCGAGCCACTCGATGGAACTTTGCAGTTGCTCCAGCGCAGTTTTCCAATTATCCGGTAAATCTATGGCAATAAAGAGGCGCATGAAATTCAGTCGTTTTCTTGGAGTAAATGTTTGTAGAACAAGAACAGCGCGGCCTCAGCGAAGCGCTTCTTGTTGATTTCGCGGTTGTAGCCTGCTCGAAGGTGGCGCGCTTGTGTTTCTTTCGCGCTGGCGACTGCTATCCACAATGTTCCGACGGGTTTTTCTTCGGTGCCGCCTGATGGTCCGGCGATGCCAGTGGTGGACAGGCCGTAATCGGTTCCCGCTTTGGTTCGAGCTCCTTCCGCCATCGCTCGCGCGACGCCTTCCGATACTGCGCCGTGCTCAATGAATAGCTTTTCAGGAACGCCGAGAAGCTGCATCTTCGATTCGTTCGAATAGGTCACGAAACCGCGCTCGAAAAAGTTTGAACTTCCGGGGATGTTCGTCAAGGTGTGCGCGACAAGTCCGCCGGTGCAGGACTCGGCGACGGCGACGGTTTTGGAACGGTTCGTCAGGATATTCGCAATCACTTCAGCCAAACTCTGGTCGCCGGACGCGAAAATAAAATCGCCGATATGTTCCCGGATGAACCCCTCTGCTTCAGCAAGCTGCGCTTCGGCTTCGTGAGCATCGCACGATTTTGCGGTTAAGCGTAGCGTCACACTTCCGGGTGACGGCAAGAACGCGACCTGCACTTTGCTGGCGATGGGTTTTAAATTCTGCAGCCGCTCCAAAACGAGCGATTCACCCAAACCTGTTGTCTGGAGCGTTTTTGAATGAACCGGCTGCAAGGTCAGATTGTCTTGCAGCCACGGCAGCAGGTAATCCTGAATCATGTTTTCCAATTCATGCGGGACGCCGGGCAGCACAAAGATCTCGTGTCCATCGTGTGAAATATGAATTCCCGGCGCTGTTCCCATGGGATTGGGAATGATTTTCGCGCCGTGCGGAAAAACCGCTTGATTGCGGGACGCTTCCGGCATGGTGCGTCCGAAACTGGCGAAGCGCGCCTGCACTGCCTCCAGAATATCCGGCCGCATTTCCAGTTCCATCCCGAAGTAACCGGCGACGGCGGCTTTGGTTATGTCGTCGGGAGTGGGACCCAGCCCGCCGGTCAGAATGATAATCGAAGAACGATGAACCGCCAGCGCGAGCGCGGCTTGAATCTCGCTGGTGTCATCGGCCACCATGGAGCTCCACTGAACCGGCACGCCCACACCGGCCAGCGCGCGCCCCAGTGCTGCGGCATTTCCGTTAACGATTTGCCCTAAAAGCAACTCATCACCGATAGCGATGATTTCAGCGTGTGCGGTTTCCGATTTCGACATAGGATTTCCGCGACCGGAGGTCGCGGGTAGTAAACTAGCGCTGAGCCGGGCACGCGGGACGCATGCCGCGGCTGTTTAGAGGGATAAGGGGCGCAGTTCAATTCTTATAAACTACGAAAAAAATGGGGTGAGAGTCAAGAGCTGCAGACAGAGCAGCGAAAGTATGCCCGCCAGCACATCATCTACCATCACGCCCCATCCGCCGTTGAGCTGCTGCGTTTTGTGAATTCCAAGCGGTTTCCAGATGTCAAAGAGCCGGAAAAGGAAGAAACCTGCGATAAAAAGCGCTATGGAATGCGGAACGAAGAACAGCGTTATCCATTGCCCGACGAGTTCGTCAATCACGATGGGGCTGGCGTCATGACCCCAGCGTTTCTCTCCGCGTGTCGCGAGCCATACCCCTAACAGCGCAAACGGAACGATTAGCAGCAGCCCCGGCCATATGAGCAGTCCCGGCAGGAACCACAGCACGACGCACGCCAATGCACTTCCGAATGTCGCGGACGCTATCGGCGCGAACCCGGTTCCAAAGCCGGTTGTTAGTATTGTTTCGAGGAAAAGCAGGAGTTTTTTCATCAGATCTTTTTTCTATATGGCTTTAGGGTGAAAAACATGTTCTATCGCTGGCGCAGCTCCTTAAGTATCGTACGATTACTCCAGATATAATCTATCAGTGTGAATACAGAGTAGAGAACCACGACGATCACAAGATAGTGGGCCACTTGCACGAAGTAGGGCTGAAGCCAAGGGAAATTAATCAAATCGAGCGAAAGAATGGTGATAATGACCGTGGCTTGTGAAAAGCTCTTCCATTTTCCGCTCGTACGCCGACCAATGACCACACCCTGCAAGGCCGCCAGCGTTCGTACATACGCAACCACTATTTCACGGTAAACCAGCACAGCGATCATCCAGGCTGCTGCGTAACCGTAAGCAAGAAGGCCAAAAAAACAAGAGAGATGCACGGTGGCGTCGGCCATTGGATCGATCAATTTGCCGATTTCTGATGTTTCCCCTCGCGCTCTCGCAACCCACCCATCAATAAGATCGGACGCTTCGCTGAAAACAACGATGATGAGCCCGCCAAGTTTCGCACCGGGCCAATCGATCAGATAGACGATGAGAAAAAGCGGCCCTAACGCCAGGCGCGATAGCGTAATCTTGTTGGGTAGCCCCACACGTTTTTTCATTTTAGAGCCTCAATGATATTAGAACATATCTGCTACATTCATGGTCAAGAGGTAGCAGGTGTTGTGCATCCCAGAATCCGGCTGGGTTGCGCGCGACCGCGTCCTCTCGAAAGGGAAATGTCCAGAGCGCCCAACCCGGCTCGGCGGAGATATCCGTAGATTCTCCTATGAGATGGGATGCGCTCTAATTATGCACACGAGATGGTCGTGCTGTGTGAAAATGGAACCAACAGACAGTCAGAATGATCAGGGGCACACCAACTATTGGCCCAAGCCATGACAAAGTGCTCGAATAGGCGGCATCGGTGACATGCAGTATCATAATGTATGTTAGCTGATCGATAATCACTCCCATAGAAATGGAAAGCACCAATGAGAGGGAATATACTAAATTAGGGTCACGTCTGCTTGCTATTGCATTGCATATGATAATACCCAGGGCACCGATGTATGCATGGTGAATTTCTGACCCGAAGAGGAATACAGATCTTTCTTCATTTGGCAGGTGACGGATCATTAAATAGGTAATGCGAAAGAACGCTACAATGAGAATCGGAACTGAAATCAACATCGTTGAAATGATTCCGTAACGTATAGAATTAAACAAGCGCGGTACTTGCGTGTTTCTTGTGATCCACCAAAGACCACATACTACGACAAGGAAGATAAAAGAAACTACCCATAATCTACCATCCCAAGCCGACATAATTTCGTATCTTGATTCAGAACCATATCGTAGAGTCCAGTACGGAATTGCGTCACTGAGCAAACCGCTAATGACACATAACTTTCGATTTGTTGGTTGCTCCCGGTATGTAGTTTTTATGAGAACGAACAGATTATATAATAGAATCAGTATTGCGGGTAAAACAGCTAAACCGCAGATATGATAGTCTCGAATGATTGATAGACCGATCCGAGAAGCCAACCAACCAAAGACTATTAGAACATATTCGATTTGCGGACTTGAGGATCTATCGGTTTTGGAAGCATTCAAATCCATATCGATTTCCTGCAAAGCATGTTATCACAGTCCCGCGCGCATTAGATGATCCAGTAAGGTCAGCGCAAATGGTACGCCAACAGCAAGTCCTATTCGTGGTAATGTCGAGAAGGTAATCGGAAGATCAGGTATTGTGAGAATACGCGTTCGCATTGACTCATAGGAAGCAAGTCGTAGATCAACACCACCTTTAAATATTCTGTATTGTGAGTCATGTAGGATTGATTTCGTTATTGTACTGATCTCTTTATTTAGCGCAGATATGCAACGAGACTTGCAGCTTCGAATGGATTTGCGCGTAATGAGCAAAGGTATTAAAAATGCCGAAACAGATACTGGTGTAAACGCAATAAGCATGAAGTAGTTATGCCATGACGGGGGTAGACCCTCCTTGAGAAAAGCCATTGTTATCATCAAGATGAACATAGATCCTGCGTACAAGTAGCTCATGGCTGCTGAAACCATATGTCCAAGTCCACCGTACTTGTCGTCTGCCAAAGGAGACAATGTGAGTATACGTTTGGAATCCGAAGATAATGATATTTCCTCCCACCTTGCTTTATGAAACAAAAACGATGAGGTTCCCCAAACTATCGTTATTAATTTCGCTAGAATGAAGGGAGGTAAACCGTAGAAAATGAGTGCCCATATACGGACCATCCAAGTAGACCAAGGAGCATCATACCGGTTCGTATCCCACTTGGGCAGACATACTTCGTCTTCCAACTGAATGTATGCCGGTAGCGTCTGGTTTGGCTCAAACCTTGTAGGCCCTGTGGCCTCACTGGGTAACACTCTGACCAAATCAGATGTGTAGGGATAATAGTTCTCGCGGAGTTCGTTATGGAATGCGCACGTGAGAGTATTGTAGACTATGAATAGACCAGCAATTATCCACGGACTTATCGAGATTACAGCTGATTTCCATCCTCGGCGCCCCTCAAAGATGGCTAGAGTCTTCCTGATTGAATTACGGTAACCATACTTAGATTCATCTATTAACCAGTTTTCTTCTGCCGAACGAATAGTGCTGATGATCACAGTTGCAGATCGGTTGAGGGCGACTCTCGTTAGAATGAATGCAATCGGAACCCAAAAAATGAATGGCCACACCATCGTATCGCCGAAGAAGCTCATGCCTTGCGCCTCACCATACCCACTGAGAGGAGTAGTCAGGCTACCCAAGAAAAATCTTCCTTCTCGGAGTGTGATATAGGTGAGGCCTGTGATAGATACCAGAATAAGAATCAACAATCGTGTCAGCTTATTTCTATTCTCGATACCGACGCATCGAGAAACCATGGAGAATACAGGATTTCCCACGTCTAAGTCATGGCAAGTGAATTTGCGAAATTGGGAAGCCACGTCTTCAAATTGTTCTGTAGGTTGGCTCATGAAGATTCATCTCCTCCAGCAACACGCCGTGTTGAAAGCGATCTGCTCCAAAGCGTCCCTTTAGTGATGATGAGGTCGGCGCTTTGAAGGGCGGTCGTAAGTTCGGGTGTCGCTTCTTCGAGAGAGATGCCCAGTGTATCCGGCCCGGCAAGTATGATTTTATGCGCATGCGCCGCGGTATTTAGAAATTCGAAATCTTCCAGCGTCGCGTCGGATGTAATCGCGCCGCCTCGATAGGGAACGGTCGTGCGGCAGCCGAAATCCCGCAGATAGTCCAGAACGATGTTGTCGAAGGCAAGCTCGCCGACGTTGTCCGGGATGTAGAGGACATCCTTCGCTTTTTGAGACAGCTCATAGAAGCTCTCGAATTCATCAACGGGAAATCCCTGCTCAAGTTTGCCTTTCAGCATACCTTCGATTTCATCCGCCGCGAAACCGTAGCCGGTTCCGACGGTGCGGAAGTCGAGATGATTCGCCGCGACCGCCCATTCTACCGCTGAGCGAAATCCTTCCTTTGCGGGCATAGACTTTAAACGTTTGCGCAGCCTTTCCGAGAGGATTTTGCCGACTTCATTGCAGGCATGCCGCAACTCGGCAAAGGGAACGTCCAGTCCCGTAGCGCGCTTCAATTCGCGGTGGACGGCGGTGATATAATACGACGGAGCACGCGAGAAATTAAACTCCGCATCCATGAAGCTGTGAACATTGGACAACACTTCCCGCGCGATTTCGCCCGATACATCGAGAAGTTTCAAGGCTCCTTCCAAATCATCGATGATGCAGCCGCGACAAACTTCCGCAGTCACATGAGAACCGGATGTGAATTTCGGCATATCCGAAGCGCTTTCGTCGGAAGTATGAATGGAATCAGATGTCATTTCAGTTGCGAATTAGAGAGGGTTCACTGGAAGTCGGATCGTGCAGCATCCGGATTGTCCAGAAGGGGATTTGCGTTTTTGGGATTGTCTTTTATCAAGGTCCATCCGAAAAGCTGAAACCGCCGGTTGTAAGGGATGTGTATCTCATCTTCGCCAATGATTCGCAGCGATTTTAGGGCAACGTCGTTGGGGTCCAAGCAGTTTTGCGAATCGTCTTCACGCAGATAATAGACTTTGCGGGCTCGCGAGAGTCTCTTTTGCAAGTAGGGAAGATAGCCGGGAACGTCGACTGTATCCCTTGGAGATTGTATCCGTCTCCAATAAGGACGGATTTCTATCCCGTAGTAGTTTAACAGTTGATATCCCCAGTCATCAAGGAGAACGAGGGGAGTTTCGTTGTTCAAATGTTCCTTATTCCCGTCGGGAGAAAAATGTCAGCGAAAATCATCGCCACCAACGCAGAGGTACCACACTGTTCCAGGAAACCATTGCATAGAACCGCTCCAAGAGACTGACTCCCACGGCTTGAGCTACGGGAACATTGGAAAGAGCGTGAACATTCGATGTTTTCTCCGTTCTTCCGGTTGTTTGGATTCCTGCAATCTGTATCGCGATAGGCGGCGAGAAGGTGAAGTGGAAATTTCTCAAGGGATTGGTGTCAGCGTTCCCGGAGCCCGTAAGGTTTGCACAGTTGGTATAGAGGCTTGTTCCAATTCTTTTTTATCTTTCACCGTATAAGAAAGTTGGGTGATGATAACTGCTGTCGTCCAATAGAAGAAGGAGAGCTGATCCGATTGTAAAACGCTTGAGATATAAGTTTGAAATAGGAATACAACGGTTATTCCCTGAAAAGCTGCGGCGAGTATCTTATAGTCTTTACGAGGGCTCCGTGACAGTAGTGTAGCGCGCCTGTAAAGGAGATATAAAGGTACGAGGAAGAGCAGCGTTCCGATAATACCATATTCAACCATCAACCAAGGCAAACACTGCCGCCCCGAAGAAACTCCCCAGCTTCTGAAATGCGCGACTGAAGGAGACTCATAGGCGGCAAAAACGCTTTGGGTAGCTGCGCCGGGGCCAAAACCGAAGCAAAATGCTCGTGGACTGGATGTCGCAAAAAGAAACGCATGTTTGGTTGCATAGGCTCGTCCAATGTACCAATCGGTGACCCAGACACCATCCTTGAAGTACCTCAAAGGTCCTGCGAGGTCTTTTTCGATAATTTCATCTACACGTGTGATGTAGGTGAGAGGGTTACGTCCTTCTGCCCAGTAACCGGATTTGATCAGAATGTAGTCCACGCCTACGATAAATAACAGACAGAAAGAACCAATGGTCAATGCAAATAACGGTCGCTTTGTCCATTCATAACGCAGCATAAAAAATGCGAGCGCTATCAGAAAAAAGAAAAACGCTTTGGATTCACCTAAGAGAGGGGGAATACCGAGCAGGATGATGATCAAGAGAATTCCCCATCGCAGACGGCGCTGTACGAGCATGGTTGCAATCAGGAAAGCGATCCATCCCAAGAGAAAGACTGCTAAGACACCAGTTCCATTGTGTCCGAAGGTACCGGTGATAAGATCCCATAATCCTTCTTCTTTTGCAGGTATTATGGTAAATTCAACAAGAACGACAGGAATTTGCACAAGAGCGACAGCAAATTGCAAGTAGAGCAATCGCCTATAGAACTTTTCACTGAAGTCCATCGAGTAGAGAACGACGAACAGTAGAAGATATTTCATCGATACGCGCAAACCGATCAGAGCGGTTGTCGCGGAAACATGGTTGAGCAATGCGGAAAGTACTACGAAGAAAAGAAGACCCCAAATCCATTTTATCGTCATTGGGACTGGTCGTGTGCGAAGTCGAGGGAAAAGCAGGAAATAACGCAGAAGGAAGACGATGAGAATCAGATCTATGAACCAGGTGAATTCCCTTGGAACAATTCCAACCCAAGCCGACAACCAATCAACAGAATAAACAAAAATGGCCAAGAGCACCAGAGCGAAACGCGGGAAGAGAAAAAAGATAATCGTGACCGGCGCTCCCAAAATAAAGAAGCGAAACAGCTCCTGCTGCTGACTGACAGAGAAGAAGTTGAAGATGGCGTTTGTAAACAGGTAGAGGACGAGGATGATGGCCGCCCCTACCAGCAGTCGGTCAAATCTCAACGCGGTTTCCCGGTGTTCTAAAGAGTGATGGTTTTATTCTTCTTAAAAGGGATTATTTGAGAAGGTCAACTCGTCCTTCGAGCGCTTTCGTTAATGTGACACTGTCGATATGTTCGAGATCGGATCCTACCGGTACTCCGCTTGCGATGCGGGTCACACGCACCTGCTTGTTCTTGAGCGCTTGAGTCAGGAAAAGCGCTGTCGCATCTCCTTCGGTGGTCGGATTCGTTGCGATAATGACCTCTTTGACAGAAGCGTCGACTCGATTCACCAATTCCCGAATGCGCAGATCGTCCGGCGAAATGCCGTCCAGAGGCGACAATGCTCCTCCTAACACATGAAAAAGACCGCGAAAGCTCTTCGTTTTTTCGATCATCAGCACATCGGCGGGAGTTTCCACGACGCAGATAACACTTCGGTCGCGTTTCGGATTCTGGCAAATCGGACACGGCTCTTCTTCGGTGAGGTTGAAGCAGATCGAGCAGAACTTAATCCGGGTTTTGACATCCGTCAGCGCCTGCGCCAGAGCATCCACGTTTTCTTTCGGTGCACGCAGAATGTGAAGCGCGATGCGGGCGGCCGATTTCTTCCCCAGTGAAGGAAGGCGGGCGAGTTGTTCGATAAGGTTTTGCAGTGCCGGTGAAAATTCAAACACGCTACATCCCCGGCAGGTTCATTCCGGGCGGAAGCATACCTCCGGTGACCTGCTGCATGTGCTCGTTGGCGGCCACCCGCGATTTTTCGATAGCGGCGCTGACACCGGCAAGAATCAGGTCTTCGAGCGTTTCCGGATCGTCTGGAGTAATCGCTTCCGGATCGATTCGAATCGCGAGAATATCTCCTCGACCGCTGGCGGTCACGGTTACAGCGCCGCCCCCGGCGGTTGCTTCGACTTCGAGTGTTTCCAATTCTTCCTGCGCTTTGGCCAGCGCATCCTGCAGCATTTGTGCCTGCTGCATCAGTTTATTCATTCCACCTTTCACAGGTACTCCAAAAAATCATGTAGAAATATACCGATTTATCCTTTTTTCGGTGAAGTCTTGGGTGTGTCCTTGACTTCCAAAATCTCACCGCCGAATTTCTCATTGAACATATCGATGTCCCCCGGCTTTTGAGAGGGAGACTTCTCTTTGGAAGGCGGTTTCTCTGGAGTGGCAGTTTTCATCGGGGGACTCTTTGCTTCCTCCGGCGGCTCAGCCTTTTGAGGGGATTCCGGCGGAGGCGCTGTCGTTGAAACGACGGGCGTACTGGGTTTCGGTGGAGGTGGTGCAGTTGATGATGTACCTGCTCCGCGCAATTTCGCCAGAATGTCCGCGATTTTCACGCTGCGGTCAAGGCTGACCCAGCGCAGAAAAGCAACTTCAAAACGCATGCGCGGATTCGGGCTGCGCCGAATTTCGGAATCCGTTTCCGACGCGAGCTTAATCAGCCGAAGCAGGTCTTCCGGCGATAACTGTTCCGCTGCCGAGCTGTCCTCTTCTTTATCCGCAGACGCATCGCCGACTCGTGCAAAAAGCTGCTCCATCCAGAAATGTTCGAGGCTGCGGAGAAGTTCTCCGTAGTCAATCCCGGCATCGGAAAGTTCCGAAAGATGTGTCAGCGCACCGGCGTAGTCGTGATGGACGATAATCTCGGTGGTTCGCTCGATGATTTCCCGTGGCAAGATACCCAAAACTTCATGCACGGCTTCGAGCGGGATGTCTGTCCCCGAATATGCGATGAGTTGATCCAGCAATCCTTCCGCGTCGCGCAACGATCCTTCGGCTCGACGGGATATGATGTCGAGCGCTTCATCAGGAATTTTTATTTTATCGTGCTCGCAGATTTTTCGCAGGTGAGCCGCCATGATATCGGGACGGATACGGTGGAAATCGAAACGCTGCACTCGCGAAAGAATCGTAAACGGAACTTTATGGATTTCGGTGGTGGCGAAGATGAAAAGCACATGCTCCGGTGGCTCTTCGAGCGTCTTCAACAGAGCATTAAACGCCGAGACGGTGAGCATGTGCACTTCGTCGATGATGTACACTTTCCGCTTGGCCGAGATGGGAGAAAGCCGCACGGTTTCGCGCAGCTTGCGAATATCATCCACGGAATTGTTCGACGCGCCGTCGATTTCGACGACATCGAGGTTGCGTTCCTCGATAATCTGGCGGCAGATTTCGCATTCGTTGCACGGTTCGGCGGCAGGCCCTTTCAGGCAATTGACCGCGCGAGCTAAAATGCGCGCCGTGGATGTTTTACCGATGCCGCGCGGGCCGGTCAGAATATACGCATGCGCGACCCGCCCGGACGTAATCGCGTTCTGGAGAGTCACTGTGATGTGTTCTTGACCGACCACATCACCAAATTTTGTCGGGCGCCATCTACGCGCCAGTACGGTGTAGGTCACGATGTGAACTCGAAGTTTCTATTTATGTAATTAAAAGGCGCCTCAAGCACTCCCGCGGCACAGGAACCATCGGCTGACCGTTGCTACCTTCCGGTCCTGGCGGGGTTGGGCCGACATCCCTTGCACGGGACTCGCAGGCGCCTTTAGATTTAATCTTGGCATGAAAGGTCGGCTGCAAGCGCACTGCCGTGCGGCACTACCAGACCATGCCTTCATATTCGCAACTTGATGTGGAGCAGAGCGGGCTCGAACCGCCGACCTATGCGTTGCGAACGCATTGCTCTCCCAACTGAGCTACTGCCCCATTTTATCAAGATATTATACCGAAATTCATGGAAAATGTCAAGCGCGATTTATGATACCACTTTAAAGGAAAACAGGGCTTGAATGAAAGCGGAACGACATTTGCTATATAGTAAAAAGAATGATATTCGCCTATGCGAGGATGACGTATTTAATCTTGATAAAACAAAGACATGGCTTTACACATCGGTGGGCAAAATCCTCTCTAATCCGGCAGGAAGAGACTTTTGCCCGGTGAATAAGTCCTGAATATCCATGAGCCAGACTCCCCCAAATCAAATATCTTTAATCTCTTCCTCAGAAGTTTCTGAACAGCAGAATTCTCCCGAGGTTCAGCTTTACCTCAAAACATCAAAAGCCCCTTCATCGAAAGCATCTCCCGTTCGTGTCTGGGCTGATCGTGTTTTGGCTGATTGGATTGGGAAGCTATTGCCAAACGGTTCTTCGGACACACCTTCCGGCGAAAATAATAACAAAGAACCCTTGCTGTCTGAATCCTTGCTGAATGAACCCATGGGATTGCTGGCGTGGATACTGGATCACAGTCCGGATGCTTTTTTTATTGTGGATGGCCGCGATGGGAAAGTCTATTTCAGCAACCGGGTCGGCGCGGGCTGGCTGACGACAGAGGATAGAGATACGATTTTGGGGAAGGATTTTGAATCACTGTTTCCGGACAGCGAGCGTCAATTTGCGGCAAAACTCTGGCAGGATAATGGTCAGGACGAGAATCGGGTGTTTCATCTGACGAAACCCGGCGACGAGAATGTCTCACATCTCGTCGAATTCCAGACAGCTCCGATAACTGAGGGCGGAAAGAACTGGATTATCCTGGCGGGCCGGGAACTCGGACCCGGAACATTGGGTCCGGAACGCGAGCTTCGCGCCGAGCGTGACCGCATGAACACGTTGATTCGCAGTCTGCGCGATGGGTTGGTGCTTCTTTCCAAGGAAGGTGAGATTCTCTTCGCAAATCCCGCTATGGAGCAGATGTTCGAGCCAGATGCATTGCCGAACATCTGCAAGGAATGGCTGGAGCGTTTCCGCGCCTATGATCAGGTAGGGATTTTAGGATTTTCATCTCCCTACGAAGGCCAGACGCTCGAATTGCTCGCGCAGGACGGTCGCACATTTCTTGTGACGCGCTCGTATTTGTTCGAGTCGAAGAAAACGACGTCCGTAATGCTCATCGTCAAGGATATTACCGAGCTTAAGCTTCTACAGTGGAGGGGGCATCAGTTGGAAATGGAGCTGCTTCGGGAGTCCAAACTTGCGGAATTCGGAACCATGGCCGCCGGGATTGCTCATAACCTGAACGGCCCCCTGACGAGTATTTTAGGATTCTGCGATTTGGTGACAATGACAAAGGGACAGATGAAAGAGGTGGAAAGGATTCGGGCGCAGGCCATTGTGATGAAGGATACGATTGCAAATTTGATGCAGAAGAGTCGCCATGAGCAAAATTCTGAACAGCAGGAGATACAAATCAATGAACTGATTGAAACAGAATGGAAATTCCTGTACGCCAATCTGTTTTTCAAACATGAGGTCGAAAAAATCCTTGAACTCGATGAGACGACGCCCACAATCTTTGCAGTTTATTCGGATGTATCTCAAGCGGTGGGAAATCTTCTGCGCAATGCGATAGATGCGCTTTATCAGCAGGAAGAAAAGCGGCTCACCGTTCGCACGCGACATAATGAGCGTTATATATTCGTAGATATAATCGACACCGGCGTTGGAATCAAAACGGAAGATATTCCTAAACTCTTCCAACCTTTCTTTACGACTAAACCGATGGTCGGCAAGAGCGCGATTGGAGAACCCACCGGTACCGGGCTCGGGCTCTCGACAACGCGCTCGATTCTGGCTCGCTATGGCGCTGAGGTTTTGGTTGACAGCACGTGGCAGGAAGGATCCACTTTCACGATTCGCTTCCCAATAACTCGCCAGAACGCTCCGGACTGAAGTTAATGTAAATTGCAGCCTCTCTCAAGTCGGCTCCTTTCGGGGAGTCGGCTTTTTTTATGCGTTTTTTCGGGATTTGTTTCCGGGTGAGAAAATGTGTAAATTGGTGAAAGATTCGCGCCATAACCGGAGAGTGTGATGATAGAATTACCTGCTGGAGTTGAAATAGACGAGCGACCGCTTGATGTGCGTTATCGGAGTACGCTTCGCGGCTTGCTTACGCGGATACGGCTTCTATATGACGCTGTTTATGAGCGATTTGGCGCGGAGGGTCTCGAACTCATTCGCGACGTGAGTACGGCTTATGGTCGTGATATCGCGCACCGGGTTCGAGAGCGGGAAGGCTTGATGGAGTTTCATGATGTCGGGCGATTCGTCGTACGCGTTTTTAATAACATGCAGTCAAAAGGCGACGTGAAAGAATGGACGGATAAACGGATTTCAATTGCCGTTCCCCAATGTCCTTATCCATTCACCCGGCCTGAGATATGCCAAGCGCATACGTGCATGGAAGAAAGTCTCGTGACGGGTTTGAATCCTGATTTGAAGTATTTCATCGAAAAATCCATTCCCACCGGTGATGAATTCTGTCTGCATGTTATCGAGAAAAAAGAAGTTCACCAAGCTTAGTTATATGGCCGCAGTTATTCCGTTTTTATTGAGATTTGCAAGGGGTTAATCGGTTGCACTTTTCCATTTTTTTCTGTATGTTATCGTCGTGGTTTCTCACCAGAAGATGACGTTCCTGCAAAGCTGGGATAGGGCGGTGGATAAAGCCGGGGCACCGTTGTGCGTCGGACTTGATCCGCTGCCGGAAAAGCTCCCGGCTCACCTTGAATCTTCTCCGGAAGGTGTCTGGCATTTTCTGGAGGAGATTATTCACGCGACCTCTGATATAGCCGCAGCTTATAAGCCGAATCTTGCGTTTTTCGAAGCCTTAGGAGCTTCCGGCTGGGAAATACTGGAAAAGCTGCGCGCACTTCTGCCTCCTCACGCTCTGCTCATTGCCGATGGAAAACTCGGCGATATCTCAAGCACGAACGAGCAATATGCTGCGGCGATTTTTGAGCGAATTCATGCTGATGCCCTGACCGTGAATCCCTATCTTGGCGGTGAAGCGCTGGAGCCTTTCCTCCGCAATCCTGCGAAAGGAGTCTTTGTTCTCTGCGCGACATCGAATCCCGGCGCTGAAGAATTTCAGGAATTACCTATGGCGGATGGATTTCTGTTCGAGGAAGTCGCGCGCAGGGCAAACACATGGAACCGAAACCGGAATATCGGATTGGTTGTCGGCACGACGCGCCCGGATGCTTTAGCGCGGATTCAAGAACTCGCGCCGGAACTTCCGTTGCTGCTGCCGGGCTCAGGAGCGCAGGGCGGTTCAGCGAAAGACATCGCTCGCGTGCTTTTGCAAAATCCACAAAGTCGCGGTTTATTCGTCTGGGCGCGCTCAATTATCTATGCCTCATCGGGAAAAGATTTCGCGTCAGCAGCCCGCGAAGCCGCCATAAAATGCCGGGATGAGCTGATATGAACGACATGGAAGGACAAGCCCTCCTGCAAGCGTCTGGAGCTTTGCTCGAAGGTCATTTCCTTCTTTCGAGCGGTCGTCACAGCGATAAGTATATCGAGAAATTCAGGATTCTCGAACAGCCGTGGCTCACCGAACGATTCGCGAGGGAGATTGCAGGTAAGTTTCACGGCGAAGGCATCAATTTAGTCGCCGGACTTTTGAACGGCGGCGTTCTTGTCGCGCATGAGGTTGCGAAGATTCTGCAATGTCGTTTTGTTTTTCCCGAGCGCGTATCCGGCTCGCTGGAGTTTCGGCGCGGATTCCATGTTAAATTAGGCGCGAAAGTGTTAGTGGTTGAAGATGTACTCACCACCGGCGGCTCGGTCAAGGAACTTATCAAACTTCTTCAAGGTTTGGGAGCGCAGATTTCGGGAGTCGCGTGTTTGGTTCAGCGCGGCGAACCTGAACTTAATATTCCTCTTTTTTCAGTCGTGAAACTACCTCTGAAAACCTACTCAGCGGATAACTGCCCGCTGTGCGCGAGTGGCATCCAACTTGAGAAACGCGGCAGCTCATAGATGTAAAGGATTTGATGACAATGCAATTCTGTCCACTAAGTTCCGGGAGTTCCGGAAATTCGATGTTCCTTCGCGGGGGAGGAACCAGCCTTCTGATTGACGCGGGTCTTCCTGCCCGTGTGATTACGCGCTCGCTGGCAAGCCTTGATGTGGCAATTAAAGACATCGAAGGCATTTTAATCACACATGAACACAATGACCATGTGCGCGGCGCAGCCGTGTTAGCACGTAAATACGATATACCAATTTACGCCAATGAAGGGACGGCGGAGCAGCTCAGTTTTATGCTTCCGCAAAACACGGTGATTCGCTGTTTGTCGAGTGAAGGGACTCGTTTTGGCGACCTCCTCGTAAAATATTTTCCTGTGCCGCATGATGCGGTAGCTCCGATCGGTTTTGTTTTTGAAGCTGACGGCGTACGCGCTGCGCTGGCGACTGATTTGGGACACATGACTCCGCAGGTCGTGCAGGCGATAACCGGCGCGCAGCTTATCATTTTGGAAAGCAACCACGATGAAGTCATGCTCGCCACCAGCCGCTACCCTGAGCATCTGAAAGCGCGCATTCGTTCATCGCACGGTCATTTATCAAACACGCAGGCAGCGCAAGCATTGAAAGCGGCTGTGCATGATGATTTACGGCATATCGTTTTAGCCCATCTATCCCGCGAGAACAACGACCCCGGATTGGCACGCGAAACCGTGGAAGCGGCTTTGTCGAGCAATGGCCATATTCCCATCCATGTCACCGGCCATTTTCAGGTCGGGCCGTTTTTGGAAATTTGATCATAGGGATAGGTCTGTGACCTGTCCTTAAAAGATAGATAAAAGGAGATTGTCATGAAACAGTCAGAGTTGACACAAAGAGAAGAGAGGAATAACAATGAAAACTCGAAGTGACGTTAGCAGTTCTATCATGTTGAAATCGAACATCTCAATTGTTTTGCTACTGGTTTCAATATTGATAGCGAGTCCAGTATTTGGTGGTCAGCCTCCATATCCTATCGTATTCGTTCACGGCATTAACTCTGATCACAGTACGTGGGATTCAGTGGAAACATCTTTGACATACTATTATCAATGGGACTATCAAATTGTTCATGTTACACTTGATCACACTGTTAACTACTCGTCTCCACGTGACTCCAAAGAAGATGATGTATATTTGTTTACGCAAGTTATCGATAGGGATTTCTATCTGATTAATTTCGACATCGATCATGAGGGCAAGAGGAGAGGTGGTAATAACAATAACATCCTTGATTTGCAGGACTATGTTAATGATACAGAGACTAGCTTTGAAGTCGACTTTCTCGATGTTTCAGGGACAACATATGATGAAATGGATGATATTGACTCAGTAATTGTTGCTGGAGATATTGTCCGGATTGAAGACGAATACATGGAAGTTGACAGTGTTGTAGTTCAACCGAGCGGAAACCAAGCAGATATCTATGTCCAGCGAGGACTTTATGGAACGACGCCAGTGTCACATGGCATTACAGAAGAGGTTTTCGTTGTCTCAAACGAGAGTAACCAAGCGAGTATTGAAAAACAAGCATATGCATTGTCACTGGCGGTTAGTGATATCAAACAGGTTACTGGATCAGACAAAGTTATTCTTGCAGGTCATAGCATGGGTGGTTTGGCTGTAAGATGCTATGCACAGCATTATGTCCAGAATGATGTTGCAAAAATAATCACAATTGGTACGCCACAATTAGGCGCAGTGAAAGAGGATTTGTATTGGGATGAACTTGTAGGATTTTTTATCTCAATTGACATAAAAAGTGAAGCTGCTCGTGATTTGGCATATTGGTATGATCAAGAGACAACCAATGTTCCCGCCATTCCCGGCATCCAAGATCTTTCAGATATCGGCGTGTTTCTATTTGGCGGCAACGAAAACTCTATTCCATCGGGAGATTATATTAACAGAGATGTTAATTCCAATGGTAACGAAGGAGATAATATTGTCGGACTAAATAAGGAACAACTTCCAAATTACTTTGAGACGTATTTCCTTATAGCCAAAGCCCAAGAGTCAACTAGATCAAGGGTGACAGTTGATAACGATGGTGTTGTATTGCTACCGCGACAGTGGCTTAAGTTGGATGATTCGAGTTATTTACCTGGCAATTTTGTGTGGGATACCTCATCAACTTTGTCTGCGTGGCACACGAGAAGCCTAGCAGAAGCTTGGCTTGGTGGTCCAGATGCATGGGAGACGGGTGAGTTCACCGAAATAATTGTTGCATTGGATGAGCCTGATTCTGTTGCGTATGCTTATTATCTCGATTTAGATACCGAATATGATTTCTTAACAACATACCAAACAGGTCCGATTGCGGAAGACAACGACTGGTTCACGTTTGAAACAAGCGCTCAAGGTACATGTATTGTGTCATTTTCAAATTTGCAGAACTGGTCGAATGCACTCATTGCCATATATGATGATAATGAGCAGCTTGTGCATCCTTTGGTTTTCCCGTCTGGACCAGAAGAGGATGTTGGATTCTTAACACCATCCGGCACTAACATATTTAAAGTGAATTATTCCGGATTTGCTACATCTACAAGTTGGCAGAGTCCGAATCACATTACTATCACACATGTGCCGAGTGGTGAGACATCCATTGTGCTAACGATTCCAAATGGTGGAGAGAGTTGGGAAGTTGGGACAACGGAAACAATCCATTGGCTGTCAATAGGCATATCAGGAACAGTGTCAATCAAGTTGAATAGGCAGTACCCCATCGGAGGCTGGCAACTTTTAGCTTCTGGCATTGACGTAACCGATGATCAGTGGGAATGGTTTCCTGTCACGGATCCCTTAAGTGAAGAATGCAGAATTGCCGTAACCAGTGAGACTGAAACTGGCGTTGGAGATACATCAGCAACCGATTTCACTATTAATGCAACTCCCCCAGATCCTGTAGATGATCTTACAATTATGGCGGACATTGGTTCCGACGATGTGACACTGCATTGGAACGCCGTTTCCTCAGCATCAAGCTATGATGTATACGCAGGCCCAACATCTGATTTTGCAATTAACGCTGGAAATCGTATAGGAAACACTAGAGACACATTCTTCACACATGAAGACGTATTGTTATCGGACACAATGAAATTCTACGCACTGAAAGCTAGTGTTACTGCAAGCCCGGGATTAATCGCATATTATCCATTCGATGGAAATGCGAATGACACGAGCGGGAACGGATTTCATGGTGAATTATTTGGATCTGCTGACTGTTCCGATGGCGTCCTCACGCTTGGGAATAATGCACTTGACTGCGTAAGTCTACCATATGAAGTCGTCAATGGAATCGGTGATTTCACGATCTGCGCTCTATTGAGAGTGAGTATGAATCCAACATCTCAAAGTCATTGCTGGTTCAGTGGCGCGAGAAGCTCAAGTGAAGCTAATGAATTCACAATGTGGTATAGCACTCCATATTGGAATATCACAATCGGAAACGGCTATCAATATCTCTTGAATTCAGGCACACAGTCGCCAGAGGATCTTGAATGGCACCATACAACAATTACTCGACAAGGAAGTGAAGTTAGGTTGTACGTTGACGGATACGAGGTAGATAATGTGACAACCTCGACTTATCAACCCATTATCGCCGAGGGTGGGTTCATCATAGGGCAAGAGCAAGACAATGTCGGTGGGGGATTTGAATCCCATCAGAACTTTGATGGCCAGATGGATGAGATACGCTTCTATAACCGTGCATTGAGTCTTGAAGAAATCCAAAATCTCGTAGAGCCATGAATGGTTCGTATTCTGGCGGCAGGAGTATACTACGAGATTAAGTGCCTGTATGGAAGCGCTATCCGACAGTGTTTGTTCTTTACCCGAATCCGTTTAATCCGACGACCAAGATTCGGTATGATGTGAAGCATGTGGGCCAAGTTCAGTTGACGGTTTTTAATTTGCTCGGACAGAAAGCTACGACGTTGGCGGATAGAAGACATTTGCCCGGTTCGTACACATTGTCTTGGAATGCTGATGGTTTGCCGTCGGGGATTTATCTTTGTCGGATGGAAGCGGGGAGATTTTCGCAGACGCGGAAATTGGTGTTGTTGAAGTGATTTTCCGGGTGCATCTGGAGATACACCGCGGCGGGAATTTTGTATAAGGAGACCCTCCCTTGTCCGTACATGAATGGGGGGAAGATTAAACGGACATGGCAGGCCATGTCCCTACAATACACCGCAGGCGGGGGGAGATATCATTGGTAGTGACGCACGGCGTGCGCTGGGGTCGGCTGCAATCCACCAGTACTGGTGGACAACACCGCAAAAAATCGGGAGATGAAAAATGAAGGCTATTTGCTTATCAAGCAGTGTAGTCATCGTATTGGCTATATCGAGTGTTCTCGCTTGGGCGGCGCCGGGGGATGTTTCGTCGGAATTTGCGACGCCGGGGAGGTGTCCGACGGGACTAACTTGCGACGGTGAATATTTATGGATGGCGGACAGGCTCAGTGATTCGCTCTATGCGATTGAGCCGGCGACGGGAAACGTGAAGAAGACGCTGCCGGCACCCGGATTTATACCGCGCGGGCTCGCGTGGGACGGTAACACTCTCTGGGGAATCGACGGCGAAGAAAACCGCATCTATCAGTTGGACACAAAGTCAGGAGTCACGCTGAAGAGTTTCGAATCTCCGACGCCTCGACCGCAGGGACTCGCGTGGGACGGAGAATCTTTGTGGCTGTGCGACGACCGCGATGATATTATTACAAAAATTTCCACCGACGACGGCACGACGATTGTTTCGTTTCCCTCGCCGTCTCGTTCGCCGCAAGGACTCGCATGGGACGGCAAATACCTGTGGTGTTCCGACCGGCTGAAAGACCGGATTTATATGGTGGAAACGACGGACGGCGAAGTGCTGCTGAGTATCGAAGCTCCGGGAAAATATGCGCGGGGGTTGGCTTGGCTGAATGGTTATTTGTGGAATGTTGACTATCAAAATGACCGGCTTTATAAGTTGGTGGTTGATGACGGCGTCCCTTATAAATCCAGCGACCCGAAGACGGAAGAACTCATCCTCACGCATGAATTTCGCAACTACGGGCCCGGAGAGGTGCAGACGGTGGATGTCTATTTCGCGCTGCCGTCGGACCGCCCCAACCAGAAAATTATCGGAGATATTATTTTCCATCCGGAACCTGCGGAAATTATTCAGGACAGATGGGGACAAAAAGTCGCGCATTATCACCTGACAGATGTGCCCCTCACTGAACGGATGCGCACGCAAATCGTCGTGAATGTCGAGTTGTATGATGCGCGTTGGTTTGTGTTCCCGGATAATGTCGGTGCGATGGACGATATTCCGAAAGATATTCGTCAGACATATTTAGGCGATGAAGAAAAGTACTGCATTCATGATCCGATTATCGTGAAGGCGGTGAAGGAAGCGGTGGGGGAGGAAAAGCGGCCGTACTGGATTATGCGTAAAATCTACAAGTATGTCCGCGATAATTTATTCTATGAGCGCGTCGGAGGATGGAATGTGGCTCCGGCGATTTTAGAGCGGGGGAATGGCTCGTGCAGCGAATACAGTTTCGTGTTTATCGCGATGTGCCGCGCGGCGGGATTGCCGACGAGGTATCAGGGAGCGGTGGCGATTCGCGGAGATGACGCTTCGATAGATGATGTGTTTCATCGCTGGTGTGAGTGCTTTCTGCCGGGCTATGGATGGGTGCCGGTGGATCCGTCGGGCGGTGACGCTGAAGCTCCGGCGGATGTGGCGAAATATTTCGGGCATATCGCGAATCGGTATTTGATTACGACTGAAGGCGGGGGAGCGTCGGAATATCTCGGCTGGAATTATAATGCCAACGAAGCGTGGACGTCGAAGGGGCCGGTGAAGGTCCATACCGAAACCGTCGGCGAATGGAGTCCGAGTGGGGACGAAACGGAACAAACGAAATGAGCATCGCGGAATTGTACACATAACTATCCGGTAATAGATTGGGAGATTGAGTTATGCGAAGAACTTTAGTGATTTTGTTTATTTTCGCTTTCGCTCAAGCGAGTTATGGTCAACTTTTCGGACCTCTAAGCGGGACGCTCGGGCCGGGCGAATATCAGGTTGTTGGAACCATTTCCATAAATTCTGGCGATAGTCTACGTCTCATGCCCGGAACGATCTTAAATTTTGACGGCCCTTATGCATTCTACATCTACGGTACACTTCTGGCTGAAGGAACAGGAAGTGATTCTATCGTCTTCACAACTGACGTTCTCACAAATCCAAATCGTTGGCGGGGATTGCGCTTCTATGGATCTGGCAGCTCCGGCAGCCAGCTTGCCTTCTGCATTATTGAATACGCAAACCGACAAAACGGATATGGCGGAGGGGTGTATTGCTATGATTATTCTTCCCCGACCTTCATGTTCTGCTCGATCAATGATAACCAGGCATCTCATGGTGGCGGTGTGTCGTGCAAACAATATTCCTCACCTACTTTTGTAAATTGTATTTTCACCGATAACTCGGCCAGTAGCGATGGTGGCGGGGTAGCTTGCTGGACTAACTCATCACCGTTTTTCACAAACTGCATAATCGGCAACAACTGGACGAACACTAGAGCATATCTCAAAAACATTTGCTTGTTAACTTAGGGTGTCGTATCTTGACGGCCTCTCTCTTTTTGGAGGTTATCAAGATGGATTTAACTGAAGAACAGTGGGCGTTGATT
>JAUXGA010000009.1 GCA_030622545.1 bacterium | reverse complement strand
GGCGTACCAGGTCCTACGGGGCGGGCGATTGGGATTTCTGGCTGGTGAAGACGGACAGCCTTGGCACACAGCTGTGGGATACCACCTTCGGGGGAAGCAATGAAGATGAGTGCTATTCGGTTCATCAGACCACCGACGGCGGCTATATCCTTGGGGGGCGTACCTATTCCTACGGGGCGGGCGGTTATGATTTCTATGTGGTGAAGACGGATACCAGTGGCACAGAGGAGTGGAGCCGCACCTTCGGGGGAAGCAATGAAGATGAGTGCTATTCGGTTCAGCAGACCACCGACGGCGGCTATATCCTTGGGGGGCTTACCAAGCCCTACGGGGCGGGCGATTATGATTTCTGGCTGGTGAAGACGGGGCCCGAGAGGCCGTATCATACGACGGTTTACCCGGATAGTGTAACTGGTAATCCTATCATTCGCTGGATAGCGCCGTATGAATGCGACTACTTGATTTACTCGACCACCAATCCCAATCACGACGGCAGCCCTCCCGGCGTTGATTGGACTCTCGAAGTGACGCTGCCAAGCGTTCCTGCTGGCCCAGCCGAATGGGAAGATACCGATGGTCTTAGCGAGTCCTACAGGAACTATGTCGTGGTAACGAGCTGCCCGTAGAATCTGTAGAAATAAAAACAGCCGAAAAATAAAAAAGCCCCGCGATAATTTGGCGGGGCTTTTGTGTGCTCGACAAAATCCTACAGCTTCGGCAGGCTCTTGAGTCGCTCTTTGGCGATAGCAGCTTCGGGGCTGTCTGGATATAGTCCAATCAGCTTTTCCCACTGCTCTTTCGTCTTGGCGGGATTCTCCAGATTCTGGTAGGCCAAACCAAGCCTAAGAAGCGCGGCGGGAGCTTTGTCGCCGTCAGGATACAGCAACAAAACGCGTTCGTATTCGCTGATGGCTTCGGTAAATTTCTGGCGCCCATAATAGCACTCCGCGAGACCGTACTGCGCGTCGTCGGCGAGCGATGATGCCGGATGACGCCGTAGGAATTGTATGAATCCTTCCTGCGCCAGCTCGTAATTCCCACGCGTTAAATCCGCCTGAGCAGCGTCAAAAATTTCTTTGCCCGGCGCATCCGCGAGCGTATCGTTAGCGGCGGCTCGCATGTTAATTTCATCCATCGCCGCAATCAGAGACGCGAAGCGCGAATCGGATTCGCCGATGGTGGATGCCATCGCTTGAATGCGCTCGTCGAGCTGTGTGAATTTGTAATCCATATTCGCGCGCAATTCGCGAATCGTCGCATCCTGCGCTCCAATCGCTGCCATAATTTGCGGGTTGGGCGCGCGGAGCGAGTCCAGCTTCGCTTCGAGGACTTTGTGATCTTCCTGCAGCGCTATGACCTGATTTTTGGACGCACAGCCCACAGCGAGCCATACCATGCCGAGCGCGGCAAGGCCAACGAAAAGGATTCGACCCATGACCATCTCAGAGGTTATCAGTAAGCGATTTTGAACTCAGCACGACGATTCTTCGACCAAGCCGCTTCCGTATGGCCGGGGTCCGCGGGACGTTCTTCGCCATAGCTGACCGTCGAAAGACGACTGTCCGGAATGCCAAGACTGACAAGATACCGGTAGGCCGACATCGCACGACGCTCTCCCAAAGCCAAATTGTATTCCGCGGTGCCGCGTTCATCGCAGTGTCCTTCGATAGCGACACTCCACTTGGTATACTTTTGGACGAGCTTAGCGTTCGAGCTCAAAGCATCCTGAGCGTCCTTGCGCAGATTCGACTTGTCGTAGTCGAAATAAACCACCCGAACGAGCTTCATATCCGCTTCCATCCTTTCCTGCCACTCGCGCAATGCCTGGCCGGTGGTGTCCGGAGCGGGTTCGGGAGCCGGTTCGATTTCAATGGTGGGTTCCGGTTCTTCCATAACGGGTTTGGTCTTCTTGGCGCAACCCGGCAGCAGCATGGCCGCCATCATCAGAACTACCACGAAGGGAAGGATTCGTTGAAAAGTTTTTTTCGTCATTTTTCCTCCAATAGGAACGAGTGGGATGTATGGTTCTATGTTTATTTCAGAACAAGATTGTGCAAAGAAGGTTACATGGATTAATCCCCATCGCCGTTGTGGGTGTTCAGATCTGTCATGGAAAAGTTGCGGCGTGTTCTACGAGCCTTTGAGCAGGCGAATGAATTCCTCTGTTGATAGACCTGTGTCAATAATAATACTCTTTAGCACTTTTGGATGCAGGATTTTCCTCGCATGAAACGGAACTGTCACACGTTTACCTACTGAATTCTTGTATATCCTATGACTGCCACTTTGGCGAGTCAGTTCGAAGCCGAGTTTTTCTAAGATACGAACAACTTGAGCAGCGTTGACACGCGGCAACTGAGGGCTCACGCTTCTACCTCTAAAGTTGCCAGACTTACCACTTCAGTGGTTGGGATGGTTTCGCCATTGGCTAAGCGATCTTCAATGTGTAGGCGAATAGCGTCTTCAATGTTGGTCAAAACCTGTTCATAGGAATCCCCTTGCGAGTAGCACCCCTGCAAGGTCGGACAAAACACGGAATATCCATCTTTATCTTTCTCAACCACAATAGGAAATACGTATTTGTGCATCGCCTTTTCTCCGTCCTAAATTCCGATGTTCAGTAAAATCCTCACTGCACCACTTCCGCCGGCCCCCACTGCGGAGCCATGGCTTCGAGTCCCGATGTCAGTTTACGCGGATTGCTGCCGTCCCAGTTCATCACCCAAATCGCTTCCCGGCCGGAGCGCGTCGAAGTAAATGCGATTTTCACCCCATCGGGAGACCATGCCGGATCATAGTTCGCGCCGGGGCCGTATGTCAGTTGTTCCATACCCGTTCCTTCAGGCGTCATGATGCAAATCTGAAAATTTCCCTGGCGGCTGACATACGCAATCAAATCCCCGCGCGGTGACCACGCCGGTGAATCATTGTAGTTTCCCCCATAGGAAATGCGGCGCACATTGCCGCCATCGGAATCCATACGCCAGATTTGCGGTGATCCGGTGCGGTCGGATGTAAACGCCAGCTCACGTCCCGTCGGCGACCACGTCGGCGATGTGTCGATACCCCAACTGACTGTCAGGCGCGTGCGCTTCGTGCCGTTCGGGCGCATGCGAAAGATTTCCGCGTTGCCATCCACCGACGCACTGTACGCTACCCACTTACCGTCGGATGATACCACCGGAGCACTGTCCACACCCGGACCATTGACGACCACCGATATTCGCCCTGTCGATAAATCGTACCTGTAGATATCAGCGTTGCCGCGCAGGAAACTGGTAAAAAAAAGTTCCGCGCCGTCCGGCGTCCAGCAAGGCGACATGTGGATTTCGCTGTCGTCGGTCAGCGCTTGCGGCGATGCGCCGTCCCAGTCCATCACCCATAAGTTCTTGAAACCGTCCTGCCGCACGGCGAAAACGAGTCGGCTGGTAAACGCGCCGTCTTCGCCTGTCAGCATCTTCGTAATCCATGCGGCAATCCGGTGCACGGCCGGGCGCAAATCATCGGATGGAAACCGAAATTCCCGCAGATGAATCGGCATCGGCATCGGCGGTTGAGTGATTCCGATATTCGCCGTCATATCCGACCAACCCGCTTCGATGCTGCCGATAATTCTGACCGGCTGGTTCGGAAGCTGCAGGAAAAGCGACGTCGTGTCTTCGATATACGGCGTCGGATCCGCCAGTCTGAAATAACCGCTCGCGTCCAAATCCGCCGCGACCAAATCGCGCAGCGTCTGCGGCAATTCGCCCGCCCACTGCGATGTCGTATCCGCTGTAAACGGCATGACGACAATCGACATGCGCTCGACGGTGTGCGTTTCCACACGCAGCGTATATGTCGGCGGCTGAGCCTGCGATGCGCCTGTGACCAGACACAAAACTACAAAGAACAAACGGACAACATGCTCTAACAAGGTGCTTAAGCCCCTTGTTGCAACAACAACAAACGTATCGCCCAAAAAACGTTTATTTCTATCGTGATGGATTCGAGACAAATTCAAAGTTAATTCCGAGCTCGCTGGCATCAAAGTTTGCCGGTAATGGAGGAAAGCGTCCCGCTCCGCGAACCGCGCGTTCCGCCGCCTGGTCAAAAAGGAAATCTCCGGATGATTGCTTGCGGCGCAGCCCCACAATATCGCCTCGCTTGGAAATGCGAAATTCCATAATCGTCATCAGCGCTTTGCGTCTTCCGGGAGGCGGTCGGAAGTTCTGTTCGATTTTCGATTGTACCAGCGCCAGATACCAATTACCCGTAAAACCACCGCTGACGCGCATCGTTCCTGCGGTGCCGGTGAGCGCCTGCTCTTTGCCGTTCGATTTCTCCTGTGTTGCAACGGGCGGGGGCTTCTTCGGCGCTGTTTTCTTTTTTATCGTCGCTTTTTTCTTCGGCGGCGTCACCAACCGCTTCTTGGGTTTCGGCGGTTCGGGTTTGGCAACCTCTGCGCCCTGCTGCGCGCTGGATGCCGGAGGAGCCGCCGGGCGAATTAGCCTGACGACTGTCGCAGAAGGCAGAGGCCTGCGCTCAGGAGCAAACCGAATTCCGCCCCAAATCATCCCTCCGATGAAGAGGGCATGAAGCAGCAATGAACCAAAGAAATACGGCGTCATTTTCCAGTTATCGGTTCCGCCACCAGTCCGAGGTCTTCGACGCCCGCTCCCCTCAGGATATCAATGACTCGCAGCACCTCGCGGTAAGCAACATTCTGGTCTGCGCGCAAAAAAACCGGTTCGCGGCTTCCCGGAGCGTACACTTGCTTGAATGCGATTTCAAACTGCGCCGTGGGCACTTTCGTCTTGTCAATATAGAGCGTGCCGTCTTTGGCGATATTGATTTCGATGCCTTCGTCCGTCGTCGAGCGCGCGTTCGCGGCTTCAGGAACCTCGATATCGAGCGAACTTTTCAGCATCGGCGCGGCGACCATAAAAATAATCAGCAGCACCAGTGTGACATCCACCAGAGCCGTGATATTAATGTCCGGTATCGGCCGATAAGGAAGCTTAAACTTTCTCATAGTGCTGCCCCGCGGTAGGCTCGTCTTGCGGCTGCTGCTTCGACCATCGTTCCACAGCGTAAATCAAATCTTCGCCAAAATCCTCGACCCGTCCGGCTTCTTTTCGTATCCACGACGTGAAAAGATTATACGCCACGAGCGCTGGAATCGCTGCCCCAAGACCGACGGCTGTTGCCACTAATGCTTCCGCAATTCCGGGCGCTACGACAGCGATATTCGCTCCGCCCCACACACCGATGCGCTGAAAAGCGGAGATAATCCCCCAGACCGTTCCCAAGAGTCCCAAGAATGGCGCCGCCGCGCTGCAGGTTGCTAAAAAAGGCATGAACCGCTCGGCGCGTGATAGTTTCCGCGCCGCCATTCGTCCGAATTCACGTCCCACGAGTTCCGCATCGCGCCCGGCGGTTGACCCTCGTTCGAACATCGGGGTGTAGATTTGCAGGTAAGCCCATGCCATCGGCGAATTGGCGTATTGCCTTGCAATCTGAAACAGGCCGCGCGGGTCAAATTGCCGCCACCGGTAGCGTGAAATGGCTTCGCTGTCTGACTTCGTTCGCAAAACGAGCAGGACTTTTTCCAGAATAATCGCCCATGAAATCAGCGACATCACGGCCAAAATCGCTAAGATAAGCTGTGCAAAGGGACTTGCGACACGGACAAGGTCCCAGAATCCTCCACCCTGTGGCACCATCGAAACTCCTGAAAATTAAGGCTTTTAGCCCCTGAAACATCGGACGAGTGCAATTTATAAATATACGAATTGCCTTGCGGTTTGTCAAGCATAAATATCTGTATTTTACTCACCTGATGGCTTTTTTATTGAATCGCACACTTCCCTTATTAGGAACGCCTCCTTTCGCGCTTTGTTTCCATATAAAAAAATGCGGCCGGACTCATGTGTCCAGCCGCGTACAAACATACTTTCGCATTGCGGCTCTGGAGAGCCACAACGGCGATGTTTTTATTTCGGGCACACACGCGGGTGTGCCCCTACAATATGCAAATTCACACGTGAAGTTTTTCCGCCGTGGGGAAGATTGATATTACACCCACGATACTCCTAAGATAAGCAGAATCGCTACCACGACCATCATCAGTCCCTCACCTGCGATTAGACCGGAAGCGAGCGACGCGCCGTAGCGGTCAACACCATCTGGATTTTTGCGGTTGTAGACGTAAGTAATAATCGCACCCAACCACATGCCAAATGAATAAAAAGCCGGCACCATGAACGCAATCCCCAAAGCCACCGGCGACGGCACCCATTTGCTCAGAGATTTAATGCGCGCCAAAAGCGTCAACGCGATTCCGACGAAGCCTCCGACAAGCGCCGCCCACAACGCTCCATCCGGCAATGATGAAACACCTTTCGCCAAGACTTCCGCCATCGCATGCCATGCAATCACCGCAGGCCCTGCGAACGTATCGCCGGGGATTTCATAGGCGGCTGTCAGCAGCCGGTACACCGCCGCGACAATGAAGACGCCCACAATAACGCCGATAAGCTGCGTAATCACCTGCTTGCGAATCGATACCTTCAGCATATACCCGGCTTTCAAATCGTGCATCAAATCTCCGGCCTGACTGGCGCCCGCAGCGGTAATTCCTGCCGCCATAAGGTTCGTCGGAATCTTGCCCGGATCCAGCGCGCCATAGACCACCTGCGTGATTTTACCCATCGCGCCAACGGGATTGATGTCGGTTTCTCCGGTCGCGCGCACGGCGATGCTGGCGATAAGAAACGACAGAGCGACTGCCAGAATACCCATCCATATTGGAATGTCAAAGTAGATATTGGCCAAAGCCGTCGTGAAAACTGTTGCGCAAATCATGCCGATAGTCCACCATCCCATCGGGAAGGGATCAGGAGCGTCTTCTTCGGCTTCGCCTTCTGTCTGAACCGGCGCGCCGCCTTTCGCGGCTCTGCGCAGGGACGTGAACGTATGCCCGATGACTTTATACTGCAAAGCAAGGCTCGTGAATCCAGCGGCAACCATACAGGCGACTCCCGGCCAGAGTACCCATTTGAACGCGGTTTTATACACCGCGGCATCGGTGGTGTACTGAACAATATCCATATTGAATAAAATCGGAGCAATCACTCCCCACGCCAACACCCCCCCGGCAAAGAGTGACCAGCCGACTTTCGGACCGATTAAAATCCCCGCACCGAGCATCATCGGCGATAAATTGATACCGAGCCGGAGCGCCGCGAAACCAATCCCGAAAATTCCCAGACCGCCAAGTCCGATGTCGTTGAACGAAATGTCTTCAAGCGAAGACAGTCCGAGCGGTTGAACGGAATAGACCAGCTTAATTCCTGCCGCGGCGATGAGCGAATAGAAAAGCACTTTGGCTTTTTTCACCGCTTCCACACCGGACGCGTACATTGCCTTAATGGTTTCACCGGCCGCCGTGCCGGTGGGATAACGCAGCTTTTCGACGACGACCATCTGCCTGCGCAGCGGCACCGCGAAGAATACGCCTAAGAACGCGACGGAAATCGCCCAGATGACAAGCTGCCAATAGGTCAGGTTATACCCCGGCCCCAACGTTTCGAGGCGGAACATTTCCAGCGCGGGAATGCACGCGACCATGCCACCCGCTGATGCCATCGTGCCCGCCGATGAACCCGCTGTCGCCGAGATAAGATTTTCTTTTGGCCCGTACGGTCGGCTCATGAACGTGCCCATTCCTTTGAAAAGGGCGAACGAAATCACCGCCGCCGTAATCGAAGCTCCAAATGTCCAGCCGATTTTCAGTCCGATACAAACATTGGACGCTCCAATCAAACATCCAACAAACAAACCGGACACAACGGCTCGAAAAGTTAGTTCAGATGCAGATTTTTCCATAACATCTCCATGCTTACCTGTATGTCACATTTCTTATTTTTATTATGACCCCCCTTAGTATCCCCGCGCGCGCGGGGATATAAGTTACGGGCAGGTCTGGCGACCTGCCTCGGCGGACTTTATTTCCGCACGGCCAAAGACACGCCGTTGTAATGGCGTTTTTCTTCTGGCTTTTAACTCGTTTTACTTCGCAGCGGCGGCTTCCTGAAGAGCGGCGTGGTAGGAACTTCGGACGAGAGGTCCCGATTCGACATGCCGGAATCCCAAATCGAGTCCGATAACTTGGTACTCATGAAACGTTTCTGGTGAGATGAATTCAACGACGGGAATACATGAAGGTGTCGGTTGAAGATACTGGCCGATGGTGAGAAGTTCGCAGCCGGTTTCGCGTAAATCGCGCATCGTTTGAATCACTTCGTCGCGTGTTTCGCCAACGCCGACCATCAATCCTGATTTCGTCCGCATTCCCATGGAGCGCGCGCGAGCCAAAAGCTGAAGCGAGCGCCAATATTTCGCTTGCGGACGAACCGTCGCGTAAAGGCGATGCACGGTTTCGATGTTATGATTCAAAATATCCGGAGCGGCGTCGCACACAATTCGCAGCGCATCTTCCACGCCCTGAAAATCAGGGACAAGAACTTCTACTTTGCAATCGGGCACAAACGCTCGAATTTCGCGTATCACATCCGCGAACAACTGCGCGCCGCCACCTGCTAAATCATCCCGCGTGACCGATGTGACCACAACATACTTCAGCGCGAGTTTTTGCACAGCTTCGGCGACATGCTTCGGTTCGTCTGAATCCAATGGTTCCGGCGCGCCGTTTTTCACCGCACAAAAGCGGCATGACCTCGTGCAGACGTCCCCCAAAATCATGAACGTCGCCGTGCCGCTCTCCCAACACTGACCGACATTCGGGCACCGCGCGCTCTGGCAGACGGTGTGCAATCGGTAGTCTTTCACCAGCCGCTGCACCTGAGCAAAGCGGCCGCTTCCGGGCAAGCGCACTTTCAGCCAATCCGGTTTTCGCCGCCCGCGGGATTCCTTTGTTTCAACAGGTATTTCCGGCAGTGTCACGAATCGGTTCCTCGACGCAATTCAACTTTTCCAAAAACTGTTTCACTTCAATGAGCTGCCATTGGGGTGTTGACGCACTGCCGGAAATCCCGACGGTGTCCTCGGGGCGAAACCACGCCGTATCAATATCATTCTCGCCGGTGATTAGATGCGACCGTGGATTCGCTCGACGGCAGACTTCATAAAGACTCTTCGTATTCGAACTCCTCGTCCCTCCGACGAAAATAAGCACGTCCACCTGCGCTGCAAAATGACGCAAATCTTTATCACGTCCCACCACAAACCGGCACAGCGTGTTTTCCACCACGACATCCCGGCAACGCTCCTTCACCCATCCCACGCGCTCGTCAAACCAATTCGCGCTGATAGTTGTCTGAGCCAGCACGAACGTTTTTCGTTCCGGCTGAAGCTTCTGAATATCATCGCGTTCAAATACAACGACTGCATCGCCGCTGCAGTGACCGATGATTCCTTTCGTTTCCGGGTGGTATGGTTTCCCGATAATCACGACCTGCTCACCGGCAAGATGATGAGCGCGCGCGATATCCTGAGAACGTGTCACGACCGGACAGGTGCCGTCGATGACCTCGAAACTGCACGCACTCGCCCGCTCGAAAACATCCGACGGTTCGCCGTGCGCACGAATGAGAAGACGGCAGGGAGAATCGGATTTATTTTCAAGAATTGTATTGTCTGTCGAACGCAGACCGAGTTCTTCAAGCCTGCGGATTTCTCGCTCGTTGTGAATCACATCGCCCAGAGAAAACAGCGACGTTTCCGAGGAAGAGAGTTCCCGTTCCGCGATTTTCACCACACGCTTGACTCCTCCGCAGAAACCGGCGCGCGGGTCAATCATGACTTTCATGCGTGCTCCTTCATCGCCTGAACAAAACCCTCCGGGGTTGCCGTGACACTATCGTACGATGCGGCGAATTTCTCAAGGTCTAATGATTTCCCACCGGTAGCAAGCAGATAGATAATTTTCTTGATGGACTCTGTGGAGAGTCCTACCTGCTCCAACAACTTCGAGCGTGCACCGTGCTCAATAAACCTATCTGGAAGGTGCAGGGAAAACAGACGCGCGCCACCCGGCTGATGTGCAAACACTTGAGCCAATATACTGGCGAATCCGCCGATTCCTGAGTTCTCTTCAATGGAAACCAGCAACCGATGAGACAACCGCAAGTTCTGCAGCATCTCTTCATCAATCGGTTTGACGTAGCGGCAGTTGACCAAGGTAACGTTGATGCCTTCTTCCACGAGTTCCTTCGCGGCATCCATCGCGGTATTCACCATCGAGCCGACAGCCAAGATAGCGATATCACTGCCTTCACGAAGCTGTTTCCATGTACCCACCGGGAGAATGCGCGGCACATGTCCCTGAATCTTGTCGGGGACTTTCGCACGCGGGAAACGAATCGCGAAGGGGCCGTGTTTCCATCTTAGTGCGGTGTGCAGAAGACTTCGGAGTTCCCTGCCATCTTTCGGCGCGGCGACGACCATATTTGGAATCGTACTCAAATACGTCAAGTCAAAAACTCCATGATGCGTGGGGCCGTCTTCACCAACCAGTCCGGCGCGATCCACCGCGAAAACGACCGGTAATTTTTGAATCGCGACATCATGAATGACGTGATCGAACGCTCGCTGGAGAAACGTCGAATAGATAGCACAAACCGGTCTGAGTTCTCCGGTCGCTAACCCCGCGGCAAACGTGACCGCGTGACCTTCCGCGATGCCAACATCAAAAAAACGTTCGGGGAATCGCTCTTGAAACGGCACCAGCCCGGTTCCTTCAGCCATCGCCGCTGTGATGGCGACGATGTTCGAATTGTGTTCCGCTTCTTTGAGCATCGCATCGGCGAAAATATCCGTATAACTTCGCGACGGCGCGCTTTCCTTCGCGTTCTTCTTTGGAGCAGCAGAGACGCCGTGATATTTCGTGGGATTTTCTTCCGCCGGATTAAATCCTTTACCCTTCTTTGTGATGATGTGAACCAGCACCGGATGTTTGTGCGATTGAACTTTCTTGAAAATTTCGATAAGCTCGCTTAAGTTATGGCCGTCGAAGGGTCCGAAATATTGAAAGCCCAAATCTTCAAACAACATTCCCGGCACGAGCAGGTTTTTCAGACTCCCTTCAAGCTTCCCGGCGAGGTCACGCGCTCGTTTAGCGCCCCAAGGAAGTTTTCCCAACAGTTCCCAGATGTCATCCTTGACGCGTCCTAAAAGTGGATTCGTTTCCATGCGCGCCAGATGCTTCGCGATGGCTCCCACGTTAGGCGAAATGGACATCTGATTGTCGTTTAAAACAACCGTGATATCACGACCGGAAGCGCCTGCGTTGTTCAAACCCTCAAACGCGAGACCGCCGGTCATCCCTCCATCACCGATAACCGCAACGACCTTATAATCTTCTTCGTGCAGATCGCGAGCGGTGGCTACTCCCAACGCGGCGGAAATCGATGTAGACGCGTGACCGGTTCCGAACGTATCGGACTCGCTTTCTTCGCGGCGTGGAAATCCTGAAATACCGCCGAATTGCCGGACATGTTGGAATTCTTCTTTGCGGCCTGTTAGAATTTTGTGCACATACGTTTGATGACCGACATCCCAGACGATTTTATCAGCGGGAGTGTTATAGACGCGGTGCAAGGCAATCGTCAATTCCACCGCACCAAGACTCGCCGCCAGATGTCCCCCCTGCCGCGTGATGGTTTTGCAGAGGTATTCCCGCAACTCTTTGCAGAGAGCCCCGAGTTCTTCCTCCGGCAACTCCCGCAAATCAGAAACGGTGTTCACTTGATCCAAAAGAGGCAAAGCTTGATTATCGTTCGAAGCTTTTCCCGTCATTTAATCCGCCCTCTATTTTTGGGTAATAATTTCTCAATCTCTTCCATCAGCGCATCGACAAGCTTGTCTTCCTGCACCTTAGCAACGACCTCGCCTTTTTTCATAATCAGTCCCTGCCCTTTGCCGCCGACAATTGCGAAGTCGGCTTCACGAGCTTCACCGGGACCGTTCACCACGCAACCCATGACCGCGACCTGAATCGGCGCACGCACTTTCGTCAGCGCCTTTTCGACTTCATCGACGAGCGACAGCAGATTTACTTCGCACCGGCCGCATGTCGGGCAAGCAATAATCATCGGCCCGCGGGAGCGAATCCGGAGCGACCTCAGTATTTCCCATGCGGCTTTGATTTCTTCGACAGGGTCGGCTGTCAATGAAACTCGAAATGTTTCGCCGATGCCCTGAAACAGCAGCGAGCCGATACCAATCGCGGAGCGCACAAGTCCTGTTCTCAGTGTGCCTGCTTCCGTAACTCCCAAATGCAGCGGATAGTTGCATTCCTGCCGAAAAAGTACGTTGGCTTCCACCGTCATCCGGATATCGGAGGCCTTCAGTGAAACGACAACATTCCGAAAATCAATGTCTTCCAACACATGAATCGCACGAAGAGCTGATTCGACCATTCCGCGAGCACTGGGGCCTTGATATTTGTCAACGATATCCCGCTCGAGTGAACCGGCATTTACACCAATGCGCAGAGGAATTCCCGCATCCTGCGCCGCTCTCGCAACTTCTTTCAGTCGCTCCTCGCTTCCGATGTTGCCCGGATTAATGCGAACTTTGTCTGCGCCGTTTTGGATAGCTTTCAGCGCAAGACGATGATGAAAGTGAATATCCGCCACGAGGGGGATGCTAATACTTTTCTTAATCTCGGGAAGAACGGCTGCCGCATCTTCATCGGGAACGGCCACGCGCACGATTTCACATCCCGCTTCTTCGAGACGATGAATCTGCTCGACCGTCGCGCGAACATCCCGCGTGTCCGTCGAAGTCATGGACTGCACCGCCACCGGATAACCACTTCCAATGGTCACCGTTCCAATGCGGACTTCGCGCACCGATGGAGTCGCAGACGTTGTTTGAGATTCTGAAGTCTGATGTGTCAAGAAAGTCACCAAGGGCAATACGTGGTCACACGATAGAATCGCTGCGCACCGGAAAAACCGGTGGAATCCGTCCAAAAGGTTTCTTCGGTTGTGCCGGTATGTTCGAAATCAGCGTCGGCACTGTTGCTCTGCCATATCACATAAAAGCTGGCGCCGCTAACGGCTTCCCAGAATAAAAACGGATAGCTGTCCACCGTCGTTAGCGTCAGTTCTTCCGGCTCAGGGCAGGGCTGCGTTTCACCGTTGACTTGAAAAATGAAATCTCCGAATTCAGAGGCGTCTATTCCTTCAACGAGGATATAATAATCACCGATTGGCATATCCGGAATCATCAGTATCGCACCATCGCCGCACCCTTCGTCCGAATCGTCACCGAATTGTTCGCAGCAACCACCCATCACATGAACACGCGCGTGAAAATTCGTCATACAAACCGAAAAAACCAATGTTCGCTGGGACGGGTTGGAGAAGAAATACCAGACATCCGGCGATGGGGTGCCGCATTCACTGCCGCACCACTCTGTACTGGACGATTCCTGATAGGGAATCCCATCGACAATATGAGCATAAGCGCAGCTATCATGAGACGCAACCGACAAAGTGTCTAAATCCACAACGAGACTATAGCTCGAATCAGGCGTGGGTTCGTTTTCAACAACCCGCAAGTAATAAGTTCCGCTATACGGCAATTCGTATTCGATACGAGAAAAGGCACTGTCACCACTGTTGTTATCATAGGCTAAAATGTCTTCAAGGGAATCAAAGAGTGAAAGATAGGTGTCCGTGTTGGAGAGTTCGCAACCATACGTGAACGTCACTAATGTATCCCCATAAGTTCCGAGAAACTCAAAGAAATCCATATCTCCGGGTGGATCCAACGTCGCGCAAAAAATCGTATCGCCCTGAGCGATGAACGTCGCCTCACTGAAATTATCGTTCGGTTCCTGTTCGGAAGCTCCGAAGAGGACACACGTAAAACTAAGAAATACTCCCACCCACCCAAGTCGATAAAACATCTGAATCATCGAATTTATTCGTTAAAAACAAATAGATAGCTATCATCCAGTCTCAACATAGAAAGATAAGCCTTTTCCTCCATAGAATCAACCCCGACGACAATCAATCACCGGGGTTGTTTTGTTGTAATTAAACTAAGAATCTGGCTTCGTTACGCCAATGCCTCTTCGAGGCTCGTCGCTTTTTCGAGCCAGCCCCACGAATCCGGAGTTTTCCCGTGCAGAATATCCGAGAAGGTGTTTTGCAGTTTCCGGGTGATGGGTCCCGGTTTGCCGTCGCCGACAGGTTTACGGTCCACCGAGCGAATGGGAGTAATTTCCGCCGCCGTTCCGGTTAAGAAGGCTTCTTTCGCTGCGTAAAATATCTCGCGTGAAAGGTTCTCCACTCGCGTGGGGATCCGCAATTTCTCAGCTAATTTCAAAATGCTGTCACGGCGAATCCCCGGTAAGACCGCTGCGGATAATGGCGGAGTTAGAAGTGTGTCCTGATAAACTACAAAGACATTCATGCCCGGGCCTTCCGACACAAACCCCATGACGTCCAGCGCGATGCCTTCATGGTAACCGTTCATCTTGGCTTCGGTCTTTATAAGCTGAGCATTGGTGTAGTGCCCGCCAGCCTTCGCCATCGCCGGGAACGTATCGGGAGCCATTCGCCGCCACGAACTGATGCACACATCCGCTCCATCTTTCAAAGTATCCTCGCCCAAATATGCACCCCAGTTCCACGTCAAAATCGAAACATCCACCGGACACGATGTCGGATCAATGCCGAGTTTGCCGAGTCCTCGAAACGCTACCGGACGAATATAGGCAGATTTCTGGTGATTCTCCCTGAGCAGTTCGAAACAACCCTTTCGGATGTCGTCTTGAGAAAAAGGGATTTCCATCCCGTAAATCTTCGCGCTTGTATAGAAGCGTTCAAGGTGATCCTGCAGGCGAAAAATAGCCGGGCCGTCCGGCATTGCATAGGCGCGGATGCCTTCAAAAATCGAGGAACCGTAGTGAACCACATGGCTGGCGATGTGCAATGTCGCGTCGTTCCATGAAATGATTTTTCCGTTGTGCCATACTTTCAGATTCGCGTCAAACATAGGGACCTCCTGTTGCTTTAAATCTGGACGCCGCGTTTTTCATAGTAGGTTGACAGAACGATTGAGGTGGTGGTCGAGTCGATGATTTTTGAGTCGCGAATGCGCGTGAGCACTGTTTCGAGAGTCTCGATGGATGGCGTGACAATCTTCATGATGACGCTCTCTTCACCTGAGACCTTGTGACACTCCAAGATATCCGGATCGTCCCGAAGCTCCATGAGACCCTTCTCCTCCTCCGATGAAATTGTCCCTCCGCGAAACCGGCCGGTGACAAACGCCGTCACTTCTTTGCCCATTCTCTTCGGATTCAGGACGACCATATAGCCAGCGATAATCCCCGCTCTTTCCAGTTTCCGCAACCGCTCGATGACAGACGGGCGTGAAAGTCCCACTGTTTTCGACAGTGCTGCATGCGTCGTACGCCCGTCCTTTTGCAGAAGCCGAATAAGCTCTCTATCGATAACATCCATCGCTCTCTCCAGCATTTTTACTAAATATAGGCATAATGCGGTTATTTGTCAACTTATCTCAGTTTATTCAGGTACTGCACTTTACATTATGAAAACAATAATGTTTATTTACATACAGATAGTAAAGTCCTTTAACCTCCTTCCAGTATGGGCTTTACGAATAGCTTTGAACGGACAAGGCAGGCCTTTGTCCCTACAACTTCCCCGGCTCGGCGAAAAAAAAGGTTACGCGCGATAAGCTTTGAACGGACAAGGCAGGCCTTGTCCCTACAACTTCCCCGGCTTGGGCGAGATATCAGAAAGCAATATTTTACATAAAAAACGCCCTACTTTTTCAAGCGAGGGCGGATTCCAGCGAAGGAGAGAATGCTGGCCCGTTTAACCTATTCTTGTTTCATCACCGCTGGTGTCACCAAAGGGGTACCATGCGCGGAGAAGCTCCCGCATCTGAACAGCCGAGGCATGACAGTTGGCCAGCATACGTTCTTGATCAGCAGGACTTAAGTGGTGATTGCCCCTGAGGATTTCCAAGTATCCCAAGATTGCCGTTGCCGGTTGGGAAATGCTGTGCATGAAAACGTTGACATTCTTCGGGACAAATCGACGGGTATGATTGGAACTTGCCATCGTGATCTCTCCGCACGGTAAAACTGGTCAAAGAAAAAGGAGGGTCTATTGCATACCAAATATAATAAAATATTATGAAAATGTCGAGTGAAAATTACATTATTGTAATATTGTTAATTGCTTTATTATTAATTTATTGCGAGAATTTTGCTGAAATATCTCTATAAATATTGGCGAATTCACTCCATACCTCTACTTATCAACAATGCACTCCTCAGAGAATTTCACAGTGGAATATGGCGATATATGACCTGAATACGGAATATTCCAGATTTCGCTCATACAAAATCCACAGCGAAAGCTGTGGATAACATGTGAATAACTAACTCCGTCCGGAAATCATGATTTATCAATGTCTTCGCATAGGTTTCAGCTCAACGCAAGAAAAAAAACAGGGCCAATGATGTAAAGACATTGACCCTGACTCTTATGAGTATTAAATGGAGATTGCGATTATGAGCTGCGGCCGGGGCCTGAGCGCCCCGGCTCGGCGAAGGAAAAATTGCGGCAGGGTCGGGGGGGACCCTGCTCGGCGTGTTAGGTTAGGTGCACTGCCGTGCGACACTACCAGATAAATAAGTTCAAGAGATGGTGTGGCGGGGATTCTCTAACGCCTCGTTCAGCTCCTTTAAGAGTTCGTTCATCCTGTCAAAACGACTCTGCGCCGCTAATTCCTCCAATGTTCCCCAGAAAGGTTCTCCGCAGGTCACACACGGCAATCCATACTGAATAAATATTCTGGAAACACTGGGATCTTTCTCGATGATTTCTTCGACCGATGTCTTTTCGGTTATCATTTATCGCTCTGACTTGGATTTCACGATTTCATAGCGATGACTGATTTGAGCGGTTTTGCCCAGCATAGCGGAAACGCTGCAGTATCGCTCTTGAGACAAGTTTATAGCTTTTTCAAGTTTGTCTTCGGGAACATCGCCGGTCACGCGGTAAATTAGCTCGATTTTCGTCAGAACTTTCGGATGTTCTTCTGCTTCCTCGGCGTTGACTTCCACTTCTAAATCTTCGAATGGAACCCGCATCTTGCGCAGGATGAAAATCACATCCATAGCGGTGCAGCCGCCCAATCCTACGAGCACTAATTCCGCGGGACGTACGGATGTGTCCGTTCCGCCAGCTTTCTCGTGAGTATCCAAAACAATCGAGTGACCGGACGGAGCGCGACCGACAAACTGCATGCCTTCCACCCATTTAATTCGCGCTTGCTTCATGATTCCTCCTCCTTTGGCTGCGGTAAAGCATGGCGTTCCAATTTTTGGCGGAGGGTATTCAGAGGTACAAGACCCGTGAATTTATCTACCGCGCGGCCTTTTTTGAAAATAATCACTGTCGGAATCGAACGAATACCGTACGTTCCCGCCGTCTGCGGATTGTAATCCAAATTAAGTTTTGCAATTCGCAGGCGGCCGGAAAATTCCGGTACCAAGTCGCGCAATAATCCTCCCATGACCTGACATGGGGCACACCACGGCGCCCAGAAATCCACCACAACTGGCATGTCGGATTTTAGGACATCCTCTTCAAATGTGCCATCCTCGACTTCAAGGATTTTATTTTGTTTTCTCTCACCTAAGAGTTTACTAATCCAACCCATTATTTCTTTTCCTCACCCGTTTGTACTTTTTCTACCTTTTGTGAAGCTTGCCGATCCTCGGTGCGACATCCGCCGCCCAGTCATGTCGGTACTCCAAACTTCGGCAGGACGAATTTCATCAAGAGAAACCATGCGACGAGAAAAACAATCCACCAGTAATCATTCATCGCTTTTTTCCACCATCCTTTCATAAATCATCCTTTTGGTTATCTCATTTCGTTGCTTTAATGTCGGGCAGGCAGAGCCAGCCCGTAGGACAGAAGTGAGCTTTAACTGAAATCCTATAAGTGAGATTAACTTGAAATCCTAAAGGCTGGCTCTGCCTTTCTTTTTCAAAAACTCTACTTCACCCAAGAATGGATCGGACACTGCTTTCGTGTAATCATCTGCAAAATAGCAATTTCTGCGTAGAAAACAAGTCAAAGGGCATTATTTGCCTGCTACTGACCCTATCTTAACGTGGATTTGCCTTTTCCAATTTCCGAAAATTGGCGATTTCGCTTGAAAAACGGCTTCCTACGGCAGGGGTCAGATACCTTGCATTTCTCGCATGAATTTTGTATCTTGAGATTTAAAGTACAAAAGCCCAATCAAAAAGGTGGAATACCGTGGCGAAACTCTCCGCTCTTATCACTGGAGTGACCGGTCAGGACGGCTCTTATCTTGCCGAATTCCTGATGAATAAAGGGTATGATGTTTATGCGACTGTCCGACGTTCGTCCATGACAAATCTGGACCGAATCGATCACATTCAGGATGATATCACGCTGATTCCTGCTGATTTGCTGGATCAGAACTCTCTGACCAGCGCTGTGCTGCAGGCTCGACCATGTGAGATATACAACCTCGCTGCACAATCTTTTGTTCCCGCGAGCTGGACGCAGCCCGTTTTAACCGGCGAGTTTACGGCGTTGGGTGTGACTCGCATGCTGGAAGCGATTCGAGCTGTGGATCCAACGATTAAATTCTATCAAGCATCTTCCAGTGAGATGTTCGGAAAAGTACGCACGTCCCCGCAGACCGAAGACACTGCTTTTTATCCGCGAAGTCCCTATGGCGTCGCGAAAGTTTACGGTCATTGGATTACTATCAACTATCGTGAATCCTATAATATGTTCGCCTGTTCAGGTATTCTCTTCAACCATGAATCCCCTCGCCGCGGGCGGGAATTCGTCACGAGAAAAGTCACCGAATACGCCGCACGCATCAAGCTCGGGCAGAAGAAAACCCTGAAAATGGGAAATCTGGATGCACACCGCGATTGGGGATTCGCCGGAGATTATGTGGAAGCCATGTGGCTCATGCTTCAACAGGATACGCCCGACGACTACGTCATCGCCACCGGGAAATCACATTCAGTCCGGGATCTTTTAAAAGTCGCTTTTAATGCCGTGGATTTGAATTACGAGGATTATGTGGTGATTGATCCGGCGCTCGTTCGACCCGCGGAAGTAGAACATCTGTTGGGGAACGCCAGCAAAGCCCATGCGAAACTCGGATGGAAGCCCAAGGTCTCGTTCGAGAAACTCGTGCAAATGATGGTCGAAACTGATCTGAAATTCTGGAAGGAACACGGCTAAACTGCATCCATAACCTGGCCGGAACACTTTTCTAACGAACATGTCCCTACGCATCGTCATTACGACAACCCTCAACAACAACCTGTTCCTATCGGCTCTTCTACCGCTCGTGCGATCTCGACCGGATATCGAAGTGATCGTCGTCACTGACCGGCAAGGCCCATCCGTGGAGCGTGTACGTTGGGTATGGCCGCAAGGGTTCTGGAAATTTCTGGGACGTTTAGGTGCGCGGTTGGCGCTTCTAACGCGAGAAGTGTTTCACCCACGCACCCGTCTAACAATGGCTTATAATGTCATTCCTCACGGACTCTTCATGCGTTTTCTTGCACGGCTGCGGCGCATACCGGTTTACTTCCATTTTTTCGCCGGTCGCGCCGAGATTCATTTCGCTCACAATCCTCTCATCAGTCATAACCGCCGCATCCTCCGTTCCAAACATCCGGAACGGCTGGAGCGAATAGCGGATCGGGCTTCGCGGCGTGCCGATATGATTTTCGTCCCCGGTCCGCGAACTAAAGCGTTCCTCATTAACAAAGGCTACAACCCAAAGAAGATCCTCGAGCTCCACACCGCCGTTGACCTCGAACGATTCAATCGCGGCTCCGACGATCAAGAGCGTGATTTTGATATTATCGTTGTTGCGCAGATAAATAAAAATAAACGGCCTATTTTCACCCTTGAAATCTTCGCCGAAATCGCCCGACGGAAACCCGGTGCGCGTTTCTGCTGGCTCGGAGACGGACCGATGCATGACGATTTCGACGCCGCTCTTGATCGGCTGGGACTCCACTCAGCTACTACTTGGACGCTGACGGATGATGTTACACCTTATTATCGGCGTGCCCGCGTCTTTCTCCTCGCCTCAATGAGTGAGGGAATGTCGCAAAGCTGTATGGAATCCATGGCCTGCGGCTGTGTACCCGTTACTTCCGACACCGGCGACATGTCCCATGTTGTCAGACCGGAACAAACGGGCATGCTTGTACCTGTCGAAACCTCCCCCACTCAATATGCCGATGCAATCATGCTCTTCCTTAAAGATAATATCCTCTGGCAGAATCACTCCACCGCTGCTAGCGAGCTCATCGTCCGAGAACACAGCTTCACGACAGTTATCGAAGCGTGGCGCAAAGTTCTCGAGCCCCTCTCCCCTTCTTCATAGTCGTATCAGCCTCTCATCTCATCCTTGATTTTCTGTTAGAAAGTTTGCATATTTAATAAATTTATATTTGCAACCGCTGCCACCATTGCGGGCCCATGAGACCCACAACGGCGGGTTTAATACATTTTTTCTCTATAAAGGACGAATAGCTGATGTCTATTGCTGCCGTTATTCTTGCCGCAGGTGCATCAAAGCGCATGAAAGAGCCTAAGGCGCTTCTGCTGTTGGACGGCGAGCCTGCCGTTTTTACGCTCTTCACCGCTCTTGTGCGGGCGAGCTACGAACCGGTTGTGACAGTGACGTCGTCGGCTGTGAAAGATGAACTCGCTGCGTTGATGTTTCCCGGTACGGTTGTTGTCAATGATGAAACCGAAAAAGGAGCGCTGCTATCGTTTCGTCTCGGGCTTCAAACATTGCCCGACGAATGCGCCGCCGCGTTGCTATGTCCAGTTGACCATCCGCTTGTTCGCCGGGAAACTCTGCAAAAAATAAAAGCGGCGGCTTCGCGTACACACATCATCGTTCCGTGCTATCAGGGAAAGCGCGGGCACCCGACTCTCTTCGGGCAGGACTTCTGGCCGCTGCTTTTCTCGCTGCCTTTGGAAGAAGGAGCACGCGGAGTGCTGCACCACAAACCTGAAGCCGTAACGTTACTCGACGTCAATGATCCGGGTGTGGTGCAAAATCTGAATACGCCATCAGATTTGACCGACGCAGGTTTGTAGAAACTTATCGCTATGAAAAAGAAAAATCCGACATCTATCATTGGGAGCCGTACTGCGCGGAGTGACGCGCTTGCGAAAGTGTGCGGCACCGAGAAATTTGTCGCTGACTATATGTACGATGGGATGCTGCACGTCGCGGTCATCCGTTCCCCTGTGCCGCATGGAGAACTGCAAGGCAGCAATCGACGCGAATTGGAAGCGATGCCCGGTGTTGTCGCTGTTCTTTTCGCGGAAGATATTCCGGGTAAGAATTGTATTCCTGTCGTCCTGAGTGATATGCCGTGTCTGGCTACAGGAAATGTGCTCTACGTCGGCGAGCCTGTCGGTTTGATTGGCGCCGAAACACCGGAAGCCGCGCGAAAAGCCTGCGCCGCAGCGAGACTGGATATTCGTCCTCTTCCGGCAATTACGGATCCCGAAAAATCTCGCGACGAAAACGCTCCCAAGTTGTATGGCGATGAGAATGTCTTCACGCATCTCGTCATGCGCAGTGGCGATGTTCAAACCGCTTTCCAAAAAGCATCGGTGATTGTCGAAGGAACGTACCGAACTCCCTATCAAGAACACGCATATCTTGAACCACAGGGAATGATTGCGACGCCTGAAGGCGATGGAGCTATGAAGGTGACCGGCTCCATGCAATGTCCCTTCTATGTGCAGGATGCAGTCGCGCAGGTGTTGGGATTGCCTCTGGCGAAAGTGCGTATTGTTCAGTCAACGACCGGCGGCGCATTCGGCGGCAAGGAAGATGTTCCCAGTTTTGTCGCAACACAAGCGGCGCTTGTCGCCCATGCGACAGGTCGCTCAGCGCGGCTGATTTATTCGCGCGAGGAAGATATCACAACAACGTCGAAACGGCATCCCGCGGTTTTACATTATCGCACGGCGGCGGATAAGAAAGGAAATCTTTTAGCGGTTGAAGCGGATTACATTCTCGATGGTGGAGCTTATACGACACTCAGCCCCGTCGTTCTATGGCGAAGTATCGTTCATTCCGTCGGGCCTTACCGCTGCCCGAATATCAAAGTTGATGCGCGAGCTGTCGCGACCAATCGCGTTCCTTGCGGCGCGTTTCGCGGCTTCGGTTCTCCGCAGGTTCTCTTTGCTGTCGAATCACAAATGGACAGACTCGCCGACGAACTCGGCATCGAACCGGCTGAATTCCGACGCCGCAATCTGCTCAAATCCGGAGACAAAACATCCACCGGACAGGTTCTCAAAGACAGTGTCGGCAGCCATCAAACTCTCGAAAACGCGCTGTCCGCCGCAGGGAAGGCTCCTGAAAAAAAAGTGAGCAGCAGCAAACGCGCGGGAAGAGGAATATCGACGATTTTTTACGGCGTCGGGCTTGGCGCGGGGGGAGAACATTTAGCGCGAACGGGTGCGACGGTGCAGATTCTTCGTGACGGCAGCGCGGTGTTTTCCGTGGGCACGACCGAAATGGGACAAGGCATGCGAACCGCGCTTGGTCAAATCGTCGCCGAAGCATTAGGCATTCCGTTCGAGCGCGTGCAAATGACCGCCACGGACACCAGCCGCGTTCCCGACTCAGGCCCGACTGTCGCGTCTCGTGCCACCACTATGTCCGGCAACGCATTGTTAAGCGCATGCAAACCGATTCGAGAAACGCTTTTCGCCGTGGCCGCGCCACTGTTGAACACAACTACCGATAAATTGAAATTGACACAAGGACAAATCGAGAGTCCTTCCAAAACAATTCCCCTTCAAGACGTGATTGACGAATGTTTTCAGCGCCGGGAAAACCTCGCCGCCGAAGGCTGGTACCGCGTAGAAGGTACGACGTTCGACAAATCCACTGGGCAGGGTGATGCGTATGTCACCTATGCGTGGTCAACGAATGTCGTCGATATCGAGGTGGACACGGAAACGGGAGTCGTCGAAGTAAAACGTATTTTCGCAGCGCATGATGTTGGACGCGCGGTGAATGTAAGCGGTGTCGAGGGTCAGATTGAGGGCGGGAGTGTTCAGGGGATGGGTTACGCGCTGATGGAAGATATTCTCAGTGAAGACGGCGTCATTCGAAATCCGCAATTCTCCACCTATATTATTCCGACCGCTGTTGACACTCCGGAAATCAAACCGGTTATTGTGGAAGTTCCGTTCGAAGGCGGCCCTTTCGGTGCGAAAGGTTTCGGCGAGCAGCCTTTGATGGGTATTGCTCCGGCAATTGCAAACGCTATCTCGGATGCGGTCGGCGTGCGCATCAATGAACTTCCTCTGACACCTGAACGAGTTTTTGCAGCACTTAATCAGAAAAACAAGAATGAAGATTAGCTTTACATTAAACGGCAAACCCATCTCGCGTGACGTCGCTCCGGATAAGCGCTTGATTGATTTCTTGCGCGAAGATTTGGGACTCATCGGAACCAAAGAGGGTTGCGGTAAAGGTGAATGCGGCTCATGCACTGTGCTGATGGACGGAGAAGCGGTTTGTTCGTGTCTGTTGCTTTGCGCTCAGGTGCAAGGACGCCACATCACAACCATTGAAGGCGTGCAATCAGGAAACGAACTACATCCTGTCCAACAAGCGTTCATCGAAACGGGAGCGGTACAATGCGGATTCTGCACTCCGGGCTTTGTGATGTCAAGCGCCGCGCTGCTCGAAAAAAATCCCGAGCCGAATGAAGATGAAATCCGCCGCGCCGTCGCCGGGAATCTGTGCCGATGCACAGGCTACAGCAAAATCGTCAAAGGAATTCGCATCGCTGGAAAGCGTATGCGTGAAAAATCATGAATTCAGAAATTTTCATAGAAGCCGGACGACTAGCAGAATCCGGTAAAGGATCCTGTCTAGCCGTCGTCACCGCAACAAAAGGTTCGACACCGCGCAAAGCCGGCGCGATGATGTTGGTTCGTTCTGACGGCTCGTCCATCGGCACTGTCGGTGGAGGAGGCGCCGAAGCAGAAGCTCGCAAAGAGGCGCTTAAAGCGCTGCAAGATGGACAGCCGCGCCTGAATAAATTCACTCTCGATGAAGACGCGGAAGGCATTCCGACCGGCAGCATTTGCGGCGGTAAAATCGAAATCTTCTTCATGCCGATGCGTCCTCGCAATGTTTTGTATCTCTTCGGCGCAGGACATGTCGGAAAAGCAACCGCAGCTATCGCCTCGCAAGCGGGCTTTCGAGTGGAAATTTTTGACAACAGACCGAAACTGCTGACACCTGAACGTCATCCGGAAGCTGCTGCACTGCATAGAGGAAATTGTTTGACTCAAGCACGAGAACTGACATTGCGTCCGGAAGATTTCGTGATTCTGATGACGCATCGCCACGAGCTTGATTTTGAGCTGTTGAAAATCCTGCTGCCGAAAAATCCAGGCTATATCGGCGCTATCGCCAGTCGAAAGAAAGCAGCTCTGTTCCGAAAAGATCTCGCGGCTGCAGGTCATACATCCCAGCAGATTGAAAAAGTCCGCATGCCTATCGGGCTTTCAATTAGCGCGGAAACGCCGGAAGAAATCGCCATAGCGATTGTCGCGCAATTGATTGAAGTGAAACGCTCTCAGAACTTATGACACAGATTTTTACTCCGAAATACCTTGAAGAAGCGCTCGAGCTTCTCGCGAAGAAAAATCCTCCACAGCCGCTGGCGGGCGGAACGGATTTGCTTGTGATGCTCAAGGATGAGCCGGAGCGTTTTTCGTCGCTGATGCTCCTTGAGAATTTGAAGGAACTCTCCGGCATTCACAAAGAAAACGGCCGCATTCGCATCGGTAGTTTTACCACTCACGCAGACATCGAGCAGAGCCCAGTGTTGAACGAATATGCGCCCGTTCTTTCTTCAGCGGCAAGCGAAATTGGAAGCGTGCAGATTCGCAATCGCGGCACTATCGGCGGCAACATCATCAACGCATCACCGGCGGGTGATTTAATCCCCCCGCTCATCGCATTGGGCACCACTCTTGAATTGCAGTCCGCGAAAGGGAAAAGGGAAATTCCTATTCGCGAATTCTTTCTCGCCCCCGGCGCAAGCGTTCGCGAACCGCAGGAACTACTCGTTGCTATCCACTTCGCCGTGCCGGACGCTCGCGAGCGCGGGGTGTTCTTGAAACTCGGGCCACGAAAAGCTCAAGCCATCTCCAAAGTCATGTTGGCGGTGCAAGCCTTAGTGCATCACGGCGCTGTGGAATGGATTCGGATTGCTATCGGCGCTGTTGCACCAACCGTGATTCGCGCTCCTCAAACAGAAACGCTGCTGCAAGGCAAAAAGCTTACGCCCGAACTTATCGAGGAAGCGAAAGAAACCGTGCGGCGCGAAGTCTCACCGATTACCGACATTCGTTCCACAGCTGAGTACCGCCAGCATGTCACTGGTGTTCTCTTGGAAAGAGCAATAAAAAGCTTACTATAATCTGTGTCAAACGTTTCACAATTCTACAAAGATTGCTACAAATGGCATACAACACAGGTACACAAATAACCGAATTCACTAAACTTAGAATTACATATACAATCGCGTTACTTGCGGCTTTATTTGCACTTAGTCCAATACTCGAAGACGTCGGTGACTTCGGTTACGAGTTGTTCGGTTTTAAAATAGAAATTCAACTTGTCTATTACATACTTGCGAGTTTGTTGGGTATAACAGTCTACCTTTATGGTATCGAGTTGATATCCGAGAGGCCATTTTTTCGAATAAAGGATATTACGAATTTTATTTATGTAATGGCTATTCTCATTATTCCACTATATGTTGCTCTCTATTTAGCTACCATAATTGCATCTCTTATTGCATTAATAATCAGTTCTCCTGCTTCTTTATCATATCTTACTTCCATTGCAACTGCAATCGCGGGAGTTCTGACGGCTCTCGCCAGTCTCATCTTATGGCGCAAGGTGAGCAGGAAAGAAAGAAAATCTTTAATAGAGAAGCTTTCAAAAGAAGAGAGTCCACTATTGCCTAGTGCGAAACGTTTGTTTAAAAATAAGGATTATAATATTGTCGTTATTGAATGTTTCAGGGCCATAGATTTATCAATTCGAAAAGCACTATATTCAAAATCTATTCAATTTAAGCCACAGATTTCGAATATGCTATCGGTGGCTCAGGAATATAAAATAATATCACAAGAAGATAGAGAGCAAATTGAATCTATTCGAAAATTGAGAAATCAAATTTCACATTTGACAGTTTCTGTTATTAAAGAGGGCGCTGAAGAGATTCTTAAGAATTCAGAACGTATTATATCCTCTTTAAGAATCGATGAGGATCAAGCAGAATAAATTGAAATCCCATCCTAAAAACCGCCGCGTTGACGGCGTCGGTAAAGTCACCGGTAAAGCTGTTTTCGCAGCCGACCAGATGCCCGGCCATCTCCTCTATGGCGCGGTCAAGCGTGCTCATGTTCCGCATGCAAAGGTGCTCCACATTCGCACAGATGAAGCACGCAAGTGTAAAGGCGTACACGCAGTTCTGACAGCGAATGATATACCCGGAGCGCATGGCTTCGGGATTATCGTACCGCATCAGCGCGTGCTTGCCGACGACAAAGTGCGATTTTACGGTGATGGGTTGGCGCTCGTCGCGGCGGAAACACCAGAACAAGCTCAATTCGCTGCCGAACAAATCAACGTCGAGCTCGAAGAACTTCCGGCGGTTTTTTCACCGGAAGAAGCTCTCGTATCCGACGCGCCGCTTGTGCATGAGAATTCGAATCTGCTTTTTGAACACACCGTTCATCATGGCGAGGGTGAAACACCTGATACCGCCATCAATCTTTTGCACACCTACCGCACTCAACATATCGAACATTCTTACCTCGAACCGGAAGCGGTTGTTGCGTGGCCTGCGGAACACGGAGGCGTTGTCATCAAGGGCTCCGTGCAAAATCTTTTTTCGACACGACGCTCGGTTGCAGCGGTGTTAGACTTTCCACTTGCAAAGGTGCAGATTATTCAGGCGACTTTAGGAGGCTCATTCGGCGGCAAAGATGAAGTCATGACGCTTCTGTCCTGTCGCGCCGCTCTGCTTGCACTCGCGACGAACCGCCCGGTCAAGATGGTGAACTCTCGTGAGGAATCTTTCATCGAATCCTACAAACGCCATCCCTACAAACTCAGCTACCGACTCGGCGCCGACAAAGACGGATATCTGAAATCCATTCAAGCGGATTTTATCGCCGATGGCGGTGCGTATGCATCGACGAGCCAGTTCGTCACCTGGCGTTCAGCAGTACAAGCCGCCGGACCTTACCGCGTGCCGTGGGTGCGCGCGCGAGTTCGTGCCGCATTCACCAACAACAACTACACCGGCGCGATGCGCGGTTTCGGTTCGCCTCAAGTGAACTTCGCTATCGAATCGCTCATGGATGAATTGGCCGAAGAAACGCAACTAAGTCCGCTCGAAATTCGCCGACGAAACGCGTACCGCGACGGCGACACAACTCCCACCGGACAAAAACTCCCCGGCAAAGTCACGCTTATCGAAGCGCTTGAGAATGTGGCACGCGAAAGTGATTTTGAAAAGAAGTGGGCACAGTATCGCGCAAATAAAAAAAGCCCCGTCAAGCGCGGGATTGGTCTGGCGTGCAGTTACCGCGGTGTTTCACTCGGTGCAGAAGGCACTGACGCCGCCGGAACGCTCGTCGCGATTCAAACCGATGGCTCGGTGATTGTTGCGTCAGGTATCACTGATATGGGGCAAGGCTCGCAGACAGCTTTGAGCGTTATCGTCGCCGAAGAATTTGCCATTTCACTCTCGCACATCAAATTCCTCAATACCGATACGGACCGCGTACCCGATTCCGGCCCGACGGTTGCATCGCGCGGCACTATCATGGGGGGAAATGCGGCGTACGACGCCTGCATCACATTAAAGAATCGCCTGTTCCATCTCGCGGCGCAACTCTATGGTGGGAACGTCGATGACTTTCATTTGAAAGACAGCGCTCTCTGGCGAGGCAATAAACGTGTGATAGACTTCGGCGAACTCGCCGATAAAGCTTTCGCGCACGCTGTGCCGCTGATGGCTGTCGGATGGTTCAAAGCGCCGAAAACTACATGGCATGAAGAGCACGGTCAAGGCACTGCGTATTTCGCGTTTGTTTATGGAGCGAACGCGGCGGAAGTCGAAGTGGATACCGAAACCGGACAGGTGCGCGTTCTTGATGTTTGGGCGTGCCACGAAGTCGGCAAAATCGTCAGCTATCCGCAGGCTTGCGGGCAGGTTTACGGCGGTGTGGTGATGGGGCAGGGTTATGGTTTGTTCGAGGAATACCATCAAGAGCAGGGCATCCCGCAGCTTCGGAATTTCGATGAGTACACACTGGCGACCGCTTTGGACGCGCCGCAAATTCACCTTTCGTTTCTGGAACATCCCGATTCCCTCAGTCTTATCGGCGCGAAATCGCTCGGAGAACCGGCCACGGAAATTTGTGCGCCCGCAATTGTGAACGCGATTTTTAACGCAACCGGTCGCCGCATTCGAGAGCTCCCCGCTTCGCTGGAACGAGTGCTGCTTGGTAAACAACTCCGGCGCAAGAATCAGCGCACGAGTCTGACAAAGGAGCAGCCATGAACCCGCTCCGCATCGAACGACCGGAAACACTCGCGGCGGCGCTTGCACTCCTGATGAATGAAAACACACGTCCGCTTGCCGGAGGAACTGATCTTCTTATCGAGCGGAGAAGAGCTCCTTTCGCAGCGGATGAGACGTGGGTTGCACTGAGTGATTTACGCGAGCTAAAAGAAATCGAAATTAAGGACGGTTTCTGGCACATCGGCCCGCTCGTCACACACGCTGAACTTGCGAAGCATAAACAACTCCGACACGTTGCATCCTTTTTACCGGAAGGGGCATCGCTCGTCGGTTCACCGCAAATCCGCGAGCAGGGAACCATCGGCGGGAACATCGCCAACGCGGCAAGCTGCGCCGATACGGTTCCACCGCTGATTGCATTGAACGCGGAACTCGCGTACCAGAGCGTCAAACGAAAGCGCAGGGTCGCGCTGTCGGATTTTTTCCTCGCGCCCTATAAAACGATTCTGCAGCATGATGAACTTATCACAGATATTTATTTTCCCTCCCCACCCCCAACCGCACGAACATCTTTTTTGAAGCTCGGTCGTCGTCAGGCGTTGGCCATTTCGCGCGTGTCGGTCGCTGTGCTTGTAACCGGCAACGACGTGCTCGATGATGTTCGCATTTCCGTCGGCAGCGCGCTACCTCGCTATGGACGACTTTCCGAAGCCGAAGACATCGTGAAGAACCTCCCTCCTTCTCAAGAACGATTCAAACAAGCCGGTCGCGCGGGCAGTGCCGAAGTTATCCACACCGCCGGTCGCCGCTGGTCCACCGACTACAAAGAACCTGTCCTCACCGCCCTCATCTCCCGCGCCCTCTGCATCGCTTGCGATATTCCTTGGAAGTAGCTTGCATCGCCGTGTGGGTCTATGCTCGCCGCGACATGCGTCTTGCATGCTCGGCTTCGCATGGAGCACCATTCCGGGCGAATCTGGGGATTCGCCGCGGCGGAGGTTTGGAATTCCGGCCGGGTTGCGCGTGATGAGGTTATTTATTGGTGGCGGGTTCGTCTTTGCCGACGAGGTGAATCAGGAGGATTTCGGGTGAGGTGCCAAGCCGCATCGGCGGGCCCCATGTGCCGATGCCGCAGGTTGTGAGCTGGTAGCCGTCATTGACGGGATACAAACCGTGATGAAACGGATAGGCCAGACGGGAAAGATACGAAAACGGCCACATCTGCCCGCCATGCGTATGGCCGGAAACCATTAAATCCACACCCACTGCAGTTGCTTTTCGAGCGCCGCGGGTTGAAGGTGTGTGATTCATCAAAATCGTTGGATGGTCTTTGGCGCTATCCCCTAACAATTCATTCATCGGCGGAATCGGTCGTTTCCACATGGAAGCTGTCTGATCTTCGACAGCGGCAAGCAGAAGTCCGCCGGGAAGTGTTTCTACGTCGTTCATCAGCACGCGCATGTTCGCTGCTTCGAAAAATTTTAGCGCGCTGTTCAATCCGACAAAATATTCATGATTGCCGGTGGAAACATACACGCCGAGTGGGGCTTTCAGTTTGCGGAAAGCATCGGCAAATTCCATCATGCGATGCGGCGGACGTTCAATAACATCGCCCGGAATTAAAATCACATCCGGTTCGAGCTGGTTAATTTCCTGCACCCAATACTCAACCTTGTTCTTGCTCACCAGCAAACCCGCGTGAAAATCAGCGACCATTGCGATTTTCATTTGCCGCAGTTCCGAAGTAATGCCTTTGACAGGCACATGAGCATTGACAACACGCGCAGGACGCTGCGCGATTACCATTGCCCATGTACACAACGCCACCGCAACTGCGAAAACGACAAGAACAGAGACTTTCCCCACGGCTGCGTGCGGCAATCTTCCCCAGAGACCTGTCAACCTAAGCAACAGTTTGAGAATCCACAAATCAAACGTTATCCATAGGAGCTGAAACATCATCCCCATCCAGACGGACGCGAATCCGTCGAACGCCAGAACCAGAGGGCGCGGCGCGAACGTGTCCAACATACGGGCAAGAATAAAGGAAATTGCCAGAAACCCAGCCAGAAATCGAAGCGACCATAACACAGTGGTTGACGTGATGTTCAGTGCTATAACCAACCGTGCATAGAGGAACCAATGCAGAAGACCGGAAATAGTCAGAATGGCGAGGATGAACGTGATGAAGGCTTGCGTTTGGTTCATGTTTTTTAGTTCCGGGCAATTCTGCCATTGCGAGTGAACAACATCATCCTACCGGCGGGCTCTGTCCCGTCGGTGTGATGCCGTGAAAGACAGGACAGGCAGAGCCAGCCCGTAGGGAAAAGGGTCGGCTGCAAGCAGCCAACACCGCATCACTTTACGCGAGGGGTGGGGGCACCCACTCGCGGCGATTTGGGGAACCCGGCTCGGCGAGGAAAGGTTACCCCCGCATGCGGGGGGAAATAAAAAACCGGAGAGAAATCCGGTTTCTTTTTTTCGATCTTTATACGAATTAGAATTCGCCGAGCTGGCGAAGAAGAATGGCGAGACCGACGGTAGCGGCTGTCGGGGAACGAAGGCGGCGATTCCCCAGAGAGAGCCATGCAAATCGGCTGCGCTGCGCGAGGGTAGTTTCTTCCTGCGAAAGTCCTCCTTCCGGTCCGACCAGAAGCACACCTCCATCCACTAATTCTTCTTTCGAGCCGGTTTCGTTGGAAACAAACGTACTCGGAGAATCCAGCGGATGCGCGACATACATCACGCGCCTATTGCGAAACTGTTCGAGAACCTGCTGAAAACTGTCCGCTTTTTCGACAGTCGGAATAACAGAGCGGCCGCATTGTTTCGCCGCTGCTCGAGCGATGCGCTGATGGCGCGCCAGCTTTGCTTCGGTCAAATTTCCCACCGCGTGCGCGGTGGGAATCCACACGATAGAAGACACTCCCATCTGCGTGGCGCGATCCACGACATCATCCATTGCGGGCTCTTTCAGAATCGCCTGGAGCAAGACAACCGGACTGCGCGTCTCTCCCCGCCACGGAAGGTGACGTTCGACATGTAATGTCACCGGGCCTTCGGTATTCTCGATTCGGCAGATGTAGTAGTTTCCTTTGCCGTCCATGACGCCTACATGCTCACCCACTCGCTTGCGAAGCACTCGCACCAGATGATGCGCTTCATCTCCACCGAGAAGCACCTGCTCACCTCGGAGTGCTTCGGGCGGCGCATAAAATGTTTCTCCCCATTCACGTACAGCTACCACTTGATAGATACTCCTATATCCCCCATGACCAGCCATCGGTCGTCGCGACCGAGTTCGAGTTGTCGAACCACTTGTCCTCCCGCGTTGATTGTCAGCGGCGAACGCAAGCCGTGCTGAAATTTCCAGAGCGGTCCGTAGGTTTGCAAATCTTGAAATACTTCTGTTTGATTAAAGTCACCGCCGGAAAAGCGAATTCCGCGGCGATGATTCCAAAGCCCTCCCACGACTAATGTGGTTCGCCTGCCGATTTGCCACGGGAATTCCAGACGACTGTAAACGGAGGTGACTTCATCAGAACGTTCTTCCTGAAATTCACGCCAGAAGAGCCGCCCCAGTTCCTCGCGCTTCCATGTCAATTGCGCTACGACGGAAACCGTTCGCGTCAACGCAACCGCTAAGCTGTCTCCGGCGCGGAGTTTTCGAAAAACAGTGCTGCGCACCTGCCGCGGATCCTGCTCAAAATCAAACGCCTGATAATTCGCGCTGATTTCAAACATAAAGGTCTGTTCGAATGCGTGTGAAGGCTGGTGATGCAGTCTTGATGCTATGAGAAAAAGACGGGTCCAGCGGTTATTCGCCGAGCGTTCCCGGAAAATATAGACCAGATGATCCAGCGTCACCCGCGCCCATGTTCTCCAGTGGAGATAGGGATTGAAAGTTCCTTTCGCGCCCGTTAGAAACTCGAAGCGCACTTCATCCCGGTCATCATTGTTTTGTTCCGAACGGGTGTCGAGCTGGTATTTACTGACTTCGAAACCGCCGTAAAAAGAATCGCGCGATGTCGGCTGGAATCCCGCTGTCAGTGATAGGTTGGTCTTCCGTCCTTGTAGGATGTCTCCGTCAATCGTCTGCGATACACTACTGACGCCGACACCGAATCTTGCCGCGAAACGGCGTGTCCGACGTACGAGTCCTGTTTTAAAAACAGCGCGTGCTTCTTCGAGCGAACTTTTATTTGCGCCCTGTTCGATTTCGGTTTTCGTATTGAAGAGCTCTCCATTGAACTCCGCTCTAAGGTCATCTCGGATGGCGTAGGTAAATCCGTTATTGAAACGCGCACGTCGTTCTTTACGAGTGGCTAAGAGATCTCTTTCATTCGTGAAGTAACTCCGGCGAATCTCCAAAGCTTCCAGCTCGGCGCGGCCTGTTGTTCCCGGCGAGAATTCTCTGCGAACATCATAGCGCGCTTGCAGATCGCGATTGCGATAACTGCCGGGATTTTCCCACTCGGTTTTGAACGCGATATCTTGAACATAGCCGCTGACATCCCATCCGGCCAGTCTGCCGGCTGTTTCCCATAGAGGGCCGGATATCACATGACCAAAACGGCGATCCTCAATCACACCGCCACCGGCGATAAGTTCAAGATGAGGTATCGGTTCGTAAACGGCTCCGCCGCCGCCTCGCAACACGCGTATGGTTGCCGGGGAAATCAAAGCCGAGGGTGTCGCCGCGCGTTCATCAAAGAGTTCACCTCGAGTGGAAAGCCACAGCTTCACCGGTTTCGTCAAAGGGTGAAGCGCCGAGAAATGCCAGCGTCCGTCTTGGCGGCGTCTCTCGGTTTTACCGCCCGGCTGAATCCATTCGCTTTTCCACGACGATGTCAGTTCAAGGTCAGTACGTGTTTCTGCCTTTATCAGGATGTGAAGGTGTTCACTTTGACGCGTCAATTCTACGCCGCGCAGTGTGTGCAGCGCAAGGCTGTCTCTGTCCTCACCGATGGGCTTCCAGATACCCGCGTTCGTCGGAGAGGTCACTGCGAAAAAAAGCAGGATAAAAATAAGAACCGCGAAAAGAAGACGGGAAGGCATTTTTTTGGCTGAAGAAAGGCAACGATGGCGTGGTGTATTTATCTGTTGTAGGGGCTGACCCAAGTGTCTGCCCGTTAATCGGTGTATTCAAATGCGGGCGCACACGTGGGAGCGCCCCTACAAATTTTTACATTCCGGGCAAATCAGGGGATCTGCCTCGGCGATTTGCCTTAGGCGCTGATTTTTTGTTCGGCGGAGATGATGCGCGGTGAGGTTTTTTCCCGCACGGCTTCTGGAGTGATAATCACTTCGGCGACATCCTTCCGACCGGGAATCTCGTAGAGGATGTTCACCATGGTTTCTTCAAGAATGGAGCGAAGCGCTCGAGCGCCGGTCTTGCGTTCTATAGCGAGTTTCGCTATGGCTTCGAGAGTTCCATCGGCAAAGGTCAGTGTGACGTTCTCCATCTCGAAGAGGTATTCGTATTGTTTGACCAGTGAATTCTTCGGTTCCACCAGAATCTTTACGAGTGCATCTTCATCCAAATCAGAGAAAGCCGAGATGACCGGCAACCGTCCGATGAGTTCCGGAATCAGACCAAATTTCAGCAGGTCTTCATAACTGGCCTGCGAGAGCAATTCATAGGGAGAAAATTCGCTTGTTTCCGTTTCTCCGGCTCCAAAACCCATCGGCCGCTTCGCGACGCGTGACCGGATAATCCTTTCCAAGCCTTCAAAAGCTCCACCGCAAATGAAAAGAACGTTCTTCGTATTGAGGGAAATCAGTTTCTGTTCCGGATGTTTGCGCCCGCCTTGAGGCGGCAGGGAAGCCACGGTTCCTTCGAGGATTTTCAAGAGAGCTTGCTGAACACCCTCGCCTGACACGTCGCGCGTTATCGAGACATTCGTTTCTTTACGGGCGATTTTATCGAGCTCATCTATATAGACGATACCTATCTCCGCTCGCTCAACACTGTAATCGGCGGCCTGCAGAAGACGCACAAGAACATTTTCCACGTCTTCGCCCACGTAGCCCGCTTCGGTGATGGTCGTCGCATCGGCGATAGCGAACGGCACCTGAAGGAAGCGCGCGAGCGTCTGCGCCATCAATGTTTTGCCGGTGCCCGTGGGGCCGACAAGCAGGATATTCGATTTTTCGAGTTCGACCGTCGAAGGTTTTGAGCGCGCGTTGATGCGTTTGTAGTGATTATAAACCGCTACCGCCACACGCCGTTTCGCCTGCTCCTGCCCGATGACATAGTCATCAAGCTGACTTTTAATTTCCTCAGGAATGGGAAACGAATCAATGGTCAAGCGCCGTCTGCCGGCGCGGTTCAATTGCGTAATCTGAAAAGCCTGCTCGGCGCAGGCATCGCAAATCGCAACTCCATTCTGGAATTTCAGCAGGGTCTGCACCTGCTTTTCCGCGCGACCGCAGAATGAGCAAACGGGAGTATCCTCGGCTGTCATAAAAACCTTTCCGGATAAACGTATCCGGTTATTTCTTTTTATCGTTCGTGCTGATTTTAGGTACGACGATTTCGTCGATGATACCGTAATCTTTCGCTTCTTCCGCGGACATGAAGTAGTTGCGGTCTGTATCCTTTTCGACCTGCTCGACATCGCGACCCGTGTGACTTGCAATGATTTCATTGAGCCGCAAGCGAATCTTCAGGATTTCCTTGGCGTGAATCTCGATATCCACCGCCTGTCCCTGAACTCCGCCGAGCGGTTGATGAAGCATTATGCGGGCGTTCGGTAGCGCGCTGCGCTTGTTCGATTTTCCCGCCGCCAAAAGCACCGCCGCCATAGACGCCGCCTGCCCCATGCAAATCGTCACGATATCGGGTTTGATGTATTGCATGGTATCGTAGATGGCGAGCCCTGATGTGACGAGACCTCCCGGACTGTTGATGTAGATACTGATGTCCTTGTCGGGGTCTTCGGCGGATAGAAAGATCAGTTGCGCAATCACGAGACTGGCGACCGTATCGTCAATCGCAGTCCCGATGAAAATGATTCTTTCTTTGAGCAGCCTTGAGAAAATATCAAAGGCACGCTCCCCACGCCCTGTCTGTTCAATGACCATGGGAACGAGTGACATATCTATTCCTTTCTTATCTTGCATGATTCGATATTTTGAAAATCCCCTGTCGAAGTTCCGGCCGGGTTACGCGCGAAAACTCACTGGTTGATTGACCGAAACGAGCGCTGAACCCGGCTCGGCGAGGAATGGTTCCCCCGCACGCGGGGGGAGATTTTATGGTGCGATGATGCGGCCGGGAGCGCGTCCCTCGAACGTCGCCAAATCCACCGGAACGGGCACCACTGTGATTTGCTTCTCGAGAAACGCGAAAATATTCCGGTCAGTCACCGCTTCCAATAAATCGCTCCGTTTATCTTTATCGGCGTAAGTTGCCTTTATCTCATCCAAAGATTTTCCTGACATTTTCGAGAGGATTTCAAACTCACGTTCAAGGTCTTCTTCGCTCGCTTTCAGTTCATGAACCCGAATAAGCACCTGCCTCAGCAGAAACCAGCGAACATTTCGAACTCCGACCGCATGCAGCTCCTCTTTGAACGCTTTATCTTTCTCCGCATCCTGTTCTCCATTGTCACCCCTCGAATCTGTAATAAGGCGATTCAGATAATCATCCAGCATCTGAGGCGGTACGGGGAAATCCTCTTCGCGCAGCAGCGCGTCAATCAGGTGATTGTGCATTTTCCGTCGGGCGCTACTCGCGGCGCGAGCGGTCAGTTGCTTATGCAGATCTTCTTTGAGCGCGTCGGTCGAGGTGATTTTCGGATTGAGTGAGGCGGCAAAATCATCATCAAATGGCGGCAGCTCTTTCCGGCGGACGGATTTGAGCGTCACTTCCAGATGAACCGAGGGTTTCTTTTCCTCCGGAGAACCGCTGGCGGTGTCGATTATGAAACGAACCTGCTCCCCTTCCCGCGCTCTCATCACTTTCTCAGCAAAATCCTTACCAAGCGGATTATGCTGCATGTCTATGTGAGCATCCCGCTGTGCTCTGCCGACGATGGGAAGGCCGCTCGGATCCAGCTCCTGAATGTCCACCATGAGCACGGAATCTTCATTGACAGGTTCATCGGTTGGCGTGAGAATCGCCTGCTGCTCGCGAATATGATCAATGGCTTCCAGAACATCTTCTTCCGAGACCTGCGGCTGCTCGAGTTCAACCGAAACATCGGAAAAATCCGGCACGGTGATTTCTGGCGCTTTTTCCAATTTGACTTTGAAAACAAGAGGCTCGCCGGGTTTGAAAGAGACTTCTTCCATTTTTCCGGGCGCGAGCGGGTTGATGTCCATTTTCTGGAGCGCCGCTCGGTAGTAGTCCTGCAGGGCGTTTTCCACGGCATCGGCGGTGATGGAATCGCCGTAACGCTGCCAGATGACTTTTTTTGGGGCGTGCCCTTTGCGAAACCCGGGCAACTGCACCTTACGGGCTATTCGACGCTGAGCCTCTTCCACGCGCCCGGCCATATCTTCCGGCGGAATGGTGACTGTCAACTGTATTTCGACAGCACTCACATCGGTCTTTTCGATTTGCAAGGCGAACTCCTAAAAAGAGAATTCGTATCAAAGCTGACGTGCGAGAAGGGGGAGTCGAACCCCCACGCCCTTCTGGGGCACCAGATCCTAAGTCTGGCGCGTCTGCCAGTTCCGCCATTCTCGCTTATCGTTGAATATACGACTTTTTTCTTGCGAAATCAAACGATTTACTTTGCAGCCCGCCGCTCTCTTTGATACAAGAAACCGCCGGAAATTCGAAAATCTCCGGCGGTTTGTTTTTTATGGGATATTCAGGTAGGTTTAGCCGTGTTTCTTGATGTATTCCTCGGCTTGATCGACGTCTTCTTTGGAGCCGATGTAAAGTGGGACGCGCTGGTGCAAGTCGGTGGGCTGAATATCATTAATGTCCATCTCGCCGTCCGAAGCCCGACCTCCCGCCTGCTCAATCACCATCGCCAGCGGCGCGGCTTCATAGAGCAGCCGCAGCTTACCGCTCGGCTTCTTCGCGTTTTTCAGATCTTTCGGGTACATGAAAATGCCGCCATAGAGCATCGTGCGATGAAAATCAGCGACGAGGGAGCCGATATAGCGCATCGAATAGGGACGATTGGTTGCTTTATCTTCTTCTTCAAGGTGGTCAACGTACTTCTTCACACCTTCCGACCAGTAGCGACGGTTACCTGTATTGACGCTGTAGATTTTTCCTTTCGGAGGAATGCGAATATTTTCATGCGAAAGCAAAAACTCTCCGACGGTCGCATCAAGCGTGAAGCCGTGGACGCCGTGGCCGGTCGTATAGACGAGCATCGTCGAAGAACCGTACATGATGTAGCCCGCCGCCACCTGCTTCCGTCCAACTTGCAGCAGGTCGCTTTCCCGACCGCGCCCGCCGCGAGTGACACGCCGATGCGCCGAGAAAATCGTTCCCACATTCACGTTGGCATCGATATTCGACGAGCCGTCGAGCGGATCGAATGCGAGTGTGTACTTCCCCACTTCAAACTCGCGTGGAATCGGAATAATGCCCTCGCTCTCTTCTGAAGCCATGACGCACAGCGACCCGGAATGGTCGAAGGCGTTGTACATCGTTTCATAGGCTAAATCGTCGAGCTTCATGACTTCTTCGTCCTGCACGTTAATCTCGCCGGTCGTGCCCAAGATATTCAGAATTCCGGCGCGCCGCACACTCCGGTTGATAATTTTGGCAGCGAGGGCGAGCTGATAGAGAAGATCGCTGAGCTCTCCTGTCGCGCCCGGATTCGCGCGTTCTTGTTCGACAATATGTCTTTCAATGTTCACAAGTCCCGGCATCGCTTTTCTCCTTCTATTTCGATTGTGATTTCAAACCTGCAATATTCAGGAGTTCTTCATGATGATCTAAAATAATGTCCGCTTCACTTAAATATTTTCGCGGCAGCGTGACTGTTAACGCTGCGACTTTGATTCCGGCGGCTTTGGCCGATTGAATACCGCGCGGAGCGTTCTCGACGACCAGACACTCGGATGCCTGAAGTTTTATCTCTTCCAGCGCTTTCAGATAGGGCTCGGGATGCGGTTTGCCGTGGGTGTACATATCCGCCGTGATAACGGGATAAAAGAGAGCAATCTCATCGTTAGAGAGAACGCTCGTCATATTGGCGCGTACGGAGCCGGTGACGATGGCGCAGCGAATCCCCGCCGCTTTCAGTTTCTCTACCGTATGCCGCGCGCCGGGAATCAAACCTTGCGGAGCGGTTTTACGATAGAGAGTGCGCTTACGTTCGATGAGAAGCGCCAAATCGTTCTCGCTCATCTCTATGCCATGTTCCCGCAGCAGTCGCCCGGTGGTCGCTTCCGCTTTTTCGCCTTCGTGGAGACGAATGTAAAGCGAGTCAACTTGAATTCCAATCTCACCGAGCACCTGTTGCCAAGCGCGAATATGATGCGGCATGGAATCAATGAGGACTCCGTCCAAATCAAAGAGCACGGCGCGTACGGACATCATGAAGCCTGCCCGCCTTTATCCTTGCGCATGTTGAAGACTTTGCGAAGGGCACTGTCCAAGATGCGGTCAGGCAGCAGCTTTCGCATTGTATAGAGCATGCGTGCTCTGTTCGTAATGACGTAACGAATACGAGGGCGGCGGTCTTCAACAGCGCGCGCGACAACTTCCGCGCAAACTTCCACCGATACTTCACCCGAGCGAGGTTGGTTTGCTTTCCAGCGCGAGAGTATCGGCACCGCCCAAGGTTTATAGGCCGATGATTCCAAATTATTCCAGAGAGACTGTGTCGAAAGCGCGGCGGTGCGAGGGAATTCCGATTTAATAGGTCCGGGCAGAATCAGAACCACTTCAATGCCGAAGGGTTCGACTTCGATTCTCATCGCATCGGATATTCCCGCGAGCGCATATTTGCTGGCGGAATAAATGCCACCCATCGGCAACGAAACGACTTCCAAAATGGACGAGATATTTATAATTCGGCCATGACGCTGCGCGCGCATCGACGGCAGTACAAGCTGACACATCGCTATAAGTCCGAAGACATTCGTTTCGAATTGCTGCCGGATGAGTTCCAACGGCACCTCTTCGATGGGCCCCATCTGACCGTAACCGGCGTTGTTGATGAGAACATCCACGCCACCAAGCTTTTCTTCGGCAAAGGCAAACGCAGCACGGCGGGATGAATCCACGGTGACATCAAGGGATGTTGTGAAGAGTGTTCCGCTCGATTGCGCGGCGGCTTCTTTCAAAGGCTCGAGTGTTTCAACCGAACGCGCAGTTGCGACGATGTACATCCCTCGCTGCAGCAATAGTCGAACAGTAGCCGCGCCGATTCCCGTAGAACAACCGGTGACGAGAACACGTTTTAACATCGTTCTCTTTGCATTAGTCATTGTGTGCTGTTAAAGGCGAAGAATAAATCGTGCTTAACGTTATTCAGACCTGCCTTTTCTCCTGTGCCTGACAAAAAAACCGAGGCAAACAAGGGAGCCACCCACCGCTATACCAAATTTCGCCAAATCTGGGAAATAGTAGCTCACACCACCACGGGTGTGTGAATCGAAACTCACAAGACTAAACAGCACCAAAAAAGCTCCAATTACGAAGCAAGCAATCTCGAAGATTTCGATGTTCTTTTTTTCCATAGCAAATCCTCATATGCGGATTTTATTACTCTTATACTAGTAATTAAAAAGGACTTTTCGTCATGAGAATATATACATAATTTTCCACGCAATGGTATTATATTTCTATGCAAATAATCCTAAGAAACCCGTAATTACAAAATAAATTAATGTGATTGCTCCCAGTAATGTTAGGATACCTACTATTATATTGAGCGCTTTGGGGAATTGACGCTGAAATAACACCGGTTGAAGCTGGGCGAATCCTTCATCATGCTTAATTTCTCCCATGACATTCAGATAAGTAAGCGGGGGAAAATAGAGATATGAAATTTCAATTACTTCCTTCGGCACAAGTTGGCCGATTACGATCTCGGCACCTCCGTCTGGAAGATTACTGACTTCATAACGTATTGAAGGAAATATATTGAATTGAATCGACTGATCACGATGGCTGATTCTCACATTTTTTGCGGTTCTCCTGCCCGTATTCCGCAGAATAATACTATGCGTATTGCTCCACAAATCCTCGTCTCGTTCAATGTCCTTTAGACGGAAACTTGAAGCGTGACTGACAAAATAGACGACACGCGGCTTACGTTCAAACCACTGCTTAACAAATCCACCAATCACAAGCGAAACCACCACGATGATGATTTCTTTTACAAGGTTCCAATCTATTTGCATATGCAATCTCCCCAATACTCATTAGATTTTTCAACCGCTGCACGCGTACTGTTCTACTCGGTGAAAAAACATTGCACTTATGAGTTATGCAAATCAAGGCGACTATTGATGACGTCGATACTCCTTGCAATCCGGGCTTCTCTCGAAGAAACTGAATTCGACAAGGTCGCGGCGCAGTGTCGCGAAATCTTCGAAGCGTGACTTCAGCTTGAGATTTATTTCCAATTCGGTGTAGGTTTTATCTGATTCAAACTGAGTCGCTAAATTCGCCAGAACGACGAGCTTCTTTTTATTCTGCGATGGATAGCTGTGCAGTGCGCCATCCTTCCCTTCTTTGAAAAAGGCGCGCAGGATGTTTTCGCGCTCGGCAAGTGGAATATCGTCAAGTTTCGGCTGCAGCATCTACAGCTCCTTTAGGCGGCAAGTGAATGGAACAGAAGTAATACGGGGAAACAAGCCAATATCATCTGAAATTATGCTAACACGATGACTTATAAAGACTCGCATTGCGTTGCATAAGCTGAGTTGATGAACCACAATGCGCAATTGCAAAAACTCTTCTGCGATTTAGTATATATCAATCTTGAGGTCCAAATTAACGAATTTAGAAGATCCAAAGAGGTCAGGAAAAAGGGAGAGATGGTTGATGTTCATACGATTAAGGGATCTAAGGCATAGTCCTCTATCTTCTCCAGGGATTGTTACCTTCATTAAATAAATGTTCTTCTTCTCTCCTTGAAATGACTCTTTAACCCATGATTCTAAATCCATTCCGTCAGGAGCCCGAGTGAAGAGTCCTCCCTGATTCACTAATCTCGGATTCTCATCAGAGAGCGGTTCAATAAACTCAACAATCGGAGCTCGTTCAGAATACTTCCAGTCTTTTGAAATCTCTTCCGACTTAGACTTGATCTCCGGTTTGATAATACCAAATACTGCCCGTCTCTCCGTAGCTCTCTTACTTTCTTCTTCAAACGCGAAATATGCGGCAACAAATGGGGACTTTGTCCAATCGAGTAACGGGGTCGCGAGGCCATGATGTTGGCCAAGAGCCCACCAATCGTTGTCAGTTTCTAATGGCACGGGATTATTTCCCCGGCGACCTCTGCAAGCGAACTTGAACCGTTCAAGATGGGTCTCTCTGATCGTTTTATCATTTGATTTCTTACGTTTGATTAGCTCTCTATCCAGTGTAGATAGTAGCGGCCATGAGACATCTCGTTGTCCACGCCAGATGTAATATCGGTAGTCAAGCATTTTTTGGCAGATGAAGTCATTAAAATACTGCCACGAAAGAAGATCGATGACCATCATACCATCTTTGGTATCATTTATTTTCCATCTATTTTCATCAGCCATAAGGACTTTGTTCCTCTATATGTGATATTTTTCTGGAAAATGTATATTTTCGCCGTCGCTAATTAAGATGTTAATCCCTTATTATTGATCTGAATAATGCACACTTATCAATATATTTATAGCATTCACAAGGAACCGTTATTAGGGCGAAAAAATAGCATATTAGCAATTTTCGGTTGCAACATGTTACAACTCCTTCAAGCGGCAGGTGAAATGGCGAAGCACGGGCGCCTCATAGATCAATTCAAAACCGCGCATCTTTTCGCGTTCGTGAAAAATTTTCAGTATCGATTCGGCGACATAATGCATGTGCATCGTCGTATAGACGCGCCGGGGAATCGCTAATCTTACGAGTTCCAAATCAGGATAATGCGCCTCGCCGGTGTCAGGATCTTTTTCTGCGAACATCAATGAACCGATTTCGACACCGCGAATGCCGGCTTCGCGGTACATGTTGACAATGAGCGCCTGCCCCGGAAATTGCGATTGCGGAATATGCGGCGCAAACGTTAGGGCGTCAATGAAGACGGCATGGCCTCCGATGGGTTTCACGACAGGGACGCCGCCGCGATCCAGACTTTCGCCCAAATATTTCACCTGTGCGGTTCGATAGTGCAAATAGTCTTCGTCGAGTCCTTCGATTAGTCCGCGCGCGACTGCTTCGAGATCACGACCGGCCAAGCCGCCGTACGTCGGAAATCCTTCGATTAGAATCAGCTTTTGTTTCAGAAGACTCGCCAGCTCTCCATCATTCATCGCGAGGAAACCGCCGATGTTGACCAGCGCATCCTTCTTGGCTGACATCCAGCAACCGTCGGCATAGGAAAACATTTCGAGTGCGATTTCTTTGACGGATTTTTTATCATAACCGGATTCACGTTCGCGGATGAAATAACAATTCTCGGCGAAGCGCGCGCAGTCCAGAAAGAAGGGCACCTTCCAGCGCTTGCACACGTCCGAAATCTCGCGGATATTCTGCATGGAAACCGGCTGCCCTCCGGCGCTGTTGTTCGTCACCGTGCAGGTCACCATCGGAACCTTGGAACGGTCGCGTTCGAGTAATTTGTCCAGCGCTTTCACATCCATGTTGCCTTTGAAAGGATAGTCGAGCGCAGGATCCAGCGCCTGTGCGATGGGCAAATCCATCGCTTTCGCACCGTTCGCTTTGACATTGGCGCGCGTCGTGTCGAAGTGCGTGTTATTCGGAACAATCATGCCGGACTTACAAACGGTCGAAAAGAGCAGATTCTCGGCGACGCGACCCTGATGTGTCGGAATGACGAATTCGTAGCCGGTGACTTCGCGGACGGTTTTTTCAAGCCGATAATAATTTTTCGACCCGGCATAGGATTCATCGCCAATCATGAGACCCGCCCATTGATTATCCGACATCGCCGCGGTGCCGCTGTCGGTCAGGAGATCCACGTAAATCGCCTCGGCGGGAATATCGAAAATATTGAATCCCGCTTCTTTCAGAAGTTTTTCACGGGTTTTTCGGGTCGTCGTTTTGATGCGTTCGACGACTTTTATTTTAAAAGGTTCCGCTGGGAATTTCATGGGGATGTCCTGTGAAGTTCGTTCTATTGCGCGAACGGGCGCACACGTGGGAGCGCCCCTACGGATTTTGGGTCGGCTGCAAACAGCCAACACCGCGAGCTCTATTCCCTTATTTAATCAAAGCACGCAGGGGATCGAAATTCATGAAGTCGGCGTGGTGGACGACTGCGGATGCGGGAGTGCGATAGCCGCCGTCGCCTTCATGTGCGTGCGTGGCAATGATGTGCTGCACTTCCCCCGGCAAACCGTGTTTCAGTGCCAGTCCCGCTCCGGAAAACGGGTGCCGCATGACGCGTCCGTAGTCGCTCTTCTGAAAACCTTTGGTCGTTTCTTTGTATTCCAGCAGTTTACCGACGTCATGCAGAATCGCTCCGGAAAGCAGAATGTCAAAGTCTATTTGAAAATGCTCTTTATAGGTTTCGTTTAAAACTTCGGCGGCTTTCAGCGCGACAGCCGTGACGGCGCGTGTATGCGTCAGGAAGCTGACGGGATTATCGGGAATCAGCAATGAAAAGGGAATCCGGTCGAGGTCGGAAACGTTCCATCCACCACTCTGCAGTGCGTCCAGAAATGCGGCGATGGTTTTCTCGCGGATGTCTTTGTCGGTGATTTGATTGATTTCGGGGATTTTTTTAAGCAGATCGTCTTTCATCTGTTCTCCTAAATTTCGCGAAGGGTGAGGGCACCCATTCGCGGCGATTTTAGGCGGTGCGGCTCGGCGGTTCAGTTATGCTCGTTCAAGGATTTTGGTGTATTCTTCGAGAGCGCGTTCCCAGCCGACGCGGAGGGCTCGAAGCCAGATTTCCGCACCGGGATAAATTTCTTCGATGCCTTCGATTTCGAGGAGCGGTCTTAGTAAATGCGGATACATCGGCCCCATGACGGCGACGCGCAGTCCAAATTTCTGCGCAGTGAACACTGCTGTGGAAAGCCGAGCCAGTTCATCTTCGGCTTCCCGTGGTGTCGCCACTTGCACGTACGGTGTTGTCGAGAAAACGACCCACGCCATCGCAGCTTGAGCGGCTTTTTTTACGGAGCCGGGTTCAGCCTCAACCAGAGCGCCCAAGGTTGATGTGTCCGATACCTCGCGGCGAAATTTATTGAAATCATCGACGTCTTTAAGCGCGCTCCCGTAATCCCCGACAATAAAATAACGATCCGCCGGTAGCGGCAACTGCATCACTCGCTCAAATTCCGTTTCGCGCACTTTAAGCACAAACAGCGGCAATCCCGGCCTTGCCAAGAGCATCAAGTCCGAGCGTTCCAGTGTTTCTTCGGGTGCCAGAAGCATTTGCGCTCCTGCCGTGCCTGCCGCGTAAGCGAAATCCAGAAGATCAAGCGGCATATCTTTCCAGAGACGCGCCAACTCCGCAAGTGGTTCCAAATCGATTCCCAAACGCACCGTCATTGATTCGATTCCTTCCCTTCAAAAAGAGATGTTGTATCCATTCCGGCCTCTGCCGTATCTAATCAGCCTCAGCGGTATTGCGGCCGGGTCAGGCGACCCGGCTCGACGGTTCATTTCCGGGTGGGTGACACCCACCACGGCGACTATGCTTGAATCGTTACCGATGATTATCTAAGTTTTTTCTTTAGGGCTTCTTCCACGCAAGCGGGGACGAAAGGGCTGATATCGCCGCCGAGTTTGGCGACTTCGCGCACGATATTGCTGTTCAGATACGTAAACTTTTCATGGGGCATCAGGAAAACAGTAATGATATTCGCGGAGAGTTTTCGATTCGTCAACGCCATCTGGAATTCATATTCGAAATCCGAGACAGCGCGCAAACCTCGAATAATCGCAATGGCTCCAGTAGCTTCAGCAAAACGCACAGTCAGGCCATCAAAGTCCGCAACTTCAACACTGGGAATCTCCTGAACCGCAAGTTCGATAAGTTCTTTTCGTTCTTTCAGTGTGAACATGGGAGTTTTTTCGGGATTCGTGGCCAGAGTCACAATCACTTTATCAAATACCATCCGCGCGCGGCGAATCACGTCAATATGTCCATGTGTGATGGGATCGAATGTTCCGGGATAAACGGCGATTCTCATTAGGCCCCCTTCCGTTTCCACATGACAATTTCCGTCCCTGTCTTGCAAAGGCGAATCTCCAGTTTATCCATGAGGTGGCGAATGACGTGTATTCCGCGGCCGCCTTCTTTCATAATATTCTCCGGCAGGGTCGGATCCGGAAGTACTTTATAGTCGAAGCCCTTCCCTTCATCGCACACTCGAACCTGCAAGCCATCCGGCATTCGATCAAAGTGGATGTAAATGGTTTTGCTCTCATCGCTGTGATGAGCGTGCAGGATAGCATTGTTGACCGCTTCGGTGACGCAGATAGCAAAATCACCGACATCGCTGTCCGAATAGCCCATTTCGCGGGCAATGCGCTCGGTCCATTCATCCACGACCAGCAGCTCATCGGTGGAAGAACGAACGGTTAGTTTTTCCGAGGACGTTGGCGTGTTCATTGGCATTTCACAATTGAAAGTGTCAAGTCATCTTGAGAAAATTTATCAGATTGAAAATGGTGTACATCGCGGCAAATCCGCCGTACCATATCCATCGCACCCAGCTCCCGGTAGGCTCGAACCCGCTCCACCAGACGTTCCGTCCCGAATTCTTCTCCATCGGCGTTGCGAGCTTCGGTGACACCGTCTGTGTAGAACGCGAGAATATCTCCCGATTGTAAATTCACCCGGGCTTCTTCATACTCCGGATAGGGAAACGAACCTAAGATTAATCCGCCGGTATCGAGCGGAATCGCTTCGTTGTTTCGTACAATGAACGGCGGGTTATGACCGGCGTTCGAATAGGTCAGGATATTGTTTCGCCGGTCAATGACTCCATAGAAAGCGGTGACGAATTGTTCCGGAGGATTGGTTTCATAGAGGAAGCGATTGACTTTCTGCAGTATTGTGGAAATGGCGTAGTTCGACTGGGATTCGAGCCGCAGACTGGCTCGGAAGCTGGCCATGAGAAGAGCCGCGCCGATGCCTTTCCCCGCCACGTCTCCAATCGCCACACCGATATCCCCGTCGGTGATGCGAATGAAATCGTAGTAATCTCCTCCCACTTCCAGCGTCGGAAAATTCAAGCCTGCCAAATCGTAGGGTGTAAATCTCGGCATGGACGTTGGGAGAAACGAAAGCTGGATGCGCCGCGCCACGGAAAGCTCTTCTTCCATACGCTTTTTAATAATCATTTCGCGGTGGAAATGTGCGCGGTCAAGCGTTACGGCAACCAGACTTGCGAAGGTGCGCAGCGGTTCGAGATCTTCATTCGTAAAACCGTCGACCTCATCGGATTCGAGATTCAGGGATCCGACCATTTCATCGCCTGAAATAATCGGGACGGCGATTTCACTGCGCGTCGCTTCTCGAGCGGGAATATAGCGCGAATCTCCATGAACATCCGGAACAACGACGGCTTCGCCATTCTGCACCACCCATCCGACGAGTCCGGCGCCGATAGGCACTCCTTCTTCGAATTTTTCGCGCAGTTTTCGGCGATCCGCTTTTTCGTATCCAATCAGAAAATCAGCTTCGATCTGATTCGTTTCCCTGTTCACCAGAAAGATGCCCGCCGCATCGTAGTCCACGACATCGCGCAGAGATTCGATAATCGTCTGCAGCAATTCATCGATATCCAGTGTGCTGGAAAGCTGCATACCGATACGAAGGAATGTCTCGTTCTCCTGCCGTTCGCGGTCCGCTTCGCGCAGGAGATCCAGGAGCGCAGCGCCTTTGAGAGCTTCCCGCGATACATCAAGGAACAACTGGAGCTGCTGCGGATCCCCCTGACCTTTTCGCAGATGTTGGGCGGTCTGCTCTGCCAGATGTCCGAGCTCGGTCAGATGCCGTGCAATCTCTCTGAAATCCGGAGCGGAGCTTGTGGTCATTGGAAACTATTGACGGCGTCTTCGGCCGTATCGTGCGTATCAAAGACGGTAGAGAGTTTGGTGATAATCAGCAGGCTTTGAATCTTCTCGGTGATGCGTCCCAGCTTCATCTCTCCTCCGGCATTGCGCAGCGTCGTAAACGCGCTGATGAGCACTCCCAATCCCGAGCTGTTCATCCATTCGACGCCTCCCAAATCGAGCACGACCTTGCGCTCGCCGCGAGCAATGGCTTCTTTGAGGTGGTCATGGAATTGAGTTGATTCCGGCCCGCCCATGATTTTGCCTTTGAGATTGATAACGAAAACGTCTCCCCGCTTTTCGGATGTCAATTTCATTGAATTTCCTCCCGTTGATTTGTTTCAACGACTAATGAATTTGCTTTCTCTAATAGGTCTTTCAAATTTAATTTATCGGAAATCGGAACAGGCTATCTACCAGAAAGAGCGAAAAGCATCGCCGGGCATACGCGGCTCCTGTGGATCGACTGGGTACCCCGGCAGCTTCCGCACCGAACCGAAGTACGCATGCACGTCATATACAATATCCGGATAAAAGAGCGCGGCTCCATAGTGAACGAAGCAGGTATCATCCGTGTAGTCGAAATATGACCAAGCACTGTCTTCGCTCCGGCGCAGGAAAACCAAATAAACAGGCTGCGCTTCCCGCGAATCTTTCATCGATTGCCAACACACGCGAAAATCGGGGCCGCTTTCGAGCTTCATGATGCCGCACGCGTTGTCCTCTTTCGTTTGATGATACAGCGAGTGAATTTCTCCGGCGGAGCACGGTTGTGCTGATAGTAAGATGGTTGATAGCAGAATTGCTGTTAGGAAGCTTTTCATTGCTGTTACATTAGACAGAATGCCCAAGCGCACTGCCGTGCGGCACTACCAGATACAGCGGTTTATTCATGGTCTGAATCAGCAATAAGGATGATGCGCTCGACGCCGCGCCCTTCATCGATAAACACGCCTTCCACCTGTAAATCATCTCCGTTTTGATGTGCCGTCGGATTGTTCGCATTCAAGGTTTGCCTTACGGCTTGCTCCAGAGGATGAAGCTTAGACGGGTAAAGCAGGGGTTGCGGAGCTGTGCGAACGGTACGTTTATTATTATCGAAAATCGTCAGCACTCCGGGCCGGTGACGCACCCGTGTCAGGGCGATGACTTCCCAGCTTGCCTGTGGATAGCGTTCTTTAAGTTCCGTTAGAAAAAGCTGGTGCGCGTCGGGGTGAAACGTTTCGGGAGGAAGCAATAAATCCTGAGCTTGGTCATGAGCTTCTCTTTCATGCTGCGCCGTAACCGGTCCGTCCGGTTTGCCGTGGCCTTGAAGCAGATGCGCGAGCTCATGGCAAAACGTCCAGTTCATCCGCTCTTCGGAAAGATCCAAATCGATAACGATAGTTCTTTCCGGAAGCGAGTATCCCCGGACACTGTCGGTCAGACGTTTGAAGTGCAGCTCGATATCATGACGCCGGGCCATGTCAAGGAGAAATTTCACCGTGGGGATTGTTTTGATTTGCGGAAATCAAGGAGAGCCTGCACGAAGAACTCTTTCGATGGCCGAATGCGGCTGTTGAGGCGAATCGTCCGCAGGACATCGATTTCCTCGTCGGTGATATTCATCAGAATCATTTGATGATGATCCTGCAGCAACTCGGAGAGGCCATCATACATGGGCGCTTCATCCTCCGCATCGTACACCAGATAGCGTCCCTGCTCGCCCAAAATGATATCTTCGACACGGAGGTCGATTCCTTGAGCGATTTTTTCAACAAACTCGAAGGTCGGTGACGATTTTCCGTTCTCGACAAGGGACAAATAGGAGCGATTGACGCTGATTTTATCGGCGAGCGCTTCCTGTGATAGGCCGGCTTTCCTGCGAGCCTCACGAATTCTCTGACCAATTTTGGCCATAAACGAACTCCTCAGCTAATTGCATACAATATATGGAATCCGTCTGACATTGTCAACAGTGCGTTAGGATTGGACAAGGGGCTTCAGCCCCTTGCCTCCAGCTAATAACCGAGGGCTGCGCCTTCCATGCGGCTGTCGGTGGAGCCGAAGACCATGCCGGTGGTGGTGTCGGAAAGGATTGCAGTTGCGCCGCTCCATAAGCCGCCGTAAGCGATTTTGTGGCCGCGCCGTTGAAGGTCGGCAATCGCATCAATCGGAAAGCCGCGTTCCAAAAAGAGTCTATCCGGCAGCCATTGATGATGCATCCGGGGAAAGTCAACGGCTTCCTGTAGGTGCATGTTATGGTCAACGACATTCACGATGACCTGCAGAACCGTCGTGATGATTCGCGGCCCGCCGGGGCTTCCAACGACGAGGTAGGGTTTGCTATTTTGCAGCACAATCGTCGGCGCCATCGAGGAAAGCGGTCGTTTGCCGGGTTTGATTTCGTTCGCTTCCGCACCGACAAGGCCAAAATAGTTGGGCATGCCGGGATTCGTGACGAAGTCGTCCATTTCGTTGTTCAAGATAATTCCCACACCGGGCACGACGACACCGCTGCCGAAGCCGGTGTTGATGGTCGCGGTCAAAGACACCGCATTGCCGTCTTCATCCAAAACGCAAAGGTGCGTTGTGTGACCGTCGGTGGTATCCGGCATCCAACCGGGAGGCACGCCTGCGCCGAATGGATTCACATGCTCCCAACGGTGAATTCCTGCGCGAAGCTCGGACGCATACGCTTTCGACGTCAACCCTTCGATAGGAATTGTGCTGAAATCCGGATCACCTAAATAGACGGCGCGGTCAGCGAAAGCTCGCGACATCGCTTCAGCTATCGCATGAGTCGCTCCGGCGCTCCCCGCTCCGAGGTAGCCGATTCCGATTTCTTCGATGATATTCAGAATCTCGACCAAGTGAATGCCGCCGGAACTTGGCGGAGGCATGGACAGGATTTCGTAGCCGTGATAATTCCCATGAATCGGTTCACGGGCGTGTGGCCGATAATTCTCGAAATCCTGCAAGGTGAGGATGCCCCCTTCAGAGGCAACATAGTCCACGATCATCTGTGGAATCGGGCCGCTGTAAAAGGTATCCACTCCGGCCTTTTCTATAGCGCGCATCGTTGCGGCGAGGTCTTTTTGAATCAGCCGCTCACCCCACTGAAGGACGGTGGTGTCACTGGTGAAGAAAACACTGCGCGTACCGGGGAATCGGCTCAGTTTTTCTTTGTTAAATTCGAGCCGTTCCCAGTAAAACCGCGAAATCGGAAAGCCGGTATCGGCGAGAGCAACCGCGCCTTTGATGACTTCTGTGAGCGGTAAGCGACCGAATCTCTTCAGCGCTAAATCAAGAGCGGCGAGTTCTCCGGGAACACCCGCGGCTAAGACTCCCGTCTGGGATAAATCAGTCGGCGCCAGAGAATCACGCGGGATATACATGTCGCGTGTCGCTTTCATCGGTGCGGTTTCGCGCCCGTCAATCGCCACGGTTTCTCCCGTCGCCATTCGAATCAGGATGAAGCAGCCTCCTCCCAATCCGGAACTGTATCCTTCGGTGACCCCGAGCGCGAGCGCTGTCGCGACGGCGGCGTCCACCGCGTTCCCTCCGCTCTTCAAGACAGACAGGCCAACATTTGTCGCCAAAGATTCAGCGCTAACGACCATCGCATGCCGGGCGCAAACCGGACGGGGGGATGCGGCATAACTGCTCGACGCCGCGATGGATAGTGCAAAAATAAGAATAGAAATTTTCCGCAGCAAAATGGTTCTCCAGTGTTTTTTTCATTCCGGCCGGGTTACGCGCGATAGCCTTATTGCTTAGCCAAAAGAAAACAGCGCTAACCCGGCTCGGCGAGCTCATGGATCGGCTGCAATCCACCAGTACTGGTGGACAACACCGCGACGACTTGCGGCGGGGTCGGGGACCCCGCTCGGCGGTCATTTGTAACATTCCGGGCAGATCAGGGGATCTGCCTCGGCGGGAAGCAAAGAGGCCACAGGATTGATGAGCCTGTGGCCTCTTTAATAAGAAAGAATTTGGACAAATGCAAGCGGATGCGCTCAGTATTAATCGGTGGCGACGACGCAATAGAAAGCGCGGACGTCTGACCCTGCGCCGTTCGTATGCTCGAAATGCAGTGAATCCGCGATGACGGTTCCGATTTCAGTAAACGTGCCGAACGGTTCGAGCGAACGACGGATGCTGTAGCCGCCTGCGTTGGAAGACGCCTGCCAGTAGAGATGGATGTCATTACCGTCTGCGGAGATTACCAGGTCCGTAATCTTTCCGGGAGGTCCCGTCACGGAGATGTCGTCAATATACCAACCCTCTTCGGTCACGTACACATCGCTGTACATACGGAACCGAATCTGCGCCATCGTTCCGTTGCATGTGATACCGAGGTCTTCCTCTTCATGAATCCAGCCACCGGATACACCATTTACCGAAGAGCCCACGGCCGTCCATCCTGTGCCCGTGTCCATCTCGACATAACCGTAGTCATAGCCTGATTCCAAGTCATACCAGTGGTCCCATGAAAGAGATGCGTCCGCCGGTAAAATCAGGGTATCCGAAAGAAGCCAGCAGTTCATATTGTTGTTGTGCTCACCGCTGACTTCATTGCCGCAGTACCAACTATGGGTAGGAGAGTCTGCCCGGCGCGTCGAGATATGCCAGAGGTCGCCGGTGCCGCCTGTTGTCCATTCTCCAGCGCCGCTTTCAACATCGTCAGCCAGCATCGTGACGCCGACTGTCGCCGTAAGGTTCAGCGTTGTATCGAGTCCGCCGTCCGCAGTCATATGAAGCGTAAGCGGAATGAAATAGGTTGCCGGGCAACCTGCTGAGACCGACACTTGAAAATCGGTTGTGTTCTCGCCAGTTTCGTCGTTGGCTAAGGTCGGCCAATCGGACTCACTTTGTATCACGACAGCGTAGGGATCAGTCGTGGCGAGGGTGCCGTGCAGATTAATAAGCAAATCTGTTCCGGTATTTTCTATCGTCACCGTCAGTTCCAGTCCTTCGTCCGGTTCGGTCGTACCGTCACCGTCACCGGACCACTCGCTCTGGCACTGGCCATTATAAGCAATCCTGTAGGGAGGTGGTACAAGGGAACCTGCGATACGAGCAAAGAAAATATTCGCCGGAAGCCACTCTTGGCATGAAGGCAAAATATCTCCTGAGGACGGCCAGAAAGAAGTTCCGAGCTCCGGCGAGATCGAGAACATTCCTACAGAATCATATTCCCAATCGAACGAACCGCCGTTCACATTATAATGAAGGGTCTCCCATGGAGGTCCTGCTGTGTACCAATTGCCGTTGACCTCGTAAATGAGTTGAGCCATCGAGTCAACAACCATCATGAAAGTGTCATGGTCGTCCGTATATCCGTCACCTCCGAAATAGCTTGAACCATAGGGAACAAGGAGCCATTCCCCATGGGTGTGGTTATCACAGCCACTGACGAAATTTCGCGATAGGATAAACTGGCTGACATTATCCGTTTCCGGCTCTGAGAAAGCCGCTGTGCCGCGATAGGTTTCACTCCATGTGTACGGCGATGAACCGTTATCATCATAACCCCAGTAAGCACCCCAATTTCGGTTGAGGTCAACACCCCATTCGCCGTCGCCGTTATTCCGGCGATTTTTACGCCACATGCCGCCACCACCCGGATTCGTCGTTTCGTTGTAGACATAACCATCAGGATTCATACAGGGGATGAACCATATCTCGCGGTTATCTATGATGTCGATTGCGTCCGCACTGTCACCATAATTGTCTGTTAGATAATCCATGAAATAGAGCAATACTTCCATACCCATCGGTTCTCTGGCATGAATTAGCGAGTTAAAGAAAACTTCCGGTTCGTTCTCGTCTAAATCGGGATTGTCCGAGAGCTTGATACCCCAGATCTCGCGTCCTTCGAGAGATTGGCCGACACTGAATTTGGCTGTCGTAATAGTGGGATGATCCGCGTGAATCTGGTCCAAGAAGGTGACAATTTCACTGTACGTATGATAACCGCCCATGTCATCCAATCTGCCGCCGAGACGATTCGCGTAGAATTTTTCCAGATTCTCGTGGATAATTTCATAAGCGTACCCTTCCTCCTGCAGCAGTTCGAGGTCTTCCAGATAAGCGGCGATATGCGGGATGTCACGCGATGGACCCGGAATGATATCCAATTGATGAAATTGATAGAGAGCTTGCAGTCTTGCTTCGGACTCAGGATAAACTTCTATCAACATGTGATTGCGATAGACGTCCTGACCGAAGGCGGTCGTCACCATTAAGGCGACAAACAGAAACACAAATAGCTTTGGGACGATTCTCATAGTTTGACCTCAATGTTTCCTATCCATGATTTCTTTTTTGGTTCGTACAAATTACTGCACGGATGTGACAACATAGAATCCGGCGGAATCTGCGCTGACACCATTGTCAACGTAATGCGTATCCGAAACACTCTCGACAAAATTCATCGGGATGAGCTCGACTGGATAGTTCTGGCTGCGATAGACGTCATACGAATTGGCATAAGCCGCCGCCGTCCAGAAAAGATGTACATTCGGCGGTTCGGGAAGTATGACGAGATCCGTAACAGCTTGCGGCGGTTGTGCCGATACGTTCAAATCCACCTGCACTTCAAGCAAGGGCGTCGCCGGATCATTCGATGAAATTTCAAGAATTCCGGAGCTCGCGCCCAGAGGCAGGCAACAGGATTTCAGGCGAGCCATTACCGGCTGCGAACCTTGCGGCGGCACGGTTCCTGACACTGGCACAAGCGCGACCATCGAATTCGGCCACCATGAGATGGCCATGTTGTCATGGATATAGAGCTCGTTATAAATCACTGTCGAGCCTTTCGTGCGGTCGCTGTTTTGCAGACCAATCGTTGATGAATTCAAGCGATTCGTGCCCATGTCGTTGTACTGAAAAACAATATCCCCTGACGAGAGCAGAATGAACTGGAACGTGTAAAGGCCGTCATTCGCGAAACTCTCGACGCTGTTGAACGTAATAATCAGACTATCTGAATTGTTCGTATAAATGCGCACTTCCGCCCCGGTGAGCTGGGGGCTTAAATCGTCCCACCACGCTGCGATGATATTTTCGGGAGCTATCGAATTATCTGGCAAGTATTGATTGCGCCATGAGGTTTCCCCTTCGGCTGAAGATGTGAAGGAAATCCAGCCGTTAGCCGCCACGCGAACGGAATTGAATATCTGGCCATAGAAGGGAAAGTCGAAACCAATCAAATACGGCCCGAGATTCTCATCATCGTCGTTGAAGTCCAATTCCTGTCCGAGCCCGCTGATGTCCACCCAATCGTACACCGGCCCGCCTGTCTGGTCGCTGTCAATAAAACGCCAACCGGCTCCCTGAGCACTGCCATAACCGCCTTCATGGATGAAGCCTTCTTCCGCAGACCAGTCAAGGGCATAATCTCCGGAATTAATTATTGTAAACGAAACGTCCAGCGAATCACAAATGCCGATGCTCTCACTGATGGCGGTTGGAGCAGTCGAAATAATCGGACTCGGTACGCGGGCAAGCTCTACATCCAAAACGGTCGGCACACCGCCGGAAACAACCACCGAAGGAAACGTCTTCGACTGATACCCCGGCGCGGAAAACGTCAGTGAATAGGTTCCGTCCTCAAGGATGCGGAAGTAATCCCCATGAAGTGCGGTGCTGTAGGTCAGATATGGAATGGATTCGAGCATGATGTCCGCGCGCAGAGGATCATCGGTTATAGAATCTGTCACGATGCCGCGCACGCCGTATTTCGCTTCGAGCAGATACTTGCGCATACTGACTTGATTGTCATCCCAGAAACCATCCAATTGACTCGAAGGAGGCCATTTCACGTCGCTGAGCTCAACGGTGATTTCTTTATCTCCCATCCATACATAATTCCAGTCCTGCATTCCTCCGGAAATACAATACCAGTCGGTACCGTTCGTGATTCCCTGAGGAAATGAGCCGTTATACATAGGAGAGTTGTATTGCGAATAAGCAAGAGACAAGCGAATAAATAAATCATCTTCCGGGGTTGCTGTGTAAACATACGACGTATGTGTGTAGTTATTATCAAAGGGATAATTGGCGACGAGCGCTCCCGTATGGAAATTGATTGACAGCACAAAATTATGCTCGTTTGACCAGTCCATCACGAGTGCAGTTTCCGTGGCGCGTCCGGCGGTTGTGTTGACGGAATCGTCCACTCGGTCGGGAAAATCGCGGTTCAGGTCAACACCCTGAGCATTGACCCGCTGTGAAGCCGCATTGCCGTCGGGATTCATCATCGGGATAATCCAGATTTCGAAATCAGTCATCAGTTCGGTCAGTTCCGGGTCAATGCCGTATTGTGTCAGCAAATCTTCGATAAAATACATGCACATTTCCGTACCGACGGGTTCGTCGCCGTGCATCGTGCTGATATACTTCACTTCGATTTCAGCTTCATCCGTCGTCACGTTATCGGATAACTTGGCCGCCCAGAGGTCTCGCCCCTCATAGGATATTCCGATGGATTCATAGCTAAAAAGAGTTGGATATGTAGATTGCCAACTGATGAAGTCCGTTTCGATTTCATCGTTCGTGTGATACTCGGCGCGTGGATTATCCGTGTCCTTGGTTACTTCCCACAACCACCGTCCATATTCCTTCGCTTCATCGCGAATCCAGCGCACAGTATAGCCGCGCGTTTGAAGCTGGATGAAGTCTTCTTCCAACAAATAGACGCGCGCAACATTGCCTCGGACATTGTCGATAATTCCGCCGGCTTCTGTGATTACCGTTAAATCAGCCTTCGAGGTCAATTCCACTTCGGCGAGGCGCGAATCGAGCATATTCGGGCGTACCTGCACAGCCTCTGCATTGAACGCGAAGAGCACGAATACTGCTAACAAAAGCATCCCCATAAAATTCTGGTACTTAGAAGTCATTTTCGTCCTCATTTTCGCAAACAGCATAAACCTATTTAATATAAGAAATTTATTTCCCCCATGCTACAACTTTTTCAGCCGTCTTTGGGTCAGCTATTGTTTGCGTTTGTATCAATTTCCCTTGCTTTTCTGTGATTTTCTCGTAACTTGGGGGAGTGAACTATCGCAAATGGCTTTCAATGCCTCTCGGTTAGGTGAGTAGAATCGCTGTTTTTTTGGTAAACAAGTCGTCTGAATCATGGGAAGTAGAACATGGAATGGATTAGCTACGGTTTCGCTATAATAGCCGCTCTAATTGCAATTCTCCTTGCTGTAATCCCTCTAATCCGAGGCAAGAAAGTGAATGTGCGCCTTGTTGCCATCTTGGGTGTTATTACAGCCGTTTTTGCTCTCGCTGGTGCTTTGCTAAATCCTCCTTCACCTAAACCGCTTACACGGGAAGAAACAAGAAATGTTGTTGTTGACGCAATCAAAGAATGCAATTGGGAAAGCTATACAGAAGCCCTTAAGGAAATCGCCACTCTGAAAGAAGACACGGCTCGCTACTTGGCGGAATTGCGGGAATGCGCTGGATACTTGGAACTCTCAGCGGAAACGAACTACGAAAAAGGCCTGATTGCACTCGGCCTGCAGAATTATACTGAAGCTGAAAGTCTTCTAACGCTAGCCTTGAAAGATGTTGAAGGAGACAGCAATCTTACAGCCGAGGTTTATTTTTACTTGGGTAGTACGCACTACCATTCTGGAGACACGGTACAAGCGTTGGCCGATTGGGACAGTGTCCTCCTATACAAACACACATTCCCCGACATCTGGTACAACCGTGGAACTGTCCTGCTTCATCTGAAACATTATAAGGAAGCCCTCGTCAGTTACGATAGTGCCCTTACATACAGACGCAATTCCCCCGACGCCTGGTTCGGTCGGGGATATGTTCTCAACGAATTAAAGTACTACGTGGAAGCCGTTATCAGCTACGATAGCGCCCTTCTTTACAAACACGATTTCTCCGAGGTCTGGGTCAATCGGGGAATTGCTTTAGCTAATTTGGAACTCTATGAAGAAGCAGTCGACAGCTATGATAGTGCCCTCACATACGTACACGATTGTCCTGAAACCTGGCATAACCGCGGGAATGCTTTGAGAAAACTCGGGCGTACCAAGGAAGCCATGGTCTGTTTCGATAGCGCCCTTGTATACAAACGCGATATTCCCGAAGTGTGGGACGGCCGAGGCATCGCTTTATCTGACATGCAGCATCATGAAGATGCTATTACCAGTTTTGATAGTGCCCTCGTGTACAAACGTGATTATCCCGGAGCCTGGACCAATCGAGGAAATGCCTTAATAGAGTTGAAGTATTATAGGAAAGCTTTGGCTAGCTTCGATAGCGCCATCGTTTACAAACGCGATATTCCAGAAACGTGGACCAACCGAGGAGTAGCCTTATCTAGATTGAAACGTTATAAAGAAGCCGTTGCAAGCAACGATAGTGCTATCTTCTTCAAAGGCGATGACCCTGATGCCTGGTACAACCGGGGAGTTGCCTTAGATAATTTGAAACTATATAGAGAAGCTATCGCCAGTTATGATAGTGCCATCGTGTACAAAGGCGATGACGCCGATGTCTGGCACAACCGGGGAATTGCTTTATTTAATTTGAGACGTTATGAAAAAGCCGTTGCCAGCTATGATAGTGCTCTCACTTACAAACGTGAGGATCCCAATACCTGGTACAGTCGGGGAAATGCCCTATATGATCAGGGAATTACCCTGGATAATTTGAAATGTTGGGAAGAAGCCGTTGCCAGTTACGATAGTGCCCTTATCTACAAGCGCGACTTTGCCAAAGCCTGGTACAATCGGGGAGTTGTTCTAAGAGAATTAATGCACTATTGGGAAGCGGTAACCAGTTTTATTAATGCGCTGAAGTATTTTATTTTTTGATAAGCTTCTTACTGTTAGTCTGTCAAGCCTTGAAACACAATTCTAGAATTGCTGCCAGCATCGAAGGGGGAATGAGTCAGTGTATCTATGTTTGACATTCCGGGCAGGTCAGGGGATCTGCCTCGGCGTGAATGTTGCGAGTATGCGATACCACTAAGACGGCGAATTTTTACCGCGAAGAGCGAGGTACACATTCGCGGCGATTGTTATTTTTCAATGACAATACTTCCAAAAGGATAGAGCTATGGCTGAAACTTTTCTCGTGAAACGTGACGTATGTCCGGGCTACACGTCACTTCTCTTCCGTCAGAAAAAATTACAGAGGGAAATTTGATAGATAATGTTTCCTAGAATTCTTCGCTATAGATACGTACTTTTATTCTTTATCGTCGCCTTTTGGGTGTCGTGCGTCTTTGCTCTCGATGATGCGATGCAGGATAAAATAGAGACATTGCGGCGGGAATATCGCTTCGAGGAAGCCATCTACCTTCTCAAGCCCATCCTTGAAAATGACTATCAGGATGTTGCAACGCTTGTCGAAGTTGCGCGGACGTATCAAGCTTGGCGCGAATACGAACACGCTGCGGCGGCGTGGCAGAATGTCTTGCGTCAGGACGCGGCCAATGTCGAATTCTGGAAAGCACGGTGGGAATGTTTGTCAGGTCTGGCTGAAAAAGGACTCGTCGATACGATGCAAGTCTGCAAGTCAATTACTCAAGAAGCTGAGCAAACAGCAAGGTTTTTACTCAAAGAGAATCGTCTTGAGATGTTAGCGATTTCGTCAAGGATGGCTCTTGATACAGTGCGATTCGTTGTCTATCTCGATTCGCTTGTCCGCATGTTTCCGGATAATCAGACCGGCTATGATTTTCTCGGTGAAATGTTCTACGACAGCCTTTACCCTATCTGGCGAGATGCCGAAAAGAAAATTCATTTCTGCGACAAGTTCACACAAGAATATCCGCATTCGTTCTGGCGAAATGAAGCGTACCGGTTTCTGCTATCGGCATGCGAAGACGCCGGAAGAGATGATTCCCTTTTTCTCTATGCTGAGCGATGGATAACCGAAGAAACCGCAAGTCCTCTTCCCTACTCTGCAACTGCGGCGTGGTGTGTTCGTCTGGATACGCTGCCGGTGAAAGCGCCAAGCTGGAGTGAGAAAGCGCGTGAACTGTCCAAGTCATATCGTTTTCCTGACGCTAAGCATCCGATGCAGCGCACCTATGAAACGAAACGATTGTGGCTTTCAATTCACGAGAGCCTTGTCTGGAGTCTTTTGAAAAACGGAAAAACCGAAAACGCTCTGCGACTATATCGGAGCAGTATCGACACGTCGCCTTTGGATATGGAAGACGATTTGACGCTTTGCGGTCTGCATGTCCTTGGTGCGTGGAGTTATCTTGTCTCTGATACAGCGCGCGCGAAGCTTGCTCTTGCGGAAGCTCTTATCGCGGGCGACCGGCGCAATCTCTGGACACCGAAAGCGGACTCGACGCTGCGGGCAATCGGCGTCGCTGCTCCACTCGAATGGGCGCGTGAAGCAACGAATTACACTGGGCCGATTTTTCAAGATGTGACAGAGGAAGTTGGTTTGGAAGGCTATCACCAATCTCGCGTCGCTTGGGGCGATTTCGATAACGATGGCGACGATGACCTTCTTCTTTCCGGTTCGGTTTTGCTTCGAAATGATGACGGCGTTTTTATTGACATCACAGAAGTCGCGGGTATTGCGGCAGGAGCATCCGGTGGTGTTTGGGGGGATTATGACAATGACGGTCATCTGGATTTCTACGCGACGGGCGACGGCGAGTGCGGAGACAAATTATGGCGCGCACTGCCGGACGGTATGTTTGAAGATGCTACAGAAAAAGCGGGGATGATGTGCGATTCGTCGTCTTCGGAAGGCGCGGCGTGGGCGGATGCGGATAATGACGGCTTCCTCGATTTGTATGTTGCGAATTATGAAAACCCCAGTTCACGAAGCAGCGGCACACCGGATATTCTCACTATGAATCAAGGCGACGGCACGTTTCGACGCGAGACATCCGAGCGCGGAATGATGCCGCCGTTTGACGAACCTCGCTGTGGTCGAGGAGTGGCGTGGTGTGATTTCGATGGAGACGGCGATGCTGACTGCCACGTCTCGAATTATCGCCTGCAGGAGAATTTTTTATTTCAAAATAATTCACGAGGTGGGTTTGTCAACATCGCTCCGGAACTTCATTTGAACGGTGAAGAGATGGAGAACTGGTTCGGTCATACGATAGGGTCGGAATGGGGTGATTTTGATAATGACGGCGATTTCGATATCATCTGCGCGAATCTTGCGCATCCGCGCTATATCGAATTCTCAAACAAGATGATGCTCTATGTCAACCCCGGCAAGACCGATTCGCTGTGGAAGGATGAGCGAGTGTTTCGCGGCATTAAGTTTGAGGAGACGCATTCGGATCCGGCGTGGGGAGATGTGGATGGTGACGGCGACCTTGATTTGTTTGTTACGTCCATCTATAAGAATCTGCGCTCGTTTCTTTATCTAAACAATGGCGGGCATTTCACCGACGTCACCTATTTAGCCGGTGTGCGCGCATTCAATGGTTGGGGATGTGCGTTCTCGGATTATGATTCGGACGGAGATCTTGACTTGATTGTCGGATCAGGTTCGGGCGTCCGGCTTTTTCGCAACGAAACGAATCCACACGGCTGGCTGGAAATCAAACTGATAGATGTGAAAGGCAACCGCTCGGCCGTGGGGATAATTCTCGAACTTGCGCAGGGAAAACTTCTTCAGCTTCGGCAAATCCAAGGCGGAAAAGGTACAACAAGTCAACATAGTTTTGTGCAATATTTCGGCGGTCTGGTTGAATCAAAACCAAGCTATCTGACTCTTTTCATTCCCGGCGGCAGACCGCAAACCTACGAGATAAAAAACTACAACCGGCGCTTAACGATAACGATTAAGGCTGTAGCCGGGCGGGAATTGCGCTAACCTTCCGGACATGAAACAGAAGAAACAAAAATCTGTTCTAACGATAGAAAATCGCGACAATTTTAAATTAATAACAGGGATTGAGAAGAGGTTGCGGGCTAAGTCCTTTTCAACTTTCTGGCCAAAGGAGGCAATACCTATGTACTTACTTACATTCAAACGCTCGATGACACTATTCATTTGTGTCGTCGTGGTCTTTGCTATCGGTGTCTTGCCGTCGGTAGCACAGGCACAAACCAAAGTCTCAGGGAAAATGACAATGACTCTGATTCAGCGAGACACCGTCGCGATTGGAGACATGGAAGGTCATGTTTTTTATCTAACTACGTATGAAGGGACGAATGTCAGTACGGGCGCGAACAAGTTCATGGATGATACTGAGCATGCCAATGTATCATTCGCTGATCTTATAAAAGGGAACGGACCGCACCAAGGCTATGGTGAATTCTCCCAAGAAAGTGACAAAGCTTTCATGAAATGGCAAGGCAGAATTACCACGGTTTCCGGCAAAGACGGCCCTATCATGGCATTTGAAGGAACTATCTCTTGGATAAGCGGGACCGGTCAATTCGAGAACATCCAGGGGAATGGCACCTATAAGGGACAGTTCATCTCAAAGACGACTTACACTGTGGACTGGGAAGGCGAATATACCCTTAAAAAATGAGGTAATGGTTTTGTTCTTAATTTCCGATGAAGAGTCTCACATGCCCGCAGCTTCTTCTCAATCTCTATCATCAACCCTAAAAAAAATATTCGCCTCGGCATGGCGTTAGCGTGCCCGGTTTCACGTGGGAACCATTCCGACGACAGAGTCCTACACGGCAGAACATTTGCTGCGGAAAGTCGGTGTGTATGGACCGTATGAGTAATGTGCCTTTGCTGTTGAGCTGCATACGTATCCGCGCACACGAGACGGTCACAGCCCGATTCGCGCATACGAAGACCATGATACATTCGCTTTTGCTCTGATGAAGAAGAGCTAACTTAGAGCGAACGCAATCCTTCACAATACAACAGCCGCCCGGTGAATCCGTGGCGGCTGTTGCTTTGATACTATTGCGGATAAACGATACCCACAACGGCGAGTATTGCGGCCGAGGCCTGAGCGACCCGGCTCGGCGGAATGTCGCGCGAGGGGTGAGGACACCCCTCGCGGCGGTTAAATTATTTTTCCGTTATTTGGCGTTGGCGCGGAGTTCTTCGGCTCGGGTGTTTATCTCGGAAAGGTCTCGCACCATTTCGCTCCAGCCGTACCAGAGGGCGTAGTCCGGATTGGCGTGGAAGGTTCCCTGAAAGGTTCGCATGCGATGCTTCAAGAACATCAGGAAGAGCGTCTGCTCAATCGGAGTCGGCGCGTCGTGGAACGTGAGCAAATCGGGAAATGGATAGGCATAGCTTTCCGGTTGTTCAAGAACGCCGTCCTGATAGAGAGCCGCGATTGTGCGGATGGCTTCGGCCATGAGATGATCAGCCTGCTGAATCATCTCGTCACCCTTTTCGAGCTCTCCTTTCGCAAAATCACCGGAGTGACATTGCTTGCATGTCTTTATCATCTTGTCGCGTTCCTGTTGCCAGTCTTCCTGAGTGAGCCTTGCGAGATCCGCCGCTTTCACGACATCCAGCCGAGCTGTGGGATTACCCTGCGGGTCGAGCACGCCGAGTCCCTGAAGAATGGTCGCGCGGTCGCTGGCCCATTGTTCGTCCTCCGGCATGGGAAGCCGGACGGCAAGAAATCCCCACGCGGTTCGCACTGCATGGTTTCCTTCATCCATGTGGCAGGTCTGGCAAGTTGGCGCTGCCGCGGTCTCGGGGAGGATTCCGAATTGTTTCAGTTCATTGCGGACGCCGTGTTTGGACGATGAATACATTTCCCATTGCGGATGATCAATCCCCATGTGGCAGGTTCGGCACGCTTGCGGCTGGCGAGCTTCTTCCGCGGAAAAGAGATGCCGCGTATGACAGGCATCGCAGGAAGCGACACCAAATCCGGCGCCGTCTTTTTTCAGCTCTTTAATCTCGTCTTCACTCTTCAGTCCGAGTTTGTGGCAGCCGCCGCAACCTTTCATGCCTTCCATCATGGTCATGGGCTGCCAGTGAGCGGTTGGCATGGCTTTCATCGCCGCCCATGCAAAAGCATGTTTGCCGGATTTGAATTGTTCCACCTGAGTTTCGTGGCATTGAGCGCAGGTTTCCGGCGTCGGGATTTTGACATTCGCAATGTTCTTCGCCGAGTTGTGCTCGCTGCCGTGACAAACGGAACAATCCACGTCATTTTGACTGTGCTTGCTCAATTGCCAGTCTGTGACGATAGAGGGAGTAATTTTCTTGTGACAAACCACACATGCCGCGGGAAACGCCGTGGAAACAAGAATTAGATTTGCCAATAGAATAGCGATGGTTCTATGGGACATGGAGTACCTCCTTTTATTAGTAGTCACTTCGGGATTAACATTCCGGGCAGATCAGGGATCTGCCTCGGCGGTTGTTACGAATCCACCCCCAAGGGAACGATTGCGAATTTGTCGACATCCACGAGGCCTTTATCGGTCAGTTTCAGGTGATGGATAACCGGCAAGGCCAGAAACGAAAGCGCCATGAAGGGAGCGTTGATTTTTACTCCGAGAGAGGTGGCGGCTTTCTCGCCGAGGAGTGCGCGCCAGAAGCGCTCGAGAGGTGTACGGAGATGTTGGTAAGCGTTCATAGCGGGTGTTTTATTTGGCTATGTTAGTACTCATTGCGTATTTGGGAATCCACAACGGTAATATCATCCTGCGTTACCCTGCGTTGTCATTCGCAGGCTGTTGTTCAGAGTCAACGGTCTGCAGCATTGTCTGCACTTTTAAGGCAATCTGTAAACCGACTTCCTTTTCCTCGTCAATAATCGCGTTTACTCCAGCATGAATCAAATCTGATCGATACCTGTGATAACGGGCGCGTGCGATAATCAGCGTCTCAGGCGATAGTGAGCGGATCTGCTCGGTGATATGCCGCGCCGTTGTCGGATCAGGTACTGTTAGAACAACAGCCTTGGCTGCTCCGAGGTGTAGATGATCCAGTACTTCCACAGTGGTTGCATCCCCGATGTAGGTTAGAAGACCATACGCCTGCGCCTCAGCCGCCAACTTGGAACTTAATTCAACAATGACAATCTGTTCTTGTTGTTTGATGAACGCCTCAGCGGCTTTCTTTCCTGCAGGTCCGAATCCAACAATCACGATATGGTCACTTAATCCTGAGTCAGGTTCGAGTGATGTTTCGCCCAAGGGACGCAATTCCTGAAGTACGTGACCCGAAAATCTGCCCACGACTACAGCGATGCGTGGCGCAACAGCGATTAAATACGGTGTGAGGAAGAGAGTTATGATGGTTGCTGCGACGATCAGTTCGAATATATCCCCGGTGATTAACTGCTTTCCCCTCGCCACTTCAGCGAGAACAAACGAAAACTCGCCAACCTGAGCGAGGCAAATGCCTGTCGCAACGGCGTGACCCGACGAGGAACGGAACAGGCGTACCACGCCGGATGCAATGATCGCTTTGCCCAAGATGATAGCAGCCACCACTATCGCGACCAATTCCCAGTGTTTTAGTATCCAGGCGGGATTGCTCAACATACCGATCGAACTGAAAAACAGTGTCACGAACAGCGTCCGCAAAGGAGTAATATCCGCGCGGATTTGGGTGGCAAACGGGGACTCGGCGAGCAGCATTCCGGCAACAAACGCTCCCAATACTGGAGAGAGGCCTAAGCTATGTGATACCCACCCTGCCCCAACGGCCATGACAATCGCCAGCAGAGTCGGCAACTCACGATTGCGCGCCGCTTCTTCTACCTTGAGAAATAAAGGCACGACATAGTTCAGCAGCAGGTAAAGCACTCCAACTAAGATTGCGGCCACTCCAACAGCCCGTCCCATTTCCAAGCCGATCTGAAGGGCCGAACCTCCACTGCCCAGAATCGTTATCATGAGTACGAGCGGAACTACAGCGATGTCCTGCAGAAGCAGGATACCCAATGCATTGCGGCCGTAGCCGCTATCGAATTCCGCCCGCCTTATCAGCAAGCGCAATACCGCAGCGGTGCTACTTAATGCAATCATGGCGCCGACAGCAAGCGCCGCGAAAATCTCCAGACCAAGTTCAATGCAGATCCAAGCCGTCAAAGCGCCAGTCACCACTACCTGCAGGGTCCCACCTCCGAAACCGATGGCTCCGATGTTTTTCAGCCGGCGCCAGGAGAATTCCAGCCCGATAGTAAACAACAGCAGCGCAATACCCAATTCAGCGATGGTCGCAACGGCAGCATGATTCGGCATCAGGTCGAGCGCATTGGGTCCAAGCAACGTGCCAGCGAGCAAGTAACCGAGTATCGCACTCTGCTTCATTCGCTCGCAAAGCCCACCCAAAACCATGGCCGCCGTTAGCAGGATCAATATATCCAGAAGCGCTATCCAAAAGTTCATTACGATCTCCGCTTAATGGTTTGACATTCCGGGTAGATTCGCCAATCTGCCTCGGCGGTCGTTACGATTCCACGGCTAAGGGTACGATTGAGAATTTGTCGACATCCACAAGCCCTTTGTCGGTCAGCTTCAGGTGAGGAATAACCGGCAAGGCCAGAAACGAAAGCGCCATGAAGGGCGCGTTGATTTTCACTCCAAGAGATGTCGCCGCTTGTGCGATTTTGCCGAGGTCTGCTGCGACTTCCGGTGCGGCGCGGTCGCTGACGAGACCTGCGATAGGCAGCGCGAGCTGAGCTAATACTTTTCCGTTATTGACCACACATAAACCTCCTCCCAATTGTTTCAGCGTTTGCACCGCAAGTAATATGTCTTTATCATCGGTGCCCACGCAGACGATGTTGTGCGAATCGTGAGCGACTGACGACGCCAGCGCGCCGCTCTGCAAACCGAACCCGCGCACAAAACCTTTGCCGATGTTGCCGGTATTGCGATGCCGTTCGACAACGACGAGCTTGGCGATATCGCGCGACTTGTCCGCTTGAAGCATTCCATTGATGGATGGAAGCCGCGCGGATGAAGCTTTGGTGACGATCTGCTCAGGAATCAGTTCGATAATGCGGACAGGACTGTCGGGCGCTTGTACGGCGAAATCTTCAAGGGTCAAGTCTTGCAGATGCATTGTGCCGGTAACGTCGCTGATATCAGGCGTCGGCAACTCAAGCAACAATTGACCTTCTTCAGCGACAAGCTGACCCTCGTGCCAGACGCGCGCGACGTTGAATGTTTTCATGTCTTTAAGCTGGACGAAATTCGCCAGCCGCCCCGGCGCGATGAGACCTACGTCCTTGCGTCCGAAGATTTCAGCGGTGTTGAAACTCGCAAGCTGCAGCGCAAGAATAGGATCAAGCCCCAGCGCGACAGCTTTGCGCAAGGTCGCATCGAGATGACCTTCGTCGAGCAGGTCGTCCGCATGGCGATCATCCGAGACGAAGGCAAATCGCCGGGCGGTTTCGGGTTTGATAAGCGGCAAGAGAGCTTCAAGATTCTTCGCAGTGGAACCTTCGCGAATCAAAATCGACATCCCTCCGCGCAGTTTTTCGCGGGCTTCCTCAAGTGTGGTGCACTCGTGATCCGTACCGATACCGGAGGCCAAATACGCTTGCAGCGCGGTGCCGGAAAGCCCGGGCGCGTGGCCGTCTATGGGTCGCGCTGCGCCGAGGTGAATTTTCGCCAGAACAGATTCGTCGCCATAGATGACGCCGGGGAAATTCATGACTTCGGCGATGCCGATGACGTGCGGGTGTTCGAGAAAGGGCGCGAGTGTTTCCGCGTCCAAATCCGCGCCCGAGGTTTCCATGTGCGTCGCAGGGACACACGACGGCAACATCACCCAGACAGCGAGGGGCAATCCCTCTGTCGCTCGAAGAACATAATCGAGGCCGGTGGTTCCGAGAACATTGGCGAATTCGTGCGGATCCCAGACGACGCCTCCGGTACCATGCGGCACGACGGCGCGCGCGAACTGGTCGGGGGCCAGCAGGCTGCTTTCAAGATGAATGTGTCCGTCGAGGAAGGACGGCGCCAAGAGCGCTCCTTTCAGGTCAATAACCTTCTCGGCTTTGTAATCACCCAGACCTGCGATGCGCCCTTTGAAGACGGCGACGGATGTTTCGATGATTTCGCAGGCGGCAACGTTGACGACGCGAGCGTTTTTCAGCAGCAACTCCGCCGGACGTTCTCCGCGGGAGACGGCAAGTAATTCTTGTAGTTCAGGAATTTCCATAAGTGACCTTGACTGATTTTATTTCAACAACATTAACTTTCTGACTTGAATAAAGCTTCCGGATTGCATGCGGCAGAAGTAGAGGCCGGAGGGGAGGTCGGTGGCGTTCCATGATATTGTATAGGAGCCCGGCTGGTGCTGCTTGTCTATGAGGCGCGTGACTTGCTGGCCGAGGAGGTTGTAGATGGTCAGTGTGACGTGATTTACTGTGAACCAGCTCACGAACCTTCTGCAACCCACTTTTCAATTCGCTTTTGAAGTGCAATTACTGCATCAAAAAATGGTGTGACAGAAGCTACCTGAAATCGAATATCTCTAATTCTTATCTGTTGTTGTGGGTGAAATATGGTATCTAAACCAGGGTATGCTTTTAATGCACTCTTCAGGATGGCACCAACATCTTGCTTTAGTTCTTCTTTTGTTTCCCTTAACCATGCCAGCGAGAGCGCAGACAGAATGGCATTTGCATGATTTTCATCCCACTCGGATAAAGGACGCGCGATAAGCAGGCGACCCAAGGCCATCGCTGCCCATTGCCGGGAATAATCAGTCAGATCTGCTCGCCAGTTATGGAGGCTGTCCGGCAAAACAACTGCGCCATTTGGTGAAAGAAATCTCTCAACGTAGTAGTTGAAAACACCAATAGCTTCTTCCTGTGTACGCTGGTCTCCTGATTCTATCGCGTGGTCAAGAATTGATGAAGCACTGTATGCATCAAGTTCGTCTTTCGCAAGCAATTCCGCTGTGAGTGCCGTAGCAAGTTTGTAACGATTCAGGCTTGTCAAAGCGAAGAGGGCACCTGCACGCTGTATCATTGGTGCCAGAGTTCCAGTGTTGGTGCTTAACAGCCCAACGGCTCGAATTGCCGCCTCGAGTTTCAATCGGTTCTCCGCTTCAGTCTTAAGGGCATTGTTGCGCTGGCTCTCCAGCTCAAGCCTTCGTTCGGCCTGTTCTTTAATATCAGTATTTCTTTGATCCAGAGAGTATTTTAAGATCAAACCGATAATCGAAACTATGACGCTGAAGAACCCACCCACCAGTGCTATCAATGCTGAATAGACTTTCGCGCTGTTGTCCGTACCCGTGAAATCAATCAGTCCGACTTTCCATAAGACGATAACAAGAATGACATAGGAGACTACGACAGCGACGACTGTGAAGAATATCCAGCGTCCAGACTTAGATTGCATTTGCAGTTTCCTCTTTTTTGAGTGGGATACTGTTTCGGTCCCAGACATCGCGGACCTGTCTATATCTACATTTCGTTGCGAGCAGGTCACAGATCGGCCCCTACGATAATATTCAACATTCCGGGTACGCGGGACGCATGCCGCGGCGAAAACCCAGCTCGGCGAAATTGCGTATTTTACCCCCCTTGTCTCCCCCCACACGCGGGGGGAAATTTGTTGCCTCTCGGCGGGTGGGTTGGTTGTCGTAGGAAAATGCGGAACTTGGTGTTAACCGGCGCAAAAACGCAGGGGAAATCCTGTAATTACCAGAATATAGGGAAATCTCTGGTAAGGGTCAAATGTTTTTTATTGCTTTATGAAATTTCTCGCGCTTTGATATACTCGCTGAAAATCAGGGCTTGGAGGGAATTTTGCTTGCATATGACATGTTTTTTGCGTATTTTTCAGGTTGCGAAAAAATGGGTTGCTTGTAATTGTAAGTATTTGATAATTATTCTAAACTGAGCTACGAAAAGGAAAGCTCAAGATCTGGTAGGAGGAATGCATGATGAAGAATTATGCGAGGTTCATTGTTACATTTTTCACATTATTGTGTTTCGTGGGTGTAGTCGCTTACGCTGCGACGAATGACGGCTGGGTTGCGTGGGACGGTATTTCCCGTCAAGCGCCGCCGAGTGTGGATGTACGGACGGCGTCACCGACGGGAATCGATTTGTATTATCAATCACCCGGCATGTTCCAGAGCGCTGTTTCGACTCCGGGGGGCGGCTTCACGTACCTCTCTGTTGTGGACGGCGGTATCTGCGGGGACGTTGGACATCCGGAATTGCCGGCGATTCGGAAAATGGTCAGTATTCCTTATGGCGCTACGCCATCATTGATGGTTCTGAATATGAATGTGGCGACGTATTCGTTCGAGGATTTGGGAATCGGTTCGCCGATTTATCCGGTTCAGGCTCCGATCGAGAAGCTTCCGGGCGCTTTGGAAAATGCGCCTTTCTATTTCGATGAGGCGGTTTACGCCACAGACGCTTATCAGCATGACGTGTTAGTTGAAATGGGCGAAATCGGGATTATTCGCGGACACCGTTATGTCGAAGTGATTGTGTATCCGGTGGATGTAAACCCGGCTACGCAGGAAGTGAAAGCGCTTGTTTCTTTGGAAGTGCGTATAACGCTTACCGGCTCGGATATGGAACTGACACGCGCCAAACAAGCGCGTTATAACAGCTTCCCCTTTGAGACATTGACGGATCGGTTACTCATCAAAACGTCAATGGATCAGCAAACTCGAGATTTGAACGGTATGCCGGAACCTCCGCTGCTGCTGATCATCACGGATCCCCAATGGGAGACGAATACGGATTTGCTGGACTATGTGGACTGGAAATTCGACAAGGGTTTCCGAACGGAATTCAAGACAACGAATACGACGGGTGCATCGGCGACTGAGATAAAGGCTTATATCCAGAATGCTTATGACAATTGGCCAGTTGCACCGACTTTTATTCTCTTGATTGGCGATATCGGCTCCATCCCCACCTGGAGAGGTAGCGGAACGGGGGATCCCAAAACAGATTTGAACTACACGATGCTCGAAGGAACTGATTATAAGGCGGATGCTGACCTCGGGCGATGGTCGGTCGTGAATCTGACAGACCTGACGAATATCATCACCAAGACGATGGAATACGAGCAGGTCGGTTGGACAGGCAATGACACCTGGGAAAAGTGGGCTGTGTTTCTGGCTTCCGCAGATAACTATACGGTTTCCGAAGGGACGCACAACTTTGTGATTGATAACTTTCTAACGCCGGATGGTTACACAAGCGACAAGCTCTATTGCCACACCTACAGTGCGATAACGCAGGAGGTGCGGGATGCCCACAACGCTGGACGCTCCCTTTCCATCTTTTCAGGCCACGGTTGGTATGACGAATGGAGTGATGGGCCGCGGTTTTCGCAAAGCGATGTGAACAACCTTTATAATACCGTCTATCCCTTTGTCCAGAGCTACTCCTGTCTGACTGGTGCTTTTGCTTCGACTTCCTACCCAGAGTGCTTTTCGGAAACCTGGATTCGCGCCAACCATGCGGGCATTGGTATCATGGCATCTTCGGTCAGTTCCTATTGGACCGAAGACGACATCCTCGAGAAGCGAGTGATGGAGGGTTTCTGCGCCAATGTCAATCCCGGCGATGAAAATCAGACCTGGACTGCGGGGATGATGAACTACGGAAAGCTGCGTTTTTTCGCTCATTTTGGTGATAATAGCACGACGCGGTGTTATTTCGAGATGTACAATATCATGGGGGATCCGTCGATTGATTTGTGGACAGCGGTTCCTGTCGCGATTGGCGTTACACACGATGCGACGCTTTTTGTTGGAGCGACAAGTTTTGATGTAACCGTCAGCAGCATCAGTGACTGGGCGCTTGTGTGTGTACATGACGAGAACGGCGAGATATACTCGACGCAATATCTTTTTACTGATGGCACCGCGACGATGGATTTGGGAGCGGGCGCTACAACTTCGGGCACACTGCACATTACCGTCACGGGCCATGACTGCGACCCATATCAAAGCTCGGTGCCGATTATGGATCCAGTTACAGATTTGACGGCAATTCGTTCGGGAGATGATGTGATTTTAGATTGGACGCCGACGGATGCGGACGAATACCACATCTACATCTCGGATGATCCGGAGGACTTCAGTGGGGTATACCCGATTGTTGTGACGTCACCTCCTTACACTGTCACCGGCGACGCGGCGAATTATGACAAGAATTTCTATCAGGTGATTTCGGTGAAGAATTAGCATCGGCAAAAGTACTTGAACTATGGGCGGCCCTGAAATGTATTTTCTGGGGCCGCTCTTTCTTTAGTGCAATTTCTTGAACGATTGTCTTATTTTTTACGCGTCTAGGCGAATATTGCGGCAGGGTCGGGGGACCATGCTCGGCGAATGGATTGTTTCATGAGTAGTTTGACTGTTTCATTCGGGCAGGTCACAGCGAAATTGCGTATTCCCCCCCAATCTGTCCAGTCCTATGGGCGCAGTCCACACGCAGGGGGAGATTTATTGCCTCTCAACGGGTGGGTCGGTTGTCGTAGGAAAATGCGGAACTTGGTGTTATCCGATGTAAAAAACGCAGAGGAAATCCTGTAATTACCAGAATATAGGGAAATCGCAGGTAAGGGTCAAATGTTTTTTATTACTTTATGAAATTTCTCATGCTTTGATATACTCGCTGAAAATCAAGGTTTGGAGGGAATTTTGCTTGCATATGAAGTGTTTTTTGCTTATTTTTCAGGTTGCGAAAAAATGGGTTACATGTAATTGTAAGTATTTGATAATTATTGTTCTAAACTGAGCTGCGAAAGGGAAAGCTCGATATTCTGGTAGGAGGAATACATGATGAGGAATCGCATGGGAACTTTTGTTAGCATAGTAGCGCTGATTTGCTTTGCGAGCTTGCCTGCTTACGGCGCAAGTTCCATTGACTTGGCGGCACAGGAGGATGCCGTGCAGGTGCTCAGTAGCAGCGACAATGGCCTGAGCGTGATGTACGGATTTTCGCGGATCGAGGGTTTTGACGTGCAGACTGAACGCGGCCTTTTCAGTCACATCAGCATCCCGAATCTTAGTTACAGCACGAGGCTCGGTGAACCTAAACTTCCGGTAAGTTACCAAATCATTTCCGTACCACTCGACGCTGAAATCTCGGTAGAAGCCGTTCGTTACAATGTCGAGGAGATAGAGCTGGCTGTGCAGGGCATTGCACAACCTCTGATGCCCGCTCAACCATCGGTTTCCAAGAGTCAATTGCCGGAAGATGTGCCATTTGTCTATGATGCAGCTGCCTATACGGTTAATGGTTACGGCGACAACCCAGTGGTTCATGTTGAAGAGATGGGTATTTTGCGCGGAATGCGGCTTTTCACTTTGGTCGTGGAACCCGTGAAGTATAATCCTGTTAGTCATACGGTAGCCGTCTACAATAATCTGGAGGTCAGGATTGATTTCAGCGGCGGAGATGCGGCGGCAACAAGCGACCTTCGTAGAAGAACTTGGTCGCCTTACTTTGAGGGCATTTACCAGCAGTTCGTATTGAACTACGAGCCGGTTCCCATACTCGATGACATTATCCGCTATCCTGTGAAGTACATCATCGTTGCTGATCCCATGTTTGAAACCCAGCTTCAGCCTTTTATCGAATGGAAGATAAAGAAGGGCTACGAAATGTTTGTCGGCTATGTGGGCGATCCTGAGGTGGGAACGACCACAGCCTCGATTAAGAGCTACATCCAAGGCATATACGACACCGAAAATCCCAAGCCGAGTTTTGTACTTTTCGTAGGTGATGTGAGTGAGGTCCCGGCTTGGAACGGAAATACGGGCGGACATGTTACTGACCTGCATTATGTGGCCCTTGACGGCGGTGACTATATGCCCGAAATGTACTATGGTCGTTTCTCGGCCCGCAACACCTCAGAGCTCCAGCCTCAGATTGACAAAACCTTGGAGTACGAACGCTATGAAATGCCCGATCCCAGTTTCTTAGGTGAAGTAGTAATGATTGCCGGCTATGACGCCACTTACTGTTCTACATGGGGAAATGGGCAGATCAACTACGGCACGACTTACTACTTCAATGCGAGCCACGGGATCTATTCGCACACCTATCTCTGTCCCGAGTCGCAAAATCACTCAGCCGACATTATCCAGAATGTTAGCGAAGGCGTGGGTTATGCAAATTACACGGCGCACGGTAGCACCACATCTTGGTCGAATCCCAGCTTCACGATTTCCAACATCGACGGCCTGCAGAACGCGAGCGAGTATCCCACCGTTGTCGGCAACTGCTGCCTGACTAACAGTTTCGATGTGGGAAATTGCTTCGGTGAAGCTTGGCTGCGCGCCGAGGACAAAGGTGCAATAGGTTACATTGGCGGCACAAATAGCACCTATTGGGACGAGGACTATTGGTGGGGAGTTGGCAATGGTTCTATTGTCGCGAATCCGACCTATGAGAGCACAGGACCCGGCGCTTACGATGGCATATTCCACGATCATGGCGAGAGTTTCTCCGAGTGGTATACTACTCAGTATGCGGCCATTATGGCGGGCAACTTGGCTGTCGTGGATGGTGGCAGCAGTCGGATCAATTATTACTGGGAGATTTATGCCCTGATGGGTGACCCCGCACTGAGTACCTATTTCGGTGTGCCATCCGTAAATGTCGTGGACTATCCGAGCCAGATTTTAATCAGTCTGAGCTCAATTCAGGTTACGGCCGATCCTTGGTCCTATGTGGGCCTTAGTCGTGACGGCGTACTCTATGCCGCGGGATTAGTGGATGAGACCGGTGAACTCACTCTTAATTTTGAGCCTTTCACGACTCCCGGAAATACCGACCTCGTGATCACGCGGCAGAATCGTCAACCGGTTATCACAACGATTGAGGTTATCCCCAGCGCAGGTCCGTATATCGTAACGGCTGATGTAGATGTTGACGACACGGCCGGTGGAAACGGCGATGGCCTGGCGGACTTCGGCGAGACCTTGGATATTACTTTAACCGAAGAAAATATCGGGAACGAAGATGCGAATAACGTCATGGTGACAATCGCTACAACAGACGCGTATCTGAACATTACTGATAATTCCGAAGACTACGGAACGATTACAGCGAGCCAGCAGAAAGTTATCCCGAACGGTTTCGAAGCTGACGTATCCGCTGATGTTCCGGACGGTTTTGTGATTAATGTCAGCGTAACGGCATCAGACGGTGCGCGGGAAGAATGGACTGATTCATTCACGATTACGGCTCACGCGCCTGCGCTGACGGTTTCATCCTCACTGGTGGACGATGCCACCGGCAACAATAACGGCGTGATGGATGCGGGCGAAACTGTGACGTTGACATTGACACTCTACAATGACGGTTCATCCAGCGCCAGCTCTCTTGTCGGGACATTGACGACAGACCATGACGATTTGAATATCACACAGAGCACCGGCACACTTGTGCTGCTCGACGCCGGACATTCCAGCGCTATGACAACGTTCACGGTTGAAGTACTGCCGACTGCTCCGGGAATGGATCGCGCGTTTTTCTATCTCGAAGTGACGATGGACGGTGGACGTATGGAACACGTCATGCTTGAGTTGCCTATCGGCGGTTTCTATGACACGATAGAAAATGGCGTGGGCGGTTGGTTACATCAGGAGGATCAAGCCGGCTGGACAGATCAATGGCATATTTCCACGGAAGATTATCAATCGCCAACGCACGCATGGAAGTGCGGTGACACGGGCACAGGCGATTACGCAAATCATATGGACGCTGTGCTGATCACGCCGACGATAAATCTCTCTGGTCACGCTGAACTGCGCTTCTGGCACTGGATAGAAGCGGAAGTTTCCATCTACTATTCGGATTCGGCATACGACGCGGGTATCATTGAGATTTCCGAGGGCGGCGGTCCTTGGGAGCAGCTCACGCCCACAGGCGGCTATAATAAAGTCACGCGCTGCACAGCCGGAGGCAGCAGCCCATACACCGGACCATTTGCGTGTGCGACACCATGCTTCAGCGATAACATTTCGTGGAGCGAAGTGGTGTGTGATTTGGGAGCGTATTCGGGTGATGTCCAGATTCGGTTCCATTTCGGCAGCGACAACGGCGGTGGCGCGGAAGGCTGGTACATTGATGATGTGCGCGTTATCCTTTTGGTCGGGAACAATCCGCCGCAGAACCTGCAGGCAGAGCTTATCGGTTCGACGACGTACCTGAGCTGGGAATCACCATCATCCGGTGCTTCGCTGGGCTCTCTTGAAAGCTACAACATCTATCGCAACGGTAGCAAGATTGACTCGATGGTGCAGGCGCTGACCTACGAGGATGATATGTCCGGCTTGCCTTACACGACCTATACCTATGAAGTATCGGCGCAGTATTCCGATGGTGAATCGTCGATGTCGAACAGCGCGCAGGTGCTTTGGGATGACGAGCCGGATCCTGTCACGGATTTGACGGCATGGCGTTCTGGCGATGATGTGATTTTGGACTGGACGCCGACGGATGCGACAGAATACAATATCTACATTTCGGACACTCCGGATACATTCGGAGGAATGCCGATTGTTGTTCCGGCTCCGCCGTATACGATTGTAGGTGAAGCGGCGAGTTATGAGAAGCATTTCTATCAGGTGATGTCGGTGAAGAATTAATTCTCGCCATTACGGCTCTGGAGAGCCTTAAGCGGCAATGAAAGATGCTTGAACTACGGGCGGCCCTTGGAATGTATTTTCTGGGGCCGCTTTTTCTTTAGTGCAATTTCTTGAACGATTGTCTTATTTTTTACGCGTCTGGGCGAACATTGCGGCAGGGTCGGGGGACCCTGCTCGGCGAAAATGGGTCGGCTGCAATCCGCCAATTGGCGGACAACACCGCGATATATTTACTTTTTTCCGGCAGCCACACCGCGATTCATTCCGGCCGGGTTGCGCTGGAATACCCTCTCAGTACTATGAAACGGTAAGGCTGCTTAACCCGGCTCGGCGAACATATATTCCGGGCGAATCTGGAGATTCACCGCGGCGAGTACGAGTATTGGATGAAGAAGCGACTCTTAAAGAAAAACTTGGTGGGACTCTGTGAGCTGATAGACCCATGCCGGTTGTGCCCGAGGAATTGTATGGCGAAGCGGCGGCATGGTGAAATCGGCCAGTGCGGTATTGGAAATGAACTGATTATCTCATCCATCGGACTTCATCACGGCGAGGAGTTTCCGATATCGGGCGTCCGGGGTTCGGGAACGGTTTTCTTAGCCGGATGCAATCTACATTGTATTTTCTGTCAGAATGCGGATATTAGTCAGATGCGAATGGGCGAATCTCTGTCAGCAGAGCAGTTTGCTCACGCGATGGTGCATCTTCAAAAATCCGGCGCGCATAATATCAACTGGGTCTCCCCCACTCATGTCGTTCCGATGCTTGCGGAGGCTTTGCTCATAGCATGGGAAGAAAGATTGCAGATTCCGCTCGTGTATAATACAGGCGGGTACGATTCGCTGGAAGTGCTCGCGTTGTTGGACGGTATTGTGGATATCTATATGCCCGATATGAAATACGGCGACGCGGAAACCGCCAGACGTTTATCAGGCATTGACGATTATCCACACCATAATCAGGCGGCGGTGCGTGAAATGTACCGGCAGGTGGGGCCGCTGGCGTATGATGAACAGGGCATCGCTAAGAGAGGACTCTTAGTGCGGCATTTGGTACTCCCTGAAAATCTGAGCGGTAGCGAACAGGTCTTTGGTTTTTTGGATGAGGAATTGCCGGGAGCTGTGGATGTGAACGTGATGGCGCAATATCGGCCATGTTTTCGGGCGGATGAAATCCCTGAACTCAGGAGGCAACTCCATGCGTCCGAATTGGAGGAAACCCTGAAAATGGCGCGAAGCAAAGAAGGAATCCGTGTAGTTGATTGAATTTTATAGATTTCTCCTTGTCATTTGCTATATTTATTCATACAAGTATAGTTTATATAGTGTTACATTCTAACTGATTAATATATTTAAAATTACATTTCGTATTGATGCTCTTGGGAATTTTGGGAAATTACAGGTAATACTTGACTTTCGTTCTTGGGTTGTGTAGATTAAATACAGCGTAAGAAACAAGCGCTCGAAACTTAGGCCCTCGAAACTTCCATTTTATGGTTTTACTTTGGGCAGAAACCCACCCAAGATCCCCGGGTGGGTTTTCTTTTTATGTTTATGTGGTTGCCTTTTTACCGGTCATTTTGTATATTTACTTGTTTTAGCAAACTACGCTTTTTAAAGAAATGCTGTTTTGGTTGGAAAATTCGATTACAGGAGAAAAATGACGGACACTGTTCACAATATTCTGATTATCGGCTCGGGACCTGCAGGGCTCACCGCCGCGATTTACACGGCTCGTGCAAATCTTTCACCGGTGGTTGTTGAAGGAATGACACCCGGCGGGCAGCTTATGATTACCACGGACGTCGAAAACTATCCGGGTTTCCCTGAGGGAGTTACGGGACCGGAATTGATGGAGCTTTTTCACAAGCAGGCTGAACGTTTCGGCGCCACGTTTATAGCGGATGAAATCACCGGGATTGATGTAGCGTCGAGACCGTTTACAGTGACCGTGAGCGACGGTACGGAACTTCGGACGAAAACGCTTATCATCGCAACAGGCGCTTCCGCGAAATGGCTGAATCTGGAATCGGAAAAAAAGCTGCAGGGTAAGGGAGTGTCTGCATGCGCTACCTGCGATGGTTTTTTCTTCCGCGACAAGGATGTGGTTGTGGTCGGCGGCGGCGATACGGCGATGGAAGAAGCCACGTTTCTAACGCGATTTGCGCGCAAGGTGACGCTGATACACCGCCGGGACGCTTTGCGCGCTTCCAAATACATGCAGAAAAAGCTGTTGGACAATCCGAAAATCGAGGTCGCGTGGAATTCCGTCGTTACGGAAGTTTTGCATGACGGAGAGTGGCAGAAAGTTACTGGTGTGCGGCTAAAAGATGTGAAATCGGGCACCGAAAGAGATCTCGCATGCGACGGTCTGTTTTTAGCAATTGGACACGAACCGAATACGAAAGTCTTTCGCGATCTTCTTTCCGCAGATGAAGTCGGCTACCTGATTGGCAAAGCCGGTACTTCCGAAACCGAAATACCAGGTGTTTTCGTGGCAGGGGATGTTCGGGACCATCGTTATCGTCAGGCGGTGACGGCTGCTGGTTCGGGGTGCATGGCTGCGATTGATGCTGAGCGATTTCTGGAGGCCGAGGGTGCCCACTAAGTACGATTTTGATGTCGTGATATTGGGCGGCGGACCTGCCGGATATGTGGCGGCGATTCGCGCGGCGCAATTGAAACTGAAAGCGGCGATTGTCGATCCCGAGAGATTGGGCGGTGTTTGCCTGAACTGGGGCTGCATTCCCACGAAAGCTCTTTTAAAATCTGCCGAAATATACCGCGAAACTCGACAATTCAAACGACTCGGTATTGATATTGACGTCAAGGGATTTGATTTCGCGCGTATCATAAAGCGCAGCCGTCAAATTGCCGACCGCAGCAGTGCGGGCGTCGATTTGTTGATGAAAAAGCACGATATCGCGACGTTTCAGGGCAGAGGCCGCGTTTCATCACCGCATGAAGTGGAAATCCTGGATTCGGACGGTGCGCGGTCTATTGTGACGACACAGCATATCATCATCGCAACCGGCGGCTATCCTAAAGCTTTGCCGGGCGCGGCGTTCGACGGCGAACGCATTTTGACGTCAAAGGAAGCGATGAACCTTCCGTCCCAGCCGAAGAGTCTGCTTATCATCGGCGCGGGAGCCATCGGGGTGGAATTCGCATACTTCTACGCTGCGCTGGGAACGAAAGTAACGCTCATTGAAATGCTCGAACAGGTGCTCCCACTTGAAGATGTTGACATCGCAGAAACGCTGGAGAAATCACTTTTGAAGCTGCGTATTGACATCCACACGAGTACCGCTGTGACGTCTCTACAAAGCGAGCCGAATGGAGTCACGGTGACGGCGGAAGGCCCGAAAGGAAACGTGGCGATTCAGAGTGATTTGGCGCTTGTCGCTGTCGGTGTTGGAGGCAACACAGAAAATCTGGGACTTGAGGAAGCTGGTGTCAAGATTGACAAAGGCTTCATCAGCGCGGATAAGAAATACCGGACGAACGTGCCCGGAATCTGGGCGGTGGGAGATGTTATCGGGCCGCCGCTCTTAGCTCACGTCGCATCGCGCGAAGCGATTGTCTGCGTGGAAGAAATTGCTAAAAAGAATCCCGCGCTTGTGGACTACGAAGCGATACCGGCATGTACGTATTGCCATCCGCAAGTCGCGTCTGTCGGTTTGACGGAAAAGCAATGTGTCCAGAAAAATCTCGATGTGAAGATTGGAAAGTTTCCGTTTGTCGCCTCGGGAAAAGCTCGCGCCGCTGGAGATATTGAGGGATTCGTGAAAGTGATTTTCGATGCGCAAAGCAAACGACTTCTTGGAGCTCATATGATTGGCGGAGGTGTGACGGAACTCGTAGCGGAATTGACGCTGGCTTGCGCCATGGACGCCACCGCCGATGACATTCTGCGCACCCTCCACCCTCACCCGACGCTGAGCGAAGCGGTGATGGAAGCGACGGCAGATGCGATGAGCGAGGCGATTCATATTTAGCGAGCATGGAGTTCCGGCCGGGTTACGCGCGAAAGTTTGTCGTTTGGTAAAAGGAAACCTGCGCTGAACCCGGCTCGGCGAAAAAAAATAGGTTGCGAGCGAAAGTTTAAGGAGACCCCCCTTTAATTCCCCCCGCAAGCGGGGGGAGATTGACGAATTATGACGATTAAGATTTTTATTACGGGCGGGACATTCGATAAAGAGTATAACGAACTCGAAGGAAAACTCTTTTTCAAAGATACGCACCTGCATGAAATGCTTGCGCGGGGTCGCTGCAGACTTAAAATCGACATCCGCACGTTGATGATGGTCGATAGCTGCGACATGACAACCAGTGATAGAAAAATTATTCTGGCAAACTGCAAGAAAACGCCTGAGGATAGAATCCTGATTACTCATGGCACGGATAAGATGGTCGAGACCGCGAAGATTCTCGCTCGTTCCATCAAAGATAAGACCATCGTTTTGACCGGAGCGATGATACCGTTCCGGTTCGGCAGTTCTGATGGACTGTTCAATTTGGGAAGTTCTTTGGCGTTTGTCCAGACGCTGCCGTATGGAGTTTACATTTCCATGAACGGTCGGTATTTTCGCTGGGATAATGTCCGAAAGAATCGACAGATTGGTGAGTTTGAGGTGATAAGGTAATTGCGGCCGGGGCGGGCGACCCGGCTCGGCGAGTTAAAAGTAGTCCGCGAGGGGTGAGGGCACCCACTCGCAGCGATATTAACTAAACACACAAACCATACAAAGAAATTTGGAGAACACTATGGCAACTGTTGCAGACAAGAAAGCTGATTTAGCTGGACCGGGTATCGGCAATTACGAGGATTTGGAAAAAATTCTACCGAAAGACTATCGCTCTTCGCTGACTCCAAAGGAAACGCAGCAAGCGATTACCGCTGTGAAGAATTACATCGAAGCGGGACTGTGCAAAGAGCTTAATTTAATCCGCGTTCAGGTTCCTCTGATTGTGGATGTTAAAAGCGGCGTCAACGATGATCTTGATCGTGACGGCTCGCGTACTCCTATTCAATTCCACATTTCAAACGACCACGACAAAAATCCGATTGACGCTCAGGTGGTGCAGGCCGCGACAAAGTGGAAGCGCGTCGCTTTGAAGCAATTTGGAATGAAACCCGGTGAAGGTTTATATACCGATATGCATGCCGTGCGGAAGGATTACTTCCTCGATCATGACCACAGCGCGTACGTGGATCAGTGGGATTGGGAGATGGTCATTACGGATAAAGAGCGGAACCTGCAATTTCTAACGGATGTCGTGAAAAAGTTATGGAAAGTTATTAAGGGTGCTGAGCTGCATGCGCAGGAGCTTTTTCCTCAATTGAAGACCGATAAGTATCCGAGCCTTCCCGATGAGCTTAAATTTCTCCATGCGGAAGAAATTCTTGAACGATATCCCGATTTGCCGCGCAAGCAGCGCGAAACGGCTATCCTTCAGGACTATCCCGCTGTCTTCATTTATGGAATCGGCTGGACGCTTGCTGACGGTTATCCGCATGAAATGAGAGCCGCGGATTATGATGATTGGGTCACGGAGACGACCTCTGCCAGCGGCAAACCGATGCACGGTTTGAATGGAGATATTCTTGTTTGGAATCCGGTAACGAAACGCCGCCACGAGCTGACGTCTATGGGTGTCCGGGTCAATCCCGAAACGCTCAAGCAGCAACTTGAGATTACCGGTCAGCAGGATTTCCTCAAGCTGCCTTATCATCAGGCGATTATCAATGGCGACATTCCTCTGAGTATCGGCGGCGGAATCGGCCAATCACGGACGTACATGCTTCTGCTCAAACAAGCCCATCTTGGCGAAGTGAGTGTCACTGTCTGGCCTCAAATCCTCAAGGATATGTGTGCGAAGAAAAGCATCTTTGTTTTGGAATAGACGATTAGCAACCAACGGACAAGGCAGGCCTTGTCCCTACGACTCGCCGCAATATGAAAGTGATTCGCTTGGACGAAAACAGCCAAATACATTTGGATTGGTCACACAAACAGGAGGATGGATTATCATGTCAAGCCTTCTTCGCTATTGTGCATTGCTGATTGTTAGCGTCCTGCTTTTCGCGGGATTCGGCTGCACTCAGAAAAAGCTCGATGACGGCAAGATTCCGATCACGACATCATCCGAAGAAGCGCGTGGACTTTTTCTGCAGGCGAGAGACCTTCAGGATAAGTTTCTGTATCATGAATCTCGCGGGGTTCTCGAACAAGCCGTAGCTCTCGATCCGGACTTTGCGCTGGCTTATCGGGATTTAGCCTTCGCTCAGTCCAACGCCAAGCATTTCTTTGAATACTTCAATAAAGCCTGTGCATTGACTGATAAAGCTTCCGAGGGTGAACGGCTATGGATTCTTGGTGATAAAGCCGGCAAAAACGACGATCCGGTAAAGCAGAAAGAGTACTTCTTGCAGCTTGTTAAAAAATACCCAAAAGATGAGCGGGCTCACCATGTATTGGCGAAATACTGCTTCGACCAACAGGAGTATGACGAGGCGATAGCAGAATTCAGGAAAGCAATTGAGATTGCACCGGATTTCTCGCCTCCCTATAACTTACTGGGTTACGCCAACCGGGGCATTGAAAACTACCCTGAAGCCGAGAAGGCTTTCCAGAAGTATATTGAGCTGAATCCCAACGACCCCAATCCTTACGACTCGTACGCTGAATTGCTGCTGAAGATGGGCCGGTTTGAGGAATCTATTCAATCATATAGGAAAGCCCTGGCCATCAGACATGATTTCACCCCTTCTCACATGGGCATTGCAGCAAATTGGGTATATCAGGGAAAACATAAAGAGGCCCGGAGTCAACTGCAAGAGTTCTTGAAGATAGCCAAGGACAATGGCCAACGCCGTGCCGCATATTTCAACAAAGCGGTGTCTTATGTAGACGAAGGGAAGTTCGAAGAGGCTCTGACTGCGCTAAATGAGCGATATGCTTTGGCGGAAAGAATTAGTGACACCGTTGCGATGGCTCGCGACATTGCGGATATTGCATGCATTCTTTTCGAACAAGGTCAGTATGATGATGCGCTCTCGAAGTACAAGACCTCCATAAAGCTTTTCTTGGATTCGGATCTTTCCGATGAAATTAAAAGAAATACGCAGCGCAACTTTCTCTATAACGAGAGTCGGATCGCTATGAAGAAAGGCGATTTTGATATGGCAAAGGCCAAGTGCGATTCTTTCTTTGAACAGGTGATGGTAGCTGAAAATTCAGCGCAGATTCGCCTATCTCATGAACTGGCGGGAATGATTGCGCTTGAAGAAAGAGACTACGACAGAGCTCTCGATGAGTTCCAGCAAGGTGACCAAAAACATCCATACAATCTCTATCGTATAGCATTAGCTTACGACAGCAAGGGAGACCATCAGAAAGCAAAAGAGTTCTATACGAAAGCTGCCCGATTTTATCCACTCTTGGACCATTTGGTCCTAAATATAAATTACGCCTTTGCCAGACAGAAGGCCGAAAAGATGTTGGGCGGGAAGTAGATTGCGGCCAGGGCCTGAGCGACCCGGCTCGGCGAGTTATGCGGTTTAAAGGCTTATACCTCGCGTTGTTTTCCAAAGCAGCTTTCTAACATATTATATTTTTCGATTTACTCATACAAAACAGGAGGATGGATTATCATGTCAACCCTTCTTCGATATTCTGCATTTTTGATTGTTAGCGTCCTGCTTTTTGCGGGATTTGGCTGCACTCAGAAAAAGCTCGATGACGGTAAAATTCCGATTACGACATCGTCGAAGGAAGCTCGCGAGCTTTATCTTCGGGCGAGAGACCTTCAAGATAAATTCCTGATTCAGGAATCCCGGAGAGTACTCGAGCAGGCTGTCGCATTGGACCCGGATTTTGCTTTGGCTTACCGGGACTTGGCTTTCGCTCAGCCCAGCGCCAAGGGTTTCTTTGAAAAATTCAACAAAGCCCGCGAGTTGGTAGATAAGGTTTCCGAAGGCGAGCGGCTGTGGATTCTTGCCAATGAAGCGGGCATCAACGGCGATCCGGTCAAGCAGGAAGAGTATTTTCGACAGTTGGTTGAAAAATATCCGAAAGGTGAGCGGGCTTACAATGCCTTGGGCGTCTTCTTTTTCGGCCAACAAAAGTATAACAAAGCGATTGTGGAGTTTCGGAAGGCAACGGAACTTGCCCCGGATTTCTCGCCGCCCTACAATATGCTGGGCTACGCCAATCGAACTCTCGAAAACTATGGCGAAGCTGAAGCGGCGTTTCAGAAGTATATCAAACTGAATCCTGTTGATCCCAACCCCTATGACTCCTACGCCGAATTGCTGCTCAAGATGGGTCGATTCGAGGAATCCATCAAGACTTATAATAAGGCATTGATGGTCAAGCCGGATTTCGTACCTTCGCATGGAGGGATTGCGGCGAATCTGACCTATGAGGGAAAATACGACGAAGCCCGGGAACAACTCAAGAAGTTCTACGATATTGCCAAAGACGATGGCCAGCGCCGCACGGCTCTCTTCATCACGGCCATGACTTATATCGATGAAGGAAAGTATAAAGAAGCTCTGGCAGCGATAAAAGAGCAGCACGCGCTGGCGGAGAACATCAACGATACGGCAGCGATGGCGGGCGACCTTGGAATCATGGCGAATATTCTATACGAACAGGGCCGCTATGACGATGCATTGGAGAGGTACAGAACTTCGTTGAGGCTCATCATGGACTCTGAGCTTTCCAGTGAAATCAAGGCGAATGCCAAGCGCTTTTTCCTCTATAACGACGCCCGCATTACTATGAAGAAAGGCGATTTGAAAGCGGCAGAAACCAAATGCGAAGCTCACCTCGAGCAGACAACCGAAGCCGAAAATCTGAACCAGATTCGCCTATCGCATGAATTGACTGGTATGCTCGCTCTTGAGCAAAAAAATTACGCAAAGGCTCTGGAAGAATTTCAACAGGGCAATCAGCAAAATCCGTATAATCTGTATCGCATAGCGCTGGCTTTTCAGGGGCAGAAAAACGATCAGAAGGCTGAGAAATATTTCAAAAAAGCCGCTGAATTTCATTCTCTTCTGAATATGAATTATGCTTTCGCCCGAACGAAGGCTGAAAAGATGATAGGCGGGAAGTAGATCAAGCAGAGTTTAGGCCGGGTTACACCTTCCTAAGATTCTCATTTTTCAATCCCATAGATTCAGAGAGAATTCTATAGAGAGAGTTTTCTTCTCTCTTCTACACGGTGGGCAGATCCGCGCTTCATATTGTCATACAGTGCCGCGGATTTATGGGGCGGGGCGCTGTACCACAACCAGTAGGTTCTTCCCAAGAAAATGCGCGATTCCTATCCGATCCAACAGCCGGCTAATGGGGAAAAGAATGCGATCATACAATTTAAGGGCGGCGGGATTGATATCTCCCTGTTTGTTGCCGATAAGTTTATAAGCCAATGCCACGAGAAACCCCAAGCTGTCCACATAGGTAACTCGCTGGGCCGTGAAGCCTGCACGAAGTGCGGCTTGAATCAGAACGCTTTTTCTATAGCGCCGGTAGTGGCCCACTTTCCTGTCCATGCTCGAAAAGAGGATGTTGAAGGCAGGTACATAGAGAAAAAGGCGACCGCCCGGCTTCAATTTGTCGAACAGTGCCTTTAAAGACTGCTCATCGTCCTGGATATGTTCGAGGACATTGAGAGAAAAGATGTATTCTTGAGATCGCTCGGTGATGGCATTCAGACTTCTGCAGGCTTCGAATCCTTGCTCCCGCAATTTGTCAAGGAGACCTTCGTCTTCCTCGATGCAGATAACATTTAGGCCGCGGTTCCTGACAGCGGTAGAAAATGTGCCAATCCCGGCTCCGAAATCCAATGCTGTCGTTACGCCACGACCTGCCTTTATGATCTCATTGATAAGGAATTGGTTGTAGTGAACCGCATCAAGGAGAACTTCAAGATTATCAATTCCGGAATAGTATTTATCGGACATGTCCGAATAGTCTCACGAATTGCGCTTGTCAACAGCCTTGAACAGATTCTTTATAACTTCGTGGCTTTCGATGTGAAACCGCGTAATCGTATTCAAAATGAGTCCAATACCCAAGAAGAGTACCGCCAGGATTTCCAGGGTCGTAGCGAGTATGGCGAGAGGCACATGGGACACATAGCGGGTGGCCAGGTAATCTGATATGGGAAACCACCCCACCACCAAGCCAAGGATAAAAGAGATGGCGCTGAGGATGGAGAAGAATACGAGCGGTTTGTATTCTTTGAAGATGAGGAAGATGGCTTTCAGAATGTGTATCCCGTCTGAAAAGGTATTGAGCTTCGAAACACTTCCCTCAGGTCTCTTGTCATATCGAATGGGCACTTCCTTTATCACATAGTTCTTGGCGAGTGCCTGCAGGGTCATCTCGGTTTCGATTTCAAATCCACTCGATTTGAGATAGATATTCTTGGTAAAGTTTTTTGTGAATACCCGGAATCCGGACAAGATATCCGTGACCTTCGAGGAGAAAAGCAACGAGACCAGCCATGCCACAAATTTGTTTCCGAATTCGTGCATCCATCTGAAAGCCTTTTCATCATAATTGCTCAGCCGCATACCGACGACCATGTCGGCTTTGGACTCCACGACGGCCGCGATCATCTCCTCAGTCATGTCAGCCGGGTAGGTATCGTCGCCATCCACCATGATGTACAGATCTGCGTCAATCACGCTGAACATATGCCGGACCACATTCCCCTTACCCTGCCTTGGCGACTTGATGACGATGGCGCCGGCGTCGCCGGCAATTTGTGCCGTTTTGTCCGCGGAATTGTTGTCAAAGACATAGATTTTCGCCCCGGGCGCGAATTTCTTGAAATCCGCCACCACTTTGCCGATGGTGATTTCTTCGTTATAGCAAGGTATAAGAACGGCCAGGGCCTTGCTTTCGGATTCGTTCATGGGATTCTGGTGGGGGATAACGGTCATCTTGAACTCCTTACTACCGGCCACAGGCAAAGGCCGTCTCTCTCATGCTTCGACTTGATAGGTTGGCACTCGATACTTTTAGGAAGCATCTGGTATGATTTGAGGGTTTCCGCGTCTTTGCGAAGATACCCTCGTCTGGATAAAAGATAGATAGAGCCCTGGTGGTTCTGGAGCAGGGTGCGCATTTCCACCTGCAGTCGGGTCGGACGGTTTGGTCCGGTAAAATTACTTTCCACTCTCACGAAGCGCACGCCGGGCTGAAAAGCTGGTATCAGATACGACCATGGTCGTTTCCCGGCGATGACAACTATGGTATGATCCGGATCTTCAAACTCAGGCACTTCAACCGTAAAAAAGGTTGAAGACCAAGGAAGTCGCTCGTGATAGACTGGCTTTACGATCACAATGACACCTAAGAATGCCACACCAAGAACCAGGGACTGCATCGTAACCTTTTGAAAAATCCGACGGACAAGAATCACGATGACAATTGGGCCAAGAGCTTCAAGCGGAACCGTGTATCGAATGACAGAAAACTTGAATTGCCAGACGATGTAGGAGATGAGAAAAAAGATCAGAATAAACTTTTCACTGGCGCAAAACCGGATTTTCTTTTTCCGACTTTGCTCACTTTTTTCCCGGCCTTTCTTTCGTTGTTTAGGTGCAAAGATCCGTTTAGACCAGACAGAGAGCAAATAGAGAACCGTGAGGACATAAATCACCGCATAGCGGCTATCCCGAAAATCGAGCGATAAATAAGTGAAATGGGTTCGCGTGAGAAAATGGAAGGGATAGACCAAGCTTTGCATGATCGATTGGGGCAGGTAACGCTTGTCGGACAGTTCAGCCAGTTCGTAGAAAGGTGATTGAAATATATTATTATAGAAAGGAAATAGAGGGTTGCCGTACAAAGACCACATCTTCGCCATCCAATAGCCCCCGGAGAGAAGGACGCTAACGACGAAGGCCAGCCCCCATACGCTCAGGATAGTGAAACGGTTCCCCCATTTTCGCTCGGTTAATATCAGTGCAATGGCAGTGCCGATTGCGTAAATCATAATGGTCAGTTTCAGGCCGACGGCGAATCCAAATATAACACCGGCAAGGATAAGTGTCACGCGGCCTTTGGGCAGAGCTAATGTATCATGCACGGCCAGCCTGCGGATAAGAAGGAGTACCGAAGTAAGAACAAAAAGGCTGATCAATGTATCATTCTCTGTGGCGCCAAGCTCACAAATGAAGACAGGACCATAAACACCTATGGCGGCACACAGAAGGGACAATCCTAGCCGCACCTTGGAGGCCATTGAGGAGAATAGGCTGTATGCAATCGTAAATATAAGTCCAAAGCTAAGACCATGAATACCGCCCATGATAAACCCGATCCAAATGGGTTTCAGATGAGTCACCAGAAAATAGAACGGCAAATCCTGCATTGGGTTCAGAAAGGTTTGGAGTTGTGCGGGGGCGTAATGGAACCCGACGAGGCCGTGAACGAATGCGTAGGGATTATAGAAATGATAATTTCTCAAATCCCAGTTATTATCTTGTCCAAACCAGACAGACAAAGAACCGAAAAAGATGAAGCCTATCAAGAAGATCAACGCATGGACTGGGATTTGATTCTGCCCTTGAAGCAGGTTCGTCCACAGTTGGGCAAGATTGTGTCTTTTCAAGCTGTTGGAGGATTTAGTACTCATGGATTCTTGAGCCGATATTTGGATGATTTTGCCTGAGAACGCGGCATATATCCATTCCAGCAATGTGGCTTTAGCTACAAATATAGGTAAAATAATTTCAAAATCAACTCCATTCTCAATGTCGGTTCAGTTTGGATCTGAGTATCAATGAGGGCCGTGCCATCAAATGGATTGTCGAGCGATATCCGGATACTATAGCATGAACACTTTGCGGTACTGAAACAAAAACTTGGAGGAGCTAACAGCAACTAATGGCTAAGAACATTACGCCTCGTCAGAAGGATTATTCACAGTGGTATGTCGATGTGGTTCGCGAGGCTAAATTAGCAGACCATTCGCCTGTCAAGGGCTGCATGGTGATTCGACCGAACGGCTATGCCATCTGGGAGAAAATGCAGCAAGCTCTCGACAACATGTTCAAAGAGACGGGACACGTCAACGCATACTTCCCTCTCTTTATTCCACAGAGCTTTTTAGAAAAGGAAGCCGAACATGTCGAAGGATTTGCGCTGGAGTGCGCGTTGGTGACGCACAGCGGACTGGAACGCGTCGAAGGCGAAGCGAAGCTGCGTCCGACGGGAAAACTTGAAGAGCCGCTGGTGGTGCGACCGACATCCGAAACGATTATCTGGGCGATGTACAAGAACTGGATTCAGAGCTATCGTGATTTGCCGCTCCTGATTAATCAGTGGGCCAATATCGTGCGATGGGAAATGCGAACACGCCTTTTCCTGCGGACGACGGAATTTCTCTGGCAGGAAGGACACACGGCTCATGCCACGGCGGAGGAAGCTGAGGATGAGACGCAGAAAATGCTCGGCGTCTATCGCACGTTTGCAGAAGATTATATGGCGATGCCAGTCATTCCCGGACTGAAATCCGAAGGCCAGAAATTTCCCGGCGCGGTGCATACGTACTGCATTGAAGCGATGATGCAGGACAAGAAAGCGCTTCAGGCGGGGACATCGCATTACCTTGGTCAGAATTTCGCTAAAGCCTTCGATGTAACGTTTCAGAACGAGCGCAACGAATTGGAGTATGTGTACGCGACATCCTGGGGCGTGTCCACGCGGCTCATCGGAGCGCTTGTGATGACGCACGGCGATGACAACGGTGTTATCATACCGCCCAAACTTGCGACGTGGCCTGTTTACGCGGTGCCGATATTCAAGAAACCGGAAGAAAAGGCGGCTGTGATGAATGTTCTGGAGCCGCTGCTCGCCGACTTGAAAAAAGCCGGTATCGGTTCCCGACTCGACGACCGCGACCAGTTGACACCCGGTTTCAAATTCGCCGAAGGCGAGCTGCAAGGGTACCCGCTGCGCCTTGAAATTGGCCCGAAAGATATTGCGAAGCAACAAGTCGTTCTGACCAAACGCCCGAATCGCGAGAAAATGTTTGTTCCTCTTGGCAATGTCGTTGATGAAATTCCAAGAGTGTTGGAATCGATTCAGAAAGACCTCTTCAACAAAGCGAAGGCATTTCGCGATGAACACACGGCTCCCGTGGAGACATACGACGAACTGCGTCAGGCGATGGAAGAGGACAGCGGCTTCGTGCTGTGCCATTGGGCCGGAAACCAAGAAGACGAAGAGCGAGTTCAAAGTGAGACGAAGGCGACGCTGCGTGTGATTCCGATGGACGGGCATCGCGAAGAAGGTAAGTGTATTTTGACTGGGAAACCGTCGTCGCAGCGTGTTATTTTCGGGAAGGCGTATTAGGAACCGCGTATCCTCCTGACAAGTTTTCACTCCAGATGGGGATTTTGTGGAAATAGATTCTTATATTGATACATCATTAACCTTTCAACTTTGAGGGAACAACATGGAAAAGGATTATTGCTGCGAAAGCTGCATTGAGGAACTCGCCGCCGAAATTCTGATTGCCCGACTTTCCGTTCCGGGTCTCGGCATTCACCCGCCGATAGAAAAGGTGTGCGAGGAATACGAAGCTCTTTACCGCACCATAGACCGTTTGGTTCGGGAAAAGTCGTCGGATTCTCCCAGCTCATAAGCAGACGGGAACACCCATGACTCACAAGAGAACCCGACCCGGTTCGCGGGGGTTGGTTCTGGTTTTTACCGGGAACGGCAAAGGCAAGACGACGGCGGCATTTGGCACTGTCCTCCGCGCTGTGGCCTATGGACATCGTTGCCTTGTTGTGCAGTTTATCAAAGAGCCCGGCCAAAGCAAAGATCAGGAAGCGTTGAAGCGATTACCGGATGTTGACGTGCATGCGATGGGTCGCGGTTTCGTGGGAATCATGGATGATTCGTTGCCTCGAGAAGAACACATTGCCGCCGCGCGACAAGCGCTGGATTTCGTCCGTGAAAAGATGCTCTCGTGCGAATATCGTTTGATTGCTTTAGACGAAGTGAATGTTGCTTTGAGTTTGAAACTGCTTTCGACGGATGCGGTATTGGAACTGCTGAAAGCGCGACCTATGGATGTTTCGCTGATATTGACCGGACGGGGAGCGCCCGCTGAGATTATCGAACGCGCGGATACGGTGACCGAAATGACAGAAATCAAACATGCTTTTCAAGCGGGCATCCCTGCTTTAGAGGGTGTGGATTTTTAACGTGAACCTGCAAACACCTCCGATTCCAACTCTGATTTATCGTATATTTGATGTAGAAAATCTTCCTGATATTCTTCATCACGGTGGTTTCTACAGCTATAATCAACAATTACAAATGGGAATCAGCCATAAGAGCATTGCCTACGATTCCATCATGCAACGGCGGAATAACACAGTTGTTCCTTGCTCGCCTGGTGGGACACTCTTGGATTATGTAGCATTCTATTTTTGTCCGCGCTCACCGATGCTTTATACGATTAGTAGAGACAATGTAGCTGGTCTCTCGGGAAGCCAAGAGAGTATTATCTCTATCGTATCAAGCACCCAAGATATTCAATCGGCAGGCCTTGACTTTGTTTTCACTGACGGTCACGGGATTATGACATTCACAAAATTTTTCAACAACCTTTCTGATCTTAATCAAGTAGATTGGGAACTAATGAAATCAAGGTATTGGAATGACACTATCGATGAGCCTGACAGGAAAAGGCGACGACAAGCAGAATTTCTTGTCTTTGAAAGATTCCCGCTTAATCATGCTAATGCCATTGCAGTAAAAACGCAACGAATGAAAAGGCAGGTTGATTCGCTTTTAAAGAAGCTCAACTGCTCAATAGCTGTATATGTTCGTCCAAACTGGTATTATTAGTAAGAGAGAGCCATGTTAAATATCTATAGTGGAAATCTTTTACAAGCTGAAGCTGAAGCGCTGGTCAATTCTGTTAATTGCGTCGGGGTAATGGGAAAAGGCATAGCTCTTCAGTTCAAGCAAGCCTTTCCAGCAAACTTCAAGGAATACCATCAAGCTTGCAAACAGGGGAAGGTTATTCCAGGACAAATGTTCATTCATGCCACAGAAAGAATGCTTAATCCAAAGTATATTATCAATTTCCCAACGAAGCGGCATTGGAAGGGAAAATCTCGTATGGAAGATATTGATGCCGGATTGGCCGCCCTTGTTACGGATGTGAAACGATTAGGCATTCAATCAATCGCAGTACCTCCTCTTGGCTGCGGAAACGGCGGACTCGAGTGGAAGGATGTACGTTCTCGAATAGAGGCAGCTTTTTCAGAACTCCCGAATGTTAAGGTGTTACTCTATGCGCCAAAAGGTGCGCCTGATCCAGAGAAGATGCCCGTGCGAACAAAAAAGCCTCGCATGACTCGAGGGCGAGCACTTATTATTAGTCTTATAGAACCTTATCGAATTCCAGATTATCGGCTTAGTCGTTTGGAAGTTCAAAAGCTTGCATATCTGCTCCAGAGCAGCGGTGAAGATCTGCAACTGAAATTCGTTAAGCATAGCTATGGTCCCTATGCCGAGAATCTGAATCATGTCCTGCAACATATGGAAGGACACTTCATACGTGGTTTTGGTGATAGAAGTACCGAGGCGAAGATACGACTTTTACCTGGGGCGATTGAAAACGCCAGACAGTTTATCTCCGAACAAGATGAAATTGCTACAAGGCGCCTAAAGCGCGTCCAGACTTTGATTGAAGGATTTGAAACCCCCTACGGCATGGAGTTGCTAACTTCTGTTCATTGGGTTGCAACACGAGAAAATATCAAAGCGAAAACCGATTCTGCTATTGCTGTTAAGGTCGTCCATGATTGGAATAAACGCAAACGTAGCATTTTTCAACCAGATCATATACAGAAAGCTTGGGAACATTTAAAAAAACAACACTGGTTTCGTACGGAAATAGTATAGTGGTTGAACAGGATTCTCCATCAAGTAATCAAAGATGGGTGATAATAGAAAAACTTACTCCCCTGTGCGTTCGACCTCCCATAAGGAAATTCTTGAAGGCGATGAATTGAAGCATTTGCTCAATGGCAGTGCCCCGGAGGCAAATGCGAATACTGCTCAGACAGCATAACGTTGCGCGGTCTCATGCATTTTGCAAAGGACACCCGAAATGGGTTGCCCTTTTTCTCTGTGTTTACGGCGAATAAAATTCCATTACTTGCAGGCATAACCCTTGCAAACGCTTGATTGCGTAATGAATGGAGATAAATCATGATGATACGATGGGTGCTTCTTGTTGGACTCTTCGCGGGTTTAGTCGGCTTTGCAGAAGAAAATACAGCTCCGAATTCCTCTCCTCCGCTCTCTAGCGGCGAGTCTGATTCCCTTTCCTCGAAACTATCCGCCTACATTGAAGCGCCTGCACCGGAAAAACAAACGGAACTCGTTGAATGGCTCCGGGCAGGTCTCTTGTCTGAGAAACCCATTAGTGTGGTGATTGACGGTGTGTTCGAGGAAGATGTTCCAGCACCTCCTTCAGAGGAAGAGATAAGCGAGGGCACACTGATTCCGTGGGAAGGCTCCGCTGTGCTCTATCGACGGAGCCCAGAACGAGTGGATTCGATTCTTGTCCGCGCTTCGATGACCGGTTGCCCCGGAACGGAAGTCGGCCCCAGCATATCGGTTGCTTTTTCGACGCCGTGGGGATGGAGTTGCCCTCCGATTCGTTTTGGGCCGCTACTTGACAATGCTGTATGTCCGCTGGATGTTGATGTCCGGTTGGAAATTGTGAAGCGAGAAGAAGCCGGGCCGGTTGTGCGGATTTTGCGAGGTGAGGAAGTTTATAGCTCGCGGTGATTAATACTCCCGCTTTTATAAAATAAAGCCACCTGTGTTTGGGTGGCTTTTTATTTGGATCGGCTGTAAGCAGCCAACACCGCGAGTTCTTGATTTAAACTGTTGCGCGAGAGGTGAGGGTACCCACTCGCGGCAATTTTTTGTTACTCCCCTTTGTCCCCCCGCAAGCGGAGGGAAATTACTATTCCGATTTAAAGCGGCGGAGGGCGGTGGGTTTGTCGCGGCCGATTTCATAGAGGGCACCGTCTAAAGTGAACCATGCGCCCTCGCCTTGTACAGGAGCATATGGGCGAGGCAGGTACAGGTCTGAACCGTTCTCGCCGCCCAACATAATAAGGAAGAGCCTCTCCCCCATCGCATTGCGGCAGACATCGAGCACCAGACCGACTTTTTCCGTTCCGACGCCTGTCGCGATTATCATATCTCCCGGCGATAAGTTTTCGGGCAAGACGATTTGCAAATCCCGTCTCAAGCTGTTCTTGCCGGTATTCTTCGCTATATATTTCAGGTAGCGCATGTAATTCACTTTGGAGCCGTCCGGCACACCCACCTGCATGAAAAGAATGCGCCCCTGTTTATTCCTCGGCCTGAGTCCATCTCGCCAATCTTTCCATGTTGCCTTTTGACCATTCTCCAGACCGAATTGAATGCCTTTGCGGCGTCCTTTCGACCAACGATGTTTTCCCCACAGCATGATTGCACTCGCTGCGCTGGTGCCGTCGTCTATGAGAAGCGAAGGCTCATCGAACACGGCGAAGATGTCATCCCCGCAGAGAATTTCTTCGCTTTCGCTGTTGCGAACGTTTGTTCCTTCGGGTTTGAGCTTCAAGCTTTTCAGCGTCGCGCTGAAACTTCCCTCTACGAATGAAACTCGTTCGTAGCCCGCAGGCACGTCGATACGAGAGGAAAGCACATCCGGTTCGGCAAATAGAAGGCTCGCCGTGAAACAAAGTACTAAGATTGAAAGCATGTGATATTCTTTCATGTTATCCACTTCCTAAAATCAGGAAACGAAGGCCAATTAATCCTAACAAAATCGTCACAATCGTGCGGAACAGCGCTTCGTTCATTCGATTGACAAACAGCTTGCCTACCCACGTTCCGAGAATCATCATCCCCGATAGTGGCAACGCAAGCATAATATCATCAAGTGTCAGCAATCGAGCTTGACTGTAAATCGGAATTTTTACAATGTGCATACTCGCTGCCGCGACGGCTTCGGTCGATAGGAACGCTCCTTTGACGATACCGAGCCGCAGAAAAAAAGGCGTCATCATCGGCCCGGCTCCACCGACGACAGCGGAAAGAAAACCCGCGACCACTCCCACATAGGGAAATTGTTTCAGACTTGTCTTACGCGGCCAAGGGATTCGCGCCAGAGCAAAAAAGACATTAAGCAGCAGAAACACACCCACCGCGCGCGCAATAAAATTTGCCGACAGCGCGGTATAAAGAAAAGCTCCGATGAGCGCGCCGGGAATAGCTCCGATAGTCAGACGCCCCGCGACATTCCATTTGAGCTCTCGGCGTGAGAAGAACGCCCGCGCGATATTGGCGACCAACAGCAAAACGGCGAGAAAAGGAATCGCCTTTCGCACACCGATACTTGCCGCAAGGAAAGGCAGGTATATGAGACCGCCACCCATTCCTGCCACGCCGGAGAGCAAAGCCGAAAGGAATGCGCCGATTGCAAGGAGAAGAAAAACGGTTGTATCTACGTCAAACAAAATTCAAAAGTGAAACGGACATGGCAGGCCATGTCCCTACAAAGCTCCGCAGGCGGGGGGAGATTTTATTCGTTGGGTACGTTCGGGGGAAGAGGAGTTGTATCGCGTCCGGTTACCTCGAACATGCGGCGAAGCGCTCTGTCTGCCCGGTGAGCAATTTCCTCCGGCACGGTGATCTCGAATTGCAGCTTCTCGAGCGATTCGATGACGTTTTCAAGCGTGATGGTTTTCATATAGGGGCAGATTTTGCAGACGCGATAGAATTGCTTATCCGGCACTTCGATACTGAGGAGATCCGATAGGCCGCATTCGGTCACGGCAAGAAATTCCTGCGCATCGCTCCTGCGGGCGTAGTCAATCATGCCCGACGTCGAGACGATGGCGTCCGCGAGCGCCAGAACATCATCGCGGCATTCGGGATGCGCGAGCACTTTCAATCCGGGGATGCCTTCGCGCATCTGCTGAACGGCTTCAGGAGTAATCTGCTCGTGAACATAGCAGGAACCGTCCCACGCGATAATATTTTTATCGGGAACGTTGTTCGCAACATGGCGGGCAAGATTCCGGTCGGGTATGAAGAGGATCGTTTTGTTCGGCAGTGAGCGCACGACCGACACCGCGTTTCCCGACGTGCAGCAGACATCACTCAACGCTTTGACTTCCGCGGTCGTGTTGACATAGGTGACCACCGCCAAATCCGGCTCGGTTTTTCGCAGTTCTTCGATGCGCTCCTGAACGTCGGGCGCGGTCGCACTGTCAGCGAGCGAGCATCCGGCAGATGGATCAGGCAAGAGCACCATCTTCGACGGATTGACAATCTTCGCGGTTTCCGCCATGAAATGAACGCCGCAGAAGACGATAACTTCCGCATCTTTAACATCGGCGGCTTTCATGGCAAGTCCCAATGAATCGCCGGTTTCATCAGCGACTTCAAAGATTTCGGCACGCTGATAATTATGCGCCAGCAAGACAGCGCGCTTCTCTCGTTTTAGGCGGCGCACTTTTTCGAGCAGGGGCTCGATTTCTTTGACCCTCTCCGGCGTGTAATACCACGGGTCGGCACGGCTTAATCTTTCGAGGACATCGGTCATTTATTTTGCTCCCTTTAGGTAACTCTAAAACGGACATGGCAGGCCATGTCCCTACAATAACTATTAGCGGAGGAGGCGTTTTAGATTTCCGCTGAGGGCTAAGACAATTTCGTCGGAGGTTAGTCCTGCTTCAAAGAGGTTCGAAATCATTCGTCGAGCTTTTTGGGCGTCTCTTGCGTCAAGGCTTAGATTCAGACAGATTTTTCGTTCGATATAAGGACGGATGATTTCTATGTCGCTCGCTTCAAGTGTTTCATCTATATTCAGAAGCAATATCGCTGAACTCTCCAAGAGAGAGTCCCGCACCATCGGCGGCAGCTGCGACAGTTCTTGAAGAGACGCACGAACGATGGCGTGGTCTTTCCATTTCTGAACGCGACCGGCGGTGCTGTGGTCAATCGGCATCAACGCAAACGCTCCCGCATCTCGCGCTGTCGAGATTGCCTCTTTATTTAACTGTGCGAAGGTACGCGTCGGTTCCAAATCAACGAGTCCGATGCCTTGACGAAAGAGAATGTCCATTTCTTCGGGGGAGCATCTTGCGAGCGCCCGCGCTTTGACGGCGAAAACAACGGCGCGTTGCTGTTTTCTATCGGCGTTCAGAGCGCCGGGAAGATTGCCGTAAAAAATCTCCTTGTCTTCACATGATAATCGAAGTCGCGCCATTTCCTTCGTTAGCATCCAGGTCGGCGCAATATTATCTTGCGACAGCCAGACGAGATGTATTCCCGAAGGGAGAGACGGCAGTCGCATTGGCGCTTGCCTGAGATTCATACCCTCCCAATCAATCTGGGGATTCATGCGAACCAAGATTCGCAGAGAATCGGACTGTCCCAGCAGCGGTGGGCAATCGTTCAACAGGTAACTCAGGAAATCTTCAGCTCGCTGACCTACATTTTGAATCACGTCGCGCTGAATATAATGCGAGTCATCTTCGTATTGATGATAGAACGGATGACTTCCAGAGCTCCAGAAGCCTACGGCAGGAACGCCTGCTTTAAGAAACGGCGCGGCATCGCTGGACCAGTGGAGCGACGAGCGATAGAAATGCAGACTATCCTTTTCTTCGTCGCTCAGGCGATTCTTATATCCTTCCCATGCCGTGCCCAGAAGCTCTCCGCCTGCCATGCCGACCGTTCCATCGCCCTGACCGACCATATCGAAGTTGAGCATCGCGACGATACGCCCGAGAGGAACCGTCGGATGCTCCACGAAGTATCGCGAGCCGAGGAGACCGTCTTCTTCGCCGGTGAAAAGGATTATCATCAAACTGCGCTTCAAGGGTTGTCCCTGCGCCATCGTGCGCGCAAGTTCCAGAACAAGACCGCAACCTGATGCATCATCATCAGCGCCATTGTAAATCAATCCTTGACAATTTGAACCGATATGATCCCAGTGCGCTCCGATGGCGATAATCTCACCTCTGAGTTCTTCATCGGTTCCATAGATAAAACCCATGACATTTTGTGCTGAATTCGTCGCAACCTTAGGGACGCGAGCCGAAATCCAGAGTCGCTTCCGAAGATCCATGGGATTCGGAGCTTCTTTTAAGGAAGCAAGATACGTCTTACGGGTGAAGCCGGTGTCTCGCAGCAGCAGGTCAAGGATGCGGTCGCCAATATAGAACATCGGCACCTGCGGTTCGTAGATATTTTCACTGACCGCAGCGCCGTAAATTGTCCGGCCTTCCTGATAGAAGAGAATCGCCGCCGCTCCACGTTTCAAAGCCCAAGGAACAAGTCGATGCCGGGGATAATCAAGGCTGAAATCCCATGCCTGCCCAGTGAGTTCTTTGCGAATGATGACGACAGCTCGGCCACGAATATCCAAATCGCCATAGTCATTGCGTCCTTTATCGGGTCGGTCGATTCCATAACCGATAATCGCCGCCGGAGCCATAAAAGCTCCGCTGCCGGAATGCGTGACGAGTGCGAAATCGTCGCCGTAGGTGAAACTGATTTTACCGAAAGGAGATTCCATGAGCGTCATCGCCGCGGCATCTTCGCGCGTCACGAGCATCGGCACTTTCTGAAAGTAAGTGCTGTCCCACCCCGCGGGAAGAATTCCGACAGAGGCGAGCTCGCCCGCGAGAAACTGCTCGGTTCGCTGTCCTCCCGTAAAACCGCTTCGCCGTCCTTCAAACCTGTCAGAAGCGAGGGTTTCGATTGTTGTCATCGCCCGGCCGGCGTCAAAGGCATAAGTCTGCGCTGCGAATACAGCGAAAAGCAAAATGACGAGAAGGGATTTCATACGGTTTTCTTCACTTTCGATGACCGGCGATTGGATTCTCTTTTCCTCGTACGATTCGGGGAATTTCCGCTGCTGGACTTCCCGAGAATTGATTTCAAGTATTTACCTGTATAACTCAGAGCGACTTTCGTGATTTCTTCCGGCGGGCCTGTTGCGATGATGCGCCCTCCTTCTTCCCCGCCCTCCGGTCCTAAATCAATCACCCAATCAGCGCATTTGATGACGTCGAGGTTGTGTTCGATAACGACGACGGTGTTTCCTTTATTGACCAGCGCCGATAACACCGAAAGCAGCATACGAATATCGGCGAAGTGCAGACCGGTGGTCGGTTCATCGAGGATATAGAGTGTCTGTCCGGTTGCGACACGTCCCAGTTCCGCGGAGAGCTTGACGCGCTGAGCTTCTCCACCGGAGAGCGTCGTAGCCTGCTGCCCCAGATGAATATAGCCCAATCCCACATCATAGAGCGTTTGCAGTTTCCGCGCGATAGAGGGAATGTTCTTGAAAAACTCTACAGCTTCGGCTACGGTCATGTCCAGCACATCCGAAATCGATTTGCCGCGATAGCGCACTTCGAGGGTTTCGCGATTGTAGCGTTTGCCTTTGCACACTTCGCAGGGAACATAAACATCCGGCAGGAAGTGCATTTCGATTTTAATAATCCCGGCGCCCTGACAATGTTCGCACCGTCCGCCTTTGACGTTGAAGCTGAAGCGACCGGGAGCGTACCCCCGCATCTTCGCCTCGGGAAGCTGTGCGAAAAGGTCACGAATCGGAGTGAAGAGACCCGCATACGTCGCCGGATTGGAGCGAGGGGTGCGTCCGATGGGAGATTGATCCACATCCACGACTTTGTCGATGGCTTGCGCACCTTTCAGCGTCGAGTAATCAAGCGGCGAGTCTTTGGCATTGTAAAAATGACGTGCCAATGCCCGGTAGAGTGTTTCATTAATGAGCGTGGATTTGCCGGAGCCTGAGACACCCGTGACTACCGTCAGCGTTCCCAGTGGAATTTCCAGATTGACTTTGTGCAGGTTATTGCCGCTCGCACCGAACAGATGCAGGAATTTTCCATTGCCTTTTCGGCGCAGATTGGGAGCGGAAATCGCTTCCTTACCAGAAAGAAAACGACCTGTGATAGATTTTGCGCTGGCGGAGACTTTACTTGGTGTGCCGTCCACGACTAAATAGCCGCCTTCGACTCCGGCTCCGGGTCCCAAGTCTACGACATGATCCGCACACTGTATCATTTCGCGGTCATGTTCGACGACGATGACGGTGTTTCCGAGGTCGCGGAGTTTTGTCAGGGTGCGTATTAGGCGTACATTATCACGCTGATGCAGGCCGATAGATGGCTCGTCGAGGATATAGAGAACTCCGGTAAGCTGCGAGCCGATTTGCGTTGCTAAACGGATGCGTTGCGTTTCTCCACCGGCAAGCGTTCCTGCGCTCCGGTCGAGAGTCAGATAGTCCAGACCGACATTCAGAAGGAAATGGAGACGTTCACGAATTTCTTTTAGTATCTGTTTCGCGATGATCTGCTCTCTGGGAGAGAGCGTAAGATTTCGGAAGAACTCGTCAGCTTCTCTAATGGAAAAATTCGTGACTTCCGAGATATTTTTTCCAGCAACTCTAATCGCCAGCGCTTCAGGCCTTAATCGCTGCCGGTGACAATCGGGACAGGGCACGTTGCCCATGAAGCTTTCAATCCATTCGCGGACGCCCTCAGAGTTGGTTTGTCTGTATCGTCTTTGGAGATTTGTGATGACTCCTTCCCAGTAACCTTCATGTTCCCAGCGCGTCCCGCCGTCGTTCGATTCGTAGAGGAACTGAATCTTTTCCTGTTTGGCTCCATATAAAACGATGCGCTGATGCTCTCCTTTCAAACGCCGGAAGGGAATATCCAAACGGAAACTATAGTGCTCCGCGACCTGTTCTATCTGTCTGTAGAGCCAACCTTCGTGAAGACCGCTAAGGCTGTTGATGGTTCCTTCTTCGATGGAAAGATTTGGATTTGGGATAAGGCGTCTCGGGTCAATTTCCATTTTCAACCCGAGACCTGTGCAGGTCGGGCAGGCTCCAAAAGGACTATTAAAGGAGAACAGGCGCGGCGTAATTTCCGCTAACGAAATTCCGCAGACGGTACAGGCGTATTTCTCGCTGTAGGTGACATCTTCCTCATTTTCCCGAGTGACTGTTACGAGTCCACTGGAGAGACGCAAAGCGGTTTCCACCGAGTCGGTCAGACGCGAGCGGATGCGGTCTTTCAGGACGAGACGGTCAACGACGACATCGATATTGTGTTTTTTATTTTTCTCGAGGATAATCTTTTCATCGAGTGTCCGGGTAACGCCATCGACTCGAACGCGCACGAAACCGTCTTTCTGTATCTGGCGAAACAGCTCCTGATAGGTTCCTTTGCGACCCCGCACGAGCGGAGACAGCAATTGCAGCTTTGCGCCTTTTGGTTTATCGAGAATAGCGTCGACGATTTCTTCGGCGCTCTGGCGAGCGATGGGACGACCACAGCGCGCACAGTGCGGATGGCCGATGCGCGCGAAAAACAGACGCAAGTAGTCATAGATTTCTGTGACGGTGGCGACGGTGGAACGCGGATTTCGCATTCCGGACTTTTGTTCGATGGAAATGGCGGGTGAGAGACCTTCGATGGCGTCCACGTCGGGTTTTTCCATCAATCCGAGGAATTGCCTCGCATAAGCCGAGAGAGACTCCACATACCTCCTCTGCCCCTCCGCGTAGAGGGTATCAAAGGCAAGGCTCGATTTCCCGGAGCCGGAGAGGCCTGTGATGACGATGAGGCGATTCCGAGGCAAGAGGACGTCGATGTTTTTCAGATTATGTTCTCGCGCCCCTCGGATGCGGATGTAAGGTAATTCCATGGACTTTGCTTTCATTAATCTATATAAAGTTACCAAAAAAAGAGCAAAAAATCAAGCTATATACTCGGTCAGAAGGCAATTGCTTCCCTATGCAAAAAGTTCTTGACAAAGCCAAAAAGTTTGGTTATATTGGTGCCGTTTCGTAAGTGTAAAAATCCCGGAAACCCGCACCAGGCAAGGGTTTCAGGTATATTGACTGTAGGGGGGCTACTAAACATATCTTAGTGACTTTCCTATTGGATTGTCCGTGTTTTTGGAATTGTGGCCGAGGCCTGAGCGACCCGACTCGGCAGAATACGTTCCGGGCGCATGACACATACACCACGGCGATTTAGGTTTAACCCGGCTCGGCGAGTAATATGTAATAGGAGAATTCTCATCGTTATTCAAACGTGGGGAGATGAAAATCGTATTAGAATCTATTCATTTTAAATTCTGAGGGCATCTTATGTCGAAAAATCGTGTTATGGTTGTGGATGATGAATTTCATATGAGGGATTTTATTTGCGAAACGTTACGTCGTAAGCATCTCGAAGTCGTCGCATTTTCGGACGGACAGAGTGCGCTGGATGCACTTGCGAAATATCCGGTTGATCTTATCATCAGTGATGTGAAGATGCCGAAGATGAGCGGACTGACACTTCTGAAGCATATCAAACAGACCTACCCGACTATGGATGTCATTATGATTACCGCTTATGGAACGATTGAAGATGCGGTAACTGCTATCCGCGAAGGAGCGTATGACTACGTACAGAAACCTTTTGCACCTCATGATCTCCTCCTCTGTGTCGAAAAGGTGTTCAAATTCCGCGATCTCGTCTATGAAAACAAGAATCTGAAACAGCAACTTGGAACACGCTTCCGATTCGACAACATCATTGGAGCGAGTCCCAAGATGTTGAAACTTTATGAAACGCTGGAGATGGTCAGCTCATCCAAAGCCAGCGTTCTCATTCAGGGGGATAGCGGCACGGGCAAGGAACTTGTCGCGCGGGCGATTCATGTGAACAGCCCAAACCGTTCGGGTCCTTTCATCAAAATCAACTGCGCCGCTATGCCCGACACGCTGATGGAAAGCGAACTTTTCGGACATGAAAAGGGTGCGTTTACCGGAGCGATTAAGATGGTTGAAGGACGCTTCAGTCTGGCAAACGGCGGGACGCTGCTACTCGACGAAATCAGCGAGATGAGTCCCAATATGCAAGCGAAGCTACTGCGCGTTCTGCAGGAGAGAGAATTTGAACGGTTAGGCGGGCGGGAGACGATGAAGACGAATGCCCGGATTATCGCCACAACCAACCGCGATTTAAAAACCCTTCTACGGGAAGAGAAATTTCGAGAGGATCTCTACTACCGTTTGAATGTCTGTCCGATTTTTATGCCATCTCTTTCGGAGCGTAAGGAAGATATTCCTCTTTTGATTAATCACTTTCTCTCTATCTACGCCAAAGAATACAATCGCCCTATCGAATCACTGAGCCAAGAGGCGCTCGATGTACTGATGAACTATTCCTGGCCGGGGAATGTTCGAGAACTTGAGAATAAAATCGAACGCGCGGTGATTATGTGCATGGAACGACAGATTGCTCCGAAACATCTGTTTATGGAGGAAAGTGCAAGCATACCGGGCTTCGCTGTTCCGGTAGGAGAAGACCTCCCTATTACACTGCGTGAGATTGAGCGAATGGCTATCTTCAAGACGCTAAAAGAGAACAATAGTAATCGCACGAAAACCGCAGAGATGTTAGGGATTTCTGTCCGGACGCTTCGCAATAAACTGCGGGAATATCGGACGGAGGGAATTGCTGTGTAGCGCTTGCCCTTGTATAGATAGCAAGTTTTTTTTAGCCGCTGGACTTTTTAGTCCAGCGGTTTTTTTTATTCATTTAATTGCGGCAGGGTCGGGGGACCCCGCTCGGTGATTTATAGCGGATTGCCGTCCGGCGCTACTGTATGGGGATGCGATGTAATATAGTCTATCGCAAACTGCAGGAAGAGATTAAAAAACTGCAAGCAATTGCATAGGAAATTTCTTCCAACAGATGTGGTATGTACAGGACGATTCCTTCCCTTTGAACGGAACTTCACCCCTTGAAAAAGATATTCTTTCAGCGGAATGTTAGGTTTTTCTGTATCGGCACGATAATTGTTATTAAGAGATGTCATTGAAATCTGCAGGAGCAATCTGTCATGGATCTCACCCCACTCTTTTCGTCTATGAATCTGTCCACTTCCGGACTGACAACACAGCGGAAAAGACTGGAAGTCATCGTCAAGAATCTGGCGAATATCGAAACGACACGAACCGCGGGCGGCGGACCGTATCGCCGGCAGGTTGTGACATTTACTGAAGAAACTGCTTTCAGCACTCAGATGCGAGAAGCGGTACAGCAGAGCAGCAAAGCGGTTCGCACGAATTCCTTCAGAAAGAGCACCCGCAGACAATCGCATTCGTTCTGGCGCAACTCAATCCCTCACGGGCATCAATGATTTTGTTGACTTGCCTCCGGAACTTCAGGCAGAGGTGGTCCTGCGATTTTCATCCATGGAACGTGTATCACCGGAAACCATCTCATCTGTCGAAGCCGTTCTGGAATCGCGTAAAGGCAAGTTTTACCCTTGGGCAGCCCATAAGGGAGGGAGACTGCTCTTTCTTCAAAGTTAAACAAATAGATGAAGAGTAACTAACTGAAGTTTTAGGATGGTATGAAACAGACGTCATCCAAAGGAAAACTGCGTTGTACGTGCGGCTGTCAAAACTGGGTCCCGCGTCCTGCGCAAAAGATTCGCAAACCCGCTCCGATTCTCATCTGTGTTCGGTGCGGGCGAGAACAGACCGTATCTCGAACGACGTATGCGCTTTATCGGCATCTATGCGGACCCCGAAAAGCCGGACGGGAATTCCGCGAACTCTATGATATGACCTAACGCATAGGAGATACTTCATGTCTGTGCCGGGAATTGGCTCACCGGGGACAGGAATTCCGCCGTCGGAGATGATTGTGAGGTGACGGCGGCTGCAGAAGACGAGGTGGAACCGATTTCTACCACTGGCCCTGATTTTGCCCAACAACTCGACAGCAATGTCACCCAACAAAGAGAGGCTGAGAGGGAACGCCGCAGTCGCTACGAATTGGAGATGCTCAAGGACGAAATGCGCAGGTGAAGTAATCATACGATGAAGGCAACGACGAATACATCCGCCGGCTGGAAAGCCTACACACAGACGCGAGACCCTGCGCTGCGCGAGGATTTGCTTCTGAATTATTTGCCGCTGGTCAAGCGCATTGCGACTCATTTTTTAGGTTCGCTGCCGCGTTCGGTTCGCCTTCAGGACCTCATCAGTTCCGGCGTTCTCGGTCTGCTGTCTTCCGTGGATAATTTCAATCCGGATATGGGAACCAAATTCGAAACGTATGCTTCCACCCGGATTCGCGGTGCGATGGTCGATGGTCTGCGAGAATTGGACTGGGTGCCGCGTTCCGTGCGGCAGAAAGCGCGGAAAGTCGAGAGGACTTTTGGAAACCTGACGTATCGACTGGGGCGAGTTCCGAACGAAGATGAAGCGGCTCACGAGATGAACCTTTCGCTCGAAGATTACTACAAATTGCTCGAGGAAGTGAACATCACAACGCTGCTTTCTTTGGATGATACATTTTGGAATTCGCGCGGCGACAAATCCACCTTAGGAGATTTAACTCCCGACGAACAGCAAAAGCCGGTGGATGAGCGTGTGGAGGAAGCCGAACTTCAGGAACGCATGGTGGATTTTCTTAAAGAGCTTCCCGAGCAGGAGAAGCTCGTCGTCGCGCTCTATTACTACGAAGAACTTACGCTAAAGGAAATTGGCGAGATTATAGGGCTGACCGAATCGCGAGTGTCTCAGATTCATACGAAAGCCATCCTCAATCTGCGCTCGCGACTCCGTCAGCGACAGGATTAAATTTCAAGCGAGAGGCTTTCCATGATTCGAGTTTTAGAGAATCAGGAACGCGTCAACCCGCCTGAAGGCGCTGATCGGGTTTCTAAATTGAAGCGTCGCTCGGAAACGGAATCGAGAAACTTCGCTCTGAATATGAACGATGCGGTTCAAGAAAAAGAGAAACGCAAAGACAAAGAGAACAACAACGGAAACGAAACCCCGTTAGAAGACTCTGTCGAGCTTTCGTCGGCCCAAGAAGAGTCGGACACAGAGACCACCGAAGAGACTCCGAAGCCGAAGCTGGACAAAATCGACATCACAGTCTAAACGCGGGTTAAGAGGTTTTTAGGGAGTTCAATTATGAAAGCGAATTATCTATATGTGTTTGTATTTCTGGCGCTCGGGCTGGGAATCGCGTCGGCTGCCGCGACGGAACCGACGATTTACGGAATTCGCTATGGAACGCATACGAATTATGATCGCATTGTCATTGAACTCTCTGAGCCTGTGGACTGCCGGATTGAGACGATCGAGCCTGAACATCTCCGAATTCATTTAGGGAAATTAACCGTCTCTCAGAAATTTTCCGCCGCCAAACTTCCCGATAAGATGGCGACAATTAAATACGCTCACGCCTCCGGCGGCGGCGAACTTCCTTTCACACTTGATATCCGTCTCCGCGAAAGCGTTTCGGCGAGTGTCATGAAAATAGAGGGCGATCCCAGTCGAATTGCCATAGATTTTCACCCCAAGCAGGCCGCAAAGCCTGCGGAAAAGGAACCGGAATATATTCCCGGCGACCGACCTTTCCCGACGAAATTCGCTGAAACCTCTCTCCCACTCGAAGACATCGATGACGCGAAAATTCACGCCATCTTGGCCTTGTATTTCGCCGCCTCAGGCGACAGTGTAAAAGCGAAAGAGGAAGCGGCCATCTATGCATCTCTAACAGGCATATCACTCGAATTTGCCTCAGAGGTTAAAATTTCGACACCTGAAATCACAGTGACCGAACCCGCTCACGTGATTGTCCCATGGCTGAAGCTCGATTATCTGATTGCGTTCCTGGCCGGGATGATAGGCTACGCGTTTTGTCTCGCGCTCTCGATTGTGATTGGCTGGTGGAAGAAGCGCCATCCGCACAAACAGGCAGACGAGATGATGACGTATGCCCAGAATATCCGTGAAGCTGTCGACAATGCTGCCACTGCAGAGACAACTGAGACGAAACAAAAAGAGACTCCTCCTGCTCAGACTGCTCCGGAAAAACTCGAGTCTGTGGAAGTCGAAGCATTGAAAGAATCGGCGGCGGAACGACGTGCTAAGCGTGTCGTTGAACTTTCCAAGCAAGGAAAGTCCATCGCCGATATCGCTCAGGAACTTGAAATGAGTCAGGATGAAATTAAGCTAATTCTTGATCTCAACGCATAAACCGAATTGAAAGGATAGTTTTGAGAAAACCTATTCCGATGCACGTGGGCGAAATTCTCACCACAACGGTGAAACGGCTCTTAGGTCCCAAGCGCATGCTCATCACACTGAAAGGCCATCTGTTAGTCACTGAAACGGAGCGAGCTGTAACTCCCGGCGAACCGATTACGGTTCAGGTTCTTTCCATCTTTCCGCGTATTCACTTGCGGCATCTTACGCAAGCCGCGACCCCTTCAAAAATGGAATCGCCTGTTGACGTTCAGACATAAATCCCACCCTTACACTATAGCCAATAATCTGGCGAACGTGAATTCTCCCGGTTTTAAGCGAAGCCGCATCGAATTTCGGGATTTGATTTACCAGACACTCCGCAAGACCACTCCGACAACTCAAGGCACGGTCGTTCCGTCGGATTTGCAAGTCGGCGGGGGAACATTTCCCAAGGAAAAAAGTAGAAAGGAAGACTGGCATGAAAGTGTTCTTGAACGAACTTGAACTGGAACAGTTGGAATCACTTCCGGAAACGGTCGGCGAGATTCTGGATCAACTTCGCGATGAAATTTCCAAAAACGGAAAATTGATTACGTCCATCGCCGTGGACAAGGACGTGCTCAAAACGGATTCCGCCCGCGATAAAGCGTGGAAACAACATTCATCGGAAGTGGAGCGTCTTGACCTAACCGTCGAAGAGCCAAAGTATCTTTTGGCGAGCGGTCTCACCGATACGCGCGATTTCCTGCAAAGCCTACGAAAAGATTTAACCTCGACAGCGACGGCTTTTCGCTTGGGCGATGAAGCGACGGCGAATAATGATCTGGCTCGTTGTCTGGACGATTTGCAGCTCGTTCTTACCGGAATGAGTGCGGCATCACGCCTGCCGGGTGTGGAATCGGACACGGAATCCCTGCGGGGAATCATGATAAGTTCGAATCCCCGTCTGCTACCGCTTTTGGATTCGATGTACAAAGCACAAGCTTCCGGCGACTACGTCACGCTCGCTGATGGATTGGAATACGACTTGACCGAAATCGCCGATGAATGGATCAGTGTTTTGAATCACACGCTCCGCAGCATCGCAACAGAAAAGGACATGACACTTCAAGAAGTGTAACCGAAAATAAACACGGCTTCTTTTTGATGACGGGTGACATTCTTTCGCGAGCCCGGCAACTCGGGTTCGACATCATCGGCATTGCGACCCGATTAACGCCGGTACACTTCGACACCTTCCAACGTTGGTTGGATGCCGGGATGGCGGGCGCGATGGGCTATCTTCGCAATGAACGCCGACGCGACGTGCGCTCACTTCTAGATGATGCGCGAAGTGTGATTGTCGTTGGAGCAAATTACGCAGGTGGTGAACTTGATGAAACTGTTCGCCGAGACCCGTCACGCGGCATCATCGCCAGCTACGCTTGGGGGAAGGATTATCATCCTTGGATGCTGTCGCGTCTTGAAAAGCTGTCCGGCTTTATCGAATCGCTGACGCCTGGGAGCCGCAGCCTTGCGTATGTCGATACAGGCCCTGTGATGGAGCGCGATTTTGCTTCGCTGGCAGGTCTCGGCTTCATTGGAAAGAACACGTGTCTGATTCATCCACGCCGGGGATCGTATTTTTTCCTCGGCGTTGTTATTACGAATATCGAACTCACCTCTGACTCAAATCCCCCTAACATTTCCTGCGGCACCTGCACACGCTGTATAAAGACATGCCCGACCGGAGCTCTCTTGCGGCCTTATGTGCTTGACGCCCGGCGCTGCATTTCATACCTGACCATCGAACATAAAGGCGCGATTCCGCACGAACTCAGACCGCTCATCGGAAATCGAATTTTCGGGTGCGACGATTGCCAGCTTGTCTGTCCGTGGAATGCAAAATTCTCAAGAGAAACGAGACTTGTTGACTTTAAAAATTCTCCAGAACAATCTGCGCCGGAGCTTTTTTCGCTTGCACATTTAACAGAAGAAGAGTTTCAGAAACGTTTTGCCGGGACGGTCGTGTTACGTACAAAACGGCGAGGGCTTCTGAGAAATGTTGCGGTTTCGCTGGGGAATTGGGGAGCAAAGGAAGCGATTGCGCCACTTACGAAACTGTTGGATGATGACGAACCGCTGATTCGCGGGCATGCGGCGTGGGCGTTGGGACGATTTTCAGAAGCCGGGCGACGTGTGCTGAAAAAAAGAAAGTGGATAGAAACAGACGAGGGAGTTTTGGGGGAAATTGAGGGGACTCTAAGGTAAATCCAAAATCGGAAATTGAAAATCCGAAAATTTCCCGATGATCATTTCGGATTTTGAGTTTCGGATTTCAAATTGATGCTATTGCGACTCTGGAGAGTCACAACAGCGCGAGAGATAGTTACAGTTGAATGCGGTAGGAGAGACGGAGTTCGCGGGAAGGTGTTGTTTTGAGTTCGTTGTTGTTCAGCAGATCGCGCAGCACAAATTCAACCGTCAAAGGCTTGACTACTCGCCAGCGCAGCGCCGTGTTCAGGTATCCTCTTCCCCGCCCTAACGCGCGGCTGCTGTTGTCATCAATCGCGGCGTCGTATTCGGTGATGATTCCTAATTGTGGAAAAATCCATTTGTCGAAACCGATGTAGAGCGACGGATCCCGGTCGTCTGTGTTCTCGAAAAAATTCCAGTTCAACCCGAAATGCGCGCCGATAATTCCCACGTATTCGACATTAAAAAGATTTGACGCAGCGACCCAGAGTCCTTTCGCTTTCATCTGGAAGCGCTCGTATTTTTTCAAACCGGGATCATAAAAGGGACCGTTTCCCTGCATGTTGAATCCCGCGCTGAGAGCCGGTGCCCATTCCTTCCTGTTCAAAAAGCGATAGGAAACCGATGCTCCCGGATATTTGAATTCGTGAACTTTATGGTAACCGATGAGGTCGTTCGCGCCGTAATAGAGGCCTATATCCAAACCCGGCAAAATCGCCACAGCCGCCCCCGCGCACACTCCCCCACCCGCAAACAGATTCATGCGACAGTCCAGCTCGCCATGTTTTAGCGAAGCCGCTGTCGGGCAGTCAATCAATCTGCTGATGTCTCGCTCCTGCGCGAATAAAGCAAGAGGCAGAAGCAAAACAAAAAGAAAATAAACGAACGTTTTCATCATCGATTTCCATTACATCCATATTATCTGAGTGGGTTTTGAAGAATTTGTTGCGGGGAGTTGTCCGGGCACGCATGATGCGTGCCCGGTTTTATTCCTCTATATTGTTATTCATTGGGCGAGACAATTTTTTCATCGGCGATAAAACTCCTCGCGCTTTGGCCTCCGCATTTTGATTTCTCTCGCATCAACAGTCTTCGTGCGCGGCAATATCTTATCGTCAATAGAATGTCGCGGTTTGAACGGGGTCAATCGACCTTCGATGTACACCGTTACTTCATAAAAGACGGGTGAATTTTCACTAGTCGCGATACTATCCACGAAGGTTGTATCCGGCGCGGGGACTTGCGCATAGTACTGCAGGGCTTCAAAGCTATCGGATTTGTAGATGAAATAGGCATCCGGTTGGATAAAATTATCTTCGACGTCACGTGTCACGGCTGTCCAACGCAATTCAATACTGTCCGGAACATAAGCGATGATAGTCAAATCGTTGACAGGTAAAGGCGGGAAGGCTTGCTGAATTCCAAGAATAACAAAATCTCCCGCGCGAATGAAAACATACGGCATGTCGTTCACCAGTACCACGGTCGCATTCGGCGCCCAAATGTGAACGCTGTCTATGGGTGTTCCATAGACCGCAAGAGTATCCCCATGATATTCCCATGTCAGATTCAGCGTGTCCGGAGACCAGTATCTCAGGGGAAACTCCTCTCCCCATCGCAAGAAACGGCTGCGCTTGACGGTGATGCCGGTTATCTGTTCGCTAACGGTATCTCGCAACACCACCGCAAGTTGAGCATCTGTCCGAAGCGAATCAACGGTAATGGAATCCACTTCTTCATATCGGATTGCAGCGACCGCTTCAAAACCCTCTACATCAACAAGACGCACAGCACTCAGAGTGTCCCCCGAAGCCAATCGTGTTACGGAAGGTTCGCCTCCCTCAGGAGGGTAGAAAACGGTCAGGTATCTAAGCGAGGTGTCCGGGATAATGTTGTCGAGACTTAATCTCCACATCCCTTGACTTTCGTAATACACCCAATTAAAGCTGGTGGAAGCCGTCCACTGTTCGGGTTCCAGTACGCGCATGGAAAGTTGTGCGTCTCCAATCGTCATATAAATGCGCTGGGTGTCCCAACTGTAAATATTTTGGAAGTTGCACAGCAGGAAGGTGAACGTTGACGGACTCGTTGCTTTCAGACGATCCACCATCACGATCATCTTCGGGCGAATGAAGAGCAGATGACGCTCAAACTGCGTCAGCCCAACATAAGGATAATAAGCACGAGTGGCGTCACCAATCACGTAATCCACTGTTTTGGATTCGAACGTATCCGCCAAGTGAGGGTAATAGTGAGAGGCATACGCATCCCCGGGCCACCCGCCACCTTTTGTGCTGTCGCCGATCTGAGGCTGACCATTGACAAGAATCGTGGGTGAATTCCGTGTAAAGGATTTTGGATACTGCGCTCCCGGTGTATGAACGAAATACTGTTCTCCATAGTGAATCGTTATCGCACCGGCATCGGGATGGAAGTGGGAATGGGCAAACTCTCCTATACGGTTTTCAAACCAAAAAGTCATGTAGGCATTTCGCCCTGCAGGCAGACCGCATTTCAGCGAAACAAACATCGAGGAGCGAGACCAGTCATTGCGGCCAAAGTAAGAATCCTGATCCGGAGCAATATAGGAGAGCATCGTGGGCGGGACTTCGGGAACCGTCGGGTCATAAAAGAAAAAGTCCAAGGGGTCCGTCAAATTATGTCCGGCGTATGAGATGATTTGACTTCGGAGCCATTGCGCGGTGCTGTCCCGGTACTCGCGAGCGAGCAAAGACAATTGAGCATCCGGGCCGAATCCCCAATAGTGATTGCATTCGTTGTATGAAATCATTCGTTCAATTCTCGGAAGCGAAGCATACAAGCGAAATTTCGCGCGATTTTTTACGAATGGAATATCAAAATAATCAATCCCCTCTTGTTCACGCAGCAAGTAGAGATAGGGCAACGTCCCAAAGGTAATATAGGTCCAATAGGACATGGATTCGTACCATGAACCATCGTCAACCGGTCCGTACAATTCCATTCTCTGATTAAAATTCTCGAACGCACGATTTCGCCATTGCGTGGCGTAGGGTTCCTCTTCAAGAAGCCCATAGGTTGCCGTTCCCATATAGTTTACAGAACACCACTGATGAGCATGGATAAAGGCTTCCGCCCACCAAATATACCTTGAAAAAGCAGATTCCAAGCGTTCCAATTGGGTCACCAGTTTGTGTTGAACGGTATCACGCTCCGCGGGGGAAAACTCGTCGTATAGCCAATCATAAGCCATCGCCAGCGCCACGCAAGCCCTGCCCGCGTCAACGTCTGTGTCCACATTCCTACCGGGATTATCCCAATGCGGGTACCGACATAACTCAAGCGCTCGGCTTTTTGCATAATCAACGAAAGTTGGGCTCGGATCAAGAACCGCCTGCAGTGCTGCGTTGGAAAGGGCTCGTGCCGGAACACGAAAATCCACACTTGCCCATTCTTCAGGAGGTGGATAAACGTCATCCATATCACCGAGGACTTTGTTTTCTATGGCTTGAGCGATTTCCGCGTGCGTCGTTTGAGCTTGTGTCAACAGCGTGGGGATGTCGGCAGCGGTAAAAAACATTCGAGGATGCGTAACTTCCTGCAGTGTGGTGACCAGTAGCCCCATAGAATTGTTCTCTTCTTGTTCATCGGTTTCCAATGGACGGATTTCTGCCCGTAGGTAATAAAGGTCCGGCACCGACGGAGTCCAGGAAAGGATGTAATCCTTCATTTCATAGGGCGCGAGCTCGCAAGCGATGGAATCCACCGCTGTCCAGTTTGCCGAATCCGCAGAAACCTCCAGCAAAAGCTGACCATCCAGTGAATCGGGAGCCCAACTCCGCATTGTCACTGTCACAGGTATAGACTCCCCGCTGCGGTGCCCGAGTTCATAATCAAGATCGTACACTCCAGCATCGGTAGGATCCATAAGTACCCATCGAACGGAATTGACAACCAAACTGTCACGGACGGCCTCAGAGTTGATTCTGTAAATGCTTCCGCAGAAGAACGCCAGACGCGGATAAGAGATTAGCGCGCTCGAAGTTGGAGTGTTCTCATAAAGAATGACACTATGGCCACCTTGAAAAGGTTCTGCCAAATCCGGTCGCGTGCAATACCCCGAAGCGGTAAAAGACGCAGGCACTCCCTGTACGAGAGGATGGAATGTATCAATGACTGTATGTGTGAAATTGGAAAGGTCTGTCCCCCGCCACTTCGCATGGAATACGTACTTTGCGAAATCGTGGTAAACGCAGGAAACTTGAGTGATGTCGGAACCTTCTAAGACGAGTCGTCCCCCTGCTTCGACAAAATCCGTGAGGAGCGTATCTGCCGGGCGGATACCGCGGCGTTCACTGTTATGGAAGAAGACCACATCATACTCCCAAAGGGTATCCAGCGGTGGCCAATCTGAAGTTCCTTCATTCCATACTCGCACCTGATACCCTGCGGCAATAAGCGGATCTTCAATCGTGCTGGTATAAGGGCCATACCCGTAGTCGGTAGATGACGCAATCAATAAGACCCGTGTTTGTGCCTGAATGGTATTGGCAAAAGCGATTGCAAAAAAGCAAACGATCAGAAAGCAACTCCTTAATCCGTTTTTCATGTCATAAACTCCTTCTCCTGCACCAATCATCGAAGAAATGCTTTGCCTCGATTTGTCTCATAATTTAAACAGAACCTTTTCATAGTGTTAAAAAGTTTCCTATTGGGAAGCAGTATAGATAAATACCAAGCGCAAAATCCGAGCCATGAGGTAACAAAGTGGCTTTCTTCTGGTCGTGTTAAATGGTCAGAATTATTCAACTCGAATCTGAAAGAAACTTATAGGTTGTCGTTGTGTACCTCAGCGGCTATAAGTCGCAGTGCCCGCTGATATCAACGGGCACTGTAAGAAATTCGTTCGATTTACATCAGCTCTCGCTGGCCATTGGATTAAGATTGCCTCTCTTCGCGGGTCGGCGAATCACCAGCCAATCATACAAAACAAGCACTACCGCAGTCAGTAATCCTATAGCTCCGAAGATGTACCACATGATATCCGGCCGACCCATGTCACGCGCGAGCGAACCGTAGAGCTCTCCGGAAAGCCGCCCGCCGAAAATATTCCCAAGCGCAATCGCCCAGAAATAATATCCCATATACATCGCCACCTTCTGCTTCGGAGCGATACTCCCGACATATTCCTGACTCTTGGGCGACGCGGCCATCTCGCCAAACGCGAAGATGATAATCGCGAACACCACCGGCCATCCTGTCGTGAAGAGCGCGCTCATGCCGATGCCGACAGCCGCGATGACGATGCCGATAACCATCGCCATCAAAGCGGGAATTCCTCCGATGAGAAACGAAACCAGCACCTGAAAGACGACGATAGCTCCCGCATCGAAGTTGATGATATATTCCGGATTGACCTGACGATGGTTTTCAGCGAAAGTGTACACTTCCTCTGTTAATTTATCCGGCGGCGGATAGACAAGACCCGCGAGCAGATAATTCATTTGTTCCGTATTCAAGTCTTTTCCTTCTTTGACAATGAAGGATGTGACTTGGTTCAGTTCCTCTTTATGGAAAATGGACGTATAATCCGTGGCGAGCGATTGAAGCGCGCCTGAGCTTGCCGTTGCAGCGGGATAGGATTGCTCAAACTGCCGATTGACCACACGCTTGAGCAGCGAATCCACTCCAACGGTCGTGAGGGTGGGCGTCAACTGAAGCATTTTCATGAAGCCGTCCAAACGAATGGTGTCCACGGTAAACGTCTGAAGAGGAAACGCATTCAGTTGTTCCATCAGGACTTCCTGGGGAACACGTATCTTGAAATGATAGAGTTCCTTCATGAAAGGCACGACCTCTTCCCCGCTTAATCCCAGCGTCGTCGGGTTGCCTCGCTCGATATTCCACGCATGCGCGGCGGAGTCATAGGCCGCGATGTAGCTGCCGTCCTCAATGGCTTGGATACGCTCCGGCAGAGTACCGGCGCGCTCGGTGACATAGTGTCCTATTTCCAGAGATACCAGCTCTTCGTTTACCCCCGCCATAACGCGCACGAGATTATCTCCCCATCCCGGTTTTCCGATGGCATTGCACGCTTTCTTCGTCGTGACAAGCATGTCCTTCGTGTCTACGAAATCCCGGATGTATTCGGGCATGGTGATAAATATCTGGTTAAAGGATGTCCAGAAACCCGAAAGAATGAGCAAATAAAGCGCGAATCGCCAGTTGCCTAATTTCATCGGCGCGCCGAGACCCGTCCAACCCTTCCCGGCTTTTTGTCGGGCGCGGAGTGGAAGGTCTATCAGAAGATTGAAAGCGATCCATCCTATGGTAGTAAGCGCCATCGCCGTCCAACCGAAATCCCTTCCGGCAACCATGAGCATAATTAAAATTCCGAAGATCAAAATGAAGAAGCGCCCGTTACCGAGAACTTCCACAAGCCCCCCGAGAACCTGCTTGATGGTGCGAGCTTCCTTTGTGCCGGCTTCCGAAGTCGGTTCTTTATAAAGCAGAAGAATCCAGATGAAATTGCAGGCAATCCAGAACGACGATGCGTAGAAAACCCAATCCCAGCCATATTTGACGCGGACAACTCCCGCCACAATCGGTCCTATAAATCCGCCGATGTTGACCATCATGTAGAAGATGCCAAAACCCATCGAGGAATTGGTTTCATCCGTTGTGCGAGCAACCGTTCCGACAACAACCGGTTTGAAAATCGCCGCTCCGACTGCCACAAACAAGAAGGCAATAAAGAAACCGGCGAATGTTGTGAACTGTCCCAAGAGGAAGTACGCCGGAACCATCACCGAGTACGCAATGATGAATGTCTTTTTGTAGCCGAAACGATCCGCCAATGCGCCGAAAAGAGCAGGAAGAAGATAGAGAATAAAAGGAATAATTCCCTGCAGCATTCCTCGCTCTTCCGACGAAAAGCCCAAAGCTCCTTCCGAAACGGCACCGGTGATATACAGCGAGGAGACCGCAAAGAAACCGTACCAAGCAAGCCGTTCGAAAATCTCCATCGTGTTCGCTATCCAGAACGTCTGTGGATAAGGCGAGCGCTTTTTCTTGGTGCCAGCCGTGTCTTTCTTGTCGTTCGTCATATAAAAGCTCCAATCCGCTTTGTAACCATCGAGATCCTTCCCCCGGAGGTATCTTCAGTTTATATCATAAGCTATTATTATAACACTTCTATAGCACTCATGCAAGCTGAATTTCAGACTTCACCCGACGTGTTTTCTTCCGTGTAGTTTGATAAAGAGGCGAGTACGTCGTCAGGTTCAATCGAATTCATGCAAACCGGCGGGTCTCCCCATGAACATGACTGTTTTCCGTGGCCTGTTCGAGGGCAGCAACAGGGGATTCCGGCGATAATCGCTTGATGCGGCGCATGAAATCGGAAATTTATCTGTGTCGAACCGTACAGAACACGCACCGCAGGCTGCCCGACGGCTATCGCCAGATAGCTGATTCCGGTGTCGTTGCCCACCACCCAACGGCATCGGGAAAGGAGCGCCGCTACCAGTTCCAGAGGCTTGCCCAATACAATTATCGGCGCTGGTTGAACGCCCTGTGCGATTTCGGAAAGCAGTGCCACATCTGCATCTCCTCCAAAAATCATACAACGCGCGTTCAGCTTTTCGTAAGCGGCAGACGCTACAGCGCGAAATTTTTCCGCAGGCCATCGTTTCGTCCCCCATGCTGAACCGGGCACAAGACCTAAAAGAGGAGTGGAAGCTGGTTCATCGTTCAAGAACTGATTGGCAAGCGCCGTCATTTCCTGCGTAACGGGAACATGGATACCAGTGTCCTGAACCGAAAGCCCGAGCGCTCTGAGCAGATTCAGTCTCCGTTCGACATGATAAGGTTCAAAAGATAAATCATTCGAGCAGGTATGCGTGAAACACCACCGCGCCCATCGCGCTTCATAGCCCGCGCGAATGGGAGCACGCGACAATTTCGTGAGCAGCGCGCTTCGAAAAGACGGATGAGAGCACAGGACGACATCGTATTTGTCCTGTCGCAGCCGTTTCCCGAGTGTTAAAAGCGCGCCGATGCTCCGCTCGCGGTTGGACTTGTCATAGACAATCACTTCGTCGAGAGTCTGCATGTTTCGCACTACACCCGCTGCACGAGGAGAGACTAAAGCCGAGATTTTCGCACGCGGCCATAGTTTTCGCGCCGCTTCCACAAGGGCGGTCGTGAAAACAACATCACCCACCCATGCGGTATCAATTATGAGGATTCGGGAGGGCTCGTTTTCCATCGGCGATGCATCCAAAGCCATTGTTCGGGAGTTTCTCGAATTGCTGCTTCAAGTTTGCGCGTGGCAAGAGCTGTAACCGTATCGACGTTTCGCGGTTCGAGGACGGACGTATCCATTTCCTCGAGGTGAATCACATAGCGCTCGCCTGAAATCCGTTTCGAATTTGCGAAGATAATCGGGCAGTTTGTTTTCAGATGAAAAATAGCCGCGCCTTTCGGTACCGAAGCCATGCGGCCAAAGAACGGAACGAACGCCCCCGCTTCGTGCGCGTCCTGATCAATCAGAATCGCTATCAGCCGGTTTCGCTTCAGCGCGGAAAGTGTGCCGCGCACGCCGTCGCGCACCTTGACGACTTCACCGCCGGCAGATTCTCGCATTTTATCTATCAGGGCTTCGATGCGTTTGTTTCGCTGCGTCGTCGCAACATACGTTACCGGATAGCCCAGTGAGGCAATAATCCCCCCCATGAGTTCCGGGCATCCCAGATGACCCGATACAAAAATCCCCCCCTTTCCTCGACGAAGCACATCATCGAGCACCTCGCGTTCCGGGAGAAAAATCCACTTATCGTATGCTCCCTTTAGGTGCGGCAGCCACGCTATACTGACCGCTACACGCCCGAAATGGCGATAAGCTTTGCGCGCGACTTTACGGACAGCGCGGTTCGGCAGCATCGGGAACGCCCGATGAAGGTTCTCTTCGGTCACTCGTCGTCGAATCCCAATCGTATGAGCCAGTTGACCCATCAGAGCACCCAAAGCACTGGCAATGCGACGGGGAAGAATCGCAATCAGTCCCTGAAAGAACCGCGCGATAATGTACTCGATTGTCTGACGCAAAGATTTCATTTCAGCTTATGTTAGTAATGCGGTGTTGGCTGCTTGCAGCCGACACAACGTTGCCTTGATTAAGATTAAAAATTACGATATTTTAAGCTGAAGTGCAAATGGGATGAAAAATGCAGATGGGAGGCAGGAAAGTGTTTTGCGCTCGAATCTCTACGGCACGGAGTAAGAAAAATCCAAAAGCTTTCGGATTTTGAGTTTCGGATTTCAAAAGCATCGCCGCCGAAGGCCACACCATCACCCCCAGTAAAACCAAACAACCCCCGAAAGTCAAGGACTTCGAAGAACGATTGGTGGAATTGTAGCCTCTAATTGCACCTCTCTAAGGTAATAGGTTTCTGTTGATTCTCAAATCCGGGTTCAATTCCTCTGCAATTTTGAACAGCAACTTGATATCATCGTTTGACTTGATATCAGTGTTAGGAGGATCCCAGTTGTTCATGCGTTGCCATTCGCTGTTATGAGCATCCCTTTCTATCTTAATTCCAAAGAGTCTGAGTTTCCCGTATTCCTTTGAGTTGATTTTCTGAATATCCTTAATTCTCGCATCGAAATAGTTCCACATTTCTTTAATATCTGGCTCGTCCGTCAGCAAGACCGGCGTAATGGAAGTGTTTTTTCCGGGGCGAAGGAAATAAATAGCGCCTAAGAGAGGTTTCTTCATATTCTCTGGATCTTCTCCTTCACGAGAGGCGATAAACATATGATGCTCAAGGTTCTGTAATCCATACCATTCTAATGTAGCCCCTTTCTCTGTATGTTCCTGAATTGCATATAGGAGTTTTCCAATTGATGCTGCCATCTGAATAAAGTGGAAAAGGTATTGTCCGAGTTCTTTTTCTTTCGTTTCCCTCGTTTCAAAAGCATCCAAGTTGCTGATTATTCTTATTGTTAATTCGCCACGTTCTTTAAGTTTTTCCTTTAACTCCACGAACTGATTCGCAAGCCACTCACCTGTTACAGTCGTGAGATCGAGACAGACGCAATCTGGCTTCGTTATTATTTCTTCTGTGGCATTAACAATCACTTTCCGCGTACCGAGAGGTTCCGGATTCTGAAAACGCATGTACGTGGTGTATTCTCGATTCGTGATGTCAATATCAAAATCCTTGGAAAGATCTTTGAAATAACCAGCAAGTTTATCAATCAATTTTGATTGAACGCTGTTCTTGTTATAAAGTGTTTCGGGGAATATCACGCTCTTCAATTGTTCATTACGAAGTGAAAATTTGATATGTTCAACAAATCTCTCGGCAACTTTCCTTGAGATAGTTTCATTCAGATCTTCCAGGCTTTCCCGCTCAAATTTAAATCCTTTAGGTATAAGAAGCTGGCACCAGTATGTGTTCAAGGCACTTATTCCTTGGCGATCCTTTATCGTGGTTTGGCCGAGCAATTTATCAGTTCCGTCTTCTGGATTTAGGATTGCCTTAAGAATGGCATAGGGATCCAAGCCATTTGGATATTCTTCAATATCGAGAGATTTAATACAGAGATTGAATGCTCTTTCGATTCTCTTGCAATCCATTGACGCTAACTGCACAAATAAGCCTCGGGACTTCATAAGATAGATCAGCAATTCCAATTCATATATTCGCTGTTCTATCCATTTGGGCTCAATACCTTGAAGAAGAAGTCGTCTTGCTTCCATTTCACTTTTACTACACTCTCTTTTCCGCTCCGCTTCTCTTCCTTCATCCTCTGAATCTTCAACATCAACATAAGGCGAAAACAGTTTAAAGAACTCGCTTCGAATCAGATGACGAGTTGGTTTTTGGTGCAGTCGCTTAAAATTTTTGTACTTCTTCTTTTCTTTATCATCGCTCTCTTGAGGGTAGAGAGCCTGTACCACTCCTTGAAAAAAACTATCCGCTGCTCCTTTGTATGAAATAACTTGTCGTGTTGGCCTGCTTGAAATAAAATTCTTTGTGATGTTTTGCGGCTCTTTATCAACAATGATGACATCTTTCGTGATACCACGCATAAAGGTTTCACCGAAAAGCAGACGAAAATCTTCATTGTACAATCCAAAGCCGATAAGTACAACCAACGCATCTCTAAGCGCTTCAACTAAAACGGCTTGTTTCTCTTTCTCAAAAGAAATGACGCGGCTTCCCTCGGTTCTCAAACTTAATGATCGTGAAATCGTACCATGCGGTTTTAGAACGTAGCATTTGGGTTTAGGCAAACCACATTCTGAATCCCAATCCTCGAACTTTTTTCCCCGTAAAGGTTCAAATTCACTTAAGGATGCTAAAACACGAAAACTCCCCGGCCCCAGTTCTTCTTCAAGCATCGCTTCCAACAATTCATCAAAGTTTACAGATATAAATGTGCAAAGGATACCCATATTTACCAAATGAGCACAATACTCATGTGCAAAAGATGGGAGTATTGGTGGAGTTTGATTTCCTAAATCGCGCGGAATAAATTGTCGAAGCCACTCACATAATCCAGTATAGTCATATAGTTTTCGATAAAACTCCAGCAAATCCTCCATAGACGACTTTTTCTTCTTAATAATATCCATAACTCTATAATAATTATATCCAAAGGTATCCCGAAAGTGAGCGGTGTCCGAAAGATTTTCAAGATCCTTCTGCATCTGCTCTTTTATTTCTTTCCCGCCGCGTAATCCAGAAGAAATTGAAGTTCCTGCACCAATAATAAATACAATCCGCGGAGAATCTTCAAAGATTGCCTCTGCAAGTTTGTCGACAGCTTTTTCGTTTTGCATTTACCTCTCCCCATCCTTTCAATAATAGAAGAAATCCTGAATAAGATGTATGTAAATAAAGCAAAATCCGCTGGATTGTCAAGCTGAAACCTGCTCGGCGAGAAATATGAGAGGCAATCCGCTCAATCTCGCCTCTTGTAAGCCCTCCTAATCATTCCTGACTCACTTCATCGAATTAAAGCTGTCCTGTTTTTTATACACATAATTTGAACGCATGTTCAAATAAGCTCTGTTTAAACAACAAGTTGTGTATATAATACAGATTTGGCTTGACAATGACAAGATATTGTTGTATATTAAGGCCAACATTCAAGAGGTATGAAGATGACACCCAACACTCTCAAAGAACTTGCACAGTCCTTGGATACGAATGGAACTCTGGACCTTGACAGCCTGAAAGCCGCACTGGAAAAGGCTTTTAGAGTATGGGCTGATGAAACAAAGGCCCATTCTATCTATGAAAGCGAGCTTCAAAAGGAAGTTCAATGCCGCGCAGAGCTGTGTGGTATATCACAAAATCAGCTCAAACAGATGTTTGACTGGCCACTGACCGGCCAAGCACTGTTAGCTTTCCGCCGAGAAATTTCCCGGCAGTTCAATCAACGCTTCAAATTATCCCCTGACACGGCGACCGCGCGCCAGCCCGAGAAGACGTCTCCTCCGCTCGAACGCTGGGCGCGGTTCCAGTCAGGCGGCACGGATTAACAAGGGGCTGAAGCCACCTTGTTTGATCAGAGGATCATATGCGAACAAGGGGCTTCAGCCCCTTGCCTGCAAACAAACTTGAAAGGAGTCAACATGACTTATAATGTCAACAACAACGGTGTCGGCAGCGATAGTTTGCTGACCTTCACCGTGGACACAACCGCTGACAAGGATTTCACGCAGACTGATCTGGACAACAACCTGACAGCCAGCGGTATCAGCGATGACAATGAAATCGGGATGGGCAGCGCCGGAGATAAGTTCTTCGGCAAGGTTGTTCATGTATCCGAAGAGCTGCAATCCGGCACAACCATTCCGGCGTATTGCACCGTTCAAGCTCGCGGCGCTGCTCGCGTCAAGTACGGCAGCCCCACGCCTGTCATCAATGAAATGGTCGAGCTGGACGGCACAGGGAGAGTCCGCCGCGCATCCACATCAGCCGACATCCCTGCTGGCGGACACACGCACAAAGGTCAGGTTATCGCGGTGGACAGTGTGAACACCACCTGCGATGTCTGGCTGGGGTAACATTGAAATCCAAAATCGAAAATCCGAAATCCGAAAGGGAAAAAATACCATGAATATTGATTTCACCGGCGCGGAAGCGCTGAAAGACAAAATCACCGAACATTCGCGCTCCAGCAATCTGGCTCTCTACTCCGAAGCGCAGGAACGCAGCCTGTCGGTGTCGGAACTGCTCGAAGACATCGATCCCAGCCCTCGCAATCCCGATGGTTCACTGGCGACTCCGCTGGACGCTTTCGAGCGGCAGCTCTATCTCGCCAATGTCGTCGTGACGGGTCGGCAAGCGGTGACATTGGAGCAGTTCATGACGGGCGCGGGAATGATTCTGCTGCCGGAATATATCACGCGTGAAATTGCGCGCGGGTATCAGATGGTACAGGATCCGTCTCAGATTGTCGCCGCGCAGGTTCCCGAACGCGGCCCATCGGTCAAACCCATTTACATTCAAACCACCGAAGCGAAGAAATCGCTGTCGCGGCGTCATGAAGCGGCGCAGTATCCGGTCGTGAAGCTGCTCTATCGTGAAAAGGAAGCGGCGATGGTGGATCGCGGACGTCAGTTCGACTTCTCTTATCGCATCCTGAAAAATCAGAAGCTGGCCGAATTCCGAGTCTTCCTCTGGTGGGTTGGAGCACAACTCGCCTACGATGAAATCGGCGAAATCTACAACGTCATCGTCAACGGCGACGGCACGTCGCCCGGCGCGACGGATGTTTTCAACGGCACTCCCGGCACGTGGGCGTACAGTGATATTGTTCATCTGTCGATGAGCTTCGACGGACCTGCTCGCATGAGCCATATCCTTGGTTCCAAGAGCGACGTCGAAAAAATTCTGAACCTTGATGAATTCCAGGACGCGACCGCTTGGACTGGCAGCGAAGTTTTCCAGCGCACCGGCGACTACCGCAGCTTCCTGCCTGTGAACACGAAGCTCGTCGTGGTTCCGAACGCTACCGCCACGAAATTCGCGGCGCTGGATCACCGATTCGGCATTCGTGAATCGGTCGCGCAGCCACTTCTCATCGAAGCCGAGAAAGTCATCTCGCAGAAACTCGAATCGGCGGTGCTTTCCAAAGAGAGCGTCTATACCATTATGGTGGACGACGCCATCGCCGTCAGTGATTACTAAGAAAAGCCAAAATCGGAAATCCAAAATCCAAAAGAAAAAATCCCACGATGATCACAATTATGCATTTCGGATTTTGAGCTTCGGATTTCGGGTTTCCAGTGAAATTCCTTCAGGCGTGCGGGGGGACCGCGGCCCTCGCACGCTTCTCCCCACAAAAATGTCGCTGCGTCACATCCCCGGATTTGTCCGGAAAATGAAAACGGGCGGACACACTGGTCCGCCCCTACAATCCGACACGGCCGAAATTTTACCTGCTCGGCAGTAAGTTCAGCCCTTTCTTATGGTGACGTCGCCGTCACATAATAGAAATACGGGGACGGGCGACCGGAAGTGTTAATGTCCGTCCAGGTGGTATCCGCCACATTTTCAAGCAAAATCCCCAGAATAAAAGGCTCGGTCCCCCCGTAGATGGTGTAGGTCTCCGATCCAACCGGAGACCAGTTCAGAACTGCGTTCCCATTGCGTGCTCCCGCGATCGAAATCACAAGATCAGTGACCGGAGGAGGAACACCGGGAGCGCCAAACGGATGCTCGTCCATGCCAATATCTGGATTGGAACCCGGAGGATCCGGCCGCGGGTCGCCGTCGAAATCCGTGCTCGGTGGATTCGTCGGGTCAGCTGCTCCAATGCAATGACTCAGGTCCGTCAAGTGGAAGTTGCTCGCGGCAGTGTCCGCGAACAAGGGATCAAGGAAGATATTGTCGTAAATATCGCAGGAGTCTCCATTCGCATTTGTCGTCACAAGCTGGCCGATTCCGGGCGGCCCGCCAGCCGGGTTAGCGATATTCCCGCCACTGTTGCCGAAGATATCACAGTATGCGAATTGGCTTCCAGGGCTGTTCCCACTGAAGCAGATTCCCGCACCCGTAGAAAAGGAGATGATCGTGCTGTTAAAGGTCACGGAAGAATTCTCATAGCAATACACTCCACCGCCGTTCCGTGGCGCCGAGTTGCCGCTAATGACGCAATTCCTGAAGGTGGGAGAACCCGAGCATGACACACCACCACCGTCGTAGCTGGTCGAGTTGCCGATAATGATACAGTTTATGAAGGTGGACGAAGACCCGCACGACACGCCGCCTCCCGCATCCTGAGCGAAATTCCCGCTGAAGACACAATCGGTGAAACGCCCATCGTCGTCATTTACACCACCCCCGTAACCGCGGGTCGTGGATTGGTTTCTGCTGAAAGTGCAATGAATAAAGGTGGATCCCAAGTTAAATGCTCCAACACCATCCTCGCCAGTATTTGCAGTGAAGGTGCAATTGGTGAAACATGAGTAACCCGCGCCCGCACCAGCCCCGAAACCCGCCACGTTGCTGTCGAACCGGCAATTCGTGAAGTTCGCGGAATCCATACATGCGACGCCACCGCCCAAGCCCCATCCAGCCATGGAAAGAGCGGAATCAGCGATAAAAGCGCAATCCGTGAAGCTCGGTGAAGCCTCCGTATAGTACGGAATCTCGTAGGAGATGTACACGCCGCCCCCCTCGGAGGCCCGGCAGTATCTGAAGGTGCAATGTGTGAAGCTTGGAGCTCCCTTGAAGCAACCCACGCCGCCTCCGCTATTTAGGTTACCACCACCATTTCTCGCGTAGCCTTTCTCGATCAGGCAATAGGATAAACGGCTTCCCGAACTGGCTGCACCGTCAAAGCGGATGCCTTTCCAACGATTGTTTCCGGACTGATCGGTCGTGAAGACGATCAAACTCTCTTCGGTTCCTTCTGCGATGAGCCTCCCGTAGACTCTGAACCGATAGGCATCTTGAAAGTTGAAAGTTGTCCCAGGTGCCAGTTGCAGGACACTGTCCGCATCAACTTGGATGTTCCCGATGACTGTAAAGGTTCCGGGGCCCAAGGAGCCACTCAAAGATCCCGAAAGCTGGCCAAAACTCGCTTGCCCGCAGGCAAACACCAGTAAAACCATGAGAAACTTGTTCATATGGAGCCTCCTTCTACTTCCTTTGTGCACCGCTCATCATGCCAGATGGGTCTATTGTATTCTTTTCTTTTGTCGCTCTACAATATACATCACCCTGTACAGAAAATCAAGGAAGAAACATGCCGAATAAAACTCATAACTACCTGCTCGCGAATACCCCTCTTTCGACGATTTGCTTTTCCGGTACGACCGGCACAACGTCTGTTTATTTGAATGGCCCGGGAGGAGTGGCGGGCGATGGTATTCCGATGCCGCGCCGGGGCTGGCTGACTCAACTGTTTCTTTGGGATGGCAATGTTGTACGCGCCGACCTGAGTGAAATTTCCTTCAACAGCGGCGACCGGGTGTGTATCTATTGTCAGAACACCGGTACGGATTTCACCGTTAAGGTGCGTGTGAACGGCGTCACGGTATCTCTGCAGCTCACGTCCATCCCGCACAACTCGACGCTTCAAGCCGTCTTGGAATTCATGCTTGTCAGAGAGTAAAAACCAAAATCGGAAATCCGAAATCCGAAAGAAAAAATGCAACGCTGCCTTTGATTTCGGATTTCAAATTGATGCCATTGTCAGCCCCTGAGACCAACAACGGCGCACAAACTAAAATCCAAAACTCAGAACTTTTCCGATTTCGGATTTTGAATTTCGGATTTTCTAAAGGAGTAACCCATGTCATGGACGAATCGCACTACGGTAAAAACGCATTTTCAGGATGCTGAAACAGGCATCCTGCACATCGAAAACGAATCGGCCACGCTTAGCGGCACAGACGAAACGGTGCTCTCACACCGGCTGTTGACCGAAGACAGCGAAACCGTGAAATGGTGCACGTTGAAAGCGCCGGTGGCGGACGGGCTAATTCTCCTTGACGGCACGGACTGGGAAAATCTGGCGCATTCGAACATTCTGCCCTACTCGGTCGTGGTCGCATTGAATGAAACTCTGTCAACGATATACGTCGATGAAAAAGACTATATCATTGACCGCGAACAGGGCCGCATTCGGCGCACAGCGTCATCATCGATTCCCTCTCAAACCAATGTCATGGTCTACTATCTCTATGACACGCCTTTCGTGAAAACGACCGATTACACCATCGATTATGATGCAGGAACTTTGACGCGTGTCGACGACGGCGGTATTCCGGATGGCGCGACGGTGAAAGTGGATTATGATATCGCGGCGGTATCCCTGAGCGACGCCCTGATTGATCAGGCGATTGTCGAAGCCGAAGATAAAATTCTAACGCACCTTTCAACCGATTACAATGCGTCATCCCCGGATCAGGGATTAAAAACCGGCGCAACGGAACTCGCCATCGCGATTATCGCCGAAGCGAAAGCGATGGAAGCGCTGGCGCATGAAACACTGTCGAATCCCAATAATCGCGCAGAGCAATGGCTGGAACTCGCCACGAAGCTTGAACGCCAAGCATGGCGAACGCTGGCTCCATTTCTGGATCCGACCGCTCGGCGCAGCAGCGTGGTTCGTTCGAATCTCTATGGAACGGATGAGTAAAGAATCTGTTTGTTGAACAAGGGGCTTAAGCCCCTTGCCTTAAAAAACAAAGAGGAAAGGCAAAAATGCCCCGAAAAAAAATGATTGCCCAAACCGAACAACCTTTGGAAGCAGTGCCGCCACTCAAAAAGAAACCACCGACACCGATTGATCCGCAAGCCATTATCCGACGCCTTTACGAGTTGGCAATGGACGGTAATGTGACAGCGGCAAGAGTGGTGCTTGACTACTGCCGCGAACAGGAGAAGGAAGGCGAAAGCAACGATTTGACATCGGGCGAAATTCTCGCATTGATTCGCACCAGCATGCAATCCGTGACATGAAAATCCAAAATCGGAAATCCAAAATTCAAAAGCTTTCGGATTCCGGATTTTGAGTTTCGGATTTCCAATCAACGGCACTCAAAATGACATCCAACGAAATGAAAAACCTCCTGCGCTGCTACCATGAGCCGTGGCATTTCCTGACGCATCATGTCTGGACTCAAGATCCGGCGTCCGGTGTGGCGCGTTTTCCTCGCTTCAAATTCCTGAAGGAACTTGTGCGTCAACTCCACAGCGATAGCCGACTGTTAGTACCCAAATCGCGCCAGATGGTCGTGACGTGGACAGTGGTCGCTTACTTTGTCTGGAGAGCTCTCTTTCGCGGTCCGGGTGTTTTCCTCTTCATTTCACGCAGCGAACGATGCGCCGAAGAGCTTCTGCTGCGAGCGCAGTTTATTCTGAGCAATCTGCCTGAGTATATGCAACCTAAACGCACAGCGAATTCGCGCTCGGAGCTTGCGCTTTCCGGAGTGGATTCACGTATCCTGAGCCTCGCCGCAACGCCCGACGCTCCGCGCATGCATTCACCCGCGGGAGTTTTCTGGGATGAAATGGCGTTCACTCCTTTCGATGAACAAATCTGGGGAGCGTTAAAGCCCTCTCTCGAAAGCGGCGGTCGTTTCATCGGCGTTTCTTCTTCGGCAGGTCCGACAGGTTTGTTTTATCGTCTGCTGGAGAACGCGGAAGAATTCGGTTTTGACACCCTTAGGATTCACTACAGTTCTCATCCCAAGCGCAAGAAAAAATGGGAAGCGCAGGCGAGGCGCGGACTGTCGGCGCAACGTTGGGCACAAGAAATGGAAATTTCTTTCGAGAGCGGCAGTGATTCGGTTTACGATGAATTCGACAGAGTCCGTCACATCCTGAGTGAACCGTGGCGCGTGCGCACCGACTGGCCGCTCTATCGCACGATCGATTTCGGCTATCATCATCCGTTCGTGCTCTGGATTCAGGAAACACCGCAAGGCGACTTGATTGTTTTCGACGAATGGGCGGGAGAAG
>JAUXGA010000011.1 GCA_030622545.1 bacterium | reverse complement strand
TGCCTTGTCCGTTTGTTGCCCGTCTGAAAATTTATGCGGTCGGGTCACAGACGCCGACCCTACAAGATTATCGTTGAAGAAAGGTCGGGAATGCGAACGCCATGCCGCAGTGGCACCGTCTCCGTTCCTTGCTCAGTGAACTTATCGAGTCAATCCCTAACGACCTCAAAAACAAGAACAAACATTTGGACAGTTGTGGATGTAAGAGGGGTAACCTTTTTTCGCTAAGCTGGGTCGCCTTACCCGGTCGGAACTCTTATTGTTGGCTACTCAAGCGCACTGCCGTGCGGCACTACCGGGGCGTTCGATGGTTGTTGTGTGTTACCCGCCCGCAATCTTTCCCCGCGTGATTTCATAGAGGAAAACGGCGGTTGCGGTCGCCAGATTCAGTGATTCCGCGCCGCCCCGTCCCTGCAGCGTTGCGCGATGTGAACATGTTTGCGCCAGCTCTTCAGACAAGCCGCGCGTTTCATGTCCGAGTACCAGCAAAACAGGCGAGCGCAATTTTTTAATCGTCTGCAAAGGATGGCCGCCATGAGCCACCGCCGCCACAGTGCTCCCTTTCCAGCTTTTTATGAATTCCAAGAGATTTTTTTCCTGCCGAAACGGCTGCCGGAAAATCGCTCCCATCGAGCCTCGCACAACCTTCCCGTTCCACACTTCTGCCGACCCTTTGCCCAGTATCAACGCTGACGCTCCGAAAAACGCCGCCGTGCGCAGCAGCGTCCCGCAATTTCCCGGATCAGTGACCTGCTCGACTAATACTGCCACATCTGATTTTCGAACCGGCAATTGAAAAACCTTTCCAATCGCTAAAATCCCTTGCGAGTTTTCCACACTCGAAAGCCGCGCAAAATCACGAGCGTTCGCTGTGAAAGCATCTTTTCCCGATGAACGAACAAGTGACTCGAAACGGGCAAGATGCTCTCGCGAGACGACCATCGCTTCTATGGGCGCTTTTGCTTTCAGCGCTTCTCGAATGCAGATGTCGCCTTCGATAAGAAACTGACCGCGCTGCTTGCGATATTTTTTTTGCTTGAGCGACGCCCAGAGCGAAAGCTGCGCGCGGGACGGTTCAGAAAATTCCATAAATCTATTTTGCCCTTCTACTACTCGTCGTTAAATACCCGTCCAACCAAAGCCCAACGATTCCAAGTATTGAGATGATGCTGAAGACTACGCTCAAACCCGGCGACCCCATGAGAAAGAAACCGATTCCCAACGTCAATCCCAATACAAGCGCGAGTCCTTCGAACCAGCCGCGAAGTGGTCTCGCGATGGATTCCGGAGGCAGCGCTTCGTCCAAAGTGCGGCGCACTCGTCCCCACACACCGACCGGCCTCGTTTTCTTATAGAATTCTACGAGCACTTTCATCGGCGCTGATGACGTAAGGAATGTGACGCTAACCCAAACGAGCGCTGAACCGAAAACCGTCACGAGCAGTTTTTCGGCGAACGTGAAATCTCCGACCGAAAACGCCCAGATAGAAATCGCGCTGGAAGCCACCATCGCGCTGATTTCACTCCACGCATTGATGCGCCACCAGAACCAGCGAAGAATATACACCGGCCCTGTGCCCGAGCCGAACGCGATGATAAATTTGAACGCTTCGGTGACGCTCTGCATCCAAAACGCCGCGAGTCCCGCCGCTACCAAAACAAGCGCTGTCGCTACTTTTGAGATAATCAGGTAATGGCGTTCGCTGCGTTCTTTGACCAGAAAGCGCCGGTAAAAATCATGAACAAGATAGCTCGCGCCCCAGTTGAGCTGCGTGGAAATCGTGCTCATGAACGCGGCCAAAAGAGACGCAACAAGCAGTCCTTTCAAACCCGCCGGTAAAATATCCATCATCAATCGCGGATACGCCATCTCGGGATCGGCAATCTGAGGATAGACGATGATTGTCACTAACGCGACTAATATCCACGGCCACGAACGAAACGCAAGATTGGAAAGGCTGTACCAGAGCGTCGCCAACAGCGCGTGTTCTTCATTGCGGCAGGCGTTCTGTCTCTGAATAATTTTCCCACCGCCGTCAGCGTTGACATTGCCCCACCACACCATGAACGTATAGACACCGAACGCCACGAAAGCCGGTGTCCAGAATTCGGCGCTGAAGGGACTTATGCTTCCCGGTGAAGGTACCAGCCGCATGGCTTCAGAGCCGCCCAGAGCCTGACCTAATTTTTCGTGCAGGGAACTTAGGCCGCCGACATGATTCACCGCATAAACCGCAAAGATAATCGCTCCGGCCTGCGCGACAACATATTGCAGCAGGTCTGTCAGCGCCACGCCCCATAGACCGGCGAGCAGTGTATAGAAAAACGCCAGCCCGGTAAAGAGCAAAATAGCTGTCATCTTTTCCCAGCCGACGGCGGCGCTCATAATTTTCGCCATCGCCAAAATCACCCAACCCATGCCGATGACGTTGATGGGCAGCGCCAGCCAAAGCGCTCGAAAGCCGCGCAGGAATTTAGAAGGAAGCCCATGCCCGTAGCGCTGTTCGGTCAGTTCGACGTCGGTGAGAACTCCCGCACGTCGCCACAGAGGCGCTAAGAAAAACGCGGCGAAGAGCGAGCCGATTCCGAAACACCACCATTGCCAGTTTTCGTAGATGCCGACGGTTCGCACCAGTTTACAGACATAGAGTGGCGTGTCGCACGAAAAACTCGTCGCGACCATGGACGTCCCGGCAATCCACCACGGCAACGCCCGCCCCGCAAGAAAGTATTCTTCGGTCGAGCGGTGAGCGCGCCGCGTCATCGCTACGCCAATGACTACGGCGATGAGGTTGTAGGCGATAATAATCGCCCAATCTATGGTGTGAAGGTTAGAGATAGCGTTCCTTAAATTTATGGAATCGAGAAGACCACGTGGATCGAAATATGCGGTTTAATTTGCAACGGTTTAGATACCAAGCCATTTCTTCACTATACCTAATCCAATGGCTGAAAACAACTTGCCCAGACCACTTCTGAATCGTGCCCAAAATCCAGTTTTGATACGTTTAGTTTCCGTACCTTTCTCAACTTTATCCTCTTGTTTTACAGATGCAATGTTAATTCCAGAGCCCTGTTTCAACACCGATTGGCTTGATCCTGGTCCTGCCACTGCCACATTGCTGCTGTTATATATTTTTGTATTAAAAATATACGTCACTTTCTTAACAGATTCCATATCATTAGGCACATCAGCGGCATCGTATTCCGGAAATGCTTTTTCAACTTCCAGTATGAAATCTAGTAATCGATTTCTGATAGTATCGAGGATCTGCTCCAAGTGCGCCCTGTTTATTACTTTCCATGCCGCTATACAATTCATGTGTTCATATATCTTGTTACTGATTACAGCAACTGTGTTTGCAGGCCACATGAACTTGAGCATTCCTTCACCACTTTCAGCCACATGGGATTCTATAGTTTTAACACCACCCAAAATATGATGTTTTGTTGCATACTCTTGGAGATGCTCAGGAAGCGCGATCGTGGCCAAAGGGGCATTTTCAAGTTTGCTGCCAAAGGGGCCAGCAAAATGACCATAGGTTTCGGTTGAGATTATCCTATAATCAGGAAATTCGTCCTTATCTTTATCCCAATCGTAACCTTTCATTTCTTTGTCAGTCCACGATAATAACTCGAGACTATTTAGCTCACTGGCAAGTACCTTGGCATGTCGCATGACTGCCGAAAGAGGTACTTTCTCGTCTATGAGTATGTCCCTCAGTTCTCTTAGTTTCATTTGTTTATGCCTCCTCAATTAACAATTAGAAGCGCTCATATATGAGCTATGGGAGAAACAAGGAGTTGTGGCGACCATCGACGTTCCTGCAATCCACCACGGCAACGCTCGTCCCGCGAGAAAGTATTCTTCCGTCGAACGATGAGCGCGCCGCGTCATCGCTACGCCGATAGTCACACTGATAAGGTTGTAGGCGATAATAATCGCCCAATCTACATTCGCAAGCATTAGAAGAAAATTCGTTGTGAAAGGCTCATACCGATACCATGCGAAGAATTAAAAAGCCCGCGACTGTAGAATTCCAAATCCAGTTCATAACCTGAAAAACGCAACCCGCTTCCGAACATAAAGAGACTCTTGTGCGCACCGCCTAATATCACACCCGTATGCAGAATCGCCCAACGTGCCGCATGGAAAATCGCACCTGTTCCGACTTCAGCGCCGTCTTTTCCCATCAGACTTTCTTTAGTGACGACACCGATTTCTCCAGTGAATGTCCATTGCGCATTCAGGTCATACATCGCCGTCGCCTGAAGCGTCACGGGCAAACGCAATGTCCTGCGGCCGCCTTCGATGGTCGTGGATTTCTGAGAGAGCACACGGTCAAGGTAATCTTCTTCTTCAAGGGAATCCAATTCGATTCCTTCCAGTTCAGCCTCGAAACTCTCGATGTTGGTTTCTTCCAAATCCCAGTCTATCGTAGCGCCGATTTGCCTGCAAACTAACCCGACCTGCCAGTGTTGTGCCGGTGCACAGGACGCTCCAATATCCACGCCGATACCGTGGCCATTGAATCCGTGATAAGTCCGAAATTCACCGCTCCCTTGGATGAGTTCATCTGTGAGATACAGATTTCCATACGAACCACCTACATCCGCCATCACTAAACCCTGATAATAGTGCACTGTAATACCTGCGTTCAAGTCCTCCACATAGTTTTGTTCGATCGGATGCCCAAATCCCAAGGAATAGCGGATGACAGAGAAAGAACCTCCAATGAGATCGTGAAAGCTGTAATTTTCATCCAGCCTCGTTCCTAACAAAGCAAGTTCAGCGACGCTCTTGGGCGCATTAACTCTTGCGGTCCCCAAAGCGTCCGCATTGAACGCCCATTGTCTGTAGCGAAGTCCCAAAATGGGAAAACCTAAATGGAAAATTCCTTCAAGCCCACTCGAAGGAATACGATCGAGGATTTGCCGAATTTCACCATCATCCCAATAGCTGTCCTCCGCGATGTGTGAATTCCAAAACCCTACTGAAAAGCTGTTGTTCGTTGCCAATAAATTCCATCCCGGGATTTTTAAAGCAAAATCTGTCGGAGCGGGATTGCCTAAAACTGCCGGATTAATCAGCGCGGCACCTGGACCACGCCCCACAGGCCAGAGCACCTCCCCCGCGGGAAAAGCTCCCAAGGTGGCTTTTGCAAACAGCAAAAGGAGAATAAAGTATTTCGTTTTCATTCGTTTCCCTCCGAAGAAATACGGAATGTGACCTTCCCAGATGCGATGAATCTAACGTAATCGCCTCCATACGCTATCAGTGTATCCCCGTGACTTCCACGAATGAACAATTCCGAACGTATATAAAACGGAGGTTCGCGAAAGAAATCATAGCTGCTTTCCGCCGGAGCAATCACAATCTCCTGATAACCCGGCGCATTGACGCGTTCACTGATGAGTTCGGCTTGGGGTAGTGAAACCGTAAACAAGGTCTCCGCAGGCAATCCGGAATTCTTTTCCACCGCGGCGGAGTCGAAAGCGGCAATGAGTGAAAGGGTTCCCGAAATGGGCAACGCATTCCATAGCCGCACATTCAGCGAAACATCCTCCAAATCCTCCACGGGTTCCATGTCAACTTTTTCGACATCGCCGGGAATCTCCCCATCATCCAGCGTGAACATCATCGGTGCTCTCAGTTCAATCTTCCCAATGACATTCGTCGTGTCGTACAGAATAATCGGACCGGTGAACGATACGGTTCCGGAATAATGAATAAACTCCGGAAATTCCCGGACGAGCTCTGCGAGTCCCGTAAACTTCACTGTCGTATCGCGATGGGCATTAATCCGAGCGTGGCAGGTCACGGAACCGATTTCACGTCCCTCACGCGTCGAACGAAAAAACAGATCCACGTTGCCGAACGCGTCCCGTTCCGTCCAATAGTCAGGAGCTTCCAAGCTGCTCTGGATGGTGAGAAATAAATCCACCGTCGCGGGATGGATGGATTCCCAACCTTCAGGCGGTTGTTCGATTTCGGTGACCTCCTGTTCAATGAAGTTCTTAATCGTATCAATCATCCCACTAAAGTAATGGAACGTGAAGGAATCCGCGCGGATATCCGCATAAACCCTGTGAATGCCTCCTTCAAAAATGACAATTTCTTCCGTCGGCAATAGAACGGATACCAGACGGCCACGAATTTCCTGACGTGCAGGATCCGGGAGTCGAAAGGTTATCTCTGCAAGGTCTAATGTGATTTCGAAAAACTGGCCGGGTGGGATATAGTAGCGCTCGGTCTGCAACACGTGTCCGTCCGGTGTATAAAAATCTTCCAGAACCACATAGAAGGAATCGCTGAAGATAGACTCATTGGTTGCGGTGATAATCACGCTGCCGGAAGCGATAACAGCTTCGCTGACTTCGTGCCGTTGTTCCAGTCTAAAAGTCGAATCGATCTCTAACACCTGCCTCGGAATTCTGCCGATATAGTAGTGGACTTTGATAGTTCCCACTGAAATCGTCCATTCCAATCCCTCAGTGGAATCAATCTGCAACTGCATTCCTCCGGCGGCCGTTCCGGTAATCTCCAGTTGCATACTTTCACCAATACACTCGCCGCTGAACGGACTGACGAACGTTGTTTCCGTTTCCGCGGCCAAATTCCCGTTGAAGAGGTAAAACACATCCTGAGCGCCCACCCATCTTATCGAAAATCCATTCAAAGCGAAGGGAAGCGTATTGGTCAGTTGCATATCCACCTGACCGGAATCCACGCACGCCTCGCTGAAGTCGCCGAACGGGAAACTCTCCGCATACGTGAAAGGAAAAGACGCCACATCAACGACACTTCCGTGACTGTCAGCAAAAGCGGGATTCAGCGTGCCCAATGTCACCTCCCCCGATTCATCCATGTCCACAGGGATACGCAGATGGTCAATCAGCTTGTTAATCCGATATTCCATGATATTCCACCAGAGCGAATCGGCGGGAAAAACCGGATCCATCCGCTGAACGTGGCGGAAAAAAAGCGCGGAATCCGATGTCATTCCAATCGTCGAACTCGAATCGGTGAACAGGGAATCATCTTCAGCCAATTCCCATAGCCAGTAGGTTTGAGTGGCAAGCGGGAAATTGACTTGCATACCCCATGAGACCTCATTGGGCATCTTGGGAAGTGAACATCCGACTATCAGGAAGCCGACGAGTCCCAACAGCCACCACTTTGATAGGGGTTTTTTCTCATGCATTTTCGCCTCTCCTTGTTGCGTCTCTAAAATTCAATTTTCCGCCGAATCGGGTTCAGGTTTTTGACTATCTTTCGCTTTGCTGAATTCTTAACCCGGCCGGAATATCAATTGCCCGCAAACGGCACGATATAGAAAAGATAGCATTTTTTCCTTGAACCGCAAACTCGTCGCTCTTTCGCGATACCTTTGAGATATAATTTTCCTTGCATTTCATGGAAGAATATGCTATATTTGAACTTTAATTTTATCACAAGAACATATAGCCTTTAGACGGAAGGAATCCCATGAACACAGGAATCATCAGTATTGTAATGGGTGTTGTCGGTTTGCTCTTTGCTTTGATTCTCTACTTATCCATGAAGCGCCAGGAAGCCGGCACTCCGCTTATGCAGGAGCTCGCCGCAACGATTCATCGCGGAGCGATGATTTTTCTGCGGAATGAATACTCTGTGCTGGCTATCTTTATTGTCATTGTTTTTATCCTGCTCGCGGTTTTCATTCGCCCTCAGACGGGTATCGCATTTCTCTCTGGAGCCGCTTGTTCGATGCTCGCCGGATACTTCGGCATGAACGCCGCAACCAGCGCGAATGTCCGCACAGCCTGGGCCGCTAAACAAAAAGGACAGGGCGCCGCGCTCATGACCGCGTTCACTGGCGGCGCAGTGATGGGAATGTCTGTCGCGAGTCTCGGAATTTTAGGTCTCGGCGTATTCTTCCTTCTTTTCATTAAAGCTGACCCGTCAATTCTGGCTGGTTTTTCGATGGGCGCATCTACCATTGCGCTTTTTGCGCGTGTGGGGGGCGGAATTTTCACGAAAAGTGCGGACGTGGGCGCGGACCTCGTGGGCAAAGTCGAAGCGGGAATTCCCGAAGATGACCCGCGCAATCCGGCGGTGATTGCAGATAATGTCGGCGATAATGTCGGCGACACGGCGGGTATGGGTGCCGACCTTTTTGAATCGTACGTGGGAAGTATCGTTGCGTCGATTGCGATAGCCGCGACGGGCGCCGCTTACGCCGGACTGCGCATGGAATACATGACGTTGCCGATGCTCATGGCTGCCTTCGGACTCATCGCTTCGATTATCGGTATTCTTTCGATTCGTCTCTTCAAGAAAATGAATCCGCAAGCGGTTTTGCGCATGGGCACCTACGTCGCGCTAATTCTCTTCGCGATAGCCACCTATATTCTCATAGGGAAACTCGGGCTGCCGCAGAAAGTATTCGGTGCGGTCATCGCGGGAGCGCTCGCGGGGGTGGCGATTGGATTACTGACGGAATACTACACCAGTTCCACACCCGTCCGAAAAATCGCCAACGCATCGAAAACCGGGGTAGCGACGAATATCATTTCTGGACTGGCCGTGGGAATGGAAAGTGTTGCGCTGCCAATTATCGTTATTTGTATCGCTATCTTCGTGAGTTCTCAACTGGCCGGGCTGTATGGAATCGCTATCGCCGGAGCGGGGATGCTGGCAACCATCGGCGTTACCATGTCCGTGGACGCGTATGGGCCGATTGCCGACAACGCCGGTGGTATCACAGAAATGGCCAAGCTCGGGCCTGAAGTGCGTAAAGTCACAGACCGGCTCGATTCGCTCGGCAACACAACCGCCGCCATCGGCAAAGGCTTCGCTATCGGTTCGGCAGCGCTGACAGCCTTAGCGCTTTTTGCAGCTTACACGTCCGCCGTCGGTTTGGAAATGATTAACCTCATCAGCGCACGCGTCGTCATCGGCATTTTCCTCGGCGGTCTTTTAGCGTTTCTGATTTCGTCGCTGACGATGAACGCTGTCGGGCGGGCGGCTTTCAAAATGGTCAATGAGGTTCGCCGTCAGTTCCGCGAAATCCCCGGCATCATGGAAGGCACCGGCAAACCTGACTCAGCGAAGTGCGTGGAAATCAGCGCTCGCGCGGCGCTTGTGGAAATGATCGCGCCCGGACTCTTGGCAGTCGTATCGCCGATTCTGGTTGGATTTCTCCTCGGTAAGGAAGCATTAGGCGGTCTGCTCGCCGGAGCCACACTCGCAGGCGTACTCATGGCGCTCATGATGGCGAACGCCGGTGGTGCATGGGACAACGCGAAGAAATACATCGAAGCAGGCGCACTCGGCGGCAAAGGTTCCGATACGCATAAGGCCGCTGTCGTTGGTGACACCGTCGGCGATCCCTTCAAAGACACCTCCGGCCCATCGATGAATATTTTAATCAAGCTCATGGCGATTGTTTCGCTGGTGCTGGCGCCGCTGTTGAAGTAGGAGGTTCAGGGGTAGAAAATGGCTCGTGTTGTAGCTATAATAATGCTTTTAGTCGCACTGATGCCAAATCCGTATGGGTACTACATTTTGCTCCGATGGGTGATTTGTGCTATTTGCGCTTATTATGCTTTCAAAGCCTACGGAGAGAAGAGCGTGCCTTGGGTGTGGACTTTTGGTGTTGGAGCTGCAATCTATAATCCAATAATCCCACTTCATTTGGGCCGACAAGTTTGGTCAGTAGTCAATATTGCTTCTGTGGTCATAATTATTGCTTCATACTTCACTCTGAGACAAAGAAAGCCTCCTGAGAATAAAACTGGCTAGATATTTGGTCTTTTTTATAGCAATATAAGAGCGATAAAAAGTCTAGCGTGGCGTAGGTTCCTCTCAGGCAATTCAATTTCCGGTATCATAAGCCATCTTGAAGGCGGATATGGATACGGTTCGTTTGATCGTGACAATACTACTTTTTGCGGCCATTTTCGTACCAAATCCTTATGGCTATTACGTTTTTTCTCGTTGGATTATCTTTGGTATCTGTGCTTACTACGTCTTTGAAGCTCTAAAAATCGGGAAGCATCCTTGGGCATTGCTTTTTGGAATCGTTGTAGTTATTAATAATCCGATATTCCCCATTCACTGGGGGTCCGCTTGGTTGGTGCCGTACTTTGCATCTATGTTCCTCTTGATGTGGGGTGTAGAGTATGCCGGGCTCGACGAGATAGGATTATTAATTGCCAAGTCACGTACCAAGGAAAAACTCGGAGATGAGGAAGCGCAGGCGAGAGATAAAGACTCAGCAAGCACCTCTTATCAAGATGTTGTTGGAGTTACAGAGCCAGAGCAGTTCAAACCCTCTAAAAGCCTTAAGCAGCTATACCGAGAAGCCGCCAAGAGTTTTCATCCTGATTTAGCAACTGATGAGGATGAGCGAGAGCGACGACATTGCTTAATGGTTGAAGTAAATCGGGCCTTTCATGATAGAGATGAAGAACGGCTTCAGGGCATTCTGCGCGAGTGGAAACGCAACCCGGATGAAGGATCATCAATTGACGAATCTGATGCAGAGCCAAGCATGGAGGAGTTGCTGAAGGAGATGGCTGAAGGAGAATCAGAATTAACCGAATTGTCAGATAACGACGTGTTTAAGAAAAACATCAGCGGAGAGATCAAGACCATCCTTGTTGTGGCTAACGATGAAACGATGCGTGATCTTCTTAGCAACTTCATGCGATTTAGCAAGTATAATGCAGTTTCTGCTAACAGCCAAACCTGTTGGGAGGAATATCTGAAAACCAAACCCGACCTCGTAGTGACAGACTTACATATGGCGGGAATGAATGGACTTAAATTTTTGAGTGAAATCAGGAAAGTGGATTTTGTAACACCAGTGATATTGTTTACAGGTTTTTTTCAATATAGAGGTCTTATAGAACGCATGTCAGCACCACCTGACGTTTATCTTGAAATTCCCTTCAGTCTCGAGGCAATAGACAAATGCGTTAAAGATCTTCTTAGTCTGAGTCGTCAGGAATTAGAGAAGCGTCATCGTGGCCAAGCGCCTGAATCCGATGAAAAAGTGATCCAACCGCAGCCGGAGAATGCCGAGGCGTGGGATGACAAAGGAACAACGCTTTACCGCAATGGGTGTTATGATGAAGCCCTTTATGCCTATGAGAAAGCACTCCAACTCAACCCTGATTTTGCCGCAGCTTGGCGTGGCAAAGGATCGACACTTTATGAGCTTGGACGATATGAAGCGGCACTTCATGCCTTTGAAAACGTGATAGAGCGCAAGCCCCGCGATGATATGGCGTGGTATTACAAGGGATTGACACTTTATAAGCTTGGACGCTATGATAAGGCACTTCAGGTTTGTGAGAAGGTGGTTCAAATTGACCCACACAATGCCAGAAATTGGTGTTTCAAGGGAAATATCCTCAGATACGTGGGGCAATATAAAAGAGCACTTCAGGCTTTTAAGAAAGCGACAGCTATAAATCCTAGAAGCATCGGTGCATGGATGCGACGAGCTGCAACACATTCATTTCTTGGCCAAAAAGGCGCTGCACTCAACGCACTAAGGGAAGTACGTGCGAGCAATCCCGAGCTTTTCAATTCAGATTTTCGGAAAGTAGCCAAAACAGACTCTGATTTCGAGAATCTTTGGGACGATGAGAATTTCAAAAAGCTCGTGGAGTAAGGTTAAGGCGATTTGTCATAGCGACCCATTTCGCCTTTTCGGCGAGTCCTCTTTGCAACAGCCAAGTACCGGATTCCGCTTGGCATTGGTTATAACGTTTGTGCCGCTTGTCATCCGGTTGGGAGGATAGATATTGCGTCACCTAACAACAGACGCGATAGAAGACTTTAGTCAAAGGAGAGTTCATGATGTTTGCCCAATCCGGCGATTCCGAGGCGTGGTTTGACAAGGGCCTATCGCTTGGCGAGTTCGGGCATGATACGGAAGCCGTTCAGGCCTTTGAAAAGGCCATCCATTTGAATCCCGACGACGCGAGCGCATGGTACAACAAAGGGGTAGCGCTTGACAACCTCGGTCGTCATACAGAAGCGCTTCAGAGTTATGAGAGGGCAATCCAACTCCAGCCGGACCATCCTAAGGCATGGTACAACAAAGGTGTGGCGCTTGGTCGGTTTAGCCATCATACAGAAGCCCTTCAAGCCTTTGAAAAGGCCATACAACTCAACCCAGGCCATGCCGACCCGTGGTCTAACAAGGGAGTAATTCTTGGCAAGCTTGGCCGCTATACAGAAGCCCTTCAAGACTTTGAAAAGGCTATACAACTCAATCCTGGACATGCCGACGCGTGGTACAACAAGGCAGCTGCGCTTGGGAAACTCGAGCGTTATCCCCAAGCCATGCGAGCCTATAGGAAGGCAAGAAAACTTGGGAGAAAAAAGCCCTAACCTCGTTGAAAGAAGCTGTCAAATCGATCCGATGATAATGAAATATGAAAGCCCCCTTCGGTCAATTCCAAAGGGGCTTTTCATATACTCACTGTGAATGGGTGCAAGCGCACGGCCGTGCGGCACTACCATACTTGCGCGGAATCTATGTCAACAGCGCGCGAGCTTTTTTGACAACGTTTTCAACCGTAAAACCAAAGTGTTTGAAGAGTTTGCCAGCGGGAGCTGATGCTCCGAAGTTGTCCATTGCGATTATGTCGCCATGTGAACCCACGAAACGCTCCCATCCTTGAGACACGCCGGCTTCTATAGCGAGTCTTGCGGTGACCGAAGGCGGCAGAACTGCGTCTTGATATGATTTCGGCTGCTTCAAAAAAAGCTCCCATGAAGGCAACGAAACAACACGCACGACAATGTTTTCATCATCAAGCTGTTTTGCCGCGGTGTTAGCCAAATGCACTTCGCTGCCAGTCGCAAGCAAGATGACTTCCGGCTTTTTCTTTTTTGTTTCATAGACGGCATAACCCCCGCGCCGCACGCCGTCGCGCACAACGGACTCCTCCATATCCAAAACAGGAAGTGACTGACGCGACAGTACCAGCGCCACCGGCCCGTCCTTGTGCTCTGAGATGAATTCCCATGCGGCAACGGTTTCTTTCGCGTCGGCAGGGCGAATCACAGTCAAGCCCGGAATCGCTCGCAGCGCGGCTAACTGTTCAATCGGCTGATGAGTCGGGCCGTCTTCGCCGACGCCGATAGAGTCGTGAGAAAAAATAGTGATGACTTTCAAACCCATCATCGCCGCTAATCGAATCGCAGGTTTCATGTAATCAGAAAAAACCAGAAACGTCGACCCGAAAACCTTCAGCGGTGCGGTCAGAGCCATGCCGTTCATACACGCGCCCATCGCATGTTCGCGAATCCCAAAATGCAGATTGCGCTCGGTGTAATTCTGCGCGCTGAAATCACCGAAACCGTTCAGATACGTTTTCGTGGACGGCGCCAAATCCGCCGAGCCGCCAATAAGCGCGGGTATTATGGGTGCCAGAGCATTCATGACTTTGCCGGAAACGCTTCGAGTCGCCACAGGTTTATCATTGGATGCAAAGCGCGGCAAATTCTTACGCCAATTCGCAGGCAAATCACCCTTCATCAGCGTGTGCCACTGCGCTGCCAAATCCTTGTGCTCTTTTTCGTAGCGCGTCAGGAGTTCTTTCCACTGACGCTCGGCTTCCGCTCCACGTTTGGCGGCTTGTTTGAAAACATTGCGCACTTCATCCGGCACTGTAAACGATTCAGCATATGGCCAGCCCAATTTCTTTTTCGTCAGCGCGATTTCTTCTTCACCCAAGGGCGAACCGTGAGCGGCGGCGGTGTCTTGTTTGTTGGGACTGCCGTACGCGATGTGTGTTTTCGCGATAATCAAAGACGGTTTCGTTCTTTCTTGTGTCGCGTTTTCGAGTGCCGCATCAATCGCGTCGAGTTCGTTACCATCCACGCGCTGCACATGCCAGCCATAAGCTTCGTAGCGCTTGCCGACGTCTTCGCTGAACGCAAGGTCTGTGCTTCCTTCAATCGTGATGCGATTGTCATCATAGAAGAAAATTAGATTGCCGAGTTTCAAATGCCCGGCGAGCGATGACGCTTCCGAAGAAATTCCTTCCATTAAATCGCCGTCGCCCGCGATACCGAAAACACGAAAATCCACGAGCGGGAAATTAGGCCGGTTGAAAACAGCCGCCAAATGCCGTTCGGCAATCGCCATCCCAACTGCATTGGCAATGCCCTGTCCGAGCGGCCCCGACGTCACTTCGACACCGGGCGTCAATCCATACTCCGGATGACCGGGCGTTATGCTGTCAAACTGCCGGAAGTTTTTCAGGTCGTCTAACGAAACATCATAGCCCGCAAGATGCAGCAGGCTGTAGAGTAGCATCGACGCGTGCCCGGCGGAAAGCACGAAGCGATCCCTCCCGAACCATTGCGGATTCTTGGGATTGAAACGCAGGTAGCGCGTCCACAAAACATACGCCATCGGAGCCGCGCCCATCGCCATGCCCGGATGCCCGGATTTGGCTTTTTCAATCGCATCCATCGATAAGGTGCGAATCGTGTTGATACAAAGTTCGTCGAGAGAATTCATGGAAGTTCTTTCTCAGGTTGTTATTATGGAAACATTAATATAAATTGTTTCGTCTAAAGAGGCAACTCTTCCTGCACGCATCCCGTTACAGGTGTTGCTTATATCCCAACAGAAGGAAACTTCCCTGTGGAAGTCTAAACAAGTGGTCTTTTTTAGAAAGGATCGATCATGTCTGATATCATCAAAAAGGCGTATTTAGCCGGTCTTGGAGCCGTTTCCATAACCCGTGAGAAACTGGAAAACTTCACAGAAGATTTGGTTAAACGGGGCGAGGTCTCCCGCGAGGAAAAGGCGGGATTACTCTCTGACCTCGTCAAGGCGGCAGAGAAGCGCAAAGATGAACTTGAGGAGTTCATCCAGAAAGAAGTTCAAAAAGTCCTAAAAACCTTGAAGATACCCACTCGGGAAGAGGTGGATGCTCTACAGGAAAAGGTCGAACAGCTCTTAAAGCGCCAGGAAAATGAATAGATGGCATTGAAATCCATTCCTCGAACATGGCGCCATCTTCGCAGATACCGCCAAATCCTCGGGGTATTGCTGAAATACGGCTTTGACGATGTGGTGGCCGTTGCACGCAAGGATCTGGTATTACGCTTCGGCGGTAAGATGATTCCTCACTCGGAAACAAAAGTCGAAAACGGAATGTCAAGGGCCGAAAGAATGCGCCATGCCGCCGAAGAGCTTGGGCCGACTTTCGTAAAGATGGGACAGATTCTAAGTCTGCGTCCTGATCTTATCCTTCCGGATTTCGCAATCGAATTCCGAAAATTGCAGGACGAGGTCGCTTCCATTTCATACGAGGAGATTCAAGCTGTCATTCGGGAGGAACTCAAGCAAGACCCTGAGGAAACCTTCTCCGAAGTAACAGAAAAACCTCTGGCGGCGGCTTCCATTGCTCAAGTCCACCGCGCAACCCTTCGCAACGGCAAGGCGGTTGTTCTTAAAGTCCAGCGTCCCGGGATTCGAGCTGTTATAGATGTTGACCTCGAAATACTCTATGATTTTGCCAAGATTCTTGCCCGTTATTCACAGGAATTGACCACTCAGGATCCGGTCGCTATCGTGGACGAATTCGATCGCTCGATTCATCGTGAACTGGATTTCGTGCAAGAAGGACGCAACATTCAGCGGTTTCGGCGCAATTTTGAAGATGATTCCACTGTTTTCATACCCGAGTATTATCCGGAACTCAGTTCTTCGCGCCTGTTAGTAATGGATTATGTAGATGGAATCAAGTCATCACTTCTGGACGAAATCGCCGCCGCGGGGCTGGATCGTGTTACCATCGCCAAGCGCGGAGCGCAGTTGATTCTCAAACAGATTTTTGAATTCGGTTTCTTCCATGCGGATCCTCATCCCGGCAATATCATGGTGCTTGATGATAATATCATCGCACCGCTCGATTATGGGATGGTGGGTTATCTGGATGAGGCAGTTATCGAAGAACTCGCCGATCTCATGGCCGGTGTCGTACACAAGGATATTCGGCGCGTTCTGAGGTCGTTTAGACAACTGGGGATCAGCCACGGAGTTGAAGATGAAGACACTCTGCAAGCAGCGTTGACGGAGCTTATCAATCAGTATTACGAGGTTCCGCTGGAGCAATTACAAGTCAGCACGTTGCTTACGGAGGTCTTCGGCATCGTTCAGACGCACCGTCTAACGGTACCGCCTAATTTATCGCTGATGATGAAAGCTTTAATAACGGTGGAAGGATTGGGAAGGACACTCTATCCGGGATTCGATATGGTACCGGAAGTCCGTCCTTACCTTCGAAGGATTGCTCTTCGGCGCTACGATCCCCGTCGGCGATTTCGGGATGGACTGGCTCTGTTGGATGATTTTGCTTCTCTGGCGAAGGAATTTCCGCAGGAATCGAAGGACTTCCTAAAGAAGGTGAACAGGGGGGAACTGAAAGTCCAGTTTGAACATCGTAATCTTGACAAGCTGATTGCTGAATTAGATCGTTCGTCCAACCGGATCGCATTTGCACTGGTGATTGCCGCGCTGATTGTAGGGTCATCGTTTGTAATGCAGATCCCGACAGGGCCGAGCTTTTTAGGCTTCCCACTTTTGGGAATCGTCGGCTACCTGCTTGCCAGCGTCTTGGGGTTGAAACTTATCTGGGATATTCTTCGGAAACGCCGCTTGTGATTAATATCTGAGGTTCCAATTCGATTTATCAATCTGGTCGAGTGGGTTCCCTCATCCACCTACCCTCTTTGTCCCCGCAAGCGGGGGGAAACCCTCGCCGAAAAACACCTCCAGAGCACAACTCCGCCTCACGCCTCTCCTAAGTCCTTTCAACTTTCGCTGGTTTCATGCCTCTCTTTTAGTCGCCATTATTTCCTTAAGACATTATAATCAACACAATAGACGAGAGTAAATATTCCATATCCCGCTTGACATTGGGAACTTTTGAGTGTATATTGGAGTCCTTCTGTTAGCACTCAAATGGAGTGAGTGCTAATAACCTGTTAAGACTAAATTTCCATCAAAAGACATAACAATTCACATTCAAGCAATTGGAGGAATCCATGAAAATTAAACCTGTGGACGAACGCGTCCTGATCAAACCCGTCGAAGAAGAAGAAGAACGCAAAATCGGCGGCATTATTATCCCGGATACCGCTTCCAAAGACCGGCCTCAGATGGGCGACGTGATTGCCGTTGGTGATGATGTCGAACACACTGACCGCAAGCAGAAGAAACTCAGCGACGTCATCAAAATCGGCGACCGCGTTATCTACGCCCGCTACGGCGGCACCGAAGTCAAAATTGATGAAGATGAATTCCTGATTGTTTCCCGCAGCGACATCCTCGGCATCGTTCAGAAGTAAACAGAGATTGGGAGGAAAAGAATATGGCACGCAAAGAGAAGGTAACTAGGGTCATTGACGGCGATACTTTCGAGACAGATAGTCGGAAGAACCCGGTACGACTGGCCAAAGTGGATGCTCCGGAAAAGGGAGAGCGGGGCGCTGCCAAAGCCACTGAGGATTTACGGAAAATGATTCAAGGAGAAGAGGTCACGATTGATACAGTGGCGCGAGATCGATATGGCCGTTCAGTTGCGAATATTAAAGTTGGCAGGAAATCTGTAAATGCCGCCATGCGAGCCAAGCTCAAGAAGTAACCGCACCACTCGCGAGGATTTAAATCGCGGTGTCGGTTGCTTGCAGATGACCCAAGAGTAGACATTGATTATTTGGCCAAGTCACCAGCCAGTAAAAGGTGATAGAGTGATTAAAGGAGATGAATATGGCAAAAACGTATTCCCCCGGTGAAACCTGTCCAAAATCTGGCCAGTACAAAAACACGGGGACGAAGAAGGAAGTGACCGTTGTAAAGGGCGAGCCATTTCCTCCAACTCCAAAGTCTGGACAAAAGTATGTGATAGGAGATCCAACTAACCACTAGCCCGGGGAGCAAAGGGGGGGGGGGGGGGAGAACAATTTCTTCCCCTACCAGCTCCTGCAATTGATCTTCTTAAATTATCAAAATAGAGTATAAAGCTTTTCGAAAGGAACAAGAATATGGCATCCAAATTAATCGCCTTTGATTCAGAAGCGCGAACCGCTCTCAAGAAGGGCGTGGACAAGTTAGCCGATGCGGTCAAAGTGACCCTCGGTCCCAAGGGACGCAATGTCGTTATCGAAAAGAAATGGGGAGCTCCCACGATTACGAAAGACGGCGTTACCGTCGCAAAGGAAATTGAACTCGAAGACGCCGTCGAAAACATGGGCGCGCAGATGGTGCGCGAAGTCGCTTCCAAAACATCCGATATCGCGGGCGACGGCACCACCACCGCAACCGTGTTGGCTCAGTCGATTATCCGCGAAGGACTGCGCAATGTCACCGCCGGAGCGAATCCGATGGACCTCAAGCGCGGTATCGAAAAAGCGGTGCGCCGGGTGGTTGAAGAGCTGCAGAAGAATTCGAAAGATGTCAAGGAAAAGAAAGAAATCGCAGCCATTGGCACGATCAGCGCCAATAATGACAGCGAAATCGGCAACCTCATCGCCGATGCGATGGATAAGGTCGGCAAGGACGGCGTTATCACTGTCGAAGAAGCCAAAGGAACTGACACGACCCTCAAAATCGTCGAAGGGATGCAGTTTGACCGCGGTTATCTTTCGCCGTATTTCGTCACCAATCCTGACGACATGGAGACGGAGCTCGAAGACCCGATGATTCTTATTTATGACAAGAAGATTTCCGTGATGAAAGACCTTCTGCCTGTCCTCGAAAAGACCGCTCAGATGGGCAAGGGATTGCTGATTATTTCTGAAGATGTCGAAGGGGAAGCGCTCGCGACACTCGTCGTGAACAAACTGCGCGGCACGTTGAAAGTAGCAGCGGTCAAGGCTCCGGGTTTCGGCGACCGTCGCAAGGCGATGCTCGAAGATATCGCCGTACTTACCGGTGGTCGAGTGATTTCCGAAGACGCCGGTTTTAAACTGGAAAACGCTGTCGTCGCTGACCTCGGCACTGCCAAGAAAGTTGTCATCGACAAAGACAATACAACCATCGTCGAAGGCAGCGGCAAGACTGAAGACATCAAAGGACGCATCTCGCAAATCAAGAAGCAGATTGAATCGACGACGTCTGACTATGACCGGGAGAAGCTGCAGGAACGTCTGGCGAAGCTCGCCGGCGGCGTGGCCGTTTTGCAAATCGGCGCCGCGACCGAAGTTGAAATGAAAGAGAAGAAAGCCCGTGTCGAAGATGCGCTGCATGCAACGCGCGCGGCTGTCGAAGAAGGCATCATTCCCGGCGGCGGCGTGGCTCTGTTGCGTGCTCAGGATGCGGTAAGCGCACTGAAACTCGAAGGCGACGAAGCCATCGGCGCCAAGATTATCTTCCGCGCTTTGGAAGAGCCGATGCGCCTCATCGCCGAGAACGCTGGTTTTGAAGGCTCGGTTGTGGTCAACAAGGTGCGCGAAGAAAAGAGCTATCCATACGGTTTCGACGCTCAAGCGGAAGTCTATGGCGACCTCGTCGCTGCGGGTGTGATGGATCCGACGAAGGTTATGCGTATTGCACTCGAAAACGCGTCATCGGTCGGCAGTCTTATGCTGATGACCGACGCGACCGTTTATGAGAAGAAAGAAAAGGAAAAAGCACCCGCGATGCCCGGCGGCGGTATGGGCGGTATGGGTGGCATGGGCGGTATGGACTACTAAACCCAGCTTCCGCGGTGTTGGCTGCTTGCAGCTGACCCTTGATTTCAAATACAACCGCGCAGGGCAGATGCCTTGCGCGGTTTTTTTATTGCAATGGCTTGCCGGGGGATGCACGGAGAGGATAGATACCAGATTCCGGCCGGGTTACGCGCGCTGGCTTCATCGTTTGGCATACGGGAATCTGCGCTGAACCCGGCTTGGCGGAAAAGGGCTTAGTCGGTTGTATGCGTCGCCCGAACAGCCCGGCTTTTCTATTTCAACCGATTCGTGGGATGATCCGCCTCGAAAAGTGTGCATACGTTGCGCGAAGTGCACAGGTCAGTATTATGATGCCGGCTGTTTTTATTGGATTTGCACAGGGTGAAGTTGCGATAGTATCGGGTATAGAAGTTGCTCAAAATAATCAGGATAGGTTTGTTATGTCCAATTCAGCAAGCGTAGATGTCTGGCTTGCATTTGTATGGGAAATTCCGTAGTTTTAATAGATAGAGTTTCATTCGAGAATGCGGATATTCATCCGTTTCCTTTCGCTTTGTGTTTGAAGGAGGTAAAGATATGTTACCGCGAGAGAAAGGACAGAAGGGTTTTACCCTAATCGAGATTCTGATTGTGGTTGTTATTGTGGCGATTCTGGCAGCGATTTCGGTGCCGATTTATGTTGAGTACGTCCGGAGTGCACGCGCTGCAGATGCGCAAGCCACCATTGGCGCTGTTTGGAATGCCTCACAGATCTACGCGCAAGACCTTGGTCGTTATCCCGGTTCGGTTGAAGAAATGGAGCAGCAGGGATATTTAACCATCCAAGCGGCGACCCGGCTTCAATGGACATTCCAGCTTGTCGGAGACCCGATTACCTCAATTATGGCTACGTCCACTGCGCGTATGCGAGGTGGAGAAGGCAAAACCGTGACGTACAACACGCTGGACGGCACGTTCTCCGGTTACGGATTCCCTGTGGAAGATGAGGGAACCGGCGGCGCAGTCGGAACTCAATAGCGCGAGCTTGGCTGTAGTTTTGCTTGAAACCCGACCGGTTTAGGTAGGGGATTTTGCCTTTATGGAACAGAAGGAAGCTTCGATGGTGACTCAAGTTCAGGACCTGCGACAGCTCTCGGTTCATGATCTGTTGCGGTTCGCTGTAGCGCAGGATGCGTCCGATTTGCATCTTTCGGCTGGAACGGTGCCGATGATTCGCGTCAACGGCCGCATGCGAAAGCTCAACCTGCCTCCGATGGAGAAAGAGGAAATGGAAGCGATGATTCGCGTCATCCTTTCTCCGGAGCAGTGGGAGCGTTTTTCCAAACAGAAGGAAATCGATTTCTCGGAACAGCTCGGAGAAATCGCGCGGTTCCGCGTAAATGTTTTTCAACAAATCAACGGTCTTGGAGTGGTTTTCCGGGTGATTCCGTCGGAAATCCGCAGCTTCGATGAGCTGGGATTGCCCGGAGTGCTGAAGGACCTTGCGCTTAAAGATCGCGGGCTGGTGCTGTTGACCGGCCCCACCGGCAGCGGCAAGACCACGACGCTCGCCACCATGATTGACTGGATCAACGAGTACAAGGAACTGCACATTGTCACCGTCGAGGATCCGGTCGAGTACTTTCACCGGTCGCGCAATTGCATGATTAATCAGCGCGAGCTTGGAGCGAATACGCATTCCTTTGCGAACGCTTTGCGCGCGGCGCTCCGCGAAGACCCGGATGTGATTTTAGTCGGCGAAATGCGCGATTTGGAAACGATTGCGCTGGCGTTGACCGCCGCCGAAACCGGCCATCTGGTTCTGGCGACGCTGCACACCAGTTCGGCTTACAAAACAATCGACCGAGTGATTGATATTTTCCCGGCGGCTCAGAAAACGCAGGTGCGTTCGATGTTGGCGGAATCATTGGAAGCGGTTGTCGCGCAGAAACTGTTGCCGCGCAAAGACGGCGGGGGCCGCTGTGTAGCGTGCGAAATCATGATTGCTTCCACGGCGATTCGGAATTTGATTCGAGAAGACAAAATCTATCAGATTCCGTCGGTTATTCAGGCGGGAGGCAAGACGGGCATGCAGAGCCTTGATCAGGATTTGCAGCGCCTGCTTCATCAGGGATTGATTGACCGCGAAACCGCAGCGCACATCGCCGAAAACCCGAAGCTCTTTCAGGTGGATTTGGGGTCGTAGTCGTGGAGTTGAAAAAAGATAAATCCAACAGTCAAATGTAGTGAGTACCTCCGCACGTCACATACTAAGCAAAATCGGAGCAAAGACAGAGTAATTCAGATATTTGGAGTTAGTTAAAATAATTCTGTTCCAATAGAGAATATTGCGGCAAAAGTTAGGGGAGTTTTCCATGTCGAAGGATACATGGTTCTGGTCAATCTTTTCTGCAGCGCTCATAGTAATATTTCTTGTTGCGTCAATATGGCTCATATTTATCGCAGCGGAGTCTTTTACAAAGATTGCAGTTGCTATCATAGGTGCTGCTGCAGTAGTTCTGGGAGCTGTTGTCAAACATAGTCTTGAACTAGAAAGAGAACGAATCCATCGTGAAGGACTCGCAAAACAAGAACGGGATCATAGAGAGTGGCTCGCGAAGCAAGAAAACTATAAAGAACTTCTGGGTAGGATAGGTAATTTTGCTCGTAAAAATCCCAGCGAGAAAGATGCGAGAGATTCTCTGACGTCTTCGCACTTGGGCTCGTGGGCGTTTGGAGATCTGACTGTAATGAAATCAACTAACGCTTTCATAAAAAACAGGAAACGCAATGATTTAGTAGCACTTTTAGAAGATATTCGCAAGAGTTTGCAACAGTCAGAATTGCCAAAAGACTTTTTTAAGGACTATGATGCTAATGTTCTCTTCCCTACAGAAGTTAAAATTGTGGATGGATTGGAGGGGAACGGAGATATGGAAAAGGAGAATGATAAAGAAAAAGAAGATCCATGAAGGGAAATTGCAAGTAAAGAAGAAAGAGAGTTAATAAGGAAAGCTCTAGAGGCATGTCTCAAGGCTAAAAAATCTCCAAATAATAACTCAGATAATCAGTAGTTTTAGAATTAGAGTAATTGACAGCATGCTTGCGGTTCGCTATGCTTATTAAAATGCTCCCAGAAGTCGCAAAAACGCATGATTGTCTGTCGACATCAACGATCATGGGAGTTGAAAGAATCAAGAAGTGGACATCCAAATTGATCCTCATGCACTTGAACGCGCTGAGGAACGTGGTACAAACGAAGAAGAAATTAGAGATGTAGTCAATACAGGTGCGCCTATTCAAGCAAAGTATGATCGTGTAGGGAAAGCCAAAGTCTTTGATTTCAACAAAAAGAGACACGGCAAGTTTTATAAGCAGAAGAGAGTGGAAGTTTTTTACACCATCGAAGACAGTGTAGTTGTAACAGTGACGGTTTATGTCTTCTACGGAACATGGGAGAAGTCGAATGCAGATATTGTATAATGCAAAAACAGACTTGCTTTACCTTCGCCTGGATGACCGGAAGCAAGAAGTGATGAACCGGCGGGTTTCAGAGAACATCGTGTTGGATTTGGGCGAAGGTGATAGAATTTTGGGTATCGAAATTCTTGATGCGTCCAAACATCTGAATCTGGAAAAGCTTTTACCCGTAACGTACGAAGCGGCGTAATTTGTATGCCAATGATGAAAAGACGACGCAGACATAAGAAATTCCAGCGCGGCGCGATTGACCTGATGCAGGTCGCTGTGGCATTCCTGATGATAACCGTCGCAGTCGTGGGGACAACCTATGCGATGTTCTACGGGCGGCAGGCTATTATCCGTCAGGAACATCGTAAAGTCGCGCTCTATCATCTGCGGCAATATGTCGAAGAATGGAATGCGCGGATTCTCATTGAAGCCGCTAATATTCCCCCCGGAGAAATGCTGGGGGGTTCTGATGCTAAGGTCGTGGTGGATTTGGATGATTTGTCGGTGCCGGAGCGGGCGAAAGTGAAAGCGACTCTTTCCAGAGAGCAGACAGTGGCGGTGGATTTGCCGGAAACCGGAGTGGGAATTGACTATTACCGGCTGGGGTTCACCGTGACGTGGCGGGAATACGACGGAATGGATCAGAGTATTCTTATTCGCACCAGTATGGTGCAGCGCGACTAAAGAAAACACATGATTTCGAAGCGAAATATCCTGAAAAAGAAAAAACGCGAACGCGGTTTTACGCTGATTGAACTCGTCATCGCATCGTTTATCGGCGCGATGGTGGTTACGGGCGCGTTCGTGATTCTCTTGGGTTTCCGCCAGCAGGTGAAAATCGCCTGGGCGGAACGAGCGATGGATCAGTACGTCTATTTAGCGACGCGGTATCTGACAGAACAAGCCAGCTACTCCACCGATTACACCAACCGCGGCGTCACGCAAAACTACTATGCCGTCTGGGATTTGGTGCAGGGAGATTTAACTGTTAAGAAAGAAGCGGACACGCCGACGAGGACGAGCATCTCCGGCAGCCGTACCCGAGGTATCATGATAAATGGGTTGCCTTTCGACCCGAACTTCCCTCCGCGGTATCAAAGCGGTCGGCGTGGCGTGGCGATGTGGGATCGGCGTGACACTTTTGAATTACTCTATTTAGGATTGGAACTTCCTCGCGCTCCAGCGACTACTACCGCTCGTAATCGTATGGAAGAATCGCAGATTATAGTGAAAATCCGCATGCGCTACCGACACCTCGAACGTCCCACGTTCGGCTTTCTTTTCGGTGAGGATTATGCTCGCACGCGAACCTATCAGACGAGCGTTTTTCTGCGTAATCTAAATGTGGAAAACCCCCGGCACGTATTCGCATCTGAGCAGGGTTCTGGTGGAGGCGGCACCGCAGCATTTCCTGCGTTAGGATGGAGTCTGGCGTCCGGCAAAAGTGCGCAAGCCTACCTGAAAGATAAATGGGACGCGAAGCAAAGTCGTATCCGACCGGTGAGTCTGCCATGAAACCGAGTCCCCTCAGAGAAAAAGGCCATATCGCCCTGATGACCTTCGCGGTCGTTCTTTTTATTATCGGGACGGGTATGGCGTTTCTCAAGTGGTCTTCTTCGGAAAGTTACGAGGGACATTATCAGCAGGGGGCGATTCAGGCGTATTATCTGGCGCAAATGGGAATTATCGAACAGGGATTTGTTTACTTGCGCACTCGCGACCCGGCGAATCTCCCTGTCGGGCGCATGTCGCTTTATCCGCGCGTCGTTCCCGGAATCGGTTCCTACGATGAAGTATTCGTTGAGCGAGTCTATGGCACCAGTGCAGGCGATATCTTCACCTCGAGTTGGAATTATAAAATCGGTGCGACAGGCATTGTCACGATTAAAGATGCTTCAGGCGAGAGCCGCGAAGTGCGACGCACGGCGACGCTCGTTGTGCAGCTTCGAAGTTTCGCCGACTACATGTACCTGACCCACCACGAGCTGACATCATTTAATGACCGCATCAAATTCTGGCACGGCGATACTCTCTGGGGCCGGACGCATTCCAATGACCAGATCGCTATCATGCAGGATCCCGTCTTTTACGATATTGTCTCTTCGACCGCCAGCGATTTCTGGCGCGGTATCGGATACAATCCTCAACTCATGGGGCCGGCGCCGATTTTCAATGCGCAGCGAGTTGTTGTACCTGACCATGCCGACAACCTGCGTGAAGGAGCCGCGGCGCAGGGCTTTTTCTTCCAGCCTCCTCCCAATATGCAGATGCGGGCAATTTTCAGCGATTCCGGCGCTGTTCTCTACCGGTGGGAACTCGGCACGCCATTCTCTGACACAAATTACGTCCAAATCCCGACACTGCTTGAAACATGTATTTTCTGCGACTGTCCGCTTGAACTCAGGGGGACGATGCGCGGAAGCGCAACCATCGGTAGTTCGCATGACATTCGTATTATTGACAATATCGCTTACCGTGATGCGGATCCCGTCAATGGGCAATTGGATTCCACCTCGACAAACTTCCTCGGAATTGTGTCGGAAGGCAACGTCTTGGTAGCGAACACACCGGCCAATGGTCGAGACCACTCGGCAGGTTTGGGGCGCAATCAAACGAATCCCGCATTGACAAGTGTCGTGATTACGGCGGCGATTGTGGCTCTGGGGGAGTCGTATGGTTTTGAAGACATGAATGATATATGGGATCCTTACCAAGGGCCTTCGCCGGATGAGCGCGGTATAATGCATATCTGGGGAAGCCTCACCCAAAAACGCCGTGGTTATGTACACCGTTCAAATCACAATGGCACCGGCTACTTGAAAGATTATCATTATGACGTCCGTTTTAAAGAAACGCGCCCTCCGTGTTTCTTTGAAGCCGTGGACGAAGCCGGTCGCGGTCTCTTCAACATCATCTCCTGGGGCGGGCACGTGAACTAAAACAACCCTCCGCACGATAACGATTATTCCTGTGAATCCTTTTCGTTCTTAACCCTCAATTTCACTTTTTTGTGACGGACGTATGTTAGGACTAAAATCAAAATTGCGTGTGGGACTCGATGTCGGGTCGCACTCGATTAAAATCATTGTGCTGGAGCGCGGCGCGCACGCTCCCAAGCTTATCCATGCAAGGTGCAGGGAAATCTACACCGGCGCGGAAAAGTACGATCCCGAAGGACCGAAGAAAGCGACGGTCGTACCGCTGCTCGTGGAGATGTTCTACGAGATGGGATTAGCGCCGAAGAAGCTGAAACATCTCGGCAGCGCGGTCAGCGGAACCAACATCTCCGCCAAAGAGATTCGCGCGCTGCAGCTTCCCGAAGTGGAAATGGCGTCGGCGATGCACCTCGAAGCGCGAAAGCATTTGCCGCTGGATGGTTCTGAGAGTATTGTGGACTATCAACTCCTTGGTGATGATCCCAAAGAACCGGATAAAGTGCGCGTTCTGATAGCGGCCACTACTCGGCGCACCTTTGATGCGCATATCGACATCTTGCGCGAAATCGAATTGAAACCCGGCATCGTGGATGTCGAACCGCTGGCCGTGCTCAACTCCTACATCGGCGTGACGGAGTTGCCTGATGAGGGCGCGCTCGTTTTTCTGAATATCGGATGCCGCAAAACGAATCTGACGATTATAGGACGGAAAGATTTATTCTTCACGCGGGATTTAGGCATCGCCGGTCAACATTTCACTCTCGATATCATGCGCGACCTGTCTCTGGAATATCCGGAAGCCGAGGAACTCAAGATGTCGCGCGGACTGAACCCCGATGTCAAACGTGTCAATGACGGCACGGCACAGCTCGCGGTCCACGAAAAATCCGCGCTGGAAAAACTCGGCGACGAAATCAGCCGTTCGCTGCGTTACTATATCAAAGAAACCGGCCAGTCGATGTTCATGAAGTTCATCCTCACCGGAGGAACGGCCGGTTCGAAGGAATTGCAGGAGTACCTGCAGGAAAAATTCAACCTGCCGGTTGAATCGTATAACGCGCTTGCCTCGCTTGAAGGCGGCGCCGGACGCGAGAACAATCCATGGCAATACGCCGCCGCGGTTGGACTCGCCCTCCGCGCACAGGCGGTTTAGTTTACTGCGGTGGTGAATAATCTGGTAGTGTCGCACGGCAGTGCACTTACCCCGTCGCGGCATGGCGTTAGCGCGCTCAGCAAACCTGTTATTTAATCGCCGCGAGTGGGTGCCCTCACCTCTCGCGTAATAGAAAAAGGAAAACTTGCTGAAACAAATCCTTTTCATACTTCTTCTTTGCACATTCGTCTGTGTGTCTTTCGCGCAGCCGACAGAAACAGCAACTGTTGATACGCAAACGAAATTGCTGCAAGACTTCGGCGAGGTGATACAGGATCTAAAGGAAGCGGTAGATTCGCTCGCTGTTCAAGTTACTCCCCGGAAAGACACTGCCGAAGGTTCGCAAAAGACCATTGATAAAGTCGTAGGAATCTCACAGTTGGTCGGGTGGGTGATGTCCGGCTCTGTTGCAGTGCTTACGCTGCTTTTTATCGTCGCCATTGCATTTGGATTTTTTGAAATCAAGCGGTGGAAAAAGATTAGGGAAGAAGCCGAGGGACATTTAAAAGTCATTCGAAGACTCAGGGAAAAAGCTGAAGAGGAGAAAGAGAAGTTATCTGCTCAAATCGGTACTCTCTCCCTAACAGAAGAACCGTCTGAGGAAACAAAGAAAGAACTGAATGAACTTGCGAGCAGGTTAGAGCGCGTTGAAGCGTTTGGCGGTTCGCTGAGCGCATTGGATTACAACAATCGTGGAGTTGATCTATATAATAAATGCAAATATGAATTGGCAACTGAAGCCTTTGAGGAAGCCACCGATCTTGAATCGAATTTTGTTAAGGCATGGTTTAACATGGGGATGGCACTTGGCCAGCTTGGTCGCAATGAAGAAGCGCTGAAGGCTTATGAGAAGGCAATTAAGCTCAAACCGGATTATGCTGTTGCATGGTCTGGCAAGAGCTGGATACTTCGAAAGCTTAACCGCTATATAGAGGCTCTTGAGGCTGGAGAGAAAGCGATCAAGCTGAAACCTGATAATGCTATGGCGTGGTCTAACAAGGGAGCAGCACTCGCAAAGCTTAACCGCCATAATGAAGCACTCATGTCTCATGACAAAGCGATTGAGTTAAAGCAAAGTCTTCCAAAGATATGGTTTAACCGCGCATGCACCTATTCTCTCATGAACAAGAAACAGGAAGCGCTTTCAGATTTGAAGGAAGCGATTAGAATTGACGGGAAGTACAAGGAGAAAGCGAAGACGGATGAGGATTTGAAGAGTCTCTGGGACGATCCAGAATTCAAGAAATTAGTTGAGTGATTATTGCGCGAGGGGTAAACGCACCCACTCGCGGCGAGGAATTCTTTGTAGGGGCTGACCCACGTGTCTGCCCGCGAAATCCAAATAGGTGCAAAAACGGGCGCACACGCGGGTACGCCCCTACGGAAATTTTGAACCATTACGGGTCTGGAGACCCACAACGGCGGGTTTTATAGAATATTTTTGGAGCGTTTGTGATAAAGCAATTTACAATTAATCTGAATAAGGGGGAAGGCGAGGCGGTATTGCGGGCGCGAGTGCGGGAGCGCCGGTCACTGATATATCTGGCGATTATCGCGGTCGTGCTTATCGTCTTGAGCGGTTTCACATGGTCAAAACACCGGGAGCTTCGCGATATTGTCGAGTCCAAACAGGACAAGATTGCTGACATTAAGCATCAGCTCGATTCGCTCCGGCGCGAAGGCACCAAGGTTTCCAAGCAGGATGTCATGTCGCTGGCGAAGCTCGAAAAAGATCGCTTCCTCTGGGCGGCAAGATTAGAAGCGCTGGCGCATATATTGCCTGACGGCATGGCGCTTACCGGGCTGAAATTCGAACACAACCGGCTCGTCATCAAAGCCATTTCGAAAATCAAGAAGGATGAAAAGGAATTCGAGCGCGTCTCCCGACTCATGGACATTTTGGAAACGACGCCGGAATTCGCCAGCCGGTTCCGGGATATTCGTTTCACGCAATCCAAGCGGCGTCGTATCGAAGATCAGGAAGTATTGGAACTTGTTATCACCTGTTTCCCTCAGCAACCGGTGGCAAAGAAGGCGCGGGAACCGCGCTCCGTCGAACGTCCGATACGCGGATAAATAACGAGTAACACGATGAAAAAAACTCTGATAGCCCTTCTTCTTTTGGTTTTATTCGGCGGCGGCCACTATTTGTATCAGCGGCTAGTTTACGCGGAACTGCCGCGTGAAATCCGCCAGCTTGATCAAACCATCAGCCGCGAAAACGAGAAACTCATCGCCGCGCAAATTATCGCCGGAGAACTTCAGCAGGTTACGCAGCTCATTGAAGGCAATCTGGCGCTGTCGCTCAAGGACAGTCTTGCGGAAGATGCGTCGATGCCGTTTATGGATTATATGACGGATCTGCTTCAAGAGATGGATGTGCGTCTCGTGCGGATTCAACCCGGACAGCGAGTGAATATGGCGGATTACATCAAGACGCCCTACATACTCGACGTCGAAACGTCCTATGCCAATATGGTAGATTTTTTGAATCGTATAGAGAAATCGGATCGGTTGGTCACCGTCGGGGAGTTTGAACTCTCCAACTCAGTTAAACGCTCCGAAGAGAGCGTCAAGCGCGGCGACATTGACCGGCGACCGCTGGCGATAACCATTTCCACATTAACACTGCTTAAACATCGGTAATCATCTGACACATGGCTGAACGAATTCATGTTTTCTGGGGGATTCTTCTGACGCTGCTGATTGCGGTGGCGGTCTGGATGGTCGTGTCGAATGTTCGCTATTCGCAGCGCATCGACCATTATCATCAGCAGGCGCGGCAAGTCGGTATCGGCAGCGACGAAGAACTTTCGAGAACGGTTGCCACCCTCGAAACCGAGCTCAAAGAACGTCTTGACTACGAGACGAATGTCGAAAGTGATCCGCTGGATCTGACGAAGGTTATCCAGTCGAAGAAATTCCTGGCGCGTTTGGGACTGCGCGAATCCCTCGAACAGCAGGGGCGCATGCGGTTATCTTGCACGGTTGTCGGCCCCAGCGAATCCGCTGTGATTAAGTTTTTAGGCCGCTCCTATGTGGTTCATACGGGGGATATTTTTAACGGTTATCGGGTCGAAGTCATCGAACCCGAGCGCGTCGTGCTTCTGAAAGGCGGTGCGCAATTGGTGTTAGTCAATGAAAAAGCGCCCCAAGGCGAGCTCGAGGAACTCGGCGGCGGGCGCGCAGGCAATTTTTAAATATCCGGCATCGCCCGGGAGAACCTTTTAGTTTTGTCGCGAGGAGAGTTTATGCATAAAAGGTTACGACGTCAAATCATTCTAAGTTTCCTTGTCAGTTTTATGTCTTTACTGCCGTGTCTGGCCGCCGCGCAAATTCAGCCGGAGCTGCCTACCGGAGGTCTGAAGGAAGCTGACGAAGCCCTGCAGCGAAAAGTATCTATTGATGCCGACGATGCGTTTCTGCCTTCGATTCTTTCCATTTTGGCGGACAAGAGCGGCTACAACATCGTCACCGGGCCCGGCGTAAACCGGGAAGAGCGTATTTCGATTCACCTGAAGGATACGCCCATCGAGCAGGCGATGAATCTGGTGGTGCGCGCCGCCGGACTTTCCTATGAACTCGTGGGGCGCTCGTTTCTTGTAGCGCCGCCCGACAAGCTGAAAGCGCAGGTAGGGCTGACCTCCTATGTTGTCGAGCTGCAATATACCGATGCGGCTAATTTTAAGGAGATGCTCAAAGAGTTCAATGCCAAAATTACCGTGGATGTAACCGGCAATAAACTACTCATCATCACGAGTCCCAAGACGATTTCGGATATTCTGAAGGTCGTTACCGAGGTGGACAAACCAGCGCTGCAGATTATACTCGAGGTGCGCATTATTGAGGTGGCTGTTGAGGATGAACAAAAACTCGGCATTGACTGGAACCGTTTGTCATCTCTGCAGACAGTTTTTGCCGAAGGGCCAGTCGATGAGCTTGGGCAATTCATTGACCCGAATCTGAGCGAAGTCCTCACCGGTCTTCAGGATTCTCCGTTAGGGCGGGCTCCCACACAGCTTCCCTATTTCCCGCTGGAATCGAGTCGTCTTGGCTACATGACGAAACAAGCTTCGGCATTCGAATTCGCGCTGGATTGGCTGATGAAACAAAACCGCGCGGAAGTGCTTGCCAACAGCGCTATAGCGACGATGAATAACACCACCGCTGAACTTCAGGTTATCGACGAAATTCCGTACATTGCTCGTGCGGGGGGCCTTGGGGGGCAGGTTCAGATTGAAAAGGAGCAGGTGGGTGTGAAGTTAACCGTCCGCCCAAAAGTAAACACGGATGGATACGTTACCATGGAAATCGCGCCGGAGCTTTCCTCGATTTTTCAGTTTATCGAGTCGGGGGAATCATCGGTGCCGTGGGTGAAGCGTCGGATGTCCACGACCACGATCCGCGTCAAAAACGGCGAGACGATTATCATCGCCGGACTCTTGGGGATTGACGCGTCCAAGACGGTACATAAGGTGCCTTTCCTTGGGGATATTCCGTTCATCGGCGGTCTTTTCCGGCATACAGCGGAGCAGACGCGCAAGACGGATCTGATTATTCAGGTGACGCCTCATATTATGGATCAAGGCTACCGTTTGAAAAAATCCAAAATGATTGAAAGCTCGGAGAAGAAATTCTTCCCTAAAGGGACATTAATGGAAAAGGAATCCGAATCAGATGAGGAACATGACGAAGAGTAATTTATTTCTATTCGTCCTCGGAATCGGGCTTATCGTAGGGTTGCTTGGGGACGTGGTTTTCGCTCAGAGTGTTTCGCTGACGGGCATGGCGCCTGGCAAAACGAAGCTGGAAGAACTCTTGAAGTCCACTCCTCAGCGGCTTCCGGTATCGGAAACCTTTTTTGAAGGGCCGGTGGATCCGGAAATTTTCGAGCTGGGCCCCGGAGATAAGCTGGATATTTTTCTCTGGCGTCCGACGGTGACACAATTGCCGGTGGAAGTCAACGCTGAGGGAGAAGCGGTGATTCCGGCGGTCGGGCCGGTCAAAGTAGCGGGCATGTCTCTGGCGAAAGCCAAAGACGCGATGATCGCAAAAATTTGCGAGCGGTTCTCCGGTGCGGAAGTTACCGTTTCACTGCGTGAAGTGCGGAAGTTCCGCGTCCATGTTTGCGGAGCCGTGATGGAGCCGGGGAGTTACCTATTGCCTGCGACCGCGCGCGTGGCCGATGCGGTCTGGATGGCGGGAGGTTTCTTACGCAGGTCTCGCGCCGAATGGGATACGACGTCTGTCATTGTCGCGTCGCAGCGCCGTCTTCGAGTGATTCCTGCCGGAGATATTGAAAATGAACAACGCGCAGATTTGCTGCTCTTCGAGCGTGCCGGTCGCACGGATGCCAATCCGCTGCTGCATGACGGAGATGTGGTGCGCGTGCCGTTGAAAGAAGAGGGGCCGAGTGAAGTTGGTGTTTTTGGCGGCGTGTTTTCTCCGGGGCTTTTCGAATATGTGCCCGGCGACCGTATCGAAGTCTTGCTTGAGTTAGCGGGCGGCATTCGCGCGTCTGCGAACGTGCAGGACGCGTACATCATACGTGCGGATGGACGCCGGGTAGATGTTGAGGATGCGGTACTGCATGAAAGTGAATTCCAGCCCGGCGACCGGCTCTATATCCCGATGGAACCGGAACGGAAGCGATTCGGTACGGTAACGCTTAAAGGTGAAGTGACAAGGCCGGGGAGTTATCCGCTCGAAATCGGAAAGACAACTCTGCGCGACGTTTTAACTCAAGCCGGTGGGACGCTGCCGACAGCGGCGCTGAACAGTGCTCGTTTGGTTCGCGCACCCGATTATGAATTTCGCCAGCCGGAAAAAGGACGCTTGCTTCGCCCGCGCGACCCTGGGAATACTCTCGAAAAGCGCGGCGCAGAACGGGAACTCACGGCGGCTTTAGAACGCTGGCTGGGGACGACGGTCGTCATCGATTTGCAAAATGATAACAGCGAAGATATCGTTTTGCGCGACGGCGATGTGCTGGAAATTCCTGGACAGCCGCTCGGCATTCGGATGTTGGGGTATGTGAATCAAAATGGAGAAACCGCGTATCATCCGGGATGGAAACTGAACGATTACCTTCGAGCGGTCGGCGGTGTTAATCGCGGCGGCTGGAAATCGAAGACGCGGATAGTAAAAGCGAGCAGCGGCGCGGTGGTGATTTATTCGTCGAAGGTGCGGCTTGATCCGGGCGACATTATTTTCGTCCCGCCCAAACCGGAAGTCACCACTTGGAGTCAGATCAAAGACGGTATCGTAGTGCTCTCACAAGTTGCGACGATTGCGTTTATCGCTGCGAGTCTTAAATGATGAATCACGCGGCTCCATGCTGCAGAAACGGGCGCACACACGGGAGCGCCCCTACGGAATATTTTACGGTTAAAAAACATTTTATTGAATATGGCTTTTTAGAGAGGGGAATAGGTGCAATGTTGGAGGTAGCTATGCGGGTAGCCAAAAGAGCCATTATTATGGGGATGGCTTGTTTTCTCGTCCTTGGGTTTGGATGCACTCAGAAGAAAGGTGTGACGTCCGAAGGAGGAGCCCAGAACGTGGGAGGAATCTACGTTGAACTTTCTCGCGAAAGTGTGGATGTGGAAGCGGGCGGTTCGGATACGGTTTCGGTGATGATAACGGTTTATGATAACAGTTTCGTCGGAATCGAAGACATTCAGGTCGAGATGCGAGCGACCGGCGGCGTCGTGGGACAACCCGAGGTCACCGATGCCAACGGACAGACGGCAACGGTGTGGAGTTCGGCGGGTATCTTTGGCGAATTCAATATCATCGCCATGGCGGGCGGCAAAGCTGACACAGCGACGATTTGGGTCAACAGCACCGCATCCCGTTTCGGTACATTGATTATCAGTACGGACACCAAAGTCATCTACGCTGACCGCGGTCGAAGTTTCGCGAATATCACGGCGATACTCAAAGATCAATATGGAGAACCGCAAGCGGCTGATACCATCCGTTTCGCAACGCCGGGATTTGGCACTGTCGAATCGCCTGTGGTGACGGACGGTTTCGGTGTCGCGCACTCGACGTTTAAAGATGTTTACGGCATTCCCACCGCGCCCGATTCAGCGATGGTCATCGCGCGCTTTTCCGATTGGGGGCTGGCCGATACTGCTTATATTGTCATCGAGCCCGAAGAACCGGTTGGTGAAGTGAATTTGATGGTTCAGCCGGATGAAGGCATCGCCGGAAAAGATTCCTCAACGGTGCGTGTCAATGTCTTCTTGGAGAACGGACTTCGCGCGCCGGATAATACGGATGTTCTGTTCCATACCGATTGCGGTGATTTCAAAAACGATACTGTTAAAACATCAAACGGTGTGGCTTTCAATACCTATTATTTCTGCCCGACGCGAGGTACGGCAATGATTTACGCTAATGTGGGAGAGGTCGTGTCGAATGAATTCACGGTAATAGTGAATCCCGGCGGGCCAAAAACTGTCAGTGTTGATGCAACGCCGAATGAAGTCTATATCGGTTCACAAGAGCTGGTTTCGGTAACGGCTCAGGTTTATGATACGATGGGCAATCCTGTTTTCGAAGGAGCACTTGTCAGTTTCTCCACCACGCACGGATCGATTAACGAAAACTCTCCGACCGACAACGACGGCATCGCACGCGCGACGCTGAATCCCGGTACGGAAGCCGGAAATGCCAAGGTGAAGGCATTCGTCGGTCAAGCAGTTGATTCGGTAACGGTGCGCATCGTGGCGGGAACGGCCAATACGCTGGCGCTGAATGTATCACCGGCTTCGATTCAGGTACGGGGGACGGGCGGCGTGGATCAGGCGCTTGTTGAAGCGACGGTTTTGGATGCCAATCAGAATCCGGTACCGGACGGGCAGTGGGTGACGTTCCAGATTGTCGTCGGTCCGGGAGGAGGAGTCAATATCAACGGCAGCGGCGATATCGATTCTGCACAAACATCCAGCGGTGTTGCGCGAGTAACTTTGAACGCGGGGATTTATCCGGGCATCGTTGATCTTCGAGCGTCCACCTATGTGGGAGGCGAGGAAATCTTCGCGCATAAATCGAACATCTCTGTTGTCTCCGGGCCACCGGCGTCCATCAGCATACAGCCGAGAGAAATCGGCACGGACGCAGGGGGTGGAGCGTGGATGGTTGAAGTGGCGGCGCAGGTTCGAGATATGTTTAATAACCCGGTCTCGAATAATTGGGTCGTGTTCTTCAGTATAGAACCGGATATCGCTTCGATTGCCTCTGAACAGGTTTATACGGGGAATCCGGATATGAATGACGACTCGCGAGCGGGTTTTGCTTACACGCAGCTCACATGGCTGAGCTCGCAGACATTCCAGCAGGTGATTATCACTGCGGAATGCCAGCCGCCTGAGGGAACCGTGCGCGAAGACACCACATTCATTCTGCCGCTTCAGGAAGGGGAATTGAACCTTCTATGCACGCCGCAGCACTGGCATTTCCTCGACGATGGCGACCCGACCCGCGTTCGATGTCTGGCGACGGTTCAGGATGGGCATCATGTACCGATAAACGGTGCGCGGGTGTTCTATTTTTCTCAGCGCGGGCATTTCTACACGTCCTCCACGGGCGGCGCGCGCGCCGATGAATATGTCACGGGCACTCCGCCGGCGGATAACGGCCAGTCGATTCTCTGGCTTCGCTGCGAAATGCAATGGGCGTTTCCGGATCCCATTACGGTGGAAACCACCTGTGAAGTGCGCGTCGAACTGCTCTTCTATGGAGGCGTGGCCAGCGACGCGGTGATTGTGCAGCTTCAACGCGGCTCGGGAGGGTAATCTCTTTGCGGCTGGGTCTGAGTGATCCAGCTCGGCGAGATGAATCTCCCCCCGCATACGGGGGAAAATAAATCATTGGAAAACGATTAAGAAATAGAGTTCACATGCGAAAAAAGATAGGCGAAATTCTTCTCGAACAAGAAAAAATTACCGAGAAGCAACTCAGCGAAGCGCTGTCGCGTCAGAAAGACACGCATCAAAAGCTTGGCGAAGTGTTGGTGGCGTTGGGCTATGTGGTGGAAGAGGATGTCTATGCCGGGCTGGCGCAGCAGTGGGATGTTCCGTTTGTGAAAAGCGATGATATTCTCGTTGCCACGGATGATGCCGTGCGCATCGTCCCTGAACCCTTCGCGCGCGAGAATCGTCTGATTCCCTTCGCGATTGACGACGGAACGCTGAAAGTCGCGATGGCTGACCCGGATGATATTATCGCGATTGACAACCTTCAGAAACTGTCGAACATGTCCATCGACGCGTCACTTGCTGCGCCCGGCGTGATTGAAAACGCCATCGAACAGCTCTATGTCAAAATCCGCAAGGCCGGCGAAGTGACCGATGTTATCGGGAATCTGCAATTCTTCACGGAATCGGACACCGAAGAAGAAGGCCTGATGGACATGACGAAAGTTCAAGCAGGTCTCGAAGATGCGCCGGTGGTGAAACTGGTCAATCTGATGATTGCCGATGCGCTGCGCGAGCGCGCAACGGATATTCATATCGAGGTGCAGGAAGAGAAAGTCGCGGTGCGGTTTCGCATTGATGGTGTGCTGCAGGAAGTGATGACGCCGCCGAAATCTTCGCATCCGGGAATTATCTCCCGCGTGAAAATCCTTTCCAAACTCAACATCGCGGAGAAGCGGCTGCCGCAGGATGGACGCTTCACGATTATTTCACCGGATAAAGAAGTGGATGTGCGTGTGTCGATTCTGCCGACAGTGAACGGCGAAAAGATTGTGCTGCGTCTGCTGGACAAAACCGGTTTTGCGTTTAACCTGAGCACTCTTGGCATGGACGATGAGCTGCTGAAAATTTTCCGGCGCTGGATTCGTCAGCCGTATGGAATGATAATTATTTCCGGCCCGACGGGTTCCGGTAAATCTACGACACTCTACGCTTCGCTTAAAGAAATCAAATCCGAAGCGGATAATATCGTCACCGTCGAAGACCCGGTCGAATATCATCTGGCGGGGATTAATCAGGTGCAGACGAAACCGAAGATTGGTTTAACATTCGCCAACGCGTTGCGCTCGATTTTGCGTCAAGACCCCGACAAGCTCCTCATCGGTGAGATTCGAGATGAAGAAACGGCGGATATTTCCATTAAATTTTCACTGACGGGGCATCTGGTTTTTTCGACCGTGCACGCGAATGACGCTCCTTCGACGATTACACGTCTTCTGGATATCGGTGTGCCGCCGTTTTTGGTGGGGTCATGTTTGAACCTCGTCATGGCACAGCGGCTTGTGCGCAGGATTTGTCCGCAATGCAAGGAAACCTACGTCCCCAGCGATGCCGAGTTGGAAGCGATGAAACTCACACGCGATGATATGAAAGACAAAGAATTTTATCGCGGGCGCGGGTGTGTGCATTGCCGCAACACCGGCTACTACGGACGAACGGGCATCTTCGAGCTTCTGGAGATGAAGCAGCCCATGCGGCGGCTTGTCTTCGAAAATGCGAACGAAGAAGAATTGCGCGAGATGGCGGTGAAGCTCGGCATGATTTCGCTGCGAGACGCCGCCCTGAACAAAATCTACGCCGGAATTACAACGCCACACGAGCTTCTGCGCGTGACTGTGCAGGAGTATTAATTTGACTTGCGGAGTTGGGGGTTTAATAGTGTGTACCACGATGGGGAGGAACAGCAATGAATAGATTCTTTTTTTTAGGTGTGATGCTATTTAGTTGCTACGTGGGCATTCTTTTGGCCCAAAATCCGTATATACGAGAAGGCTCCATCGGGACGCAAAAGTCAGAGAAAGATACATCTGAGAGAGAAGCCTTTACATTCTTGCCTATTGAGAGCTGGGTCGGGGAAAAGTTCATTTTTCTTCCCAGAAGAAAAGGTCTTCAAAAATATGGATATCGAAGCTTTAAGGGCGGCGGAGGTAAATATGGGTGCCCAACCTATGAGGAATGTGTAGGACGGATTGGTACAGTTGTCGAGGTTTTTGGTACGGGCGACATTTTGGACGTGATCTTAATTAAGATGACCGACAATAACCAAGTCTATTCTGGTGAAGCCACACTGGGCTCTATACCCGATATTATGCCAATAGCTGATTTAGACAGTGCGCGTGCCAGATGGCTGGGGAAAACACTTTGGTATAAAACTTTTCATCTATCCACCTATAATGAAGAATCAGACGAAGAGGGTTCCATATGGTTAGAGAGGAAATATGTACCGGTCAAGGTTATTGATATTGTAGCTGGCTGGGACGACGATAGTCCTGTCCGATTCATCATACGGACAAAGTCAGAGGAAGAGGGTTTTATAGATGTAAAAGTGGGGAACACAAATATTGGTGACGTTTATAGAGATGCCGATTATCGGAGTTTTGAAAGTCGTTTTCTTACTGAAGATCCAAGAATTACTTACAAGTGGTCAAACGAGGTGTGGTCTGCAATTGAAAAGGCAAAGGTATTTGTTGGCATGACTGCACAGCAGGCGCGCATGAGTTGGGGTGAACCTAAGGAAATCAATAGAACCAGCTCTGCCTCAGTCAAACAAGAACAATGGGTTTACGGTGATGGAAATTATCTCTATTTCGATAATGGGATACTTACAAGTATTCAACACTAAGATGATTCTATTCAGGGGATAGTTGTAAACATAATTTGGTAGGTAGCGATGCCGACATATACGTATGTTGTCCGCAATAGCGCGGGGAAGCGAATTGAAGACAGTCTGAAAGCCGTCAACTATGAAGCGGCCCTGGAATCCCTTCGCAAGAAAGGGGCTGGGCAGGTTGTCTCGGTGCGCGAAGTCCGCAGTGTCGCGTTCGATGAGATGACAGTCGGCGAGCGGATGAGCCTAACCATCTACCGGCTGCGCCACCGTGTCCCTTTGAAAACACTCGTCTTTTTCACGCGCCAGCTTTCGACGATGTTCTCAGCAGGACTCACCATCGAGAAATCGATTCAGAATCTTTTGGCCGAGGAAAAAAGTCAGCGCTTCAAGAGAATTCTCGCGCAGGTTTCGACCGACCTCAAAAAAGGCTATGCGCTTTCCGAAGCGATGGCGAAGCATCCGGGAGTCTTTTCGAATCTCTATATCGCACTCGTTCACGCCGGGGAAGTTTCGGGAAATCTGCATGTGATTTTGGAGGAGCTGTCCTCGTATTTGGAGACGGTGGCCGACACGCGGCAGAAAGTGATTTCGGCGCTGTCGTATCCGATTTTTTCGCTGGTGTTTCTCGCGGGCGTGATTACCTTCCTGCTGTTGGTGGTGGTGCCGAGGTTCAGCGAAGTGTATACGCGATTTAATGCGAAGCTGCCGGGACCGACTCGCATGCTCATTGCGATTTCACATACGATTTCGGAACACTTTTTTATTGTCGCTTTTCTGGTTATCGCATTGATGCTGCTGCTCTGGTTTGCGGCGCTCACACCTCGCGGAGGCTATATCTGGGATAATGTCAAGCTGAATTTCCCGGTTTTTGGAGGACTGGTGCGCAATACCTTGATGGATAAATTCGCGCGCACATTCGGAATTCTCATCGGTTCCGGTGTCCCCGTACTCGAATCGCTGGGTCATGCCATACGCGTGGTAGAGAATCGTGTCATCGCACGGGGACTGCGTGAAGCGCGCAGCTTGATTAAAGACGGCTACGCCATTTCGGTTTCCCTGAAAAAAACCCGCGTCTTCCCGGCAATTCTCGTGCAGCTTATCGCGACAGGCGAAGAAACCGGCGATATGGATAAGCTTCTGAATAAAGCGGCGCAGTTCTACGAGAAGCAGGTGGACGCGACTATCAGCCGCTTAACATCTCTGATTGAGCCGCTCATGATTATCATGATCGGAGTCGTCATTGCGCTGATTCTGATTTCGATATATCTGCCGGTCTTTATGCTCGGACGTGCCGTCCAGATGGGCGCGTAAGCGATGGCGTGGGATTCTCTTCCAAATGCCTTGCTCTATCTATGGTCGGCGGTTTTCGGAGCCGTGTTAGGCAGTTTCGGAAATGTCCTTATCTATAGGTTGCCTCGAGAACAATCACTTATCAAGCCCGCGTCGCGTTGTCCGCATTGTGGTCATCGTGTCCGGGCTTTTGATAATATTCCCGTCATCAGTTATTTGATATTGCGGGGTCGGTGCCGGGATTGCGGCGCGCCGATAGCCGTGCGCTATCCGCTGATTGAACTCGCGTCGGGATTGCTTTTCTTGGGCGCGGCGATAGGTTTCGGTTGGTCGCTCGCGACGCTCTTTTATGGATTGCTCTTGGTTGCACTGCTCGTCTTATCGATTATTGATATCGAAGAACAGTGGCTGCCTTGGGTGATTACGTTTCCGATGACCGCGATTGGGTTGCTTGGTTCGGCGTTAGGAGCGACGCTGCCGTTCATAGACTCGCTGATAGGCGCTGCATCGGGACTGGCTTTCTTCGGATTCGTGGCACTTCTTGGTTTTATTGTGAAGCGGGAAACGATGGGGGGAGGAGATATCGTCTTCGGTCTGATGGCGGGAACGTTTCTGGGGTGGGAGATGACGTTCTTCATGATTTTCTTGGCGTGTCTCTTGGGATTGGTGGTAAACTTTCATCTGGTCATTTTTGTTATTCTGCGTTTCTTGAAGCTTGTGCGTCGTGAGCGCGAAATAAAGCCAATAATTTTCGGCCCATTTCTTTCGGTGGGAACGGCGCTGGTCATTTTTTGGGGAGATGAAATCCTTTCCGTAGGGACGACATTGGCACTCATCGCGGGAGACAAAATTGCCGCTTTGCTCTTCAAGATTTTCTGGTGAAATAAGTCCCTAATGAATTGAGAACTATGCAGTAAGGAGAAGATGGATTAGAGTAGGCTGTTGACGAATTGAGTATAACGCATGTTCATGAGAAAGGACTTGACTTTTGTGATGTAAAATGTTAAATTGCTGTATTCTGTAAAACTCGAATAAGAAATTCACTCTATAATTCAAACGTTGGACAGGTCCCTCCGGGGACCAAATTGACTCTCTTTTAGGAGGAGACATGTTGCGGAATTTATTTGTATTCACTCTTGTGGGCGTCGTCGCGGTCGGGCTGCTTTGGGCGGCTCCGGACAAGGTTGTTCACAAGCAGAAGATGGACCAAAACCTCCCTGTATTCGGAACGTCGAATGATCCCGACATCACCGTCGGCGTTGCGCCTGATCGGCCGACGTCCCAACATTTGGATGACTATGTTGGAACAATCGATACAGCGGGAACGACCTGGTATGATTATCAGCACAACGGTACCGCCGGAAAGATGATCAGCGCGGATGATTTCGGAATGGTTTCAGTCGTCTGGATGAACGGTTTGAACGCGCAACAAAATCCCCGGTACGTTTATTACAACGTCTGGGATCCGGTGACAAGCGATTTCATGTACACCAATATCGGTATTCGTATCGATGCTTCGACGCGCGCCGGCTATATCAGTCAGGTGACATCGCCCGACGGTTTCTGTTTCCCGGCGTTCCATCAGCAAACAACCGGTGACAATGCGCACGCGACTTCAGCGATTGACTATTGCGCCTATTGTGAAGCTTTCACGGTTGTGGAACCGGCATGGTGTTTTGATGGTGGGACCGATTTGGAACTTATCTGGCCGAAGATTGACATGGACATCAACGGTGTTCTCCACATGGTTTCCTGCGAAAATCCCGCCAGTGGCGCTGCAGGCGATCCCCAGCGGATTTATTATTCCCGAGGCGTGCCGGAATTTGATCAGGATGGATTCGGACTGGATATTCTATGGGACGAATTGACCTGTAGCGGTTTTAATGAGGTTGAGTATGTCATGGTCATTGCGCCGGATGTTGCTTGCTCGCGTCACACGGAGCGCGTTGCGATTGCGTGGTGCCATTCCATGGATGATTTGGCTGACGCAAGTCAGATTAACAATGAAATTTATATGATGGTTTCGGAAGACGGCGGCCTAAATTGGGGCGATTTCATCAACGTCACCCAGTGGACGCCGTGGGATCCGGTTTGCCTTGATGAAGGCGGTGATCCCTATGAATGCGACCGGGATACGTTCCGTGTTTACACGGACTGCTCGATTCTGATGGATGAAGATGACTACATTCACGTTGCTTTCACGACGCCCGCATTTTTCTGGTATGTGGATAACGGCGGCGTTATCGACAGCGGCTGGTATTCCTATTCGACTAATTCGATGATTTGGCACTGGAATGAACAAACGCATTACAGCAGCCTTGTCGCTAACGGTTGGCAGCCGGCTTATGAGCCGGGAGCGTGGCAGCGTACCACTCAGCGGCCGAGTCTGGCAGTTGATCCTTCGACCAACTACCTCTATTGTTCCTATCAGAAATATGACACGCTGGCCTATAGCGAATCCAGCGGTATTCCTTTGGCGGATGCTTGGGTCTCGATGTCCACGAACAACGGCTGTTCGTGGTCGCTGGGTACAAACGTGACCAACACGACACCTCCGATGGAGATCGTTCCTTCCGGTGAAAGTTTGCATGAACGCGATATCACGGTCGCGAAACTCGTCACGGGTGGGTATCTGCATATGGAATATGTTCTGGACAAGGACGCGGGCGGTGTTCCGCAGGAAGAAGGATTGGCGACGCTCAATCCTGTGATTTACCAGCGGATTCCCGTGGCGGACATTCCTGCCCTGCCGTATACGGAGCGGTATCCGATGCACTGGGATTCCGTCGGTCTTCCGCCGGACGAATGTTACCTGAGCGGCTCTGTCGAGACGCATGCATTGCCGGAGCGGTTTGCACTGTATCAGAACTACCCGAATCCGTTTAACCCGACGACGATGATTCAGTTTGATATGGGTCAACGCGCGAAGGTGACGTTGAAAGTTTACAATGTGCTGGGACAGGAAGTCGCGAATCTGCTTAGCGATGTGACGCTGACGGCTGGAACGCACAATATTGCTTTCGATGGTTCGGAACTGGCATCAGGAATTTACATCTACTCGCTGATTTCTGACGGCTACGTGGCTTCCAAGAAAATGGTGCTGATGAAGTAGCTGGAAATTCCTTTCATTTGCTTTCGTGAATTCGAAGGGCCAGATATGCAGAGTCCAGCATCTGGCCCTTTCTATTGGACAGATATCTGTTCATATTGTAGGGGCGCACCCGCGTGTGCGCCCGCGAATAGAGTCTTTAATGATATCACCAAATCATTATCCGAAACGCAAAACCATTCGATTACCTGATTATGACTATACACAGCCCGGTTTCTATTTCATCACTATTTGTGCGCAGGATCATCTGTGTTTATTCGGTGAAATTATTAGCGGCGAAATGAAGATAAACACAGCCGGTCATCTGTTGGAAATTTGGTGGGAAAAACTATCGGATAAATACAATGTGGAGTTGGATTGTCACATCGTAATGCCGAATCATTTTCACAGGATTGTTGTAATACCCGATGAAGAGGACGGATCTGCGGATATGAAAACGGGCGCACACGTGGGTACGCCCCTACAGCAAATTGTGCGATGGTTTAAAACCATGACGACAAATGAATATATTCGTAACGTCAAGACTCATAATTGGGCACCATTTCGAAAGCGCCTGTGGCAACGAAACTATTACGAACATGTTATTCGTGGTGATAAAGACCTAACAGCGATTCGCGAATATATTCGGGACAATCCACTGCGGTGGGAACTGGATAAAGAAAATCCACAGAACATCGGCGCGTAGGGGCGTACCCGCGTGTGCGCCCGTTATGAATTGTCGTGGCAGAATCCAGTTGTAGGGGCGTACCCACGTGTGCGCCCGCGTTCAAGCCCAAGTATCGGCGGGCAGACACTTGGGTCGGCCCCTACGGCGAGAAGGCTTCATGAATTTTGTTGATCAGGCTGTGATTACCATCAAGGCGGGGGATGGGGGAAAGGGATGTATTTCTTTCCGACGGCAGGCGTTTATCCCGAAGGGAGGACCTGACGGCGGGAACGGCGGTCGCGGCGGACATATTTTTCTGAAAGCCGATACCCATCTTTCGACACTGCTTGATTTTCATTATAAGAAACACTACCAGAGTGAAAACGGACGACCCGGTGAAGGCTCTCAAAAGTCCGGGCGGCGCGGGGCGGATTTAGAAATTCGAGTGCCGTGCGGGACGCAAGTCTTTGAAGGAGAGACTCAAATCGCGGATCTGGTGAAGCCGGACGAAAGCATATGCATTGCTCGCGGCGGACGAGGGGGACGGGGGAATGCCGTATTTGCCACAAGTACGAATCAGGCTCCGCGATATGCCGAACCCGGAAAACCGGGCGTAGAGCGGACGCTCCAGCTTGAATTGAAACTTCTCGCCGATGTAGGTCTCGTAGGTTTGCCGAATGCGGGGAAGTCCACGCTACTTTCGATGTTGACCACTGCCCGGCCAAAAATTGCTCCCTATCCGTTCACAACTCTGATTCCCAATCTTGGCGTTGTTCGGGCAAGCGACTACGAGAATTTCGTACTGGCCGATTTGCCGGGACTCATCGAGGGAGCCAGCAGCGGCAAAGGACTGGGACATGATTTTCTTCGTCATGTTGACCGAACGCGCGTGCTGCTCTTCTTGATTGATGTGACATCGCCTCATCCGTTGGAAGATTTGCACGTTCTGAAAAAAGAGCTGCGAGCATGGAAGTCGGACTTGAGCAAACGTCCGGCGCTTGTTGTGCTCAGCAAATGCGATCTTCTTGAGGGAGCTGCTCCCGAGGGTACTTGGACGATGCAGATTTCCTCCGCCACAAACCAAGGGCTTGACGAACTCGTAAAAAAGCTCTGGGAAATGCTGTTAAAAGCGCCGATGCCGAATTCAGTCAACCCTGTCCATCCGGAGGAAATTCATGGCACTTGAGGCGCTCCTGCGGCTAACTCATATCGATGATATTGGGAACATTACGCTGATTCGCCTGGTCAATCATTTCGGCTCGCCTGAAGAAGTTTTTCAGGCGTCGCCCGCGGAATTAGGGGCGGTGAAAGGAATCAGTCCGCAGAAAGCGGCCCGGATTCGTCAGGGCGGCGACGCCAATGTCGTGGCACATCAACTGAAAATGATTGACAAGTATCATGTCAAAGTGATGACGCTCTGGGACGACGATTATCCGCCGCGCCTGCGAGAAATCGAATATGATCCTCCGGCGATTCTTTATGTGCGGGGCAATGCGGAGCTGCTGCAAACGGATGCGCTTTCCATTGTCGGCACGCGGCGTTTCAGTCCCTACGGCGAAAAGGTCGTCAGAGATATCGTTTCCGGGCTCGCCGGGTCAGGTTTAACGATTGTCTCCGGTTTGGCTTCCGGAATTGATGGACTCGCTCACAGCGCAGCGCTCGATACAGGATTGCTGACGCTGGCGGTCTTCGGCTGCGGCGTCGAACGAATTTATCCGCCCACGAACTTTGAACTCGGTCGGAAGCTTTTGGAAAGCGGAGGAGCATTTGTTTCGGAATTCCCGTTCGGAACAAGACCCATGCGCGGGAATTTTCCTCGCCGCAACCGCATCATCGCAGGACTGTCGCATGGAACGCTTGTCGTCGAAGCGGGAGAACGTTCCGGCGCGCTCATCACGGCTCTCATCGCCGCTGATTTAGGACGCGAAGTGATGGCGATTCCCGGGTCGGTGCATAATACAAAGTCGAAGGGTTGCCACGCATTGCTGCGCGACGGTGCGTCGCTCATCGAGAACAGCGCTCAGATTGTGAAAATATTGAAAGTCGCGCGCAAGACTCCCGAATCCACACCCGCGCAGGCGGAACTTATCGAACCGGAACTGCCGAAAGAAGAAGCGCAAATCTGTCACTTGTTGTCGAGTGACGATGGCGTACATGTGGATGTGATTTCGGAGGCACTTCATGTTTCGATTGCGGAAGTTCTGGGAACATTATTGCTGATGGAATTAAAAGGCATTGTCAGACAATTACCGGGGAAGTATTTTGTCAGAACATAGTGATTATCTTTTTCATCCCAAGCTCTTCGAAGGAGCTGTGGTCTGTCTGTTTGAAGATGACGCCGTGGAAACGGATCTGTTTCCTTTGACCGTACTCCGGCCGGTGTGGGATTTGCTGGCGGGTACGGCGAGCATCCGGGAGCATGTTCAGCGCGCTTCGGGAAAACCGCCGCTGCTGCAACCTCGAACACATCTGCGGGATTTGTACGCATCGCTCGAACAGGACGAGGAACCGGTTACGGATGAATCGGTCATTTTTCTAAGCGGGCGCGTGTTTGAACTCCGACCGGAAGGAGACGCAGACGCACTGCCGGATACAGTCTGCGATGAGGAAGGTAACCTCCTGTTTGCACGGCGCTCCGCCGCCCAAGCTCGGGAACTTCTGACGCAAAACGGAAACCACATCGCCGAGCTCCTCGTTCAAGAGGGTGATGCGGCGCCTCTGCCGAAAGGATGGCGCTGCCACGTTGTCCGCCATGTCTGGGATTTGATGCTCGCCAATCCTGAACTGCTTAAAGCCCAGCTTCAGGCTTCAGAAGACGAACTTTTTAGTGCTCATTTGTTGCGGGATCCGGGGCCCGGCGTGGAGGTTTGCAACCGCAGGGGGGGAGCGGCAGTCTATATAGGAGCGGGGGTGAAACTCCATCCGGGCGTCGTCTTGGGAAATCATAAGGGCGCGATTTTCATTGACGCGGGAACGGAAGTTCTGCCGCACAGCTATTTGGAAGGGCCGCTTTATATCGGGCGCGATTGCGTTGTCAATGCGGGAGCAAAGCTTTACGGCGGTTCTTCATTCGGGCCGGTCTGCAAATTGGGGGGCGAAATAACCCAGACAATTTTTCAGGGCTATTCGAACAAACAGCACGATGGTTTTTTGGGACATGCTCACTTGGGAATGTGGGTGAACATCGGCGCTGGGACGAACAACTCCGATTTGAAAAATAATTACACTCCAGTTCAAGTCGAAGTCGCCGGTAAACTAAAAGATACGGATTCTTTGCACGTCGGTTGCTTTCTTGGAGATCACACCAAGACCGGCATCAATACGATGCTGAACACGGGAACAGTGGTGGGAGTAGGCTGCAATGTCTATGGAGCGGGATTCCCGCGGCGGTTTGTTCCCTCGTTTCACTGGGGGGGAGCCGAACGGTTGCTGCCGGTACCGCTGAGCCGCACGATTGAAACGGCGCGAGCGGCTATGGCTCGCCGAGGCGAAGAGCTTTCGAAGCCTGAGGAAGAGCTGTTGCGCCGCCACTATGAATTGACGGTTAAGAAGGAGAGACAAACGTGAAACGGAAACATTGGACAGTGATAACGGGAATACTCATTGTGTTGATAGGGCTAAGTGCTCTCTGGGGGCCTACCCTTTGGGCGGATGCCAAGAATATCAATCAGCAATTAGGCAAACTGAGCTTCGTCTTGCGCGTGATACGCGATGTTTATGTGGAAGAGCCGGATATGAGTAAGGTTTTCGACGGAGCGATTCGCGGTTTGCTCGAAACTCTGGATCCTCACTCGGCTTATATTCCCGCGGACGCACAGAAGCGAATCAGTGAACGGTTTCACGGTGAATTTGAAGGCATCGGCATCCAGTTCGTGATTCAGAATAAAGTACTGACCGTCGTATCGCCCATTCCGGGCACCCCCGCAGACCGTTTGGGCATTCGAGCGGGAGACAGGATTATCCGGATTGAAGATATATCGGCGTACGGCATTACGAACGAAGAAGTGTTCGAGAAACTTCGCGGACCGAAGGGGACACAGGTGACGGTGACGATTTCGCGCCAAGGCATTCCGGATCCGATGGATTTCACCATCACGCGGGACAAGATTCCGATTCATTCGGTTTCGGCCGCGCTTCTGTTGGACGATGATGAGACCGGCTATGTCAAAATCACGCAGTTTACGGCTGTGACAGTGGATGAAGTTGTAGAGTCTATCGACAGCCTTCAAACACTGGGGATGGAACAGCTCATTTTGGATCTGCGCGGCAATCCGGGAGGGTATCTGGATCAGGCGTGGCGGGTAGCGAATCTCTTTATTGCCGAAGAAGGCAAGACAATCGTTTACACCAAAGGCCGCGTTGCCAAAAGCAATAAGACGTTTACATCGACAGGCCGCGGGAAAAAATATGACTTTCCTTTGATTGTCCTTATCAGTCATGGCAGCGCATCGGCCTCTGAGATTGTCGCTGGAGCGATTCAGGATTTAGACCGGGGTTTGATTGCAGGACAAACCAGTTTCGGGAAAGGACTTGTACAGACGCCGTTTAATCTTCCCGATAAATCGGTGGTTCGCATCACGACCGCTCGCTATTACACGCCGTCCGGCAGGCTTATCCAGCGGCCTTACGATAAGGGCCTGGTGGATTACATCAAAGAGGGACGGCAGGATGAAGATATCAGTGAAATCGATACGACGAAGCGCGAAGTGTTTCATACCGCGGGAGGACGCGTCGTTTATGGCGGAGGCGGCATTCGACCGGATACGATTATTGTGCCGGCAAGAGCGGAAGCACAGACGTTTCGCTTGATGTCTAAGAGACTCTTTTTCGAATATGCGTCGGATTTCGCGCTGAAGCATTCGGAATTGGGCGAGAATTTCCGGGAATTCTCGAAAGGATTTCAGGTTACGGATGATATGATGAACGATTTCCGGGAGCTCATCGTATCCAAAGAATTTGAACTGGACACGGTGGCGTGGAAGACCGATGATAATTTTATCCGCACCACCCTGCGCGGCGAAATTGCAAGCACATTGTTTAATCGGCGCCAGTACTACTATGCAGTTCAGGTGCAAGGAGATAATCAGATTGCGGCGGCGCGCACCCTGTTCGACCGCGCCGAAGAAATCGCTGAGTTAGGTTCAGGACAACTATCCGACTGATATTCGAGTCAAACGATAATATCAAAGGCGCGCGGACAGAGCTGTTCGCGCGCTTTTTTCTTGCTTTGGATGTAGAGTTCTCTTGAGAAGGTAAGGCAGGCAGAGCCAGCCTTTGGAATTTTGTTAAGTTTCACCCAAGATTCCTGTTAGGTCTTTGCTTCCATCCTACGGTCTAACTCTGCCTGCCCGACATCAAACGCCAGCTAACAGAAGTTGCGGAGGTCGCGTCAAGGATTCTGTCTGAAATATGAAAAATTAGGTATAAGATATTGATAATTATGGAAATACAAATTATAAATCTATGGGGAGGCATTATAGGTGATACATAGCGAAAAGAGGATTTGAGTGTAAAATTTCACTTGCGATTTTGAGAACAGATAGGTATATTACACACTTAAGTAGATTTGTTGTTGTAAAGCGTAAATCAATTCAGAATTCGTCTATGAAAACTACCTCTTTCTGCGGTTTGTTAATCGCGCTCTTAATGCTGGTCGTGCTGATGCCCGAGGACGGATTTGCGGCCAAGGACCCGGACATTGAAGCGATGAAAAAGGCGGCGGAATCCCAGAAATGGGAAACGGTCGTCGAGAAAGCTCAAGCTGTCCTCAGCCGGGACGAGAAATCTCTTGATGCGCATCGGCTTCTTGGGCAGGCGCTGATTGTGGTCGGAGATACCACCGAAGCGATTGAACATCTCAAGAGTGTGCTGTCTATGAAGCCGCGCGATACAGGGAGTTTGGTTCCTCTGGTCGATGTGCTTCTGATGCGAGGAGAAATTGACGCGGCTGATCAGTATGTTGCAGCCGCTGAAGCGAAGGATCGGAAAGGGCGCTCTTGGGAGATTAAAGCGTGCCGCGCGCGCGTCTTAGCGTCGCAGAGTCAAATCCCCGAAGCGACGAGAATCCTTGCGCAGGCGGCGGCGAAGAATCCAAAGAACGCCTTGTATCCCATTTTATTGGCCCGACTGTACCGCGACAAGAATATCTACGAATTGGCGATTGATCATTTCCGCCATGCCGTCGAGCTTGCTCCCACCGATGCTCAACTTCGTTTTGAACTGGCGCAGACACTCATCAAGAATAAACAGTTTGATGAGGGGCTCGGTGAGTTTAAAAAAGTGCTCGACGCGGATCCGACGAATATCGAGGTGAATTACCAAATCGGCCGGCTTTATTTCGCGGCGGGTCGCTATGCGGATGGTTTAACGTATTTGCAGGGGGCTGTCGGAGATCGCCCGGAGCATTTCTATTCGAACTATTTGCTCGGACAATCCTATCGCAATCTTGTCCAGCTTGAAAACGCAGAGGCTTCTCTGCGCAGTGCGCACAAGCTCAGACCGCAGCGCCGGGATGTCATACTTTTACTGACGAAGACGCTGAAAGATGAACGGAAATACAGCGAAGAAATCGGCTTTTTGCGTACGGTGTTGACCGATACGACGACGGATGCAGAGTTATTGGAACTGGCGGGCGATGCTAACTATGCTCTGGGGGCGCGTGACACGGTAAAAGAGCAAAAGATGCTTCATTACGATTCCGCGGCGGTTTTCTATAAGAAATCACTGAGTGTCATGCCTGAACAGCCGCGTTTGACTTACCGGGTGGCGACGGTTTATTACAATCTTGATGAATTGGATTCGGCGATTGTTTTCTATAAAAAAACACTCGAGCTGCAGCCCAATAGGTGCGGAGCTATGATTACGATGGGTTACAGCTACGGGCGTTTGCAGAAGTGGGTGGAAGCGGTTGCATCATTGCGTCAGGGAGCCGCTTGTGACTCGACGAATGTGGCGGCGCGTTCGTATCTGGCTTCGATTTTGGCTTCGAAGGATTCCACGAGTGCGGCGATTAAAGTCTATCAGGAAATTACTCGTCTGGATTCAGCCAATTGCGAAGCGTACGGCCAAATGGGATTGATTTATTTCAACCGCGAGCAATATGTGCCCGCCATTCGGAATTTGAGACAAGCGGTGAACTATTGCCCCGAGCGCGGGGATTTCTGGAGCCTATACGGCTATGCCAATTGGTCGCATTTCTTGAATATCCGTGGGCAGATTCGCGATTCCCACGATGGATTGATTCCCGGCGATGAGCTGCTTGAAAAGGGCGGCAGCTATCTTCGCGCCGCCGAAAACGGTTTCGCGAAAGCGCTTCGTTTCAATCCCGGCGACAAAGACCTGAAAGAAACATTCGAAGCAGTCAAGGATTACAAGAAGCGGATTGGGGGATAGGGAGCAGGAATTCGAATGCAAAAGTTAATTAAAATAATTGTCGAGAAACATCCGGATGGGTATGTCGCCTATCCTTTAGGTTTGAAAGGTGTCGTTGTCGGTCAAGGCGAAACCCATGAAGAAGCCCTATCTGATGTAAAGTCGGCAATTCGGTTCCATATTGAATCCTTTGGAGAAGAAGTCTTAGAAGGTGAACCTTCGGTCATTGAAGCCTTTGTCGCTGAAGTAGGCGTACAAGTCCAATGACAAAATTTCCAGTTGATGCTCCCAAGCCGAAAGTCATTAAAACACTCGAGATTCTGGGATTCCGAATTGTGCGCGAGAAAGAGCATATTTCTATGGTGCGAGATAATCGCGATGGAACCAAAATACCGCTGACGATGCCAAATAAGCCAAAGATAAAAGCCTCAACTTTGCGAACAATCTGTACCCAATCTGGAATTTCGAGAGAAGAATTTTTGGAAGCGTACGGCAAAATATAGATACGGATTTGGGGATAGGGAGTACCCGCGTTGAAAACGAACAGTCAGACATATACGGCGGTTTTGCACAAAGAAGATGATCTGTACGTCGCTGAGTGTCCTAAGACAGGAACCGTGAGTCAGGGACACACCGTGGAAGAAGCTGTTGCCAATCTTAAGGAAGTAACAGAACTCTATAATATGGAATTTCCGCGTTCTGTTTTGTAAAAGAAATCAATTAATTCGAATAAATCTGTGGTCTATTTTTAAGAGGTTCTGAGAATGAAACAAGGTGCTTTTACCATGATCGTTCTTGTCGTCGCTCTGGTGATATCCGTCGGTATTATTTTCTACTTGGTTCCCGCGATGGATAAGATGGATCCCACGACAGGACGTCCATTGACTCCGATTCTTCACCAGATTCGGCAAGCAGGGCCGTTAGTGGCTACACTCCTGATGATGCTTATCATGGTTATTGCGTATATCTTCGAACGCTTCTTGACATTACGCAAGGCTCGAGGGACGCGGGTGATTCAACTCTATTTCGCCGAGTTCAGTAAAGCTATTCGTGAAGGACGTCTCGAAGATGCGTCGAAGCTTTGCGATAAGCAGCGAGGGTCAGCGGCGGCGGTGCTGAAATCCGGAATTGACCAGTACCGGCGATTGGTCGATGCGAAGGAGATTTCGCCGGAGAAGAGACTGTCGGAAACCCAGCGCGCGATTGATGAAGCGCGTCTGATTGAGATTCCCATTCTCGAGCGCAACCTGATTGCTCTTTCGACCATTGCATCCGTGGCGACCATGGTCGGGCTATTAGGAACGACCATCGGGATGATCCGTGCCTTTGGTGCGATGGCGCAGCAAGGGGCCCCTGACGCAATTGCGCTTGCGATGGGAATTTCTGAAGCGCTCGTCAACACGGCCGGCGGACTTGCGGCGGCGGTTCTCGCAATTATTGCTTATAACTTTTTTGTCAACAAAGTGGACCAGTTCAACTATAGTATTGATGAAGCATCCTATGTGATGGTCGAACTGTTGAAGGAAAAGGAGGCGTAGAGCTGTGGCGGTTCCAAAACCGAAACGCATCGCGATCAAAATCGATATGACGCCGATGGTGGATATCGCATTCCTTCTTCTGGTCTTCTTCATGTCGACGACTCAGTTTAAGCCACCTGAAGAATTCACGGTAAGCATTCCGGGCAGTCATTCCGAGATTAAGCTGCCGGAGTCGGATGTGATTATTATCACGATTCCCAAGCAGAACAAGGTCTATCTGACGACGGGCGCGGCGAATTTGGATGTCAAATACGGGTTTATTTCAGAAACGGAGACAGGCCAGATTACCAGCAAGGAGTTCTCGACGCACGAACTGCCGGTGACGATTACGAACTACCGACTACATAATCCCAAGGTTCGTATTATCGCGAGGGTGGATAAAGAAGCGGATTACGGGCTGGTGGAAGATGTAATGGCCGCTTTGCAGAAGAATAAAATGACGCGTTTCCATCTCATTACAGAGCTGGAAACCGAGCCGGAGGGTGTTCGGCCCGCAGGCGAGGCCGGATAAGGAGGATTTCGTATGGCTGGTGATGTTGCAGGACCAAAAGATCGAAGCGGAAAGGCGTGGAAGCGACCTCGAGTCGCCATCCGGATTGATATGACACCGATGGTGGATATCGCTTTTCTACTGCTCGTCTTCTTTATGGTCACCACGGTTTTCCGGTTGCCCCAAGCTATGGAAATCAACTTGCCCCCGGAGAGCGAAGTTGCCATGGAGTTGGAGGTCGGCGAATCCCGACTTCTGACCTTGCGGGTTATCGAAACCGATGAATTGTTTTATAATGTTGGAAACGACCTGCCTATTCCCTTGGAATGGGATTCTCTGCGCGCCAAACTGCTGGAACGCAGGGCGTTTGTTGGCCTTGACAAAGAAGGACGGAGTCGTCTGATTGTCGTCGCTCGCGTCTGCCGAAAGGCGAATTATAAGAGCATGGTCGATCTTATTGACGAGTTCAACGTGGCAAAGACGACCCGTTTCAGCCTTGACCGATATACCTTCGCGGATGATTCCGTGCTGCGGTTGGCGAATATCCCCGCCAATTGCATGGCGGTCGTCGCAGAAGCCGAAGCTGCTGCTGCGGCGGGAGAAATCGAAGAAGCCCAAAGAGAAATTGAAAGCGGGCACTAATCAGGCGATTTGATCGTTAAAAAGGTGAAGAAGGAGATTTGGAGTACAAGGATCTTCTCTGCTGTCATATTTACCGAAGAATAGAAATTTACGATCTACTTCTTTAAGGGGAGTTTATTTGATTAATTTTATGACTCTACGCCATTTCTTCACGAGAAATACGTGCAATTCGTGTGATTCGTTGGAAAATAGAGCAATTATCCTATTAGTCTGCCTAATTTGTCTTATTTCTAACATAAATGCTCAAGAATGTGCTCTATTGCCTATAAGTAACATGGTTACAATTACTGGTGACCCATGGACAACAGAATTTTCTCTGGCAAAAAATGAGTTGCATTTTGATGGAATCATCCCTATATTTAGAAGGGGAGTTCTAGGCTTTCAAGGAGGCAACTTTTTATCTTCCACAGATGGGAAGATATCAGCGTCTTTGGTGTCTTCACCTACGTATTTGCTCAGAAGAGTTAGATTAGCTGAAGATATTTCCTTTGAAGTATCCCAATCACTCGTGACTATTCGAACTATCAGGAAAGAAGGGGAAAAGCTAAGCAAGTCTGAAGCCTCGGGATTTTTTGTCAACGATCGAGGCTGGTTAGCAACGAATTTACATTGCATCAAGGGAGCACACCATGTTGATGTACATACTGCGGGGCACCACTGTTGGATTGATTCGATAATAATTGAGGACTCCAAACATGATTTAGCTATAGCTTGTGTTACAAATCTCGTGGTTGCGGTACCGCCCTTATTACCATGGAATATGGAGTGTCCAAAGGTTAACGATTGGGTAATTGCCACGCGAGTGCCACTTGAAACCGCTCCGACTAACTCGAACGGATTTGTCACATCGATATGCGACAACTTAACATCTGGCATTGATTTTTTAATAGAATTTAATGCACCGGTCGGGGAGGGTTACTCGGGATCTCCATTGGTGAATTCCGATAGAGAGGTTATTGGGGTCGCGACTTGGAAATTGATAGACATACAAGGTCAGGAAAAAGGTCTATTTCTAGCTGTTCCGATCAGGAGGGTTCACGATCTTTTAAAGGAAGTTGGGATCAAATGTCGGCGATCAAAAAAGTAATTGGCCGATCTCGGACTGGGTGAGTTTTGTTAATTAAATGAATGGCGCGGCTTGACGATATATGAGAGGCATTGTGCGTCGTCAAGTTCCCCCACAAAACAACACGGATGGAACCATGTTTCAGATATTTTCACTATCACATTACATAAGCCATCACAAAAGAATCATCCCGATGAAAGTAGAACGCAGGTTGAGTTACGTTGATGAATTGCTTTCGGGACTTATTCAGAAAGCGGTAAGTGTGAAAAGGGTTGATATTATTGAAAAACAGTGTTTTTTATTCTTAAGGCGGGTCCAGAAATATAAACTAGCCTATATTCTTACTTTTCTTGTTGCTTCCTTAATTATTGGGATAGATTCCTATGCGCAAGAGAAGACATCCATTAACACGTCTGCAAATCAAGCGTTATTGAGTATTCATGAATCACAAGAGGTATTTGACGAAACAAGAATCACACCGTTAATCGAGGAGATTCAGTGCTCCTCACAAGCACAAGTGGATTTTCAATCCTCTTCATTTGCGTCCATTGAAGATGTCAGCAGCAACTCGCAGAATTTAACTGCACACAAATCAAACACCTGTATTTCCGTGGCTACTGTGATTGCGACGAAAGAACTGGATGGATCAGAAAGTCGCTTTCAAGGAAGCGGCTTTTTTATTAATGAAAGAGGGTGGTTCGTTACCACGTGGCATTTACTTGATGGAGCTGAGCATATTGAAATAGGCATTGCTAATAATCGATATGAGGTTAAGAACATTCTTGCTGAAGATCAGGATCATAATCTCGTTATTGTTCAGCTTAAAGATTTCCCGGAGTCAATCGATCTTTTACCAGTAAATGTAGGTTATCCAAAGGGTGGGGATCAGATACATGTAATTGGAAATCCAATAGAGTCTCCTTATATAGTTTCAAGTGGTTTTGTAACCGCGATTCCTATGATTGATAATTATGGAACCGTTATTCAGTTTAATGCCCCGATTAACAGAGCGCTCGGTGGCAGTCCATTAGTCAATGCAGAGGGTGAAGTAATTGGCGTAGCTATTTGGCAGGTTAGGGATTCAGAGTCATGTTGCTATTGGGCTACGCCAGTCGAGTGGGTGAATAGTCTTATTTCTAGCGTGTCTTTCGAGGATGGCCATTCACCTCAAAATGATTTGGAGTAGAGCTTCAGTTCAAGTGCGATATTCAATGAAACGATAGTCTGAAGAAGTCTTGGTAAAATGCATTGGAGCCATAATTCGTTTATCGCTCCTTTTTTACAGACTGTAAGCTGGCTTTAATATATTAGTAGCAAGGCCGCATAGGAGGCGGATTATGGATGTTTATGAAGAAGTAACAAAAGACCGTTACGGTTCTTTTGAATTGAAAAAATACTTGAGCCGTTATCTCTGGATTGGGCTCGCCATATCGGTAGGCCTTCATGGGACGGCTATCGGTTCGTTTGTCGTTGCGAATATTCTAAGTCGAAAGCCGGCCGGACCGAAACGCATCGTCATCTTGGATCCGTCCATGCTCGGAGCGCCGCCTTCGATTACGGACAAGACGGTTCCGCCATCAATCAAAGTAGCCGCACCGAGGATTGCTCCTCCGGCAGCGGCAAAACCTGTGGCGATTCCGGACGAAGAGGCGAAGGAAGAAGTGACAATCCTGTCTCAAGAAGAGCTCGCGATTGCTGCCACTCCCGTCGAAGACACGACGCTTTTCGGCGGCGATGATATCGAATTGGTGATTCAGGAGCTCGACTTGGATTTGATACCTGCCTCGAGTGTGTTCACACCCTATGAAATAGCGCCGGCGCCGATTGTGAATCCAAAGCCGGATTATCCGGAAATGGCGAAGACGGCGGGCGTGAAGGGCAAGGTCGTCGTCAAGGTGTACGTGGACAAAAAAGGCGACGTGAAGCAGTGGGAAATCATGGCGGCCAAACCGGCTGGTCTGGGCTTCGAAGAGGAGGTTCTCAAAGTTATCCAGAAATGGAAATTCACACCGGCGATTCAGCAGAACAATCCTGTGGGAGTCTGGATAGCGATTCCATTCAATTTTGAATTCAAGAAGTAAATTCAACAGCCTCTCGAAAGGGAGGCTTTTTTATGTAAAATGAAACACATATTCTGTTTCCTCATATATTCTATCCCTGTTCTTGCGATTTTCGCGGTGAGGTAATTGCGCGAGGGGTGGGGGCACCCACTCGCGGCGGATTCTCGTTAGTTCCGGCCGGGTTACGCGCGATAGTTGTATCGTTTGGCATACGGGAACTTGCGCTGAACCCGGCTCGGCGATGAAGAATTCGTTCGTTTGTCAGAACGGGAATGGGTCAGCTGCAAGCAGCCAACACCGCATTAACTCTTCCTAACCATCACTAGCCAACACGCTCCTGCGTGTTGGAGAGCTCGAATTTGTTCGCATTGTGGGGACGCGCGTACAATACGCGGGAGCGTATTGCCTAGTATAAGTTTTATAATGGGTCAAATGAAATTGCTTCGTCTTGGTTTGCCGATTCTCTTTTTAGTGTTTGGGGCAGGCATTCTGCTGGGGTGGATTTTCCCGGGACTGCCGGAAGGGACCGGGATGCGGCCTATGTTAGGATTGGTGACGATTCTTTTCGGGTTGTATCGCGGTTCGGTTTTTCTTTTCGTGCCGCCTGAAAAACGCCGTCCTTACGGGGGACAACGAAAAAAGTTTTTGAAGAAGGAACATGAAACATCCACGGGAAATCATGAATCGAAATCTGTGTAGCCTTGTTGTTGCCGCTTTGAGCATCCTGTGGCTCGCCGGGTGCGGCCCTGCCCAGAAAAAGACGAGTCCGACGACGGGTTCCGCTTTTCTTTACGCATCGTCGTCGGCGGAACATTTAGGAGTTGAACTCTCCAAGAGCTTTGAAAGCTTTTACACCGACGCGCGGATTGATTTCGGTTCATTGCGGACGCGTGCGGCTGTGGAATCGTTGCTGTTCGGTACGATAGAGGAGATTTTTCTGGACAGGCCGCTGATAAAAGCCGAATCTCTGGCGGCGGCTGAGCATGATATCCCGATTTTTTCATACGCCATAGCGTCGGTGCCGCTTTATTTCGGAGTGCACAGCGAAAATCCTTTGCGCGCCATCGATTCGGTTGCGCTGCGAAACTTTATGACGGGAGCATGGGACAACTGGAAAGAAGCGGGCGGGCCAAACATCCCCTGCCATCCGTATATCTCGCTGCCGGGAGAAGGGAGCTGGGAAACTTGCATGAATTACTTCGGTTTCTTGGATACGGTCATCGCGGTAACGTGTTCGACGCACGCTGAGCTTATCGAAAAAGCCGAGGCGGATCCGGGAGCGTTAGCGGTGGTATCGATTCCGATTCAGAAAACATCCCTGCGCAAGCTCTGGTGGCGAGTCGGCAATATCGAAATTCCTCCGAATATAAAAACCATCGTCGAAAAACCGCGCTATCCGTTTGCGCTCACCCTTACCTATGTCACAAACCGGAAGAAGCAGGATGTGGCGGCGGGTTTCCTCACCTTTATTGTCTCAAATGCAGGTCAAAAAGTGGTCGCCGATGAAGGCTATCGTCCGGCGACGATTCCGATACGCATCGTCGAGATGTTTTGAGATTCCATAGACTATAGAGAAACGTAACATCGCGCTCTAAGGGGCGGAGGTTTCGTTTATTTTTTACCCGTGCAGGGTCAGAAATACTGCAAACACTACAACATAGAATCAAAGGAGATTCATCATGGAATTTTTCGTAATTGCCATAATTATTATTATCGGCGCCATCTTAGGCGCGATGTCGGTGCCTCACATGAGGAAAACGATATTAGGAGGGGGAGGCGTGCTGTTTATTATTCTACTCGCTGCGACAGGAATGGTCATCATTCCAGCGGGGCATGTAGGAGTCGTGGATGTTTTTGGGAAAGTCCAAGCGACATCACTGGAAAGCGGTCTGCGAGCCAAGCTCCCTTGGGCGCGTATCATTATGATGAACATTCAGCTTCAGGAGCTGAAAGAAACAGCCGAAGTCCCCGCGAAGAACGGACTGAATCTGCGGATGGATATTTCCGTTTGGTACCGGCTCAACCCGGCGACGGCTCCGAAGGTCTATCGAGAGCTCTCGGTTAATTATGCAATCACGGTTGTTGGACCCCTCATGCGCTCTGAATTGCGTGCGGTAACGGCGCTGTTCGAACCGATGTTTCTCTACACATCCTCAAGAACGCTCGTCGCCAGCTCTATCATCGAAGCGGCGGCGCCTATCCTGCTCGAGAAAGGAGTCACGATAGAGAAGGTGCTTCTGCGGGAAGTGACACCGCCGAATGAAGTGCGGAAAGCTATCGAGCAGGTCACCGCTGCTGAGAACGAAGCCCGGCGCATGGAATTTGTTATCGCCAAGGAAACGCAGGAAGCCGAACGTAAACGCATCGAAGCGAAGGGTATTTCGGATTTCCAGAAGATCGTCATGCGGGATATTACTGAAGGACTGCTGCGATGGAAAGGCATCGAAGCGACGGCGAAACTGGCTGAATCAGCGAACGCAAAAATGGTTATCATCGGCTCGGGCAAAGACGGGTTGCCGGTCATTCTAAGCCCGTAACGATACTTCGGATATCTCGCCGAGCCGGGTTCAGCGCTACTCTCTGTATACCAACCGAGGAATTTATCGCGCGTAACCCGGTCGGAAATTTAAGGTCGCCCCCCTTTTGTTCCCCCGCAAGCAGTGGGAGAATATACGCAAAGAGGAGAGAAAGCTATGCTTCGCGTTTGTTTGGTCTGCATATTCCTAAGCTTTGCAGCATCAGGAGTTTTATTTGCGGATCCGCTGGGTTTCGTAGATACGGTAGGTACAACGCACACGAGCCGTCAGCACAGCGGTGAAGTCGGACGCATCATCGCGCTCGATGCGTTTGGCTCCATCCATGTCGCGTGGATGAATGCGATGGATGACAACGTTCCCCCGCAGCAGCGGCACATCTACTACAATATGCGCACGGCGGAAGGCGAATGGATGATGCCGGGAGGCTGTTTGGCCGACGGTTCCAGTCGCGGCGGGTATCCCAGTCTTGCCGTGCTGCAGGGAGGCAACGGCATCATCGCGTACCATGGGAACGGCGGCATGAGCGCGCATGCTCACGTGTGCGTCGATTACATGTCGGGAGTCTGTGTTTTCGACTGTTTTGAATTCCCCGCTCAGCCGTCGATGATGATTGAACCTCACATCGCGCGCGACACAAACGGCCGCATTCATTCGATTTTTACCGGCATGACGATGGAAGCGGATTCGTTCGACATCTGGTATTCATCGGCGACGTATGATACGAATTCGGGGCAATTTGAAGGCACGGATGCGGTGCGAGTCGGAGCGCAGCTTGTGTCATCTCACAACATCGCTTGTGCGCGCCACTCGCCAAGAGTCGCTCTTGGTTGGAGCCAGTTACAGCCGGACCACGAAGGCTTCTATCATGCTTACAACAACGATATTTTTCTGATGCTGTCGGAGGACGGAGGCGAGACGTGGGGAGACGTGATAAATCTGACTTCTTTCCTGCCGCCGGATTTGAACGAACTGCCGGATACGGTCCGCGCGAATCAGGACACGCTGCGAGCGTTCAACGATTGCGCGCTGTTCTTCGACGAGCAGGATTACCTGCATGTGGCGTTCACGACTGTCGGTTACTGGGCGATTGAAGGTTTGACCACAGACCAAGCCAGTATGATATGGTACTGGAACGAAGAGACGGGAGTTTTCTCGCCGCTCGCTGAGGGCTGGCAGGAAATCGACGGCTCTCTTCCCGGCGGTATGGATCGCATCGTGCAGCAGCCCTCGATGGGAATCGATCCCACAATGGGCTATCTCTATTGCTCGTATATGCGCACCAATCAGGAAGATATTTCGCCAAGTGGATTCCGCGCGGCTGATATCTGGGCGACGGTTTCGACTGATGGCGGCATGTCTTGGGCAGAAGGAACGAACCTGACGCAGTCGCTGGGCAGTGGACAAGTATCGGCGCATGAACGCGATGCTTCCTTAGCTGAAATCGTAGATGGGTGGCTGCATCTTTTCTATGAAAGCGATATCGGAATCGAAAGCGATAACCCGAGTTTGAATCTGATGATTTATCAGGAAGTCTCGTACGCGGATATTGCAACGACACCGATAATTCCTTGGCGTCCGCTTCATGTGGATTTCTCCAATGCGCCGCCGTCGAATCCTGTTTCTGCGGTTACGTTTTGTTTGTTGCCCGCTTTTCCCAATCCGTTCAATGGGACAACGGTGATTCCTTTTGAACTGAAAGCACCGACGAAAGTATCACTGGTGATTTATGATATTTTAGGCCGCCAAGTGGAGACATTGATTCAAGGAAAGACTGTTCCGGCAGGTTCGCATCGCATTTCGTGGACCGCGCCGAGTCAAGCGAGCGGCGTTTTCTTCGCGCACTTGAAAGCGGACGGGAAACGAGCTGTGCAGCGTTTGGTATTGGTGAAGTAAAATGCCATCGGCAACACTGTCTTTTGGACGCACGCATGTAACGCTCGAGCTGCCGCTAAGAGCAAACGTGCTCGCGGCTGGGCCGACTCCTGCTCTTGATAAACCGGCGCGTCATATCGAGAGAGCGCTCGCCGAGCCTGTTGGAACTCCGCCGCTTCGGGAAATCGCCAAGAAAAAGTCAAGCGCGGTTATCGTCTTGTCGGATTTCACACGGCCTGTCCCGCACAAGATTATCTTACCGCCGCTTCTGAAGAGTATCGAAAGAGCGGGAATCCCGCGGGAAAAGATAATGCTTCTTTTTGCGTGCGGGTTACACCGGCCGATGAGCGAAACGGAAGTTATCGAGAGCCTTGGGTGGCGAATTGCTGAAGACTATCGCGTCGTGAATCATCGCGCAGAGCAGCAGGAAGATTTAGCGTATGTCGGCGACGTAGAAGGAATTCCGCTCTGGATTTCGCGCACCTTGCAGGGCGCGGATTTGAAAATATTGACCGGACTTATTGAGCCGCACCTGATGGCGGGTTTCTCAGGGGGATGCAAATTGGTGGCGCCGGGAGTTGCGGGAGCGGAAACTATCCGAGCCTTGCACAGTCCGAAATTTTTAGAAGATCCGCGCTGCCGCGAAGGCGTCGTGGCGGAAAATCCACTGCAAGACACCGTGCGCGCGATTGCTCAGGAAGTGGGCATAGATTTTATTATCAACGTTGCTCTAAACGAAGCGCGGGAAATTACCGGCGTCTTCGCGGGGCATCCGGTTAAGGCTCACGATACCGGCATCGCGTTTTGCCGCCAGTGTCAGGAAGTCGAATGTGAAGAGGCGGATGTTGTGGTCGCGACATCTGCAGGTTGGCCGCTGGATGCGACGTTTTATCAGGCGGTGAAAGGTTTGACGGCGGCACTACCAGCCTTAAAATCCGGCGGAACGCTGTTCCTTGTCGCTGAGTGTTGCGAGGGGCTCGGAAGTCCGCCGTTTCGAGAAGAACTGGCGACGATTGATGACGCCGATGAATATCTGAATCGCATCACCCGGCGTTCTGAGGTCAAAGTTGATCAGTGGCAATTGGAAGAACTCTGCCGAGTGCTGAAAAAAGGTAGCGTGATTGTTTATTCGCCGCGCCTTCGGGAAGAATACGAAGGCGCGGTGTTCTCATTTACGAATGACCTGACGGAGGACGTTCGAGGAGCGCTGGAGAGGGCGGATTCCGGTGCGAGACTGAACGTCATTCCTCAAGGGCCGTATGTATTGCTGAAAAGGAAAGGAGGCATCGCACAGAATTTCTAATAGCTTACAGACGTTCTCATTATAAGAAATATAGTCTGCTATGAGTGATATATTTTAGGCGAACGGTTTTTTCCGCAGAAATCTCACAGGAAATGTGACTGTCTATTGCGATTGTTATGTAAGGCAGCTAAATTAGGCGATTGAATAAACGATTTTGCCTTTCCTGAGAGGAGATTTCCGTGGGAATATTTTTTCGCTTTTTAAAACGCAGTTTTGCGTTAGGTCTCGTGCTGGTCATCGCTGTCCCGGTTGTTGCCGCCGATGAGATGGATGGCAGCCATATGTTCTTAAGATGCGGTGCGCACAGTGTGGAAATGACCTATGCCGCTTTCACTTGGGAGGAAGTGGTGCTGTTTGATGATCCGGATCTTCAGATTTCAGCCGGACCGGGCAGTGGAGCGACAAGGCTCTATGAATTCGACACTCTGTACAATATTAACGGATTTGAATGCGTCTACAGCTCGGATGGAGGTGATTCGACGCAGGTCATTGTCACCGGTGAGGCGTTCGCGCGCGACCGGCCGATTATTCTGCCTTGCCCGAGTCCCGGGGGAGTGATTGATTCGCTTCCAAGTGCGATGGATGAGAATTCCGGTTTCGTGGTCGTTTCGGATCGCAATGTTCTCGTGTGGCCGGAAGCGGAATGTTTTGAATTTACAGGCGACAGTCTGGATTATGTTTGTGTTCTCTGGTATTGTGAAGGACCATTTGAACCGCTGTTCCAGATTACCCCAGGATGCGATCCGGGCAATACTCAATGTAATGATACCACGTGCATACCAGCGGTATTTGATGATGTTATATGGGGTCCGGCCTGCAATCCTGTTCCCAATATTTGGTGTCGTATCTTCTGGCCGGTTAACCTAACCGAGCCGGGATGCTGGTGCTATTACTTTGAGTATCAGTTACCGGTGGAATTGCAAAGTTTTGAGGCGGAGCCGTTGGAAAATGCCGTGCGATTAAACTGGATTACCGGTACCGAGCAGAATAACCGCTGTTTCATTCTTGAACGGTCAAGTTCAGGCGCGTCGTGGTTCGAAATTGCCCGAATCGATGGACGGGGCAACAGCACGACGACATCCTCTTATACGTATATCGATGAAAACGTTTCGGCTGAAACCGCCTATCACTACCGTTTGAAGTCTCTGGATTTCGCTGGAGTGGTGGAGGAGCTTAGCGAAGTTATGGCTGTTCCGCTTGCGGAAGCGGCTCCTGAGAATTACTACCTTGCGCAAAACTATCCGAATCCGTTCAATACAGTAACAGAGCTTGTGTACGCGATTGCTGATGCGGGACACGTGCGCCTGACAGTGTATGATATCACCGGTCGTCTCGTGGCGACGCTTGTGAATCGGGAGCAGCCTGCCGGAGAGTATCGAATCGCATTTGATGCGGGTGATTTGCCGTCGGGCGTCTATATTTATCAATTAAAATCCGGAGGCTTTGTTTCGCAGCAGAAGATGGTGCTGTTGAAGTAATAATTGTACGCGCAGGTGTCTCAAGGTACCTGTGCGCGATGAGAATAAAAAAGCCGCGTGGTATTATCGCCGCGCGGCTTTTTATATTTTAAACAAGGGGCTTCAGCCCCTTGTTTAGAGTACTCAGATATTAAGAGGCTCGTGATTGTTTTTCGGCGAACTGGCGCGCCATTTCTTCGGCTTCGCTGATGGTGCCGTGAAGGCGTTTGATGACCAGCAACAGAACTGCGAACGCCGCGAGTGACGCCAGCACGAGGATGAAAAAGTAGCTACTGTGGCGCATGTCATCCCACAAGCCGCCGAGCAGTCCCGACAGATAACCGCCGATAGCCGTCGCGCAGAACCATCCTCCCATCAAACTTCCCCGCATTCGTGGCGGAGCAAGTTTCGATACGAGCGATAATCCCATCGGAGAAAGACACAACTCAGCCAGTGTAATAACGGCATAGGTTCCAAGAAGCCAGTTTACATTCACGCGTCCGAAATCGCCGCCTACACGTCCGGCGAGCGAAATAATCGCGTACGCTCCGGCGGTCAGCAGCATACCGAGCGCGATTTTAGACGCTGTAGAGGGTTCTTTACCCCTGCGGCGCAGCACGTTCCAGAAGGTGACCAACAGCGGAGTGAAGATGAGAATGAACGCCGGATTGACGGATTGAAAAAGTTCGGGAGACAGACTTGTGCGCGTGCAGTCCCGCGCCCAGAAGGTCAAAGTGAATCCCTGCTGTTTGAACGCCATCCAGAAGACAATCACGACAGCGAAAACCATGAGCAGCGCGAAGACGCGGTCGCGCTCCTGCTTCGGTGTCAATTTAATATCCTGAATCGTCGGATCAGCCTTGCTCATCGACGTGCTAATTTCACCGGCGGCGACATGTTTTCGGAAGAGAGTGAAAATCGTCAGCGAAATAACCATCCCCAAACCTGCCGCGCCGAAAGCGTAATGCCAGCCGAATTTGTACCGCAGGTAGGCGGCAATCAACGGCGATATGAACGCGCCGAGGTTGATACCCATGTAGAAAATGTTGTAGGCATCATCGCGTTTTTCAGGAAGGTTCCGGTAGAGATTGCCGAGGATGGTTGAAATATTCGGCTTGAAAAGCCCGTTGCCGATGATAAGGCAGCCGAGCCCGGCGAAAAATGTGGGCAGCGGCGGAAACGCTAAAAGCAGATGCCCGATACCCATGATGACACCGCCGATAAAAATCGCTCGACGGAATCCCAAGATGCGATCAGCTAAAATTCCACCGAGGAGCGGTGTGAAGTAAACGAGTCCGACATAACCGCCATAAATCTGACCGACGGTGTCTGTGTTGAAGAGCAGGCTTTCGTTCATATAGAGCGTGAGAATGGAAAGCATGCAATAAAAGCTGAATCTTTCCCACATCTCAGTGAAAAAGAGAACCTGAAGTCCGGGAGGATGTCGGCGTTTTGCAGGAGGAGCAGGTGAGGTGCTTGATTGTGTCATCATATTCTCTCTATTTGGAATCCGTCATGACGTAACAGTATAGTCTATTTTTGGCGTAAAATCAAGGGAGAAATCGTATTGAAATCTGTTTGCGATTTAGAGGTATTTATCGTATATTATAAGCGTCCGGTAGTGCCGCACGGCAGTGCGCTGGAGGTACTGAAAATTCCGGCCGGGTTACGCGCGATAATTTTATCGTTTGCCAAACGGGCATCGGCGCTGAACCCGGCTCGGCGGTTAAACTTTGTTCTGAAATAAATTCGCAGAACTTTTTCACATAGCTTACAGAGGTATGACTTATGGCAGATCCCCGTTATCTTGATTTGGCGCGCGTACTCGTGCGCTATTCGACTGAAATCAAACCGGGCGAGAAAGTACTCGTCGAAACTACTAACGTTCCCGCTGAATTCGTGGCGGTTTTGGTGCAGGAAATTTGCGATGCTGGCGGATTGCCGGTGCTGGAAATGAAAGACCAGCTTGTGCAGCGCAAACTATTCCTGAACGCGACGGAAGAACGCATCAAATTTATCGCGGGCATCGAGATGGACCGGATGAAGAAGATGGATGCGTATATCGGTGTACGCGGTGTTTTCAACGCGAAGGAGTTTTCCGATATTCCCGGTGACCGGATGTCGCTCTACGAGAAGCTCTGGATGGGACCGGTTCATCTGGAGGAGCGGGTACCGAATACGAAGTGGGTGGTGCTGCGTTTTCCGTCGCCACAGATGGCTCAAATGGCGAAGATGTCTTACGAAGCGTTTTCAGACTTTTATTTTCAGGTATGCACGAAAGTTGATTGGGCGAAGGCGTCAAAGGCGATGGATCCAGCGGTAGCGTTCATAAAGAAAGCCGAGCGCGTGCATATTAAAAGTCCGGGAACGGATTTGAAATTCTCGATTAAGGGAATTGACGTGCAGAAATGTGATGGACGCAAGAACATTCCCGATTTGGAGATTTACACAGCACCGGTGCGCGATTCGATTGAAGGTGTCATCCAATATAATACGCCGTCAACATTGCGCGGGTTTACCTTCGAGAATATCCGATTCAAATTTTCGAAAGGCAAGATTGTCGAAGCGACCGCCAATGACAACGACCGCATCAACGATATTCTGAACACGGACGAAGGAGCCCGGTACATCGGCGAGTTTGCTCTGGGATTTCATCCGTTTATTTCGGAACCGATGGATGATACGCTCTTTGACGAGAAAATCCGAGGCTCACTGCATTTCACGCCCGGCAACGCGTATATCGGAGAGGCGGACAACGGCAACCGCAGCGCGATTCATTGGGATCTTGTGTTGATACAGACGCCTGAGAAAGGCGGCGGAGAAATTTATTTCGATGATGTCCTGATTCGCAAAGACGGCCGTTTCGTCCATGAAGCATTCACCGCTTTGAATCCCGAAAATCTGCAAGTCGATTAGCGGGAGACGCTGAAGGCATCGATATAATTGACGCGCGGGCTTTATTGGCTCGCGCGTTTTTTTTGCCAGTGTTGCGGCTTCTTTAATTGTCATTTAGGAAATCAGCAAGGGCACCGTAAAAATCCGCCGGATTGTTTTCCATTAGGGCGTGGCCGGTGTTGGGAATGACTGTGATGGGGACGTTGCCCTTTTCCCGTGCGGTTTTCAGATAAGGGAGGATTGGATTGTCTGCATCTGCAAGGTAGAGTTTTTTGCAGGGCAGAGCAAGAAAACGCGAGAGCAAATTGCCTTCATCGGACAGGCGCACAAGGTCACGGCCGCTCAGGTACATCGCTCGAGCGCTGGTTTTCTGGAGGGATTGAAGATAGGTAGAAGGCGGGCGGTTTGGGTGAAACAGTTGCGATTTAATTTTATCTTTGAATTTCTGAAAGCCGTGCGCTTCGAAAGCTTCCCAGCCCATTTCGATGAACGGGCGGCTGAAAAAGCAATCTTCCGGAATCAGGTTGCCGACGGCATTGACGAAATGCGTCACGCGGCCGGGACATTTTTCAGCCAAGATAATACCGACAGCGCCGCCCATACTATGAGCGCAGATGGCAATCTCGTTCAGCTTGAATTGATGGCAAAGAGTAATTACGGACTCAGCGTGCGCGTCCATCGCATGAGAAAATTCTTCGGGCAGCGGGCTGCGGCCAAAACCGGGAAGATCAGGAATCAGCAGAGCGCGTCCGCGAAGACCGGGAGCATTTAGCGCACCACGAAAACATCGCCCATCGGCGCCTAAACCATGAAGAAAAACAAGTGCCGGTTCTTGTCCCGGCACCCATGTAAGCTCGAGTTTCATAGATGATAAGAAGGGGGATTTGAAAAAGGTCAGTGACCGTTCTTCTTGCGAAGGAGATCGCTGGCGTGCTTGAGTTTCTTCTGCTCGGCAGGAGTCAAGCCATCGAAACCGACGCGATTGATTTTATCGAGGAGTTCATCGACTTCGTTTCGGATATCAGTCATATTCTCTTCTTTTTTCCGGCGAGTTCGGGCTTCATATTCCAGCTTCTGCGCCCTCATTTTCGAGAGAAACCGACCGAAGAAGCGTTCCTTTTTCAGGTAAAGGTATCCGATGACCATGCCTCCGAGGTGAGCTAAATGCGCGACAGAATCACTTGATTGCAGAGAAGCCATGAATTCGATGACTCCGAAAAGCAGCGCAAACCATTTGGCTTTAATCGGAATAATGAGCCAGAGGTAGATAACACTATTAGGGAAAAGCACCGCGTAGGCGACAAGTAGACCGTAAATCGCACCGGAAGCGCCGATGGTGGGAATAGTCGAACCAAGATTGAAAAGAAAGTAACAGAGTCCGCCGCCGAGACCGGTCAGGAAATAATATTTCAGAAAACCTTTGGTTCCCCAGACACGTTCCAGTGTCGAACCGAACATCCAGAGCGCGAACATGTTGAAGAAAATATGCCAGAGACCATGATGGAGGAACATATAAGTGCCGAGTTGCCATACCCAGCCTTTCATCGCGATGAGCCTCGGTATCAATCCGAAATGGAACGCGAGGAAACGTTCGAGACCGAATAACCCCTGTAGCAGGAAAATCACGACATTTATGATAATCAGGAAGCGAACCGCCGGAGTCCACGCCATGTTGAAACTGATTTGTGATTGTTGACCGTATCTCAAAGTTCGTTCCTTCAGGTGTTTAGCGTATTTGTCGTTAATTCCGCGCACTTATCGTAGTAGTAATATAGAAATTTGCGGGTCTTTTGCAAACGAATCTCCGATTGCAGGAAATCTTGCGCCAGCGGTTTGGTTGACAAAAAAGCCATAGCTTCGTATATTTATAGCGTCCCTTGACGGTAAACAGCATTTTGTCGTTTCGATTCCGGAGAGGGTAGCGGCGCGGATTGAGAAAAGCGAATAATTTCAATACATGAAAGCAGAGACATCCATGAAAACAAATCCACTTATTTTTCGAGAGTACGACATTCGGGGAGTTGTCGAAAAAGATTTTCATTCGGAAACGGTTGTGGCCATCGGTCGCGCTATCGGGACGCTGATGAAACGCAAAGGCGCGAGCGAAATCACACTGGGACGTGACGGACGGCTGACGTCGGAACGCATCGCAGACGAACTCGCCGCCGGGTTAGCGTCAACCGGTTTGAAAATCACCGATACCGGCCTTTGCCCGACACCCGTTCATTATTTCTCGGTTGCGCATCTGAAAAAAGACGGCGGTGTGATGGTGACCGGTTCGCACAATCCTGCGGAATTCAACGGCATTAAGATGACGATGGGGCGCGAGTCAATTTTTGGCAAGGAGATTCAGAAAATCCGGCATCTAATCGAGAAGGATGATTTCGAAAAAGCCTTGCCTCCACCGAAAGAAACGTTTTCGATTCTTGAGCCTTACATCGATTATGTCGTGAAGAATTTGAATTTGACTCGGGGAGTTCGCATCGGCATGGATTCCGGCAACGGCACAGGAGGGCTGGTCGCGCCGGAAATCTTCCGACGGCTCGGCTGTGAAGTGCACGATATTTACAGTGAAGTAGATGGCCGTTTCCCCAATCACCATCCCGACCCGACGGTCGAAGCGAACCTCGTCGATTTAAAGAAGCTCGTGGCCGACAACGGATTGGAATTAGGTGTCGGCTATGATGGAGATTCGGATCGCGTGGGAGCGATTGACGGGAAGGGACGTGTGCTATGGGGGGATCAACTTATGATTCTCTTCTCTCGTGCGATTCTAAAAAAACGTCCCGGCGCGGCAATTATCGCGGATGTCAAATCATCGGACAATCTGTTTGCCGATATAAAAGCAAAGGGCGGTCGGCCGATTATGTGGAAGACCGGGCACGCTCTGATTAAACGCAAGCTGTGGGAAGAAGAGGCGCTTTTTGCCGGGGAGATGAGCGGGCATTTATTTTTTGCCGATCGTTATTTCGGTTTCGACGACGGCATTTACGCGTCGGCGAGACTGGCGGAATTGGTCGCGGAATTGGATCATTCCATCGAAGAGGAATTGGCGGATATCCCGAAGACATACGCCACACCTGAAATCAGAGTGGATTGCCCCGATGAGCAGAAGTTCGAGGTGGTTCAAAAAACCCGTGATGCGTTGCGCAAACAGGGGTTGCCGATTTTCGACCTCGACGGAGTTCGTGTCACCTATCCCGGCGGATGGGGGCTTGTGCGCGCCTCTAATACGCAGCCGGTGCTGGTGCTTCGCTTTGAAGCGGATTCACCCGAACGCCTGGCTGACATTCGCAAATCGGTTGAAAATGTCCTCTCGCAGGCGGGAGGCTTCTCGCTGTCATAGTTTTTGCACAAAAGTCCCCGGAAATGCCACAGACATGCCGGGGACTCGAATATGAGTTTAACAAAGTTCCGGTTATGTGTTGGCATGAGAATTCTTCTGATGGAGATTTGAAGGAGAGTACGCGAACATGATTTGCAAATCCTGTAATAAAGAGATTGAGGGCAGCGACCTGTATCTGTCGAAACAGGCGGGTATGGAAGGGCATTACCATTGGAAATGCTTCGTTGCGCTCTGCAGGAAGGCCAACAAGATCGGGACTCAGAGTTTAGAAGGAACGGTTATCTCCAGTGGCATCTACGAAAGCACGACACCCAGCGGTGTCGGAAAAGAGCCCATCGAAAACGATTGAAACTCTCGCCCGCGATCCTTTGGCGAGCGACTCGGACAGACGCACGGCGCGCAGTGAGAATTTTCCTGTCGCTTCGTTGGCTTTACCGCGTCCGTATCGTCGCCCGTTTCGCGTCATTTATGCCTATTGTCGGGGGGCTGATAACATAGCAGACGCATCACCGGATACGGAGAGCGCTCTTGAGGCTCTCGATATCTGGCAGCAGCAATTGGAAGCGGCTTTTGACGGAAAGGCCGCTTTTCCTCTCTTTCAACGCCTGCAGGAACTGATAGAAAATATTCCGCTGACAAAACAACCCTTCTTGGATCTGCTCGTCGCTTTCCGCCGAGACCAACATCAGACCATTTACGATACCCGCGACGAATTGCTGGATTATTGTAATTATTCAGCGATTCCCGTGGGGCGAATGCTGCTGCAGCTTTTCGGGAAGGATGAAGAACGATTTCAAAGACAAGCGGATGTGTTATGTATTGGTCTTCAGCTAACGAATTTCTGGCAGGATTTATCCCGCGACCGTCCCCGGCGGGAATATCTGCCGACGGAAGATTTAGCGAGGTTTGGCCTTCACCGTGAAAGTCTCGACTACCAACCGACACCTCCCGCCCTTGAAAAGCTCATCCAGTATGAAGTGACACGAACGCTGCCTTATTTTCATGCGGCGAAAGATTTGTCGAAAATGCTGCGAGGAAGAATCGGCTTTGAAATCGAACTCATTCGGCAGGGAGGACTGCGCATTCTGAAAAAAGTAAGCCGAAAAGGCGCGCGCGTGTTTTCTGAACGCCCTGCGTTGGGACGCATGGATTGGCTATGGATTACCCTCCGCTCTCTTTTCTGATATAGACTCGCCGCGAATGGGTGCCTCACCCTTCGCGTAATTTAGCACGGTGCCCACTGCTTTGCAGCCGACCCAAGCGCACTCGTGCAGCACACCAGACCGTACTTACTACCCGCGACCTCTGTCGCGGATAGGCGACAAGAATGTAGGGAACTATGAGGCTGGGAAAGAGTAAGATTGAATGACACCTTATTTCATAAATCGAGGTTGATTGATGAAAATTCTTTTTAAATTTAGCACATTATTGCTGTTCGCGGTTTCCGTGGCTCTGGCACAGCCTGAAGGGGCACCTCCCGTACCCGTTCAGGCCGTGTTTGACCATACCGGAATTCCGGCAGAAGGTGAAGCGCGATTAGCCTTTGTTTTCGAGGTTCCTGACCGCCATCATCTTACCGACGTCGAATATGGCCTCTTTTTCGTGAATCTTCGGGATACGCTGGGTTTACACTTCGGTAAGCCGGAGTTTCCAAAAGGCGTCAAATACAAGGGTGAAACCGCTTACCAAGGAGATGTCGTTGTCTTCGATTCGGTGTCCGCCCTGCCCGATGCAGAACCCGGATTGCGCAGCTTTCCCGTGACAATCGGCTATCAGGTTTGTCAGGAATTCGGCAATGAAGTCTGTTTCCTGCCCGAAGAGAAACAGATTACTCTCGAAATCGAAATCGTCACCGCCGGAACGAGCGTATTCCCGGCGAATGAAAAGACATTCGGTGCTGTAGAACCGCCTGCTGAGGTGGAAACAAAGACTGGTCTCGAAGGCAAACTGATTGGCGCACTCGAACGCGGTTCATGGTTGGCGTTTTTGCTGGTTTTCATCGGGGGAATCCTGACGAGTTTCACGCCGTGCGTCTATCCGGTGATTCCGATTACCATTGGTTATATTGGAGCGCGCAGTGCTGGGAAACCCCTTCGAGGGCTTGGGCTGTCGGCGATTTTTGTTTTGGGAATCGCGATAATTTATTCCGGTCTGGGGCTTCTTTCCGCGGCGACGGGCACGTTGTTCGGGTCGGTATCCGGTTCGCCTTATATCATGATGGGCGTCGCGGTGATTTTTGCGGTGATGGGTTTTTCGATGCTCGGTGCTTTTGAAATCGCATTGCCGGCTTCGTGGCAAGGGAAATTGCAATCGAGCGGCAAGAAAACGGGATTGCTCGGGCCTCTGCTTGTGGGGATGGTATCGGGACTCGTGATGGCGCCGTGCGTTGGGCCGGTGATTGTCGCGTTACTTGCGTGGGTCGCCAAGACGCAGAGCCTGTTTCTGGGATGGGCGCTGCTGTTCGTCTTTTCGCTCGGATTGGGAATGCTTTTCTTAGTTATCGGAACGTTTGCCGGAGCGATTCAGGCATTGCCTAAGGCGGGCAAATGGATGGAAGGCATCAAGAAGGGTTTCGGATGGATTCTTATGGGAGCTGCGCTGTTTTTGCTGCGTTCGCTTATACCGCCGTCCGTTTATTTCTTCCTGTGGGGCGCGCTGTTAGTTATCTTCAGTGTGTTTTCGGGAGCATTTGACTCGCTCGGCGAGTCGGCGGATTCAGGGAAACGACTGGGGAAAGCGGTGTTCCTTATCGTTTTTCTCGTGGGAGCCATCTATCTGTATCGAGGACTTGTTCCCCAGGGAGCGATAGCGCCGGAGCGCGTTGCGCTCGAGTGGCGCATCAATGAGGAATCGGATGTTCTGACGGAAGCTCAGGATGCCGGGAAGCCGGTTGTGATTGATGTTTATGCGGATTGGTGCGCTGCGTGTGTGGAACTGGACGAGAAGACGTGGGTTGTGCCGGAAATGGTCGAACGGTTGAACAGTTTCAGCCGTTTGAAGCTGGATTTCACACGCTCGTCAGCGTGGGTGGAAGAGATGAAACAGAAGTATGCTATCATCGGTATGCCCACCGTGATTTTCTTGGGGCCTTCCGGTGACGAAGTTGTGCGTTTTACGGGATTCAAATCGGCGGGAAGCGTGCTAACTCTGTTGGATGAAAATAACCTGTAGGATAAGGAGAGAAAATGGCGGAACTGATTACAGTAACCGATGAGAATTTTGAAGAGACAATGCTGCGCAGCGACAAGCTGGCGGTTTTAGATTTTGGCGCGGAGTGGTGTGCTCCGTGCAAAAAAGTTCACGCTCTATTAAAGGAGTTGCACCCGGAATGGGGAGACAAAGTCGCGATGGGAGAAATTGACATTGCCGTAGAACCCAAAACGGCACAGCGCTACGGGATTATCAATATCCCCCAAGTACTCTTTTTCAAAAACGGCCAGCATATTGAGACGATTGTAGGCGTTCTTCCCAAAGCGAAATTTGTGGAGAAAATGAAGAATCATCTCAGTTAGCGAGATTTCTTCGCCTTTTTGGGAGACACTTTTTTCGAAGCTGCTTTCTTGGGAGCAGCTTTCTTTTTAGCCGCCTTTTTCGGAGCGGCCTTTTTCTTGGCCGGTGTTTCCTTTGAAGGAGTCAAGGTTTCTAACTGCTCGCGCAGGCGTGCGATTTCCTCTTCAAGACGTTTCCTGTCCCGCTCGGCTTGATTTCGGATATTGGACGGGCGGCCTGCCTGAAGGAAACTGCCAAGACTGGCATGATGCTGTGATGAGGCCATCTCTTTTTGCAGGCGCATGATTTTCAGGCGAACTTTCCGAGCCTGTCTTTCTTTGTCTTCATCCATCTGTACAACCTTTTCTTGCAGGTTATTTGTCGGTAAAGAGTTGTTCAAAATCATTTACTTTGGAGAAACCATCACGGTCTTGCTTGAAGGATACAAGCGAGCGCGGTGATACGGGCGCATCAGAAATCACAAACGCTTCCCCAAGGCGAGTTAGTGGTTCCGTTGCATCCGGCAGATTGCTCCAAACGACTTCCGCCAGAGTGTCGCCTGTTTTCACTTCGTCTCCTTCGTGAATCAGGAAATAAATTCCCGCTGTCGAATCCACCGGGTCCTTTGCTTGTTTTCGCCCCGCACCTAAATCCACAAGTCCCCATCCAATCTGCTGGGCATGAATGCGCGACAGGTATCCTGACCGGTTCGCTTTTAAAGTGGTTCTGTTTTGAGGCTGGACTTTCTGCTCGAAATCTTCAAAAACATCCGGTGCGCACCCTTGCGCATGAGCGATTTTCCTCATCTGTTCAAACGCTTTGCCGGAAGAAATCGCTTCGCGGTAAAGCTCGCGCGCTTCCGTCAGATTCGACGCTTTCCCGCCCAACTGAATCATCATCGCTCCCTGCAGTTCGCAGAGTTTTGATAGAGGAGATTCCGGCGCGTCTCCCTTCAGAAGGCTAAGCGTTTCGATGATTTCGGGAGCATTACCCGCGGCTTGCCCTAATGGAGTTTCCATATCGGTGCCGAAAGCGACAGCGCGCAAGCCGTTTTCTTCCGCCCATTCCACAAGCAGTTTGGCGAGTTCAGTCGCTTCTTTTTCGTAAGGTAGAAATCCTCCCTCGCCGATTTTGACATCGAGCACAAGAGCCTGAGCTCCCTCGGCAATCTTTTTCGAGAGAATAGACGCGGCGATAAGTTCGGGGATTTTTACCGTGCTGGTGACATCACGCAACGCATAAAGTTTGCGGTCGGCGGGAACCAGCGAATCGCTTTGTCCGGCGAGGACGCATCCCACGTCACCTAAAATGCGCCGGAATTCACCGCCGGAAAGTTTGGTGCGGAAGCCCGGGATGGATTCGAGTTTGTCCAGCGTTCCGCCGGTATGTCCGAGTGCTCGCCCTGAAATCATCGGAATTGGAACTCCCAGTGACGAGACGACCGGCGCGATGACGAGCGACACTTTATCGCCCACGCCGCCGGTGGAATGTTTATCGACTTTAATGCCCGGTATCTGTGAAAGGTTTTGACGTTCGCCGGAAGCAATCATTTCCTGCAAGAAGGTTTTTCCTTCCGCCGCACTCAAACCCTGAAAATAAATCGCCATGAGCAACGCCGCCATCTGATAGTCGGGAATATCCCCGCCCGTGAATCCTTTAATCAGGTCGCGGATTTCTTCGTGCGATAATTCACCGCCGTGCTGTTTGCGTTGTATCCAATCTATAACCATAGAAGCAAAATCCCTTGCGTTGATTTCTGTGTGTGAGATAAAATGGTTTAGGGGAGTACTGTTCCATCGGGAATAACGGCGTCTTTTTCGACAACGATAATGCCATCGCGAGCCGCCCAGCCGTCGCCATCGGTATTTGGCAGATTATCTCCCGGATCAATGCGAACTCCTTCACCGATGCGGGCATTCTTGTCGATTATCGCCCGGCGGATACGAGTATCACCGCCGATGCCGACATCGGGTCTTTTCAGATACGCATTTTCACGGATTTCGCTGTCGGTTTCATAGTAATCGGCTCCGATAAGAATGGTTTCAATCAGTTCGACATCCCCGCGTAGAATGGAGCCGTCTCCAACGATAGTGCGTTCCAGCCGAGCCTTTTCGATACGACACCCTTGGCAGATAATAGAATGATGCGAATCGACTTGTTCGATGTGAGAACCGGGGAGAAACCGCGGATGACTGAAAACGCGCTGTATCGGATCAAAAAAATCGAATTTGGGCTCAGGAATGGTCAATGCCTGATTGACATCAAAATAAGCTCGCACCGAATCGATATCTTCCCAGTAATCTGAAAAAGGAAAACCGAAAGTCCGAACGTGGTTGATGGTGTAAGGGATAATCTCCTGTTCGAAATGCTTATCGGTTTGCTTGGTCAAAATCTCCCGCAGGACATTGCGCCGGAACAGATAGATTCCCATGCTTGCCAGAAAAATCGGCCCTTCCCCGACACTGGCCGCTCCACCGAAGAGACCGGGAGACAATGCCCATTCTTTTGCGTCATCGGAACTTGTCAGAGGTCCGTGATGGTCGATGATTCGTCCTTCGGAATTCATCTTGAGGATGTTGAAGTATTTGGCTTGTTCAGCTTGCACCGGCAGGCAGGCTATCGTAATATCCGCGCGCTGGCGGCGATGGAGCGAAACCATGGTTCGGTAATCCATGCGGTAGATGTGGTCGCCGCGAAGAATCAGGATGTCGTTGGCTTTATAGGGATCGAAGTGGCGCAGGTTCATGCGAACAGCATCCGCACTGCCATGATACCAGTCGGAATGGTCGGGCGCTTGCTCCGCGGCGAGTACCGAGACGAAGCCTTCGCGCAGCGAGTCGAATTTATAAGCTAACGCAATGTGGCGATTCAAGGAAGCCGAGTTGTATTGGGTCAAAACGAAAATGCGATCCAAACCGGAATTCAGACAATTCGACAGAGGGACATCAATCAACCGGCACATACCTCCAAACGGCACTGCAGGTTTGGACCGGTATTTCGTCAAGGGATATAAACGTGAACCCGGGCCCCCTCCAAGGACAACTCCAAGCGTTCGTTGCATCGCTCTACTCTTTCGGTTTTAATTTTTTACGAACAGATCGTTTTATTAATTGCCATTCAATATCGGGCGGGCAGAGCCAGCCCGTAGGTAAGGGCAAATCCTAGCGGCTGGCTCTGCCTGCCGTCATACTATTTAAGTTGCCGGATGAGTTCACCTGCGAGCTGCCGCGCTCGTTTTCGAGTGCGCGCTTCGGCGAAGACGCGAATAATCGGTTCGGTATTCGATGGGCGTGCTTGCACCCAGCCATCTTCGAAATGCCATTTGAGACCATCCAATTTGTCCGGCTCACCGAAGCTGATTTTATCCGGAAGCGCTTGAAGCCGCGCATGCGCCTCGGAAAGGTTAGGCATTTCGACGCGCTCTTTTGCGAATTCGTAGTGCGGGAAGGAGCCGAAAAGCTGCGAAGCGGTTTCGCCGGATTCGAGCAGCGCCTGAAGAATCAGCGCGATGCCTACGCCGGAATCCCGCACGGTGTGTACGGGAGCAAACATCACGCCGCCGTTGCCTTCCCCGCCGATAACAGCGCCGGTTTCAATCATTTTCGCGGCGACGTGAGCTTCACCGACTTTCGTTCGAAGGACACTTTGGCTATAACGGGCTGCGACATCATCGAGTGCGCGGGTGGTGGAGGCGTTTGCGACGACAGGGGTAGGCTGGTGACGCAGTACGATATCGGCTGCCGCGACGAGTGTCAATTCTTCACCGGCGGGCTCGCCGTTTTCAAGAAGCACGGCCAGCCGGTCGGCATCGGGATCCACGACAAATCCGATATCCACACCCACCGCCGCGACGTCCCGGCCAAGTTCGCGCAGGTTTTCCGTCGTTGGTTCGGGATTGCGTGGGAAAAGACCGGTGGGTTCTGTGTGAAACGGAACCACATCGCATCCGAACTGCTCGAGCAATTCCAGCAGCATCGCTCCCCCCGCACCATGAACCGTATCGAGCGCCACGCGAAAGTTGCGAGCTTTCAGTTTATCGATTTGCAAAAGCTCAATCGAACAAATCGCATCAACATGCCGCTGAACAGCGTTTGTGTCCGGCTCGATGATGCTGATTTTCTGCGCAGGTACGGAATCGAATTTGCCGGATTGCACCAGACTTTGCAGCGCTTTGCCTTCAGCATCACTCAAGAAGAGTCCATCCGGTCCGAAGAATTTTAGTGCGTTCCATTCCGCCGGATTATGGCTGGCGGTAATCGCGATGCCGCCGCGTGCTTGATGGTGCCGGATGGCCATCGAGATAGTCGGTGTCGGGACAATACACAAGTCAACGACGCGGCAACCGGCGCTGGATAGGCCCGCAAAAACCGCCGAGCGCACCATCACTCGCGAAGGGCGCGAATCCCCGCCGACAACAATCGGGCCGGGCGCTTTCCCCTGAGCGAACGCGCGCGCCCACGCCAGAATCACGTCAACGGTCAGTGATTCTCCGACGATACCGCGAACGCCGGAAACCGAGACCATAAGTGGGGAAGATGTTTGCGCTGATTGATTCACAAGAGACCTTGTCTATTTATTGTGAGACGTTGTCCATTCTGAAAATTTATCAACCGACCATGTTGACAGGCACGCATCAGGCAGAAGCGGCCCCTTTCGTGCAACCTGCACTCCGATATGAATATCGGCGAGGCCATTCACATCATGCGCGTCCGGACATAACGGCACAGGCACACCCGCTTCTTGAGCTGTTTGCAGGTGACGCCAGTCCAAATCGAGGCGGTACGGACTTGAATTCATTTCAATCGCTTTGCCGTGGGCCGCCGCGCATTTGATAACGGCATCCATGTTGACGGGATAGCCGTCGCGCGCTAAAAGTAATCGTCCGGTCGGATGTCCTAAAATATCCACATGCGGATTTTCCAACGCCCGGCAAAGACGTTCCGTCGCCGCTTCTTCGGTCATACGGAAACCCGAATGAATCGAAGCAACGACGAAATCAAAACCGGCGAGCAGTTCATCATCGTAATCGAGGGAACCGTCAGCGAGAATATCTACCTCGGTTCCTTTCAGAATTCGGAAGGGAGCAAGCTCGCTGGTCAGTTCATTGATTTCCTTCCACTGCTCACGCACGCGCTCGGGAGTCAATCCTCCGGCGTAAGCAGCCGATTGAGAATGATCAGCGATACCGAGGTATTGAAAGCCGCTTTTCTGCGCGGCGAGAGCCATTTCTTTCAGCGTTGACCGTCCATCGCTGGCGGTAGTATGAACATGAAGAATGCCGCGCAAATCTTCCGATGTAATTGCCTCGGGAAAGGGAGCGTCGCTCGCGCGTTTGATTTCGCCGCGACCTTCACGCAACTCCGGCGGAATCGGAGCCATACCCAGCAGGCGGTAAATATCTCCTTCGGTTGAAATGCGTCCCTTCAAGTTTTTATTTGTAAGAGCGAGACCGCGTTTCTTTGCGAGTTGCGTCAGCTCATTCAAATGTGCTTTGGAACCTGTGGCGAAAAGCAACGTTACCGGCAGTGAGGCTGCGTCGTGAAGAGAGAGCTCGACTTCGAATCCTTCCGTCGTTCGGCCTCGAAGGATTTCATCTTTGCCGGATTTCTCGATTTGAAGTATCTTCGAAATTTGTTCCCGCAACTCAGCGTGTTTATCCGCGCTCGCCTGAACAATAACATCCAAATCGCCGATAATTTCATTGCCGCGACGCAAACTTCCAGCGAAGACAACTTTTTCGACGCCGCTGAGTTTGCTTAAACTCTTTTCCAATGCAGAGGCAGCCGCAAGCGCGTGATGACGCAGGTGACGTCCCTCGGTTGCGCGGAGAAATGCGATACCTTCAAGGAATTTTTGCTGTGTCTTAAGGCCGAAGCCGGGAAGGTCAATTAGGCGATTGACACGGCAGGCGAATTCAAGCTGCCCTAAACTCGCAATGTGAAGCTTCTGCCAGAGCGCCCGCGCTTTTTTCGTGCCCAGTCCGGGAAGACGAAGTAAATCGAGCACGCCATCGGGAACCTGCGAGCGCAGTTCATCTAATTCAGGAAAGGCCTGCGTCTCTGCGAATTGCTTTAAAGCGGCGGCAAGTCCCTTGCCGATACCTCGGATTTTAGCGATGCGACCGGAACGAGCAAGTTCTTCCCAAGGTTCGTCGAGTGTTTCCAGCGAGCGAGCCGCTCCGGCATATGCGCGCGCCCGGAACGGTGTCTCTTCCGTCAGTTCCAAGAGCGTCGCGTAAAATCGAAGTGTCTGAGCAGCGTCGTGCTTGTCCATGATTTAGTCCGAAGGTCGTCTGGTAGTGCCGCACGGCAGTGCGCTTGGGTCAAAAAAGCCGGATGAACTCGCGCATGAAAGCAGGCAAATCTCCGGGGCGGCGCGACGTGACGAGGTTGCCGTCCACGATAACTTCCTTGTCTTCCCAGTTGGCTCCCGCGTTTTTCAGGTCGTCTTTGATAGCGATGAAACTTGTCAGATGTTTGCCGCGAACAAGTCCCGCGCTGGCCAATACCCACCCTCCATGACAAATCGCAGCAACGGGTTTTTTAGATTCAAAGATATGCCGCACGAAATCGAGCACAGTTTTGTATTGCCGCAATCTATCTGGCGCCCAGCCACCGGGAATTACCACACCATCGAACTCATCGGCATGGACTTGGTCGGCGCTGAAATCCACGGTAATCGGGTAGCCGTATTTGCCTTCATACGTCGGGCTGGAGCCTGTCCCGATAGCTAAAACTTCCGCGCCCTCTTCGCGCAAACGGAAAATCGGATACCAAGCTTCCATATCCTGATAATTTGCTTCGATAAGCACAGCAATTTTTTTACCAGCAAGTTTCACGATACGTTCCTCCATTTCTACTGCTCGAAGTGCCGCGCGAATTCGTATTTCAGGCGGTTCACGGTTTCGCGGTCGGGTTGGAATGGATTTTCAGGTGTGACAGGCATGGGTAGTTTGCGCACTCGAGTAAACGGCGTTTCTTTCAGCTTTCGGTTGTAGGCTTTCACAAGCAGAGTCTCCAGATTCAGCACATCCTGAATGTTGTAGCTGACGAGTGTTTCAAGCGCTCGTGGATTCCGGTTGTTCTTGAAATCGGACCAGAGCGCAACAGCCATAAATCCGTCGATCCCGTCGAGTTCGCCTCGGGAGATTCCAAGCTGCTTTTCACAAGCTTTCAGGCCGCCGGAAAATCCGAGCGCATGCAGCACATAGCGCAAGTCGATATGAACTTGCTCCAGTCGTATTTTCAAAGCGCTGCGCAGGAAAGGCACATCAAAGCATTTGCCGTTATAAGTAACCAGAATATCGTATTTCTGAATATCCCGTTTGAACTCCTGCAGGTTTACTCCCTGGATGTAGTGACGGATGATTTTCCCGTCATAGAGAGCAATCGTTGTGATTTTATCCAGCCATCCGTACAAACCGGTGGTTTCAATATCGAGGTAAGCGATTCTATTGCGAAATTCAGGGAAGAGTCTCCAGTGCAGTCCCGGTGGCAGGAGGTCTGCGAAGTAATACGGATTCCCGAGTTTCAGATTCGCAATCGAATCATCGAGATGCCGTCGTAAAGCATCCTTATTCACGCGCGCCACGGGAAGTGTGCTCACGTTCAACGCAGCATGCCAGCCATGGATTCCCTCCGACCAGAATTTTTCTTCGGTGCGCAGCGACAGCCGCGGTATGTGGCAGAAGGTGTTTTCTAACATGGGATTGAGTTAGTCTGAAAGATTCAGAGATTTTATAACGTGCTCGGTGTCGGATAAATCCTCGAAAAGAAGATCCGGTTTGGCGCGGCGTAAATCATCAGATGAGAACAAGCCGCCTGTCGCGACAGCTAACGCGCGCAATCCCAGCGCTTGAGCGCCTTCGATGTCATAGGTTGTATCTCCAATGACCCAGGTGTTTTTCGGTGGGAATGTGCATTGAAAGTGACGTGCGGCATTATCAACCGCATCGGCAAGCAATTCGCTGCGTTCATCGGTGAATTCACCAAAACCGCCGACGGGGAAAAATGACTCCACATTCAGATGACGCAATTTCATGCGAGCGGCTTCCTCGACATTCCCGGTTCCCAATGCTAAGCAAGCGGTATTGTTCGTCGCCAACCTTTCAAGAAGCTCACGCACGCCGGGCATGAGTCTTGGTTTGCTTGCCGTTTGAAGGGCTTGCTGGAGATCGCGCAGATAGTTGTCGACAAATTTCGAGAACATCGCATCAAAATTACCGTTGATTTGAACGACATCGAGGCATTCGCGCAGAATCGCACGGTCGGTTTTACCATGTGGGAGCACTTGTCCCCACGGACCCGGTTGTCCGAACAGATGCTCGAACGTCTGGTTGAACGCGACGCGCGTTATTCCGGCAAACGTTGCCAGAGTGCCGTCTATGTCGAAGATAAGCAGATGCATGATTGTTCTATGATTCGGAACTATAATCACAACAGCAGGATAGCCTGCAGCATCGTGAGGAAAAACATAAATTTACGACTGAAATCGCACAAAGTCAACTCCTCTTCTTTCCCCCGCACTCGAGGGGAAATAGGAAACACCCCCGGTTATTCTCGCACCGGAGGTGTTTCAGTAAGAAATTTTTCAGGTAGCAGGATGAGCTATCGTGTGGCTACAATCGTTGGATTATCTGGATTTGCTATCCCTGTCTGCGTAATCAACAGAGTATAGCCGCCATAAGGTGGCTGATAGGCGTTGACAAGAACAAAAGCCTCGATAGCGCCTCCTGTAACTTCACAGCCAAAATCTTCAGGCCCGGTAGCTTCACCACTGCAGCCGGTGGGATTGTCGGGATAATCAGCGCATTGCATAAAGGAGTACAAGTCGTAATCCGCTCCTCCGGGGAAGCCGTAGAGTTGGAAGCGATAATTTCCCGGATTGAGGGTGATGCGGCCCCAGTGTTGGGTTTCCCCTTCAGAAAATTGACATTCGGTTACAGCTTCTCCCACTTGAATCACTGCCGCTTCGGCGCAAGTCGTCGGGCATCCTGGAGGCGGCTCTGGACCTGAATTGCGCAGGAATGTCGATAAGAAAGCGTGCCAGTTGGTATTATGGAAATCCAGTGTGACGTAGTTCGCGGAGTCAAAATCCTGTATCTGATGTGGGAAGTGAATATTGAGTCCGCCGCGCGCCACGTTGGGATCACCGGGTTTGATATAGACGCGCGTGTAGGGGACGGCATTGTTCACTGAAGCAATGATTTCATTGGCCTGTGTGTTGATAAGATTGATTTGCGACAGGTTGGGTTCCAGCTTGATCTTATTGGCGAACTCGCGCAAATCCACATATGCGGGATTGTCATATTGCGTGAAATGTGTTTCTCCCCACGCATGTACGACTTCACCCCAATGAGCGGCGCCTTCAGTAGCGAGAATATTTCCGAAATTTCCGATTTTTGAACCGATGGTGGTCATTTCGGCAAGATTAATCATTGCGTAATGACTGGTCTTCTGCTTGAATTCCGCGCGCTGGGGAACGGATTCAGCAATTTTGTGCGCCAAATCATACGGTGTTGCATTCAGATTATCTTTAAGCCAACCCAGCCAGATATCAGAGCCAAGAATGTTTTCCATCGGCATAGTAAACTGGCAAGCGGTCATATAGTCCGCCACACTGCGCAGCTCATAGCCCACTTCCACCATTGCCATCAAACAGGCGTGGAAGGTGACAATATCAACGTGCCCCAACTCCGATTGAGCAATCGCGTTTTTAAGCTCGGGCATTGTCAAATCGCCACCACCGCCGTTCAAATCGTCGGTGCAGCTTCCCGGCCAGCCGGCTCCATGGTCATTAATGATCAACAGATAATTCGAAGCGGGATAGTTGGTCTTGCAGTAGTCGAGGAACTCCGTGAGCGTGGCCGGGTCGGACATATCCTTGGAGCCCTTGTCTGCAAGGACGGGCGAACTGAGTTGATCCGGATTCTCGCTGGGGTGGTATTCGACATGGTAGTATTTCGCCTGCCCGCCCGTGCGCCACGATGCCACCATCGCAATGATTTCCATACCGGGCTGGCTGCCGACTTTTTCCATGTCCTGCACATCCTGAATAATGTACGACGTAGCGTTGTTGGTGGAGTCCAGATTATTATTACCAGCGCCGTACAACATCACCGTCCAGGATGTAGCCGGTCCGTCTCCGCCATCGGTTGATTTCTTGGTGCAGCTTATCACGACGAGCAGGATAATCAGGGCAAGGCCCATTACAAACACGGATATCTTTTTCATGGGGATACCTCCCGAAATTTTATTTGCGGTCATTTTTAGAATATACATGATATTGTTTGAAATGTCAAGCATTATGTTAGTCAAGTTGAAGACAGACGGCTTGCGATTCAAAGGCGAGAGTATTATATTAAGCTTATGAAAAGTACTTACTTCAAGAAGAATCGGATGAAGGGAAAAGTTACGATTAAACGTTGGTCGTATATGATTGGAGCTTTGGCGATGGGACTCATCGCATCGCGTGTCTTTGCGGCGGAGCCCGGTTGTCGCAGTATTTATTTCGATTATCCTCAGCTCGGTCATCGATTTTATGACTATGTTGATCGAACGCAGGCGCGAGGAGATTTGCCGTTGCAGTCACATATTCGTCCCTATTTCCAGTTTCATTTCGATTCAGTGAATTCAGTAGGATTTTCCGATAAAGAAAGCCGCCGGTTCCGAAGTGAAAGTCTATCGCGGCATCTAATTGCTGAAGGCCGCATCAAACCGGTATGCGAAAGCGGCTGGTCCCGGTTTCTAAAAAAGGTTGGGATAAGAAATCGGCGCGGATTGCGATGGCTCTATTCCACGAACCATCATTTTGCGGCGCTTCATCTCGAAGAGAAGTTCGCTTTGACGTATCAGCCTGTCTATGGAATTGAAGGCATCTGGACAGACTCGGAAGCGCAAGGTATTCGCCGCAGCGGGGCGGGTTTCCGTCTGGAGGGAGGAGCGGCAGGTGCGCTGCATTTCATGGTGGATTTCCGCGATTACGGCGAATCGGGGCGCGGTCCTTATACAGCGCGCGAACAGCTCTATGAGGATCGCTGGGCGTTTGTTGATCTAAAGGATAAAGCGACGAGCGTTTCATACAATGTTTCGGAGTCTTTTATCCAGTGGTACGGACGCAATATGTCGCTTTCGCTGGGGCGCGGGCGTCATGCATGGGGGCCGGGGCGATTCGGACAGCTTTTTCTTTCCGCTGAAGGGCCGCCGTTCGATTATGTGCGTTTCGATGCTGTCTTTCGCGGCAAAGATGGCCCGGTTTTGAATTATACGTTTCTTCATGCGTTTCTCAAAGCCTACGGAGTGCCGGGAGATACACTGTACATCGCCCCGAGCGGACGACCTCGCACCATTGACCGGCAGAAATTCCTGTCGGCGCAGCGCATTGAGCTGAAAGCGCTACCGAATCTGCTTCTTGGATTTTCTCAGGGAGTGGTTTATGGCGACCGGAACGTTGAATTGGCGTATATCACTCCCGTGTCTTTTTTATATTCCATTGAGCATGCAGAGGGCGATAAGGATAATTTGCTCGTCGCTTTTGATGCGACTTGGCGTCCGTTTCGCGGCCTGATGACTTATGGAGAATTGCTCTGGGATGATATGGCGATTGCCGAATTCGGGAGCGATGACGCGCGCAACAAGTCTGCGTTTACTCTCGGCATCCATGCCGCGCCACGGGGAACATGGCGGTTTCTCGACGCACGCGCCGAATACACGCAAGTCAGGCCGTTTGTTTATTCGCATGTTTTTGCGACGAATGTTTATACGCATTGGACATCGCCGCTTGGGCTTACGCTTGAACCCAATTCGGAATTCATGACCACAGAACTTCGAGCGACTTTTTATCCCGTGCAGTTCGGACTGCGTTGGCAACGGCAGAATCATGGTGCGAATTCTTCAGCAGGTGAGTATAACAATGTAGGGGGGAGTATTTACGCGCCGCTGACGGGTTCGCCGGACTCCACGTACCCCTTGTTGGAGGGTGATTTCCACCGGACAGACCGTTATTCGCTCTGGGCTGTGCTGGAGTTGCTGGAGAATTTTCTCGTACAAGGGCGTATCACGCGCGTTGCAGAGACGGGTGTTGAAGAGCGCGTTGAAACCGCGCTGGCGCTGAGTTGGAATTTCTAACTTGAGATCGCTCTTAAGAATGCCGATATTTATAAGAGGGGCTGTGCGCTCTGATGATATAGGAGCTTATTGAATGATATCCTTGGAACAGGAATGCCCAACCACATTGATAGCCGGGGTCTCGCCTGCAATGATTGCTTTAGCGGACGAAATCGTAAAGCGGGGCGAGCGTGTCGTGCTTTTCTTCCGTACAAAGGAAAGGTTGCGTGAGGTCATGGCCGCGACCAATTGGGCGCCCGGTTCCGTACTATCGCTGGCGGCCAGTGTTACCGACGGCAAGCAAGTCATTAAAGCTTTTGAGAAGATCGTGGAGAGGTCACCGCGGTTGGATTGTCTGATTTACAACGTCGGGATTGAACCTGATACTGCGATAAAGGAAGTTTTCAGCGGCGCGGAATTAGTACGCGTCATGGGATTGAATTTCTATGGATTCATCAATTGTTTTTCATTGGCGCATCCCATGTTCAAGCGTCTGGGGCGAGGCCATGCAATCGTGATATGTGGTGCGGCGGCTCTCGCGCTTGAAAAACAACCCGCCGCTTATGCCGCCAGTCGTGCCGCGCTGCAGATTTACCTGAGAGCTCTCAGACGAGAGCTGGTGGGGACTCAAATCGTCCCGACAGAATTATACCTTGGTCGCACGCAGACTGTGCGAGGCCCGCGCCGTTTGAGTCGAAGGGAAATCGTAACGGGAGTGCTGCAAGTTCTGCGCAGCCGACCGGCGAAATATGTCATCGGAAAATCATAGAACTATATCGGAGCTATGTGATTTTAAAAGAAAAAGGAGATGTCCGGTATGCGTATAACAATTGAATACTGTGTAGAATGAAACTACTATCCCCAAGCGGCCAGTCTGGCCGATTTTCTCAAGCGAGAAGGGTATTCGGAGATTGAATTTATCAAATCAGGTGGGGGTGTTTTCGAGGTAGAAGTGGATGGCCGCCTCCTCTTTTCGAAAAGAAAAGAAGGCCGTTTCCCTGAAAATAACGAAATACTTGACAATATCAAGAAAATCATATAAAGACAGTGATGCAAGAAAAGATTCAAAAATTGCCAAGAAACCTTGACTCCGGGAGTTGAACTTTGTAAATTTATATAGGTGTTGAAGATGCCTTAACCAGCCGTGTGGAGGTAGGCATGAAAGTATTTATACGTTGCATTGTGCTTGTGGGAATCTGCCTGATGTTGGCGGGTGTTCTGCAGTCGGAAACCCGGGTCTCAGGAGATCTCACACAGTTCGGGGATTGGGGGGATGTCGATCCGCCTGATACGACCCATTACGTATATGTCATTGATGGGGATAGTTGGGTTCCTGCTGACAAGACCCTGACGATTCACGCTGGGGTTACGGTGCGAGTGGAATGGAGGTTGCCTATCAGGGTTGAAGGCGGCTTTCAGGCGATGGGAGAAGCATGGGCTCCGATTATTGTTGAAGCAGATACTGGGGCGCAGTGTTTCCTTTTTCTGGCGGGCGCTGCTGACGACACGGTTCGCTTGAATCACGTTCATTTTGATCCAGAGGCTCTTCCGTCTCGTGCGCTTACGTCGAAAGGACGACCTTTGGATATCAATGACTGTATGATTGGAGCGCGGCGTACGGCACTTGAATGCACAGGCGCACCTGTTTGGATGAAGAACAGCACTATCACGAAATCAAGAGCGGCGGGTTCGGCGATTTTTCTTGTTCGAGCATCCAATTCCATAGTGAACGACAACAATATTATCGTGAGTGTTCTTGGTACAAATCATACATCTTGTCTTCATATCCAGGATTCGCAAAATTTGCTGATTGAGCATAATGAATTTCGTATTGATGGACAGGGAAGTATCACGGGAATCTACGCCAAGAATAACTGCGATAATCTGCTTATCAAGCGGAATGTGATTCGCGCTGAAAGCCGGGGATATTGGGCGCGCGGAATCTGGATTCGAGCTGATGATAGTCACGATTACACTATCGAGAATTGTACCTTGCATATCATCTCTGAAAACAGCGAGCGTTCGGCCATCTTACTGTGGGGTCGCGCTTACGCCGAAATTGTCAACTCGATTCTATGGCTGGATGGTAATGCTGGAGGCTCATTCGTTGCTACCGATTGTTTGGCGACGCCCTCAATAGATTACTGTGATTTATGGCAGGAGCTTTACGGTACCTCATCATTAAATGATGACAAAGGTGTTGGCCAGACACTGGATGGAAGATTAGATGATGAAGGAAATTTCAACATGGATCCGCTGTTTGTTGGAGTTGTTGGAGAAGAGCCTTTCAGTTACGAATTGCAAAATAATTCCCCTTGTATTGATGCAGGAGACCCGAATGTAGGAGCGCCCCGCGACCCGGACGGTACAGTCGCTGATGTGGGTGCTTATTATTTTCAAAGCGCCGCTGCTGATCCGAATCCGAATGTTCCAACAGATATAAGTGTGGGTGCAGCTTATCCGAATCCTTTCAACATGTCAACCGTCCTTCCGTTGGAACTGTACCGTAGTGCGACTGTGGAAATCGCTGTTTTTAACATGCTGGGTCAGGAAGTCGGTCGCATTTTCTACGGAAAGCATGCTGCGGGGAAGCATCTATTATCCGTTTCAGGTTCTTCATGGGCTTCGGGTGTTTATTTCGCCCAAATTCTTGTCGATAGGCACTCGATTTCAACACAACGGCTCGTCTTAATTAAATAGTTCTCCAGCATATTTGGATTTCTTCCAACAGGGCTGTGATATAAATCGCAGCCTTTTTCTATTCTTCGAATCCCCCCAAAACACCCCGTTTCAAATTTTTTACGAAAACCTTGCATCCTATGAAAAAAAGCTGTATATTTTAATGCAAAATTTGCGTGCAACTATGTTATATCCTGTGCGCGCAAAACTGTATATCTAAATTAGTGAGAAATAGGGTATTAACATGACGAAACGCATCGCTTTTCTCGTATTTCTGGCGGCGATTTATTTAGCGGGTTGTGATTGGTCACCTCTACGGGACAATCCTCGGGATCCGGGAGCTTCGAATTTCGATGGGCCGCCAGAGATTCGACAACTTCGATTCGAAACGCATTGCCGTGAGTTCATGCTGGATTTCTGTGATTTAAAAGTGATTGCAGACATTTACGATCCGGATGGAATATCCACTCTGGACAGTGCATGGCTGACCTTGGGAGAGAGAGCCCTTGGTCAGATGCACTATGATGCCGCGGAAGATAATTTCTCGTTGATGCTCTATGAGTTCACGGAGCAATTACCGGGAAAACTGGAGACCTACATGGATTCCGTCTTTACGGTTTTCTTTATGGATGACGCGGGATATATCATTCAAAAGAGCGACAGCATCTCCGAACCGAATCGAAGCTATCCTGGTCCCAGATCTCCTGGAGACCAATTCTATCCTCCCGATACGGTCAGAACATATTGGCCGTGTTTTGAGTGGGCACGATATATCTGGGGGCGTGCGTTTACATACTCGATAAATTGCTACCTTAATCCTGAGAATCGTGTGATTTGGAACAGCGAAGGGCTTCCGGATAGTTGCACAATGGTTTGCGTCGAACTCCCCGACAGCCTGGACAATTTGGGAGACCCTGATTTCTACTATTCCTGGACCGTCTCGGTTGTGGACGGCGACGGCAACAGTGCGACATCGCTGCCCTTCCATTTTGTCGTTTCTTCATCAGGAAACTAATCTATAACGTTGACTTTTCCCGGAGGAACCCGTGCCTGACAAACCAACGTCGCAATATCCTTCCCTGACGCAAGAGCATTTGAAAGCTCTCTACGATATCAGCCAATCCATCAATTCCATCACGGATATAGACAGTTTGCTCGAACACGTCATGGAGGTTGCCGTGCAAGCGGTTGAAGCCGAGCGCGGTTTCCTGGTGTTGAGCGAAGACGAGAGCTTGCGAGTCCGTACCGCCCGGAACATTTCCGCAGAGACGGCGATGGACAAGGATGGATTCAGTCGCTCGATTGTTAGTGGAGTCATTGAATCGCGCAAACCGGTTTTGACGATGGACGCGCAGGCGGATCAGCGTTTCGAGGGGTCGGAAAGTCTGATTTTAAAACAGATTCAAGCCGTCGCGTGTGTGCCGTTCCATTTGCGCGGGCGCGTCTTGGGAGCGATTTATCTTGACGGCAGAACGCGTCGAGGAGGTTTTACACCCGAAACACTTTCGTTTTTAAGCGCGTTTGCCGACTTGGCGGCGATTGCTATCGAAAATGCGCGGCTGATGGAACGACTGCGCGAAGAAAACAAGTTCCTTCGCTCCGAAGTGGAACGGCGCTATGGATTCAGCGAACTTGTCGGGAACAGCTCGAAGATGCAGCAGATTTTCTCGCTTTTAAGCAAGATTATTCAATCAGACATCTCGACTCTTTTTGAAGGAGAGTCGGGTACCGGAAAAGAACTGGCGGCGCGCGCGCTGCATTACAACGGGCCGCGCCGGAAGAAACCGTTTATCGTGCAATTCTGCGGCAATCTTTCGGAGCATTTGCTGGAAAGCGAACTTTTCGGGCACAAAAAAGGCTCCTTCACGGGTGCGATTTCGGATAAACGAGGTTTGTTGGAAGTGGCCAACGGCGGGACGTTTTTCTTAGATGAAATTGCGGATATTCCTCCGGCGATTCAAGCGAAGCTGCTGCGCGTTCTGCAGGAGGGTGAATTCCGGCGCGTCGGAGACACGGAAACACGCCGGGTGGATGTCCGCGTGATGTCCGCCACGAACAAATCCCTCGCGGCGCAGGTCGAGAAAGGGAATTTCCGCGAGGATCTCTATTACAGGTTGAATGTCATTACGGTGACGCTGCCGCCGCTCCGGGAGCGCAATGGCGACATTCCGCTTCTGGTCAATCATTTCCTGAAAAAGAATTCCGAAAAGACGAACGCGCCGATGAAGCGCGTGACTCCGGAAGCGATGCGCATCCTCGAAGGTTATCACTGGCCGGGGAATGTGCGCGAGTTGGAGAACGCTATCGAACGCGCGATCGTTTTGGCCGGAGAGCATGGTATTACTCCAGCCGAGTTGATTATTTCTCCGGCGCCTCACACATCGAGTTCCCGGCGAACACTAAAAGAACATGAAAAAGAACTCGTAATGCGCTGTTTGAAAGAGAATGGAAACAATAAAACCCGCACCGCGCAGGAACTCGGCGTATCCTTGCGCTGGCTCCACTACAAACTCGCCGAATGGAAACGGGTAGATGATGAATAAGGATTTTCCGCAAAGGCGGATCATCTGAAGCCCACCCACAACAAAGAGGGAAGGTGAACTATGCGAAACATTTTGACGATTTCGCTCATGCTGGCTGTGCCAGTTCTGGCATTTGCCCAGCCTGACAGCCTCTGGAGTCGCACCTTCGGAGGAAGCAGCTTGGATGGGTGCCAGTCCGTTCAGCAGACTTCAGACGGGGGCTACGTATTGGCCGGATATACGGAATCCTTCGGTTCAGGTGGAAAGGATTTCTGGTTGGTCAAGACGGATACCAATGGGGACAGCTTATGGAGCAGAACATATGGTGGACCGGATGATGAAGTTTGCACATGGGTTGATCAAACCTCCGATGGCGGATATGTACTTGGCGGTTATACCATTTCTTTTGGCGCCGGTGACAAAGATTTTTGGTTGGTGAAGACTAACTCTGAAGGTGATAGTTTGTGGAGTCGGACTTACGGCGAATCGTCAGTTGAATACTGCAATTCTGGACAGGAATGTGCAGACGGGGGCTTTGTTCTGACGGGAACGAAAGGTCTTTCTGCCTCAGCACAATTCTGGCTTGTTAAGACAGACTCACAAGGTGATACCCTGTGGACGCGGGCATTTGGGTCGTATAGTCCGTGGGGGTACGGATATCGAGGTCAATCTGTTCGACAGACTACTGACGGGGGCTACCTTCTCGCAGGATATTACAATGGATGGTATGGAATATGTTCACCTTGTATTGTTAAGACCGATTATCTAGGGAATGGTTCGCTCATTGGAATTCACGGCAATGGCAACATCCAATTGTACTCTGCATGGGAAACCGATAACGGTGACTTTATTGTGGCAGGTCGCCGTCGATATTCGGTATCTAGAAGACATTTATGGCTTGCGAGAACTAACAGCTCTGGTGAGCGCATTTGGGAACGAGAGTTCGGGGGTGATAATTACGAGGCATGTCATGCAGGCCATCGGGCACAGGATGGTGGCCATATTCTTGGGGGGGTTACCAGATCCTTCGGGGCGGGCGGTTATGATTTCTGGCTGGTGAAAACGGATGGCAGTGGCACAGAGGAGTGGAGCCGTACCTTCGGGGGAAGCAGCGTTGATTGGTGCTATTCAGTTCAGCAGACCACCGACGGCGGCTATATCCTTGGGGGGTATACCTATTCCTACGGGGCGGGCGCTTATGATTTCTGGTTGGTGAAGACAGGGCCGGAAGGCGGAATTCCGCTTATTCAAGATGGTGACATCTTACTGAACACAATGGACTACGAGCTCACATGGGAGCCATATTCGCATCCCGATTTGGATCGCTATGAGGTACGCTTCACCTTTGTCCCGACAAGCAGCAGTTTTTCTCCCTGGGATGGTTGGGAAAGCTATTCGTTGTTCTCCGATGGTATCGAGACTATGGTGACTCTCACGCCTGATTTTCCGTGGGCCGACTTTGGCGTCGCCGGGCAATATGATGTCGAAGTCCTTCCGTTAAATCAATGGAACGAAGTCATTGGTACAGCCCTGCTGAACTATACCGTCACCTATGGGCGAGTTGAACCGGATTCCGCCACTGACCGAGACCCTGTCGTGCTCCTCCACGGACTGAATTCGAATAGATCAGCTTGGGACTCAATGGAGGCACGGTTCATCGAGGATGATCGCTATCAGCCCTTCATTGTCGAGTATCCCAACACCGGAGATATCAAGAAGTCGGCGGGTGTTCTCAGTGAAGCGCTTCAGTACATCAGTGGGTTGGATGGGGTCCCCGAAGGCTCGATCCGTGTTGTGGCGCATAGCATGGGCGGTCTGGTGGCCCGCGCCTATACCGCCGGGCTCGCCACCAATGCAACAGGGGAGGAGATTCCATTCAACGATGATATGCACTCGCTGGCCATGATCGCAACACCGAATAGGGGCGGCAGATTTGCTGCGATTGCTGACTTCTTCGATTTCGCTGAGACTCCTGCTTATGGGCAACTAACTCCGGGCAGTGGATTTCTGATCGAGCTGAATACGCAGGACCTGCCTGACTTTCCTTTGCTGGCCATGGCCGGGTTCGATAATGGATGGATTGAGTACTGCTTGTGTGTGCCGACGATAGATGCGGTTTGGTGCAACCCTGTGGTAGCAGAGATTCTCGAGATGACAATCCTGCCTAATGATTTCTTGGTCACGGTCAACAGCGCGCTGATGACCATCAATCCGCTTGAATGCCCTGATATAGACAATCTCCAGTGTTACTTCATCGAGCGCAACCACTGCGACATCCGTCAGCCGTCTGATCCTGGGGATGACAGGTTTTCCGTGGTTAAGACCTTTCTTGATGGAGATCCCGTTCCTCCCAGCGTATTCCCTGTGGGAGACTGGATCACAGGCTTCATTGCTGGTTTGCTCCCGCTACTGGAATCCGACTCTCTCGCTGGTGCCCCGGTGATGCTCATTTCGGAGTCTGATACATTCTACACGCTTACGGACGAGACCGGCTACTACGAGTTCCCCTTCGTCCTGCCCGGAACGTATCGACTTGAAGCCAGTGCCGCTGGTTTTATCACCGATTCCGCTACAATTGAGTTGGACGAAGAAATCATGTCCGTCCAGCACGACTTCGTTCTACCTCCCGACCCGGAGTTTGACGGCCCTGTCGTTCCTTCAATTTCGATTAACGATGCTGCATCATACACAACATCTCTGAGTGTGACACTAAACCTCGATGTGAGCAATGCAATGCAGGTTATGGTGAGTGAGAGTCCCAACCTCGACACGACGTGGCAAGATATCCCACCTTCAAATGAGCTGGAGTGGACATTCTCGGACACGACAAGGACGGTAATATTCGCAAAATATCGAAGTTCATCACTTATTGAAAGTGACCTTGTAGCTGATGGCATTCAATACGTCGAAGCTCCTCCAACGGGTTCGATCAATGTTTCATCCTCGCCTGATGGTGCCGCAGTTTTTCTTGACGGCTCCTCAACGGGACTGATCACACCCGCCAGTGTCACAGAGGTGCTTGATGGGACGCACCGAATTACTGTCTCGCTGCCCGGTTTGGTCTCGGATCCAGTGTATCAATTTGTTACGATTGAGGGAGGCGGTACGGGGGAAGCGGATTTTGCATTTACGAACGTGCCACCTCAAAATCCGGATAACTTTGTGGTTGAGCTGGTCAACGATACACTTGCCTTATCTTGGCGTAATCCGGGTGATGCAGACTTGCAAAGTGTTGTAGTCAGGTATCGATTGGATGGTCTATTCCCCACGCATCCAGAAGATGGAGATTCAGTCTGTGAGTTAGAAGCAACGCCTTACGATACGATGACTTGCTTTTTTGTCAACTATCCTCAACCAGGTTCAATCTATTTCACTGCTTTTGCTATCGATGATTCACTCCATTCCAGCGGCACACATACATATATCTCTTCGGGTTCGGGTTCACACCAAGACTTCATCCCTGACGAATTCTACCTTCACCAGAGCTACCCGAATCCCTTCAACCCAACCACCAACATCCGTTATGATGTTGCTCAGATCAGCCACGTCACATTGTCAATCTACAATCTCCTCGGCCAACAAATTACTCAGCTCATAGACAAGCAACACCTGCCGGGCTCCTATACCATGTCCTGGAATGCTGCTGATCAACCGTCAGGACTCTATTTTTGTCGAATGCAAGCAGGTGGTTTTGTGCAGACGCAGAAACTCGTACTCCTAAAATAACAACGCGAGGGGTAAACGGCACCCACTCGCGGCGGGGTTTGGGGGTCGGCTGCAAGCAGCCAACACCGCTTAAAGAGAATAGACACTCGCGGCGGTAAAATAAATATAAAATCCTTCATGATTACCTAAAAAGAGTTCCTATGCCTTTACCTGAGCATATCAAACGTGTTCGATTGATTTCCCGTTCCAGAATCGCAGAAATCTGGGAAGGCTATGATGAGCAACTCGAACGCAAAGTGCTCATCAAGATGCTGCATCCGCAGTTGGCGCGCGATGAAGATTTGCGGCAACGCTTCGAACGGGAAGCGCGAGTCCTCGCGAGCCTGACTCATCCGAATATCGTGCAAATCTACGAGTATCATGCCAGCGTCGAGGAGCTTTTTCTTATTCTGGAGTTCGTCGAAGGGGGGACGCTGCGAGAGCTTCTAAAAGAACATACGGTTTTACCTCCGGCGGTGGCATCGGCTATCGCTGCGGGAATTTTAACAGGACTTCATGCCGCGCATGAAAAAGGAATTATTCACCGCGATCTAAAACCGGAGAATATACTTCTGTCCGAACGCGGTGACGTAAAAATCGCCGATTTCGGTTTGGCGATGGTGCGCGAGTCGCCGCGCCTGACTCTCGAAGGCGAACTTGTCGGCAGTCCGAATTATATGGCTCCCGAACAAGTTTCCGGCGAAGATGTCACCGCGAAAACAGACCTGTTCGCTCTGGGTTTGATGCTTTTCGAGATGCTCACCGACCACCGGCTTGTAGAAGGAGCGACGTTCAACGAATCCCTGCAGAAGGTGCAGAATTTCCAGCTTCCGAAATTTTCGGATTACGGTGAAAAAATCTCCCCCGACAAAGAGCACATTTTAAGCAAACTGCTCAATCCGAAACCCGCGAAACGATTCGAGAGCGCAGAAGTTGCACGAAAAGAGCTGATAGAAATAACCGAGGGAGTCCCCACAACGGAAACCACGCCGGAACTGCTCCGCGATTTTGCCTCGAAGTCGCGAGATGGAGAAACTCCTGTTATTTCACCTGTCCCTCCTAAAACGCGTCGTAGTCGTTGGATAGTGTATTTCACGGTTCTTGTTCTATTCGCGGTTTTTTTGTGGGCAATAATTAATGTTGTACCTCGAATTTTCCGTCAAGAGAGGGAGACCGAAGTAATCCCACCTCGAGATACAACGAAATCCATAGAAATCGTTATTGCTCCGGAAGAACCTGAAACAACCGTCGTGAAGAGAAAAGAGGTGAAACTTCCAGCTGTGCAACCTTCGGTACCGCCGCCCAAAATTGCTACGGTTGATACGAGTATGGTTCGGGATATAATTGCGATTCCGGATTCTGTTCGGTTGAGGATTCTGTGTCACCCTTGGGCGGAGGTAGTCATTGACGATAAGAAGATAGGCAGAACGCCGTTTGCGCAGCTTATTCGCCTTAAATCAGGGAACCATCAGATTCTTTTCTTGAATGAAAATTTCCCGGTGGTGATTGACACGACGGTGACACTGGCAAGAGGGGAAGAAACGCTTTCGGTTAATTTTTATAATTATGTCGGAGTGATTCGAATCGTTTCCGTTCACCCTTGGGCGGATATTTTCTTGGATGGAGTTCAGGTCGGGAGCACGCCGACGTCGGAGCGCTTCTTCGTAACATTAGGTGACAGCCATACGGTTCGTTTGATGCATCCGGACTATCCTGCCTGGGAAGAGGAGGTGTTTTTCACGAAACCGGATACAATTTCGATACAAAAGGATTTTACGAAACCGTAGAAGCGGTATTGCGAGAGTTGAGAGATATAACAAACAGGTTTTGTTTTGCGATAATTATCCCTGAATTTCAACAAAACCTATTTTTCAAAATTAACCTGCGTCACGGCTTAGTTCACGAAATTCGGGAACCTTTGGTATCCGAGCAGAGTTATAAATATTTGATTACTGAATTTGTTCATTTTTTCTCAAGCTTGATGTGCAAAAATGATTGAACTGAAACGAATCACCAAAAGCTATTCCGGCAAAAAGGCCGTTGATGACATTTCTTTCACTGTGGAACGTGGTGAAATCCTTGGATTTCTCGGACCAAACGCCGCCGGAAAAACCACGACCATGCGGATGATCACCTGCTACATGCCTCCAACGTCCGGCACGATTCTCGTCGATGGAATGGATACGGGTGAGGATTCGCTGGAAATCCGAAAGCGAATCGGCTACCTTCCTGAAATGGCTCCGATTTATCCGGATATGAATGTCATGGATTATCTGGATTACGTGAGCGAACTTCGGCGACTGGAAGGCGATACAAAGAAATCCCGCATCCGCGAAATGATTGCGGTGTGCGGCCTCGATGACGTGTTGGGGCAGGACATCGGACAGCTTTCCAAAGGATACCGGCAGCGCGTAGGGTTGGCCCAAGCCATGATTCATGACCCGGATATCCTCCTGTTGGATGAACCGACCGCGGGTCTTGATCCCAACCAGATCGTCGAAATCCGGGAACTCATCAAGCGACTTGGACAGGAAAAAACGGTTATTCTTTCCACGCACATTCTTACCGAAGTGCAGGCGACATGCTCGAGGATTGCGATTATCAATCGCGGCAAGATTGTCGCTGATGGCAAGCCGGAAGAACTCTCGGCAGGTTTTCATGGGCGCGCTGTTTTGCTGGCTCACCTGAAAGCGCCGCGTGAAGCTCTGCTTGAAAAAGTGCGCGCGATGGATGGAGCCGAGGAAGTGCGCGAAATGCCGACCGATGACGGGACTGTTGGCATTCGTCTCGAATCGCCTTTCGGCAAGGATATGCGTGAATCGCTCTGGAAACTCGCGGTCGAAGAGAACTGGCCGATTTTTGAGATGCGCCGCGAAGCGTTAAGCCTCGAGGATGTCTTCCGCTCGCTGACGCAAGAATCGGACGCCTCCCTTTCTTGAACTTCACCTTAAACGGTTTAAAAGATAGAAATGAAGCGCCATCATATCCGGCGCTTGGAAATTTAACATAATCTCATTTCAGAATCTGTTATGCGCAACATCTTTACGATTTTCAAAAAAGAGGTTCGTTCCTATTTCAATTCCCCGGCGGCTTATATTGTCGTCACTTTCTTTCTGCTCTTCACGGGGTATTTTTTCGGAACGAATCTTTTCCTGATGAATCAGGCCAATCTCCGCACCGCCTTTGGCATCATCCCGCTCGTCTTCATTTTCTTTATGCCGGCGATTACGATGCGGCTTATTGCCGAGGAGAAAAAGACGGGGACGATTGAGCTGCTGGTGACGTATCCGATTAAGGACAGCGAAATCATCGTGGGGAAATTTTTATCGGCGCTGATGCTCTTGGCGGTGGCGCTGGTCTTCACGTGGTTTTATGTTATCACTGTCAGCCTCTTAGGGAATCTGGACGGCGGTCAGGTCATCGGCGGCTATTTCGGTCTTCTGCTGATGGGAGCGGCGTATCTTGCGATAGGTATGTTCGCTTCAGCGATTACAGAGAATCAAATCGTGGCGTTTATCGTCGCGCTGGTGATTATCTTCGTCTTCTTCCTGATGGACAAAATCCTCTTTTTTATTCCCGCGCCGCTGGTGTCCATTTTCCAGTACCTTTCCATCGATTATCATTTCGAAAACATTTCGCGCGGCGTCATTGACACGCGGGATTTGTTGTACTATTTCAGCGTCATCTTTTTCTCTCTGTTATTGGCGAGTCATGCTCTCGGCCGGAGAAAAGGAGACTAAGCGTTTAAGCTCGAAAGTTGTTTACCTAAACAGTTATTTTACCTATGAAGAAGAACCCCTGGTCGGTGACCTCCATTTCTAATCTGCTGCTCATTGCGGGCATCTTGGTGGTCATCAATTTAATCGGCGTTCGCCTGTTTACGCGTATTGATTTAACGGAAAACCGGATTTACACGCTCGCGCCGTCATCGCGCAAAACAGTAGCGAACCTGCAGGACCGTCTGACGGTCAAGGCGTATTTCTCGAAGGATTTGCCGCCGCCGTACAACGCGAACGCGCGGTATCTGAAAGATGCGCTCGAGGATTATCGTTCCTACGGACGCGGCAAATTCCATTTTGAGTTTGTCGATCCCGCTTCCGAAGAAACGCTCGAAAAGGAAGCGCACTCGTATCGCATTCCGCCGGTGCAGGTGAATGTGATGGCGAAAGACAAGGTGGAACTCAAGAGAATCTATATGGGTCTGGTGCTCATCTATCAGGATAGGCATGAAACGATTCCGCTGATTCGGGATGTGACGAATCTTGAGTATGATCTGACGTCCACCATCAAACGTCTGACCTCTGAGAGTTTGCGCAAAGTGGGAATCCTGACGGATTTCGGCGCGCCGGATTTGAATCAGCAACTGCGGCAGATGCAGAGTCTGCTGCAAAAGAACTACGAAGTGGTGTCGGTTTCATTGGCAGGCGACGCACTTATCGATCCTGAAATCGAAACGCTGATTATCGTCGGTTCGACAGAAACATTTACGGATTGGGCAAAGTTTGCCATTGATCAGTACATTATGAACGGAGGAAAAGTTGCGTGGATGGTGAACAAAGTCAAGGCGCGACTGCAGGAATCGCAGGCGATACCGAACAACCTGCAATTGGATGACCTGATGAACCATTATGGATTTCGGATTAATAACAATCTGGTCACCGATGCAAGATGCGGCATGATTAATATGCAGCAGCGGCAGGCGTTCTTTACGATTACGAACATGGTGCGGTATCCGCCGTTTCCTGAGATTCGAACCTTCAATAAAGAGAGTTCCATCGTTAAGGATATCGAATCGATGATGCTCTTCTTCCCGAGTTCGATTGATACGCTGTCGCCGAGCTCGAAGGGATTAGAGACGATTCCGCTGATGTATTCAAGCCAGAAGACGCGGATTCAGCAGGGACGCTATGATATTTCTCCGATTTCACCCACGCTGAAAGAAGGATTCAACGAAGGTCAGAAGCTGTTGGGGCTCGCCTATTCGGGCTCGTTTGAAAGTTTCTACGCGGGCAAACCGGTTCCGCTTTTGGCTGATTCAACGCTGCCTCCGGACGTTATGGTTATCGAGAAGAGCCCCGAAACTCGAATGGTCATCGTAGGAGACGGGAATTTTGCGCAGGATGCTTACGCGAGCAATCAAGCGAATTTTGTTTTCTTTATGAACGCGATTGACTGGCTGGTGCAGGACAGCGATTTGATGCAAATCCGCGGGCGCGAAGCGGCGATTCGGCCTCTGCGCGAAGTCAGTGATGCGACCAAACAGACGACGAAAATAGCGAATATTATCGGTCCGCCAGTGCTCGTGATTCTATTGGGAATCGGACGGTGGTTCTTCCGTCGCCGGCGAAAAGTGAGGGAGGTTTAAACATGAAACGAACACTCCTCTTGCTCGTCGTATTTTTTTTGCTAATCGGAGCCTTGTGGCTCATGCGTTCTACGGAACCTGTTGCGAAGAAAGCAAAGCCCTTTATTGAAGCAGACAGCGCCAGCGTTCAGGGGTTGGGAATTGTCTATGGTCCGGATTCCGTTTATCTTGCTCACCGCGATGATGGCTGGTGGCTGGAATATCCGATTGAATATCCTGCGGTGGAGCGCACGGTCGGAACCGCGGTGGGCAAACTTGGATCCATGAACATCGATGGTTTGATTACCGATAATCCGGAAAGCTTTACCAAATATGAAGTGGATACGGTGGGCGTGCGGGTGTATGTTGTCGCGGAAGGAAAATCCACCGGCTTTATCATCGGTAAGAATGCGTCCAATTTCCAGCATACCTATATGCGACGCGTTGGCCAGAACGATGTATGGCTTGTAAAAGGTTCGTACCGCAATGTGTTCGGTAAAGTACTGAAGGATTGGCGAGACCGAACGATTACGGATTTACCGATGGAGTCTGTGCGGGAGGTCGAGATTATTTATCCGGAAGAGACCATCTCGCTGGCATGGCAGGATTCCCTCTGGAAGGTCACAGCACCGGGGAAGAGTTTTGACGGAGAAACACCTCTCGTGGAACGTCTGCTTCGTTTGATGTGCCGAATAAATACTGTCGATTTTCTGGATACGTTGAAAGATATGAGCTTCGAGAAGCCCGAAGCGATTTTACGCGCGGAATTCGAAGGTTATGAGCCGCTTGAGCTCAAACTAATTCCATTCGATGAGAAGGGCGAGAAATACGTACTCGAAAAGACAGGCGCGCTGACGCACTTTATCATCTACAAAGCAACCGCGACGACGCTGATGAAAAGAGCCGAAGACTTCCGCAGCGAATCTCTGGCGAAGAAGCAGGAGATGCTGAAGAATTAGAAAGCAATTTTTAATGATTATAGACTTGCGGGCTGGAAGATTTTCCAGCCCGTTTTTTATGTAGTGACCTCTCATGAGCTGGCTGAAATGAACAACATTGGAAGGATGGCTTTTTTGAGATATTGTATTTTATAGCGTTATGAAAATTAATATATTGCGAGAAAATGAATTCTCCTTGTCAAATATATTGACATCTTACCAATTCGTGACTATATTGATAGTTGACAGCTATTCGACAATTGGATCAGAACAGCAGAAAGAGATGTTTTAACAGCGCCGGAATGACCTCGATAAGTCAATCTACAGGGCATTTATCTGTCAACTGCTCGTGGAGGTGCAAACATGCGAATCCTATGGATTTTTACGGTTGTATTTGTCATGATGACGGTTATCCTGCCATCAGCCAATGCGGAAGTGGTCATCAATGAGATTCTCATTCAGCCGGGAAGCACCGGCGAACTTCTCGCATACTACATGATGGAGTGGGTGGAGTTATTCAATGATGGCCCGGCCAGCCAGAATGTCGGAGGATGGGTTCTCACGGATCGAGAAGCGGTGACGCGGGCTACACTCCCGGTCTGGGCAGTGCCGGAAGGAGCCTATTTGACGGTTCACTTCGGTGAAGGAGATGACGATGTTGACTTCTCCGATGGAGAAGGCCATTACTATGTTGGAGACGTTCCTGAGTATTTTGATACCGATAATGACGAGTGCGCTTTATACAGCGGAGCGCCTTCTGCTGTTACCATCGTCGATTTCGTGGCTTGGGGGCATTCGATGGACTATATGTCGGGGATGGCCAGTTTGCATGCCGTTAGTGCCGGCATCTGGTCCAGTATGGAGTTCGTCTCCACAGAGACCCTCGACGCTGTTGATCATCTGAGACGAGCCTTCGATGGATTCGATACGGATTCTCCGGATGACTTCCTCATCCATAAATGGCGGTGGATAGTCCAGCATGGCAGCCAGCAACCGTCGAATCCCATCCAACAGAGCCCGGTGAACAATCGAGTCATTACGGAAACCATGCCCACCTTTGATTGGTATGATGTGGAATCCGTGGATAGCTATCGTTTGCAGGTCATTCCTGATACGAGTTACAGTTCACCGATAATCGATATCGATGGCTTGGAGAGTTCGGAATATACGCCGGACTTTGCCTTGCCCGGAAACATCTATACGTGGCGAGTTTCCGGTGAAGTCGGGGGAGAACCATCACGCTGGTCGGACGGGAGCGTCGTGTTTGTTGAAGATGGTTCGTGGACGATTTCGCAGCAGGGGGGATTCGGTGTCGCCAGTTGTCCACATCTTTACCAGCGCAAAGACAGCAAGCTTTTATGCATTTGCAAAACATGGCGCGATACTACGGCGTGGAAACTCACCCGGCCCGGATGCTTCGAGAATACTCCGGACCCTTGGGATGCTCCCCACCCTAACGGCTACCAGCAAAATACACCACAACATGCTCTTAATTACTGCGTGCGAGCTTCAATAGCCATGATAAACCACAAGTTGGGCGGTGACCTGTTGGAAGACCGGATATCTTACTATTTCTTTAATGAGTGGCTGGATGTTATTCCCGGACCTGAAGGTGACCTTGGTCATGGATGGGGAGTTGATCCGCCTGATTCCAATACACAGGAGGAAGATGGTTTGAGCTGGGCGTTGAGTGGAGCCACAATCGATGTCAAGGCAAAGCCGACGCTGAGTTATTTCTCTTTCGACTCCATCAAGACATGGATCGATCAGCTCGACTGTTTCATGGCTCGTGTCCCTGGCCACATGATGGTCCGATGCATATACTCTATGCACTAAAGGAAACGACAGCACTCGGTTCATCCTTGTGAACGATCCTGATGCGGGTATTGATACCTTACTATACTCAGCATCGATTGGAACGACCAAGACACTGGGCGCGTGTGCGAATTTCGAGCATGTCTTTCTACATCCACAAGGTTGGTCGAGTTTCCGCGCTCTGGAAGCGTCCTGCTCGACCGATACGGATTCGGACGGCGTTATGGATTTCGATGAAGAAAACAGGTTTTTCACGGACATTAACAGTCAGGATTCCGACGGCGATAGTATCCATGACAAGCAGGAGATCCGCAGCTATACCTTCCACGGCACCGACCATCCGAACTGTCCGGTATGGGACTGCTATTCTCTTGGTTTTCCCGACATCGACGGAGACTTCATGCGCGCGGAGCTCGATACGGACACCGACAATGACGGCCTCGCCGATGGCGCTGAAGACCTCGATTTTGATGGCAACAGTCCTGAGACCGGCGAAACCTGCGTCTATGATTCCCTTAACATAGCACCTTCGCCTCCACCCGACAGTCTCGTCATTTCACTTATACTCGACCCATATACGGTTGTTGTCTTGAATTGGACTCCAGTTGAAGGAGCGACAGGTTATCCCATCTATGGCGATACGATACCTTATTCTACAGGTGACTTATTGGAAGTCGTATATGGCGATACAACCTGGACCGATTTGGATACGCAAACTCGCCCTTCTCCCTATTTCTACTATGTGACGGCGACTGTGGAGTGACACCGAGACACGCTGTGTGAACTGCAATATCTGAAAACCCGGCATCGCGCCGGGTTTTCTGTATTTTTTCGGGGAGATGAGTTTCCATTTCACAGCACCGCACTCATGGATTCCGACTGAAAGTTGTAAAATAGAAACAATAGCGAGCTGGATGATTTCATTTCTGCGAAGTAAATCATGGAAAAACATTAGCATGACAGGCAGAGAACTTATGGCCTGGAGCTTGCCATTACTAAGCGCGAGACGATGAGTTCAGATACGATGTGGATGGAAAGGCGCTGAAGACGATGAGTAAAAACCCGGTTGGCCACCGGGTTTTTTATTTTGTGGGATTTAAATTGACGCGCGTGAGCGGAAATGACAATGAAGGTAGGCGACAATATACAAGACATCCCCGACGAAGAGAAATCCGTAGAGGTAGGGTTTCGGTTGCTGAAAATGAAGCATCGCAGGTAGGTCACACATGAATGAATAGAGCAGGATGAGTGTTGCGACGGGGACTAAAACCCACGCCAGTCGCGTCGCCCGAAAGCTCAGTCCACGAGCGTACCGCCCGCTGATAGCGACGCCCACTCCAATCATAATCACAGCAATCGATACCGGAGCGATGACCGGTGCGATCCATGGAAGGGGGATGAGGAAGAGAATGTCCCAATCGAAAAGCGACGAAGGCCAATTTAAAAAGACCTTGAGCCAGATGTAATAGGCAATATCCCAGACGCCGAAAGCGACAAGAAAATACGCGAATTTCTCCCAGAAAACCTTGCCTGCAAGAGCACCCACCGCGCAGAGCATGACGACTGTCGCCGCTTCGCGCGCCAGTTCGATAAGATACGTCGAGAGCTCAATCGGTTTCAAAGGAAAGGCGAAACCGTCCGGATAGTATAACTTCCGCAGATAGACGACGATAGCCGCTTCCACCACGGCCATAGCGACACTGAAGAAAGCAATCCAGAAGAGTCTGCGCGACATTTTTTCGGAAGCAAACGTCATAGCGTATTTATGTTGGTCTCAGTTCTTCATGCATCCAGTCACGATAGGGAAGCGAAATCTGTTCCGCGGGGAAGGTGAGCATTTCGGGAACCTCGTAGGGATGCAAAGAAGCGAAACGCGCTTCGATATCGACAAGATGATGCCGCGTCGTTTTCAGAAGCGCAACCGCTTCTTCATCTCGGCAAAGCTCTCCTTTCCAGCGGTACTGAGAAATCCCACCGGGCAAAACAGTGCCGCAGGCAATCAGTCGCTCTTCCACCAGCGTGCGCACCAGAGTCAGCGCCGCGTCCATGCCGGGCAGCGTCGTCATCAGGATTATTTCATCGCCGCATTTTTCCATTCCGATATTCTCCTTCTCTATCGCTGACATCGCTGCGAGTCGAAGCCTCGTTTGCAATCATTTCGGGCAGACAACAAAAACAGCCGGAGCGACCACTGTTAGGACCACTCCGGCTCTTCGAAAGCATCTAAGCTGGTCACGGTTGTCAGGCGACAGCATCCTTGAAATCTTTGCCGGGGACAAAACGCGGGACCTTCTTCGCGGGAATGTCGATCGCGTCGCCGGTGCGGGGATTACGTCCTCGCCGGGCTGACCGTTCTGTCATGGCGAACGTCCCGAATCCCACCAGCGTGACTTTGTCACCATCGGAAACCGTGTCCTTAATGGTGTCCAGAATCGCATCGAGCATTTCTTCGGAAGCGCGCTTGGTTTGACCCGTTTTTGCCGACAGAGTATTTACCAATTCCACCTTGTTCATCAACAATCCTCCTCCGCATTTGCAGAGTATTTTATTTTAGATTTGGCTTTCTAATATGCTACATTTTTTCGAGTTGCAAAAACTATAGGAAAAATTTTGTTAAATGTCAAGTAAAATCTGCATTATTTTGCTCTATCCGTTTCGACGAAGAGAGGATGTTTTTTCGTTTTTTTATGTGCAAGTTGCTGAAACCACTTGATTTTCCGGCGGTTTTTTCCTATTCTTAAGAGAGAAGATAACGATTTGAAAAGCGGCATGAATGTAGCTGACGGGAAAAAAATAGTGACTTATTCCCGCGATGAGACGTTTCAGTTCGGGTTCGATTTGGCGTCCGGCCTGAAATCCAGAGCCATCATCGCTCTCATCGGACCCCTCGGCGCAGGCAAAACGACCCTCGCACAAGGGCTGGGAGCCGGGCTTGGAATCACGGAACCCATCACCAGTCCGGCGTTCAATTACCTGCTCGAATACTCCGGGCGAATGCCGTTTTATCACGCGGATTTGTATCGCATCGAGAATGCGAGCCAATTTCTCGCGCTTGGCTTCGACGAATATTTCGACCGCGAGGGTGTGTTTGTCATCGAATGGGCGGAACGGATCGCCGATATTCTGCCGCCGGAAACGATTCAAATCTATCTGCGTCCTCTCCGCGACGAGGACGCGCGCGAAATTATTGTCTGCAAGGGAGCGCCGCGTATCGATGATTAAACCTCCGCTCATTTTTTCATTGGATACGTCCAGTGTCTTCACCGTCTTTGGCCTCGCGCGCGGAAGCGATGTGATTGCCGAAGAACACTTCCAAGCTCCGCTTCAGATGCGCGATCATCTTCCGCTTCAGATTAGCCAGTTCATTCAAGAACATGAAGCCGCGCAGGGTTCCATCAACGCAATCGCTTGGGCTTGCGGGCCGGGATCGTTTACGGGGCTGCGCGTGAGTCTTGCGCTTGCGAAGGGAATGGCATTCGCGCGAGGAATTCCGATTTTGCCGGTGTTGTCTCTGAAGGTGTTGGCGGCAAACGCGCGCGGTTTCGACGGCACCATCGCCGCGATTATTCCCGCTCGAAAAGGCGAGTGTTATCTCGGGCTTTTTGACGGCGAAGAATTGCTGCCGCTGCATGAGCCGATTTGTGTGGATTATGCCGAGTTGGAGGCGCAGGTGCCGCAAGACGCCGTGCTACTCGGGCCTGCAATTAGTGAATTGCCATCGGAGATTTGTGAAGAACTAAAAAGCCCGCTTGCGCGAGCTCAGGAACATTTTCATCAACCTTCTGCTTTACTTCTCGCCGAACTTGCTCATCAAGAATGGCATGACAAAGACGCACCGAATATAGACACGCTCACGCCCTACTACCTGAAAGATTTCCCCGCCTGAATAACCCGGCCGGAATGCTAAAACACAAACGACAATCCCCAGTAATTCCGCCTGTCAATAGGCCGCAGCCATCGCGTATCCCTCCATCGCCGACCGAAATAAAATCTCCACCCGCTTTTTCCCGAGTGCAAGGTAAATCCGATTTCTGTGGCGATGTAATGACGCCATTTTGCATCGTTCCAGGTTGTTTGTAATCCACTCAGAAAAACAAAATCCGAACTTGCATGTTTCCAGCGCGGCCAGACTATAAGCGCTCGAGCAAAACTCTCGCTCGTGACGGGATTATTGAAATCGAAAGGGACAACCGGCGTGCCCTTTAGCACCGGGCCACCCCCGAGAAAATAACGAAAGGAGAGGCGACGCGCACCCCGCGGTGAAAGCACTGGCGACGAGCTGTAAAAAGGCAAGGTGCCAAGACCGAAGACGAGAGTCGTCCAAGATTCAGGTTCGATGTCATAAGTATCTATCGTATGATGGCAGTCGCGGTGCAAGAAGAGATGCACGGGCACATTGCTGTTATAACGAACCCCCAATCCTTGCTGAAAATATTGAGAGAGAACGTCTATGTGAAGGCGCGGAATTCGAGGCATCGTCGCGTAGCCGGAAGCCGTGAGGAATTGGAGAAAGAGAAAAAAGGAAAATTTATCGGGGCTGTGCACCTGTGCGAGAATTTCCGCGCCCAAGTCAGTGTAGTAATCCGCCGAATGCGGAACATACACTTGCACCCACATCCGCCCGGACGGTTCCATGCGCCAGGTGTTGCTGGCTTCAGCCGCCGGTACTACGCTCGCCCACACGAGGATCAGCATAATATAAAACGCGCTTTTCATCCGCACAAACCTTTCCCGTCAAGACATATCCCCTGATAAAAAGCCACCGCCGAGGCAGATCCCTGATTCTGCCGCACAGCTCGCCGAGGCAGATCCCCTGATCTGCCCGGAATGTTATTTACGAATGACGCCATTGCAGGTTTGGAGACCTACAACGGCGGTGAAATGCCTTTCCCGCCCCGAGGAGGATCGGCGAGTTATTGTTTCGCCGCGGCATGCGTCTCGCGTGCCCGGCTTTTATATTAACTGGTAGGGTCGGCGTCTGTGACCCGACCGAGAAAATGGCGCGAATCGGACAGGTCACAGACCTGCGCCCTACACATCGGCGCGGCGTTCGCGTGCCCGGCCGCAACTCACAGCATCCATTCCTACCGAATTAGAACATTCACCAGCGAAACGAGGAAGAGGGTGAGCGTGATATAACCGAGGACAAGCTCAGCCATGCAAACATATCGAAGTCCTTTTACAGGATAATTGTTATCGTACCCGACCGTACAGAATGTATTGACTGAGAAGAGAACGAAATTCATAAGATACCAGAATAACAGCCATGCTCCATAAAGGATTAAAAACACACGCCATGTAATGAACTGTAATGCCTTTTTAGTTTGACTGAGGCTCTTGGGCCATAAGTGCGTTTTTGAGAAGTTATAGCCCAAGAAATTATCCGGCATGCGAAATTTCGGTGGCGGGGACTCTGACCGGTGAAAGTAGTATGGTGCGCAGAACGCATTCTCTCTATCTGTTTCATAGCGTGGCCGGATGAACCTTCGAAAAATCCAATATATAATGGCAGAGACGAGAATGACCCCGAATGAGAACCAGAATGCTCGAATTGGCCGAATGCCATAGCCACAAATCAATCCCATAGCAGCATTGAAAAGCCACACTACAGCTCTATGTGAGAATGTTAAAGGACCAGGGGAATGCCGGAGTTCATACCATCGAAACCACGTCTCCAAATCATGGTATTCTAGAAAAAGGGCATCATAGTCATCGTAGCGCCCACTCTCTTTGAGGAAAGCGAGAAATTTACCATAGGTTCTCTGGATAACTGACCATTCCGTCCACTCTGGATCTGGGACCTGCAATCGCCATCCCTTTTGAAAAGCTGCACTGTCGGAATTCCCGAAACCCAGTAAAGGACGGGGAATTCCTTCGTCGGCTATCGGAAAAAGGAGTTTGTCGTAGTCAGCGCCTTCAAGATACAGAACAGGCCTGGGTGCTGCATATTCTGCTATTGGAATAGTTATCCATTTCGCTCCTGTGAAGTCAAGTGTTACTCCCGGGCGCGTGTCCATATTTTCCATGTGCAGTTCATTCGCCCAACGCGTGTCAGTAAAATCAGCTCTACCCGGCATGGGCTGAACCGAATCACGCACAACGCAATACCATTGAGTAAGAGCAAAATTCGCAATACCAGAAAAAGTGCTCCCCCTGAAATAAGCGTTGCCAGAAAAAGTGCTCCTCCTGAATTTAGCGTAGCTAGAAAAGGTACTCTTTCCGAAATCGGCATCGCCGGAAAAGGTACTCCATACGAAACTAGCATCGTCGGAAAAAGTGCTCCCCCGGAAACCAGCATCGCCGGAAAAGGTGCTC